>JAJDEN010000010.1 GCA_029259775.1 Planctomycetota bacterium | reverse complement strand
GAGGTGCGGGTGGACTTCATGGCGGTGACGGGTCGCCAGACGCCGAACTTCCGCACGATCAACGAGTTCCGGCTGCGGCACCTGACGGCACTGGGCGCGTTGTTCGTGCAGGTGCTTGTGTTGTGCCGCCGTGCGGGGCTGATCGCATAAGGCGCTACTTGAAGGCTGCGCCCGGGGGATACAGCGTTAACAGGCTCGCTGACGGTGATCTGGCACTCGCCCGCATCCAGACCCTTCGTCCTCATGTTTTGGTTCTTGGCTGCCGCTTCGAGGGCGAGGAAGACTGTTGGCAGCTATGCCGCTCGATTCGAAGTCGCCATCCGCGGCGTGAGCTTGGCGTTCTGGTCGTGGTGTCGCGCTTGGACGTCGGCTACGAGTCTCACGCACTGCTTGAAGGAGCCGACCTCTGCCTTCATTCAGAACGGCTGAGCCGGGAGGTCGTGCAATTGAACGTGGAGGGACTCGTGCGCAGGGCCGCCGATCGCCGCCATGGGCGACTGCGGATCGGTGCCCTGACGCTCGTTCCTCAGGGTGGGTGGGTGCGGATTGGCCGACGCAAGGTGCAACTGACGCCTACGCAGTTCAGCGTGCTGTGGCGCATGGCGCAGGCCCCTGAACGGATGCACTCGGCACAGGATGTAATCGGCTATGGCGATGCCGTCACCCCGGAGAAGGCGGAGAAGCTGGCGTACGTGCACATCCACCGGCTGCGTGAGCGCTTGGGCGACGACGCCAATCTGATCGAGAACGTTCGCGGTGTGGGCTACAGGTTGAACCTGCAGTGGCGCGCCGGGTAGGTTCGGCATCCAGTCAACATCTCAGGGGCGTCTCAGGATCCAGCCGGATCCGCGCTGACGGTCACCATGCCCCGACCTACGCTGCATGCCAGCTAGGGGAGGTGTGACATGGTGTTGCCTCAGAATCTGTATGTGCTCAGGGGGCTCTTGGATGAGGTGAGGCGGCTCGCGATCGTGTTGCCGCCTTTGCCCAGCGACATCGCTGAGGTGTTCGTGGCGGTAGAAGATGCCCGCGCCGCCGCCTTAGCGAGCGGGAACACGCAGGCGGCCTCCCAGCTTGCCTCGGTCGCCAGGTGCCTTCACGTCTCGTCACGCAATCCGCGCGGGGCAGAGAGCCTGCTAGATGAGGCCTGCGCCCACCTTGAAGACGTCTGCTCGAAGTTGGCTGGTTCCGAGTAGCCTGCTCACGGCCGCGGATGATGCGCTCCGCTGGGAATGTCGCGCGGTCGCGCTGTTATGGCGGCGTGACTGACAGCCCATGATTGCAAGGACCCGGGTTCGATCACGACAGGCGATCTCCCCCGGGCCCTCCCCGAAGCGTGCGAGGCCCCGGGGCTGGGGGCTCGCGCGGGCTCATCGGAATGGGTTTCGGACGATAGACAGTCAAGGAGACTGACCCGCGCGCGCCCTCCAGCTTGCCTAGTAACGCGCGGAGCCTCGGGGCGTTCATCGGAATTCCGACGACGTCGAGCCGGGTGTTACCCATGGATGTAGGCGGAGGCGACCTCCCCCCGACTCGACGCGCCGCGGACTGAAGCCCGACCCCGGGTGGGATCTCCGCCCCTACACTGGCCAGGTAGCGCAGCCCAGCCGGCGGTGTCCCAGGGCGACCCCATTGCGCCATGGTCAGCGTGTCGAGCTCGGGAATTCGTGGCCCTCGCAAGAGTGCGCTGAGAAAACCTGCCTTACGCGTCTATCAACTACTTGTCTAGCGCTTAAGCACTAGGCGCCCCTTCCAACCCTGAGCGGGGTGTGTTGGGAAGACCTCCTAGTAGCCCGCGCAGGCATTCCTTCCCAGTCGCACCGGCAAGTCACGCTGGGGTTCGGTTGAGCGTGAGCGCTGACGGCTTTACCAAGGCTGTGCGAGCAGATGTGCGGGCGCGGCGGGAAAGGGGCGGATCCCTCTACCTACGCCCCGCTTCCAAAAATTGGCTGGTCGTGGCGGGGGGCCCGAGCTGTCTCGGGTTCCCGTGGGGGGGCGACAGCCTGATCCGCGCCCGCGGCTTTGACCTCAAGAGCGCTCACTTTCGGGCGTGAGTCGGAGGCACCGAGCCAGCCTCTACCCCACAGGGGGGAAGGAGGTAGGACACCACGGCTGGCTCGGTACTCCGCAGGCTCTTCGCCCGGCCACCGCGGAGGGGCGGCAAAGCCGCCAGGATTCCGAGCTAGGAGAGCCCGTTGCCGCCCTCGCCGTCGCACGCCTTCTTTCGTCTTCCCGGCCCCTCATGGTGAGCGCCGAAGCGTGCGCCGTTGAGGGTCGACTGAGACAACCGTGCGGCAACCACCGCAGGCTCGGGCTCGCCCGGTTCAACTGGACCTGCCATACGGACACCCCTGACCACCGACCTTAGTCCAGTACACCGCTCGATGTCCGCCCGTAGCATCTATCGGAGAGCGAACGAGCCGTTCGCTCAAAACGGAGATGTGGAATGAAACTTCGATTCAAGCTTGTGTCTCAAGCACTCGTCCTAGCCTTGGTTCTGGGCGGGCTGGCCGTCGCGACTGCGGCACCCTCGGGCCACGGAACACCCTCGGTCCAAATGTGGGAGCCCATACCGGGAACTGGCACGTGGTGTCTCAGGGTCTGCCTTCGTCGCATGGGTGGCAGCAAGGCCTCGGTGTGCCACCCCGTGACGGCGAGTGCAATCATTCACGCCGCCGCCGGCGACTACAGCCCCATTGACCCCGTTGAGGTCGAAGAGGGTGAGCCCTATTTCGACGGCACATACTGGTGGAAGGACAGCTACTACATGGAGTGCGAATCAATCGCCATCGGCGACTCCATCACCATTACGCTGAGCTTTGTCGATGCCTGTGGTCAGCCGCGGACCGTGACTCGAACTCGCACGGCCACACTCTAGTCCTCGTCAGCACGTGACCACCGAGGGGGGCGCAGCCAAGCTCGCGCCCCCCTCACTGCTTAGCCCAAGGTGCAGGGCGACCTGACCCAACTGAGCTCGCCACCTGGTCGGATTCAACTGACCGACAAGGAAAGGGCCTGAGATGGCGGCGGGGAGGCCATCAGCAGAGCAGATCATCCGCACACTGGTGGGGCGGAGGTCCAAATGGTCAAAAGGCCGGGCATTGGGCTTGAGCTTAGCGCGCTGCTTGAAGGAGTCGATCCCTGTTCGCAGGTGGAAGGCCTGCGCCGAGATGTCGTCCAGGTGGACAGATCTAGCGTCGCAGGCCGCGATCGGCTATGGGGAGGCAGCCCCCCCGAGAGAGGGCCTAGAAGCTGCTTTACGCCCGGGTCCAACGGCATCGCACGCGCGTGCGAGACGATGCCAGTCTGATGGCGAACGTTCGCGGCGTGGGATACAAACTCCGCATCCGGCGGCGGGTCGGCTGGGCGCAGGACGGGGCCGGCAGAGACACCTAGACCACGCTAATTGAGCGAGGGATCCCCCTTCTCTTTCGGGTCATTGTCCGCGAACAGTCCCGCTTTCTCGATGCGCTTCATGGCAGCTTCGTCGATGTTGCTCACAAGTTGAAATCCCAGCTCGCCATCTTCGATGCCGGGCTGGACTAGCCCGCCCATCACAAGATGCATGATGCTGCGGAGCGTCTGGAAGTGCTCCAACCAGACCAGGGCGGTCGATCGCTCACTTTCAAGTGCGCCGTCCAGGCCCTCGAGAAAGGTCGTTCGCTCGGCTTCTTCAAACTCCGGCGTGACCGACGTGTAGGGGGTCATATCGAGCGCCACTCTTCGCCTCCGATGCGAGGCTACGCCAAGACGTACAACATGTGCAAGTGTCCGGCGCGATACGCCGCGTTGCTAGGTACTTGCGCATGTCGTTGCATGCGCTTTCTCAGGGGTCCTGCTGACTCGTTCCACCCGATGGCGGGAGCGCGGCAGTAGCGACGTGTCGTGCTAGCTAGATCCAGTCGCCCAGAAGCTCGTTCACGTAGGGCAAGGCGAGCCTCGCAGGCGCTTAGGCCCGGGCAGTAAGGCTTGGGCCATTCGCCGCGATGGTCACGTTGGTTGAGATGAGCCTCTGCTTCAGCACGGGGCTTTGGCGATCGTGATTACATTCCTTGCGGGACCGTCGTACTCTCCTCCGCAGAGGTTGAGTTAGTGCAGCGGAACGCGTCGTGGCTGCATCGGAGGTGAAGAGGCCATTCTGGGGCGTTCTAGGCGGCGCCCCTGAACCTCCTCGGTCGCGCAGTGCGCTCAAAGCGCCATGCTTGTCTTATCCTTGTGGTGATGTTTCGGTGCATAGTGAATATCCAGTAAAACATGGCATTTCTGGTCTCAGTAGACTCTCAGTGCGGTTGCGTTCCTGGATTGAACGTGCCTTGCGCTTGGTGTCAGGATGAGCGTTGGCATGGAGAAAAGGCCCTTGCCTCCTACAGCGCGGTATTCGTGAGCGCCGCCTTTCAGGGATCTGATGAGCTCACGACGTGGAATGAATACGAATGAAATTCCTTTCCAACTCTCTCATCATCCTCGGCGCATGTATTGGCCTTGCCTTCTGTGCTGCATCTGCGGATGCGGATCCGGCGGGCTCCAACAGCGTCTCCCCGGTTCCCGGCCAGTGTGTCGAGAACCACATCTGCACGGCCGGTCTGCCTCCGCCGAGCATCTTCTGTCGCTGTCCGATCCCGGCCGGCATGAGCGGCCAGTGGAACTGCCACGCACTCTGCTTCTGCTTGAGCGCTCAGCAGAGCTTCTGCTGCCCCCAGCTCAACCAGACGTGCAAGGGCCTCGCGCCCACCCAGCCGCCCGGATCGTTGAAGTACAAGGTCAGCTTCACCCAGGTGCGGCCGGGCATGAACTGCCCCGGAAACCCGCCTTTCATGTGCTGCTACACGCCGACCGGCGGTGGCGGCTGCACGCCTCCGCCTCCGAACACGCCTCCGCTTCACATGTGCGTCTAGCTCGGCGCTAGACCGCACGCGACCACGCGCGATGCCGCAGATTGGGGGACGGTCGGCATCGCGCGCTTTTTCTGCACACGTCCGTGGCGCGGTGGAGACCCCTCATGTTCGTACCTACTGCCGTGAGAACGCGCGTCGTGCTGTGCCTGCTGTCGGGCGTGTCCGCTCTGCTTGCGCCTCCTCTGCATCGCGCCAACGCTGAGGCGAATGCTCTCGACCCTAGGGCTACGAGAGCCTCTTGTTTTCCGCCTGGCGACTACCGCGTGCAGTCTACGGTCCGGTACGGCGTGACCACGCTCGCGCAGGCCAAGGTGGATACTGTTGTGCAGGCAGCGCGGCGAAGTCGCGTGGGCACGGACCGGCGCACAGGCGTCGCCGTGATGGCCAAGCAGGTGGACGGAAGGATTCGCGCACTGCTTCCCCAAATGCAGGAAGAAACCGAGGACGAAGTCCAGAACTTCGTGCTGCAACTGCGGCGGCTTGGTCGCTGGCGGGTCGTAACCACGAGCGCCGCTGAGAACTATCCGATCCTTGATACCGCCTACGATGGCAAGCGGGTCGTTCGCAGCGGCTCGCGACAATCGAACGGCGAGCGCATGGCCGTGTACGAGGATCTCGATCCGCTCTACTACGGAGTCGGCCCGTTGCAGATGATTGAGCTGATCGACACATGCGCGGAGCTCACCCGCGTATCGAGAGGCGCGCACGTTGCAGACGATGATGGAAGCAGTTGGACGGCCGCCCTTGGATCGATCTCCGAGGCGCTGTACGACCGGTTGCGGTTGCCTGTGCTCTGGGTTGGCATCGGGCAGGGAACTGTGACCATGCACCGGACCGCGAACGCGCTGACTCTCGGCGTGGCCGATGCGGACGGGTCTCCGGTACTCCATCGCACTCTGCTGACGGCCCGTGGCCGGGCGACGCGCTTCCTTGAGAAGCAGTGGCTGCCAGGCTATGGGAACGAGCGGCCCAGCCAGGTCCTAGAGTTCGCCGTTCAGGGGTACGAGCAGAGAGATGCTGACGCGAGCGTGTATCCGCTGGGCTACTGGAAGAACACACGCATCGTGGATACCCGCGGAGGGCGCACCAGGCAGGTACTTTCTCCTTCAGGACTACTGCCCGATCCCCACTTCGATCGTCTCTGGGCGTCTAGCAATCGCCCTATCGATGAATCGGGCGGGAGTCAGGGCTGGCCGCTGGGGTTGGGCGTGGCAGCGTTGATCCTGATCCTCGGTCTCGTCGGTCGATGGCTCTCATCCACGAAGGGAGCTGGGAAGGCGTGAGTGGTGCTGCTTGGTTGAAGACCGCCATTCCGTCCTGCATGGGGCTTGTGGCTGCGATCGTGGTGATTGCCAAGCTCGAATCCGCGGCGGGCGTGTTCGTGCTCGGTCCGGAATTGACTGACATTGGTGTGGTCATTCAAGGTGATCCGGTGCAGGTTTCCTTCACGGTGGCCAACCCGGGACGTGGTCCGTGTTCGGTGATTTCGGTTGTCCCAAGCTGCGCGTGCGCGGGCGTCCACGGGTTGCCAACGGAGTTACCTGCGGGGAGCCACTTTGAGGCTCGGCTGGATGTGGACACGCGCGACAAGGTGGGGCCCTTGGAGGCCAACGTCCTCATCGTGCACAACGGTAGGGGCGATCCCATGCGACGCGTGGGCGTGCGCGGGCATGTGCGCCGAGCACTGAACACGACGCCCCGAGCGTGGATCGTCCACGACCCCTCCCGGGCCGTGCGGGAGGTAGCTCCCACACTTGACGTTGTCTTGCGCAGTCCGGCTGGCGTCGATCTGTCTACACTCCGCTTCGTTGAGCCGTTGGGTCTCGTGAAGTGTGATTGGATGCCGGTCGAGGGTGCGAGCGGAGGTCGCCGTTGCCGCTTGCGCATGGTCGCCCCGCTGCCGGCCGGAGAGTTCTCTTTGCGTGCGGAGTTCAAGACGCCGACGTTCACCCAGATGTTTCGCATCAAGGCGAGCTTGGGCGGGCTCGTGACGGCGGGTCGCCCGGAGGTCAATCTCGCACTCGCGCCCGACGGTTCCGGGCAGCAGGCCTTGCCTCTGACGACGCGCGAGGGTGAGATCGCTTCTGTGACCATTGAGCGAGCTGGTGCGCCGCTGCGCGTTCAATCCCAGCGGGACGCCAAAGGGGCCTGGACGCTAGATGTCCGCAGGATGCCGACGAGGCGTACGGTGCGTGGTTCGCGCGTGATCGTCGTCCGTGTGGAACACCGAGACGCGCCGGGCTCTCCGACCACCACCCAGCGGCTCGTCGTCCGCGTGCATTGGGACACGCTCGGTAGCTACACAGCTGGGACAGGAAAGCCATGAGAGAGAGGCCTTGGCTACGCCCGCCAACCGGCTTGATGCGCTTGGCTCTTGCCGCCATCTTCACGTACGCCGGCTTGTCCAAGGTCTTGGCGCCCGGAGAGTTGAGGGCCGCCATCGTGTTCCTCGGGTGGATCCCCAATGGGCTGATTCTTTCGTGTCTAGTAGGCTTGTTGGTCGGTGTGGAACTGTGGATTGGCTGCGCGCTGATTCTAATGCCGACGAGTCGTCTGCCGCTGTGGGGCGTGATGGGATACCTAGTCGCTGTGTCAGGCGTCTACGTCGTGCTGCAGGCGCAGGGCTTCTCCGGAGATTGTGGGTGCTCCCTGCCCGTGGACGGCGTTCTAGGTGCACACGGAGTCTTGGTCCGCAACGGCGCCCTGCTGGTCATTGCCATCGCTTCGCTCGCCGGGAGCGCGCCGCGTACGCCCGTTGTGGTTCAAGCTCGATGATGAGTGACGCTGAGGGAGGCGCGGTATAGTGCGGTTCTGGAGTATGTATAGTGGCCGCCACCGTGCATCGTGGCACTCACCGAAGATCGGGGCGAGACCTTCATGATGCGAACTTCGATTTGGTTGCTGGTTTGCTTGGTGGCGGCAGTGACTGCTCGCGCCGCAGCGGGGGGTGAGCCGAGTTGGCCTGCCTCGCTTGAGCAGGACCTTCTCTCGGCATCCCGGGCCTATGAGGCTGACGCGGCAAGCGGTGCGGCGGCCCTTGGCCAGGCGTTGGTGTCGACGGCGAAGCGCCTGCAGATGGATCGCCACACTCTGAAGTCGCCCAAGGACCTTGATGGCGTTGTCAGCGCGCTGGAGGGGGTGGCGAAGCTAGGGGTGAGTGAGCCGGCGGCACTTTGGCGAGCTCTCGCGGCGACGGGTCACGCCAAGGCTCTGCAGTTGCTTACGGCGGCGACGCCCCCGGAGGCTTTGAGCTCGCTGGAGCAGCTCCGCGCGCTAGCGACATCCGTTATCGAGAGCCGTAGCGGCTCAGCCCACGCCTGGTTGGTTCACGATGGAGACCGCTTGCTCGAAGCATTCAAGAAAGTGGGGTCGGCTAGGCAGGTCGCGGAAGCCAGCGCGCTCGAGCCCGCACTTGCCTGCGCGGCGAGGACCCTGTGTTTCCCGCAGCGTGGCGAGGATCGACGCCTCAATGACAACCCCCGCAAAGCGTCGACCGAGGTCACGCGCGCCGTCATCAAGAGCCTGGCGGCTGCCAGCCCAGCGTGGCAGGCGATGCTCGCCGGGGCGTTGGCCCGTACCCCGTGCCCGGCGACGCGTCGTGTCTTGAAGAAGTGGGCGGCCAGCGGACATACGCCGGAAGTCGGCGTGCTTGCGATGTTGCGCGGGCTCTCGAAGGCGGGTGACAGCGATGCCGTCCCCCTCATACTCGCCCAGGTCAAGGACACGAGCCCTCGTGTCCTCCAAGCGTCCATGGTCGCGCTGGGCGGTCTGCCCAAGGAGACGCTGCGCCGACGGGGCCGTGACATCGTCGACGGCACTCTGACGCAGTTCGACCGAGACTCCATGGAGATCATCCGACTCACCGCGCGTCGCAAACGTAAGCCCAAGGACGAGGCGAGGCTCAAGGCACTCTCGGCGCGCGGCAAGAGCTGGCACACCGAAGCGATCGTCGATGACAACCCTGCGTTCGACTTGCCCGATGGCGTGCGCGGCCTCCAGGGGCTGTACGCGCTATGGTGGAGAGTCATCGATACAAAACCGTCGAAGCTCATGCCGCCCCGCCCGTCTGAGACGGCCCGCCCCAAGTTCCTCAATGGCCGTCCCAACTTGCAGTACACGGACTGGGTCCGTTGGTGGCGCGGCAGCCGCTGATGTGGACCGCGTCGTATCGAGTCACGGCCCCTCTCCTGATGAGCATGATGTTGCTCGCCGGCACCGCCCCCGCCGCTGCCAGGGGCGGCTCCCCGGCCTCGCCCCCGGCGCCGCTCCATGGTCGCGTAGACGCCGCGTTGCGGAGGGCGCGCACTTACCTCGAAGGAGAGCAGGGCACCAACGGCGCATGGAGGTGGAGCTCCAAGGGACGGCGCAACGGGGCCAACTGGCCAGCGGCGGCCTGTGACGGCGGCCTCACCTGCCTCGTCCTCATTGCCTTGAAGGAGTGCGGAGCCGGTCTGGACGCCGAGGCCATCAAGCGTGCGCTGAAGCACCTCCACAGCGGGTTTGGCAGTGGGTCGAAGCCAGATGGCGCCACGACTTACCTCGGGACGACTTACGGAGCCTCCTCCTATCTGTGGATGCTGTCCGAGCTGAGACCACCAGGCCACCAGGTTCAGGCTTCGCGTGCCGCGATAGCGATTTCCAAGGCGCAGACCAGCGATGGGCTCTGGTCCTACCGCGTGCCGACGGTCCTCATCCAGGCGGGCTACGCCAAGAGTGCACGGGCCTTCACTCCTGGACCGCATGGCGACATCTCGAACGCACAGTTTGCGGTTCTCGGCCTCGCCGCTGCGGAGGCCTTGGGCGTATACCGCGGACGCACTCCCTGGATTCGCCTGCGAGCAGCGCTTCTGAAGCATGCCAACCGCGATGGCGGATTCGGCTACAGCTTCGATCCGAAGGGAATCTCCGCCTTCCGCGCGAGCTACTTCAGCGGGACTGCGATTGGAGCGACGATGCTCCTGCTTGCCTTGCAGCGGACTGGGCTCTCCGAAGAGAAGGCTCTTCGCGAGAGGAAGGTCTCGCGTGCTCTGCGCTGGCTGAAGAAGCGAGCACCCTATGATCGGCGGACTCGCAAACTAGACTTCCGGCGTTCAAGTGACGGTGTTTCGCAACCGGGATTCTACGAGATGCTCGCACTGGAGCGCCTCGGCACGCTCTCCAAGCTCACGGAACTCGGCGGCTTCCGCTGGTACGACGCGTGCGCGGAGTACCTGCTAGCGCTCCAGCAGCCGGATGGAGGATGGCCCGCTGGTAGTCACTGGCATGCGGGTTTCGCGCACAAGAACCGGACGGAGATGACGACCTTCGCCGTCTTGATCCTCGGCCGCGCGAGCCATCGTATCTCTGGATCGACGAGTCCTGTCACCCCCCAGCACGTGCGCGACTCGCGTACCATTCCGGAGCCTGTGTTCAGCCGGCTGATCCTCGACTCCGTGCGCCACCTTGCGCGTGAGTACGACAGTGTGGCTCGCGAGACCTGGCGGGCGGCGTTCATCGCCGCTGGCAGCCGGTCATGGCTTGCGCTGGCCAAGCTCGTCGGCACGGCGTCCAAGCCCGTTGGCGAGGCATCCCACGCCTTGCTCGTGTCGATCACTGGAGCGAGAGATGCGCCGACAGTAGCTGGCCGCGAGGAGCGCCAACTGTATTGGGAGCGGTTGATCGAGGGGCTCTCTCGCAAGTAGGGCGTCCAGAGCCCACGCGGCGAGGTGTGCGCGAATCTCCCGCTGGAGCTCGAGGCTGGGGCGGCTCGACAACGCCCCCCACGGGCCATCCCGTGAGTTGGACGGTCGCACCTCCTGCGGAGCCCGATCAGAGGGGAAGCCAGGTCAGGTCAGGTCCGGGCTGGGGGCCTTGCTCAGTGCCTGCGGAGCAGGAGCGGTTGCTGCGCCCGCGGCGACATGTCACTACCGCACCTTCCCCGCCGCGCTACGCTAGCTGTCCTGGCGCCCCAACTGCTGCGCCAGCCCCTCTCGGCGT
Organism: Planctomycetota bacterium; assembly: GCA_029259775.1. Classification (GTDB taxonomy): domain Bacteria; phylum Planctomycetota; class PLA2; order PLA2; family JAEUHO01; genus JAHEIK01. The sequence continues at coordinate 856 of JAJDEN010000010.1, read as the reverse complement.
GTCCTGATGGGACGACGGTAGCTACGGAGTTTGGCATGGATGCGATCGTCCTGAAAATCGTAAGTACGGGGCTCGTCTGTGCTTACATGATCGCCTTGATTCGCGTCGGTGTGGCGCACGCGCAAGTCCGCCACGACCCGTCACTTGATGATGCCTCGGATGGAGCATCCCGACGGAGTGTGTACTTCTGGATCGCCGGGGGACCACTCCTACTCATTGCTATCGCGAGCCTTGCCTGGCTGCTTGGCGTGCCGATCTCTTAGCGGACGGAGCGGCGCTACTCTGACGTTGTCATCTGCTCGAAATACGAGGCGAGCGCGAAGAACAAGTCTCTCGCCGTAGGTCGCGTAGGCTGCTTCCCGACCGCCTGCATGTCGTGGGAATCGAGCGTTTCGAATGTGCCAACGAGATCGCGAACGACGCGTAGCGCAGTGACGTCCTCGTAGGTCACGACAGCGGCCGCCTTCTTCGTGACTTCCCCGGCCCAATGAGACCGCTTCAGGCCCCAGGACCGGACGTACTCCGCGGCGAGGGCTCGCGCTCGTTCGGTATCCGGCCGCTCGCCCCTGGCGACTCTCGTGGATGCTGCGAACATGGTCCTTGCTAGCACCGAGAGCAAGGCCAGTCGATTCTGTTGTTGCCTCCACTGGGTAGAGCCGGGTGCAAACGATTCCGGATCGTCCCTGCTGCTTGGTGCCAGCTGGCCGCAGCTGGAGCATATGCACCACTCGTGTGCCAACTGTTCCATCTGGTGCTCGCCCGGGCACTGACCACCCTCCCTCATCGTTTCCTCCCACGACTGAGGCTATTCCAGATTGCAGGGCGCGCTTGAGTTGTGTGGCAGAGGGAGGATGAG
>JAJDEN010000009.1 GCA_029259775.1 Planctomycetota bacterium | reverse complement strand
GAGATCTGGGCCGGTTCGGGGGGCGATCTCAGGGGCGTCTCAGGATCCAGCCGGTTGCGCACTGACTGTCGCCATGCGCTGACCTACGCTGCGAACACTGGGGGGGAGGCGTGACGTCGTGTTGCCGCAGAATCTGCGCGTACTCAACGGGCTCTTGGATGACGTGAGGCGCCTCGCGATGGTGTTGCCGCCTCTGCCCAGCGACATCACCGAGGTGTTCGTGGCGGTGGAAGATGCCCGTGCCGCCGCCCTGGCCAGCGGAAACAGCCTGGCCGCCTCACAGCTTGCCTCCGTCTCCCGGTGTCTGCATGTCTCATCCCGCAACCCGCACGAAGCCGAGAGCCTGCTAGATGAGGCCCGCGCCCACCTGGAAGACGTCTGCTCAAGGCTGGCCGGTTCCGAGTAGCTTGCTCACTTCCTCGCGGCCGTACGTGGTTGTACTGCCATCGCCAGCACAGTAGGTGTTCGATGTGACGCGCAGCGTCTTGCACACGGCGCTGGCGTCGGGCCCGGATTGAAGATCGACCGCGACAGCGGGGAACTACTACAAGGCGGCGCGTCAATCATTGGGGGAGGCGGGCTCTCTCCATGCCTTGACGTCCCCCACCCTGCGATCGTAGGTTCGCGGAGTGGAGGTGTGGAATGGGACGATTGAAGTTCGTCTATGCGGGCGCGCACGCAGACGCTGAGCCCGGCGAACTGTACAAACTGCCAGGTGACGCGAAGTCGTACCTGCGCGTCTGCGACCCCGTGCCAAAGACGGCAAAGGTCGAACTCAACGACGTGTCAGTCGCTGGCACCTCGCGCCGCGGGTACGCGCGCGAGATCATGAAGTGGATCACGGACAAGGGCCGCGGCATCTACCTCGAGCAGGATCACCGCAACAAGTACGACGCAACAGCCGTGCGCGTCATGGGCATCTCCCGCGGGCTCTTCGGCCGGAGGAAGGCGCAACTCGGTTGGATCCCGGCGGAGCAGTCATCCGAAGTCTGGCAACTCATGGTCGAAGGCTCGCCGCATGTGTGGGTCAAGACGTTCTTCGCACCTGTCGAAGGTCGTGACGTTGGGCTTCGCCTGAAGATCGGGCGCGTCATCGGATAGCCACTGCAACGCGGCACGCCTCTCACCTCGGGTGTCGTGGTTTCTTCGTGTCCTGCCCCCCACGCTGCGCGCCTGCGGTGCAACGTGGATTGCAGCCCTGGCGAGCGCGGCTCACCGACCCTCCTTGAAGACACCCAACCCTGACTGCTACGCCACACCAGTCGCGGCGACATGCAAGGCAGACGGGCATCGTCCACGCTGTCCAATGCCGACCGGGAGCAGCATCCTGTCAATGCTGTACGGGCCGCGGCGGAACAGGCGGTCGTAGAGCACTCCCGTGAACGTGTGATTGCATTCGCCGCAGAGGACATCTCTGCGGCACCACTCCTGCGTCCGAGGAAACGTCCCGAGGGCGCGCGGCAGCAGGTCCTCCCGCGACCCGGTGGGGCGCTGGGCGCAGTAGATGCAGAGCGGACGATCAGTAGTTGACATGGCTCGGAAGCAGACCCGGTGAGGGCAGCCTACGCAGACGCAGCGACCATCCTCGCAAGTACCTGCACATGCCACCGCTTCCCCGTGCGCGGCCGGTGCCCCTCGTCGAGCAGCGCCCCCCGGATCCTGCGCAGCGACAGACCGCTTGCCCGCAGTTCCCGCGCCCGCGCCACGATGACTTGCTCCGCCTCGTCCTCGGCCAGCAGGCCGCCCTCATCCCGGTAGCCGTACGGCACCCCCCCGACCCGCTCCCCCCTCGCCTTCTTCACAGCCAGCGCCGCCTTCGTTCGGCTGCGGATCAGCGCGCGCTCGTACATGGCGAAGGCCGCGACCATGTTGCGCATCAACTGCGCCTCGGGGCTGTCGCCGTTGCCTGTGCCGTCTGCGCTGGCGAGAACAGCTCCGGCTCGCTCGCACAGGCGCTCGACCATCGCGTTTGTCAGGACGTCGCGGGCCAGTCTGTCGCGCTTGGCCACGACCAGGATGCCGGCACCTTCGGCTCGGAGAGACTCGATCGCCGCGAGCAGCCCCGGGCGCTTGTCGATCTCCGTGCCGCCCGATACGGCGAGGTCTTCGTGCCACGCGGAGACGGACACGCCTTCGCGTTCGGCCCAGGCCTCGATGGCCCTGCGCTGCAGTTCCGGCGACAGCTCCTGACGGGACGTGGAGCAGCGGAGGTAGGCCACGGCTTGTAGAGGGCTGGGATTGGGCTTGCGCGGCATGGGGCCTCCTGTGGGAGGTCCATGTGGGTAGGAATTGGCGGGGACGCAAGTGATGAAGCTAGTGGTCTGACGGTGGCAGCAGGCGCCACCTGCCTGGGACCGTTTCCGTGCGCGACCGGGAGGCCCAGGTGTTTCGGATCCGATAGTCGCCAGTTCCTGCGATCCGTAAGGTCGGCCTGCGGCGCCGGGACCACCTTCCGGCTACTGTGAGTGCGCCCGCTAGTTTGGACGCGAGGGGTGTGACTTGAGGGTCTTTCTGTCTTCGACATGCCACGGCTTCGAGGCGCGCCGGAAGTTGCTCGCGGGCTGCATTGAGGAAGCGGGGTTCGATGCAGTCCTCAGCGAGGCAGCGTCGTTCCCAGGACTTGAGCAGGCGAGCGACCCCTGTGACTTGTGCCTAGACAGAGTTCGCGCTTCCGACGTACTAGTTGTTGTCGTGCAGGCTGGTCTGTATTCGACCTACAGCGGGACTCGGGATGCGTACAAGGGCCTGTCGATGGTTCAGGCCGAGCTCCGCGCCGCACGTCTGAGCGACAAGCACGTGATCGCCCTGGTTGAGGAGGGGATCATGTCTTCTGTCATGCCTGAGGCCAGCACCGCAGCCGACTCTGCTGCCGTAGAGCTGTACGCCGAGTTGAGCGACACGGCCCCAAGTTGGACCCACGCGTTCAGCGATGACTTGGATGCAGTGTCCCAGCTGCGGACGAGACTCAATTTGATCCGGAACACCTACCGGCACGATGGATCGCGTGGCTGGAGTGATGCCAAGATTCTGCGCGACTACGGTCTCTCGTACGGCAAGTCGCCAGTTGACATTGCGTCTCGCTGGACGATGGTCTGCGATGCGTGGACAGATGTGAGGAAGGAGTGGCGGGTGTCGATTCAAAATAACACTGGCGCCGATGTCTCCGTCCAAGACCCCCTTCATCTGAGCATTCGGCACAACCCAGTTCGTCTCGGAGAGAAGTCGCTCTCGGTCAGGCGACGCTCTATTGGCGCGACGGAGCACGTGGAGTGCGTGCTCTTCGAGATACAACCCGACAAGGGCGGCGGCAACCGCTTGGTAGTTCAGCCAAGCGAGAGGATTCTGCTTGGGGCTGGCGACAGAATCGACCTGCGCTGCACCCTTCATCACTCGGGGTACTTCCAAGAAACTGACGATGGGGCCTGGTCGCACAGGGGCGCGGTTGTCTACTTGGCGCATCCATCCCTGCCCGAGCGTGCGCTGCAACGAACACGGAAGGAGTACCACATAGCCAAGCACCTTACGGATGTCGCCGGTCTTACGCTGGGCATCTACCGAGGTCCTGAGTGCGACTGGATTCGAGAGACCGCCTCGCATTGGGTTCTCGGCTATGGCCGGCACCTCACCGACGCGAGCGCGGTCGAGATGATCTCGATCATGGTCCGCTAGCATGTTGAACAGCGACACCGTTGCCGTGTTCGATGTCGATCGCACCCTTCTCGACACGAATCTGTTCCGGCTGTTCCTGCGGTTCTGTGTCGGTTCTCGGCGGCTGCCCTGGCTAAGGGTCGCAGGCGTGATCTGGGCGTTGCTCATGAGCCTGGCCTTGCGGCGCAAGGAGGGGCTCCGGCGAGCCATGTACAGATGTGTGAGGGGCATGAGCCGCGATGAGGTCGCGGTGGCCTGGGCTGAACAGTTCCTCTCTGTTGCCGACGCGCACATCCTCGACTCAACCCGAACGGCCCTCCGCGAACACGTTCGCGCCGGACGGCACGTCGTTCTTCTGACCAACAACTTAGACTTTCTCGTCAGGCCACTGCAGGCTGCAGTCGGCGCGCACGATGCGATCTGCCTTCAGACCGACGTCGATGAGAGCGGTTGCCTAGTGTCGCCCCCGCCTGGTCTGCGGCTGACTATCCAAAAGGCCGACGCGATCCGCGCTCTTGCGTGCGATCGGAGCTGGGATCTGTCGGAGTCCTACGGATACGGCGACTCGGAGGAAGATCACGAGTTCCTGGGTCTTGTGGGATACGCGTTCAAGGTTGCTCGAGACGGAACGCTCCGCGAACTGCGCGTCGACCAGCCCACGTAGGCTGCGTGCGTACGAGTTGCGGCGAGCGCCCCCTGCGGAGGCCGCACGTCGGTCCCGGTGATGTGTCACAGTGACCAACGGTGGGTGACTTGAGGGCCAGCAGGGTCGTGTAACGGCTGGGAGACAGTGGGCCTGGGCTTACCTAACATCGGCTGTCGGGGGTTGGCCCTGGTAGGCTGGATCGCGAAAAGGGTGATTTCCTGACCACGATACCCTCGGGGATTATGGGCACTTTCGTGCCCTTTTCCGCGCGGAGGAGCCCCACGGCCCTCCCCCACCACCTGTTAGGGTCGCTGCCTCGTGGAGGCCGCTGAGGCGTGCTGAACGCGCCCGCGCTTCGAGGCGTCCCGCAGCCCCCCTCGCACGCATGCGGGGCCTCATCACGCGCTGTCACGCCCGTAGGGCCGTCCAGGCGTCACGCCCCCGTGCGCGGCAGCCGGCGCATCCCGGCTTCGCGCAGCCGCGCCAACGCTTCCGCGGCGCGAAGGCGTAGCCGGAGCGTCAGGTGCTCGTCGAGGGCAGCAGCTGCCAGGGCCTCCGCATGCTCGAACGGAACGGACCCTTGGGCCAGCCGCGTCCGCACAACCATGAGGAGCAGTTGGGCGTTCGCGCGTGCCTGACGTACGTCCGGGTCCGTGCGCCTAGGCAGCGCGGTGCGCCGCGCCTCCCAGGGCTCCCACTCCGGCGAGCCGCCCAGCGGGGAAGGCCGCGGCTCAGGTCGGGCCCCTTGAGTGTCAGGACCCGTCGCCATCGCTTACCTCCGTGTCGGACACGCCGGAGCCCTCCACCCCCGCCTCCGCGGCGGGAGGCGCCGCGACATCAGCAGACGCACCTGCCGCCAGCGGCGCTGCTGAACGCCAGTCACTCGCGCGCACGATCTCGATCTTCTGGTTGACCTGCGTCAGGGCGAGCGTCTGTGGGCCCGTCCTCAGGCCCAGCTCGTCCAGCGCCTGCTCACGCGCGCCCACGAGTTCCCCCAGCCCCTCCATCGCCTGGAGGCGCAGCTTGGCCAGCGTCTCGGCGGCACGCAACCGGTGGCGCGGATCGGCGCGGTCGTCGCCAGCGATCTTCACCAGCACCATGAGATCGACCGAATGCTCGAAGGCCGGCGAGGCCAGGAACTGCTTGTAGGCATCGATGGTTGCGCGCGCCTCAACCTGCAGGTCCACGTCGCCAGGGCGCGGTCGTCGCGCGTTGCTCACGCCCCCGCCGCTGCGGAAACACGCTCGGCCGTGTTCCCTGTCAGCGCCTCCCAGCGAGCTACCGCCACGTCCACGAACGCGGGCGACAGCTCCATCGCGAAGCAGCGCCGCTCCAGTCGCTCGGCCGCGATGATCTGTGTGCCGCTTCCGGAGAAGGGCTCGTAGCAGATCTCCCCCGGCAGCGTGTGCCAGCGAATCGGGCGCGAGAACAACTCGACGGGTTTCTGCGTGGGATGGATGCCATCCTGTTCGCCCTGCTGGTTGATGTGCCACACGGTCGTTTCGTTCGGCGGCGGCTTGAGCGTCGGGCGGTTGCCCTTGACCCAGCCGTACATGCAGGGCTCGTGCTGCCACATGAAGTCCGAGCGCGTGAGCACCGCGCGCGCCTTGGCCCAGATGAGTTCCTGGTGCGGGAGCAGCCCCGCTGCCCGCCACGCCTGCTCGACGAGATCGTGGCGCTTGGTAGCAAACCACTGGTAGACCGCGATGCCTTCGCGGCAGTGCGAGAGCCCGAGCTTCAGGAAGGACTCGAAGAACGCCGCACCCGACGTCGGATCGGTGTAGTCGTCCCAGTGCTTGTCCTTGACCTCTGGCTTGTTGGCCCACGACTGCGGGTGATTGCCACCCTGGTAGTCCACGAGGTAGGGCGGGTCGGTGGCGAGCAGGCTGGCCCTGTCGCCGTTCATCAACCGTGCGACGTCGGCATCGTTCGTGCTGTCGCCGCACAGGATGCGGTGGCTCCCCAGCAGCCAGAGATCGCCGGGCTTTGTGACCGGGTCGTCCGGAGTCTCGGGGACGTCGTCGTCATCCCGCTCCTCCTGCATGGCGCGGATCGCTGCGTCGGCCTCCGCCGAGATGCGCCGCATCTCCTTCTCGTCGAATCCCAAGGTCTGAAACACGTTGGGGGGCAGCGCCTCAAGCTCCTCGGACAGTCGCACCATGTCCCACTCGGCCAACTCCGCCGTGCGATTGTCGGCGATGGCGTAGCCGCGGGCCTCGGCGCCCTCGAGGTCCGTGTCGAGGGCCGCGATCTGAGTCCAGCCCAGGTGCCGCGCTCCGGCCAGCGTGCCGTTGCCTGCCAAGACCGTGCCGTCCGCGGCGACGACGATCGGCTTCTGCTGCCCGAAGCGTTCGAGCGACTCGGCGATCGCCTCGATGTTGCGATCGCTGTGGGCCCGGGCGTTGTGAGGGTCGAGAGTCAGCTCGCCGATCGGCCGGAGGTGTGCCTCGAGACCGGGCGCGTAGCGGGCGGTGTGCGTGTGATTGACCATGGGAGCCCTTCGGGCCGCACCCAGCACACAGTGAGCAGCCTACAGCGCCGTGAAGACACCGACAGCCTCCATCACCAGACATCGAGGAACGGCGCCGGACGTCGCAGAACCTGCCCCACGGCCATCGCGTAGCCAAGGACATCGACTTGATCGTCGTGCCTGCCCATCGGGAAGGACAACACCTCGTCGATGAAGTCGCGCACCCAGCCGGCGTTGTGAGGGAGCAGAAGGCGCCCGCCCTCCAGCGCCGCTGTCGCGGGCATGGCGCGAGCGACCTTGTCGCGGTCGGGCACCAACTCGCGTACGGGAAGACCGTCGCGCCGAGCTTGCTGGATCAAGCCGAGCTGAAAGCCGACCTTCTCCACCCACAAGGCCGATAGGTCGTGTTGATCGACCATGCGCCGCATCGCCGGACAGATGTCAGGTCCCTCGCGTCGCGCGCGGTCGATGTCCAGCACGAGCAGGGTGCCGTCGTCCGTCATGCCGAAGGCGCCAACGACCGTGTAGTCGGCTGTCGTCTTCGTGCTGACCGCCAGGTCCACGACCCCGAAGCGCGACAGTGCCGCCAGGCTCACCACGCTGCCGTCGGGCAGCCGGTAACGATCGTCTTCCAGCACCTCGTAGCGGGCATCGAACCACTCCGGCTTGAACATGCCCGCGCCGGCCGTGACGAACTGCGCAAGGTGCTCCTGGGCGAACTGCAGCTCGCCCATGTCTTCGCGGGCCGCCGCGAGCTCATCCGTAGGAATGATCGGGTTGTCGCTCGTCGGGCGCTGCCAGCGGGCCCAGCCTTCGCGCCGCCCGGCTGCGGCAAACAGGCAGTGGACCCAGTTCATGCCGCTTGGCGTCGTGAGGAACAGCGCCCAACCCTGCCGGTCGGAGAGCGCCGGTCGGATGCCATTGATCCAGGCCTCCTCCTTCATGAACGCTGCTTCGTCAAGCACGACGCCGTCGAGCCCGACCCCGCGCAGCGCGTCGGGGTCATCCGCGGACTTCACCGTGATGCTCCCGCCGCCGGGAAGCACGATGCGCATCTCCTTCTCGCGCTTCTCAGTCCACGCACCCTTGAGCGCCTTCTTGAGGTCGCGCCAGATCAGCACGCCCTGCGGGAAGGTCGGTGCGACCCACCAAATCTGGCCGCCATCCAGCGCCCCGCGCAAACCCAACTCGGTGGGTCCATGCCCCTCGATGCAGGCAATCAACCCGGCGAGTGACTTGCCCCAGCGGCGCCCGCACACAACAACCTTGATGCGCGCCGGATCGCGCAGCACGTCGAGCTGATGCAGAAGCGGTTCAGGGAGAAGGATCGTCGGCATCGGTCTCTCCGTCGGGCGCTAGGACAGCGGATCATGGTCTGCAGCGATCAGGCCGCCCTGCTCTCCGGTACAGGAGCGAGGTCCACCGCCATCGGAGCTGAGCTGCGCGCAGTTGGCAGAGGTGATCCATACGACTGCAGGATACGGGTTAGTTGCCCCGCAGGGTCGTTTGCAGGAGCGCCCACCGTGTGCTCGTCTGCGGCTACCGACTCGTGCATCTCGTTGCATGTCCGTGCCGGTCGTAAGCTCGTTGCGTGCGTTGCTCTTGGATCGGCAGCGTCACGCTAGGACTGCCACATGGGTGATTCCCCGAACGAACCGCATGTCGTCGAAGCAGACCTGCTGCTGACTCGCTTGAACGCTGGCCCCTAGCCGACGCCCAGACGTAGTCCCTGATCTCCGCGCCAGAGTGCTCCGCCGTGATGATCCAGGTGGACTGCATGACGCGACCGCCGCCGACCCTGATCTTGTCGATCGCTGCGTCCACGTCCTTCCAGCGCTGTCCGGGCTGATGTAGGTCATAGGTGATGATGTACGTTCGAGTCGCCATGTTGGCGTCTCCTTCCAATTGTGAGTTTTCGAGGTTTGTCCACACGGCGACTCGCCCTGGGCACCTCAAGCGCTGCGGCTAACAGCTCGGTGTCCGTGGGTCTGGCGCCACAGGTATGTACTAGCACATGGCGCCGACAGGAGCTTGGTGACCCAAAACGACAAGCGCCACCGCCCGTTAGCCGCGGGCGATGGCGCGAGGTGTTTTCGTTGTGGACGTGAAAACTACAACCGGGCGGACCCCGTGGGGTCCGGCTCAGCGGCTACTACCCTACTAATTCAGGGGGACCATGTCGGCAGGATTATCGACCTGACGAATCGTTTCTTCGTCTTCTTGCGTCCGCCCCGCCCCCTCCCCATCGTGGAGTCCTTGGGGAGAGGCACCTTCATCGCCGCAGACGGTGCGTCCTTGAGGTCGATCCCGTCGCCGGGAGGGATGATCGGCGCCGGGGTGCGGCGCTTGCTCTTCACGGGCTTACGTCTGGCGGCCACGGAGGCACCCCATCACGCATCATCTAGAAGCTTCCTGGCGTCCTCTACAGAGATCCACCACTCCTTGTTGCGGCCATCCCCTTCGGAACGAACGCCGTACTCCTGGCCTTCGCGCCCGAGCGCCGTAGAGACATCTGTGCTGCCACGCTTGACGCCATGCGTCTCCGGCCCATGAGTCCGAATTCGGTCTGAAATCGCACGCGACTTCAGGCGATTTGGCGCGCCACTGGCGAGGACAACCGCTGCGGCTCTCCCGAGGCTGACCTTCTGCGGGATGACCTCGTCGATGTTGAGCCCCTGCGCGGCCGCGTACATGTCTCTAGACGCGACCATCTGCTCGATCTTGAGATTCATATCCGCCAATACGGCAGCGGGATCGAGGCCCGGGTCGGGGGGCATTCTGACGGGCATGACCTGGCGGATCATCGTGCCCAAGAGCGTATCCGGCAACCCCTACATCAACCTGAATTCGGGTTCGTGGATCACATAAGTGTCGGCCTGAAATCGAGTTACATCGAGAAAGAACGCTTGGAGCACAACCAGTTGGGGCTGAGTATCGATAGACCACAACAGATAGACAGCGAGCCCCGCTCCTCCTGGCAGAAGAACACGGGGCTCGCAGCATCAAGGAAAGGCCGCGAATGCAGCTCCTCGACCGGGCCAGTGTGCCGACTGGCACCCACACCCCCAAGAACCGAATCAATGGCTCTTCCAACCTCTCTCACCGACTCCACGAGGCTCCGCGCCATGTGAAGTGCGGGCCCGCCTGCGCATGGGGCACCCACGTCAACGGGGACTGCCCTTGGCTTTGGGCTGACGAGGCGATCGAGTTCGCTGCCCGCCTGGGCGCTCTGACCTAGCCGGGCCTCGCGGGCTGCCAGAGCTGGGCGTTGCACCCCGGCCGATGGGGTTCGACTCCCGAAGGGCTCATAACAAAATACGAACCTCCCCCACGAGCGAGGCCTAATTCCTTGTAGGCTACAGCTGTCCATCTACCGTCAATTCGACGGGGGCGCCGCAGCAGACATGAAGCAAGACATCGCCTACTTTCCGTTCAGCGAGAAACAGGCGGGCGAGGCCGTGGCCTACATCCTCAGGCGCATCGGACCCACTGCCGACAAGTTGAAGGTGGTGCGGCTCCTCTACCTTGCAGACCGCGAGTCCTTCCGGCGCCACGGCGCCCCGATCTGTGGAGGGGAGTACTTCTCTCTACCCCATGGCCCCGTTGTGAGCAAGGCGCTCGATCTGCTCAAGACTCCCAGCACCCCCGGCATAGGGTGGAGCATCAAGGGCGGGCCCGACACCAACTCAGTGACGCTCAATACAGAGATTGAGTTCGATTACCTCTCGCGCGACGACATCAGCGTGCTTGACGAAGTCATCGCGCGGTTCGCGCCCATGAAGCTCTGGGACTTGGGAGAGCACCTGCACGCACTGCCGGAGTACACAAAGCCGGAGGGCCGCGGGAGGCTACCTCTTCCGACGAGCGAACTGCTGCGCGGCGTCGGGCTCAGCGAGGACAAGATCGCCATCATCAGGAGAGAGCTTGCTGAGCAGCGTGCGTTCGATCGCACGCTGGAGGAAGCTGGGAACTAAGAGGAGCCCCGTAGGTGGAGGCGGGAGATGTTTTCGGCAAGACCCGGGGAGCTCCGGGCGTGGACCGCCATCCACGCATCGTGTGCTCGCGCCCTGACGCGGACAATCAGGTACTCGTCTTCAACGTCACTGATTCGATGAACGAGTCTGATCACTCCTGCCTGTTCACCGCCGGAGAGCACGAGGCATTTACGAAGGAATGCGTCGTCAAGTATCGGCCTGGGGATCTTCGCGATTGCGGGATGATCCAGACCGCGATTGACCGCGGCCTGATCAGGGTGTTTCGTCCGCTCAGCGAGGACCAACTTGCGCGCCTGCTCCGCGGGTTGGTCAACTCAACGGCCACGAAGAAGTGGATGATCAAGCACCTAATCGCGCTCGGGGTGACTCTCCCTGAGCGGGAGAACGAAGGGTAGAGGTAGTTGCTCCTCAGGCTCCTTCGGGAGCTTATGCCCCAACGGGCCTGTAAGCGAGCCGCACACCATCGCCTTGTTGCAGCGCGTTGAGCGCGCGCTCTTCGTACGAGAGGTGGCGGCTGTTCCAGCGGAAGGCGAACTCATCGCAGTACCGCTGTAGGTGTTCCTTGGATACGTCGTGGCACACTCAGCGGGGGCAGGTCACGTGATGTTCAGACGCCAAGAGATGACGTCCTTGTGTCGTAGTTGAGGCGAGCACGTGCCTCCGCCCCTGAGCGATCGTGGTCACCACCCGGCGTGTGTGTTGCTCGCGCCTACTTCCAGCCTCCGCTCCATGAGATGGGGTCTGTGCTACGTTTGACTGTTGAGGGAGAAGCAGATGCGCGCCTTCCCGATCCTCGTGATCTGCCTAGCCTGCATATCGCTCCCGATCGCCCAGGCTGAGGAACCGATGCCCGCGGGGCCCTTGCAGGAGGGCAAACCCGCCTCGCATTGGATGTCGGAGCTCAAGAAGGACGACGTGTTCGCGCGGCGCAAGGCCGTGTATGCCCTCTTCAAGCTTGGGCCGTCAGCCAAGACCGCGGCCACCCAGCTGGCGCGCGCGTTCGAGGACGAAGACGACTACGTACGGGACACGGCGTACAAGGCCCTCATCGCGCTGAAGGAGGATGCGAAGCCGGCGGTCAAGGCGTTGCGCTCAGCCCTCAACGACGGGCGCTCGCGTGTCCGCCAGCTCGCTGTGTGGGCACTCTTGCGAATCGACCCCGCGACGGCGTTTCGCGACGAGGACTTCGACGTACGCAAGGCGGCTGTCTCCGTCGTGATGGACCCAAGTGACTTCCTCGACGAAGCGGTCTTCGCCGAGTTGATCGCACGCACAGGCGATGAGGAGGAGGAGATTCGCGCTCGCGCCGCCACGGCGATTGCCAACGCGTACATCTTCCACGGCCGGCGTCGGCCCTACATCACACGGGCGAAGGCTCGATTGGCGGGCATCTTCCGTCGCATGGCGGCGGAGGATGAGGAGTCCATCGCGCGCGAGTGGTCCGTGTACGCCCTAGAGTCCATCGCCTGCTACCCGCGGGGGCCGAAGCTCGCGGAGGCCATCTTCCCAGTCTTGCTCGCCGCCACGCGGGACACGTCACCTGGCGTGCGAGGGAAAGCGTTCGGTTCGCTGCAGTCGGTGGGTCGCACCGACGCCGGCGCTGAGGCCGCCTGCCGCATGGGCCTCAAGGATCCCGAGGCGCGGGTTCGGGCGGCAGCGTGCGCAGGGATCGCCTCCATGTCCGAAGGCAGTCCAGCGACCGTGTCTGCGCTCATCATCGCGCTCGACGACAGCCACCGCTGGGTGCGTGGCGGCGCCGCAGGCGCACTAGGTGGATTCGAGACGAAGTCAGCCTCAGCGGTGCCGGCGTTGACCGCGCGCTTTCTGATGGAGAAGCGGCTCGCCGTCCAGCAGGCTCTCGCACAGGCTCTTGGGGACATCGGACCCGCGGCGCTACCAGCACTCCCCCACCTGATCGCCGCATTCAAGGCGTCCGAGGAGCCGAGTGCGCCACTCGCCTACGCTCTTGTCCGCCTGGACGCGCCGAACCGGGCGGCCGCGCTGAACCGACTCGTGGACGTTGCGCTATCGCCTGTGGGCGGTGGGGCACAGGCGCTGCTCGGCAGGCTTGGCACCAAGGCCGCGCCGGTGTCTCCGACGCTCATCGAGGTACTCACGAAGGGAGAGCCCGCCGAGCGGATCCAGGCGGCCTACACACTCTCGTACCTGGGCCCGGCCGCGACCTTCGCCGTGCCCATCTTGGAGAAGTTGGTGCAGAGCGGGGCTGCCGCCGAGAAAGCTCTCGCAAAGGCCGCACGCTTTGCGCTTGAGAGGATTCGGAAGCCGTGAGCTGGAAGCCGTCGCGCGTCCGTGCGTGCACGCCGACACGACCACGGAGCTGCGTGAAGTTGAGACCCCAAAAGCTGACGTCCTTGTGTCGTGGTTGAGACGGTCACCTGCCACTACCTCGCACGTTGCTGCACAAGCAGCGGCTGCACGTGGCCACGGTGCGTAGCGGCAGGGGTGCTGGCCAAGGCGCATACTTCGCCACGTCGGCGCCCACGTTTCGCCGTGTTCGCGCCGGGCGGGAGGACGGCGGGGAGGCATGGCCGAGCGCCACGTGCGCCGACCCTCAGCGGCTCTCGTCCTTGCGCATGAGATCGACGTCCACGTCCACGCGACCCTTGACCGCCTCAGCATCGATCCGCGCGCGCAGGTAGTGCAGAGACGCCGCCTTGTCGAGCGGTCCGATGACCACGATCCGGTACTTCTCCCCTGGAAGCAGGAGACCGCGGCCGGTTCCGTCCGCCTCGGATCGGACCTCTCCGGCGCCGATCCAGATCCCTTCGATGAGCACCTCGACAAACGCGTTGGCACCCTTGAGTGGGTCGCCGCTCTGCCCGTCACGCACCAGGAGGCTCAACTCGATCGTCCTTGCCGCAGCCTCTGGGCCACGAACTCGAGGGACGGTCGCATCGACTCTGAGCTCCCCTCCTGATCTCAGCGTCACCTCCGCCTGGGCCGACGGATAGGGACTCTCGGGATCGATGCCAATGCCCCTGGGTTTCGAGCGAGCCGAGAACATCACGCGCAGCCGGCCCTTGGGCAGCCCAATGACCTTGTACCGGCCCTCCTCATCGGTCGTACCCACGCCCAGCCAACCCGCGCGCTTGTCGAGGTGGCCCACGTACACGCGCCGGTGTGGGATCGGGCGGCCGGACCCGCTCTCGAGGACTCGACCGAAGATCGATCCCGTCCCCGAGGGCACGACGACCTCAACCGGCGACCCGGGCCGCACAGGCACGAAGAACTCCGTCTCCAACTCCAAGACCTTGGCTGTGGCGGGGCGGATGCGATACCTCCCCGGGTACAACTCCACGGTCGCGCGACCGTTGTCGTCCGTCGTGAGTTTGAGCGCCATGACACGCTTGTGCACTTCGACGCGCATGCTGTGGCCCATGCCGATGAGACGCATGGCAAAGCCGCGCGCCGGTTGGCCTGTCGCGTCTCGCACATGGAACACGGTCGGAACGAGATCGGGGACCAAGACTTCGGTCAGGCCTGCTTCACCCGGTTTCAGCGCGGTCTCAACGCGGAAGTAGTGTCGCGTGACAATGTTCCGGTGATTGAGCCTCTCGGGAATGATGTCCACCTTGCCGGCCGTGAGGCCCTCCACTCGAGCAAGCCCATCGGGATCGGTCTGGACGTACCAGCGGCGGTGGTACTCCCTGGGCTGAACTGTGAGCCAAGCGCCTGGCACGGGCTTCCCTGCCGCTGACACGGCCCGCACCTCTAGCGTTGCCGTCTGCTCGAGCTTCAGCGTCAGAGCCGATCTCGGAACTTCGACGTTGAGTCCGAGCGATCCGCGTCCGGGCGCGTGCACTACGAGACGGTAGCGGCCCGACGGGAGTCCCCTGAAGGCGAACGCACCGTCGGGTCCAGCATCCGTCCGTTGAAGCAGGCCCAGCCTTGCCTCCTCATCCGGTCCGAACAGTGCTGACCTTGGAGCCCGAATCTCCAGACGTGCGCCGGGCGTGCCGAGGATGCGGCCCGTCAGCACGGCCTCCGCAACCCCGGGCTGTAGAGCCACGGCGACATGCGGGGGCTCTGCGCTCCCGCGCCCGTCGATGCGAACGGTCACAGGGACGTAGCCAGGGGCGAAGATGGTTGCCTCGCCGACCTTCGTGCCCCGTCCCAGTGGCCACCGTGCGGACACGAGGTAGGGCACGGACCTGTAGGTGCGCGGCGCGCGTGGAGGCCTGAGGAAGTCGATGACCTTGCCGCCGGTCCGGTCGTGCACCACGCCTCCAGCACCACCGAGTAGGGCGCCGGTCACCGCGTCCGTCACATGCACGATGAGGTAGTAGCGGGGGATCGTGAAATCCTCTCGCCGGGCCGTGGCCGGAAGCCGGCGCGACGGTTCGCGGGACCGGTAGCCGAGGGCGTCGGCTCCCAGGATTCCCGGTAGGTCCGAGAGAGACGTGAAGAGGAACCGACCGTCGGAATCGGAGTAGGTGTGGAGGTTCATCCAGGCCGCGGGCCTTTTCTCAGAGTACGAGACCCTTGCGCCTGGGATCGGTCGTCCATCCGTGTCCCGCACGCTCCCCTCCAAGCGACGGCCGTTCTCCAGGAGAACGAGCAGGTTCTGGTTCTCGGCCCTGTCCTTGGCGAGATCCCTCACCTCACGGGTGACCTTGCCCGGCTTCACAAACGCCAAGCAGGAGAAGCGGTCCGGCACGTCCTGCACTGCAAACGTCCCGTCTTCCGCGGTGGAAGCCAGTGCGGCTCTGGCTTCTACGTCTGGCACGACCCAGTCGTCGCGGGGGCCACTAGGGGTATCCCAGAGACAGCGCGCCAAGACCAGAACGCCAGCAAGTGGGGAGCCTTCGTGATCCACGACCCGACCCGATGCGAAGGGAACGGGCTTGGGCTTCTCGACCTCGACGGGCTGCGCCTCCGCGGGTTCCGAGGGAGGTCGCCCAACAAGCACCGGCGCGGGCCGCGCCGACACGGCAGAGGGCTCCTGCTTCGCAGCGGGCCGTGGCTCCTGACGAGCCGGTGGCGTGTGCGCGGGAACCACTACCAGCGCCGTGCGCTCGGCCGAGGCTGGGCGCGAATGCTCCCCAGCGGGCCTTTGAAGCCACAGCACCGAACCGCCTGCCAGCACAAGCACGACAAGAGCGACCGCGATCTTCTTCGCCATGATCATCTCCCCCACGGCAACTGCCGCCGTAGCTCCCACGCCCATACCGGGCTCGACCAACAGGGGCAGGAGTGCGGCGCTCCATCCACCGCAATCCTCTTCGTACGTTTCCCCCAGCCGGGTCCTGAGGCTCTCCAGGCCCCGGCTGATTCGCGTACGTACGGTTGATGCGGGGACGCCGAGCTGCGCCGCAATCTCCTTCGGCCGAAGGTTGTCGTAGAAACGCAGGAGTAGAGCATCCCGGTACATGGCGTCGAGCGAGAGGACGGCATCGACGAGCTTGCGCCCCGTCTCTGCTCGGGTGGCAACTTCAGAAGTAGAGGACACACCTTCGGGCCGTGCAGCCCGTCGGTCTCGGCGCCGTTGAGACGCTCGTCTGCGTATGAGGTTCGCTGCCTGTCTCCGCGCTACGCCGGCGAGCCACGGCTTGAGCGCCGTGCGACGCCTCGGGCCACCGCGCAATGCAGTCAGCCAGGTTTCCTGGACCACGTCGTCGGCAGAGTCTTCTCCGGCGAGCGCAGCTCGGGCCACCGCGTGGACAAATGCCGCGTGGGCGAGCAGGGCCTCAGGTTCGGGACGGGACGAGGAGGTCATCTTTCACTTCCATAGTGGTAGCAGATGGCTGATTCGTCTCACCGCCGGTGCGGTTTTCGGCAACCTCCGTGGGCGTGGGCCGACGGCATCCGTCCAACGGGCCCTTTGAACCAAAGCGGCAGCCGACCAAGTGCCGCCCACGTGGCTGCGGACCTGCGCGATGTTGAGACCCCAAAAGCTGACGTCCTTGTGTCGTGGTTGAGACGGTCACCTGCCACTACCTCGCACGTCGCTGCACGAACGTAGGCAGAGTGGCCCTCGGCATCGGACGGGAGACACCTCGCCGGAAGTGTGCGAGGACGCGCGAGTTGGGGCGCGGTGGTGCAGGGAGAGTGGAGCGCCCGATCGGGTTCGAACCGACGACATTCAGCTTGGGAAGCTGAGGAGCGGAGGTCGCATGTTCTTGTCTACCAAGGACTTGGAGAATCGTCGGAAGGGCGCTTTGCCGCCTGCTTTGCCGCGATTTTGCCCCGCGCGCCGCATCCGGCTTGCCCGCGAACTCCTCGCCGAAGCAGAGACGGCCGTGGACCCGCGCCCGCTGATCTCCGCCGCACGCTGTCTGCTGGAGGCCGTCCAGGCGGGCGGACACTCCCAGCGTGCAGACGTTGGTGAAGGGATGTAGGCCAGGGTCACTCCCGGCAACAAGAGGCCAAGGAGGCGCGCATGCCCCCTCCATCGCCTCGACGTCTGTGGCTCTGGTCACGACTACGTGCAGCACTCCGAGCCTCTCGATGCGCTGGCAGAGGGCGGAAGGGAAGCAGCGCACGGAACTCTTGCAACGCGGCCCCATCCCGTGACAAGTACGGGTGATGGGACGCAGCCTCGAGAGACAGTTCGAACGCTTCCGCAGGCGCGGTGACGTCGCCGCGTTGGCGGACGTCTTCGACCGCACGGCGCCCGAGATCCTGCGCGTGGCCAGGCACTTCGTGCAGGACGCCACTGAGGCGGACGAGCTGCTGCAGGAGACCTTCCTGACGGCGCTCGCTTCGGCCGAGCGCTACGATCCCTCGCGCCGGCTCGTGCCCTGGCTGATCGGAATCCTGCAGAACCACGCCCGCAACGCGAGCCGCAAGAGAGCCCGGCGTGCAGGAGCGCAGCCGCAGCATGGGCGGGGGGCCGTCGTCGGGATCGACGGGTCCGGCGGCCCGGAGATCCGCGCGGAAGTCCGCTTTGCCTTGGATGCCATGCCGCAGCCCTATCGCGCGGTGCTTGTCCTGCGATTGGAGCATGGGCTCGCGCCCGCGGAAATCGCGCACAGTCTGGACCGCCCACCCGCGACTGTGCGCTCCCAACTCCAACGCGGACTGCGCCTGATGCGCGAGAAGCTCCCGCGCTCGGCGTCTCTCGGCGCGCTCGCATTGGGACCACTAGCGGTGGGCATCGAGGGAGTACGGGACGTCGTGTTGGCCAAGGCGTCCGCCTTGGCCGTGGCCGCGTCGTCGGTCACAGCATCGGCACTGATCGTGGGAGGACTGACCGTGACGAAGAAGGCGCTGATCCTGGGGCTCGTGTTGGTGTGCATTCCGATCGGGGGATTCGTGATCCACCGAGCGCTCGAGCGGGACGAGGTGTCGGAGCGGGACGGATCGTCGCTTCACGCGGACGGAGCCGGTACGGGCGAGGAGGCTGCGCCGGACGCAAGCGGCTCCGGTCCGAAGCTAGGTACGGCAGCGCCGACGCCGCAGGAGCCCGCGCCAACTCGGGAACCCAAGAAGCCGGAGCCCCCCACGTCTCGCATCTCGCTCGACGCGCCGATCCCGCCGGGCACCGGAAGCGTGGCGGGCACGCTCCGCTTCGAGGACGGTACGCCCGTGGTCGGCGTGAGGCTCGCACTGTGGGGCCGGGCCCGGGTCGACGTCGTGACCGACGAGAAGGGCTTCTTCCACCTGCACGGCGAGCGCGTCGGCGATCGTCAGCTCTACGTCAAGGGAGAGCGCAAGTCCGACTGCCTGATCCTGAGGCCCGTGAGCCTGAAGGTCGACGAGCTTGTGCGCGTCGACTTCACGATCGAGCGTGGGCACGAGTACCGGGGTGTGGTCCTCTCCGCGCGGGACGGCGCGCCGGTCGTCGGCATCCGCTTCGAGCTCCGCCGGCCTGGCGCCGGCAGCCGGAGAGTCGTTCAGGGCGGCTACGCGGTCCGCAGAACCGACGAGAAGGGGCGGTTCCACTTTCAGCTCCTGCCGGCCGGGCTGTACACGGTGGAGTTGCACCAGCAGGGCTACGCGCCGGTCTTCGATGAGATCGAGATTGGCCCGGACCTGGCCGCGGCCGAGTACCGCCTGACACCTTCGCTGCCGTTCCTGCTCCAGTTCAACGGCGCTTCCCGTGAGGCGGAAGGGACCGAGCTGACATGGTCGCTGCAGCGCATCAGCGGCGGAACGAGAGGTTCCGCGCGCGGCAAGTCGAAGCTCGCCGCCGATGGCTCGATTCGCATGGACACCCCACCTCGCGGGGAGTACTCGCTGACCGTGTTTGCCAGTAAACACACGATCCGCGTCGAACGCCGCATCACCGTCGGGGATGACCCGCCTGATCCCATCGTGGTCCAGCTCGAGGCGACGGCGCGCGTCAAGGGCTCGCTGCGCGATCCAAACGGGAAGCCCGTCCACCCGGCGAAGATCCAACTCGGCAACTTCCCTCAGGCGGAGGTCGACGAGAAAGGGGGGTTTCTCTTCGAGCGCAAGGCCCTGGGCAAGCACATGGTCGGGGCCCTGTTCAAGCAGGGCATGGTGCGCTTGGAGGACGTCGAACTCACCAGCGCCGGGACCGTGCGGCTCGACCTCGTGATGCCCGGCCTCTCGACGCTGAAGGGACGCATCCTGGCAGCCGGCGCGAGCGACCGTGGCGGCATGCTCCTCACCAAGGATCGTCGGCGAGACTTGGTGGGCATGGCGCGGCCGGATGCCGAGGGTCGTTTCGAGATGCCATACCTGCCGGCGGGCACGTACGAGTTTGCGCTGGCGCTGCCGGGCTACAGGTCGTTTTCGCGCGACGTGAAGTTGGTCGCCGGCGCAACACTCGATCTCGGCAAAGTCGTCCCCGAGGCCTATCCTGCAGTACCCGTTGTGCTCACCGTGCCGCAGGGCGCCAAGACGCCGCGGCGCATCCGAGTCACGGTGACGCGGCCGGATGGTCCCCCACCGCGCTCAGGCCATGACTGGCCGCGCATCGAGTTCGACCCCGCGGGCAAGGCCACGCTGACCGGGCTTCTCCCCGGCTCCTACGACCTGCTCCTCCAAGCGCCGGACTTCGCGGACGTCACTGTCACGATCGACGTCCGCAGGGAGGGGAACGAGCCGCTGCGCGTCACCCTGCAGCCGAAGTAGGCGTGCGGCCCGGCTGCGCCCTACGACCCTGCCCGGAACGCCGGTCACTTCCGCTGAGCTGTGTGTCACGACTCTCTGAACCACTGTGACGAGTACTCGTCAGGAGCGTGCCGAAGGTCTTGACTCACAGCGGGGCAGGTCAGAGGCGACGAACCGGGCGCCTGGATGGATCTGGCCCACGCAGGGCGATCTGGGCCGTCTGAGGGAAAGGGCCCTAGCACCGTGCGAGGTGGGGCAGGACAGGGCAAAGTGGCGCACCAGGGCGCAGGGTCCCTCTAGGGTCCCCATTGGCTGGGACCTTCAGAGTCGACCCTCTTGCGGCCAGCCGCCCTACCACGAGCCGAAGAACACAACCTTGTTAGGTATCCCCAGGTCACCGTCTCCCACACGCTACACACCCCAACTGGCCTCGCTGTCACCCACCGTTGGTCAATGTGACACCCGGCCTCGAGCCCGCAGTCCCATGACTGATTATCGGATGTTGGTGAGGCGCGGGGAGGGGCGCCCGTAGTCCTCGTTCGTTGGGCCAGCTGATGCGACCGGCCCATGCTGGGGCGAAGTCCCAGTCGTCAGGCTTGGGGCCCTTGCTCATCCAAGGCCGCGCGGGCGGAGTCACGAAGCTCCAAGAGATCGGGCCACGCAGCGCCCAACTCAATCGCCCCCTCCGCGTCGGCCAGGGCCGACTCAAATGCGCCGAGCTCGTACAGGGCGATAGCGCGGCCGAACAGGTGCCCAGCGGCATCCGGGAACAGGGCCAGGGCCTCCCCGTAGGCCTGCTCCGCCGCGCGCCACTCGCAGCACTCCAGTAGCGCGGCCCCCTGCGCGCCCAGTGCAACATCCGACTCCGGGTCCTCCACGAGCGCGGCGCGCGCGTCCTCCAGGGCCTTGTCGCGCGCGCCCGTGAGCAGCCAGGCCTGCGCTCGATCACAGAGGGCCTGCACCCACCGGGGGGCCAGCACGAGTGCGCGGCTGAAGTCCTGGATCGCGCCTGCGAGGTCGTTGGCCTCCATGCGCCAACTGCCGCGCTCGCGGTGGAGTTCGGCCTCGCCCGGCATGAGGCGGATCGCCTTGTCGAAGTGCCGCAGCGCCTCGTCCAGTCGGTCGGCTTCGGCAAGCAGGCGTGCCAGCTCCAGATGGCCTACGCCGAACTGCGGGTGCTCGGCGACCGACTTGCCGTACTCGTCGATGAGGAACTGGCGCCGATCCTGCGTCAGGCGCTCGATGCGTGGGTCCGGCGCTTCGCCCGGGGGCAGTGTCCACGTGGTCGGGTCGAGGCGGTAGAGGCTCGCCAGGTGGTCGTAGAGTCGGGGGCGTTGCTCTCGAAGCTCGGCTCCCTTTTGCACAAAGTAGGTCGTCGCCTCCGCGAAGAACTCCGCCTCGTTCGTTGTCGCGTAGACGCTGATCAGCGGGTCGCGCTGGCGCGCGGTTTCCAGGCGGTGCTCGTCAAGCTCGTCTTCGAGCATCTTCTTCCACGCGGCGAGCCGTGACGGATCCGCCAGGAGCGGCACACCGTCGTATGCTCCGCTCGCGCCATCCAGCACATGGGCCACTTCGTGCGAGACGACGTGGACCGTATCCCGGGACAGGCCGCAAAGCAGCACGTGGTGCCAGGAGAGCACGACGGTCCCGAACGTGCCCACCTCCCCGATGCGCACGGAAGAGTGCGTCTCGTGCTGCCTGAAGAAGACATCGGGATAGACGAGGATGGGGAGCTTGTCTGGCCGCGTGTCGGCCGGAAGTCGATGGCAGAGCAACGCCACCTGGGCAGCGATGGTCGCGCGCATTTCGTCGTCGAGTACGAGGCCGCCGCAGGCCTCGAACTCAAGACCCGGCAGAAGCTCGATGGCAGCCTCCAGTACAGCATCGCGGTCCGCTGCCGACATCGCGCGGAGCTGCCACACGTTTGCGCAGACCGTATCGAGCAACTCTCCTTCGATACGCAGCTTGTGTCCACTTCGGCCGAACATCGCGTGCGACTCTACCGGATAGCACCGGCAGTCGGCGTGGAATCAGGAGTTGAGTCCGCCTGCGAGTTGAAGTCAATGCTGCGTGCGAGTGGTCGGGTTGACCACTCCAGCACACGCCCGTAGGCTGAACCCTCCGGCCCACAAGCGCCGACCCGCTCCCCTTCGTCCAACACGAGGGGCAATACTCAGATGATCAAGCGAATCCTTGGGGCCGCCATTGCGGTCATCTTCCTTCTCTGCACAGCAGTGGCTGCTCAGGCCGACTCCATCACGACGACCGACGGTCAGATTTGGCCGAAGAAGAACCAGCGCGGCAGGAGCCAGCTGACACTCTCCTACGACAAGGTCACCCTCGCCGGTCGGACGTTCAACGCCGCCGAGGTCGACGACGTCTACGTCAGCGCCGCCTACGCGAACACCTCGTTCCGCAAGGGCGAACTCAGCGGCACCTCACGCTACTGGGCGGAAGCCGCCGCAAGTTTCGGAGCGGCCGCCGAAGACCTGAAAGGTGCAGCAAGGGAGATCGCCCTCTTTCACCGCATGACGTGCCTGGCCGAGACCAACGATGCAACCAAGACGTTCGAGGCCGCCAAACTGCTGCTCGACGCCTTCCCGCGATCGTTCTACTTCGCCCGCGTGCAGGACACTCGCGCACGCATCCTAATCAACCGCGGCGACAGCAAGGGAGCAGGCAAGGCCCTCGATGAAGTCGTCAACGCGCCAGGAATGAATGCGCGTGACCACTTCGCAGCTAGGCTGGCCAGGGTCTACTTGTTCAAGTTCAAGATCGCCGGCAACGACAAGGCCAAGTACGCCGCGGCCCGAGCCGAGTACGACCGCATCGTGCGCGAGATCGAATCGCGCAACGCCACCAACGTCGCGGGCATCCAGTGGCTCACAGGCAAGGTAGGCATTGGCAGGTGCCATGTCTACGAGGGCAACTTTGCCAAGGCGCGTCCGTACTTCGATCAGGTCATCAGCGACAAGAAGAGCACCAAGCTCAAGAGCCTGCTCGCGCAGGCGTACACGGGCCGCGGCGACGTGAAGTACGCGACGATCAACAAGGAACTTGCAGGCGGCAAGGTCGGCGACGATGAGCGGGCTCGCATCTCTGAGGCGCTCACTGATGCCGCGCTCGACTACGTGCGCGTGGCGAGGTTCTACATTGAGTACGCGGGCGACGATCTCTACCCGGCTACGGTCGGTGCGGCGCGCGTGTGGGCCACTCACTTCCACGTCACAGGTGAGAAGGACTGCGAGCTCGCCAAGCGTGCCGGCAAGTACTTCGTCGCTGCCTACCGGATGCTGCCTGTCGGCGAGCCGCAGCGCCTGCTCAAGAGCGAGGTGATGCGCTTCCGCGCCAAGCGCGATGAAGCTTGCACGGTGCCAAGCGCAACCGGGCCGAGGGCATCCCGATAGAACGCCGCATGGCCGTTGGCCCGCAGGGCGCAGGGTGTGCCGCTCTCCGACGAGCCGCCCTTCACCCTTGCATCTGTCGATTGTAGAGCCCACATGGACCTCCCACTGGAGGCCCCATGCCGCGCAAGCGCACACCTGACCCGACGCGAGCCATCGCGTACATCCGCTGCTCCACATCGCGCCAAGACCTGTCGCCCGACCTCCAGCGAGCTGCCATCGAGGAATGGGCCGAGCGCGAGGGCGTCACCGTCGTGGCCTGGCACGAAGACCTCGCCGTCTCCGGTGGCACCGAGATCGACAAGCGCCCTGGACTCCTTGCAGCGGTCGAGTCCCTGCGGACTGAGAGCGCCGGCGTCCTCGTCGTAGCCAAGCGCGACAGACTCGCACGCGACGTCCTGACCAACGCGATGGTCGAGCGTCTTTGCGAACGGGCAGGCGCCGTCCTCGCCAGCGCTGACGGCACGGGCAACGGCGACAGCCCCGAGGCGCAGTTGATGCGCAACATGGTGGCGGCCTTCGCGATGTACGAGCGCGCACTGATTCGGAGCCGGACGAAGGCGGCGCTGGCGGTAAAGAAGGCCAAGGGGGAGCGGGTTGGTGGGGTGCCGTATGGGATGCGGCTCGGCGAGGACGGGAGGCAGCTGGAGGAGCATCCCGATGAACAGGCTACGATCGTGCGGGCGCGGGAACTGCGAGATGCCGGCTCGAGCCTACGGGCCATTGGGCGCGCGCTCATCGACGAAGGCCACCGCCCTCGCAACGCACGAGGGCGGCATGTGCAGGTTCTCACCCGCCTCGTGTCGAACTGACTTCGCGGGCTAGGCGTAGGACCTGCCCCTGAGGACTGGGCCAGCTTCCGGGGATCAGGTCACCACGGGTCGGTGTCCACCGAAACGGGTCAACGCCAGTCCCGCGCACAGCTATGCTGCAGCATGGTGATGCGCGCGATCCGAAGACACATTACGCCGTACAACGTGTTCCTGCTTGTGTTTGGCGCGGCTGTGGCATTCATGACGTTTGTGTACATTCGCGCCCTCAGCAACGAGCGTGGCTTCGGAATAGAGCCTCCGGCGACCGTCGCTCTGACGGCGGGCACCTACATCGCACACCACGAGTTGGGCGAGGTCCGACTCGAGCTGGGGCGAGATGGGAACTTCGTACTTCAGGTACCCGACAGCACCGTCCTACAGCAGTTGTTCGGGGCGCGCATCGACAGTGGGCGCGCATCTGGGACCTGGGACTGGACCTCCCGGGAGTACCACCGTGGCCGGCTACGCCTTCGTACGCCCGAGAAAGGGAACGCTCGGCTGCGCGAGGCGCCGTTCAAGTTGAGCCGTCACTACTCCGGATTGACGATCCCCATGGAGACCGACGATACTTACCTGAGCTTCGGCCGGGCGCCCTAGCCGCGCTCTAGAGCCCCGTTGCCCCGCCCGCGCCGCAGGTGCAAGATGGCGAGCAGCCGTGCGTCCAAGGCTCGTCGAAGGGCTATATCGTGAAGCGCGTTGCCATCCCCGTCGTCCTGTCGGTGCTGCTGGGCATGGCGGCGTGCTCCCATCGCTCCTCATGCCGTGCCGGCCCTCTGCCGACAGCGGCCCAACCCTCAAGGCAGTCAGCTGACATGCGTCGTGGCTCTGAACCCGCAACAGAGAACACAGAACCGGAGTTGCGACGAGTCGCGTCCTTCGACCTAAGCGCCCCGCTGATCTTCGAGCGTGTCAATGAGGTACTCGACGTCGCAGGGTTCATGGAGGTCTGGATCGCCGGGGAGGGTAACGACTGCGGCGTGTACGTCGAGAGAGGGTCGACAGACCGCGTGGCAAGACTGCTTCGCCGTCTTCGATCAGATGAGGAGTTGGACATCAAGTTCCCAGAAGAGAAGCCCGGTGAGGCATGGGCACGGTAAGCCGCCCGATTGGCGCCGCTGCTGTGCTGCTGTGCGGGATCCTTGGCATGGCGGCGTGCGGAGAAGAGGCGTCAGCGCCGCTTCCGCCGCCCTGGGCCAGGGTCGCGCCGGAACAGATCGACGAGGCGAAGAAGCACGGCGTGCCCGTCGCGTTCGAGAACGACCTTGGGATGCGCTTCGTGTTGATCCCGGCGGGGACGTTCGTGATGGGGCCACCGGAGGACGAGACCCAGAACGAGGTCACGCTCACGAAGCCGTACTACATCCAGACTACCGAGGTGACGAACGGGGACCTTCGCCGCTTCTTGCCGGGCTACCGCAGCGGCACCTTCGGGGGTCTCTCGCTCGACTCGGATCGGCAGCCGGTGGCCTGCGTCAGCTGGGAGGTGACGCAACAGTATGTGGCTTGGCTGTCTGCTCGCGACTCACAGTGGACCTACGCGCTGCCGACCGAGGACCAGTGGGAGTACGCCTGTCGGGCCGGATCGACGACGACGTACTGGTGGGGAGAGGACGCGGAGGACGCCGTCGGACGGGCCAACTGCGCCGACAAGCGCATGACCCAGTTCTGGCGCATGAAGCTGGGACAACAGTACGCGGCACGGCAGGACGACTCCCTCACTGGGGACGACGGCCACACTGTCACCGCGCCTGTCGGGAGTTTCGCAGCCAACGGGTGGGGGCTACAAGACATGCTCGGCAACGTGATGGAGTGGTGCACCAGCAGCTCGCCCAGATTCCACGAGAAACTCCGTGCGGCAAGCGGCGGAGCGTGGTTCTCCCCTCCAGTTGGCTGCTCGGTCCGTGGTCAGTTCAATGGATCCCTCAGATTCGACGGCCTCGGCTTCCGCCTCGTCTCCCCGCTGCCCGAGGAGTAGCCGGCTCATTGCCTCGCCCGCGCCGCAGGGGCGAGATGGGTGGCATCGAACATCTGACACCCGCTCGACTTTATTGAATCGGTGTCTGCGTGCGCTGCGAGGAGTGGGTGGTTCTGAGCCGGCGCTCCGAACTGCACTCAGCGAGACGAGACCTTCGCCAGGTGTTCGTTCACCGCTGCCTTGCCGAGAAACGGCTCGGGAACATCCGGTTCCTGCGGCTCGGGCAAGCCCAACTCGCTCCACGTCAGGAAGCGCGCCGTGCCGTCAGAGTAACCGACCACGATCCCCTCGCGGTGGTGCAGCGCCCCGTCGTCGTCATCACACAGGAGAATCGTCCCTTCCTTCTCCTCGCCCGGCGCAATGCGGTGAGCCTCCTCCGCGTTGCGGCGGCCTGCGTAGGAAGTGAGATCGCTGAAGTCCGTTCCGTTGGCAAGCGCCTCCGCGGTCACGAGCGCATATCGCCCGATGTCAACTCTCTCGAGCCGCGTGAGGTTGTCAGCTCCGCTGAACAGGATCGCCAGACTGTGCGGATCGTGTCGGTCGATCTGCCCGGTCGCGACCAGAGACAGAACGAAGTTCTTCCCGCTGTACGGCGGCCACCGTCCGGTTGTGGTCTTGTGCAGGACCAACATCGTCGCGAGGTGCCTGACGTTGTCCGCGGACCTCACCTGTCGGTCGTGCTCCTGCATGTTCGGTATCACTACGACCACCAAGACTGCGGAGGCCACGAGCACGAGGAGGCCGAGCGTCAGCACTACAACGAGGCGATACTCCCCACCACGGTCGGATGTCTCGGGCGGGATCGACTCCCTGCTTGTCATGCCCTGCGTCTCGGGTGCGACTGGCCGTTTGCGATCCATGAACTCACTCTAGCAGCATCGCCCCATCCTGCTGCCGGCCCGCCCATTGCCCCGCCCGCGCCGCAGGGGCAAGATGGGCGGCATGAAGCGCGTCGCCGTTGCCGTTCTCCTGCTTGCGCTGCTCGGCTTAGCAGCGTGTGGGGAGGTAGCGCCTCAGGCCGCAGGTCCGCACGGCGACTACGAACTGTCCTGGGCAGCGTCAGAGAGCATCGCGCGGCGGTATCTTTCGCATCGGATGCCGAACCTGACCCCAGACGATCTGCGAAGGGAGTTGGAAACGAACAAGAGCCTCCTCGATAACCAGCGCGATCAGGGACACGGACGTCTCACGCTTGAGGCCGGGGGTGCGTGGAGAAGTGGCCAGTTGGAATCTGAACACCCACGCGCGGCGGGCCGCTGGGCGACGGACCTCGGCTTGATCTTCCTGTACGTCCACGAGCGCGACCAAGTGCCCGTGGACAAGGGGTCGCGGGACACGCTCGTGTTCCGCCGGGTCGGCCAGGATCTGTGGATGGTCGATAGTGCCAGCTTCGGGGGCAGGTCCCTCGAACTGAGCGTCATGGGGTCTTCGATCGTCTATCGGCGCGTGAGATAGCGAGGTGTACCCTCGTTGCCCCGCCCGCGCCGCAGGGGCAAGATGGGCGCGTCCATCCGGTGCAGCACACGCTGCGACGTCAGCGCGGCAGCTTCTTGACCCGCTCGACGGCACTCCGCGCTCCCGGATAGGGCTTGAGCGCGCTGGCGGGCAGGTCGCGGAGGGATCCCACGAACTGCCTCCAGTAGACAGTCTTCGCCGCAACCGCGGTGGCCCAGACACTCAAGACCGCGTCAGTGTGGGTCCCGACGAACGCATGGAACTGTAGGAGGACGTCGCGACGACTCGGGTGCCGGCGGTGCAGCGCGACGACCGCGTCGAAGAGCGGCTGGGTGACCTGTTCTCTGTGCCGACTCAGGACCCCCGCGCACGTGAGCGCCAACTCCACTGCCTCCTGCTGATCCTGCAGCCGGCCGAGCAGGGTACGCGCGAGAGAGAGCGGCAACGGGTCGACACTGCCGCTCATCCGAGCGCAGATCAGGCGCACCGCGGAGCTCTCATCGCGTAGGCCCTGCATCAGGACGGGCGCCAGCAGCTCGTCGGGGAATGCGTTCAGTCGCGCGAGGGCGGCGAAGCCGGTACGCCGAACCGTTTCGTCCTGGGCGGTGAGCGCCGGTTGCATTGCGCGCAACAGGCGCTTGTACGAAGGGTTCTCCACTTGAAAAGCGAACGGGAGCTTTGCCACCGCGAGCAGGTCGCGCTCACGGGCGAGACGGAGGAGGAGGGACAGACCAGGCTCGCCCAGCCGCACGAGCGTCGTCCCGTACTGCACACACGACCACTCGCTGTCCGGTGTGGCCCGCCACCGCTTCGTGAGGTACTCGAGCAGCCTCGGATCTGGAATCCCCATGGCGCCGAGCGTTGACAGACCTGAGTCCTCATCAAGGACGCCCTCTTCCATGATCTGGAGCAGATGAGGGAGCAAGGGTTGGGCCCGCTCCCGGAGTCTGCCGATCTCGATCAGCAGGGCTGCACGCTGCTTCGGCCAACTCACCTCGCGGAGCAGCACCCTGCAGCGTGAGAACGTCTCGTCGTTGGCTCCACCGATCCGAACCAGGGCGTGAGCGGCAGCGATCTCGACGGGCTCGCTAACACCCTCCTCTAGCCAGCGATAGACGTCAGGCAGAACAGCCTTGGCTGCAGGTCCGATGCCTGCGAGGGCGTACACAGCACTGGCCGCCTCGTCGCCGGGCGGATTCTGGGGCACGTCGGCGAGTTGGCGCAGGAGACGGGGTACGGCACGCCCAGCCCGTGCACCGAATGCGCCGATCAGCGAATCGATGTTCATGCGGTAGACGCCACTGACATCATCGAGTTCCTGGATCAACACGTCGATAGCGGCATCGCCCGCAGCTAGGAGTACCTCGGACACGGGTCGCTTCAGGCAATCGGGCCAAAGACCATTGGTCGTGCCGGCGTCCGGGTGGAGGAGCCGTAGGAACGCGCGAATGCGGGTGGCATCGCTGCCGACAAGCCGCTTCGTGCGCTTGATTGCGGCTTCAGCTGTCAGGTCGTCGACGAGGTGTGCCAGCAGGTCCCTGGGGCTATCCACGCCCGCGTAGGGGCTTGGGCCCTCGAACTCGGGCAGCGAAGCCGGAGGCTCACGTCCGCGCAGTCCGGCATGGGTGGCGGCATCAGACTCTTCGTCAGAGACCAAGAGCGGCGCGCCGGATTCCTCGCCATCCTGCAGGAGCCACCACGCATAGCCGATGGCGAGAAGCCCGATGCAGATGCCTAGAGCCCAACGTGACACATAGCCTCCCTACCAGCCCCCTCCATCATAGGGTCGTCAGCTGTCGCGTCGATCCTCGCGTATGCACGTTGCCCCGCCCGCGCCGCAGGGGGAAGATCGAGCGCAGCCGGGCGTCCAAGGCTCGCCGGAGGGCCACCTTGTGAAGCGCGTCGCGATCGCCTGCGTCCTGCTCGCCCTCCTCAGCGTGGCGCTCTGGACTCTCCTGCCCTTGCGGGGCCGCGACACGGACTCGATTGATTCCCGCGCGTTGGAGCAGGAGCAGAGGTCCCCGCCCAAGCGACCGCCGGGCATGGCTGGGGCATCCCAGCCCGCGTCGACACCTCCTCACCTGCGGGATCCCGAGCTAGAGACGGACAGTGCACATCGTGTGGTCGGTGGGGAGGACCACGCCGACGATTGGAAGGTTGGGCAGCTCCACCGCCTGCTGGGCGGCGCACCGCCCGATGGGCTCTCCGGGACCTTGTTGCGCGGTCGGGAGCCGCTATCGGCGGCCGTGGTGCGCGTAGAGCGCGGACCCCTGGCAGATCGTCTGACAGATCCGAATCATAAGCGAACTCAGTACTGGCAAGCCCAGCCCGACGCGACCGGCACGTTCCTGATTCCCCGCCTTGAGCCCGGCAAGTATCGAATCGAGATCACAGTAGGTGGAACGCAGGCGTGGCTACTTGAGGCGAGCGTGGGCAAGGAAGTACTGCGCCCGGTAGTCGTGTTTGGCACCGGATCAATCAGAGGACGACTCTATGACTTCGAGGGCAAGAGGGTGCCGTTCGCGGCCATCCACCTGACCTGCCCTTCGGCGTCGCCAGCGCACGATGTCACCATTGTGAGAGAGACACTGAGCGACGGATCGTACATCTTCGACCAGCTTGCACCTGGCACTGCTTGGCTGACCGCCTATCTCGGAGAGTCGCGCCAAGATCGCTCGCTTCAGCGCAGCAGGCAGGTCGAGATTCGAGCCAAGGCCTCGGTTGAGGCTGACCTTGGCTCCTCTATCCCTGCGACGCACTGCTACGGCAAGCTGCTGACCAAGGCTGGCGACAGGCTCAGAGGGCCCGGGACAATCTCCTTTGAAACGCATCTACCTCGAGGAGAGTGGGTCTACGCGAGACTTGAAGCCGATGGTACGTACTCGGCGAGGCTGCCCGTCGGCCGCTACCACGCAGTAGTCCATGCGGACGATGGGAGCAGGCCTCCGACGCCCTCCGCTCGCGAACTCGTAGTACCCCGCCGCGGTGGCGAGTTGGACATGCTGGTTCAGGGCGCCCGAGTGACGGTGAGGCTTGATCGCCGCGGTAACCGATCCGCTGGTCGGCCGCAGCGCATCGAACTTCACGCCGCTAGCGACCGAGTCGCGACCAAGTACTCACTCGAGAGGGCGACAGGCCCGTTCGAGTTCCACGCCGTGCTACCCGGGACTTACGGCGTCCTGGCGCCGGAGGGTGCGCTACTGGGGCCAGCGGGACTGCCGCTCAAGGTCCATATTCGTGCCACCGACGTAGAGCTAGATTACATCGCGCACGCGCGTGCGAAGTAGGGGCGCAGCAATCTGCTGATCGTCTCTGCATGGACTTCGTTGCGGGAGCAGCCGTTGCCCCGCCCGCGCCGCAGGGGCAAGATGGGACGCAGCCGGCCGCCCCAGGTGCGCGGGAGGGTTACGTCATGATCCGCGTCTCCTGCCTGGCAGCCCTGATCCTGCTCACCGTACCGGGCTCGACCCAGGCGGATGATGATCCCACCGGCGGCCAGCCGCTCGCCGAACGCGTGAATCGCGCCGTCGACGCGGGCGTTAGGTGGATGCGGTCGCAACAACGAGAGGACGGCACGTTTCCGCTATCGCCGCCGCCCGCCTTTCTCCGCAAGGACCCATCGGAGCAGTGGGCGGGAGGCCCGTGGAGCAAGGGCTTTGATGCGCTGTGTGTCTACACGTTCGCCGCGTGCGACATCGGCGTGGATGATCAGGCACTCGTGCGTGGGTTCCACCGCTTGCGCGCCCACTGGCGAGGACGAAGAGTGGCACATGATCGGACCCCGCCCCCAGCTTCGGGCGACGGCATCTCGACCTACTTCGTGTCGCTCTGTCTTCTTGCTTTGGACGCGGCATACAACCGAACAGCCGCGCCGTTGAGGAACGGGCCTCGTGAGGCCGGGAAGAAGCACGGTGTTCCTCTCTCGAAGGAGGACCGAGCATGGGCGGAGGAACTTGTGGCGTGGCTGCGCCGCGCCCAGGATCCCGGTGTTACGAGATTGGAGCCAACGAAGAAGACAAGACGCGGCCGGAAGAAGCCGACGGCACCCGTCAGTCAACCGCCGAGCCACCGGGACGGCGGCGGCTTCGGCTACGAGAGCCCTGGGCGACCCAAGTCAACCCAGGATCTCAGCAACTCACAGTTCGCCCTTCTCGGTCTGAAGTCGGCCGCACGCCTCGGCATCGGGGTGCCCACTTCCATGTGGCTCCGATCCCTGCGCCACTACCTCGTCGCCCAGGAGACAGACGGTCCGCGTGTGCCGCGCGTCGAGGCCGCTGACGCAGCGAACCCACACAAGCGGCGCAGCCCGACCGATCCGAAGCCGCCAGACGACATGGCGCGCGGCTGGGCGTACCGCACGCGCGGCTCAAAGGCAGCAGCCGTGCGTACCAAGGGCGGTCCGTCGAGAGGGGCCACACTCTCCATGACCACTGGGGGCGTTTCCTCGCTCGTCATCTGTCGCAGCGAGTTGGTGGGCGTGAGTGGATACACCCCTGACCTCGCCGCGCGCACCGAGAAGGGCATTCGGGATGCGCTCGCCTGGATTGCCCAGCATCTCGCCGAGTTGGACAAGCCTGGCAACTCCATCCTTCGGATCGACCTCAACGATCCGCGCAATGATCTGTACTTCCAGTACGGACTTGAGCGGGCGTGTGTCCTGGGCGGTGTGCGCACCCTGACAGGGCGTGATTGGTACAAGGGGTAGCGGCCCACGAGCTTGAGTCGGCGATTCCGGGCAGCTCTGGCCCGGATCCACGAACTTCGGAAGCGCGCAAGACACACCTCTCCCACGGCCATCGAAGAACCAGTGAGTCAACTCAGGCTGCGCGACGTAGGCGCAGCACAGGCAAGCGCCGATCTCCTCCAAGGTGCTGGACTTCGAGACGACCACGCTCGAAGTGGCGACGCCGCTTGCGTCTTCGACGGAAGAAGACCTGGTTCGGCGTGCGCTGCAGGAGTCCCTGGTGCGGGCGCGCCGTGTTGAACCAGCGTGCGTAGA
>JAJDEN010000008.1 GCA_029259775.1 Planctomycetota bacterium | reverse complement strand
GACAGCCTCTTACTTCGCCTCTATTGATCGCCACTGTCCATATCTTATATTCTTCTAGCAATCGTTCAGCCATCTCGGTCGGCTCCATGCCTTTTATTCCCACATTGGCGATGCCACAGGATCGGCGACGCTCGACTGGGGTATTCACAATCAAATGATCCATCTTTCGGGCTCGGTCCGTCCAGTAGTTTTGGATGTACCGCAGCCGCGCCTCTTTCCGTTCGCCTCCGATCATATTGTGAAAATCGATGGCGTTAGCGATCGCCAGATCCGTATGGGCAGGATGGGTACCGGTATGATTGAGCTTCAGAATATCGGTGTCCTCTTTATCCGCTTCGGCGAAAAGGGGCCAGATCTTGGGAATGTTCTTCCGCTTCACGTACAAAAAGCCAGCGCCGAGCGGCACGCTCAGCCACTTGTGCAAGCTCGTGCCGTAGTAGTCGCACCCCAGGTCCTCGAGGTTGAAGTCGACGTGGGCAAACGCGTGCGCACCGTCGACGATGACGGGGATCCGGTACGTGCGCGCCATGCGCGTGACCTCGCCGACCGGCAGCACCTGCCCGGTCAGGTTGATCATGTGGCACATCAGGATCATCTTCGTCTTCTTGGTGATCGCGGCCTCGAAGCGCTTGACGATCTCGTTCTCGTCCTCGCAGGGCACGGGGATCTTGATCTTCTTGACGACGATCCCCTCGCGGCGCGCGCGCTGATCGAAGGTCGTCAGCATGCGCGGGTAGTCCTGCGTGGTCGTCAGGACTTCATCGCCCTTCTGGAGGTCGATGCCCTGCTGGCAGATCTGCAGCGACTCGGACGCGTTGCGGGTGAAGGCGATCTCCTCCGGATCCGTCTTCCAGGCTTTGGCGAAGCGCCGCCGCACGGGCTCCACACGCGGCTGCTGCTCGCGCCAGAGCACGTGCGGCGGCAGTTCGTTGGCGTGGTCGAGATGGCGCTTCTGCGCGGCCTGTACCCAGGCCGGCGCGGGGCTCACGCCACCATTGTTGAGGTTGACGACGCTGCGATCGACGGTGAAGGCGCGCTGGATGCGACTCCAGAAGTCCTCGTCCTGCGCCTTGCCTGCGTCTTTGGGGGCCGCTTCGAGGAAGCGCATGACCTTCGTGGGGTCGAAGAACACGGCGGCGCCGGCCGCGGCCGCAGCCGCTCCGATGACGTGGCGACGGCTGAGCATGGGCGACCTCCTCGAACGAGGATCCTACGGAGGGGTGGCCCGTGGTATCTACCCCCATGCCCACCACCAAGAAGTACTGGCTCTTCAAGAGCGAGCCCGACGTGTTCTCGATCGACGATCTGAAGAACGCCCCCAAGAAGACCACCTACTGGGAGGGCGTGCGCAACTACCAGGCGCGCAACATCCTGCGGGACGACATCCAGAAGGGTGACGAGGTGCTCTACTACCACAGCCGCGTGCAGCCGATCGGCGTCGCGGGCGTGGCCCGGGTGAGCAAGGCCGGCTACCCGGACCCCGAGCAGTTCGACGCGAACTCCAAGTACCGGGACGCGAAGTCCGACCCCGACAATCCGCGCTGGTACTGCGTGGACGTTACGTGGGTGAAGACCTTCAAGGAGGTCGTGCCGCTGACCGCCTTGAAGGAAGCGAAGGCGCTCGCCGACATGATGGTCACCCAGCGCGGCGCCCGCCTCTCGGTCCAGCCCGTCACCAAGAAGGAGTTCGAGACCGTGCTGAAGATGGCGGGTGGGTAGGTGTGCCTGCGGTGCAGGCACACCGGGTAGGGGCGACCCTTGTGGTCGCCCGGCTCCCCTTACCCACGCCACGGTGCGGTTCGCGCCGACGTAGGCGGACCTACCTCCCGTGCCCTTACGGGTAGGGGCGACCCTTGTGGTCGCCCGGCTCCCCTTACCCACGCCACGGTGCGGTTCGCGCCGACGTAGGCGCACCTACCTCCCGTGCCCTTACGGGTAGGGGCGACCCTTGTGGTCGCCCTCCCCCCGCCCCAGTTGGAAGAGGGCGGCCACAAGGGCCGCCCCTACCTGGTAAGTCCCGACCAAAGAAGGGACGCGCTAGGGCGGCCACAAGGGCCGCCCCTACCGGGTAAGTCCCGACCAAAGAAGGGACGCGCTAGGGCGACCACAAGGGTCGCCCCTACGTGACCACTCGCGTTCCACGTGCGATCCAGTGGCATGCGACGAGCCCACCTCCATCGCCGCTCGACTCGGCTGCGAGGATTCAACTACGCCGGCCCTGCCGTCTACATGATCACGATCTGCATCCAGGAGAAGGCCTGCGTCCTGGGACGCGTGACCGAGGGAGCGCTTCGCCTCTCCCCCGCCGGAAGGATGATCCGCCGCTGCTGGATGGAACTTCCAGAGCGCTTCCCCCACGTACGTCTCGGCGCTGTCGTGATCATGCCGAACCACATCCACGGAGTCGTGCGCTTCCTTGAAGCAAGCGACCCGACGGAGCCACGTGCGCCGCTGGGTGATGTGATCGGAGCCCTCAAGTCCCTGAGCACGCGACGGTACGCAGAGGGTGTCCGGCAGCGTGGCTGGCCACCGTTTCCCGGGCGTCTGTGGCAGCGCAGCTTCTACGAGCACATCTTGCGCGATGGGGACGCCATCGCGCGAGCGGAGCACTACATCCGCATGAACCCGACGCATTGGAAGACGGACGCCTATCACCCGTAGGCGCGGCTGCCGCCGCGCCGGGTAGGGGCGACCCTTGTGGTCGCCCTCCCGCCGTCCCAATTGGAAGAGGGCGGCCACAAGGGCCGCCCCTACCGTTAAGTAGGGCTACGCCCTACTTCACTTCAAAATCCGCATCGATCACTTCCTCTTCCTTCTCGGCGGAGGACTCCGTCGCACCGGGCTGACCCGCGCCACCCGCAGCGGCGGCCGCCGCTGCCGCAGCAGCCGGATCGGTCTGCGCGTCGGCGTAGACCTTCTGCGCGATCTCCTGCGAAGCGGTCATCAGAGCCTCGATCGCGGTCTCGATGGCCGCGGCGTCCTCGCCGTCCTTGACCGCCTCGAGCTCGGACTTCTTGCCCTCGATCGTCTCCTTGACCGACGCGTCGACCTTGTCGCCGTGCTCCTTCAGGAGCTTGTCGATCTCGTAGACGGCGTGGTCGGCCTGGTTCTTCGCCTCGACGAGCTTCTTGTGCTTCTCGTCCTCGGCGGCGTGCGCCTCGGCGTCTTTACGCATCTTCTCGACCTCGTCCTTCGAGAGACCCGAAGACGACTCGATGCTCACCTTCTGCTCCTTGCCCGTGCCCTTGTCCTTCGCGGACACGCTCAAGATGCCGTTGGCGTCGATGTCGAACGTCACCTCGATCTGCGGCGTGCCGCGCTGCGCCGGCGGGATGCCGTCGAGGATGAAGCGACCAAGCGAACGGTTGTCCTTCGCCAGCGGACGCTCGCCCTGGAGCACGTGGATCTCCACCTGCGGCTGGTTGTCGGCCGCGGTCGAGAACGTCTCGTTCTCCTTCGTGGGGATCGTCGAGTTGCGCTCGATGAGCTTGTGCATCATCCCGCCCTGGACCTCGACACCGAGGGAGAGCGGCGTGACGTCGAGCAGGAGCAGGTCCTGCAGCGTCTCGTCACCGGAGAGCACGCCCGCCTGGATGGCAGCGCCCAACGCCACGCCCTCGTCGGGGTTGACCGACTTGTTGGGCTCCATCTTGAAGAGATCCTTCACGATCTCCTGCACCATCGGGATGCGCGTCGAGCCACCGATCAAGAGCACCTCGCTGAGGTCGCTGACCGGCATGCCGGCGTCCTCGATGGCCTGCAGGCACGGCGCCCGCACGCGGTCGAGGATCGGGCCCATCAGCTGCTCGAACTTCGTGCGCGTGATGGACATCGTGAGGTGCTTCGGGCCGGCCGCGTCCGCCGTGATGAACGGTAGGTTGAGGTCGGTCTGCATCGAGGCCGACAGATCGATCTTGGCCTTCTCGCACGCCTCGCGGAGCCGGTGGAGGGCCATCGGGTCCTGGCGCAGGTCGATGCCATGCTCGCTCTGGAACTCGTTCGCAACGTGGTCCACGAGCACCTGGTCGATGTCGTCACCACCAAGGTGCGTGTCGCCGTTCGTCGAGCGGACCGTGAAGATCCCCTCGTCGAGCTCGAGGATCGAGACGTCGAACGTGCCGCCACCGAGGTCGAAGACGGCGATCTTGCCCGACTTCTTCTGGTCGAGGCCGAAGGCCAACGCCGCCGCGGTCGGCTCGTTGACGATGCGCCTGACGTTCAGACCGGCGATGACGCCCGCGTCCTTCGTCGCCTGGCGCTGGCTGTCGTTGAAGTAGGCCGGGACGGTGATGACCGCGTCCGTCACCGTCTGGCCGAGGTGATCCTCGGCCGCCTTCTTGAGGTGCTGCAGGATGATGGCGCTCACCTCGGGCGGCGTGAACGTCTTGCCCCGGATCTCGACCTTCACCAACTCGTCGGGTCCGCCGACGATCTTGTACGGCACCAGCTTCTCTTCGGACTCGACCTCGCTGTGGCGGCGGCCCATGAAGCGCTTGACGCTGAAGACGGTGTTCTCGGGGTTCGTCACGGCCTGCCGGCGCGCGGCCTGGCCCACGAGGCGCTCACCGCTCTCGCTGAAGGCGACGACGCTGGGCGTGACCCGGTGTCCATCGGCGTTGACGATGACACGCGGCTCGCCGCCTTCCATGACAGCCACCACGCTGTTCGTGGTGCCCAGATCGATTCCAATAATGCGGTCAGCCATGACTCGTTCGTTCCTTGAGTAGATCGGGTTCGTGCCGAATCGACACGGTGATTCAATCGGACCCTGCCGGATCGGCCGACTGGCCGTGTCCCGAGAGCCCGTAAACCTTGATTTTCCGGTACAGCGTGCGGGTGCTGATGCCCAGCAACTGCGAACAGCGTTCCCGATTGCCACCTACGTCGCGCAATGTGTTCGTGATCAGCGCGCGCTCGACGTCGTCGGCCGGCAGGCCGCTCAAGGACTTGAGGATGTCGGGCGTGTCGCCTGCGGCCGGACGCACGTAGGGCGGCACCGCGTCGGGCGTGATCGTCTCGCCGCGGCTGAGCAGCACCATCGACTCCACGGCGTTCTTGAGCTCGCGTACGTTGCCGGGCCAACGGTAGCTCATGAGGATGTCGAGGGTCTCGGTCGCGACGATACGGGCCGGCTTGCCGTGGCGCTCCGAGGCCTCGGCGAGGAAGTGCTCGACCAGGTGCGGGAGGTCTGCCAGCCGTTCCCGGAGCGCGGGCAGCTCCAGTTGCACCACGCGCAAGCGGAAGCACAAGTCTTCGCGGAAGCGCCCCTCGCGGACCATGGTGTCGAGGTCCCTGTGCGTGGCGGCCACGACGCGCACGTCCACCTGGAGCGGCTCGTTCGAGCCAACGCGCGTGATCTCGCCCGACTCGAGCGCCCGCAGCAGGTGCGCCTGGGTCGAGAGCGGCATGTCGCCGATCTCGTCGAGGAAGAGCGTGCCGCCATCGGCGGCCTCGAAGCGACCCTTGCGCTGCGCCGTCGCGCCGGTGAACGCCCCTACTTCGTGGCCGAAGAGCTCGCTCTCGAGCACGCCCTCGGCCAGCGCCGCGCAGTTGAGCGGGATGAACGCCTTCGCTCGACGCGGACCCGCGTAGTGCAGCGCGCGCGCCACGAGTTCCTTGCCCGTGCCCGACTCGCCGCCGACGAGGACGGTCGCGTCCGTGTCCAGGATCTGGTTCATCACGTCGAAGACGCGCTGCATGGCGTGGGTCTGGCCGAAGATGCCGGGGAACGAGTACGACTTGTCGATCGCTGTCTGCAGCTCGCGGTTCTGACGCTCCAGGGCAATCCGGCTCTGCGCGGCGCGGATCGTCTCGCGCAGGATGCCCAGGTCGAGCGGCTTCTGGAGGTAGTGCAGCGCGCCGTCACGCATGGCGTTGACCGCCCCCTCGACCGTGCCGTACCCGGTCACGACGATGGCCTGCGGCACGGCCTGCCCCTCGCGGAGCACGCGGCAATGTCCGACGATCTCGAGCCCATCCATGTCCTGCAGACGTAGGTCCGTGACGACGAGGTCCACCGGCTGGGCATCGAGCAGGGCCACGCCGTCCCGGCCCGAGGTCGCCAGGGCGACCTCGTGGCCCTCCTGCTCCAGGACGTCGCGGATCACCTCGCCATGGGTGGCGTCGTCCTCGACGACGAGGATCCGGAGTCCGGGACTGGCAGCTTGACGCGTCATGATGACAAGATGTCAGCAAGCGCTGGGCCAATTGGCAACCTGGGCGTGACAGGCTGGCGGGAGTAGGTAGATACGTCAAAGCGTCAGGGCCGCTGGCCCCGTGGACCGCAGAGGCGAATTAATTCAATTAGGGAGCCATTCAGGCAGGCGTTACAACAGCAACTTGCTGTACGAGTCTCAGTATGGGACACCGCTCAGCGAAAGTTCCCCAGTACGCCAAAAATGAGAAGAGCCCGGCTGTCACCGGGCTCAACTCTGGACCCCGAAAGGACCATCTAATGCGCCTCTCAAACTATCAGGATCAGACCGGGCCGCAAGGTCGGTGTTGCTGGTCGTGCCCGTGGATCCATCGTCCAGGCTGCGCGCGACTTACTCGTCGCTGGACTCGTCCGACTTCGTAGGCTTCGGCCAGCCCCCCTCGGGCCTCTTCTTGCCCAGGGCCTTCCTGATGGCGTCCTCGAACGGTAGGTCGCTCTTGAACGTCTCGGCGGGCCTGTGGGCAGGCTTCTTGGGGGGCTTCTTCTTCTGGGCCATCAGATGAGCAAGTCTAGCCGAGATCCCCCCGGCCAAGGGGAGTTATTTCCCTTGACTCAAGTATCGGAACCATGCATCATAGGGGGCATGGCAAGCAAGAAGAACCCGCACCGTGACCTCAGCCTCAAGGACGACCCGGCGGTCACAGAGATCCCGCTGGCCTGTGCCAGCGAGCCGCACGCCGTCGAGTTCTTGGAGGCCATGCGTGGGTGGGACACGAACCCGTACTGCGCTCGCTGCGGCTCCGTGAACGTCTATCAGATGAGCGGCCGGGATGGCTCGCGCAACGCGCGCTTCCTCTGGCGCTGCCGGGACTGCTCCAAGCACTACACCGTGCGCGCCGACACGGTCATGGAGGACAGCCGCATCCCGCTTCGCCATTGGGTCCTCGGCTTCTGGCGCGTGTGTAGCTCCAAGAAGGGCGTGAGCGCGCTGGAGATCCGGCGGCAGACGGGCATCACGCACAAGTCGGCCCTCTTCATGCTCCACCGCATCCGTTGGGCGCTGGCCGACGACAACACCAAGCCCCTGGGCGGATTCAAGATGGCCGTCGAGGCGGACGAAACCTTCGTCGGCGGCAAGCCGCGCCACAAGGGCACCAAGCGCAACCCCCGCCAGTCCACCAAGGTCCCCGTGATGGCCGTCGTAGAGCGGGGCGGCAACGTCCACCTACAGCGCATCCCGCGCGTGACCGCCAGGCATCTAGGCAAGGTGCTGTATGAGCGCACCGACCCGCGCTCCGTCCTCTGCACCGACGAACACCCGAGCTACAAGTCTGTCGGCAAGCACTTCTCTGGCGGGCACTACAGCACCAACCACTCGGCCTACGAGTACGCGCGCGGCCCCGTCCACAGCAACACAGCAGAGTCGGTGTTCGCTCTGCTCAAGCGCGGCCTACATGGCATCTTCCACAGCGTCAGCAAGCACCACTTGCACCGCTACCTCGCTGAGTTCCAGTTCCGCTGGAACACGCGCGATATCCGCGACAGCGAGCGATTGCAGAAGGCCGTCAAGGCGAGCGTCGGCAAGAGGCTCCGCTACGCAGAGTCAGCGCCCTGATCGGGAGGCCAGACACCGCCCCACGCCTTCCGCACATCGTAGGGCCCCAACTTCCCCGCGACGACCACGTTGAGCATGAATGAGATCCAGAGCGCCTTGCTGGACTCAGAGCTTGTCGAGAAGGTCTCCAGTCGCCTCAGCACGCGCCCCCACTCTGCCGTCGGCGTCCCGACCACCAGGGTGTCGATAGCCAGCTGGACCTGGACGCGCCACATTCGCAGAGATCGAACGTCAACTTGGTCGTCGTTCTTGAACTCACCCTTCTCTGAGTCCCACGTCATACAGAATCCTTCATACGAGAGGCCCTGAAGGATCTTGAGGACTCTGTCGCGCCTCTCCCGCCGCGACTCTGGCGTCAAGACGGGCGCCCCGGCCCGAGGTTGCCTTCCGGGGCGCGGGTACGTGCAGATGACGGTGGTGAGGATGCCTAGGACGCAGAGCGCTATCAGCGTCGAGGCCAGAGGCTTCACATCCTCATACGCCGCGAGGTAGACGCCGAGGATCACGCTAAACATGGCGACGACAAAGAGCGCGGCGCCAGGGCGCCGTTGAATCCAGAGGGATACCCCCCGCTGCGCGCTCGCTTTCCACTCATCAGCCATGCCCCCCAATTCCCACGAAGCGGGCTCACGGCGCAACCCCCGGGGCCGGATCTGTGGGTTTGAGGTAAGTACCTACACCCGCAGGCTGGCCTGACACGCCCCTGACCGTTCGACGGCGTGGTTGCGATGTAGGGGTGACCCTTGGGGTCGCCCGGGGCTCTCCTCACGTTGCCTTTGACTCTGCCTGCCGCCGGCTCAGGCGCGGTCCGGGTCCGTGTGGACGTGCATCTGGCAAGCCAGGGGACGTGGAGGTCATAGGCAAAGTCAAAGTGCCCACCTGCCGTGTGGGGGCGCCCACAAGGATCGCCCCTACGGCAGCTTGTACACCGGTGCGCGAGGGTGGAAGCCCTGCCACCGCTCGATCAGCCAGGTCGTGCCCGGCAGAGGCGTCAGGCGCTCCGCGCCTTCGCCCTCCGCCGCCTGCTCGAGCAGACCGCGGAGCATGTCCCACGGCCGACCCTTCTCATCGGTGACCTTCGCCTTGTGGAAGGCGAACGTGTGCTTGCCCCGCTCGAAGGCGCGCGCGGTGTTGGTGTCGGCGTCGAAGAACACGACCACCTTGCGGCCCTCGAACTCGTCGTTCACCACGCCCTTCTTCATGAGCAGCGGGAACGGGTAGAGCTTGGGCTTGGTGCCCTGACCGAGCGAGAAGCCGTAGCGCTGCGGCCGCTGCTCGAAGCCGAACTTGCCCATGAAGCTGTTGGCGCGCTTGCCGGTCAGCACGGTGGTCTTGGGATGGAGCTTCTTCCAGGTGCCCCACGACGTGACGGTGCTCGGCAGGAACGGCAGCACCTGGCCCTTGCACGTGCCCTTCACGGCCTCGCCCGTCGTGTGCACCCAGAGCGACTCCGTCGCCTTGTCGTACATGATGAAGGAGTGGCGGTAGAGGATGCCCTCGTGCCCGAACTCGTAGGTCGTCTCACCGATCTTGCGGCCATGCACGATGGCCGTCTGACACAGCACTCACCAGGACGCCGCGTAGGCGACGCCCCCCATCGTGTCGTTCACCAGTTCGTGCACGCCCATGATCGAGATCGGGTACGCGCGCGCCTCGTCGCCGATCGTCACTCCGAGCACAGGCTCGCGATCACGAATCTCGGCGGCGTCTTTCGCTGCGACCATCTTCGGATTCGTCAGCACGGGGAACGCGTCGCGCTTCACCACACGCCGCGAGAACTTGTCGTAGTCCGCCTCGAGATCGGTGCCGCGCTCGTTCGCCTTGCGCCGCTCGGCCATCAGCTTGTCCAAGGCCTTCCTGCCGCGCACACCGCTCGCCGGGAAGACCATCCCACGCCCCTGGTGCTTGCCCTTCAGCACGCCATCCTTGATCGTGCCCTCGAAGCCGATGGTGCGCCGACCCGCGCTGCGCTGGAAGCGGAGCTTGCCATCTTCAAACGCCAGGTCTCGCAGCGAGATGGGGTCACGGCCCGCGTCCCGGTAGGTGCCCTTCAGCGAGCCGTCCTCGGCGCGCACGATCACCATCGTCGACGAATGCGTCCCTCCGAAGGCCTCGGTCTCGATGAACCACGTGCCGAC
Source organism: Planctomycetota bacterium (assembly GCA_029259775.1). Classification (GTDB taxonomy): domain Bacteria; phylum Planctomycetota; class PLA2; order PLA2; family JAEUHO01; genus JAHEIK01. The sequence goes on along the minus strand of JAJDEN010000008.1, from coordinate 421,707 downwards.
GACGGCATCCTCCGCTTTCGGTGCGGGCTTGGCGTCGTCGGCCAGCGCCGGGTGCACCCCCAGCGCCACGGTGACGATGGCCAGGGCGAGCGGGATGGGCAGCAGGGTGCGCATGGGGCCTCCAGGGGGCTTGAGTCTAGAGGACGGTCGTCGGGCGCTGGGGGCTACTCCCGCAGCAGGAGCCTTAGTCCCAAGGCCATCTTGGGCAGATAGCTCTGGTCGGCCTCGAGCTCCGTTTCGAAGGTCCAGCGGGTGTTGTCGGCAAGCCGCATGCGGCCGCTCAGGTGGCCGCGCTCGTCGATCTGCCAGCGGAGGTCCACCATGCCGTCCGCGGTGGACCAATGGACCTCTTTCGAGAAGTCCCCGTACTGGTGCTCGATCTGGCCGAGCAGCAGCTGCATCTCGTCCGCGGAGATGTCGATCAGCGTCTTGAAGGCGAGCTCGGCGCCTCCGCCGCGAAACACGCCGCGCGCACGGTAGCCCTCCGCCTGGGTCCCGCGGACCACCAGGTTCAGTCCCAGGATGTCGACCTTGAGGGGCGCAGGCTTCATCAGGACTCGCCCGGTGGGCCGGCGAGCGGCAACCGCAGGATGAAGTCCGTGCCCTTGCCGACGTCGCTCTCGAACGTCAGATCGCCGCCGTGCTCCTCGGCGATGCGCCGTGCCGTCGGCAGCCCCAAGCCGCTGCCTGTCTTCTTGCGGCTGTAGTAGACCTCCCAGACCTTGTCGCGAATCTCCTCGGGGATGCCCGGGCCGGTATCGATGACATCCACCCGGGCCAGGTCGCCATCGAGCCGGGTGCGGACGATCAGCTGTGCCTCGACGGCGTCGGCGTCGGCCCCCCCACGGCCCTCGGTGCGCTCCATCGCCTGCAGCGCGTTGAGGATCAGGTTGAGGATCGCCTGCTTCAGCAGCCTCTCATCGATGCGCATGATCGGCAGCGCGCGATCGGGGTAGAACGCCAGGTCCACGCCCGCGCGCGTGCATTCGGGCAGCACGAACGCTGTCACCTCCTCCAGCACGCGGTTGAGGTCCACGCGGCTGAGATTGAGGCGCCGGATGCCCGCGTAGCGCAGGAAGTCATCCAGGATGTCCTCGAGCCGGCTCACCTCCCCCAGCAGGGCCTTGAGGCGCCGAGCCGCGCGCTGGCCGCGCGCGTCTTCCGCGTCCTCCGGCCAGTCCTCCTGGAGCAGCTGCAGGGTCACGTTCATCGTGGAGAGCGGATTGCGGATCTCGTGCACGAGACCGCCCGCGACGGCACCGAGGAACTCGAGCCCTTTCGCGGTCGGGGTGCGGTGCACGGCATCTGTCATGGCGCACAGGGTACCGCTGCGGGGCGCTTCGCCTGGGGCATTCCAAGGCCAGGGGGAGAGCGCCGGTATCCTGCCGCGCACATGGCAACCGAAGTCCTCCGCGTCCTTGACCGCGGCGCCTTGAGTGAAGAGCTCGAACGCGCTGCCACCATCCTCCGCGAGGGCGGTCTGGTCGCATTCCCGACGGAAACGGTCTACGGCATCGCCGTGGCCGCGACGATGCCCGAAGCCGTCGAGCGCCTCTACGAGCTCAAGGGTCGTCCGCGCGGCAAGCCCATGAGCATGATGGTCGCGGGCATGGAGCCGGTCCGCGAGCGTTGCCCCAACATCCCGCCCAAGGCCGCGCAGCTCATGCAGCGGTTCTGGCCCGGGTCGCTGACCATCGTGCTGCCGACGCACCACGACGACGGCTCCGATGCGGGCCTCATCGGCTTCCGCTACCCGACGCACCCGCTGGCTCAGGGCCTCGTCGAAGCAGCCGGCGTGCCGCTGCTCGTGCCCAGCGCCAACCTGTCGGGGGAACCCCCGGCCACGACCGCCGACGAGGTGCTGGCGCAGTTCCCCGACCAGCTCGACCTCATCATCGACGGAGGCCCCGCCGAGAAGGGCGAGGCCAGCACGGTGGTCAAGGTCGAAGGCGACGACGTCAGCGTGCTGCGCGAAGGCGCGATTCCCGAGTGGCGCATCAACCAGCCGCATTGGGCGCACGTGCTCTTCGTCTGTACGGGCAACACCGACCGCTCGCCGCTCGCGGCCGCCATCCTCGAACGCCGCCTCGCGCAGGCTCTGGGCTGCACCGAGGCCGAGCTCGAAGACCGTGGATTCCACATCTCCAGTGCGGGGCTCGCGGCCGACGAAGGGCAGCGCCCGTCGCGCCGCATCCGTCAGGTTGCGCGCGCCGTGTTCGACCCGCCGATCGATCTCGAGGCATCCCGCTCGCGCAAGCTCACGCAGGAGATGCTGAGCCAGGCGACGCGGATCGTCTGCATGGAGCGGGCGCAGCGGGAGGAGATCCTCGCGTTCTTCCCCCATCGCGTCCGGGAGGTCATGCTGTTGGACCCGGAGGGCGGCGACATCGCCGATCCCGCCGGCCAGAGCCTCGATACGTACAAGCGCCTCGCCAAGCGCCTGAACGCCGCCGCCGCCCTCATCGCCGGGAGCCTGGTGCCATGAGCCGATCCTTCACCCTCGCCGTCGCCTCCGATCACGCCGCCATCCCCGAGCGCTTCGCGCTGATCGAGCACCTGCGCGGGGAAGGCCACGAGGTCATCGACTTCGGCTGCAAGGAGGGTGAGTCCGTGGACTACCCCGACCAGGCCGCGCTCGTCGGCAACGCGGTCGTCGAGGGCAAGGCGGAGCGCGGCGTGCTCATCTGCGGCACGGGCTTGGGCATCTGCATGGCCGCCAACAAGGTCGACGGCATCCGCGCCGCGACCGTGCACGACGCCTTCACGGCCGAAATGTGCCGCCGCCACAACGACGCGAACGTCGTGTGCATGGGCGCGCGCGTCCACGCGGCTGTCGCGATCCAGCGCATGGTCGATGTCTTCCTGGCCTCGCCGTTCGACGAGGGTCGCCACACAGGCCGCGTCGCCAAGATCATGGCGCTCGAGTCGCACGACCCCGTCACGTCGTAGGTCGGTACCCCCTAGGTAGGCCACCGAACGGAGCCGGCGCGATGAGCGACACGTCCGCAGGTGATGGGTCCGCGCGTGCGGCGTCCGAAGATGACGAGCGCATCGCCGTCCCCATTCAAGCGACGGGCTACCTCCGGCTGCGCATGCCGGCCGAGCCGCGCGACGGGCCCGCTCCGGTACTCATCGCGGTGCACGGCTACCGTCAGCCTTCGCAGCGCATGCTCGACTACGCGGTGTCGGTCGCGCCGGCGGGGACGATCGTCGTGGCGCCGGAGGGGCCGTCCGCCTTCTACGGGCCGCGGCGCAGCAAGGACACGCCAGGCCGCCGCATCGACTACGGCTGGATCGCGGACCCGCGCCGTCCCGATGCCGAGGCGCGCAACCGCGACCTGATCGGACGCGCGCTCGAGCAGGCGGCGTTGCGCCAGGAGATCGACCCGGCCCGCACATGGCTGCTCGGCTTCAGCCAGGGCGTGGGCGTCGCCATGGACTTCTTCGTCCACAACCCCAACGCCGTGGCGGGACTCGTCGGGCTCGCCGGGGGCGTGCCGGCGCACGGCCGGACGGACCTCGCGGTACTCGCCGGCCGTCCCATCCTCTGGGTGACCGGCACGGGCGACCTCGCCTATCCGCCGGCCTACGAAGACGCGCTGATCGAAGACCTGCGCCGCGCGAAGGTGGCGCTGGATGCCGTGGATCTGGAGGAAGCGCACGATCTGCTCGATCCGGCCGCGGGCGCCGTGCGGGCATGGCTGGCGGCGCACGACGCTGCAGGGCCCTGACTCGGGCCGAGCGCAGCGCCCGCCCTCGTCTCCGCGGGCCTTCGGAGGTAGAACCCGTGTCCCCGTTGGCTCGGGTCTTCCGTGATCAGGAGGCGTGAAGCGATGAAGGTCGGTGTCGTCAAAGAGACCTTTCCCGGGGAGCGCCGCGTCGCGCTCGTGCCCGATATCGTCGGGCCGCTGGCCAAACGGGGCTTCGAGGTCCTGCTCGAAGCGGGTGCCGGCGTGCTCTCGGGCTACGCCGACGCCGCCTACGAGGCCAAGGGTGCGAAGGTCCTGGGCTCGCGCAAGGAGGTCTTCGACGGGGCGGACATCATCGCCCAGGTCAGGCTCTGTGGTGCCAACCCGGATTGCTGCGGCTGGGACCTCGACCTCTTGCACGAGGGCCAGATCCTCGTCGGCGCGGCCGACCCCCTCAGCCGGCCGGATCTCGTCGCCGACCTCGCGAAGAAGGACGTCAGCGCGTTCGGCCTCGAGCTGATCCCGCGCACCACGCGCGCCCAGTCGATGGACATCCTCTCCTCGATGGCGCTGGTCGCGGGCTACCGCGCGGTCCTGTGGGCCGCCGAGCGACTGCCCAAGTTCTTCCCGATGTTCATGACCGCCGCCGGCACGGTGGCCCCCGCGAAGGTGTTCATCATCGGCGCCGGCGTCGCGGGCCTGCAGGCCATCGCGACGGCGAAGCGCCTCGGCGCCATCGTGAGCGCGTACGACATCCGGACAGCCGTGAAGGAAGAGGTCGAGAGCCTCGGCGGCAAGTTCGTCGAGATGGAACTCGAGAGCGGTGACGGCGAAGGTGGCTACGCGCGCGCCATGGACGAGGAGTTCTACCGCCGTCAGCGCGAGCTGATGACGAAGGTGATCGCTGCAAGCGACGTCGTCATCACGACCGCTGCCGTGCCCGGCAAGAAGGCCCCGATCCTCGTCACCGAGGAGATGGTCAAGGGCATGGCGCCGGGGTCGGTCATCGTGGACCTCGCCGCGGAACGCGGCGGCAACTGCGAGTTGACGAAGCCCGACGAAGAGGTCGTGGCGCACGGGGTCACGATCCTGGGGCCGACGAACGTGCCCGCTACACTGCCCTTCCACGCATCGCAGATGTACTCGAAGAACATGTTCAACTTCCTCGTGAACATGCTGTCGAAGGACCGCGAGCGGAAGGACGAGTTCGACCTCGAACAAGAGGACGACATCATCGCCGGCACCTGGATGACGAAGGGCGGCCACGTCGTGCATGCAGACATCAAGAACGCACTCGGTACCGCGGAAGGAGCGCAGGGCTGATGGAAGGTCTCATCATGCTGCTGACGGTCTTCGTCCTGGCGATCTACGTCGGGTTCGAAGTCATCACCAAGGTGCCGCCTACGCTGCACACCCCCTTGATGTCTGGCTCGAACGCCATCAGCGGCATCTCGATCGTCGGCGCGCTGCTGGCGGCAGGGATGATCGGGGGCACGTACCCCGATCTCGCCAAGGTCCTGGGCATGGTCGCGCTCATCTTCGCGACCATCAACGTGGTCGGTGGCTTCCTCGTCACCGGCCGCATGCTCAAGATGTTCCAGAAGCGGTAGGCGCAGCATGGACCAGAGCATCGTCAATCTCGCCTACCTCGCCGCGGCCATCCTCTTCATCCTCGACTTGAAGTGGATGGCGCACCCGCGCACCGCCGTGCGCGGCAACCGCGCCGGCGCCATCGGCATGCTGATCGCGGTCATCGCCACCCTGCTGAGCCCGGAGTGGCAGAAGTACGGCGGAGACGGCATCGGCTGGAGCTACGTCGCGATCGGCCTCGCCGTCGGGGCTGCCATCGGCGCCTTCGCCGCGCTCCGCGTCAAGATGACCGCCATGCCCGAGCTGGTCGGCCTGTTCAACGGCTTCGGCGGCGCGGCCTCCGTGCTGGTCGCTGCCGCGGCGATCGTCGAGGCCGTCTCGACGGATTTCGCCACGATCGAGAGCCCCGGCCAGATGAAGGTCGCCACGGTGCTCTCCGCGCTGATCGGCTCCGTGACGCTGTTCGGCAGCTACGTGGCCGTCGGCAAGCTGGCCGAGTTCCTCGCCGTGAAGTGGAAGCTCTACACCTGGCAGAAGGCCATCAAGTACGGCTTCAACGCGATCCTGATCGCCAGCGCCGGCTACTACGCCTTCGCCAACGACTTCGGGCCCTGGACGCTGCTCTCCGTGGCGTGTGCCGTCACCATGGCCGTCGTCCTGGTGCAGAAGAAGGACAGCTTCCCGGGCGGCAACGCCCTCAAGCTGATCGCCTTCGTCGGGTCGCTCGTCATGGCGGTCCTCGTCGTCATGAACGCGGGCGACAGCTCCGTCATCGGCCCGGAGAACCAGGACATGTTCTGGGCGCTCGTGGCGGTGGCCGGCCTGCTGGGTGTGTGCCTGACCTTCACCATCGGCGGCGCCGACATGCCCGTCGTGATCGCCCTGCTCAACAGCTACTCCGGCCTCGCCGCGGCGGCCACGGGCTTCGTGATCAACAACAACGTGCTCATCATCTCGGGCGCATTGGTCGGCGCCTCCGGCATCATCCTTACGAAGATCATGTGCAAGGCGATGAACCGCTCCCTCGCCAACGTGATGTTCGCAACGATGGGACCGACGGCGGACACGCCGGACGCCGATGAGGTCTACAAGTCGGTCAAGTCCACGAGCGCCGATGAGGTCGCGATGATGCTCGAGACGGCCGAGCGCGTCTGCATCGTGCCTGGCTACGGCATGGCCGTCGCGCAGGCGCAGCACGCCGTGCATGACCTGGCCGGGCTCCTCGCGGAGAAGTTCGGCGCCGAGGTCGAGTACGCCGTGCACCCGGTGGCGGGTCGCATGCCGGGTCACATGAACGTGCTCCTGGCCGAAGCCAACGTGCCCTACGAAGAGCTCAAGGAGATGGACGACGCCAACTCCACGATGAACACCGTGGACGTCTGCATCGTGGTCGGGGCGAACGACGTGGTGAACCCGGTCGCGCGCACGGATCCGACGAGCCCGATCGCGGGCATGCCGATCATCGACGTCGACAAGGCGCGCACGGTGATCGTGATCAAGCGCTCATTGAGCCCGGGCTTCGCCGGCATCCCGAATCCGCTCTTCTCGATGGACAACACGTTGATGTTCTTCGCCGACGCGAAGAAGGCGTTCGTCGAGATCATCGCCGCGGTGAAGGAAGGCTAGCGACGCTAGCCTTCCGGGGAGGGGCGGGGTGGCTTGGAAGGAGGGGCGCGTAGCCGCTCCTTGCCGGAGCGGCGGACGCGGCGGGGCCGCGCGCAGCGACGAACAGTCCGCGCGGGAGCGCGGAACCGAGGCTCGAGCACACGCCGTCCGGCCCCCGAGAAGGCCCCCTGCGCACGCATGAGAGAACGGGCGGCCAACCGCTCCGGCTGCGCCGTCCCTCAGGCCGCCCCTCCATGGGCCCTTGCCGGGCACACGGGCGCACCACCCGATCGGGCCCGCGCACTACTGCCAGAGGACCCAGCCGGCCCACTAGTAGGGGTGGCGCCACTTCGCTTGCGCTCGCACGTGGAGCTGGGCCTGGCGCAGCGCCTCGGCGGGATCCGCCCGTGAGGCTGAAGACGTCGTCCACAGCTTGTAGAAGCGCGTCATCAACGCGCGCGTCGCGTCGTCGTCGACCCTCCACTGCGAGCCCACGACGCGCGCGGCTCCCGCCATGCGGAAGCCATGCACGAGGCCCCGCACCCCCTCCCCCGAGGCGGCCCTGCCGAGCGCCGTTTCGCACGCGGAGAGCACGACCAGTTCGGTTCCACGCAGATCGAGGTGCGAGGCCTCCAATGCCGTGAAGATCCCGTCGTCCGCGCCCCCGCCAGCCCGCTTGTTCGCTCCTGCGAGAGCAAGGCCCGCCAGGACCATCGGGTCGTGGCCTCGAGCAAGATTGCGCTCCGCTTGAACGCCGTGCCAGGCGCCGCTTCGCGAGTTCGGCGACAGGCCCCGCATGAGGTCGCTGCGCACGAAGCCATGCGTCGCGAGATGCAGCACACGCTTGCCCGCGGCGCGCGAGCGGACCTCATGCTCCGTCGCCCCCCAGGCCTTGAGCACATGCGTACCCTCGCCGAGGCGCCCCCGAATGGCCTCGACCTCGACCGTCGTCTCATCGAGGGCCATGAACTTCGACCCGCGCGGCGAGCGGCGGCCACGCGCTGTCGCGGGCGCCTTCCCAGATGTCTTCTCGGTGGCTTGCTCATAGTCCACACCGCCGATCAAGAGGGCACCCTTGCCCTGGGCCTGCTTTTGCCGCGTCGGCACCACGTGCTGCGCCATCGTGACCAGGACGAGGCGATAGTCCTCCGCCAGGATGGATCCGGGCTTCTTCCCGGGCAGGGCCGCCAAGGGCACCGTGGCCAGGACCGCATCCGGACAGACGTAGAGCCTTCGCACGTCATCGCCGAGGTGCTTCGCCAACGGGCCGAACAGCAACGCATGGAGGCTCGTTCCGGCAGCGCGGTGGGCCTCCTTGGATTCGGCGTCGGCTGCCTCGCTCGCGAAGCGATGCGCGGCGGCTTCGAACGACGCGGGGTCGCCCAGTCCGACACGCCGGACGTCCCCCCGGGATCGCACGATCCACGCGACGTACTCGCCGTCCAGCCGCACGATGTCGATCAGCGCACCCCGCGGCCCGAGCCGCTTGCGGATTCGCTTCAGGTCCGCGACTTCGGGAGCCCGCTTGCCCCGAACCAGCCCGAGGTCCCGCGACAAGCCCAGCGCCAGGGCCTCGCGCTCCTTGACGAGAGCGGCGTAGGACGCCACCCACTGCTTGCGGCGCTCCTCCGCGCCCTTGCGCGGGAACGCGGACGGCACCTGGGCTGCCATGTTGGCCACCCGCCGTTCGACCAGGCGGAGCGCTTGGATGCGCCCCCGAACACTCGCCCCGGATGCGCGCATCACGGCACGCTCGGCCGCGGTGGCTCGACTCACGAGCCCCTTGAATCGCAGCACCTCCTCGTAGCCCGTGCGCCCTACGTGGGGCGCCACCATCAGCCACGCGTTGAGGTGGTGACGCAGCCGGCGGACCGCGCTAAGCCGCTGGGCCGGCGAGAGGCCGACCAGCTCGCGGCGCACATGGTGATCGCTGAGGGCAAGACAGCGTTGGAGCAAGGCGCCCGCCGCGGCATGGTCCTTGGCATCGAACCGAAGGTCGGCCTCGATGCGAAGCGCGTCGGCGACCAGCGGGTGGTCGCGACCGAGGCGTTCTTCGCGGATCCGGACGGCTCGCTGCACCAACGGGACGCCTTCCCCGCTCTTGCCCTGCGCCCGGAGCACGCGCGCCAGTTCGATCAGCCCGTGGGTCAGGCTGGGGTGATCGTCCCCGAGGGTGTCCTCCGTGATGGCGATGGAGCGCGCAAGTGCCGAGCGCGCGGCCTCCCACGCACCCCGCGCCCGGTGCACGGCGGCCAAGCCCAGCAGCATGTGGGAGACCGTCGGATGGGACGCGCCCAACGCCTTTTTCGCCATGGGGAGGGCCGGCTCGATGAGCTCCGCCGCTTCGTCAATGGCTCCGACGTCCAGCAGGAGAAGCGCAAGATTGAGCATCGCGACCGCGACCCAGGGGTGATCCGGACGAAGCGACTTCTGATAGATCTTCAGGTCCTGCGCCCGCAACGCGCGAGCCTCGTCCCACGCCCCCATGTCTGCCAACACGCCGGCGAGGTTCTGCATCATGGAGCCGCAGTGAATATGCTCCCGCCCCAGAGCTTTCTCCCCGATGGCCAAGGCTCGCTCGTAGGCGGCGCGCGCGCGCACGAAGTAGCCCATGTCGCCCAGCACCAAGCCGAGATTGCTCAGCGTCGTCATGACGTGCTGGTGCTCGGGTCCCAAGGCTCGCTGCAGAACGGCGAGGGCACGCTCCAGGTGATCCACGGCGCGCTCGTACTCGGCCAGCTTCCCCAGGACGGCGCCCAGATTCCCGTGCGCCATGCCAACCTGCAGATGGTCGTCTCCGTGCACACGACGAGCCATGCGAAGCGCGAGTTCCTGGAGCGTACGCGCCTCGGCGTACGCGCCGGTCATCTCGAGCATGACGCCGAGGTTGGAGGCCGCGCGGGCTACCTCCACATGGTCGGCACCGTAGGCGACCTTGACCAACGCCAGGGCCTCGCGAGCCATCGGGATGGCCTCGCTGTACTTGCCGGCTTGCATCAGCGGCCCCAACTTGCGACTGAGCTTCAGGGCCTTCTCGTTGGCGGCCTTGCGCTCCTCTGCGGTCGGGGCCGGCTGCTTGGCGGCAGGGTCAGGCGCCTCATCGGCTCGGACCGGGCTCAGCAGGATCCCGGTGCACAGCACCGCGACCGCGAGGGATCGCATCAACAGACGTCCAACCATGGCGACAGCCTCCGCGTTGGATTCCATTTCACGGCATGCACGTCGCACGCGCAAGCGCCAGAAGGAAGCGCGCAGCTCGCGCGCTACGCATAACCGCAGCGCGCCGCTACTCCAGCGTGCGCTTGAGCTGCTCGTAGATGGGCTTGCGCTGGGTCTCCGGAGCGCGCGGATCGTAGTCCTTGATGAGCACGGGGCGGTGCTGGAGGAATACGCTCCAGGCCTCCTTGCGGACGTCGAGCTCCTTGTCCATGAGCAGCTCGACGACGCGCCGCAGCACGTCGGCGTGCCCATGGTGGGCGGCGGCCGTCGCGAGGGCCCTGCGCGTGCTCGATTCGTCGGCCTGCAACGCCCTGTCCATCGCATCGGGATGGTGGCGTAGGTAGCCCCAGGCGCCCGCCTCCACGAGGGCCGCGCGGCGCACGACCGGGCTGTCGTCCTGCAGCATCTCCGCGATGGTCGTGTCGCGCCGATCGATCTTGCGGGCCAGCGCCGCGCGCAGCGCATCGATGGCCGGCCCCGGCGGGCGGGCCTGCGTCCGCAGGGCGTCCAAGACGGCGCGGTCGCTGCCCTCGCCACGTGTTGCGGCCGCAAGCCGCCTCGCCCCCACACGCCGGGCCGCATGCAGCGGGTTCTTCTCGGCCTCGAGGTAGGCATCGAACTGGCTCTGCACCGGGGCGAGACCCTCCTCCCGGCACACGGCGCGATCCCGAAAGACCCAGGCCCAGCGCGCAGGAACCTCGGAGGAACGGGCGCCCCCCGCATAAGCGCGCGCCGCGTCGATCAGGACCGTCAGCGGCTTCTCGCGGCGCTCGTCGGCCAGGTCGGCGCGGGCTTGCGTCAACACGCGATCGGCGCGCTCGCAGCGACCGAGTCGCAGCAGCACGGACGCGTAGAGGGCCGCCATGTCGATCCGCCCCGTACCGATCGGATCCGGGTCGTTCAACTCGGGTGGCAGGACGGACCGCGCGATGCCCTCCGCGAGCACGAGCAGCTCCAGCCGGCGCTCGGGCTTGCCGGCTTCACCCAGCGCCTGCGCCTGGTTCAGCATCGGGCGGACACGGGCTTCGGCCAGCTGGCGCACGACCTGCACCTGCCGTCGCTCGATGACCGACTCGCCGGGCAGGAAGCGCCGTGCGGCGGTGTAGGAACGCGCCGACTCTTCGAGAAAGTCGATGAGGGCGTCGACCCTCGGAGTCCGCGCCTCGCTGCCGATCGGCAGACCGAGGAGCGAGACGTGCACGAAGTCGGCCTGGGCCTGCTTGACGCGTCCCATGAGCGCGTACATGCCGCCTCCCTTCAGCGCCGCGCCGCCGCCGTCCTGCGGCCACCAGGGCCTGCTCGTCGGCTCCTTGGCCTGACTCGCAAGCTTGAGCAGGTAGGTGAGCGTGTGGTGCAGGTAGGGCGTGTTCAGCGGGGCCCGTGGCGTCGGATGGAACTCCGGGTAGGGATCCATGTCGAGCAGGGGGCGGCCGGCGTAGGCGGCGTAGCTCGGCGGCGGCGCCACGTCGAGCACCTCCCGCCCGGAGGCGACGTAGCCCGAGAGCGCGATGCTCGGCTCCGCGAAGCCCGCATCCTGCAGGTCGTGGCCCACGCGCCCCAGACGGTCCATGACGGTCACGCGGCTGGGCGCCTTGGTCCCCTTGCGGCCGATGAGTGCCGTGCTCTGTTCGAAGAACCACAGCGTCCCGTCCGGGAAGACCTCGTAGAACGCGCGCAGGAACGCGGCGTAGAGACCGACGGGCATGGCGTGGACGGGGATCCACTGGCACAGCACGCCGCCCTCCCGCAGGCGGTCCCGGGCCAGCTTGTAGAACTCGCGCGTGTAGAAGGGATAGCCCGCGGGGGAGTACGGCATGAGCGGCTCGAGCGTGATCACGTCGAGATCGGGCTCGTGCAGCAGCAAGGCGTTGCGGCCGTCGTCCCGGATGATCGTGACGCGCTTGTCGTCAAGCACGAAGCGGTTGGCCTCATCGAAGTAGGAGGCGAGTCCGAGGACGGCCGGGCTGACCTCCACGACCTCGAGCCGCTCCACCTCCGTGTGCTGCGCGACCGCGCCGGCCGTGGTGCCGGTGCCGAAGGCAATGACCATGGCGTTCTTCGGTTCGTACGCGAGCGCGGCCGGAAGGTGGCCGAGCATGCGCATGTAGCGGTAGTGCCGACCCGTGGCCGCGGCGGCGAAGTCGTCGGTGTAGAGGTAGCGCTCGCCGAAGCCGTTCTCGATGACACTGGCGGTCGTGACGGCATCGCTCTCGACGATCAGGAGACGCCGATCGGGCTTGTCGTGCAGCACGACGCTCGCCCGGACGAGGTCCGACGCCTGGCTGCCCGGCAGGTCGAGCCACATGACGCCGACGCCGACGGCGAGGCCGGCCAAGGCGGCGAGGCGCACACGCCCGGCGCCGTCGCGCACCCCCTCGGGCCAGCGCACCAGGACGGTGCCGGCCACGATGGCGAGCACAAGCAGCAGCACCCACGCGCCCGGCACGTGGAAGATCGGAATGATGAGGAACGTGAAGAGCAGGGGAGCGACGAGGCTGCCGGTGCTGTTCCAGAGGTAGGTGATGCCGACCGCCGGGCCGGGTCGCTCTCCCTCCAACTCGGCCCAGCGCACGCAAAGGGCGAACGTCGGGCCCAGCAGCAAGGCGGGGATGAAGAGCAGCAGCCCCGCACCCAGCAGCGAGGCCAGGTGCAGCCCCGAGGCGATGTCCTCGGAGCCGGCGGCCCCGGCGTAGGCGTAGTCCCGGATGGAGTGCATCCAGTGCTCGAGCGACGGCACGACCACGTAGAGGTCGAAGAGCAGCGAGGCCGCCGTCAGCAACAGCAGGACACCCAGCACACGGGCGGGACGCAGGGTCTTCGCCAGCACGGGGCCGAGCACGAGGCTGCCGACGCCGAGGCCGGCGATGAACACGCCGAGCATCGCAGCGAACGTCGCGGTGAAGCCCTCGAGGAAGAAGACGAGGATGCGAAAGCCCACGACCTCGACGGCCAGGCCGAAGAAGCCGAACAGCAAGGCGGCCTGGGCCGCCGGCATGTTCCGCGTGCGCGGCTTGGGCAAGGCGTGGACCGTGGGCGTCGTTTTCTTGGGGTCCCCCCCAGCATCTATCGCGCCAGCGGCCTGGCTGGTCACGAGCGGCGCGGTGCGTGCACCGGCCAACGCGGTCGCGATGCCGACGGCAAGTCCGACGAGCGCCGCGCGCAGCACCATGCCGGTCACGCCGTACGCGGCGATGCCAACAAAGCCAGCGAACAGACAGCCCGCCACGGCGCCGATCGTGTTCGCGCCATAGAGCCAGGCGGTCTGCCGTCCCGTCTCACCACCGCGCCGCACCCAGTGCTTCACCATGGCGGGCAGCGTCGCGCCGAGCAGGAACGCGGCGGGGACGATGACGATCATGGCAACCAGGACGCGCAGGACGGTCTGCACCCAGCCCGGCGCGCCGGAGGCGAGCGCGACGTACGGACCCTCGAGTACGGACGTGAGCACGCCGGAGAGTGCCGCCCAGATGGCGGCGCCGATCTCGAACACGCCGTAGAGCAGGAGCGGACGTGGATGGCGCTCGACGAGTCGACCCGACCACCGCGCGCCCAGGCCGAGGGCACCGACGAACACACCGAGGACGACGGCCGACGCGGCGGCGGTGCTGCCGAGCAGGAGCAGCAGCGCGCGGCTCCACGCGACTTCGTAGGCGAGCGACGCGGCGCCCGACAGGAAGAACGCAGCTACAAGAAGAGCCCGGGCCGCGGTGCCGAGAGGCGTGCGATCCGGGCTCATCTGTTGCTCCTCCGAGTACGGCGCGATGCGCACCCACTCAGACTAGTCGCAATGCGTCACGCGGCCTTCGACCGCGTCGCGCCTCCATCTACCTCAGCGGCTGGGTGGAGTGGATGGCTGGCAAGGAGCCGTAGGACGTAGCGTGGTATGCCACGTGAGTCCTGCGGCGACGCGGCCAGGCGCCGCTCCGCACAGCCGCGGCACGGTCACTACTTGCCGAGCATTTCGAGAGCACGCTGCGCGAGGCGAATGGTCTTGAGGCGTTCACGGCTCTTGCGGCGGCGACGCTCGCTGGGCTTCTCAAAGTAGGCGTGGCGCTTGAGTTCGCGGGTGATGCCCTCGTTGTTGCAGAGCTTGCGCAGACGCCGAAGCGTCTTCTCGAGCGGCTCGTTCGCCTTCGACTGAACCCGTACGGCCATGAAACCTCCGTCGATCGGGCGGCGCCCGAGTGACTCGTGAAGTGCATGCGGCCCGCCGATTCGGACCACAAGCGGATGAGGTTACGACGCAGCCCTGGGTGGTCAAGACCCGTACGGGCGCATCCCGTGACAGATCCATGAAGAAAAGCACCCGAAAGGGGTCCCGACGTGGCGCAGGAGGCTGAACTTGCCGACGGATGGAAAGAGGGGCCCCTAGCGGGGCGTCCAAGCCACGTCGAGACGGCTCCGGACCCTGCTTCCAGGCCAATTCGACGGGCCTAGGGTGGTGTCGGTGCGCTTGCTCGACGCTACATGGGCGGTGACAATCCCCGGCCGAGGGTCAGGTAGGACAAGAGAGGTGGACGTACCCATGGGCACGCAAGCCGCGCGACGCAGCGTGAAGGGCTTTGTCGGCATAGGCGCAATCGGCGTCTTTGTCGTCGCGGTGCTTCTAGCACCCGGCTCCTTCCAGGATCCCACGGGCCTCACCTGGGCTGATGAGGACGACCAGATGATGGTCCTCAACATTGGCAAGGAAGAGGTCGAGATGGAGAACTTCCTGCGGGTCGTCTCCAAGGCCGCCAACGTGCCGCTGGTCTGGAACCCGTCGGACAAGAACATCCGCGGCAAGAAGATCATCGGCAGCGTGGACATCCGCGCCCCCAAGGGCGAGCTCTTCAACCTCGTCCGCGCCCTGCTCACCTTCTACGAACTGGTCATGATCCCCGTGGGCCCCAAGGACCACCAGGTCCAGCTCGTCATGGACGCGCGCCAGACCTCCTCGATCCTCAAGCTCAAGCCCGAGTACGTGAAGCTCAACGACGAGAACCTCGGCCTGTACGAAAACTCGGACGGCAAGTTCATCACTACGACCATCAAGGTCGAGAACATGACCGACCTGCGCAACGCGCGCAACGCGCTTACGCGCATCGTGACGGGCCAGAACATAGGCAACGTCACCGAGGTGCCGGCGGCCAGCGCCTTCGTCGTCACGGACTTCGCACCGAACGTCGTGGCCATCTACCGCCTCCTGCAGGAGATGGACGTCAAGCCCTCCGGCAAGCAGCTGGTCTCCGAGTACATCGTGCTCGAGTACGCCGTGGCCGAGGAGATCGAGCCGATCCTCACGGACCTCTTCACGGGTCGTGACCGCGTCTCCGCTCGCACGCCCACGCGCCGTACGCCCACGAGCGGCCAGTCGCAGGAGGATCCCGAGCCGCGCATCATCAGCGACACGCGCACGAACAAGATCATCCTCTACGGCATCAAGGACGACATCGTCGAGATCAAGAAGGTCATCACGAACTTGGACGTCCAGGTTCACGTCCAGAACGATCGCGTTCACGTCGTGCGCCTGAAGAACCTCGAGGCAGAGGACACCGCGGAGGTGCTCTCGACGCTCATCGAGGCCGCCAGCATCTTCGGCACCTCGGCCGGCACGACAGGCGGCGGCGCCCGCCCGCGTCCCACGACAACCACCGCCCCTCGCAACGCACGTGAGGAAGAGAAGCCCGCCGTCGTCGCCGACGTCAAGAGCAACAGCCTGATCATCGCGGCGACCAAGCGTCAGTTCGAGGAGCTGCGTCGCGTCATCGAAGAGATCGACATCAAGAAGGACCAGGTCCTCATCGAGGCGGCGCTCATCGAGCTGACGCTGGACGACTCCTACCGCCTCTCGATCGAACTCGGCCTTGCGGAAGACGGCGGCCTGCGCAACAACGACTCCGTCTCGGGCTTCGGCTTCACGTCGTTCGGCCAGACGGTCTTCGCTGACCCCGATGGCGACACCTTCTTCACGGACCGCATCCCGCCGTTCGTGGACAGTGCCGACAACTCGGCCCCCACTGGCCTCGTGGGCGGCATCTTCGCCTTCGGCCAGGTCCCGCTGATCTTCAACGTCCTGAACTCGGTGACCCAGAGCCGCATCCTGCAGCTCCCCAGCATCGTGACCGCGGACAACGAAGAGGCGACGATCGAGGTCAAGGACGAGCAGGCCTTCTCCTCCTCCTCGACCACCACCGGCGGCGTGACCAGCGGCGGCTTGGGCGGCTTCGAAGAGGCGGGCACCACGCTCCGCATCTCTCCGCACATCAGCGACGCGAGCTTCCTGCTGCTCAACATCAACCTCGAGGTCAGCGCCTTCGTCGGCGAGCCCCGCATCCTGTCCAGCGGCGACGTGATCCCCGCGGACAAGATCACGCGGCGCCTCCTGACGGCCGTCACCTGCCCCGACCGCCACACGGTGGTCCTGGGTGGCCTCATGGGCCGCAACCAGCGCAGCACGGTGGACAAGACGCCGTTCCTGTCGGACATCCCGCTGCTGGGCGAGGCTTTCAAGAGCACGCAGAAGAGCGACCGCGAGACGAGCCTCTTCCTCTTCGTCACCCCCACCATCATGGCGGGCGACACCGAGGGCTTCACCACGCTCGACATCGAGTCGTGCAAGCGCAAGCAGAAGGCCGACGAACTGATCGGCTACACGGAAATCTACAACTCGAACTTCGTGAACTGCGAGCTGCAGGATCCCGCCTCGGGCTCGTTCGGCGACCGCCGCCCGGGCGCCGTCCGCGGCTCCGGCAGCGCGTCCGACCGGCTCGACAAGATCGGCCTCATGGAGGCCACGCGCTTCTCCGGCGTCAGCCGTGAGCGTCTGGAGGCCGAGAAGGCCGCCCGTCGCGCCGCGCTGGTCCGTGGCGCCCCCGCCGCGGCGTCGCGCTCCTCCAACCGCGTCGTCCCCGCCCGTGTGGCACCCAACCAGAAGACGCACAACCGGAAGGCCCCGATCCGCCGCTCGGCGCCGGTCATCCGGCCCACCAACTCGAAGTAGCCCGGCGCCCGCAGATCGACCTGATCCTGCGGGCTGTCAAACCGCCGGATGGACCGTAGGATGCTGACGTGCAGAATCCGGTAATCGAAACGCTCCGGGAGCAGAAGCTCCTCACTGACGAACAGATCGAGCAGGCTGTCGAGGCCGAGCGCGAGACGGGCTGGCCGCTGGACAAGGTCCTGCTGAGCAAGGGCTTCATCTCCGAGCACGACCTGTTGAAGGCGATGGCCATCGGACTGGCGATCCCCTACGAGGAGCAGCTCGCCAATACGTCGGTGCCCGACAGCTTCATCAACAAGGTCCCGGTCCAGTTCGCGCGCAACTACTACCTGATCGGCCTCGAGCAATCGAATGGCACGATGCGCGTCGCGACCTCTTCACCCTTCGATGCCTACCCGATGGACGACCTCGCCTCGATGCTCCAGATGGAGCTCGAGCCGATCCTCGCCCCCCGCACCGAGATCACGAGCCTGATCAACAAGGCCTACAAGAACAAGGCCGACATCGTCGAGGAGTCGGTCGGCGACTTCGATGACAGCGACCTCGAGTCGCTCGCCGAGGGCCTCGGAGACTCCGAGGACATCCTCGACGTCGCCAACAAGGCGCCCATCATCAAGCTCGTCAACATGTTCTTCTTCCAGGCGCTGAAGATGCGCGCCTCGGACATCCACCTGCAGCCCTTCGAGGACCGCCTGCAGGTGCGCTACCGGATCGACGGCATCCTGTACGACATGGAAGCCATCCCGAAGAAGATCCAGGATGCGGTGACGAGCCGCATGAAGGTCATGGGCAAGCTCGACATCGCCGAGCGTCGCCTCCCCCAGGATGGCCGCGCGTCCCTGCGCCTCGGTGACGCCGAGGTCGACGTACGTATCTCCTCCGTTCCCACGAACTACGGCGAGCGCCTCGTGATGCGCCTGCTCGACAAGTCGGCCCGGCTCTACGAGCTGGAAGAGATCGGCCTTCTCGAGGGCAACCTCGAGATGATCGAGAAGTTCATCCACTACAACCACGGCATCATCTTCGTCTCAGGCCCGACGGGTTCCGGCAAGACGACGACGCTGTACTCGAGCCTCACACGCCTCAACTCCACGAAGCTGAACGTGATGACGATCGAGGACCCGATCGAGTACCACCTCAGCGCGATCAGCCAAATCCAGGTCAACGAGAAGAAGGGCCTCACCTTCGCCTCCGGCCTGCGCTCCCTGCTGCGCCAGGACCCCGACATCATGATGGTCGGTGAGGTGCGTGATACCGAGACGGCCCGCATCGCCATCCAGGCCGCCCAGACGGGTCACCTCGTGTTCAGCACGATCCACACGAACGACGCGGCCACGGTCGTGACGCGCCTGCTCGACATCGGCATCGAGCCCTACCTCGTGGCCTCGTCGGTCATCGTCTGCATCGCCCAGCGCCTCGTGCGTCGCATCTGCCGGGACTGCACCGAGCAGCACGACCCCGACAAGGACGACCTCTGGCGCCTGAGCCAGCTCCGGCTCGATCCGAAGGACCTCAAGGACGGCAAGCTCGTCCGCGGCAAGGGCTGCGGCAACTGCTTCGGCAGCGGCTACATGGAGCGCCTCGGCATCTACGAGATCATGCCCATCGACGACGAGGTCCGAGAGCACATCGTCGAGCGCCACAGCGCCAGCAAGATCAAGCGCGACGCGATCGCCGGCGGCTTCCAGACGCTCCGCATGGATGGCGCTCGCAAGGTCCTCCTGGGCATGACGACGCCCGACGAGATCCTCCGCGTCACCCAGCTTGATGTGATGTAGGGCGATAGCGCGATGCCGGTCTACGACTACAAAGGCCTGAGCCCCGCTGGTGCGGCCAAGACCGGCATCATCGATGCCGACTCGCCGCGCGAAGCGCGCTTGAAGCTGCGTTCGCAGAACGTGATGGTCACCAACATCGCGGAACGCAGCGCTTCGACGAAGCGCGACCGCAAGAAGGACAAGATCCTCGACTTCAGCCGCGCGCAGAAGGGCAAGAACGAGGTGCCGATGTACACGCGGCAGCTCGCCACGCTGCTCAGCGCCGGCATCCCCCTCGCCCAGGCCATGTCGGCCCTGATCGAGCAATGCCAGATCCCGGATCTCGAGGCCGGCTTCCGCGACATCCGCGAGAAGCTGACGCAGGGCCACTCCTTCGCGGAGGCGCTCTCCTACCACCCCCACTACTTCCCGGACCTGTTCGTCAACATGGTCAAGGCCGGTGAGGCGTCGGGTTCGCTCGATCGCGTCCTCAACCGCCTGGCCGACTACCTGCAGCGTCAGGCCCGCATCCGCAACCGCATCGCCGCCGCGCTCGCCTACCCGATCGTCATGATCATGGTTGGCGTGGTGATCGTCATCATCCTGATGATGTTCGTCGTGCCCAAGGTGCTCGCGGTCGTGGAGCGCACCGGTCAGTCCGTTCCGCTGCCCACGCAGATCCTCAAGACCAGCGCCGACTTCCTCGGCAGCTACTGGTACATCCCCGCCTTCGGCTTCGTCGCGATGGTGATCTTCCATCGCGTCGGCATGCGGCACGAGGAGTACCGCTGGCGCAAGGACAAGTTCCTCCTCGGCCTGCCTGTCCTGGGTGACCTGTTCCGCAAGACCGCCGTCAGCCGCTTCGCGGTGTCGATGAGCACCCTGCTCAAGAGCGGCGTGCCGGTCCTCGAGGCGCTGCGCATCGTGAAGGACATCGTGGACAACCAGGTGATGGCGCGCGTGCTGGACACGGTCCAGCGCCGCATCGTCGAGGGCACGGACATCGCCACGCCGATCAAGAAGTCCGGCGTCTTCCCGCCCGTCGTCGGCTACATGATCGCCGTCGGTGAGCAGAGCGGTCAGCTCGAAGACATGCTCGACCAGGTGGCGTCGGCCTACGACGAGGAGATCGAGGTCCAGACCCAGAAGGTCACGAGCCTCATGGAGCCGCTGATCATCGTGGGCATGGCCCTGGTCGTTGGCTTCATCGTCATCAGCGTCATGCTGCCGATCCTCAAGATCTCCGACGTCGACAGCGTGAGGAAGAAGTAGCCGCCAAAGGCGGCTACTTCGTAGGGGCGAGGTGGATTGGAAGGAGGGGCTCGCAGCCCCTCCTTGCCGTCGCGGCGGACGCGGCATCGCCGCGCGCCGCGGCGAACAATCCGCGCGGGAGCGCGGAGCGCCCACCGAGGGCCGCCCAGCCCCTACCCCCGCCCAAGGCCCTGGCCGACCGTCGGACGCGGGGTACCATTCCCCCTGAAAGTCACGGGTCTCAAGCGGCGTCCAAGCCGCACGGGGCCTCATCCCCGGTAGAGAGATTTGTCATGGCTACCCAGCACAAGAAGAAGCGCGGCTTCACCCTCGTCGAGCTCATGGTCGTGGTCGTCATTCTCGGCACGCTGATCGCGCTCGTCGGGCCCAACATCTGGAACATGCTGTTCCAGTCGAACGTGAAGGCCGCGGAGACGCAGATGAGCAACATCGCCGCTGCGATCGACAACTACTACCTCACCAACAAGAAGCTGCCTGATCAGCTGGACACGCTCACGCAGACAGACGGGCGCAACCCCCATCCGTACATCGACAACATCCCGAACGACCCGTGGGGCAACCCCTACGAGTACCGTCCCGGTGACCGCAACGACTACACGATCAAGAGCGCCGGCGAAGACGGTCAGATGGACACGGACGACGACGTCGTATGGCCCCTGGCCGAAGACTCCTCGGGCCAATAGCGCATGCCCCGCGGGCGCGACAAGCGGCGGGTCGCTCGCCGAACGCAGCGTGGCTTCACGACCATCGAGCTGATGGTTGTCGTGCTCATCATGGGCACCGTCCTGCTGCTCGTTCCCGCGAACCTGGGCAACCTCGGCAGCCAAGGCAAGCTCAAGGGCACCGCCGACTCGCTCATCTCCGCCATCAACGGTGCCCGTGACCGCGCCGTCCTCGACGCGTTCGAGGTCCATCTCGAGATCGGCTCCTTCCGCGACGACGACAACGTCTGGCAGCGCGGCTGGCGCTGGAAGTTCACCAACGTGCCCCCCGCCGACATCGCCGGCGGCGGCGAGGTCGACAGCGCCGACCAGGAGCGCCGACGCGAAGCTCGCACGCGCGAGCGCGAGTGGCTCTTCACGTCGTGGCACCTCTGCCGGAGCGGCGTCCGGATCACGTCGATCAGCCGCTCGAAGGGCGCCTGGGAGAAGGTGAACGACGGAGGCAAGCCGGTGGCGGTGCGCTTCTTCGCCGACGGCACGGTCGAGGGCGCCTTCGCCTTCCGCGTCGTGAACGAGAACATGGAGACGGACGACGAGTTCAAGACGATCACCGTGATCATCAACGGCCTCACGTCCGAGGCCTCCTGGCTGGAAGGCGAGCACGAGCTCCCCGAGAGCCTGCCCGCATCGAACTTCGGCAACTGACCCCAGGACCGCGAGGAGACATCCATGAGCCCTGCGCGATCTGAACGCGGCTTCACGCTGCTCGAGGTGCTGCTCGCCTTCGCCATCCTCTCGATCCTGACGGCGCTCCTCACCGAGACCGTCGCCAAGAACGTCCAGAAGGCGGCCGACGCCATCGACAAGCGTGAACTGCGCGAGATCGCCGACACCATCTTCGGCAAGATCCTCTTCGAGCAGACCGAGCACCGCGACGGCGACGAAGGCTCGATCGCCGTGGACTACGGGCAGTGGGCCAACCTCGACCAGGCTCGCGCCGACCGCTACAGCATGTACCGCTGGCGCCTGAAGAAGACCGAGCTGGTCGCTGCGGGCACGAGCGAAGACGCCGACGACTCGGAGAACCTGTTCGGAGACCCGAGCGACGACGAAACCAGCAGCTCGGGAACGGAGACGAACGAGGAAGAGAAGAGCAAGGCCGCCGTCAAGCTGATGCGCTTCACCCTCACCGTGTACCGCCAGTCCGAGCCGGGGGAGGCGCTCGCCACGCTGACCCGCTATCTGCCCCCGCCAGACTTCGAGGGCACAGGCGGCTCCTCCAACAGCTCGGGGAGCTCAGGTCGATGACCCGCCACAAGAGAAACCCCAGCAAGCGCCAAGGGGGCTTCACGCTGATCGAGCTCTCCATCGCCGTCGCCCTGCTGGCGATGATCATGGGCTTGATGTACCAGATGCTTGGCTCGACGATCGAGAAGCGAAACATCGTCCAAGACAGCCTCAAGGGCCCGAAGGTGGCCAACTCGATCCTCGCGCAGGTCTTCAAGGACTTCCGCTACATCTACTGGGGCGGTCTCGTCGGCGACACCGGCTTCCGCGGCAAGGCCATTCGCCTGGCGGGCATGGACGCCGACCGCGTGTCCTTCATCACGGCCCGGCGCACACGCACGATCGGCAGCGAGGACGACGGTCAGCGCTCCAACGATGCCCGCGAGAGCCCGCTGACCGAGGTCGGCTACGCCTGCCGGCCCAACCCGAAGCACGCGCACTGGCTGGAGCTCTGGCGGCGCGAGGACTACTTCGTGGACCAGGCGCCGACCGAAGGTGGCTACTACACGCAGGTCTACGACAAGATCCGCAACTTCCGCATGCGCTACTACCCGACGCCCGAGGAAGCCGTCGACCGCGAGGGCCTCGAGGAATGGGACTCCGCCCAGAAGAAGGGCATCCCCTACGCGATCCTGATGAAGATCGAGTTCGACGTGAGCGAGCCGGTCGAGGGCAGCGAGTACGTGAAGGACAACATCGATCCGATCCACCGGATCATCCTTCTGCGCGGTGGCTACAACGTGAAGTGGGGCGACGACCCGGCCCCCACCACGGGCAGCAACTTCCCCGGCGCCATGAGCGGCCGGTAAGCTCCTCTTCCGTAGGGGCGCCCCAAGGCCGTCCGCAGGACGGCCGCGTGCGCGCCCCCCCTGCTGCGATCGCCTCTGGGGGGCGGGCAAATATCGACGAAGTCCCGCGCTCCCGCGCGGACTGTTCACCGAGGCCGGCGGCTCCGCCGTCCGGCCCCGTTGGCAAGGAGGGGCTGCGAGCCCCTCCTTCCAATCCACCTCGCCCCTAGGCGCCGATCACCTCGCGCCCGCCCAGGTACGGACGGAGGGCCTCCGGCACGCGAATGCTGCCGTCGGCCTGCTGGTGGTTCTCCACCAGGGCGATGAGGATGCGCGGTGCGGCGATCACGGTGTTGTTGAGTGTGTGGCAGTGCCGCACCTTGCCGTCGGCGTCGCGGTAGCGCAGGTTCAAGCGACGCGCCTGGTACTCGTGGAAGCGCGTCGCGCTGTGCGTCTCGCCGTAGGCATCGCGCCCCGCCATCCACGCCTCGATGTCGTACTTGCAGCGCGCCCCACGCCCCATGTCCCCCGTCGAGCAGGTGACGACGCGGTAGGGCAGCTCGAGCGCCTGCATGCAGTCTTCGGCGTTCTGGAGGATCGCCGCATGGTGCGCGCGGCTCGTCTCGACATCGGCGACGTCGATCACGACCTGCTCGACCTTGTTGAACTGGTGCACACGGTAGATGCCGCGCGTGTCCTTGCCGTAGGTGCCCGCTTCGCGCCGGAAGCAGGGGCTGATGCCCGCGTACTTGATCGGCAGCTGCGCCACGTCGAGGATCTCGCCGGCGTGCAGCGCCGTGACGCTCACCTCGCTCGTCCCTACCAGCCAGGAGTCTTCGTCCTCGGCCGTCGGGTTGGCGATGCGGTAGGTCTGGACCTCGGCCCCCGGGAAGTAGGCCGTGCCGCGGAGCGCCCACTCCTTCACGACGACGGGCACCTGCAACAGCGTGAAGCCGCGCGAGGTGATCAGATCCATGCCGAACCGGAGCACGGCCTGCTCGAGCAGGACCCCATCGCCCTTCAGCACGTAGCTGCGGCTTCCGGCGAGCTTGCCTGCGCGCTCGATGTCGAGCATCTCCAGCGCCTGCATGAGCTCGACGTGCTCCTGCGCCTCGAAGTCGAACGAGGGCTTTTCCCCCCACGTGTGGCGTAGTGTGTTGGCGCTGTCGTCCGCACCGACGGGCACTTCGTCCGCCGGCGGGTTGGGGCAGGCCAGCATCAGCTCGTCGATGGTGGCTTGAATGGGCTTCAGCGCGTCGCTGTGCTCGGCGACCTTGGCCTTGAGTTGCTTGAGGCGGCCCAGCGCCTGCTGCTTGCTGTCGCCCTGCAGGGTTGCGACCTGCTTGCCGAGCGCGTTCTGCTCGGCCTTGGCCTGCTCCTGAAGGCGGATGAGGCCGCGGCGCTCTTCGTCGAGGCGCAGCAGCTCGTCGACGTCGAACGCGATCTGCTTGCGCTCAGCGCCTTCGCGCACGACATCGGGGTGCTCACGAATCCAGGCGAGGTCCAGCATGGCGCTCTCCTCCGCGCGCGCTCGTGGGATGGGGATCGCGCGCCGCGGCTCTGTCCGGTGGTCCTGCAGGTTGGCACGGCGTGGCGCGCCGGCCAGCAATTGAAGACGCCCGCGCGAAATCGCGCGGGCGCTTCAGCAGATGGCGCTTGGCCACCGCCGGTCCCGGGTGCCGTGCCTCTCCCTCCCTCAAGGGACGCACGACGCAGGACCCCCTCCCAGAGATCCTCCCTCTGCATGCGACGGCCTCTTCAGGCGCAGGCATGCCGGAGAACCCGGGACCGGCGGTACTGCGGTGCTAGTAGCCGGCGACGCGGTCGCCGCGGTACGGGTCGTTGATGTCGTAGTTCAAGAAGTACGTATCAACGAAGCGCCCGTTGCGCTCGCTGTCGGCGCCCCACTGGCGCAGAGCCATGTCGGTGCGCGACGCGTTGGCGGACGTGCCGACACCGCTCATGCCGTTGAGCGCGCTGCCGACGCTGTGGCAGCCGCCCATGGCGACGCCGAACGTGAGAACGAACAATGCGAGCGAAAGACGCTTGACCATGCGTTGGTCTCCTCTGCTACCTGATCGCGCGAAATGCGCTACCCGCGCGCAACGCGCTTTTCTAGGTGCCCTACCCCGCCTCCCTGGCAAAGGGCTGCACAAGGGGGCCTAGATACCAATGCCAGGGTGCCGGGTCAACGCTTTCCTGTCCCCGAACGCACCCAAGTCGTGCGCTTGCACGCGGTTACGAAAGCATGACATTCCCAGACGGAGCGCTACGCGTCGGAGGCCGCTGGGGCGTAGAGGCCATGATCGCGAATGTAGGCGCGGATGGACGGCGTGAGCGTCCGCCCCTGCTCCTCACCGTCCCGTACGGCGGCCCGGATCTCCGTCGAGGAGACGTCCAACTCAGGCGCCTCGAGGCCCAGGATGGCGGCGCCGCGCCCCTCCAGCTCGGGCGGGGCCTCGAGCTCATGACCCGGCCGGCGGGCCACGAGCAGCGTGGAGCGCTCCAGGAGCGTCTCCCAGTCGCGCCACGTGGTGAACTCCGCGAACATGTCGGCGCCCAGGAGCAGCCGGAAGCGCGTCCCGGGGGCATGGCTGCGGACGAGGGTCTCCAGGGTGTCGACCGTGTAGCTCGGCCCCGCGCGGCGGCCTTCGAGCTCCAGGACCTCGGTCCGCGGCAGCCCCTCGACACCCAGACGCGTCATGGCCACGCGATGGTGGAACGGCGTGCGATCGGGCACCGCGCCCTCCTCGCCGGCGAACTTGTGCGGTGCGGCCCCGGCAACGACGACCAGCAGCCGATCGTTGACGCGCAGCGCGGCCTCCGCCAGCGCGCGGTGGCCACGGTGGAACGGGTCGAAGCTGCCGCCGAAGACGCAAACGCGCGGGCCCGGCGGCGGGGCCTTCTCGGGCCGCAAGCGCGAGCTGAAGACCTGGACGGCGAGGAAGAAGGCGCCGGAGACAAAGATCCACGTGAGGTTCGGCGGCACGATCTTCATGGCCGCGAGCGCGCTGAGCAGCGCGAACACGGCCGCCCCGATGAGCATCACCATGCGCGTCTGCAGTGGCGCGGCCTTGATCGGCAGCAGGAACGCCAGCGCCCCCACCATCAGCGGAACGATCTGGAGCGGCCCCAGCGCATCGCCGGGGGTGAAGTTGCCCGGGATGAATATGGCCAGCATCAGGAGGGCGCCGGCGCCGAACATCACGAGGCGCGCCTGGCCGTGGCGGAGCCTGAGCGGTAGGCAGGCGATGGCGCAGCCGAGCCCGAGCACGCACGCGGCGGCGCCCATCAGCGGGCGTCCATCCTCGTGAAGGATGTGCCAGACGAGCAGGCCCACACCCGCGAGCGCGAGCACGGCAGGGACCCAAAGGTCGCGCTTTTCACTCAAGGCATAGCCCTCGCGAACATGGGCGGGAAGGTAGCACGGCACCTCCCCGTAGGATCCCCCCCATGCGCGAGGCGATGGTCCACTGCCTGGTCGGCCCCACGGGGTCGGGAAAGACCGACGTCGGCATCGAGGCGGCCCGCCGCACGGCCGGCGAGGTCATCTGCTGCGACGCCTACACCGTCTTCCGCGGCATGCCCATCCTCACGGCGGCCCCCACGCCCCCCAGCGACGTCCCCCACCACCTCCTGGGGATCCTCGAAGGCCAGGCCACCTACGACGCCGCGCGCTTCCTGACGGACTGCGACCATCACGTGGCCGCGATCCGGGAGCGCGGCCACACCCCCTGGATCGTGGGTGGGACGGCGCTCTATCTACGCGGCTGGCTCAAGGGCTTCGGGCCGGACGTGCCTCGCGACGAGGGCTACCGCAACGAGCTCAGGGCCGCGTTCGAGGCCCAGGGCCCAGGCTGGCTGCACGCCGAGCTCACGCGGGTGGATCCGGAACGGGCCTCGGAGCTCCATCCGAACGACATCCGGCGCCTCGTCCGGGCGCTCGAGATCGTGCGCGCCACGGGAAGGCCGGCCAGCGAGTTCCGCCTCGACTGGGACGGTCCGGATCGGATGCCGGCGAGCGTGGCCTGCCTGAGGCGCTCGAGGGACGACCTCGCCGACCGGATCGCCAAGCGCACGGAGCTGATGTTCGAGGCGGGGCTCGTCGACGAAGCGCGCGAGCTGCTCTCGGCCGACCCGCCGCTCAGCCCGTCGGCGCGGAAGGTGCTGGGGCTGACCGAGCTGGAGCTGCTGCTGCAGGGGGAGATCGACGAAGCCGAGGCGAACGCGCGCATCCGGCGCCGCACGCGCCGCTTTGCGCGCAAGCAGATGACGTTCTTCAAGTCGTTCCCGGGCATCACCTGGATCGACGTGGCGCCGGACGAGGATGCGGGGGACGTTGCCTCGCGGCTGTTGGCGACGTGATGGGCGGCCACCCGGCATCGGCGTATCCGCCGACGCCTCGGGTCGCCCCTACGGGGAGGCTCCGGTACGGGCGACCCGAGCTGACGGCAAAGCCGTCAGCGGGTGGACGCCCACACGAAGCGCTACACCGAGACCGGAACGTCCTCGTACAGCGCGCGCGTGTCTTCGATGCGCTCGCGGAACGCGACGGCCAACCGCTTCGGTGTGTGGACCTTCGCGTGCTGGCCGAACTCGGCCATCCAACGGAAGAAGCCCTCTTCGTTGCGGATCGTCACCTTGAAGTGACCACGGCCGTCCTTGAGCTGCTTGAGCTCGCCCGCACCACGACGGCGACGCGCCATCAGCCAGGTCGCGACGTCGTCGAACTCGACGGTCACTTCGACCTCGGCGCCCTCGCCCATCTCGAACTCTTCCTGCTCGATGTGGCGGGAGATGTCGAAGTCGGCCGGGACCTCGTAGGCGTCGTTCGTCTTGTCGACGGCGAGGACCTTGCCCTGGATGCGGTCCATGCGGAACCGGCGGATCGCGCCGCGCGGCTTGTTGCGCGACTCATCGAGCCCGACGAGGTGCCAGTTGCCGTCCACGAGCCCCAGACCGTAGGGACGCACGACGCGCGCCTCGGTGCGCGCGGCGTCCACGGTGTGATACCGGAACTCGACGCGTCGGCGGCAGCCGACGGCTTCGCCCAGCATCGCCACGTGGCGACGGCCGGGATCGCGCTCGGGGCGGCCCAGCGTCAAGAGATGCTGCTCGGCAACGGACGCGCGCAGCGGCTCGGGCAGCTGGCTGTCGATCGTGAGCTTGGCGAGTGCTGACTTGAGGTTCCGCCCGAGCGTGTCGTCGACGACGCCGAGGGTGCGCTGGAGCACGGCGAGCAGCATGGCGTCTTCAGGCTCGAGCTTGGTCTCGCGCAGGAAGTAGCCGCGCGGATCGATCACGTAGCCGGCGCGTCCGAAGAGGTCGCTCGGCACGTACTCGATGTTCACGCCGATGGAGCGCAGGTCGGCCTTGTCGCGGTCGAAGCGCTTCTCGACGGCGTCCGGACTCGCGTCGTCGTCGTAGCCCACGACGCGCCCGCGAATCGACGCGAACGGCACGGGGGCGCGCGACGAGAGCAGGTACGAGACGAGGTTCAGTTGGCGCTCGAGCTTGAGCACCTTCGGATCGCCTTTGCGCACTACCGGATCTCCTTCTTCGCCCAGGGGCCGAAGCGGAACCATACCACGTACGCGACAGCCACCGCGAGGTGCAGCGCGACGGCCGAGAGCCATAGTCCGCGCAGTCCCCACTCGCCGGCTCGGCTCGCCACCCACTGCGTGAAGGGGAACCCGATCGCGCCGTAGGCAACCAGCTCGATGAGCAGCGGGAACTTGGTCGCACCGGCCCCCGCGAGCGCCTGGGACAGCACCACCCCGACCGCCAGGAAGACGAATCCGGAGGACATCACGTAGAGGTAGGTGCGGCCGATATCCCGCACGCGGGCAGCGTCGTGCGCCCCACCGACGTCGAAGCCCATCACCCCGAGCAGTTGGTCGGCAAAGAGCACGAAGGCCGCGGCGAAGATCAGCATCATGGCCATGTTGAGGCCCAGCGCGATCCAGGAGGCGCGCCGGGCGCGGTCGGGGCGTCCACGCCCCAGATTCTGGCCCACGAGGGTCGCCGCCGCTGCGCCCCAGCCGAAGCCACTGAAGAGCGCCAGCGTGTCGAGCCTCAAGCCCACGCCGAAGGCCGCCTGGGCCTCCGTGACGCTGTGGCCGGCCAGGGGCGCCGCCTTGGCGACGAAGTACATGAGGTAGAGGTAGCTGACCATCCGCACGAGCCACTGGGCGCAGGACGGCACGCCGATGGCCAGCGTCTGCCAGATGATCTTCCAGTGGATGTACCAGCGCCTCAGCTTCAGCCCGAGGAAGCCGCGGTACATGAGCCAGAGGCCCGCGACCGCGAAGATGCCGCGCGCGGCGACCGTCGCCCAGGCCGCGCCCGCCACGCCCATCGGCTCCACGCCGAGGCCGCCGAAGATGAACCAGTAGTCGAGGACCACATTGAGCAGGTTGGCCCCACCCAGCAGGATCAGCGGCACGAGGCTGTTGCCGACGGCGCGCATGGCGCCGGTGATCGTCATCAGCATGAACATCGTGATCGTGCCGGCACTGACGATCGACAGGTAGTCGGTCGCGCCGGCAATCACGTCCCCTCGGGCGCCGAGCGCCACGCAGATCTCCTCGGACCAGATCCACGGCGGCACGCCCATCAACACGCCCAGGATCAGCGTGAGGATGAAGCCTTGGCCGCTGGCGATGTTGGCGCGGCGGAGGTTGCCGAGGCCGTGGTACCGGGCCACGAGCGCGATGACGGCGTTCACGATGCCGTTGAAGATGATCATCGGGATCGAGTTGACGAGCGACGGGATCGTCACCGCGGCGATGGCGACCTCGGGGTTCTCCATCCGCCCGACGATCCAGAGATCCACGAGGTTGAACAGGGCGCCGAGCGCCATGGCCACCACCATGGGCGTACCGAACACGACGGTCGCCCGGAGCAGCGGGACCTCCGTCAGCGGCGCGCCCTTCGGTGACTGCAAGGTGCCCCCCGTGCCCGGGAGGCCGGGCGGATCCTACGCGTGCGGCTTCCTCCGCCTGCGATACGTGCGGCAGTCTAGCTGGCGGCGATCGGCTCGAATGCGAGATCCTCGAACGCCTCGGCCACGCCCTGGTGGGTGATCTTGCCCTTCCAGACATTCAGCGCGCTCTGGAGCTCGTCGCTGCCCGCGACGGCCCCCTCGGCTCCCAGCTTGGCCAACGTGCGGACCCAGGGGGTCGTGGCGTTGGTCAGGGCGAACGTGGACGTACGCGGCACCGCACCCGGCATGTTGGCCACGCCGTAGTGCACGACGCCGTCGACGACGTAGGTCGGCTCGGCGTGGGTCGTGGCATGGATCGTTTCGACGCAACCGCCCTGGTCGATGGCGACATCGACGATGACCGCACCTTCGTTCATGTCCTTGAGGTAGGAGCGCGGGACGAGCGTCGGCGCACGGGCGCCTTCGATCAGCACGGCGCCGATGACGAGGTCCGCGAACTTGCAGCGGTGGTGGATGCTCTGCGGCGTCGAGTAGACGGTGGAGATGTTGGCGGGCATCACGTCCTCGAGGTAGCGCAGGCGATCGAGGTTGATGTCCATGATGGTGACGTCGGCGCCCATGCCGGCGGCCATGCGCGCCGCTTCGGTGCCGACCACGCCGCCCCCGAGGACAAGCACACTCGCCGGCGACACGCCAGGCACGCCGCCCATCAGCACACCGCGACCGCCCTGGGCTCTCTCGAGGCAGTGCGCGCCGACCTGGATCGACATGCGGCCGGCCACCTCGGACATGGGCACGAGCAGCGGCAGCTTGCCGTCGATCTCGAGCGTCTCGTAGGTGAAGCACGACGCGCCGGAGTTCACCATGGCTTCGGTGAGCTCGCGCGACGCGGCGAAGTGGAAGTACGTGAAGATCGTGAGGCCGTCGTGGCAGCGGCCGTACTCCTCCGGCAGCGGCTCCTTGACCTTGACGATCATCTCGACCGTGGACCAGAGCTCATCGACGTCGGCGACGATGGTCGCGCCGGCGGCCTCGAACTCCGCGTCGGGCAAGCCGCTACCGAGGCCGCCGCCCTTCTGGACGAAGACGTCGTGGCCGTCCTGGACAAGCGCGTGCACGCCCCCCGGGACCATGGCGATGCGGTTCTCGTAGGCCTTGACTTCGGTCGGTACGCCGATGCGCATGGGTCGTCCTCCTGCGATGGCGCCCCATCACCCTGGAGCGCGGCGGAAGTCTACCTCTCGCGCCTGCGGAGGTCTCCGGATGAGCGTGGCGCGGCAGGGTCCGCAGGCCGGAATTCGGGCCTCGCCAGATACCGGTTCCGAGGTGAGCGAGGGGTCGATCTAGCGGTCGCCGCCCGGCTGCTTGCCGCCCTTGTTCCCGCCGCGGCTGCGGCGGTTCGTGCGGCCGTTGTTGCCCCCGTCGATGCGCGTGTTGCGGCCTGAGTAGAAGCCCATGCCGCGCGCGATGCGGCTGTTGGCGATCTTCTCGGCTTCGGCAGTCGGCACGAGGCGGTTGATCGTGTTCTTGTACTCGTCCTGGAGGGTCTTGAAGGCCTCGCGGCGGGCCGTGCGGCCGTCCTCGTCTCGAGCGAAGCCCTGGCGCAGCAGATCTCGGGCCTTGCCCTGGTAGGCGAGGGTCTCGTCGACGACGGACTTCTGCTGGGCATCGCTCAGCTCGAGGCCGAGGCGGTCCAGCTCGGAGGCGACGCGGTTGCGCTGACGCTCCTCCTGCTTCCTGCGGTTGATCTCGTCCATGTAGGAGGCGATCGTCTGGAGGGTCTTCTCGTCGTAGACGGGATCGTCGGGATCGATGAAGTCGGTCGCGGAGAGCTCGGGCAGCTTGCCGCCGTTCGAGGCCAGCGGGCCCGTACCGTCGTCGGCGCGCTCGGCGCGGCGGGCGCTGAGGCTGGACAGCAGGCGCTCCATGGCGGCGACGCGGTCTGCGAGGGCTTCGTCGCTGCGATCGCGCAGGCCACCGGAGGTCATGGGCGCGGGGCGGTCGTCGGACGGGGTGTCGGGGGCGTCGGCCGTGAGCCCGCCCGTGTAGTCGGTGTGGACCTGGGTCGGGTCGGGGCTCTTGATCTCGTCGTAGACGAAGATGCCGCCGGCGACGAGGACGACGTTGATGAGGAGGTAGGAGAGCTTCATGGCGTGATTCCCAGCGACAGAGGCCCCGAGTGTACCGTCCGCTCGGGTGCCAGCTGCGGCTGGAACCCCGTGCAGCACCCCGTGTTTCGGCCCTGTAGGGGCCGGTAGGGGCAGCCTGAGCGCGCTGCCTTGCGGCGGGCGGTGGGCCGCCCACGGGGACCGCTGCCGCCCCGGATCCCGCCCCGCGCGCGATATTGCTCCTCCCCGGGGCGGTGGTACAACCTGCCCCCGCGCACGCGTGGGCGTTTAGCTCAGTTGGCTAGAGCACCAGCTCGACAAGCTGGGGGTCACAGGTTCGAGTCCTGTAACGCCCACCACTTCTCTTTTGACTCCCAGCCTGTTCCCCCGAGGGGGTGGGTCCCGGAGGGGTCATCCGTATTTGAAGGCGGAGCCGCGAAACACGCGGCTCCAGGAGCGAGGCCCCCGAGGCCCGCCCTGCGTCTCCGACCACAGGAGCCGCTCCAAATGCGACACCAACAGATACTCGATGATTACTGCCACTACGTTGGCCTCAACCGCACCCCCAGCACCGTCTACGTCCACCGGACGAAGCTACAGCCCCTCTTCAAGCACTGGGACCACCTCGACCCCACCGAGTTCACCCGAGCCGAGTTCGAGAGGTACCTGCACCACGGCAACACCGTGAGGAGCTGGAAGCCCAGGACCATGCAGATCTACCTCGACGTGACTCGCGGGTTCATCCGGTGGGCGAACGAGCGCGACATGGGCATCCCCGACTTCGCCAAGGGCATCAGGAAGCCCCAGGTCCACCTCGGCAAGGTCGTCTTCTACACAGAAGAGGAGATCCAGAGCCTCCTCGAAGCGGCGGGCAACCACCGCATCGCCATCACCGTCGCCCTCGGCGCCTACGGAGGGCTGCGACGCACCGAGATCTACAACGCCGACTGGAGCGACGTGGACTGGGACGCCAACTTCATCACGGTCCACGGCACGAAGACCCATGAAGATCGTGAGGTGCCGATGGCTCCGACCCTCCGCAAGGTGCTCCGAAGCCACTGGCGAGGCCAGAAGCGGGGCCGCGTCATCGGCGACCTCAGCGAGTCCTGGAAGTACAACATCCGCCGCGACATGCGGAAGCTCTGCAAGAAGGCAGGCGTCGAGTACAAGGCCATCCACTCCCTGCGCCGGAGCTTCGCGACTCACGCCCTCTTGAAGGGTGCCGCGACCCAGACCGTCATGAACATCGGCGGCTGGAAGAGCATGAAGACGCTCACGCGCTACGCAGGGACCGACAAGGAAGCGAAGCAGGCAGCGGTGGACCTGCTCGGCTAGGCACTTCGAGAGCGCTCCCGGTCAAAAGTAAGACGGACACGGGAGCGCCGATGCCAGACCAGCCACCACCAGTACCCATCTGTGAGCGCTGCGGAGGAAGCGGCTGCGAACCCCCGCCCCGCAAGGTCTTAGCCACCAGCAAGCAGAGACGACTCCTGGCCGAGCACGCCTTCGACCGTCACGAGCTGTTCAAGCTCATGGACCGCGTCATCGCCCGACAGGTCATCCCCTTGGAGTTCGAGTGGGCGAAGCCTGACGGCGCACGGATGGTCGATCTCTTGGAGGAGGCGAGCATCCACATCGAGAGCGCACTTGTGTCGTTCACCAAGGCGAGCAAGCACCGAGGTATGCGCTCCCTGTTCTACGCAGCGACGAACCTCGTATTCACGCTGGAGACTCTGCACTTCAGCCCCCACCATCTAGAGAGTGAAGGAGATGCGGACGATGAGTAACCCACCAAGAACGAAGCGAGCGAAGTGGCGATACCGGAGACTGGCCGAGACGCCACCTGAGGGAACGAAGTGCTGCGTCCACTGCCTCCGGTTCCGGCCCATCGCGGCCTTCCGCTACAACTACGGCGAGCGCGCGGTCTGCCTACGCTGCTACGAGATCAAGTCAGCGCAACGGGAGCAGCGCACCGCCTGGAGGCGCGAACACTGGCGCAAGAACCCCGAGAACAAGCAGAAGGCCCAGCGATTCGTCCGCAGGTTCGTCACCAAGCGCAAGCCGTGGGTCATGGCCTTCTACAAGTTCCGCCAGCTCGTCGACGAGACGCTCGCCAGCGGAAGCGACAGCACGCGGGCTGCGTTGAAGACAGAAGGTGTCACCAGCGATTCGGCATGTCGACTGTGTGGCTCTAGGGAGAACCTGCACTCGTTCTGGCCCGACTACTCCAAGCCCCAGAACATCCTCAAGTATTGCGCCTACCACCGGAGGATTGAGTCCTTCGGAGACACGCGCACCCTGGACGAGCAGGCAGCCCAAGCGAAGGTCGGTCGGGTGGAGATCAAGCGCATCCGAAAGCGGATACGTGAAGCGAGACAATCTCCAGCCAAAGATGAGTAGTGGCACGCAACAGCAAGCACTACTTCGACAACGAGGCCGTGGAGGCCCTCCTCACCCGGTACGTCCAGGGGGCCTGCACTGACATCGTGCTCCGCGACGAGATCATGGCACACGCGATTCCGCTGATCCGCAACGTGATCCTGTCCAGCGGCCACCACAAGCTCTTGCAGTACCACCACGGCAGCAACGTTGACGACCTCTTCGCCGTGGCCTGGGCGCAGCTTGAGAAGACGCTCTACAAGTTCGAGCCGGGACGCGCCAAGGTCTTCAGCCTGTGGACGCAGATCACCTACACCTGTTGCTTGGCGTACATCAAGAAGGAGACTCGGGACGCCATCAACTTCCGCAAGTGGCGCGACGGGCACCCGGCTCCCCTCTTCGAGAAGCGAAAGAAGCCGGACTTCTACGCGGTCATGGCCGAGTTGCGGGAGACGGTCCCCGAGGAGTACCGGGAGATGGTGGACGCGCTGGTCGAGATCTACGAGGAGGAGGCCCAACCCTGGATCGGCATCATCAAGAAGCTCGGCCAGAGGGGGTACTCAAGGAACGTGGCGCGGGAGTTCCTGGCGCACCTCCGGACGTTGGACGGGAATCGGTTCTAGGACCCGGATTGTAGGCTGTCGGCAGGACATGTTTTACTCCACGGCCCCGACAGATCATGTGGAGACGTCTCGTGAAAGCAGCCTCGACCGCCCCTACCCCCGTTCTCCCTGGGATGCGAACCCCTAAGGAGATCTTCCGCGAGTTGCGCAACTACCTGGCTGGCCAGTTCGTTGGAGCGACACGCGATGAGGCGCTCCTTGATGAGTTGCTCAAGTGTCTGTTCTGCAAGCTGTACGTCGAGACAGGCAAGGCGGGACCTCCTCCTGCGGGGATTGATGCGCTGGCGCTCGCAAAGTGGGTGCGCGCTCTGTTCGGAAAGGTCAGGGAGGACTTCGCCGATGTCTACGACCAGGGCGTCGAGATCCTGCTGTCGCCCGAGGCGATCTTCACCGTCTTCAAGGCCTGCGACTTCTCGCTCATTGACTCGCACAGCGACCCAATCGGGGACGCCTTCGAGGTGTTCGCTGGTAGCGAGTCTCGGGGCAAGTCAGGTCAGTTCTTCACGCCCCGCTCAGTCACCGACTTCCTCGTTCAGGCGATGAATCCCAAGGCAGGTGAGTTGGTCATCGACCCCGCGTGCGGCGCAGGGGGCTTCCTCACATCCACCACGCGCCACTTCCTGGACGCAGGAGTGACCCCGGCCAAGGTGGCCAGCCTCGCGGAGAGGACGATCTTCGGGATCGACAAGGATTCGTATCTCACCAAGTTGGCTCGCATCCATCTGTCGCTGCTGACCGGAGGACATCCGAACATCGAGTTTGGAGACAGCATCGCGATGCAGACCTTGGAGGGCGAGTCTCTATGGGAGCGCTTGCCTGAGGGTGGCGTCGATGTCGTGCTGACCAACCCGCCGTTTGGATCTCGGATCGTCGCCGCAAGTCCAGATGTGATGCGCACATTGGAGATCGCGCGCAAGTGGCGACTTGACCCAGAGGATCAGATCTTGAAGCCCACGCGCGAGCTTCAGAACAGGGTGCCTCCGCAAGTCCTGTTCGTGGAACGGTGCCTATCGCTACTCAAGCCCGGAGGACGGCTGGGCATGGTGTTGCCGGAGAGCGTCCTCTCGAACAAGTCCTACCGATACCTCGTCCAGTACCTTCGAAACGAGGCCGACATCCAAGGCGTCATTGGAATGCCCGAGGCGTTGTTCAAGACCTCTGGCAAGGGGGGGACGCATACGAAGACCTGCCTGCTGCTAGCGCGAAGACTCGGTGGCCGGACGCGGCGCACAAAGCGTGTCTTCATGGCCGAGGCGAAGTGGTGTGGCCAGGACTCCCGCGCGAGGACAATCGAGAAGAACGATCTTCCGGAGATCGCTTCCAACTGGTCGTCCCATGTTCGTCGAAACGGACTGGTTCAATCACCACTAGGCTTCACGGTTGGTGATGCCGACATCCGAAACAACGTCCTTCGTCCCCGCTACTACGACCCGCAGATTGACAGCGACCTCGCGAAGCTGAAGCGCTCGCACAACCTCTATCGATTCGGCGACCTCATCGAAGATGGCACGGTCACGTGGAAGACGGGGCACGAAGTGGGAAAGCTGGCGTATGGGACCGGAGACATCCCCTTCATCCGGACTTCGGACATAAGCAACTGGGAACTGAAGGCGGATCCGAAGCATGGGCTGTCTGAGGACTACTACAGCAAACTGTCATCAAAGCAGGACGTTCAGCCGCTCGACATCCTCATGGTCAAGGACGGAACCTATCTCATCGGGACCTGTGCAATCGTCACGGAGCATGATTCACGCATTGTCTACCAGAGCCACCTATACAAGATCCGCGTTCTCAAGGACAAGCATGGGCTCAATCCGTTCCTGCTGCTTGCGGCCCTGAGCTGTGATGTCGTACGTCGTCAGATCCGCGCAAAGCAGTTCACCCAGGACATCATCGATAGCCTCGGCCAGCGCATCGCTGAGTTGGTTCTGCCGATCCCCAAGGCAGCAGCCAGACGCGAGACGATCACCAAGATGGTACGTGAGTCGATCTACGCGCGGGTCAAGGCTCGGAACATCGCCGAGCAGGCGCGGGGAATGATCGATAGCGTTCGCTAGAGGTAGCCCTCCGCCTTGTAGTTGTTTCCGATGCCGGTCAGGAGGGTGCGGACATCGGTGAGACTCAGGCTGCCTTGGATCCTGTTTCCGTCGGCCGAGATCCACGAGATGTTCGCGGGCACATGACCGCTCTCTTCGTCAGGCTCGCCTTCGTCGTTCAGCTTGAGCGGGTTCAGGTGACCGACCTGGAAGTTTGACTGGCCATGGACTTGGTTGAACACCTCGTCCTGGAAGTCATCAAACGAGATCGGCATAAGCGTAATCGGGCAGCGAAAGTCGTCCCCTACGTGGTCCAGAACCTCGTCCTCGTGCAGTTGGTTCCTCAAGTCCTGCGGAAATCCGTTGAAGGCGCAAATCTGTTCCATCAGCCTGAACTCGATGCCCATGCAGTCACGTCGGAATGCGAACTGAACCGACTGCGGGTGCGCCTCCCACCGCTTTTCTCTGTTCGTCTGGTGGTCACCCGTCTGGGCGCGGTCCGTGAGATAGGACTTGATCTGCACTTTCTTGTCTACGACGCGCGCGAGGAACGCGACCTCCTCATCCTCGCGCTCCTCCTTCAGGAACTTCCGTAGTCGAGCAGCCCTGACCATCGCCTCTGTGTAGGTCCAACCAAGGTTGGAAGGCCGGTGAATGCTGACCTCCTCGTCGGGTTCAGGGCGCGTCCTGTAGTCCGCCGGAAGCGCGTGCGACGGGTGGCCGTAACCGAGAACTAGGCGAAGCAGCTCGTCGTGTTCTTCGCGCTCATTCATCCAATCGGCTAGCGATAGGATCAACCCGGTAGCGATGAGGAGGCAGTCGTCGTAGGAGCAGCCACGTTGTTGGGCGACAAGACGGGGCTCCCATCGGACATTCACGCTGGTCGCGCCACCCCGTGCCAGCACGGGTTCCACTAAGAAGGCCTGCCGCAGGATTCCATGGCCGAGCTTCTTGTACTCCCTATCCGAGAGCCGGTCCTTGAGCGTGCGTAGAGCATCGCCTGCCTCATCAAGATTCTCGAACTGCGACCAGACTGCCGTGTGGAGCCGGGGCATGCTGAAGCGGTTGGCGGTAACGCTGGTGTCAAATGCATCCTGCATCTCCGCAGTATGGGCGGGATGCGGAGAAAGTCACCTACTGGCGAGCTACGCGAGAACTTCCACCACGCCCACGGCGGTCTCGTAGCTCGTGCTCGACTGCCCCGTCCAGGTGAACTCCCCGTCGACCCGGCACAGCTTGTAGTGCTCGTAGTCCGTCGTGACCGCTAGACCCAGACCGGGGGGCGCTGCCAAAGTGACAGTCCGAGCGTCCGTGTCCACAGAGGAGACCGTCACCGGGCTCCCGGACACGTAGACGACCATCGCCGCGCTGTCGATGGGGTAGTCGCGGCTCTCCGTGCCCACGGAAGGCCACGAGAAGGTCTGGGTGGCCCCGTCACCCACCCCTAACGACACACCGCTTCGGAGGGCGTCCCGTGGATCCTTCAGGTAGAAGCTCTCGAACTGCAGGGAGCGGAGCTGGGCTAGGAAGTCGTCCACATCAGTCCGGAGGAATCCCACGCAGTCATCGCGGCGGAGCTTCCATGAGTACCGGCGTCGAGCAATGGGAGCCAGCTTCGTGCGGCTCTCTTCGTAGGGTCCACCATCCCTGCGGATCGAGACGGGTAGCTCGTCGGTGTAGCTGTAGCCGACCTCCGGTACTTCGTCAAAGACCGAGGGCATTAGCTGCTCGTGAAGGTGATGGTGCAGGAGACCTTGAGGGTGTCACTTGCGGTCTTGTTCACCGCCGAGAAGGCAACCCTGTTGAACATCTCCCCTGCGGACGCATCGTTGAACGTACCAGCTTCAGAAACCGCGCCAGTGCCGACACCGGCAGCGAAGGTCACGTCGTAGGTGATGACGCCCGTACCGCCGCTCGTCACCGTCTCGAACGTCTCTCGGACCAGTTCCGCGCCGAGCGCTGTGTCCGTAGCAGTGACCGCCGTGCCGTCTGTACCAATGGCGATGTAGCACATCGCGTCCGGTTGGGTCGTCGGGTTGCACCCCGTAAAGGCGTAGTCCGCTATCCAGTCGAGGCCGTCGTTGACGACGAGGTTCTGAACCTCGCGCTTCTCCTTCACCTTGCCATCGGGACCGACGACCGAGATCGCCCAATCACCACGGATCTGGGCGTGTTCCTTTACGCCACGAGGAGAGGGAACCAGACCGAGGTTGATCCTGCGGCGCTTACGTCTTGGCTTGCTC
The DNA here is from genome assembly GCA_029259775.1 of Planctomycetota bacterium. Classification (GTDB taxonomy): domain Bacteria; phylum Planctomycetota; class PLA2; order PLA2; family JAEUHO01; genus JAHEIK01. The sequence goes on along the minus strand of JAJDEN010000008.1, from coordinate 382,521 downwards.
ATACCGTAGGTTTGAATCGCTACGGGTTCAGCTCCGTGACCCAGGAGTCGCTGATCGTGACCAGCTCGTCGCCCTCGACGGGTGGGTTCAGCTCTACGCTCCAGTCATCGCCAACACCGACTGCCTCACCGATGTTCTTGGTGAAGTCGAGCGCGAAGGAGTCGCCCAGGCCCACCGTCTCGACGTTGGCCGGGTGGTTGTGAACGACCTCGTCGGCAACTCCGATGGGGTCTTCCTTGATCCTGGCGAGGTAGCCGCCTTCGACTACGGCAACATCCACGTTGATGCCCGTGACGATGCCCCCGAAGCCTCCGGTACCCGTTCCTGGGCTGAGGACTGCTCCGCTGACGGCACGAAGGCCAGGAGGAACAGCGCCACCCGGCTGACGGAACTGCCCAGTCCCGGTCCCCGACGCGTTCCCGGTGACAACGCCTATATGGGGAGTCGCCATGGACGCAGACCAAGCGCTTGCTTGGTACGAGTACGCGAAATCGAAGTCGTAGGTCATTCCCGCACCGATGGGATTGGCCCAATCTTCCTTCGCGGTCACAGAGAAGACCGGCGTGCCGATCGCACCAGGGGGCATCGGGATGTTGACAGCTACTCCCGAGTCGAACGTCGTGTCCAGGGCAAGCGAGCTACCTGTGATTCCGAACGGGTGTGAAGAGTCTGCGCCGCTCGCTGGATGCGGAACACCAGCCATTCCACAGACAGGCTCGAACTCAATCGGGTGCGCCTGCTTGTGGACGATGCCTCCACCGCTCATGTACTCGTAGGCGTCACCGCTCGCCCCGTACCAACTCCAGTTGCCGCCATTGAGGCCACCGCCAGGAGTCTCCTCCACGCGCACAAGGAGCATCTCGGGAGTCATCACGCGCCAGTTGCGGTCAGCCGTTGCACCCGAATCGCTGATCGGGCCTTCGTAGACGATGCCACCAGGATCACCGAACGACTCCGGCACAACGCGAAGGTCGCCACCAAGTAGACCGGGCGCACGGAACATCGACGCGAGATCGGCGGGAGCCTCCTCGACACCCGAAGCAGCGTCAGCATCCCCAGGAGCAAGGAGCTTCCCTACGCTGTTCTCGACACGACCTAACGCTCGGGCCAGCTCGCGGGAGCGTTGCAAGAGCTGATGTTGTGTCGATCCGTGGCCGAGCATGGACAAGGGAGCAACACCGTCTGGCAGATCGAGCGGCGAGTTGTAGTCCGTCCAAGTCGTCGGCTGTCCGCTGGTGTCCATGGCGCTGAACTGCAAGCCGACACCGCCGCCTTGGCTCCCGGAGGAGTTGGGCTTCTTGCGAAACGCGAGTCCACCACGCTTGAAGATGATCTCTGGCGCACCGCCCGTGTCGAAATCATCGACACCGATCAGCCCGCCGTACTTTCCCCTGTCGCTGTTGGTCGCTCCAGTCGGTCCCATGAAAGGGATGCGGTGGTCTGCATAGGAGCGAAGCACGGGACCGTCGATGGCCTGCTGCGCTTCTACTCCGTCGAGTCCTGGCACCTCCGAGGGCGCTCCGGGGAAATCGTGCTCCACACCGTTGAAGAGCGTGTCGGCGGCGAGAGCAGCGAGCGCTTGGTGGTTCATCACCTCCTGCTCTTGCTCGGCCTTGATGTTGATGTTCGTGACCTTCTTCGTGTTCTGGTCGATCACCGTGACATCGCAGCCGTCGATTGGGCCAGCCTGCATGCCGCCGACCTTGTCAGCTGCCTTGCTGATTAGCCGGTTCCGAAAGTCCTCCAACTCCTTCAGCATCCTCGCGATGCGCTTCTGCTCGTTCTTGTCCACGAGCGTGCGTGCGATGGAGCCGAAGTCCCCGCCGATCCAGCCAGCAGCCGTGCCAGCCTGCAACTTGGTCGTGTTCCCCGGTACGTCCCACCACACCGAGAAGATCGGGAGGTCGTCGATGGCTTCGTAGCCTGTCGTACGCTTCGTTGACGAGAGCGTGATGCGCTTCGTGAGGCCAGCCCATCGCGAGGTTGTAGTCGGCGGTGGACGGAATCCTGGCGTGACTCCGCTCTCTTGCCAAGGCGTCGCCAGCGTCACGTCCCAGAGGTAGATCTTCTGTGAGAAGAGATCGAGCGTGTTCTGTGCGGCCTTCTTCAGTCCCGGCTCCTGGTCGGCGTGGACGAAGTCGGGATCATCAATGACCACGGTGCGACGTACGCCCCACTCCTCGTAGGCATCGCCCTCGAAGGTCTCCTCTTCTTCGGGAAGACGGAACTTGGGCGCGCACTCCTCCGTGGTCGGGAGGTTGATGTCAATCTGCACCTGCGGGATGACGTTTCCGCCAGCCGTGCAGTCTGGGACCGGGGGCGATCCGCCAGGAGGCGGGAGCTTGTTCACGAGCCCAATCGGAGGCTTGGGTTTCTCTGCCAACTCGACAACGCCGCACTGACCAAAGGCGTTGCTCTGCTCAATCGACATCATGTGCAGCTTGTAGGCGTAGTTCTGCGTGCTGGTCGTGCCGTCGTCGCCCTGTGCTGATACCGAGGCAGATCCGCACCAGCCACCATTCTTGACGTTGCCCTTGTAGGCGTTCGAGCCGGGACAGAGCTGAGCAATGGGGTAGAAGAACGCACGACCGACACCCTGGGCAGACAGCGCCGCCACGGCGTCAGGGTGGACGAGGTTCATCGTGATTGTCCCGCCAGGAGCAGGAGGAGAGCCGCCACCCCAACTGGGGCTGCTCATCCAAATGCGCGTGCTCGTGTGCGAAACAACCCATCTCGGGTAGGCATCCCCGCTGACCGACGCCACCGCTCCCCTGTAGTCGTCGTCGTCGATGATGCCGGGAGGCACGTCCACATAGACCAGGGAGAGACCGGGCTTCCCCTGGTACCCCGGCTGACCGGGTACCGAGGGAGGAGACGGCGCGTCCGAAGCGAACAGCACATCTAGAGTGATGTGCGACTTGTAGCGCTTGTTCTTCTCGTAGGTCTGAGCCTGCGCGCCTGTCCATGCAGCGTCGCCATTCGAGAGCGTGAGTCCTGCGTCCTGCTCCTTCTTCGCGCCACGCCACAGGATCGCCGTTGCGGATCGCTCGGGGTCAGGCTGGATGGAGAGGGTCGCCCACTCGCTCGTGAGCGCGATGTTCTCCCCGGTGGCTGCCGTGACATCGCGGAAGTGCCAGACCTTGTCCTCCGGGTTGATCCATATCTGGTACGTCGGCATCCACTTGAGAAGCGTCTGCACGGCGTTCAGGAAGTTCCCCGAGACAGAGATGTCGGGCACGACCGCGTCGAGAAGGTTCAGCTCAGACTCGACGTACGGAAGACCATCAGCAGGAGCGGCGCCGTAGAACCGGAGTCCCTCGTTTGAGTCCACATACCGGTCGAACAGGAAGGCGATGATGTCGCCAATCGTCATGTCCTGGCGGTCGGGGTCGTAGTCGTCCGAGTCTTGGTCGTAGACGTTGAAGAAGAGAGAGCCGGAACAGTCGTCCTCTTCGAGATTGACGTAGGTGGCTCGCCAGGAGCTGTCCTTCGCCAACCACTCCTGCGTCTCTTGCGGCTGCGCGAGCATGCGCCCACGCGCCATGTAGCCGTTGAAGCGAACGTCGCCGTCGTGATAGACGCGTACTTCCTGATTGGCGCGGAGGAAGGTCCCCTCTTGGAACTCTCCAGTGATGCGGAACTTGGCCTCCTGCCCACCCGATAGGCCGAGCGCTTGACCGCAGCCCATGAGCGTGACGGGGAGAGCGAGGTTCTCCAGTTGGCCGGTGTCGTCGTTGCAGTCGTAGAGGACGCCATCGAGTTCTACTTGCCAGCCCGCTCCTGGCTCGGAGGGCGTGGCGCTCGTCCACTCGTCGGCGAAGTCGTAGACCTCCACGTTGTCCACGCGGACATCGGTGAGCTTGACCAGGGAGCCCAACTCGACACCTACCGTGTAGTTGCCGCGTAGCGGAGGAGCACCCGTCCAGTCGATGCGAAGGTCGCCGTCGCCGGATGCGCCTAGCGGATCGGTGAAGACCTTGATGCTCGTGTCGCCGGAGCCGTCCTGTAGATCCTCGACGCGAACGCGCCAACTCATGCCCGCGTAGAGCTTGGATGCCGATACGCCAGAGCCGGAGTAGGTCGAGCCAAGCTGCGTCTCGGTGCCGTTGATGACCTTCCACAGCGTCAGCTCACTTGCACCACCGATCTTGCTGCTCAAGCGGGCGACGATGAAGTTGTTGAAGTCCTTGAAGCGGACGATCAACCCGACGCTTCGGTCTCCCTGCCCACCGGGGTTCTTCCATTTCGCGTGGAGGTCGGCCTTGTAGTCGCCCCGTCCCGGCTGTCGCGTCTCCTTCAGGCGCCAGAGAACGGCGTGGTGGCGAGAGGCAATGCCCCAGCCGTTGCCGTCAACAACAGGCACTGAAGCAAGCGACGGGTTTCCCGTGGGCCGAGTGAAGTCCGGCCACGGATCGAAAGTTGGATGACCAGTTCCGTCAAAGCGATTGGCAAACAGGAGGTTGGCATTTGGCATCTCTCCCTATGTTTGGGAGGAGCCAGTCTGAGAAGGCGGCGCTCGCGTGGTCCGGAAGCTGCGCTGATCGTCGTGGTCCTGGCGCTGAACTACAGCTTCGGCAAGAAGGACACCCTCAAGAAGTACGCTGCCAGAGGTGCGGATCTAAGAGGCTTCTAGAAAGACACTTACGACCTCTGGATTGGTGGTGGGAGGTCGTTGAAGCCTACTCGGTCTGAGCCCCCCGGCCCCATGCCAATTCGCCCCTAAGCTGCTTCAACGAAAGTGGTTGCGACGTATGGAGCGCTGATCAAGCGGAGGGAGTGAGGGTCCGGAGGGGTGGCAGAGGCGGTTGACAGATGGGAGACTCATTCAGGGTCGAGATGGCCGCTGGCTCGCTTTGCGCTTTAGCGCGAGGTCTTTCCAAAGGAGCCACTCATGACCACATTCGAGACCCTCTCTCTGATCTTCGGCGGAGCAACTGCAGCAGCAGCCGTCTACCCGATGTTTCGCCGTCGTGTCCGAGCATGGCGCACGGGCAAGTTCAACAAGGACGATGGCTCTAGTCGAGAGTGATGCTCGTGCGCTGGTACGTCGAGTCGCCCGAGCCCGAGAACGAGTACGGGACATCTTCGGCGTAGTAGTCGCCGTGCTCACTTGGCTGGATCGCGCCCATCTGGCCGTAGACCATCCCCGCCCAATAGGACTCCACAAGGTGGATGTCGTCGCTGGTCGTGATGCCGTGGTTGTCGGCAAGGTCGAAGGTGTTGGTCGTCGCGTTGCTGATCGCACCGTACGTGTAGAGGCCAGAGCCAAGGCGACGGATCAAGACGACATCGCCGTCCGAGAACCCGTGTGAAGTCGAGGTCACGGTCGGGGCGCTGTACGAACCGACCGTCTTGCTGAGGGTGTCGTCCTCGATCCAGAAGACGGGGTGTAGGGATTCGCTCCTCGCTACCAGTGCCTCCCTCTGCGCCATCTCCCGCGCACGGAATCCGGTCTTACTGAAGTCGGTCTCCGGACCCCAGAAGCAGTGGACCTCCAGGGACACGCTGTAGTTCGGTGAGCTCGTGACGTGCAGGGCGCGTAGCCGATCCACGCCGACGTGTACCTGCGCGTTGCCGCGAGACTCGGAGGGGATGATCGAGCGAAGCTCGGTCTCTAGCTTCAGGTCCCCATAGAAGGCCAGTCTTGGCATCACACGCCTCCCGAGATCACTTGCGCGCTGACGAGCTGGGTGATGAGGCGGTCGAGCTTGTTCGCGGTGCGCTCCACAGCCTGTGCAGTGGTGGTGCTTGTGCTTTCGACCTGCGTAGCGAACTTGTCCACGCTGCTGGTGTTGGTCTCGATGGAGGTCGTCAGCTTCGTGAAGTTCTGTGCGGCAGCGTCGATGCCCGTTGCGATCTGCTCCGTGGGAGGGATGACGGCTTCGACGCCCTGGGCGAGCTTGTCGGTAGCTTCGGCGTTCTTCTGCTGCGCCTCTGCGATCTTGCCAGTGCCCTCGGTGGCCTTGTCGATGTTCTTGTTGAACTCCTCCTGGCCTACCTTCTGACCGTTCACATCAAACGACTTCTCTCCCTTGTCGTTTACGAAGTCGATGGGCTTGCCAGTGGCGAATCCGAGCTTGCGACCATGCTCGTCACGCTCAACGCCGAAGTCCTTCTCCATGCGACGACGGTCGGCATCCTGCTCGTCCTGGGTCGTGTACCGGAAGCCATCGGGAAGGACATTCCGCCCCTGGTCATCCTTCTTGGGCTTGGGCTTGCGCCTGCCACCACCGAACGAGAACTGCACACCGAACGTGGGGCGTTGGCGGTTGAAGAGCTTGGATGTACGGCCACGGCGAGACCCGCTCTCCTGCACCTTGCCGGATGCCTTGGCAGCTCGCTCCAGGTTGTCCGCTTCATCACCCGCAGCTTCGGCTGCCCGCTCGGCTTCGTCGGCCCGACGAGCAGAGAAGAGCATGTCGATGTCCTGCTCGCTGACGCCAGCCTCTAGGAGATCGCGGCGCTCCCGAGCATTGCGAATGGCCTGTTCCTCTTCGCTGTTGCGAGCGTCGAGTAGTTCGATCTCCTCGCGCACCCGCTGGATGGCCTCTTCCTTGGTCTTGTTGAACCGTTCCTGCTCCCGGCGTTGCTGCTCAAGCTCACGCGAGACACGCTCTTCGGCCTTCTTCTGGTCGATGGCGAGCTGCTTGCGCTCCTTCATCGCCTCGATGGACTTCTTCAGCTCTTCGGCTTCATGTTCGTAGCCGTCTGCAATGAGCCGCTTGAAGAGGTCGAGGTGGGCACCCAGCTCTTCGGTCTGCTTCTCGTACTCAGGAGTCAGGGACTCCATGGCCGAGGTGAGGTCGTTCATGAGCTGCTCTTCGCGAACAGCGATCTCTTCGTACTCGCGTTCTAGCTCGTTGCGCTCCTCCGCCAGCCGCTTCTGTTCCTCTGCCCAGATGGCGTTCTGCTCGTTGAGATGCGTGATCTTGTCGAGGGACTCTTCCTTCTCCTTGAGGCTGTCGACCTGGCTCTGAAGATCCTCGGCCTCCTGCTGGGCTGCGAGCGCCGCCTTCGTCGCCTTGCGTGACGCCTCCTCGGCCTTCTCTTTGGCATTGTGGTCGGCGAGGTTGAAGAGACCACCACTGCCGATGTCGAGAGAGCCGTCGATGCTCTGCGCCTTGCGGTGTAGCCGCATGGCCTCCTCGGCCAACCGATTGCTCTTCGCTACGGCCTTCGCGTGGTCCCTCTCCAGGTCTACAAGGCTCAGCTTCCGCTCGGCGGCTGCCTTGTCGAAGTCCTTGCCCGCAGCGCGAGCCCTGTACTCCATGTTGAGAAGCTTGACTTCTCTGCGAAGAGCAGCGGTCGCTGCTTCGGCTCTCGCCGACGCGACCTCGCTTGCCTTGCCCGCCGCTTCGGCCTTGTCCCCTAGCTTCTCGAACTCCTCGCCAGCGCTCTTGATCTCACGCACGAGCAGGCCGAGCCCGACACCGGCCAGGGCGATGGCAGCACCAGCAGGACCGCCGCTGGCGAAACCAGACGCGACAGAAGCTGCTGCTCCAACCGCCGCACCCTCGAAGCTCTCTGCGCTTGCAGTGGCGAGGGAGATACCCGCAGCGGCACCAGCGAAACCGGCGCCAGCGAGACCGGCAGCCTTGCTCCCGGCCTCCCCTGCTTCTGTGAAGCTGCGCTTGTTGGCCTTCGCGGCCTTCGTCGCCTTGTCGAGCCCCTTGGCAGCCTGCTTACCTGCCTTCTGCCCAGCCTTGCCGATGTTGGCCAACGGCTTGGATGCGAGGTCCTTCGTCTTGGTGACGATCTCAAGGGTGTGTTGGCTATCTGGCACGTTCCAAGCTCTTCGCCCGCTGGTGGTCCCATAGGCGCTCGATCAACTCAATCGCGACGACCCATGTGTGTGACTGGTCGAGAAGGGCACCCTCCGCAGGGAGGACTCCCTTCTCTATCCACCTGTACGTTTGCAACGCCCTCTGCACATCGGGCGTCATCTGGCAGTTGGGGCACACGGTCTGTGGGAGCTTGGCTCCGCCCTTGCACACGCTGCAACCACGCTGCTTGCCGAAGCACGCCCAACAGTCCACGCCGTAGTAGACGATCGGTGGGCCTTCGTGGTCGGGGTGCTTTGCGCAGCGAGCGTCACAGCGCCTTGGGGCCGCGTCCCCGAAGATCCCCGCGACCGCGCTGGCTATTTTTTTGCGTCGGCGTCCGAGACCTTGTTGGCGTCGTTCGCGGCAGTCGCCAACTCGAAGCGGACCTCGTAGTGGAGGCGGGACAGGCAATCCTCGGTGGGATAGCCGTCGGCGTCCGCTTCGAACACAGGAGCGTCGGCGCCTTCCCATCCAACGAGCGTGTACCGAAGCAGCTCAAGCCGCCAGCGGGTCCAGTTGGAAATCTTGTCGTCGTCACCTACGACGAGAGCGTCAGAGAACTTCGCGTGATCGCTCGCCCTCATGACGCGGAAGAAGAACGTCGTCTGTTCCGCTTCGGGCTTCTCCCGGTCGTCTTTGAGGACGTAGGGAATCTTCGCGGTGGGGTCTACGAATATGGGCAAGGGAGACTCCTTAGAGCATGCAGATCTGAAGCTCGTCGTCGGTCGTGGCGACCGTTGCGCTCTTCAGCTCGAAGTCGAGGCCAGCGACGACAATCCCGCCCCTATCGGAGCCTTGGACGTTCGCGTACTGGGCGGTAGGCGCACCGACCGTGATCGTGTTTCCAGCGGAGGAGCCGAGCGTGAACGCCATGCGGCCCGTCGTGCCACCGACCAAGCGACCGTAGAAGTCGTGGTCAGCGACCAGGACCATCTCGGGGTCGATGTTTCCGGCAGGCTCGCGGTCGCCGATGAAGGTCGAGAGAACGCCCTTGGTGCTGTTCGCGCTCTCGCGCTGGGTCAAGGTGTTGCTCATGTCGAGGCTGAAGTTGCTGAAGCAACCCGAGGTCGTCATTCCGAACTCGTGCATCGAGAAGCCCACGTCGATGAAGGACGGCGGCACAACACTCTCGTAGGTGACGCCACTGAGCAAAGCCGTGTCCGTGGTTCCGCCGTAGACACCAGTGAACGAGAAGGCCATGCGAGCCGGAGAGCCGTCAGCCGAGTTGCCCGACCACGAGACGTTGCCACGAGCGCCGTAGACGAGGTGGCGCACACCATCGACGTATTGGGCGACAGTGACGGACGGAGGGCAGCTTGAATCGGGTAGCCACTCGAAGCCCTGGTCTGTGGTCTCAGTTCCGCTAGTGGTAGCCGAAGCGCTGGACGTGGCCCCAGTGACGGTCTCGGCGGACTGCGGTGTGCCGGAGATGAGAACGAAGGTGAGCGGGGAGGAGCTGACCTCGCCGCAGACGCGCCCGACAGCGCCCGAGGTTCCGAAGTCGACTGTCTCACCGGGCTCGAACGGCCCACCGGTCACAGATCCGATGGTGATTGAAGACACCGTGTTGGTTTGGAAGCCGCAAGCCCGGAGCGAGGAGTCCCAGGAGGGTTCCGTGCCGACATCCCCGGAGCCCATCAGATCTACCGCGAAGGTGATCGTGCCAATCTGCCGCCCAACGGTGGACGGGAGCTTGGACAGGGAGGCACGAGCGGGGTTCCGGGTGAACCGGGTCACGTCGAGCGAGAAGTTCGGGTCGTAGACCGTCATCGTGGCATCGGAGGCGGAGAGGGACTCGGCAGTCCCCTCGGTGATCTCTTCCGCCAGCGCGATCTGGGTAGACTTGGTGTTCAGTACGTCACAGCTTGACATTGGCTATCTCACACAATCGAGGTCGGGTCAGTCAGATTCGTCCGGTACTTCACGACCAGTTCCATCACGACGAACGCGTACGGGCTTGTTGCCTCGCTGCTCTCGATGTCGTTGCTCTGAAGGAGCGTGTCGATGGCGTTGCCGCCTCGGCACCTGTCCTGCATGAGCGCCTTTTCGATGTCAGCCAGGAGGTTCGACGCCGCAGCACGAACTGCGTCGTCACCCGTATGTTTGTTGACCTTCAGCAGTCCAAGCACCGCCACCCTCAGCTCCTTGTGGAGCGAGTGGTTGTTCTTGCGGTCGTACGTCTCGCCGAGGTCGTCGAACGTGATCGCGGGGAACGCCTTGAAGGCAGTGATGGTGACTTGCCCACGGATGGCCGAGGCAACGTCGAAGTTGAAGCCGCCACCCGTAGAGATTCCCTCTAGCGTGGTCTTGATGTCGGCAAGTACGTCTTCGCGGACAGACATCAGGAGCCCAATCCATCGAGAGCAACGTCGATGCCCTTGGCGATGTCCGAGATCCGCTTCTTCTGGTTGCTCGTCCACTCCTCGAAGAACCCGAGTCGGGGCTTGAGGGTCACCTGCTTCTTCATCACGAACAGCGGCAGGGGCTTCTTCCCCTTGCCCTGGTTCTGGAACAAGATCAGGTTCCCGGCCTTGCTCTTGGCGAAGAACGTATTGGTGAACGAGCGAGGTCCACCGCGTAGATCACCACTCTTGGCCTTTGCCGCTGCCAGCGGGATAGCGAGGTACTTCGCACTCTTCGGCCTGATGGTGCCGCCGTGCTCATGGATCTTGGCGTACGGCGATGTCGTGAACTCAGCCATATGCCAGGAGTTGAGATCCCCACCCTTGGAGGTGACGTTGAAGCTCCTGCGCAACGCGCCGGTTCTGTTCTTGAGGCCCTCGCCACCGCTTAGCCGTGCGCGTGGGAATACTCGCTGGACGAACTCGCGGGCTCGCTTCGTTAGCCGAGTCGTGACCTCGTCGAAGAGCCGCTTGGGGGCCTTCTCCATCGCCGCTCGGAACTCGTCTGGCGTGAACGTCGCCATTAGAGGAGCCGCCTGTAGGGCTCAAGGATGCGCTTGACCTCGGGGAGCATATCGACAGGGCCTGACCAACCAATGCTGCCCGACTGCATGCCGATTGACTGCGCCCCAAGCTGGTCCTTCCGGCTGATGACGTATGCAATCTGCATGTCGCAGGCTTGCGCGACATCCGGGTAGGCAGCGATGAAGGCCGCTGTGTTGGCAGCCATCCCGCCCTCGTAGATGATCTGGAGGGTGCCGGGACCAACCGCTGAAGGAGACGTATCAAACTCGATGCTGCCGCGAGCGAGATCCGCGTAGTAGTTGTCGGTGTCGATGGCGTCGGCGCTGGCGAAGTCGCGGTCGTCCGCTGCCTTCACCGAAGTGATCGAGCTGATCGGTGAGCCAGGAAGATGGAAGAAGCGCTGGCCGACTTCGATGTCGTACTGCTCAGTCCGACTTGTCGACTCCACGTGTCTTCCGAGGAACCGTTCGACGTTCTGGCTGTACGTCGAGATCATCTGCGTGATGAGCGTGTCGATTGCAGACCCGACAGAGATCCCCCCTGAGTCGAGCATCTCTTTCACACGTGCAGAGGTCGTCAGATCCATCCCGGTTCCTGTCGCTCTTCACCATTCGGTTCTTGGGGGAGTGCTGCATGGTCAAGAAGCGGGGGCGGGGGCCGCGTGGCCCCCGCCCCACCAATCGAATCGGTTAGTAGGTGCCAGCGCCGACCACGAAGCTGTTGGCCTGACGAACACCGAAGTCCACGTAGGCCACAGCGCGCACGCCGAGCTGGTTGTTCTTGTAGTAGTCCTCGGCCTCGACGGAGGAGGTGACCTCGATCACGCCCCACTGACCCCAGATGAGGTCCGCCCAGTTGCCGAAGTAGATGTTGCCCTCTGTGCCGGTACCGCCGTTGATAGCGACCTGCGTGCTCGTGCGAACGGGGTAGCCAAGCAGAGTGTTCGGCTGACCAGCAGCAAGAGCGGGCTGCAAGAGGTAGTGACCATCAGTGGCCTTGAGCTTGCGGATCGTGTTCAGATCGCGCGGGTTCATGACCCAGCCCATGTTGTCCACGTCGGCGTTCTCGGCCTCGATGGCGTACAGAAGATCGTAAAGATCATCCGAGCTAGGCGAACCACCGATGGCGAGCGACAGACCCGCCTGATCGAGCAGGCCCGCAGGCTGTCCGCCCGAGTCTGTTCCTTCCAACGCGGCCTTGTCGAGTGCCCGAGCCACAATGCGGTTGAGGTGATCGCGAACGACCGTCTCAAGCTGCGGATCGGAGAGCATGGCGCTCTCACGCGACATCACCGAAAGGGCGATGCACGTGTGCGGCGTCATGTTCACTTCATCGAACGTGGGGTTCGACTCGGTAGCAGGGCTGTTCTCGCCCTTCCAGTAGGCAGTCGCACTGCCGTCGATCTTCGGCTCCTTGTAGGGAGAGCCCTGGAGACCGAGGCGCTGCGTGGCACCCGACTGGACAACGACCATCTTCGCGCCCAACTCTTCGATGATGGTGCGCTCCTGATGAGCAGGAACGACATAGCCACCGGTCGCTGGGGTAGCGAATGTGAGATCGGCACGCTCGTAGGGAGCAACGGCGATGCGAAGGGTCTTGCGCCCGCCTTCAAGGCAGTCGCGGAACCACTCCGCCGCAGTGGGTGCGGTGTCGCCGGAACCGGCTGGAGCTGAACCGACGCCTCGGCTCTTCTTGTTCTTTTCAACGGACTCAAGGCGCTGCTCAAGCGAATCGAAGCGCTTGTTGCCTTGCTTCAGGAGGTCTTCGACCTTCCGTAATGGGTTTGGTGTATCTGGCATCTGTCTGAATCAATCCTGGGCATCAGTCGCCCACGTACTGGGAAGTCAAGTCCAGCAAGTTCCGGTACTGATCCTCGTCAACAGGTGCCGCAGCAGGAGCATCACGCTCCGCGTCACCAACGGGGTCGGCTGGTCGAGAACGCTGGGAATCCTCGGCCAGTTGATCTTTGCGCTCGGGCTCTTCGGCCTCGTCTGCGTCCTCTTCGGGAGCGAGACGGTCCGCTGTCTCTACGAGCTGTGCAGCGAGGTCGCGCAACGAAGCTCCGAGGACGCGAAGCTCGTCCGAACGGTCGTCTTCTTCGTCCTCTTCGTCGTCGGTCTGCGGAGCGTCCTTCGACTCGGCTTCCGGCTTCTCTTCGTCCGACATGTCGGAATCGGAAGGTGCCTCTTCGTCTTCGTCCTCGTCGTCGGCACGCTCGGCCTCGAAGGCCAGGACGTTGTCCTCGTTCTCAGACCACCAAGTAGCGACAGCTTCCTCGTCCCACTCGTCCTTGGGGAAGGCGAGACCCTGAACGACGACCTTCTCGCCTTCGGTCAGCATGCCGGTGACGGCAACGACCATCGGCTCTTCTTGGTAAGCCGCTTCAGCGAAGGAGTCTTCTGCGAAGTCAGCAGCGTCCCGCACCTTGATCGTGAACGCGGCTTCGCCCTCTTCGATATTCCTAGTGGTCATAGCAGTCCTCTCAACGGCGTCAGCAAACGCAGACCAGGGCGTGATGGCCCCGAGGTGGTGCCGGATGGTTGCGGCATCCTTGGTAGTGATTGCGCCGCGAGAGATCGCAGTGGCAATCTCGCGGCCAGTAGCAACAGCGCCCGGATCAGACGGAACCGGGACAGCGGATAGTTCAAGCAGCTCAGCGCGAGTGGCTACCCACTTCGCTCCGCGTTCGCGCTCCTCGTCCGTGGGGTCGCGTTCCTTGATGACGCGGAAGCCAACCGAGACGCACCGAAGGAAGCCCGCATCGAAAAGTCTGAACACTGTCTCGGCTAGAGGGTGGGCTTGGGCCTCCCCAGCGAACTCGATGTCGATGACAAGGGAGTCCTTGGTCTTCTCAACGTTGACTGCGCGACCAAGAGGTAGGCTGTCGGGCGAGTGAGCCCAGAGGAAGACCGGGTGGACGTCGCGGTAGTTGTCGACTTCCCAACCAGCGGCTTCAACGATGCCGCCATCACGAGCGACGTTCTCCGTGCTGGCCGTGAAACGAATGACACGATCTGCGCCCTTGTCTGCACGAGAGAGACGAGTCGTAGTGGTGGGGAGCAGGGTTCTGCGTTTGGCTGCCATCACCCGTACGTTTGCGAGTGCATCGCTAGTCGAGAACGGGACCTGAGGTACATCTACAGTTGATGATTTGGCTCGGGTCGCTGCACGACATGTCGCCGGGGTGTCGAAGCGTCACGCCAGAAGCGAAGGTGTCACCGAGGTTGCGGATCTCGCCATCAAGTACGACATGGTCTGCACGCACTGCGCCATCACCTGACGCGAGCCATTCCGTGCGCTCAATGCCCTCCGCCTGCATGGCGATCTGTCTCGCACCGTTGACCGTCTGGCTCGCTTCTGTTCTCGCGATAGTCCTTGCCCTCGATCGACTGACGTTGAACGTGTGACGGATCCGGTCCTGTAGGTCCGTGATCGCCTCGCCCTCGGCCATTCCACGAAGAAGCTGGTGCCGGATGTTGTTGATGATCGTCTGGTTGACCTTCTCGACCCGCAGCTCCTTCTCGGCCAGGAATCGCAAGACCTCCGGCGACTCCATGTCGAAGTGCTGCAAGCCACCGATCTGCGAACCAATAGAACCAGCGCCCGAGTCGATGGCGTGTCGATAGATCGGGTCGAGCTGCTTGCGGAGCATCTCGTTCCAACGCTCCTCGGCCTCTGCCAAGAAAGCCTCGACACCAGCGGTGGCCGGAGCGCGAGTCCCCCTTGCGTTGTCCTTGAGGAAGCCAAGCACCTCCGCTCTGCGTCCACGCAGGTAGCCGTTGAGCCGCTTGCGGAACCGACGTTCGGCGGGGTCCATCGCTGTACGAGCGATGGTCTCCCAGAGTTGCAGCCGACGAGTGCGGCCACGCGAGCGAATGGGAGTAGCGGAGTCGGTAGAGTCCTCCTCCGGCTCGGTTCCGATGGGTCCGTAGATCGAACCCAGGTCGTCATCTAACTGAAGTCCTTCTGCGATCTCGTTCGCAGGAGCAAGGCCCATCGGGAGCAGCCCGACATCGCCGCCCTCCTGCGCCTCCATGCCGAGATCCAAGCGCTCGTTGATCTCGTTGAGGGGATAGCCCAACCGACGGAATGCTTCCGCGCTGGTGAGCTTGACACCCAGGTCTTCGCGCAACGCTTCGATGCGGCTCGTGTCGAACTCGCCCCACGTCACATCATGCGCAACTGCTTCACGATGCTGGAAGAGCTGCGCTTCAAGTTGATCTGCGACCATGCGTGCAAGCGGAATCAGAGTGGAGGTCCACAGCACGCGCTCTGCGCTCTTCGATGTCGCGTAGTTGAGGTCGTCCGTTACGCCGAGGAAGAACTTGGGTACGCCGAAGACCATCGCGATCTCCTCGCGATTCCAACGGCGCTGCTCCAGGAACTGCATGTCCTTGTGGTTGACCTGGAGCTGCTTGTAGTCGAGGCCGTTGCCCAGGACCGCGACCCGGTACGCCTTCGATGCGCCCTTGTGTCGGTCCTCCCACGCACGCCTGAGGTCGGTGCGCTGATCGGGGCTGATGTTCTGCTCGCTGGTGAGGATGCCGCCCGGATCAGCACCGTTGTCGTAGAACGCCTCGTTGTAGCCGCTGGCCTTGGAATCCTGACGGAAGCCAGCCATCGCAGCCGACATCGGAGAGAGGCCGCGCCAGGGGTCATTCGGGTTGAAGTACCGGAAGGCGACGACCGCATGAGTAGGAAGCTCGACCGTGCCCGCGCCTGAAGTGATGCGGTAGCCGAGCAAGTCTCGTTGCGAGCCGTCGAGTATCGGTTCTACGCAGTGGCCAGGGAGAGGCCAGATTTCTAATGGCACCTCCGACTCGTCAATCCCCTCCTCGCCTGCCCCCTCAAGAACCCAGTAGCAGCTACCGCCGAGCTGCATGTGACTGATCGTCGTTTCCCAGAGTGTGTCGGCTGTGAGGTATGGGTTGGGGCGCAAAAAAAGCCGCTGCCAAGGGCCATCAGCCACAACATCGGGCTTGCTGTCGTCGCCCGTGTAGAGCTGGAACGGAGCAGCAGAGAGACTGCGAGCGATGACCGAAACGCAGCGATAGACAACGCTATGAGTCGAGTACGGTTCGCCGACTTCACCTACGCGGAGTCGAAGCGCCTCGTGTATTGGCTGCCCGTCAGAGAACCAGCCACGTTCCTTGGAGCGGTCAGAGCGATCGGGACGGCGGAAGAAGTCGAACAGGCCCAAGAGACACTCCGAGCAACAGAATCACGTTGCCGTATCTTTGGTTTCTGCTCCTCTCGCTTGCGCCTACCAGTGGTCTATCCAGAGCTGCCCACCAGGAGACTCATGGCCGGAGATCGCGAGCGCGAGAGCATCCGAGCGATCCGTTGAGCGACCGAGGCGCTTCTTGATCTGCTCCTTCTTCTCAAGCTGGATGCGAGCCCCTGAGTAGCCGAACCGGGGGGCAGTTAGCTCTTCTGCAAGTTCGTCGTCGCAGTCGTAGACCAACTCGTTGCGAAGAGCGTCGCGCATGCGCATCCACAACTCGGACCTCCGGTTTGAATATCGGTCCGGCTCTGTTGCCCTCGCTCCGAATTGAACTTCATGGATCTCTATAGAGAAGGGCACCTCACGCCGACGCTGCATGTCCCGCAGCGCGTCGATGGGTCCGGCGCCCAGTCCACCTCCGTCGAGCGCGATGGACAGCGCGTCGTACTCCTGAGCGATGTCGGCTGCACGCCGAGCGACCTGGATGGCATCAGCCTTGTGCATCAGACCATTCTTCGGCCAGTGGATTCGGTTGCCCTTGCGTACGCAGATCGACGTTGCATCCGGTCCCTGCCGAGCGACATCGACACCGACCCGGACCTCCTGGGATTCAGGGTTCGGCAGATCCTCGTTGAAGCGAGAGCGGGCCTCCCCGATGTGATCCAGGGTGATGAGGGAGTCGGGGCTTCCTGTGGGGAACTTCCCGAGGACGCGGGAGCGGTAGGTCTGCGACTGCTCCCCGTAGCGCTCCTTGATCCGCTCCACGAACTCACGCGAGGCAAGGCCAGGAACTAACTCCTTGCCTGCCTTGTAGTTCGGCGTTTCCGTCGAGCTGATCTCGATGGTGAGGTGCTTGCCCTCCACCGTGGGGCGGCGACACGAACGAGCGAAGGGGTGATTGGGTCCGCAAGTCGGGTTCCCGATGCGGAGGATGCGCGAGGTGGCAGTTGACGCGCAGGACTCCAAGCCCTCGAAGGCGTAGGACGCGATACCCGCAGCCTCATCAACGATCAGCAGCACATGCTCCGCGTGGAAGCCCTGAAGGCTCGAAGCGTCACGCGACACCATGCCCTTCGCGTAGTGCATCGGTGCTTTGTTGAACTGCGTATCGACCCGAAGCATCGAGTCCACAGGGGCCAGCGTCCCGCCAAGCGGGATCTTGCTCGCGTGGTACGCCTTCCGCAGCTCGCCCCACAGGATCGTCTTGACCTGACGTTCCGTGGGAGCCGTCGTGATGACGATGGAGTTGGGCCGCGTAAAGAGCCACCAAAGCGCGATGCGAGCTGACAACCAGTCCTTGCCGATGGAGTGACCCGAAGCGACATCGACCTCGGCGTACCGGGGGATCGCTTCAATGATCTCGGCCTGACGGCTCCAAGGCTGCGGACCACCGAGGACATCACGCAACCAAGTAAGCGGCTCCTGCTGCCAGCGTTCGATCAGTTGGGCGGCTTGGGCAACGTCAGTAGACACACCCGACGTTTGCGAACGGGCTTATGCCACGAGGGATTGTGCGCGTGGTTTTGTCGTGTTCGGATTTTTTCCGTAATCACGCGAAACCGGGCATCTACGAGCCCCTAGCGCCATATAGGAGCAAGCGCAATGAAGACCATTCTCACAGTCAAGGAAGTTGACAACCTGGAGTCCATCAAGGGCGGCGACATCGAGCGCGCAGACGGCAAGGCCGCACAGAAGAGCCTCGCCAACGTCAAGGCCAAGTACCCCAAGCTCAAGCATGTTCGTGGGCTCGGCGGCACGCTCTTCCGACTCCCGCAGGAAGGGAAGTTCGCAGTGATCGTGCGATGCAACGCCAAGGGCTGCAACACCGCCACGTTGATTCGCACGCAGGATCTGTTCCAGGTTCGCAAGTGCAGCCACTGCCGCTCGAAGAAGGGCGGTGAGTAATGGGACTCCTACCCGCCGAACTCGCAGCCAAGCTGCCGCCCATCTACACGCAAGACGGCAACCGAGAGGCGCCCGTCGTACTCAAGGTCTTCGACCCCTGCTCGAACTGGACGTGGTACGCAACCGAATACGATCCTGAAGAGCGGATCTGCTTCGGCTTCGTCGTCGGGCACGAGGAGGAGTTGGGGTACTTCTCGCTGACCGAGCTGGAGAGCGTCACCAATCGACTCGGATTGCCCCTTGAGCGCGATCTGCACTGGAACTCCGAGACGCCGCTCTCGAAGGTGGTGGCCGGAGAGGTGCGGTAGACTTCAGGCCACTCAAGAGCATGGAGGCCACGATGGCAGAGCAGATGACCGAGCAGGACGTGAAGAAACTCATCGGAGGCATGCTCCGCATGAGGCTCCTCCTGGAGCAGAGCGACGGCGCTACAGACTTCCTGAAGTCGGAGAGCGGCGACCGCATGAAGGGGGCTATCGCAGCGAACCTGCTGGCGAGGGTGCGTGAACATGCTCTGTTCCTCTATGCCCAGACCGACCGTGCCACCGTTGGAGCCTTCCTCGGTATGGCCTCCGAGGTCATCCAAGGGCAGGAGATGAGCAAGAAGACCAAAGGGGACTGACGCTCACGGAAGGTGACCAGCGATCAGCAGACGCGCATCACGGACAGCCGCGAGCCCTGCCCGAAGGTCATCTCCATACCACTCGGCGCCAAAGCGTTGCCCACGAGCTGCACGTCCAAACCGCCACCGCCGCTCACCGTCACAAACGCACGGCTCGAAGCGGTCACCGCACCTCCCACTATGAGCACCTGCCTGTGCGCGGCGATATACCCGTCAGCGCCGATCACGTTCATCCACGTTCCGAGGCCGCTGGTCGTGGTCTGGATCACGCTCTGCCACGCCCCGTTCGCGAACGCACCACCGTCCATCACGGCCATGTCAGCCTCGATCAGGTAGTCACCATCATTGAGGATCGTGACGGCACCCGGGACGACCGTGCCCAGGGCGTAGTTCGTGCCGTCCGTGTTGTTCATGACGGTGTCCATCGGGAGCTGGATGCCCGCGATGGGCGTGCCCCCGGCGTTGTCGTAGCACATGATCCCGTCGAGACAGGAGCTGCCGCCCCCTCCACCACCACCCATGCTGTTCCAGGTTGTTCCGTTCCACTCGACGGAGCTGCCCTGGGTAGTGTCAAAATAGCGCTCGCCGAGGACCGGATTGCAGGGCTCCCCGCCTGTTGGGCCTGACTGTCTTGGGCGGCTCATCCGTCCAGCTCCTGGATGTCGTCGGACGAGCTGGTATCTCGGAGGCCTTCCGTGGGGTCTCCCTTGCGCTCGTTGCCCCGAGGGGTGTCGGCAGGCGCCTGACTAACAGAGGCGCTCCCGTGGCCTTCCGTTGGCTCGGCGGGGAGCCGGTCGGTATCGCAGGGCGACTCCGTTAGGTACGCAGATCCCCCCGCCAGTGGCTCCTGGAGGTCGTCGCCGCTACCTAACGCAGGAGAGAACCCCGCGTCCGAGGCGGGCTCGGAGGATGTGGGTAGCGCCCCATTGACTCCCGGCTGTGCTGACCGGGAGTCCGCATCCGCCTGCCCCGCCAGCGCCAGGAGGTCAGACATCGACAGGCTGGTCACGGCGCCGTCGAGCTGCAGTTGGGTCTTCTTCGAGCTGATCTTCGCCGCGTTCGCCACCAGCGTCTTCGCGGCTTGCACCTTCGTCCGGGTCATACCCTTCGAGTCCGGCATCGTCAGGACGAGCTGTAGGTAGGCCAACGCCTCCTCGACGGCACCGGACTTGAGGTACTCCTGCGCCATGCGTGCGGCGAGACGAGCTTCACGCTCCCGCGCAAGGACTGCTGGATCTCGATCTGACTTCGGCATTAGGCTGTACCCGCCCCAGACCCCTGGGGTTCCAGGAATAGGTTTGAATGTTGGGAGATCCAGATGGCAGCGAGCAAGAAGAAGAGTTCCAGCAAGCGAGCGTTCTCCCCCGATGGACTGACCACCAAGAAGGTCGATAACCACGGCGGAGCTAGGTACACCCGCACCAATCCCGACATCGCCGCCAAGGGCATCAAGTCGGTCAACGTCTTCATGACCTTCGAGGAGGCGATGAAGCTCTCCCTCGCCGTGCAGGCCTGCCTCCTCAGCCTCAACCGCTACAACCGCGCCACGACCAAGGGCAAGAACATGGGGCTCTGCCTCACCGTCTTCACTGACAACCAGGCTGTGAACGTGATCGAGGCCCCGGCCACCGCCAAGGCACCGAAGAAGTAGAGCCGCCTGTTGCGTCACCGTCCGCCTGCAAGGCATGAGCGAGGGAGCCTGCCTGCGGTCCCAATGCAATCCGCAGAGCGAGCGAAGGGGCTGACAGGATCCAGGGGGGTTTGGGGGGTTCCCAACCCATGAGAAGGAACACCTGTAGGGATGTTCTTCTCTTTTGAAAAAAGAGCGGGGCGTGCGGGGTGTTCGCCAGCGGGGCGTCTTGACCCGTTCCAACGGCCCTCTTTCGCACCCCGCTCGTCTTCGCTCCAAGCGTCAGCGGGGCGTACCCCCAGCGGGGCGTTCAGGCCCGTTCCGCTTCGCTCTAACACCCCGCTGACCCTAAAGCCCCGCCAGCGGGGTGTGAACCTCAGCGGGGCGTTCGCGGGGCTTTCAGAGGGCTGGTTGAAGGACATCCTCGGCCTCCTCTCGGTCACTTCTGAAGATGTAGACCTTGGTGTTCTGGCCCTCGATGCTGATGCCCTTCGCGTACTGCTCCGGGTCGATAATCCAACCCTCCTGCACCATGTCTTCGACGGCGGCCTGGGCCAGTTCGCCGAGTTGGTCTTGGAGGGTGACCTTGGGGATGACGATGTGCCCGCCCCACTTGGCGCTCTTGTTCCTGCTCGTGTCCTTGCGCTTGATGGAGCCCGGTAGGAACTCTGGGCTCTGGTGCTTGAGCATCTTGTGGATCTTGGCCCTCGTCGCGCTCTTGGACCATTTCTCCATGGCGTCCTCGGTGACGGCGGCGATGCTGGGGACGAAGGCTCGCTGGGTGTAGTAGCCCCGGTCGTTGTCTTCGGTCGTGGTGTGGTGGTAGTTGGCGGTGATGGTGCAGCCGTTGAGCCCGCCTCGCCTTGCCTTCTTGACGGTGAGGCGGCTGATCTTGGTCTTGTAGTCCGGCGTGAAGGTCCAGACCATCGTGTTGCGCTGGATGGTCCGGATGGACCCTTGGACCATGTCCATCTCGATGCTCTTGCCGTTGCTGAAGGCGTTGAGGCCGACGCGGTTCGTCTGGTAGCTGGTGATCGTGAGGCGCTTCTTGTCGCTGGCGTTCTTCCTTAGCCGATCAATGATGCGGCTCTTCATGGCGATCTCGTCGTTGCGGTGCCGCTTGAGAAGCTCCTCGTCGAACAGGTCGTCGTATCCGTCGATGAGGATGACGTGGATCTTGATGCCCTCCTGCTCTTCGATGGCGTTGGCTATGTCGTGGATCTCGTTGGGGCCGAGGTAGTCGGTCTCGCCTGGACGGGTGTTGAAGTACCGCCCCTTGCCCTCCTGCTCTTGGAAGGCGTGGAGATTCTTGCGGGCCACCTCGTACGTGATGTGGCTTCCGGGCCTGGGCTGCGTGACTGCGTTCCAGATGTCCACGATGTCTTCGTGGGGCTCGTTCTCGATGTCTACGTGCAGGACGTTGAAGCCGTTGTCCATGAAGTGAGCGATGAGCCAGCCGAACAGGAGGGACTTGCCGCCTTGGGTTGGGGCGATGAATCCGATGGTCTCGGTCGGGACGAGCCCCCCTTGCAACCTGGCATTGATCTCGGGCCAAGGGAGGGGGATCTTGTTGTCGTTCTCGGTGGGACGCTCAATCGTGGCCGTGGTTGACCAGCGTGCGCCGGGTGGACGCCTTGCCTCGTCCATGCGCTTGAGGATCTCGGGTGCCCGCTCGAAGAACTCGTCGTCGTCCAGATCACTGAGTTCGATGATCTCGTATTGGGCGGTCTCCCTGGCGGCGACCCTGACCCATTCCTGGAGGCCGTTGACGACGACCTGGGCGTCCCGTGGGTCGATGTTGCGTTTGAGGTATTCGAGGACGGGCTCGTACGCATCGTTGACCGTGAGCCGCTGCAAGACCCGGCTCTTGATGGCTGCCTTCGTCGGGGCTCTACCTGTCTCTTCGTACAGGTCGAGCATGGCGGCGATGGTGAGCGCGGCTCCTTCGTGTCCGCTGAAGAAGCGGGGATCGAGCTTCTTGCTGTGCTGCCGGAACAGGTCTTCGCGCTCGATCAGCAGGAGCGGGATCTGCTCCTTGAGGAAGTCGTCCAGCTCCGCCACTTCGGCTTGGTCAAGTTGCTCGTCGGTGAGGATGACGTCGATCTCGTCTGGGCTCATGACGCACGCCCCACTCCGCAGTAACTGCCGTCATTGAACGCCGGGTCATACTCGCCGGTTGTCTCGTCCAGGGTGAGGGGCGTGACGACGGGGTCGAACACCTCGATCACCTCGCCCTTCTCCACGGTCTGCTCCTGGACGAGGCCGTAGAACTCGGCTGGCTCGTTCCACTCGCGCTCTCCGTCGTTCCACTTCATTTGCAGCCCGGGAGGCGCGGGGATCACTTGCAGGATCTTGTACGTGGTGTGCCGCATTCTACTCCTCCCCCTGCTCGTGCGCTGCTGCGCGTGCCTCGGCGATCTTGCGCTGGGTCCAGGCCTTGATGCGCTGGTAGCTGCAGGGCTTGCAGTACGGGCGTCGGTATTCGAGTTCCTTGCGGATCTTGTGGAAGTCGGTGATGGGGAGCACCCTCCCGCAGTCGTTGCACTTCTTCGTTCTTGGCTTTGTCACTTCCTGATGTCCTCGTTGTTGTTGCGCTGCTTGTGCAGCAGCGTGATGAGTCGGTTTGTTGCGTCGAGGATTCCCCGTTCCGCGATGTGGCGGCGGATCTTCTCGACCCTCTCCTCGTGAAGGGCTTTGCGGAGGGCGTTGCCGCGCTCCATGTCTTCTTTGCTCAGTGCCATGTCGATGTCTCCTTGTGGCTGACACCGGTATCTTTGACTTCGAACTTCGTCTTAGTCGTACTCGTATCTACTCGTGCAGGGCGCTGGCGATGCGTGGCGGTGTGCGGCCATGTATCTAAAGTTCCAGCAAGCTCACGTTGCTGTCTCCAGTGCCCCATCTCGTTGATGGGTGGGCCGGTGCGAGGGACATCCCCGCACCGGCCCGTTTTGTTGCTAGGGCTGCGCCCACCTCGATCCACGGACGCAGGCACAAAGTCGCGTCCATCCCATACAGCCTTCGCGTGTTGCTGTAGTCCCCTGAGTGGATTACAGGTTTAGAAGTTCGTCAGGCTCTTCCTGGACGGTGATGGATGGCCCCGGCGGGACCCGACCTTGGGCCAAGTGGGGATGGGCTTACGCACGGGCACCCCCTTCCGTCTCTAGCTCAGCCACGTAGTCAGCAACGAACAACTCGGCCATGCCAGGATCGCCGTCGACCAAGGAGAACCGCTTCTCCGTCTTGGTGCGGGAGTCCCACACCGTCACGGTGCCAGCCGGGTGGCCTCCGTCGCGCCCATCCATGATCGTGACTCGAACGTCACCGGGGAGCTGAACGAAGAGGGCGGGCCACCCCGAATCGGGGTGGCCCTTCATGTACTCGGCGCGTGGAAGCGAGTAGTCCTCGTGCAGCAACCGCCCGACACCGAGCAAGAACTTCTCCATGATCTCATCTGCGAGTCCCCAGGCGTACCGAGGGTCCTGGGCGTGGTCATTTCCCATGGTCGGCCTCCTGGCGTCGACGGGCGGTCCGTGCGTGCAACCGCTGGAGCATTCGGGAGCGGGCATGCTGCGCCCGCTCCCGATCCTGTTCATCCGCCTGCCGCCTGTGCCGCTCCCGGCCTTGGGCTACATACCGACCAATCAGCGAGCTACGCTTGCCCATGGTCGTCCCCTTCCGTTCCGATGTCCTCGGGGAGGAAGTCAGGGATGCCGTCAACGCGACTGCGAATCGCGTCCTCGATCCTGTTGTGGAACCTCCGGCTGCACTCGCGTAGTGCGAACAGCGAGGCGTGGCTCAGCGGGCTGCTGGCCACGTCAGCGTCGAGGAACTTCTCCAGTGCATCGAGCAGACGAATGTAATCTGCTTCAGACAGATCACTTCCCATGGTCCACCTCCGACTCCACATCGAGCAGCTCGTCGTCATCGTCTTCAGGGACAGTGACGCTGTTGCCTTGGCGGAACCGCTTGAGCAGCTCCTCCTGTGACGGCTGTGCCTCGATGGGCCAGATGGCGCTGACATCCGGTTCCGCCTTGAGCGGGTGGAACTTGATCCGGATGTTGACCCTGGTGCCCCGCAGCCTGTCGAGCTGACCGAGGAAGTCCAAGGCATCTATGTCGACGCCGAGACTTTCCATCGTCGCCTTGGTGTGAGCCCGTGCTGCGTCGGTGTAGTAGAGGTCGCGGCGAATCTCTTCACCGTCGTCCCCCATCAAGTGCAGCTCGATCCGGGCCTTGCCGGTAGCTGACTCACCGAGCCTCGCTTCGATTATGGCGACCTGATGAACGCCTTTCTTCCAACTAGACTTTGTCACCTGGGTTCTGGCGGCCAGGTCCGCGTTCTTGATATTTCTCACAATTGTCCTATCTCCAAAATGCGGCAGGGAGCTATCCCGGATCCCCCCACCAAACAACCGTCCGGGCGGGAATCGGTTACTTGGTGCCGTGCTCACCCAACTCGCGTGCGGTCTCGCCACACAGCCCGTTGAGGGCGTTGGAGAGTTCGAAGATGCAGCCGCTGGGCGTCAGGCTGCGGAGGTGCCGCCGGTCTTCGTCGGTGTACTCGTCGCCCACGAGCGCCTTCGCCAGCGGCTGGGCTTCCTTCAGCAGTTCAGCCAAGCGCTCGATCGCCTCCTGCCGTTCGGCCTCGGCCAGCGCGTCAGGGTCGGGGTCCGGCTGCGTGGCCTGGAACCGCTTCTCATCCTCGTGCTCGATGGCCTTCTTGATGTCCTGCACCGTCACGAGGCTCTCGTCCTTGAGCCACTTGAGCGCCTCCTCGCGGACCATGCCCTCGTTACCGCGCAGGCTCTTGATCCCGCGCAGCTTCTTGACGGGCGTGATGACGGCCTGGAGGTGTGTCCACTTGTGCCCGAGGTTCTTCACATCATCGAGCGTGTAGACCCTCGCGAGCCGTAGCTCTTCGTAGATCCAGCTCTGCTTGCGCCCGGTGCGGGCGACCAGCGCAGCGACGACGTCCGTGGCCTTGCCTTCCGCCTCGGCGGCCTTGTGGGCGACCCGCGCAGCCTCGAACCGACGAACGGTCCCTAGGTGGTCAGTCCGGTCGGCCCTCCTCGTCAGCCGCTCGTACTCGGCGGCGGCCTTTTCCAGTTGACTGGAATCGTCCAGGGGCTCGGGGGGTGTGCTCGCCCCACTGGGTGCGGTTTCTGCCCGCTTCGCAGGGTCCATTTGGGCGTCCGGGTTGGACGCAGCGTCGATAGCCATTTCGTTACTCCAGTTGTGGAGCACGGGAGCGCACGAAGGGCATGGCAACAAACGCCGGAGCTGTAGCTCCTGCGTCCCGTGATCCGGTTTTGTCGCTCATGCGCCTTGGTCCACCCTGTCCGGCCTCGCGTATTCGGAGGCGTCGTGGGCGGTCGATAATTGGCGCTATTGGCTGTCCACGCACACAGGCTGTGGACTTGGAGTATGGAGACGCCCAAGTTGGCGGGTTGGTTCCAAAGAAAATCTGACCGCGCCACGCCGGTCGGCGAACCTACGTCAACGCGGTCTTCCCGACCGGGGCGTGCCTCCAACGTTGGATACACCCCACGCACCACATCGACCGTGGCTAGTGCATCCCCCACGTCTTGGGCTCTCGGGACTGTCCCTCCCGCCTCGTACCGTCGCGCATGCAGTGGTCTCGATTTGCTGGGGGACCGGTGCCGGATGATGGAGGGCATTCGAGAACACCCGGCAACAGGAGACTGTCTGATGGCCAAGAAGCGTGATATTGAAATCAGCCCGCACGAAGACGGCGGCTGGCAGGTGAAGCGGCAGGGTGCGAAGCGTGCCTCGTCCAAACACGACCGGAAGTCCGACGCCGACTCGGCGGCAAGGCCGATGGCCCGCCGCGACAAGGTCGAGCTTGTCATCAAAGGCAAGGACGGCCGCATCCAGGACAAAGACTCGTTCGGCAACGACCCCCACCCGCCGAAGGACAAGAAGCACTAGCCGTGAAGCGCGATCTGGACCTCATTCGCAAGATCCTCTTCGCAGTCGAGGATCCTTGGCGCCCTAGGCACGCGACTCGGTTGCCCGCTCACCCGCCCAGAAGGAATCGCCGTGGCTGACTTGCTCGCAGACATAGAAAATGCGACTGTCGATGATGGGACCAGCACCGTCACACTCCTTCGGAAGGCGCTGCTCCTAGCGTCAGCCCTACGCAGCGACGAACTGCGCCACTGGGTTGACCAGGAACTGGACGGGTATCGAGGACATGATGAAGTCCCTGAGTATCGTCGTTTCGGAACTCGTGCGCTCGGTCACTTCAGTGGACCGTTCGGCAGTGGGATCCGGAACGCAGCCATACCGCCCGCGTGCATGCCTGATGGTCTCCGACGCTATGCGGAGACGTTCACCTGCATGGATGGTATCTCGAATTATGAATCCCTACTGAAGCGTGGACCTGACGAAGGCTCTGGGGGCACGTTCCGCGCTCCGTGGCCGCCCAACCTCATCATCCTCATGCAGGAGCACCCGATCTTCTCGGGAATGGCGCTCGTCGAGGCATGGCAGGAGATCCCCCGCAACGTAGTGGAGGAGCTTGTCGCAACAGTGCGCACTCGACTCCTCAGGTTCGTGATCGACTTGCGGAGATCGTCTCCGGGGCTGGTGGTGCAGACGCGCGAGGTTCCGAAGATTGGCGCGGATGCGGTTCTCCAGTCCTTCGTTGTGAACATTCAAGGTGGACAGGGGAACATCGCCATCGGCTCCCAGGGAGTCACGCAGCACAATGTGGTTCTCCCCGGCAACGTCGAGTCGCTGGTAGACGCCCTGCGGACTATTGGTGTTACCGAGGAGGACATCGCGGACCTAGAGATCATCGTAGCGGAGGAGGCGCCGCCGAAGGCCGGACTAGGTCGACGAGCGGCAGACTGGGTTGGCCGAGTCACAGGAAAGGTGATGGGATCTGCCGTTGATACGACAGCCGCCTCGGTCGGCGCGGAGATTGGCCGCGCAGTCCTTACCTTCTTCGGCGCTGGGTAGCCTACGCGGAGCATTGCCCCGGCGCCCTCAGTCGAGCCTCCCCACTTGTGCCTGTTGCCAGCGTAGTTTTCAATGGTCGCGGTCGAGCCGGGAGTCACCCTCCTGAGAGCGAGACCTTCACCGTTCTTTCCAACCACCCGACGCAGGGCATACCTCGGCGCCGAGCCGCGTCCGTCCGGGCTTCAAACCCCCTGTCGTGACGTGGGGTTTGGTACCTGGACTCCGCTTGCATGGCCTTTACCAGCTCGACAAGCTGGGGGTCACTGGTTCGAGTCCAGTAACGCCCACCACTCTTCTCTGCATTCCGTTGCTGCTCCTCGGCCCTCCGGCGGCCTCCTGCGGTGCGTCCCCTACCTCGCCAAGCCGGAGGGCACGCCTGTCGCCTAGGGCAAGCCCCACAAGACCCACGCCGCCCAGTAGTAGGGATGCTTCCACTGCGTCTGCGCCTTGATGTGCTCCTGCGCCTGCTTGAGCGCGGCAGCTGCGCTCAGACCCTTGGCGGCACCCTTCGGGTTCCATAGCTCGTAGAACTTGATCATCAGCGCCTGGGTGGCCGCGTCGTCCACCTTCCATAGAGAGCAGATCACGCGCGGTGCGCCCGCGAACATGAACGCGCGCGTAAGTCCGAGGATGCCCTCGGTCTTGTAGATCCTGCCCATGGCGGTCTCGCAAGCCGACATGACCACCAGGTCCGCCGGGATCTTCATCGGGAAGATCTCGAGCGCCGTGAGAAAGCCGTCGTTCTCCGTATCCGCCGTGAGCGCAAGCGACGAGCGCATCGGATGCTCGGGGTCCACCAGCCCGTGGCACGCAAAGTGAACCGCACGCCAACGCTTCGCGTCGCTGATCGCGGCTTGCAGCCCGGACTCCGAAGCCTTCGCTCCCAGAAGGCGCGTCGTCCCGATCGCCTGGATCTCCGCGCGCGAGGCCGGCAGCCGCATCAACTTCAAGCCGGAAGCACCACGGTGGACACGTTCGGTCGACTTCGCGATCGTCCCGTAGTCGGGATCTCCAAGAGCCAAGATGTCTTGCACGCGGGCCGTGCCTGCTCTGGGTGCCGACGCCGCGGCTTGGGCCAGCAGCAACCCGTGGGTCGTAGCCGAGGGAACGTAGACCACCTCCCGGTTCGGGAACAGCAACGAAAACGGCACGTACCCGAGCTGGCCCGTTGGAGAAACAAGCACCCGCTTCACGCCCTTGCCGAGTTCGAGCGGCGCAGCGAGCAGCTTGCGCAACGCGGCGACCGTCTTGGTGCTGTCCGTATCCACGTCGTCGAGCGCAAGCTCCTCGAGAAGGGATCCCAGACGTTCGGCGACGGGCTGCGCTCGCGCGCGGGCGCCGTCTTTGCTCAACGTGACGGTCAGCACGGCCTTGGCGGTGAGACCGTAGATCACGATCACTTCGTCCGGCGCCAAGCGCTTGCAGATCGCCTCCCGCGTGTCGGGATCGGACAACGTGACCTGCGCGGCCGCCTTGGCCTCCAGCTGAATCCGTCTGGCAGCGCGCGAAACGGCGGCTTCTGCCTCATCCCAGTTGCGCTTCGCCTTGCGCACCGCCTTGAAGTTCCGCCGCTTCTGCGCCGTGCGCAACTCACCCAACAACTGGCGCGAGCGATCTCGAGCTGTGGCCAAGGCCGCGCGCAGCCCCTCGGGGATCACCGCGACTTCCAGCGCCTCGCGCGATCCCAATGCCTCCCGTAGCGAACCGGCCCTGCCTTGCTCGAGGAACCACAGCAGATCGTCAGCACTGTCGGCCATCACCGCAGCGCGGGAGCCTCGATCAAACGCCTTGGCATGAAGGTCTCGGGCGCCGGCCCCCTCGCCCTCGGCGAGCCCCTGCGAAAACTTGTTGATTGCCTCTACCGCAGCGCGTGCCGAGGCGATCGACTTCTTGTATTCACGCATGCCCAGGTAGGCCGCGGCCAATCCAGAGTGCGACGCCGCCTGGAATCTATGGCTGGTGCTCTCACCACGCACCTCCTGTGCCTTCTGGAGAGCCTTGATGGCTTCCGCATACTTCTGATCGCTCGCCAAGGCGCCACCGATGTTCGCCCAAGCCGCGGCGAGATCGTGCGTGTACCCCAACTCTTCGAAGACCGCGATCGCGCGTCGGTAGCTCACGATGGCATCCGCGTAGGCCCCCGTCTGCCCCTGGACAGAACCGATGTTCGCGATCGACATCGCAATCTGATACTTGTCGCCCAAGCTCTCCTTCAATGCGAGAGCACGCTTGTGCCACGAGAGAGCGTCATCATGCTTGCCCATCTCGCGATAGACCTCACCCATGTTGTCCATGCACTTGGCGCGCTTGTGGTGATCATCGGGCCCGTAGGTGGAGAGGGCACGCTCGTAGAGTTCGAGTGCTCTCGCGTGCTCTCCGATGTTCAGCTGGGGGCGACCTAGATTGCCCAGCGTCATCGCCACCAATCGGTGCTCGCCAATGGACTCATAGATCGCGAGCGTACGACGGTAGGAAAGGAGCGCCTTCGAGTAGGCCCCCAGCAACTGATGCAGAGTCCCGACATGGTGATGCGCATCCGCAATCGCCGCCTTGTCTCCACTCGCCTCGGCAGTCGCCAACAGCCTTCGGTACGTCGCCAGTGCGGAGGGGAAGCTACCCACTCGGTATTGCGCGCCACCGAGGCTTCGGAGGGTCGCTCTGATGATCTTGGAGTCGCCTAGCTCGGTCTGAAGTCGGAGAGAGTGCTCCCAGTGCGTGACCGACTCTGCGTTTCGGCCCAACTTCTGCAAGACACCGGCCATGTTGTGCAAGGTCGTCGCAAGATGCCTCGTGTCCCCCACCGACTCCAAGATCTTGGTGCTGCGCTTGAGGGCGACGAGGGCCTCGTCGAACCGGCCCAGCTTCAGGAGGGCCGTCCCCATATTGGTAAGTGACGACGCCACGCTCCGCTGGTTGCCCACCGACTCACCCAACGCCAGCGCGCGGCGATAGGTGGCGAGCGACTTCTCATGCTGACCCGCGACGTGATAGGTCCCGCCGAGTGCATGCAGGGTCTTCGTCATGCCCCCTTTGTCTCCCAGGGCTTCGTAGAGCTTCAGTTGGTGTTCATACGTGGCAGCTGCATCTCCGACGTTCCTGAGGCCTTTCTGCGCCGACGCGATGCTTCCAAAGGCGAGGATCACCCCGCGCTTGTTCCCGAGCTCCTCTTGCCACGTGATCACGCGGCGAAAGGTTTCGATCGCCTGCTTCCACGCGCGCATCCTCAGCTGGGCTACGCCGGTGTTCGAGAGGCTGCCGATCATGGTCGACTTGTTGGCGCCCAGGTCTTCGTTGAGCTTGAGCGCCTGGGTCCACAAGGCGGCTGCCACGTCAAACCTGCCCTCGCGGTAGGCGCACATGCCGGCCGCGCTCCGCGCGCGCGCGATCCGCGCCCACCAACCGAGCTTCTCTGCCGCAGCTTCGATCTTGCCGAACAACTCTCTCACCTTGGGGCTCTTGCTGAGCGCACTGAGGGCGAGGCCTCTACCGAACGCAAGCCGGATCGCGATGACCGCGTCGGACGAAGGAGGCACCGCAACGGCAGTTGCTGCTCTCCAGCTCTTGGCATCGACGTGTCCGTTCAGGACTTCCAGGGCCTTGCGCGCCTTCTCGTCCTTCGGCTTGCCTCGACGGGAGGCCACGTAGGCCTTGAGACCGGTCGTCGCCTTGCGGGGTGCAGCGGTCGCGAAGGCGGCGGCTGCGTCATGCTTGTCTCTGTGACACAGGAGGCTGGCGACGATCCACGGATCCGGCGCCCTGGCCTCTGCCAGCTTCTTCAACGCTGCTGTGTCCTTCGTCTCAGCCGCGACAACGATCGCGTCGGCCGCTTGCTCTGCCGTCAGCGCCTTGGCCTTCGGCGACGGCTTCTCTTCGGCCGCCGCGGCGCCCATGGAGAGAAAGACGGTGAGAGCGATGATCGACAGCCTTCGCACGCGGACCTCCTGATAGCGGGAAGCGTACCGGCTAGGCCGTCGAGGCGTGTCAACTCTACGCATTTCAAGACGACGTTTTCAGGCGGATACCTGCGGGCGTACGGAGTCCACGCGGTCGCGGCCAGGACCGCGGAGTCAGGATCAAGACGAGTACCCCGTGGCCTCCCCGCTCGAGCCTAGCGGACCGGCCCCGGCGGCTTGACGATCCGCAACTCCTGCATCATGCCGATGTCTTCGTGCGTGAGAATGTGGCAGTGCGCCACGAAGACGCCCGTGATGTCCGGATGGTAGTGCATGCGAAGCGTCACGGAGCCGACGGGAAGCGAGTCCGTCGCCGCGGGAACGAGCACCGTGTCGCGCCACTCACGTACGGGCAGCGGCACGCCGTTGGTGTGGGTCACGAGAAACGGATTCACGTGCTGGTGGTACGGGTGGTCGCTCTTCGAGGTGTTGTGGATCGTCCACTCTTCGATGGCGCCGGCGTACATGTCGGAGAACAACGGCTCCCCGTGCTTGAACAGCGCCTCCTTGGAGAACACGGGACCCGAACCGTGAGTACCGAACCGGGTGAAAAGGCATCACAATTTTGACAGGCTGGTGCCGGGTACGGATCGGTCGGAATCCTGATGCACTTTCACCCGGTTCGGTACTCGGTACTCGACGGCTGCGCGGAGGTCGAGCAGACCGAGATCCGTGTAGATCTGCATGGTCGTCTCGATCTTGGCGTGGCGCGCCAACGCCTGCGCCTTCTTCGGGTGGACGTCCTTCTGCGCCAACGAGCTGAGGAACGTCATACGCAGCGCGTGGAAGTCCACCTGCCGACTGCGTTCATCCTTGAACGGAATGCCAGCCTCTTTGAGATCACACTTGAAGGTCCGCAGGATCGGGAAGAGCGTGCTCGGGAAGAGGGGGTCGCTCAGTGACGCGCCGGGCGGCCGGTAGGCCGTCAGGGCGCGAAACAGCTCTAGCTCTGCGATTCTGACGGTTTCACGAGCGACGCGTTCTGCAGCCCTGCGATCACGACAGCCTGTGCTCTTGCGAACCCGGAAGCCGCGGCAAGGAGTCTTCCCGCAGGTCGGGATCGAGGTGTGCGCGGAAGTCGGGACGTTGCTTGCCGCCACTGACAGCGGAGACGATCTCCCCCAGGTTGCGACCGCGCCAGCTGAGATCCTCGTACCGGATAGGCGAACTCTTCTCGGGGATCGGCAGCGAGATCATTGAGCCGTCAGGGAAGATGGGGCTGGGGCACACGATCGCCGCGGGTACGGACTGCTGGTTCCGCTATGACGGGCTGCGCACGGTGCTCGGCGATCGTCGCTTCCAGCGCCTGATCCCGAAACTCCGCCGACTGATCGAGTCCGAAGCGATACCGTGGTGGGAGGAGTCCGGCACCTCGGTCTCGAGCCGGTCTCGGTACGGATCACGGGCCGCTGCAGAACCCGTTGGGCCGATCGTTGACGGTCCCCGTCGTCGTGACGACACCGGCCAGGAACGTGTTCACCGTATCCAAGATGCCGAGTTGCTCGACATTGAACTCCCCGGTGGCTCCGGACGCGTTGAACTCCATGTCGTCGTCAACCGTGTTCCCGGTCACGTCGATGCACATGTTGCCGCTCCCGGACCAGCGGATGTCGATGCTATCGTCCGACGAGTCACGGATCGTATTGCCACGCAGCACGATCGATGCGTCGCTGGATTCGCCGTCGGAGCAGAAGATGCCATCGAATCCGGCGCGCGTGATCACGTTGTCGAGGATCAGGATGGTCGCCCCGCCGAAGCCGATGCGTAGCTGGATGCCGTCGTCGCCGACATCCGTGATCGTGTTGTTCTGCACCGTAAACGTGCCCGACCTGCCAGTGACGAGGATGCCGTCAGAGGCCGCTTCGACCAACGTGTTGCCGGCGACTCTCCCACTCAAGACGGCGTCGTCGCGGGAGTCGATCTCGAGCATTATGCCCGCGAACCCCCGCAGCGAGTTGTTCTCCACCGTCACGGTCGCCGTCGACCGACCCTCGAAGTCGCTATCAAGGCCGGCACCGAAACGCTGCTCGGTGGAGGTTGCGGTGTTTCGAGAGAAGGTCAGACCGATCGTGCTTGTGCCCGTCGCGTAGATCTTGGCCAGTGAACGAGCGCGAGCGCTAGGGCTCCCAGCGTCCCAACTGGAGTTCTTGAATGTATTGTCCGTGATCACGATGTCCGCATTCGAGTCGGTGTTCGTGATACTGATGACATCTGACCCAGTAGCGGGGCGATCAAAGATATTGTTGGCGATCAGTATCTGTCCGGCCACGTCCGTCCCGCGAATGACACCGTCGCGCGTCCGCGAGAACGAGTTGTTGAGAATGGCCACGTTACGCGCGCCATCCATCAGGATGGTCACGGCCCCAGCGTTACCGAAGGGACCGACCGGGAAGCGCAACCCAGCGACCCTCGTGCCGCTCTCGCAGCGGATGATGCCATTCATGCCGGGCTGATTGCTCGGGGGAGGCCGAGGCACGGCGATCCCCTTGGATTGCGGCAATGGGGCCGCTGCCCGCCGGAGCCCCACCGTGAGTCCCTCGGCCTCGCCGATGAGGCTTACGCCCGCAGGCACGGTGATGTCGCCCTCGTACGGGGTCCCATCACCGTAGAAGACGAACACGGTGTCGCCGGACTGTGCCTGATCGAGTGCGTCCTGCAGATTGGTGAACGGGGATCCCTCCGTGCCGTCTCCGGTGCTCGCCGTGTTGTCGACGAACCACCCCCTGGCGACGCTCGTGAACGTGATGGTCGCTGTCGACTCACCGAGGGAGTTCGTCAAGGTGTAGGAAAACGACTCCGCCCCAATGAAGCCCGTCACCGGCGTGTAGAGGAAGTTCCCGCTTGCGTGCAGGACGAGCGCGCCGCCTTGGGTACCCGTGGCGTCGAAGGCGGTGATGACCGCGCCATTCACGGCATCGTTCGCAAGGACGCCCGAAGCCTCCTCGTCCTCGACGCTCGCGTTCCCGAGCGCGGGAAGGTCGTCGTTCACCGCGAGCGGCGCCTCCGGCGCGGCGGGGCCACCACCCGATGATCCGCAGCCGAGCGCTGTCGCGAGGAACAGACAGCAGAGAAGGGCGCGGAAGCCCCCCTGCAGGGCGGCCCGGCACGACCTTCGGACTCCTCCAAGTGAGATACGACGCATGGCAGGCCTCCTGAGCGGCACGGGCGCCGCCAAGTAGGTTCACGCAATCGGTCTCCGCAGTGGCTCACGGAATCCTCACGGACGTACGGAGCCTCGTATCTCGGTATCCCTCAGCGCACCTTCTTGGCTGCGCCGCGTAGCTGGGCCAGGGTGCGGCCGGCGCCATCGGCGGCCGCCTTCACGCCATCCCGCATGCGCAGGATGGTCGGGTGGTCGACGCCTGCCTCCACGGCACGGACCAGCACGGCGTGCGCCTGGAGGAACGCACGCTGGGACTTCTCGCACAAGGACGCCGCAAGCGCCGGATCCTTCTCCTCCCCGTAGGCGATCCCGGCGCGCTGGTAGTAGACGTTTCCGCGCAACGAGTGCGCTTGTGCGCACATCATGTGACGCATGTGATCCAACGGAGCGAGCTCAGCGAGGTGAAGCGCCTCCTTCTCGTATGTGCTGATCAACGAGAGCGCATCCTCCCAGCGCCGCAGATAGAAGAGGGCCGCAGCCGTGTTGTGCTGAGCCAGGACCTTCCACTGACGCCACCCCGTGTGGGTGGGGACCTTCTCGATGAGTGCGGCGTACAGACGCGCGGCCCGCCGTCCCTGGGCGACGGCCTCCGTCAGAAGGGCTCGGGCCCGCTCGACGTCCTCGGGCTCGTCCTCCTGCCGAGCGGGCAGGACACCCGCCCGCGCCTTCTCTGCGGCGAACAGCCGCATCTGCAAGGCCGTGGCGGTGGCTACAGCCAGGTCACGACGGAACTTGCGACTCGAAGGCTCCTCTTCCACGGCTCGTGCCCGGAAGGAGATCGCGGCGTCCACGTGCGTCACGACGTCAGAGAGACGCCCCGCAGCGTGTGCCACGTCCGCCCCGGCACTCTCGAGGGTGGCATGCTGCGCCGGGAACGCGCCATCACGGCCGGCAAGCGCTACGAGCTCCCGCAAGGCGGCCTCGCCCGCCTGAATGGCCTGGGCGGCGGCGGCCGGAGCGGACTTGGCGAGCGTGGACGCGCTGAGGGTGGCCGCCTTCAAGCTCAGGAGCAGGCGCTCCTGGCGGCGCGTCGAATCATCACGCGCCAGGGCAAGGGCCTGCTTGGCCAGATCGATCCGGCGTAGGGCTCCCTTCTCGTCGCCGTGGCTCCGCAGCCACGTCACGGAGCTGAGGTGGAGGTCCGCGAGCAGCAAGCCCGTCTCGGCGTCCTGACGCGCTCCGTCCAGGAGCGAGATGGCCTGGTCCCGGGTCTTGTGGCCCCCCTCTTTGTCCCCATCGTGCCTCATGACCGCTTCGCGCTGCCCGAGGAGCCACGCGCGCTGCCAGATCAACTCCTGTGGATCGAGTCCCTGGGCGGCCAGGCGCTCGAGGATCAAGAATGCGCGGTCGATGTGCACCTTGGCACGGTCGACACGGCCCAGATCATCGATGTTCAACTTGGCCAGTTGCCCAAAGTGCCGCGCCGTCAGCCTGCGCAACTCCGGGTCCTCCCCGGCGTGCGTATCGAGACGGTCCAGGCGCTGCTCCACGACGTCGCTGAGCGCGAGGCGGGCGGGCAGCGTGCCTGGGAGACGTGCGAGGCTCTGGATGTGTTCCTCGATCGTGAACTGCACGAGCTTCTGGGACTCCAGCAGCATGCCGCCGGCGCGTGCCGCTTCGTGCTCCGCCTCGGCACGAGCGTCCTCCGCAAGGACGCGCGCGTCGTCCGCACGCGAGGCGTTGATCAGGCTCCAGACCGTCGTGCCAGAGAGCAGCAGGGCGGCAACGCACGCAACCCCCACGGCGGCACGATGGCGCCTGGCGAACATCTTCGCCTGGTAGGAGAGTGTCGGAGGCCGTGCCGTGATGGGCCGGCTCTCGAGGTAGCGATGGAGGTCTGCTGCGAGCGCATCGGCGGACGCATAGCGATGACGCGGGTCCTTGCGCAGGGCCTTGCCCACGACCATACCCAGGTCGCCGGCCACGCCGCTCAGGTCGGGAGCGCGGTTCAGGACTCGCTGAGCGAGCTCGAAGTCGGTGATGTCCTCTCCATACGGCGAGCGTTTGGCTGTCAACAATCCGAAGAGGATGATGCCGAGCGCATACACGTCCGACCGGGCGTCACCCCGACTCGTGCCCCCCCGGATCTGCTCCGGACTCAAGTAGGCGAGCGTCCCGAAGATCGCACCGCTCTGGGTTAGGTCGACCCGCGTTGCGTTCGTGCCATCGTCAGCCAGTCGGGCGATGCCGAAGTCGATCAACACCGGGCGACCGTCGACGTCCACGAGGATGTTGGAGGGCTTGAGGTCGCGGTGGATCACCCCCTGTCCGTGCCCGAACTGGACCGCATCGCACACCGTGCAGAACAACTCGATGCGGCGGCGCACCGACAGCGAAGGGGCGTACTCCCCCAGGTCACGAGCGCCCGCGACCAGTTCCATGACGAGATACGGCGTCCCATCGTCCGCGGTTCCCGCAGAGTAGATCTGGGCAATGCTCGGGTGACGCAGTCGTCCCACGATCCGTATCTCGTGGCGGAAACGCAGGACGTCCTCAGGGCGCTGAAGGGCGGTCCGCAGCAGCTTGAGAGCCACCTTCCTGCGTGGCTCGGACTGCTCTGCCTCGTACACGACCCCCATGCCGCCGGCGGCGATCCTCTCGACGAGGCGGCAGCCGGCGATGACCTCGCCGACCCGTGATCGAGACGCCCCGACCAAGGTGCCTTGGCTGGGCGTGGGCAACGCGCTCTCGGCAAGCCGGTCGGCTTTCAGGAGCTGCTCCACCTCGGAGCGGTGCTCGGGCCGGCCCGCGCAACGCTCGTCGAGGTACGGGTCACGTTCGGCCTCCTCGAGTCGTCGCGCGTGATGGAAGGTCTCGTTGATCCACTCACGAGTCGTCACGGCGCTCCTCCATCGTGCGAGCCGCCTCCTGCGGTCCACGGTCCCGCCGATGTGCGCGCGTCCGCGCAGGCAGCAGGTTGGTCGCTGCCCTGAGCACGACCGAACGGACACGCCGATTGCATGGGCCGCATCGTAGCAACCTCATCGGAGCGCCGGGCACCTGATCGAACTCGACGAGTTGGTCATGGCACTACCCATCCTAGAAACTGCTGTCCGACGAAACGACCCCATCTTGCGATTGCACCCCGTGGCCAAGTGAGGCGACCCCGTCGTGCAAGCCCCCGCATGAGGGCACACGCAATCCAACCAGCACCCGGCTCAAGAAAAACGCGATCCGGGCATGCGATGCGCACTCGCAACGAGCTACACTATCCCGCGTGGACATCACGAGGCTGCTCCAGCTGGCTCAGGAGGGGGATCGCGACGCCGCTGCGCGCGCGTTCTCCGCGCTTTCTGATGAGTTGCGCAACGTGGCGGCGCGCCTCATGCGCGGCCAGGCCGGACACACCCTTCAGCCGACGGCCCTGGTCAACGAGTCCTACCTCAAGCTCTCCGGTCCAGGCCACGAGTGGAAGAGTCGCAGTCACTTCCTCGCGTACGCCGCGAAGACCATGCGCTCGGTGCTGGTCGATCACGCCCGCCGCAAGCAGGCTCTGGTCCGTGGCGGCGGCTGGCAACGTGAACCCCTGACGCCCGCCGTGCTGTGGTACGAGGAACAGCACATCGATCTACTAGCGCTGGATGCGGCCATCGAGCGGTTGGCGCAAGACTGCGGGCGAGAGGCGAGCATCGTAGAGTTGCGGTACTTCGCGGGCCTGACTATCGACGAGGTCGCGGAGGTGCTGGACCTGTCCCCCGCGACCGTGAAGCGCGACTGGACCACGGCGCGCGCGTGGCTGTATCGGTTCATGACGACGTAGCGCCCCCGGCCGCGCGATGGCCACTGGCATGGCCAATCGCCTGGCCATGTATGGGAGTACGGAGTCAGGGCCCTTCTCATGGACTTTCGCCCACGGAGAGGCATGCGCTCGCGAGCTCCGAGGCATGGCGTGCGTAGTCCACATCCACCCTCATGAGCCGCCGGTGCTCGCGGGCTCGTCTCTGGGCAGAGCTCTGCGGTAGCGAGAGGGCGAGGGCAATCTGCTGATGTGTCTGTCCGGCTAACTGGCGCAGTAGTCCGACGCTGACGATCGGCCAAGCACTGACACGGTTCTTGCCGGGCACGCAGGTCCACGCGTCCCGGTCCGCCCGTGCCGCACCCACCTCTTGCAGCACGCTCGTCGGGTCCACGACCGGCAGGCCCGGTTTCGTCTGATCCGCAAGGTGGGCCTTGCGCCGCATCCACTCGCGAACGCGGGGAGGTGCTGCGCCCACCAAGTCGTCCAGGTCATCGACGAGGAGTACCGGAGGAGTACCGAACCGGGCGAAAAGGCATCACAATCTTGACGGGTTGGTGCCGGGTACGGATCGGTCGGAATCCTGATGCACTTTCACCCGGTTCGGTACTCACGGTTCGGTACTCACGTTGCATTGGATCGTGATGTCGGCGCCGGTGTCGTTGAGGAAGATGGCGGAGCTGGACTGCTGCTCGAAGTGGCTGTTGAGGATTTGGACCCCGTCGATCGGGCCGCTGGACGTGCTGACGCCGTTGCTTGCCCCCACGAACACGAGTCCATCGATCACACTGCCGGCACTTTGAGCAAGGCCCCGGCCGCCGCCGTGAGAACGGTCTCCGTCGCCGGGTTGGGAACGCCGACAACGCGCCCGTCCGCACAGACGCCCGCCTGCGCCCCTTGCAGGGTCAGCGCCCGGTCGAGCACGAGGTTTTCGGTGTACGTGCCGGCCGCGATCACGATCGTGTCGCCCGGCATGGCCGCGGCGATGGCGGCCGAGATCGTCGTGTGGTCCGCGCCGCCGCCTGCGTCCACCGTGATCGTCGCCGCGTCCGCGCTCCGTCCCTGCGACATGAACAGCGTCGCGACGAGCAGACCGATTCCCAGATTTCTCACGCAATTGACCATGGTTCTCATCTCCTCATTTCCGCCGGACACTATACATGCGCGACGCGCGGAAGCGATGCCCTAGGTCGAGTTCTCCCGATGGGTGCGAGCGCGTCGATCTCCCGGAGGTGGCAGTGCTCGGGGCGCCCCGGTGTGCGGGTGCTGGAACGCAGGAAGCCGGACCCCGACGCCGCCTGCCTAGCGCATGACTCCGCGGGTAAGGAGGTCGTGCAGTGCGTCCAAGGCCGTCTTGTCGATGACGAAGGTGGACGTCCCCAGCTTCCCCTCCACGAATGGGGCGGCGGTCAGGGCCGCGAGTTCCGCAACGCTCAGCCGCATCTGGATCAGTTCGAGGACATAGCCCGTTCCAACCGTGCCGTCGTGGTCGGTCTTCGGCTCGATCCGCTTGCCGTCTGCGAGAAAGACAACGCGGTGGTACTTCAGGAATCGCCACGTCTTGCTTGTCGCGGTAAGCGTGCACCACGCGTGATCGGGCCAGCCCACCGGTCGGCTCCCCCGCCAGCTGGCGGTCCAGTGGACCTTGATGCGGTCCCCCACATCGACCTTGGCTCGCAACGTGGTTCGGTCATCGAATTTGTCGTAGTCGACCTCGAGAGGCACACCGTGCGCGTAGGTGTCACGCCGTCGGAGCTCGGTCCTTTCCCAGGCGCTCTTCGGCTTCACGGGGGTCGCGCGTGCTGAGGGCTTCTGCCGCCTCGCCTCGCGTCCGGAGCCGTCCGACGCTCCCGTCGAAGGCTCCTCGCGCCCCGCTTCCATCCGAGCTTTCGGGTCGCCGGCCGCTGTCTCATCGCTCTTGTTCAGGACCACGTAGGCCAGAATCATGAGCACGGCGGCTGCACCGAGGACGGTAGCGATCAAGGCGGTCCTATCGACGGCGTACGCTTCGTCCTTCGCCTTGGCAGGCCCTGGCCGCTTCGCGCGTCCTCGCTGAGGCATCGCCGCCTGGGCGACCCTGTTCCGGCACGCGGCGCACTCGGTTTCGCCCCAACGGACTTCGGCGCTGCACTCGATGCAGAAGCTGATGCGTGCAGGCCCCTCCCCTTTGGTCTCGGACATGGGTCGTCTGGCTCCTGTCTACGCGATTTGCGTCGCGCCGTGTCGGCGCCCCGCGGCCGGGATGCCAAGCATGCCGCTGATCCTGCGTCGACTCCGGCGCGGGTGTCGCATCCTGCGCTCCCGGGAGACACGGTACCAGATCGTGCCCGACGGTCCTTGGAGCCTGGAACAGACCCGCCGCGGTGGACCCTCGGCCCGCCGAGCTCTCCGCAGGCAGGACGTACCGGCCGAGATGTGGTCCAGCCGGCGGCGGCAGGTCCCTCAGCGCTCGGAGATGCTGTGAAGCGTCCAGCGATCGGTCGCCGGATCGTAGACCTGCACCGACCGCGTCTTGCCTCGCAGAGGGCTCCCGCCGATCACCACGATGCGGCCGTCCAGCACGACGGTCGCCGGCATCGTGAGCACCACGGGGATGGGCTCCAGCGATCGCCACGTGTCGCTCTGCGCATCGTAGGCAACGCTGCCCTCGAGCGAGAACACGTAGAGCGTGGCCCCCACCGCGGCGAAGGCCGCGAACTTCCCCCACAGCTCCATGGGGGGCGACCTCTGCTCCGTCCACGCCGTGCCGTCGAAGGCGTGATGCGCGCGACTTCGCTTGGAGCCCCCGCCGCGCAGCCCTCCGACCGCGTGCAGGCGCCCGCCCAAGGGCGCAAGGATGTGGAAGTGGTCGCCCGGCTCGAAGCCGGGCAAGGCCGTGGCCGCTTCGATCCGCCCGGTCACGGGGTCGAAGACGTCGTGGCCAGCGACGTCGGCTGGGTAGCCACCGAGAACGTGCAGACGGCCCCGCCAAGTGGCTGTGGCATGGTGTGACTTCGGCAGCCGCTTCGTCGCAGGAAGCTCGATCCAGCGATCCTTGCCCGTGTCGTAGCGCTCCACCGTGGGACCCAGGGCGAACAGCTGTCCGCCGAGCGCGCCCGAACCGAAGAACGCGTGGCCGCTTCGCATGTCGCTCCGCGCTCGCCAGGGCCCGTGGGGCAGGTCGAAGGAAAAGGCCTGCCGCGTGCCGCCTGCCGGAGCGTCCCCGCGGGCAAACCCGCCGAAGGCGTAGAGCGTGTCGCCCAGACGTTCCACACGGTGGCCGTGACGTGCGAGGTCGAGGTGCGCGTACGCGATGTTCGGTCGCTCGACTTCGGGCGCGCCGCAAGCCGCAGCTGTGAGAAGCAGGAAGCAGGACGTGACGCGACGCATGATGGGACCAAGCCTACCGGACGGCGCGCCGCGGATCCGCCCCTCGCGCGGGGGCCAGGGGCGGGTCAGGCAGCTGAAGGCAACAAGCCGCGCGCCGTACTCCGTGCGGGCCTCCGTCGCCGGGCCGGGTGTGCCGTGAAGACCCCTGCACCGCGCTGCAGGGCCCCGTGTAGGCTCCCGTGCATGCCCCTTCCCGAACCGCCCCCCGTGATCCTGTTGGACCTCGACGACACGATCCTGACGTTCACCGCCGGCCCTCGAGACTTCTGGGCGGAGTCGTTCCGCGCCCACGCCGACGAGCTTCCGGGCGTCTGCCCCGACGCGTTCCGCGCCGCCGTGCGGCATGTCTCGGACGCGTTCTGGGGCAAGCCCGGGCGCGCCGCCGAAGCCCGGCAGGATCTCTTCGCCGCGCGGCGGCGCATCACAGCCGACACCTTCAAGCGCCTGGGACAGGCTTCGAGTTCGATCACGGACCGCATCGCGGATCACTACACGAGTACGAAGGAGACGTCGTGCGCGCCGTTTCCGGGCGCCCTCGAAGGACTGCGCCTCTTTCAGGAGCAGGGCAAGCGTCTCGCGCTCATCACCAACGGAAGCTCGACCTTCCAACGCGCGAAGATCGAGCGCTACGGACTCGCCGGGTTCTTCGATGCGATCTTCATCGAGGGAGAGTTCGGGGTCGGTAAGCCGCACGCGAGCGTATTCCAAGCCGCGCTGGATGCCCTCGACGCCGACGCCGAGCAAGCGTGGATGATCGGCGACAACCTGCACGCCGACATCGCCGGCGCCCAGGCACTCGGCATCGCTGGCGTGTGGCACGACTACAGCCGCGCGGACCTCGACGAGAGTCCGCCGGCCGTGCCGGCCCACGTCATCCACGGAT
The DNA here is from genome assembly GCA_029259775.1 of Planctomycetota bacterium. Classification (GTDB taxonomy): domain Bacteria; phylum Planctomycetota; class PLA2; order PLA2; family JAEUHO01; genus JAHEIK01. The sequence continues at coordinate 340,302 of JAJDEN010000008.1, read as the reverse complement.
GGTCCGATCTGCTGGGCGCCTGCTCGTAGCGCGTGGGCCGGAATCGTCAAGGTTGTGGTGAACGCGCGCGGTTCCGTACTAGCTCGTACGGTGCCGAGCAGAGATTGGGGCTCCAAGGTGCGGCGCCAGGTCTCGCCCTACGATTTCAGGAGCCCGCGCCAATCTCATACAAGCCGAGGACCGCGCGTGCGGTCCCCGAGCTTCGTCGCGGCTGCCCCTCAACAACACCTCGCCCGAACGGCTTGCGTGGATCGTGCCAAGGCCAGCGGCACGGCACTACGCAAACTCCGTCGGAAGAAACCTGGTACGGCAGCCGGGTACTGGAGCCGTTGTCACCGTACGAACGTAGGCCAAAACGAGAATCGGCCGGGACGAACCCGGCCGATACTCGAATCGTTGTAGCAGCGAGTGCTACAAGCTGGAGCGAGTGCTACCAGCTGTCTTGACGCTGTCCGCCGCCGCCAGAGCGGGTCTCGCGGGGCTTGGCCACGTTCACCTTGAGGCTGCGGCCGCCGAGGTCCTGGTTGTCGAGGGCCTGCATGGCCGACTGGGCTTCCGCGTCGCTGCTCATCTCCACGAAGCCGAAGCCGCGGGGCCTTCCCGTTTCGCGATCTGTGATGAGGTTGACGCTGGTCACCGTCCCGTGGGCGGAGAATGCGTCGTTGATGTCGTTCTCGGTGCTGTCAAACGACAGGTTGCCCACGTAGAGCTTGTTCTGAGACATATGTGTACTGGAATCCTTGAAATGGAATGCGCCCCGGGTCAAACGAAGTGTCGGACGCGATGGGGCTCTTGAGTAAGTGACAAAGCCGCCAGAGAGACCGGGCAAGAGAAGCGGGCTTGTGGCCCACTGCGCCGTACGTCGATGCGCGAAAGAAGTTCTGTCGCGGTGATTCTACCTCGCCCCGCAGGTGCGAGGTCGATCTCCCCGAGTTGAGGCCGAAACACCCGCCATCGGGGGCCAACAGCGGCTCGGCCGCTGAAGTCTGTCCCCGCGGCATGACGGTTTGGACCACGAAGTGACCAAGAACCGACCCCACTTCGTCCCCTGATGTCAGTGATCGACGATCAACGGACCGCCGATCTCCCTCGCGGGACTCGAGACGTTGAAGGCTCGTCGACGGACGCGCCGCGGCGTTCCCCGGGAGGCGAAACCGCCACCGACGCGTCAGCCGATCCACTCGATCGACTGTCCGTGGTGCCCCGTGAAGGCCGTGGGGCGTCCGTCGACGGAGAGTAGAAAGCGGTTCGCCCGCGCGGGCTCTGCCAGCCGCGCCGACGACATCGGCACGACGCTCGGCGCCTCGTTGCTGATCCATGTAGCCGGCAGATCCTGCACCATCCCCATGAACCGCTCCCGTTCTTCGGGCTGGAGGTAGAAGAGCACCGCGCTGTGGAAGATGACGAGCGTCGCCCCCGCCGGGGCTGTCGATGCCACGTCGGCCAAACGCTCGAGCAGGTTGCCCCGGCTCACCTGCGGCGGCTCGCGGCGAGCCACGTCGATGGCGAGACCGAGCTTCTCGGCCCGCTCCACGTTCTCGGGCCACACCAAGGCGCGGAGCCACGCGACGGCGTCCGCGTCGGACACGTCCAGCGGGTTCAGGTCGATGCCCCGCCGCCAAATGATGCGCGGCAGGCGCTCTGGCAGCGGCGTGGTCGTGGAAGCGGCGCAGGTGAACACCGGGTACCTCCCCCGCGCAGCTCCCACCGGGTGGAGTTCGTGATCCCCGTACTGGTAGCCGTAGTGGTCGGGCAGGAGGCACAGGCCTGCTGACGCCCCCACTTCCAGGAGGGCGAGCGGCTCGGGCAGTCGGGCCAGCGCCGGCAGCAGGGTCGCGCACCGTGCTGGCTCGTTCGTCTGCGTGGACCGCGACCGCATGACGGCCGCGATCTCCGGGCCCCGCCGTTCCACGATGCGTTCCAGTTCCGCGGGAGTCGTCGGCGTGCCACCGAGGAATCGAACGGCGCCAAGCAGGAGATTCGGCTGCTGCTTGCGCGTGGGGAACTCCGCCAGGAATGAGCAGAGCGAGACGCTCCTCGAGACGCCAAGCGAGAGCGCCTCGTAGATCGGCGAGACGCCACGGGCCTCGTCCTCCGCGAAACGCGCGTACCGTTCCTGGATGGTGTCCACGACCGGGATCCTACTCGCAGCCACGCAGCACGCGCTCGCCGACGTAGTGCCGCACCGCTGTCCCACGCTGGGGAGCAGCGAGACCAACCGCCGGGACCCGCTCGATGACAGCGCCGTGCTCGGGGGCGTCGCTGGCACGACCCCGGTGCTTGCGTGCCGGCCTCCGCAGCCACCCGACGCCCAGTCCGGTCACGGAAACTGGATTTCGCGAGACCCCGGCGCGCGGTGACGGTGTCTCATGGGTAGTGGACATGCAGAACCTGACGAGTCTCGACGCCCTGCTGACCGAACGCGCGTGGCTCCGGCGCGTCGCCGGCGCCCTCGTGCGGGAACCCGCCGCGGCGGACGACCTCGTGCAGGAGACCTACCTGCGAGCGCTCGAGCGCGGTTCCGCCGGCGTCAGGAAGCCCAAGGCCTGGCTGGCGTCGGTCGTGCGGAACCTCGCCAGCAATCGGGCACGCTCCGACCGACGCCGCGCCGCGCGTGAGCGAGCCGTCGAGCGCGAGAGTCCTCGCGCACCCGATGCGTTGCTGGCGCGCGCGGAGCTGATCGAGACGGTCGGGCGCAGCGTGCTCATGTTGGCCGAGCCCTACCGAACGACGGTCCTGCTGCGCTACTTCGAGAGCCAGTCCCCGCCCGCGATCGCTACGCAGATGGACGTACCGCTCGAAACGGTGCGCACACGTCTGAAGAAAGCCCTGCGGATCCTGCGTGCGCGCCTGGATGTCGAGGCCGGTGGCGAGCGGCGCGGCTGGATGGCGGCTCTGCTGCCGTGGGCCGGTATCGCCGGACCCAGCACCGCCACAAGTGCAACGACGTTGATGGGAGGCATGGTCGCGATGAGCACAGGGAAGAAACTCGCGGCGGTCGCCCTCCTGCTTCTGCTGGGCGTCTGGGGCGTGACGCAGAGCGGCCTGCTGCGCAGCGACGGAGAAGTCCCTACTCCGCTCGAGAGCGGTTTCACGCAGGACACTCCGGCGAACCCCGAGTTGGCCGTGCGCCCGAGCACGCCCGAAGCAACGCAGCCCCCGCCTACGACCGAGACGCAACCGACGTCGGAGGCAGCGACCCCCGCGCCGCTTGCGGGCGCGACGCTGACGATCATCGCGTCGCAGGGCACGCGGCCGATCGCGGAGGCGGCTGTGCGCATCATCCCGTACGAGCCGACGAAGGACGCGAGCGGAGACGTGGAACGAAAGGCTGCGACGGACGAAGACGGGATCGCCGAGTTCAGCGGGCTGGCCAACGGGGTCTACGTGATCTTCGTCCGCTTCGATGAGCGCACACGCTGGCGCGGGCGCGTCCCCATCCTTGGCGGTCGCGGGGGTCGGGTGCCCGTGCGCCTGCCCACCGACACCGTCGTGCTGAACGGGGTCGTGCGATCGGAGAGCGCGCTGGGGAAGGGCGTCGAAGGCGCGGAGGTGAAGATCCACACCGGACAGCGCAGTCCGATGGAGCGCTTCGAGACCACCGTACACACCGACCGCGGCGGACGCTACGAGGTGGCCCTCCCGCGCGGGCATGCCAAGGGCTTCTTCGTGACCGCGGATGGGTATGCACCCTGGCCCGCGCGCGCGGCGTACCGCGAGCTCTCTCTCAGTCTGCGCGGACTCGAACGCGGCGTGGACGTGACGCGCGATGTCGTGCTTACGCGCGGCGCCACCCTCCGTGGGCGAGTCCACACGAAGGGCGGCACTCCGATCCCAGGATGGAAGATCTCCATCGGCAAGGACATGGGCCGCGGCGTCACCGTCGTGACGGATGCCGAGGGACGCTACGAGGCAACCGGTTTGAACGGCGGGGAGTTCCGCGTCACGCCGTCCCTCAGGCCCTGGTTCCCGCTCACCTGGCCGCTGGAGAAGGTGGCGGTCGCCAACGGCGAAGTGCGCGAGTGGGACTTGGAGATGCGCAAGGGACGCAGGCTCAACGGCGTGGTGCAGGACGCCGACGGCGCCCCCGTTGCGGGGGCGCAGGTCTACGTGGTGACCAACGGCATGGCTCGTCGGACGGGCCCCCAGCCCATGCTCACGGAGTCCGACGAGAAGGGACGCTGGACGATCGACCCGGTGGAGCCGTGGCTCGAGGTGATTCGCGTGCGTGCGGAGAAGAGCGAGGCGGGCGCCGGCACGGCGTCGGTGGCCGTCCGCGATGACGCCGTGGCCTCCCTGACCCTCACGCTTAGGCGTGACACGGCGGTCATCCACGGCGCGGTCACCGATCGCAACGCAGGAACACCGATCCCGCAGGCACGTGTCCTGCTGCTGCCGCTGGAGCTGGATGGCCGTCTGTCGCGCTTCGCGGTGAGCGACGAGAACGGCGCCTTCCGCTTCGAGGGCCTCCTGCCGGGGACGTGGAAGATCACGGCCCACCTCCGCGGGTACTTCGCCTTGCCGGACGCCCACGTGGTCGTGTCCGGTGGAAAGGCACACGAGGTCGGCCTCCGCCTGGATCAAGGCCGCGTGTTCTCCGGCGTGGTCGTGCACGCGGACGGCCGTCCGGCGCCGCACGCCCAGGTCTTCGTGGTGACGCAGCACCCCGCGGCGGAGAAGCCCCAGACCATGCGCACGGTGACCGACCGCCAGGGACGATTCCGCATCAACCGGGTGCCGTCGGGAAAACACCGGGTCGAGGCAAGCTACGGCTCGAGCCTCGTCTCCGAGGGCGTGGAGTTGCTGCGCGGAGCGAAGGATCTGCGCCTGGAGTTGAAACCCCGCTGACGATCGGTCGTCCGCGCCCTGCGCGTATGCTCGCGGTGTTGCAAGCCCTACCAGCAACGTGAGGCCGCGCCGTGATCCAGACCCGCACCCACTACTCCATCAAGCATCTGCTCTCGGCCGCCGAGCTGCGGCGCGTGGCACTCGAGCTCGAAGACGGCCGTGCGCCGCTCTCGGGGTTGACGCCTGCCGATGAGGCGCGCAGCGCCCGGCACGCGGCCGCCGTCATCGGGTCGTGGCTGACAAGCGTCGGCTCCTTGGAAGCCATGGTCAACGAGATCTGGGCTGATTCGGTGGACTACAAGCAGCGCCTGGCTCCGCTCGGTGACGACGCCATCGCACGCATCGAGCGGTTCGGTCCCCACGTGGACCGCCTGCCCACGCTGGAGAAGGCCAGCGCCTTGCTCTCCCTGCTCGATGCGCCCGCGTTCGACCGGGGCGGCACGCTGTGGCACGAGATCAGGACGCTGAAGAAAATGCGCAATCGGCTCGTCCACTTCACGCCCCGCTGGAACGTGTCGGGAGCCGCCGGAGACCTCGACGCCCCGCTCACCGGACGCTTCACCCTGAACCCGTTCACGAGCGCGGGCAACGCCTTCTTCCCCGACAAGTGCATCTCCGCGGACGCCTGCCGCTGGGCCATGGCTGCGGTCCTCGCCTTCAGCGACGAATTTCACGCACGTATCGGGCTGCCCCCTGCGTACGAACATGTGCGCGCCCAGTTCCTGGCGGACTGAGGACTCACGTATCTGGATTTTCTGAAACGCAACCGGCCCACGAGTGAAGGAGGGATGTGACACGCAGTCTCGAGTCCCTCTTCGAACGCTACCGCACGCGTGGTGATGTCTCCGCCCTGGCGAAGATCTTCGACCGCACGGCGACGGAGTTGCTTCGCATCGCCATGCATCTCGTTCGCGATCCCGCCACGGCCGAAGACCTGCTCCAGGAGACCTTCCTCGCCGCGATGGAGAACGCGAAGCGCTTCGACCGCAGTCGTCCCCTCGTCCCTTGGCTCGTCGGCATCCTGGGCAACCAGGCTCGCCGCCGTCGCCGTTCGGACGGGAGGCGACCTGACCCGACGCGGTTGCCGACGCGTGGCGAACCGCAGGGCGTGGGCGAGTTGCAAGCGAACGTCGCGCAAGGCATCGACGCCCTGCCGGCGCGCTACCGGCAGATCGTCCTGCTGAAGCTCGGCTTCGGGATGGAGCCCGCCGCGATCGCCCACTTGCTCGACATGCCGCCCGCAACCGTCAGGACGCGGCTGCATCGCGGGCTCGAGAAGCTGCGCGAGCGCCTGCCCGCCGGCTTGGCGCTCGGGCTGCTACCGCCGCTCGCAGGTCTCCGCGGGCTCGATGCGATCCGTGAGGCCGTGGTGAGCCACGCGTCGGCGACTGCTGTCACGACCACCGCCGTATCGACGGCGGCCCTGTGGACCCTGGGAGGTGTCGTCGTGACCAAAGGCAAGTTGATGGCTGCTGTGATTGTCCTGGGGCTCGCCGTCGGTGGCGGCGTGCTGCTGCAGCGTGGCTGGACTTCGGACGATCCACGCGATGGCAAGGATCCCGCTTCGCTCACCGCCACGAAGGAGCAGGGGCCGGAGCTTCACGTCCGCGACGCCGTCGAGAACGGCGCACTGGCAACGAAGTCTGGCCGAGCACGAGACGGAGCTCCGGAACCCGCGTCCAAGGCGTGGCACCTCTCCGGTCGCGTCCTCGACCCGGGAGAGAACGCCGTGCCCGGCGCGCGCGTCGAAGCGTGGCTCGAGCGCGGCGACGTCATCACGCCGCTGCCCCCCACCGAGGCCGATGCCGAAGGCAACTATGGGCTGGGTCTCGACATCCTCGCGACCTGGTCGGCCCTGCAACGTGCCTCAGCCACGCTGAACGCACGCGCACGCGCCCCGGGCTTCCGACCGAGCGAACCGGTGGAGTTCAACCTCGTCGACTTCACGGACCGCGTCGATCCGAAGGGAGACATCACGCTCGAGCCCGGGGTCTCCGTTGAGGGGCGTGTGCTCGACGCCGCCCGCGACCCCGTCGCCAAGGCGTGGGTCGCGCTCTACCGCGTGCCTCGCGATGGCCAGGATTGGTACGCCCGAACGGACAAGGACGGACGCTACGCGCTCGGCACGGACGCGGCCGGCACCTATGCCGTCGCCGTTCGCTCCGCGCGTGGTGTCGCGCGCTCCGAAGCCCAACGCGTCGAGATCGGCGCGCCAGCGAGGTTTCCCGACCTCGTGTTGTCCGAGGGCTTCTCCATCCGCGGCCGTGTCCTGGCCAGGGACGGCTCGGGCCTGCCGGGTGTCAGCCTGTACGCGAGCGCGACTTCCTCCGCCAATGGAACGAAGCCGCCGAAGGAAGCCGGCAAGCACCAGGTGCGGGCGCGCACGGATGCAAACGGTCGCTTCCGGCTGCACAGCTTGTGGGACGGACGCTACAAGATCCGCCTGCACGGCTCGCTCACGGGCGACGCCCCCACCGTGGCTTCGATGGGCGACCACGAGGTGGTGATCCGCGTCTCCCATCCGGCGCTTGTCGTCCGCGTGGTCGATGAGAAGGGTCGTCCGCTCCCCGGCGCGGAGTTGTCCCACCTCGGGTGGCGGGGCAAGTACCTAGACATCGTCGACCGCGTCCAGGCGGGGAGCGTCACGCTCAAGGCGGCGCGGGCCGTGACGAACGCCTCGTCCTACGGAAAGCTGCTGGCGCCGGATGGAACGACGACCACGTTCGTGCAGGCGAACAGTCGCTGGATCGTCTCCGCGCGGATCGTTGGTGCCGTACCGGCGGAGGCGACCGTGCGCATCCAGGAAGGCGACGCGGTCGTGCGTTCGGATCTCGTCATCCGCCCCGCGATTCCCCACGGTCGATTGGACCTCCGCGTGCTCAAGCCGGACGGCACGCAGTTGAAGGACTTCTCCGTCGAGCTGACGACGCCGCTGGGCATGGGCATGGGAACGTCGTGGTCCGACGCCGAGGGCGTCCTGCTTCCGGTGGAGGCGGGGCCGAGGCGCATCGGGGTTCAGCCCTACGGCAGCGGCAGCCGCCTGACGCGCGACCTGGGGCTGGGCACGTTCCTGCTCCCGGGGACGGCGTCGGCGGTCAAGATCCCGCCCCAGGGTCGCGCTGCCGCGACCGTGAGGCTTCGCGAAGGCGGTCGCTTCCGACTTCAACTGCAGTACCCGGACGGCAAGCTGCCGAAGAAGGACCGCATCCGACTCCGCATTTTCGAACGCGACGCAAGCGACGAGCCCTTCCAGTACGGCGGCATGTGGGTCTACGGCGAAGGGAAGGGGCGGCGCATCACGAGCGTCTTCAATCCAGCGGTGGCCTGCCTGAACTCCAAGCTCTTGCCGCCGGACGACTTCCGGATCGAAGTACGGACCCAGAAGCACGGGACGCACGAGCGCACGATCCGCATCCGTGCGGGGGAGATCATCGACGTCGTGCTCGATCTCAGGAAGTAGCGGGGCTCGTGACGTCCTCAGCTGCGCCACGGTGATGAGCGAGGGCAAGTTCTTCGACGTCGATCCGACCAACTTCTACGTAACCGACGGAAACCTCTACTTGTTCTCTCGCGGCCCCGACCCCGACACGCTGCCCGACGGGAGCGCGACAGAGACCGAGCCCGAGGATACGGGACCCGGTGTTGCGAGGTCGCCGCCTCCACCAACTCGAAACACGTGCTCCGGTCTCAGTGCCTCAGGCAAGCCTCGACCCCCGCCTATCATCGCGCTCGTCGAGGAGGCCCGGACCGTGAGTTCCAGCAAACACATCGTGGTCGGGGGCACCGTCCTCGTGCTGGTCGTCGCGCTCGTCCTGGTGGTCGGATGGTCGCCCACGGACGGCGACAGCGACCTCGAGCGCGACAAGGACGTCGAGTACGCCCTGCCCGACTTGCTGACCGCGTCCACGCCGGACGACGCTGCGGGGCTCAAGGGGCGAGCGAAGACCAAGGCGGAAGCGGCGGCAGATCCCGATGCTCGCGTGCTCGAGGTGCACGTCTTCGACCGCCACGACGGCCCGTTGCCTGGCGTGCCGGTCGAGTTGTACGAAGACGTGGTGTGGGGCGAGAGCAAGGCCACCGCGCGAACCGATCGCGCCGGCATGGCGCGCTTTCCCGGGCTGCGCCCGGATCAAGTCGGTGTGGCCCAGGTGGCAAACGACACGCCACCCCCCAATGACATCGGATTCTCGCGTGCTTGGAGCGGCCCCACGAAGGTCACGGAGTGGATCACGACGATCAAGAGCTCGCGCGGGATGCCGTTTCGCGTCGTCTGCTTCGATGTCGAGACGGGCCAAGACATGCCAAATGTTCCGTGGGGCTCGGGTCGCCTCGTGGAGAACGGCAAGACCATCCTCGTCGGACGCAGCCTGGCGGCACGCCCGGGCGACACGCTCATCGCGGGCTACTTCGTGACGCCCCCAGCGGGCTACGTCTCCGTCGACGGATCGGGTGCACAGCTCGCCATCGCCCGGTCGGCCACGAGCCTGTTGTTCCACCATCCGCTGCGTCGCGAGATGCCCATGGAGGTGACCGTCAAGCGCGAAGACGGCAAGCGCCTCGTAGGCGCGGCCCGCGCCGAGATGGCGTTCAAGTTCGCCGACCCCACGCCCCTCCGGCTCGAAAAGGTGTCCGAGGGGCGCTACCGCATCCATGGGGCGCCACACATCTCCGGCCACGAGTTCGGGATCGACGTACACGTCGGCAACGTGAGCGGCCACTGGAAAGGCACCATGCCTGGCCATCGCACGGAGCGCATGCACACCGAACTCACCCTCAGCGCGTCGGGCGCTCGTTTGCTCGACTCGTTCGAGGCCGCGCCTCTCAACGGCACCGTCGGCATGGGAAACGCCGGCCCCACCATTCACGTACCGGAGCCCGAGCACGGCGCGATGACCGTCACATGCCGGCTCGCGGATGGGACGCCAGCCCGCGGCGTCCGCGTCCGGGGCACGGGTCCCGCGTGGGAGACGGTGGGCAACAACGGCCGCACGCACGAGGGTCGCTACAAGGTGTCGGCCATGACGGACGCCTCGGGGCGCGCGACGTTCGATGCCGCGGCGGTTGGGGCGTGGACCGTCTCGTTTCGCGGTTGGCTCACGGTCGAAGGACAGGCGATCGTCCGCCGGAACGAGCGGACGGAGGTCGCCCTGAGCGAGGCCAAGGGTGGAGCTCTCGCGTTCACCGTCGTGGACGAGCACGGGGCGCCCCTCACGTTTGCGCGGCTGACGCTCTATGGAAAGGGCGACAAGGCAGCCTGGCGCCCGGTGCCGGACCAGGACGGGGTCCAGCGCGTGGATGACTTCACGGACGTCCGAGGCAAGAGGACGATCGAGCGACTCCCCGCCGGCTCGTACGAAGTCGCCGTCCGTTGGCATGGACGCAGCCTCTTGATGCACGTCCCTGTCTACGAAGGCAAGACGACGCGGCGCACGCTCACGTTGGAGCGGTGAGCGGCGCCGTTCCTGCCCGCTAGCCTTCGGGAGGGGCCTCTTCCTATCCCACGGACACGCCGCTAGGCTCCGAATCATGAAAACATTCTTCCTCCTGGTTCCGCTCCTGTTCCTCATCGGATGCTGCTGCGCCCAGCCGTGCCCCCCCATCGAGGACGGTGCGCAACCTGCCCCCCCGACCGAGAAGCCGGAGGTCATCGAGTTCACCTCGGATCGCAGCTTCCTTCTCGTCAAGGTGGACTACGAAATGGACTCGTCGCTGTTCCGCGTGAAAGCCGTTGCCGTGCGCCCCGGTCCCGATGCCGACTTGACCGCGTTGGACGCGACGCCGTCGATCGACACGGCCAACGCGCGTGTCTGGACCGTGGGCGAAATGAACCTGGGCAAGTTGTTCGGACGAAAAGCCCAGGCGACGCCACTCATCGATGACGACACGGCGAGCGAAGCGGGCAATGTGGAAGGACTCAACAGCGAGCCCAGCATGGGTGTCTCCATCGAAGGCGCGCGGTTGCTCCAGGCCGAGGGGGCCTTCACGTTCAAGGTGTCCGGTCACATCTCCGGCGACGCAGGCGCGCTGTGGCGCGGTTTCGCCACCATCCAAGGGCCCCCGAGCCGCACCTACCTCGTGGAACTCCCGCAGCGGGTCCGCGCGGCTCGCAGCAAGTAGGTACCGAAGCTCCGGACGAGCCGAAGCTCTAGCGATTGGGATCGGCCGGGTCGAGTGGATCGGAGCCGTTCAGGACTTCGGTGCCGTCGGGAATGCCATCCCCATCGCTGTCTGGGTTGCTGGCGCTCGTACCGAAGTTGCAGGGATCGACCTGTCCACAGGGATCGTTGTTCTCCTTGTGGTCAGGGATCCCGTCCATGTCCGTGTCGGTGTCGCAGTCGGAGCCGTCGCCCTTGTACTGACCGCCCATGGAGGCGCACACCTCGGCGGCGGTCATGCCTGCGCCTCCGCTGACGATCTCGCATGAGCCGTCGCCGAAGCAGCAAGCGCCCGAGTCGCATCCGATGCAGTTCAGACCCGGAACAAGGACGAGCGTGAAGCCGCCGCCTTGAAGCTGGATTTCCCGGCAGCACTGCAACCCTGTCGCGGGGTTCAGCTCGACGCCCGGAGCGAAGTTGGTGCCGCAGCCGGGGGCGAGTGTTGCGCCGATCTCCGGCGTGGGTTCGTGCACCCACGGCGCGTCACCCAGTACCCGCAACGGGATGGGCGTGCCCACCTCCGCACCGGTGTCGAAGACGCGCACCTGGGAGGTATTGACGTCCGTGAACGTGAACCTCGGCATCACCGCGAGGGTCCCCCCGTACGTTCCGGCGTTCATGTGGTTCTTGTCGACCGTCAGTTGCCCAGGTGCCGTCGAGGGCGTGGGTGAGAGATCGACGTGCACGTCCCACTGGGACATCCCGGCGATGGTCATGACGTTGATGGGCGCGCAACTCACCAGGTTGAGTTCCACGAGCTCGATCGGCGTCGTGGCCGTCGACCCCGGGTCCGGGAGGAGCATGTCTTGCAGGCGCTCCACCTTCGTGTCCGCCTCGCCGCTGGCCCCCTCGAGCTGGATCACGCCGTCGAAGGGTTGCGAACCCGGATCGAAGAAGTTCGCGGGGATCGGCTGATCACAGAAACTGAACTTGGTCTGCCCACACGAGGTGGCCCAGCAATCGACATCGGCGGGAATCAGCGCAGCCGGCACGACCTCCGAGAACACCGTGCTCCCCGTTCCGCAACCGATCAACCCAATCGTCAGCGTCGCCAGGAGGGCCGCCTGCATGGCGTATGTGCATCGCATTCTCGAGTCTCCCACTGGGCGCGTGCCCGGGAAGCTCCATCAGGCCGGGGGCGCAGCCCAAGCATACGAGGAACGGTCAATTCGTGCTTGGAGGGCGGATACTGGACCTCCGTCCCGGCGACCTACTCGAGGCGCAGCACGAACTCCTCGACCTCGCAGCCGCGTCCTGCGGCGTAGCCCTTGTCCTCGCCGTGCAGAGCAAAGCCGCACTTCTCGAGTACGCGCCGCGAGCCCGCGTTGTCCTTCACGACGCGGGCCCACAGCGGTCTGGTTGGCTCCACCTCGAGGAAGGCCGTGAGCGCGCGCGTGGCAAGCCCTCGTCCCCAGAACTCGCGACCGATCCAGTAGGTGACCTCGCGGTCTCCCTCTCGATCGAAGCTGGCGATGCTCCCCGCGACGGCGTCGTCCTCGATGATGGCGCGGGTCGTTACAGCGCCGTTGGCTTGCAGGCGTGCCCAGTGCGCGTCGTGCGCGTCACGGTCCGTCGGGTCCTCTGCGACGAACGCAGCCATATGGCGCGCCTCCTCATCGAGCTGATGCTCGAAGAAGATCGGCACATCGGACGCAGTCACTTCGCGCAGCATGGCCCCAACTGTACCGGACGGAACGACGATCGATGGCGAGGCCGGGCTACTCGGACGGCGGCTGGGGCAGGCCCCACATCGTGAACGTGTTCACCGGCTTGCCTTGCAGCTTGAGGTAGTAGAAGAGCTGCGCCTTGTGCTGGCTCAGGTGCGAGACCATCTGCAGCACGTGCTGGCCGAGCAAGCGCTCGGTCGGGTCCCACGGGGCGGCGACGAGCTTGCTGCCCAGGGTCTCGTTGCCGGCTTGCTCCACGGCTTCGAGCGCGCAGGCCTTGTCCTTGGCGAGTTCGGCCTTCGCCTCCGCCACGCTGTCGACCGTCGTAGGCGGCGCGTCGCTGCCGTCGCCTTCCATGACCGCCTGCCAGCTGTCGTTGATGAAGTTCGTGGTGCACCACCCACAGGCGTTCGTCAGATGGCGCAGGAGCTCGCGGGTCGGCATCCAGTTCTCACCGGACTCCGGTACCCAGTCGAGCTTGTCCTCGTCGACGAGGTCCATCAGGCCCTCCGTCGCGCGGTAGGCATCCTCCATCTCGCTCGTGATCAACGCTACCCAGTCCATGTCTCGCTCCTCTTATGTGGACGAATCTTCTACCATCTCGGCCGGGGCCGCGCACGGCGACGTCGCCTTGCAGGCATCCCCACCGCGCCGCGCAAGTACGTAGGTACCGGATGCGGATAGGGCGCGGCTCCTCCCGCGTCGTTCCCCTAGGACAGGCGGCTACCTCCGTAAGGCCGCGCTACTCCACCCCTCCGTGAGGCCCCTTCGTGCAGAAGCTCCTCCTGATCGGCGCGCTCTCCCTCATCGGCGCCCTCCTCCTGACCTGCACGCGACCCTCACCCCCGCTCGTCCCCGTGCTCGCCAAGCGCCCGTCCATGGAGGAGGCACGTGCCGCCTTCGAGGCGCTGGTCGACAGGGGCTGGCTCCGCGGGCTCGACGAACCGCGCGGTGGCTGGGTCCCGACGCCGGCGATCGCCGACAAGCCTCCCGCGGTCCTGGTCAACCACCACCGTGCGCTGTTGCTCGCCGAGGTCGTGGCCCACGCGCGGCCTGAGGCAGGTACCCGAGAAGGTGCGTCGCGCCGCACGGCGATGCTGCGACAAGGACTGGCGCTCGGGATGCTGGCCGTGGAGCCGACGGCGAGCGAAGCCGAGCGCGTGCACGCCCTCTTGAAGGCGGAACGCATCTGGCAGCCCTGGCGCGGGGCGGTCGTGTTGGCGGGAACGGGCGACGCCGCGTGGTTCCCGGTCCTCCGCTCGTTGGTGGACGCGCAGCCATTCGGCTACAGCCGCGCGCAGGCCTCCATGGCTCTCGGCGTCCTCGGCCACCCCGCCGGGGCGGCACGACTCGAGGCCTTCGTCCGCGCAAACCATGGCCAGCAGGGCGATGGGTTCGGCAAGCACGCGCTGATCATCCTGGGCGGCACGAGCCCGGAAGCACGCCGCGCGGTCGTCCGGGTCGCCCTGTCGCTCATGCGGACCCATCCGAACGGGATCCGGACGGACGGCGGTGTCCCTTGGTACGAAGACCACCCCGGGCGCGTGAGCTACCTCCAGACCACGGCAATCGAGATCTTGCGCAACGTCGGCACGGCCGAAGACGCGGAGTCGCTCCTCCGAGCGAAGGCTTGGCTGGTCCAGCCGACGCAGCCCCTGCTCGACTATCTCGCCGCGTCGATCGAGATCATGCGCGCCCGATCGCCTCGTTAGCCGCTCGCTGCATCGAGAGCCGCGAGCGCTGCGCGCGACGACGACAGCTCCGAAGCCCCGACGCGCTTCCGAATCTCCAGCGCGGCCTCGAACGTATCGCGAGCCTCAACCATGCGCCCCTGCTCGGCCAGGCACGTGCCAAGGTGCTGCCGCGCGAAGCCCATGAGCGGGTCGTCGCCGAGCTTCCCAGCCGCTGCCAGCGCGTCCCGTAGCGCGCGCTCGCCTTGCGCGCGATCGTCGTCGTAGAAGAACGCGGTACCGAGGCGGATGAGATTGCGTACCCGGGCATCCTACGCGCGGCGCCGCCCGGATCCCGCCACGCTGAACCCGAATCGCAATCGGCGGGATACTGCATCCTGATGAGCAACACGTCCACCACCGCCGCCGTCTCGGAGCACACCGACTACCTACGTCGTCTCGCCCACGCGCTGCTGCGCGACGCGGCCGCGGCGGACGATGCCGTGCAGGAGACGTGGCTCCAAGCCGTACGCACACCCCCGCGCGAGGGGCCGAGCCAGCGCGCGTGGCTCGCGCAGGTCATGCGCAACGTGGTCCGCAAGGGCTGGCGCGGCGAGGCCCGCCGCAAGCAACGTGAGGCGGCATGGTCGCCGCGCGCCGAGCCGGAGGACCCCGGGACGCAGCTTCAGCGCGTCGAGCAGGCCGAGATCCTTCTCGCGGCCATCAGGCGACTCGACCCGGCCAAGCGCGAGGTCATCGAGCTGCGGTTCTTCGAAGACCTTCCGCCACGAAAGATCGCCGCGCAGTTGGGCGTGCCTGTTGAGACGGTGAAGACTCGTCTCAAGCGCGCGCTCGCCGAGTTGCGGCAGTCGCTGGAACAGGACGGCGGTCGCCAGTGGCCTGCGGCGCTCGCCGGGGCCTTCGGCGTCCACCCTCCGGGCGCGGTGACGGCCGCGACGCTCCCGCTCACCGGCGTGCTGGCTACCGTGCTCCTGCTCCTGGCCATCGGAGCCGGGGGGTACCTCGCCACCACGGCGCTGAGCGACGACGAGGCGCCGTCAGCGCGCATGGCGGACCTCGATGCGCTGCCTGCGCATGAGACGCTGGCCGTCCCGGGGCCCGCCCTCGCAACGAAGGGCGCAAACCCAACGCCTTCGGCGCCGAACCAGCCTGCACGCACCGCGGCCAAGCCGACAGCGCGCATGCGCAAGGTGACGGGAACTGTCTTGATACACGACGAACGGGGTCGACCCCTGCACGTGGCCACAGGCACACTTCATGCGACGCAGTGGCGACCCAGCTCGGGGAACGGCATCGAACTCGCGGTCACGAACGGACAGATCGCGGGAGAGATGGGTGCGGGCATGGACATCGAGTTCGAAGTCCTGGAGTTCGGGGACCGCGTCGCGCGCATCACGTCACCTGCAGAACGCGTACCGGTTCCGGCCGACGGCGTCCTCGCCGTGGAAGCGGTCGCGGTGCCCGACTCGATCCTGCACGTGCTGGACGCCAACACCGGAGACCCGCTGAGCGACGTGCGGCTACTCCGCGTGGTCGACTCCCTTGCCTCCGCCGTGCATCCGGCCGGTCGGGCCTCGGACGCTCGGTCCGTGGGCCCCTCGCCCGTCGCCGTCCGACCCCATGTCGACGACGTGCGGCGGCACGCGGCGAAGTTCCATGTTGGCAGCCCGGGCTACGCGTGGGCCGAGACCGATCTCCCGTTTGGCGAGGGCGCCGACCACATCGTCGAGCTGCAACGCGCGGGCTCCGCCGAGCTGCTCGTCGAGGGGCCCGCCCTCCACGTGCCGGCCTACGTGCGCTTCCGGCACAAGCAGGGGAAGCACTACGGTGCCATCGCCTCTTTCGCCCTCCGTCCTGGCCAGGCCATCACCTGCGCCGGCCTGCCCTACGGCTCCTACCTGGCGCGCGTCGAGCTGGGCTACTACTTCAGCCGTCCCCGCGTCTTGGGCCAGGTTGCGTTCGAGGTCGTCGAGGGAGAGGTGGCGACCGCGACGCTCCGTTACAAGGCCTTTGCCAAGCCCCCCGCCGTCCCGCTGGCCGGCGAGGTGCACGTGCCGCCTGGATGGCCTCGGAAGGGGCTGCTCATGTCGCTAGGTCTGCGCGACGCACGCCTGATTGGGCAGAGCAACGTGTACCCCGTGTTCACACCGACGCGCGGCCTGAAGCCCGTACCGGACAAGCCCAACACGTGGAGCTTCGACGCCGGCAAGGTGCAGGCAGGTCGCTACCGCATCTCGTTCCCGCGCTACGAATACGCGACCTTCCTGACGCTCGGGCCCGAAGGTATGACGGACCTACGCATCGACGTGCCGAAACCTCGCATGGTACGGGTACTCGTCGAAGGGGACCGGGACGGGAGCGAGCCGTTCTTGACGTCCATCGCCTGGCGTCGTCCCGCGGTGCAGAAGCTGAACTCGTGGTCGCACCAGTCGGCCAAGCGCACGTCAGGGACGCAGCCCTTCGAGTTCCGTGCGCCCGACGGTCCGATCCTGATCCGCGCCTCGGGCCAGGCCTACCGGTGCAAGGAGCAGCCGTTTGAGGTCGCGGCCGGCACGACCCAGTTCACGCTCCGCGTGAAACCGACGGCGCATATCACCGTGCGCTTCCTAGCGGGCGACAAGGCGATTCCCCACGACTGGGACTGGAACTGCGACATGAAGCCCGTCAGCGAAGGCGCGGAGGTCGTCTCGTGGGGCACCTGCGATGAGGGCCTCCGTGTGACCGTCAGCGGTCCCGGTGTCTACAAGCTGACCATGGGACAGATCGCGGGGTACCGGACCGTGCCGCCTCTGGAGATCGAGGTGGGCGAAGACGGCACGGGGGCGGCCACCGTACGCCTCGAGCGACGCTAGTCGTCGTCCGCCTTCACGACGACGCAGCCCCAGCCGTCGTACGCCCCGCCATGTTCCTCGGCGAGCAGCTCGAGCCTCTCGGTGAAGGCGTGGATGTCGCCCGGCGCGATGTCCTCCGCGGGCTGGAATTTGAGCGAAAACTGTGGCGGAGCGTCGCCCTCGCCGGTCGTCTCGCCCTTCGCGACGTAGCCCTCGCCTTCGATCGCCTTCGCGAAGCTCCGCCGGTTGTCGCGAGAAGGAAAGAAGGCCGTGTGATCGATCGGGCGCGGCGCCGTGCTGTCGTCACCCTCCGCTTGCAGGCTGGCGAGGACGGCGTTGTCGTAGATGTAGCGCCACGCGAGCTTGTTGGGGTAGAGGAACTCGAGGTACTGCTCCCAAGCGGGGTCCTCAAAGTGCTGGATCGACACCTCGTGCTCCGGGAGGACGCGCGCCGCCGTGGTGCGCACGATCTCGCCCACGGCTTCGACCTCGGTCGTGTAGAGGAACGTGGTGCGCACCCCGCCGGCCGTGGTGTGGCCGACCAGGCGCAGTGGATCCAGCGCATCGGCCAGCGCCGCCTCGAAGCCGTGCAGGAGGTCGAGTTCGTCGGCGTCCGGCAGGCCCGACTCATTCGGAGCCCGCACGGCGACCTCGATGCTGACGCTGTGGGGCACGTCGGCACGCGGTGCGTCCTCCGCCAGCTCGACATCGACGCTGACCAGGCCGAAGTCCTCGCCGATCCAGCATGCGTACGTGACCCAGTTGCCGTCTGCGCTCATGGCTGCTCCCTGACCGGCCCTTCGCTGGCCTTCCGTGTCGAGCCAGAGCATACGAGCAGCACACCGGCGAGTAGAGTCCGGCCATGGACATCGAACGCGACCTCGGCCCCCAGCCCCTCGGCGACCTCCTGACCAAGCACGAGATGTCGAAGCACGATCTCGTCGCCGCTTCGATCGAGCAGATCACGCACAAGATGGTCAACCGCGCCGTCCGGGGGCGCCGCCTGACGAATCACGTCATGACGAAGATGCGCAACGCGCTCAACCGTGCGACGGAGGGCACCTACAAGCTCTCGGACCTCTTCACCTATGCACGCTCGCCTGGCGACGCAGCCCAGCCGTAGACGGACACGTGAGCCGTACTCTTCGCCGTGAAGGGTGAGCGATCCCACCACGCGTAGCGATCGCGGAGCTCGAGGCCGGCGACCTGTGCCATCAAGTCGAGTTCGCTCGGCCAGACGTAGCGCATCGGGAACGGGTACATCCTCGTCTCGCCTTCGGAGATGACGATGCGCTGGTGATCGACGCGCTGCGTGACGGGGTCATGCATCGCAATCTCGAAGCGCGCGGCTTCCTTCGTGACCCAATGCCCCTTCATGGCTTGACCATCCCGGTACACAGACAGGTCGGGCACGAACGTCTCGACGACGAACACACCCTTCGGGCTCATGTGCCGCGCCGCGTTCTTGAAGCAGCGCACCTGGGCCTCCTGCGTCAACAGGTTGATGATCGTGTTGAAGACGAGGAAGACGAGGTCGAACTCCCCCTCCATGCGCGCCTCGGCCATGTCGCCGATCGTGACGGGAATCCCCTCACCGCCGGGCTTGGCATGCATCTTCGCGACCATCTTGTCGGACGCCTCGATGCCGCACACGTCGAGGCCCTTGGCGGCGAGCGGAACCGCAACACGCCCTGTGCCGACGGCCAGTTCCAGGACCCGGCCCCCGGCGGCGAGGTCCGCCAGGAACTCGACCGACTCGCGCGTCTGCGCGTCCATACGCGTGCCAAGGCTCGCGTCGTAGGTCTCGGCGTTCAAGTCGCCGAACGTCTCCGGCTCGTAGCCCTTCATCACGATCTCCTCACCCGGCGTGGCGGCCTGGGCGGGCGAACGCTATCAGATCGGCGGCCCTCGGCGCGAGGCCGAAGTGACCCTAGACGTGCTGATCGATGAGGATGGAGTTCCCGTCCGGGTCGATCACCACGAGGCTCGCGGGACCTGTCGTCGACTCGTCGGCGCGTGTGTGGATCTCGACGCCCGCGGCCTCGAACGCACGCTGGAGGTCGCGGACGTCCTGGAACCCCTCGATCGTCTCGCAGCTGCGTGTCCAGCCTGGGTTGAAGGTCAGGATGTTGTCCGGGAACATGCCCTGGAAGATGCCGATCGTGCTCGTCGCGTTCTGGAGGATGAGGTAGTTGTGCTCCGCATTGCCGGCTACCTGCGCGAAGCCGAGCTTCTCGTAGAAGGCGAGGGACGCCGCCAGATCCTTGACCGCGAGACTGACCGAGAAGTTGCCGAGATCCATCGTGAGACTCCTTGGGGCTGGACGTGTTCTTGAGCGTGGCAGTATTCCCCCCGCTCGCTAGAGTGCTTTCCAATTCTTGCGGACCTCGAGCATGCCGACCGAATCCACATCCGTCGACTACGTGGAGCGAGTCAATCTCGCCATCGACTTCATCGTCCAGAACCTGGATCAGTGCATCCAGTTGGACGACGTCGCCCGCGTTGCGTGCTTCTCGCCGTTCCACTTCCACCGCATCTTTCGCACGCTCGTGGGCGAAACGCTGAAGCAGTTCGTGCGCAGGTTGCGGCTTGAACGCGCGCTGCACGTCATGTCCCACCAACGCGATCGCCCCCTGACCGAGATCGCCCTCGCCTCGGGCTTCGCGTCCTCGTCCGACTTCTCACGCACGTTCAAGCAGCGCTACGGCGTGCCCCCCAGCGTGTTCGACATCGACACCTTCCGTCACGACAACCGGGAGCATCTCAAGGCGACCGCCGGTCCAGGCCAAGAGCACCTGCTCGAGCGTCTCCAGCCAGGCGAGAACCCTGACGGCTTCGAGGTGACGCTGCGCGAACTGCCTGCGCGAACGGTCGCCTACATCCGGGTCACCGAGCCGTTCCAGGGCGTCCCCGTCATCGAGGCGGCCCAGCGGCTGATGGCATGGGCGGATGAGCGCGGCGTCGGTGACCGCCCGTGGCTCGGCTACATGTGGGACGATCCGGAGATCGTCGCGCTCGAGGACTGCCGCTACGACGTCGGCGTCGAGGTGGACGACGTCCAGCCGGCGGGCGAGATCGGCCGCATCGAGTTCCCCCCCATGCTGGTGGCCCAGGTCGAGGTCCGCGGCAAGATCGACCTCGAACAGCGCGCCATCGACTGGATCTGGGGCACGTGGCTCCCGCGTAGCCCCTACGTGCCGACGGATCAGCCGTCGTTCGAAGCATGGATCGGTCGCCCCTTCGCCCACGGGGCGGAGTACTACGAACTGCACATGCAGCTCCCCGTGATGCGAGGATGAGCCGCATGTCCGAACCCCGCCCCAACGATCCGCTGCACGGCCTCACCCTGAAGGCGATCGTTGAAGACCTGGTCGAGAGGCACGGGTTCACCGAACTCGCCGCCCGCCTCAACTTGACGTGCTTCAAGAACAACCCGAGTGTCAGCTCGAGCCTCAAGTTCCTCCGCATGACGGACTGGGCGCGGACCAAGGTCGAGCGCCTCTACATCGAGGATCACCGCGTCATGGAGCGCAATGCGAAGCGCAACCGCCGTCGCAAGGCCCAGCGCGTCTTCCGCGCCGAGCAAGAGGCGGCGGCCAAGAAGACCGGGGAAGACGAGGCGTCTTAGCTAGCCTCGATGCCTCTAGACCTCGATGAGGGCGCGTAGCGCCTTCAGGTGCTTCACGTCCCAACCCTCCTCGTAGCCCTCGATGAGGTCGCCCGCACCGTCACCGAGGCGTTCGAATCCGTGGTGGAGGAGTTCGACCAGCGTTCCTTCGTCGACGGGCGTCAGACGGAACATGAAGAACGTCGGTTCGGGCCAAGCGTGGGGTGCATGCCAGTTGCTCTCGAACGTCAGCTCCCGTCCCGGTTCGAAGACCAGCACCGCCCCACCGAAGTGGCGCCGCTCCCCTGAGATCTCGACGCTGAGGTCGGCAACGCCGCCGACGTGCAGGTCCAGCGCGTGCAACTCGTGCCCGCGCCCAAACCAGGCCGCGATCCGGTCGAAGGACTCGAACTCTTGCCAGACACGGGCGGGCGACGCCTGGATCCAGGTGCTGCGCCGCACGTGCAGACGACTGATCGATATGCCCATGCCCTTGGTGCTCCCTGACGCGACGTGGAGCATACACACCTCTCCGCGCGTTCGCGGAGCGTGCGTCGGCAAGCGAGGAGTACCCTGAGCCGCAGCCCCAGGTAGGAACCCGCCCGATGAACGTCGACCTCGCCCTCCGCAACAGCCAGCATTGGTACGAGGCCGTGCTTCGAGCCCACGGTATCGACCTCGCGCTCGAGGCGGACTACTGGTCCACCGAGGCGCCGACGCCGCCCTACTACTCGAGCTTCGCCACGCGCACGGCGGACACGGGAACGCCCGCGCAGCTGGCGCGACTCCGTGAGCTTGCCACCACGCTTCAGGGACAGGCGTGGGGCATCAAGGACAGCTTCGCCCACCTCCCCCAGGCCGAGCTCGATAGCCTGGGACTGCGCCACTTGTTCGACGCAACGTGGTACGGGCTTGCCCCGGGGGCCGGGGCCCTCGGCGACGCGAGCGACGACGTGACCCTCGAGACCGTCACGGGCCCCGATGCTCTCGAGGCGTGGGAGCGGACGTGGCAGGTCACGTCCCCGGCTCCCGGCATGCGCGTGTTCCCGCCGGCCGTGCTGGAGGCGGAGGGCGTAACCTTCCTCGCTGCGTGCCAGGGCTCGGACCTCGTAGGCGGCGCCGCGATCAACCTGTCCGAAGGTGCCGTGGGCGTGTCCAACGTCTTCGCCCTGCCGGGCGTTCCCGTGGATGCGCTGCAGCGAGCGTGCCTGCGCTGGGTACGCGATCGCCACGAAGACCTCCCCATCGTCGGCTACGGCGCGCTGGGAGCGGGCGGCGATCTGGAAGCGCTGGAACGTATCGGCTTCGAACGGTTGGGACCGCTGCGCGTCTGGGTCACGCGCCCCGCCTAGATGCCGGTCTCGCTACGTCGCGTCCAACGTGCGCAGGTAGGCCTCGCTCTGGCGGCGGACCGTCTCGTCCTCATCCTCGCGTGCGCGCTCGAGGAGCGAGCGCAAGCGCTTGCGTACGGCCAGCTCGAGGTGCGCCCCCGGCGCCGTGCGTGGCGCGGCCAGCCTGACGGCGAGATCGACCGGCTGCTGAAGAACAGCGCCTGCCGCGTACACCGCGTGCAGACGCACGGTTGCGTCCTTGTCCGTGAGAAGCGTCTCGAGTTCGGGAAAGGCGAACTGCGCACGGCCGAGGAAGAAGGCGACCACCCGCACGGCCTGGCTGCGTGTCTGGTGATCGCTCGAGCGCAGCGCCTGGCGCAGCGGCCCCTCCGCAGCGGGCCCCAGCCGCACGAGCGCCGGCCCCGCGACCTTCACAGGCAGGTCCTCCTCGCCCCAGGCGAGGCGCTCGAGGATCGCGGGGATCGCGCCCTTTGCCCCCGGCCCGATCGCCCCGGCGGTCTCGATGGCGCGCAGCGCCATGCTGTGGTCGTCTCCGCGGATGAGCGGCAACAGCTCCGGCACGATCGGCGCCGCAGACGCCCCCATCGCCTGGAACGCCGTCAGCCCCGAGTAGCGCACGTCCTCGTCGTCGTCGTGGAGCAGCGCGACGGCATACTCCCAGCCCTCCGGCCCAAAAGCGCCGATCGCCCTCGCGGCTGCATCAGACGTGTCCTCGCGAACCAGGGCCGCCAGGGCCGGGAGAACCACGGCCGCTCGAGCGTGAATCGCACCCAGGACACCGGCGGCCTGACTCACGAGGCGCGGATCGTCATCCTGAAGCCGCTCGAGCAGCAGCGGAACAGCCGCCTCCGCGGCGGGCCCCATCTCGCCGAGGATGCGCAGACTCGCCTGCACGATGCCGAAGTCGCTCTCCTGCGCCGTCTTGAGCAGCGCGGGCAGACACGCCGCGCAGTCCCCCTCGAAGCGCGAGAGAGCCCGGATCGCCCATTCGCGCACGTCCGGCGCCGGGTCCTCCATCGCCAGCATGAGCTCGGCGAAGACGGCGCGAATCTCGTCCAGGGGGGCCTGCCCGATGCTGCGCGCCGCGGCAAGGCGCCGCCGAGCGTCGGCCGCCTTCAACTCACCAAGCAACAAGGCGACGCCCTTGGGCCCCATCTGCGCCAAGGCCGTGCCCGCAGACCACTGGCCCGGCGCGGGGTTGCGCTGCATGTGCCCCAGCATGCGCTGCGCGAGGGCGTCCTCGTACGGAACGCCACGGTACAGCAGTCCCCACGCGAGCTGCCGAACGTACGCGTCAGCATCCTCGATGAGGTCGAGCATCGGCGGCAGCGAGACCGCGACGCCCTCCCTGCGCAGCGCGATCAAGACGGCCAGGGCCAGCCGCCGCGCATCTCCGTCCTCGCTGTCGACCTGGGACTCGAAGAGAGGAGCGACGGGCTGCCCCATGCTCACGAGGCAGGAGAAGCTGTAGTACCAGAGTGCGCCCCGCTCCTTGCCCAGCAGAAGCTCGATGAGGTGCCGCGCCAGGGGCTCGTAGTAGGGAACCGGCGCGGTGCCGGCGAGGCTGCGGTCCAAGAAGATGCGCCGCTGCTCCTTGGGGCCCTTGCCGATCAGGGCAGCGTGCAACGCCTCCGCAACTGTCGTATCGACCGGTGTCGTCGGCGTGGCCCGGCCCGTCAGTTCAGGCCCGGCTGTGTCCCCCGTCTTGAGAGGTCCGGGTGATGTGTCCGAAGCGTTCTGCCCCTGCCACCACGCACCGAAGACCAGATACGAAGCTGCGAGCAACAGGACCGCTGCGAGTGCCGCCGCGCGCATCACGGCCCCTTGGGTTGTCCGGCGCGCGTGCGCGCTGGCGCGGGACCGGATCGGTGGGCGTCGTGCATCACGACGACTAGCCTACGCGAAGAGCGCCGCGTGGATCGTGCGACCGGCCTAGGAAGCTGCCAGCAGCTTCTTCCAAGCGGCAGCGGTCGTCGCACCCTGCTTGCCGGTCAGCTTCTCGATCGTCGGATTGAGGACCGTGATGAGCGTCGTGGCCGCCTTGGCGACGGCCGGCTTGCGGTCCTTGGCCTGCTTCTCGAGCTGGGCAAGCCGCTTGAGGAGACGCGTGACCAGCTTGGCGCGCTTGTCGTCGGGTAGGACGGTGTAGGAGGCCAGCGCCTGGGCCGCCGTACGCGAGAAGGCGATGTCGGGGTGGCCGAGCAGGTTCTCGAGATCCGGCAACGCCGCCTCTTCGTGCATCGTGCCCGCCGCCTTGATGGCGCGGATACGCACGGTGCGGGTCTCGATCCCAACGACCTTGGCCGGCAGCTTCAACAGCTTCGCGATGTGCGGATACGTCCCCGCCACGTTCAGCGTGACATAGGTCTTCAGCGCTAGGAGCTGCAACCCCTTCTTGTCTTGCTTGAACGCTCGCCCCAACTCCTTCAGCACGGGCTTCATCTCCTTGGCGGTGAACTTGTCCTTCAAGGCCGCGGCGCGCTCGAAGGCGAGACTCACGTCATCGCCCTTCGTGATGCCGACCTTCAAAGCGGCCGCGACGCGCTTGGGCGTGTCGGCCTTCTTGCTCTTCGCCTGCGCCTCCCGCGGCGCGACCAGCGCACACAAGACCAGGGCGGCCCACGCCGCCGTGCCACGAATCCCCATGGTGCACTTCCTCTCAGGTTGGAGCGGCCCGCTACTTCGTCGGCTTCGGGAATCGGTCCATGTAGCCCTTGGTCGTCAGATAGGTCTGCTTGAGCTTGTCGTCCTTGCCTCCGAGCGCGAAGTAGCGCTCGTAATGGTGCATCGCCTTCTTCACGCGCGCGGCGTTCTGGTACGTGCGGCTCATCGTGTGGCAGAGGATGGCTAGGTTCTTGTGCGCGTCGAGGAACGCGTCATCCAGGGCGAGCGCCTTCTCGTAGGCCGTGATGGCGGCGGCATGCTTGCCGCGCTGCTCGAGGGCGAGCCCCAGCAGAAAGGACCCCATTGGGTGCTTCTTGCGCTTGCTGATGAGTCTCGTCGCGGCCGACACGGCCTCCTTGCTCTTCTCGGCCGCAAGGAGCGCCACCACGTAGGAGCGCGCTGCCGCCGGGTCCGTCGGCGCGTAGCCCACGGCTTTCTTGAGTGCCTTGAGGGCAGGTTTCGACTCCTCCTTCGCGAGGTGCAGTTCCCCCAGTGCCCGCCACGCCTCGGCGTTCTTGGCTTCCAGCTTCAGGGCCTTGTCGACCGCGATCTTGGCTTCATCGAACTCCTGGGTCCGGATCGAAGCGTGGGCCAAGCCGACCCACGCCGGTGCCGCCTTGGGCCGGAGCTTTACCACCGCCGAGAAGGCCTTGGCCGCGTCCGCCGGCTTGGCCAGCAAGAGCAAGGCCTCACCCGACAGGTAGCGCGCTTTGGCGTAGTCAGCGTCCTTCTTCACGACGCGTGCGGTGACCTCGACGACCTTGTCGTACTCGCCGTCGGCGAAGAGCTTTCGGGCAACAGCGAGGTGGCTGTCCTTCGCGAGCGCCGGGGCGGCCCACAGCGCGAGAGCAAGCAGGGAGACGAGGGGGAGGAAGAGACGTGTCATTCGGAACGCTCCTGGATCGGGGGGAGGCGGCCTTCGGCGTCCAAGCGCGCGAGAAGGTCCGCGAAATCGTCAGCGAAGGGGCTGTCGGCGAAGCGCCCCACCGCGCGCGTCAGCACGTCCCGCGCGGCGCCGGCGTCGCGGGTGTCGCGAGCGGCACGCAAGGCCTGGGCAGCCTGGGCTGCGATCCAGCGGCGGGCAGTCGCTGCGTGCTGTGCAAGCTGTGACGGCGCCTCGACAGACGCCAGCGCGCTCCACGCTCGGCCGAGTTCGTCGGCGCGCCCAGCGGCATTGCCGAGCGTGTGGCGCGTCAGCTGCGTCTCCAGCTCGTCCCACGCCATCGGGCGGGCCGTCGAGCTCGCCGTGGCAAGCGCCAGCTCGCGGGCCAGGGGCGCCGCGCCGCGCGCCCCATGGAACGTGCGGAGCACCTTGCCGTCCGCGGTCTCGAGCTGGAGTCGCGGCCAGCCCTCACGGAAGAGCTCGGTCATCTCCTGCATCGTGACGTGCGTGTAGCGCTGGTTGAGCGCGATGACATCACCGGCCTGAGCCAGCACATCAGCAGCCCGCAGCGGACCCCGCTCCATCTGGACGCACAGCGGGCACGTGGCCATCGAGCCGAAGCGCAGGATCGGCCGACCCGAAACGCGCGCCAGGGCACGTGCCTGGCTCTCGTCGCGCAGCCACGTGATGCCGCCCTCACCGATCGGGCGGTAGGGAATCAGCACGGCCGGCACGGCATCGGCAAACACGTCCACGGCGGATGCCGCGGGCGCGGCCTCGGCCGCCATGTCGATGTAGCGCGGCGTGAACACGGCAACGGGTGCGTCGGCCCCCAGCAGCCCGCGCGCCACCAGCACGCCCGCGAGGAGGGCGGCGGCGGCGATCCACCAGCGTCGCGCGGCATGCGGCACGGAGCGCATCGGCTCCAGGGCGAGCGCCTCGAGATCGAGATCGTGCAGCCCGCCGATCTCCGCGTCTGCATCGACCACGCCCGTGATCCGGCGGACCGAGGGGAACGCACGAGCGAAGGCCGCGAGGTCCGCGTCCTTGGTGAGCGCGTCTTCGAGTACCGCGGCCTCGACCGCCGTGAGGTCCTCAGTCTCGCGCTTGCGGACCAAATCGTAGGGAGAGTGCTGATCCATCACCGTGTCCCTCCCGGTGTGCGCTCGGAAGCGAGCAGGTCCATCAGGGCCAGCGTGGCGCGACGCAGGCGGCTCTCGACCGTCTTCACGGGCGCGCCGACGACGCCGGCGATCTCCGCGCAGGTCATGCCTTCGAAGCGGAACATCACGAACGCGTCCCGGTTGGCGGCCGGCAGGCCTTCAAGCGCGGCGCGGACGCGCGTGAGCAAGACGGCTTGTTCGTCGGCATCGTCTGACCCCAGGTCCATCGTCGCCTCCTGGCGTACCGGGATGTGGTGAGCGAGCGCGCGCCGCCGCGTCGTGCGTCGCATGTGGTTGAGAAAGAGGCGGTAGGCGATCTGCCGCAGGTACCCAAGGGGATGCCCTCGTCCTTCGAACTGGTGCCGCTTGCGCCACAGGGTGAGCCACGTCTCCTGCAGCAGGTCCTCGGCGTCCGCGCGGGCATGGCAGAGTCGCAGCAGGAACCTGAAGACAGGCTCCCGATGGATGAGGAACAGCTGTTCGAAGGCGCGACGTGTCACGAGACCTGAAAACGCGGCCGAAGAGAACGTGACGTACCGTTCTCCCGGCCACGGGCAGGAGTCCAGCGAGCTAGATTCGCGCCAGGTTCTTCTCGAGCTTGTCAGCGCAGTCCTTGCGCGTGATGGCCGAGATCGGCTGCGCCTCGGTCCCGACGGCTCGCAGCGTGTTCGCACGCTTGGCCAGGGGGCACATGTTGTCGCAGTCGAACCCGTCGATCGAGGCCCCAGAGAGCGGGCAGCCGCCGTCCGAAGGGCGCTCCCCAGCCACGGCGGGCACCGCGACCAGGACGAGGACGAGCAGGGTCAGGATTGTCTTCATGTCGTACTCCACAGGGGAATGCGGCCTGATGACCGCCTACCCCCCATGACGCGACGAGACCGACGCTCCCCTTCGCGTCACGTCGCAAGGCGGGACTCGGGTCCTCCGGGGCGGAAGGACCGGGCAGGCGCGGCCGGGTGCTTACGATCCGGCCCCTACTGCAGCTTGAGGTAGTCCCGAGCGAGCCAGCGCGCCGGCAGCGACGGCGCGGCGGCCACCGCAGCACCAAGTGCCGCGTCGTCTTTGCCCGCGAGCGCCGCGTCGAGCTTGTCGCGCAAGCGCACGACCATCGGGCTCGTATCGCCTGCGAGCTTCGCGCGGAACGCCGTCACCGACGCGCGGGCGTCCTTGCCCTTTTCGATGTGTTTCTGTGTCTGCCCGCAGAGCTTGAGGACCTGCTGCCAGCGGCGGACGTTGCCCTTCCTGAAGCTCTTCTCGAGCGCTTCGCGCAGCTCCGCATCGATCTCGTGCTCCAGCAGGTCGGCCCACGCAAGCAGCGTGGCCACCGCAGGCTCCATGTCCTGCTCTTGAAGCTCCGCCGCCACGCCGTCCAAGCCCTCCAACGCACGCAGGATCGTGTTGCGCAGGGCCTGGGCGTCGGCCACGACGGGGACGTGCTGACCCGGCAGGGTCTTCGCCACGGCAAGGTGCTTCGCGGCCGTCTTGAGATCACCGCGCAGGGTTGCCGCGCGTCCTCCCGCGGCCCACGCCTTGAGCCAGGGCTTGAGCGCAGGCAGGTTGTGGCGCTTGACCAGCTCGGCCAGGGGACCGTCGACGTGCACGACCTCGCCGGGCTTCCAGGGGAACTTGCGATGGAACCCGGGGTTGCCCTCCCACACGACCTTCTGGTCGATGTCGAGCAGCAGCACCCACGGGTAGCCCTTCCGACCGGCGGCGAACTGGTTCATCGTCTCGCCCGCGCCGCCCTTGGAAGGCTCGAACGTGTCCAGCGCAACGCTGCCTGGGAAGGGGCAGCTCTCCAGATGCTTCGCGAGGTCCTTGGGATCGGCGTCCTCGCAGACACTGATGATCTCCAAGCCCGAAGCGGCGTACTTCTTCGCGAGGTGGGCCAGCCACTCGTGGATCGGCAAGACGGCGTTCTGCTTCAGGCTCCAGAGGACGACCAGCGTCGGCACGAGACCGTGCTCCGCGTAGCTCGTGCGAGGCTTCTGCACCCACGCCTTGGCCTTCGGCCACGGCGGGACGAAGCCCATGTAGTAGCCGGGGCGGCGCGTGCCCTCCTTGGCGAGTTTGGTGCGGCGCACGGCGCGCTCGATCTCCGCGCCCGGATCGCTGCTGTCGCGCGCCAGGTACCGGACGTTGCGGAACTGCGCCTTGCCTGGGCCCGTGATGAGGCCGAAGCGACCGCTCAGGACGTCGCGGCCGGTGAACGTCTGGTTCGCGACGAGGCGCCCGTCGAACCACACGTCGACGTCCGCTCCAGCGACGTCGAGACGCAGCGTGTGCCACGCCTTGGACGCCACGTCGACGTCCTCGTGACGCCAGGTCTTGAAGTCGCCCGGGCCGTAGAAGCTGGCGACGTCCAGCAGGCCTTCGGGGAAGAGCATCAAGCCATGAAACGTCTGGCTGCTCTTCTGGCCGAAGACGAGACCGGCGAACGCGTTCTCCCCCTTCACGATGCGGACCTCGGCCTCCATCGAGTAGTCGCCGGACGTCACCTTGTCGAGCATGAGGAAGCTGTAGGCGTACTTGCCGGCCTCGTACGTTCCGAAGCGCGAACGCAGGATCGTGCCGTAGGGCTCGAAGACCCTGCTTCCACCGGTGGCCCAGCCGTGCAGATCGAACTCGTTGTAGGCGAGTTGCCAGAGCGCGAGCGTCTTGCCGGAACGCTGCACGGCCTCCTTGAAGTAGGCGAGCATGCGCGGCATGCGCAGGTTCGTCCCGAGGCCCGCACTGACGTGCATCGCCATCAGGTAGTGCTCCGAAGCGAGGTAGCTCTCGGCGATGGCATGCGCCGAGCGCTCGAGGCTGCGGTGGACACGATGGAGGCTGCGGTGCGAGCGGTCCAGGCGCTCAAGCCGCGCGTCGAGCTCGGCGATGCGCTTCTCGTCCGGCTTGGGCGAAGACTCCAAGGCGGCGATGGCGGTGTGCAGGAGCTTGGTGGCCCGGTCCTTGTTCTTGAGCTTGCCCGCGAGCAGGTCCGCGAACTCCACGAGCAGGTCGACGTCGCGGGGTGCATCGCGCAGGCCGCGCTCGAAATGCTCGCTCGCCGCGATGAGGTCCTTGCGCTCGATGGCGAAGTGGGCCCACTCGAGGTACGGCCGCTTCACCTTGCTGCGACCGCGCTGCTCTTCGCGCAGCGCCAGGATCCACGTCTTCCAGACGGGATCGAGTTCTTCGACTGTCTTGGGCAGTTGCACCGTGACCTCATTCGACTTGCGGAGGCTCTTGGTCAGCGGCTTGGGGTGGGCGAGGACGACCTCTTCGAAGTTCTCGACGGCCTTGGCGCCCTTGCGACCACCGGACGCATCGATGAAGGTGCGGAACGCATCGCGGTAGACGAAGCGACCGTCGACGGGGTCCTGGTAGTTGTAGAGGAAGAACACCACGCCCCACGTCGGCGCGTACCAAGGGGGGCCCCACGCGTAGTCGTTTTCGATCAGGATGCGGAACGTGGGAGCCTTCGGCGGACGGCTCGCGCTCGGATCGGCCTTGTCGATGCCATCGGCGGCATCCTTCATCCAGCCCTTGTCCATGCGCCCGGCAAGCGAGAACAACCGCCCGCTCGCCGGCATGTTCATCAGCACGGTGCCGTTGGACTGGATCCGGCAGCCCTCGAAGAAACACGCGAGCCCTTCGTTGAGCCAACCGACAGCGTTGGTCGCGAGCCCGATGAACTGGTGCGCCGCCTCGTGGAAGAGCGTGCCGGTCATGGAGTCGAAGCCACTGCTGCCGATCCACACCTCGACCGCGCCTCCGGTGAAGTGGCCCTTCGACCACGTGACGGGCGGGCCAATGCCCTTCTCCAGATGGGTGTCCTTCTCGCGGAAGATGTTGAGGTCGATGCGTGGGACGGTCTTGCCGTCCTCGTGGCCGTAGCGGAAGAACACCCGGTAGAAGGCGTTCATCTGCTCCATCGCCTCCGCACAGCGCACCATGACCTCGTAACCGGCGTCGGTGTAGGTCGTGTAGTTGGGCCGCTCGAGCTTCGCGCGTTCGTCCCAGAGCTTGTGCTTGGCGTCGAACGCGCGGATCCACTCGCTGGACACGTCCGCCAAGAGGTCCTTGGGCTTGGCCGTCTCCGCCAGCGTCGGGTCCGGCGCGGCGGAGATCTCCTCGATCGCCTTCGCCGCTTCCGCATGCTCGGGATCAAGGGCGAGCACCTGCTGGTAGACGCGGATGGCTGAGTGCGGCCGCTTGGCCTTGCGATAGGCCTTGGCCAGGTCGAGGAGGCGGTCGACGAACCCGGTGCTGAGATCGAGGTAGCGCTTGGCGAGCGGATCGACCGCCTCGAGCGCCGCTCGCAGTGCCTTGGTCTGCTTCCTGGGCGCGCCTTGGGACAGCCGAAGGGCCAACTCCTTGTGCAGGCTGTAGATGCGCTCGCCAGTCTCGCCGACCGCCTCCGCCCAACGGGCCCGCAGGGCCCATGCCGCCGGGGCCTGGGCGTCGCGCTCGAGGGCACGGAAGACCTGACGCCGGGCCTCGGCATGGTTCTTCGCCGTGAGCGCCTTCTCGGCGGACTCGAGCGCGATCGAGAAGCCCGTCGAGGACGGGCGCTCCTCGGCCGGCGCGGGACGCAGCGCGACCCACATCAAGATCAGTACCGCACCCGTACCCAGTAGCTTCCGCATGCCCCCACCCCGCAGCGCTCACGCCGCGGGCCCCAAGGTAGCCGCCGTGGAGGGGCGCGCGTGTGGCGCTAGGGCTTGGTCAGGACGATCGTCGCGCCGAGGGGGAGATGATCACTGCCGTTGGACTCCCCCAGCCACGCGGCCGTGGCCGTGAGTCCGCGCCCGACGTACACGTGATCGATGCGGATCCCGGGAACGTGACGCAGCGGACCGTGCACCGGCCACGTCGCGCCCCGGCCGCCGCCGGCGAGACCATGCGTGTC
The DNA here is from genome assembly GCA_029259775.1 of Planctomycetota bacterium. Taxonomy (GTDB): domain Bacteria; phylum Planctomycetota; class PLA2; order PLA2; family JAEUHO01; genus JAHEIK01. Next base: position 308,547 of record JAJDEN010000008.1, on the reverse strand, counting down.
GAGGAAGCCCAGCTCGTGCAGCGCCGCGCCCAGCGCGCCATGGTCAACGAAGTTGAAGTCCCCCACCAAGACCGTCGGTCGCGTCTCGGCACGGAGCCGACGTGCCAGGTCGGCGAACTCGCCGCGGTGGTTGGCGTACTGCGAAACGCCGGGCGGGAGGAGGTGCAACGAATACACCACGAAGACTTCGCCGCCGCGCTCGAGTTCGAGGCGCATCTGCGGCGTACCCGTGGTGTGCAGCTCGAACGATTCCATGCGTGTCCAGGCCTGTGCCGACAGCACGGCCATGCCAAAGTTGTCGGACCTCACGTCCTCCTTTCGAAACGGATACGCCTGCTGGAGTTGCTTCGCCATGTAGTCGCGCCAGCCCCCCGTGTACTCCTGCAGGACGACCAAGTCCGCCCTGGATCGGCGGATCTCCTCGAGCACCAGGTGCTTGCTTGCGCGGTCATCGCCCAAGTTCACCGACAGCACGCGCAACGACGCCGAGCCGTCGAGGGGCTCGCGCTCGTGCGACGGCCACAGCAGGGCGGGAAGGATCGCCCACGCCGTGAGAAGCGCCCCGAGCGCCGCGAAACGCCACCAGCGTAGGAGCATGAGCACGGCCCAACACACCGCGAGCATCAGGCCGAGGTGGAAGCGGAGCGTCTCGGCGCGCGAGGCGAGGAGCTCGACGAACGGAGGATCGGCCGGCGGGTTCAGCGCATCGATCGGCACGAGGAGCGCCAGCAGCAAGGGTGGCAGGCCCAGCACGACGCCGAGCCGAGCCACGTGACCGAAGGAGCGAGCGAGGGTCCTCATCCGCGACGAAGCTACAGCGCGAACAGGGTGGTCGCGAGTTCGTCGAGCGTGGGTACGCCGGGCGCGTCGCCTCGTAGGCGGCTTCCGGGCCAGGTACCGAGCCGCTGAGACCGTGCCCCGCCAGGACCGCGGCAGGAGGCAACCAGGGAGCGCCCATGTGGCATCCTCTGGGCATGTGCTACGCGCTCTACCTCGCCTGCTCGAAGCCTCTGCCGGAGGTGCCGTGGCGTCCCAAGGCGCCGGCGTTCCATGCCCTGCCGATGCACGCGGACGAAGAAGCCGTGAGGCAGCACCTCACGCACGAGCACGTCCTCTGCCTCGGCTCGAGTGCCGGCTGCGGATGCGAGTTCGGCTACATGGGGGATCTCCCCGAGGGCGGCAGGCTGGAGGACATCGAGGACGACGAGGACCGCGCCGAGCGGGCGGCCCTCGTGGCCTACCTCGAACCGCTGCACGCCGCCGGCGCTTCGATCGAGCTCTACTGCTGCTGGTCCGGGGACGAGGCCGAGGCGAAGGAGCACAGCTTCGACGTCACCTTCGAGGAGCTGCGCGAGCGCTGCTTCGTCGAGCGCGGCCTCGTCCGCGTGAGCCCCAGCGCATGAGCGTCACCGAGCCGATGCCGCCCGAGCCTTTCAAGCGTGCGATGTGTGCACGCTGCGAGCGCCCCGTCAGCGTCTGTTACTGCGCGGAGCTGTCGACGATCGAGACGCGGTCGCGCATCGTGATCCTGCAGCATCCGCGCGAACAGGGCATGCCGATCGGCACGGCGCACATGGCGCACCTCTGCCTGCCGCAGTCGAGCCTGCATGTCGGCACCGCCTGGGATGACAGCGAGGCGTTGTTGGACGCGTGCAGCGATCCGGAGCGGCCGCCGATCTTCCTCTACCCCGGCCCGGGGGCGCGCGACATCCTCCAGGAACCGCCCCCGGCTCCCGTCACCCTGATCGTGGTGGACGGGACGTGGTCCCAGGCACGCTCGATGGTGAGGCACAACAAGCAGCTGGCCGCCGTGCCGCGCTACGCCTTCCGAGCGCCGGAGCCGTCCAACTACCGCATCCGCCGCGAGCCGTGCGACGAGTACGTCTCCACGATCGAGGCCCTCATGCACGTGCTCGGCGCCATCGAGGGCGACGTCGAGCGCTTCCGCCCGCTGCTGCGACCCATGGACGCGATGGTGGACGCGCAGATCGAAGCGCACGAGCAGGCGAAGGCATCCGCGGCGGCGCCCCGCACCCGGCGGCCGCGCCCGCAGGTCCCGGCCTACCAGCGCCTGCCCGTCGAACTGCGCGAGCGACACGACGATCTCGTCCTCCTGGTCGGGGACGCCAACGCCTGGCCCTGGGGTACACCGCAGCGCCGCCATGGCGACGAGCTCATCCACTGGGTTGCGCATCGACCCAGCAGCGGCGAGACGCTCTCGTTCGTCATGGCGCCGCGCAACCCCTTGGCGCCCGACATTCCCACGCACACGGGGCTGCCTCTCGAGACGATCCGCGCGGGCGGCTCCGTCGCCGAGATGCTCACGTCCTTCGCTGCCTTCGCCAAGCCGGACGATGTCTTCTGCTCGTGGGGCCACCACGGGCTGCGCATGTTCCAGGACTGCGGCGGCACGTTGCCCGGCCCGTTCCTCGACCTCCAGCGGGCCGCACGCGACCTGACCAACGAGAAGGCCGGCGCGATCGAGCGCTTTGCCGACGGGCTCGAGAGCACGTCGCTCGCCCCGGGGCGCGCGGGACGACGTCTCGGCCTGCTGGCCGCGGTGCTCGACACCTGGCGTGCGCTGCCGCGCGAGGTCGCGGTTCCCGTTCCCGCACCGCCGCCAGGCTAGGCCCATGCCTGCGCGACTCACCCCCTTCCTGCCCGCCCACGCGCCGCTCGTCGCGAGTTGCGCTCCGACCACCCGGGGTGCATGCTGACGGTAGTGAAGCTGGAGGAACCTCATGATCCGCGGCGGCAATGCGACCCTCTTCGTGTCGGACTTCGAGGCCTCGCTGGCCTTCTACACCGAGACGCTCGGTCTCGAACTGCGCATGCGCGCGGAGAACCATTGGGCTGAGGTGTCGGCCGGCGAGGGACTGGTCATCGGCCTGCATCCCGCGCACGAGGACCACGCAGCCCCCGGTACCCGAGGCGCCCTCGAGCTCGGCATGCTCGTGGACGAGAAGCTGGAGGCGATCATGGAGCGCCTCACGCCTCTCGGGGTCGAGTTCACGGGCGAGATCATCGAAGACGAGCACGCCGGGTTGCGCTTCCAGTACCTCCGGGACCCCGACGGCACGGTTCTCTACTTCTGGGAGAAGCTCTCCGCCCCGCCCGGGGCGTAGCCCTCGCATCGGTTCTACCGTGTCAGTCCATCGTCCCGCTCCAGGCGTCGCATGCAACCGAGCGCGACCGGGACGCATCACCCTCTCAACGGCCCCCCGCCGTCAAGGAGCACCCATGAAGACCCTCGGACTCAGTATCGCCCTGTGCGCACTGCTCGGCCTCGCGGCCTGCGGCGACAAGGCGAGCGACGACAGCGCCTCCGGCGCCTCCCCCATCGCGCTCTCCGGCGCTGGCTGGGAGGGCACGCCCGTCGATCCCCTCCAGAGCAGCGAGAAGGTACGCGTCGTCGCGTTCTTCAAGCCTGGGTGAGGCGGTTGCGTGCGTGAAGCACAGCATCTGGTCGAGATGCGCAAGAAGCACCCCAACCTCGAGATCGCCGCGGCGACCATGAGCACAGACAAGGCAGCGATCGCGGGCTGGCTCGCCAAGGTCGGCGCGGACCTGGCGATCCTGAACGGCGTCTCCGACGCCACGATCAAGGCCTACGGCGTGACCAACTATCCCACCCTGCGCGTGCTCGCGAAGGACGGGTCGGTCGCCGGCAGCGATCAGGCCGCCCTCGAGAAGATTCTCGCGGAGGGCTAGGCTCCCACGGTCGCCCGATGAGCTCGCGGCGCGGTTCCCTCGAGGAGCCGCGCCGCGTTTCGTTTTGGCGTCGTGCTCCTCGCAGGGCCGACCGAACGTTTGCCGTATCCTCCCGCGCGAGGAGACAGACGTGCTCGACATCTACGTGGACGCCGACGCCTGTCCGGTGAAGGACGAGACCTACAAGGTCGCGCTGCGCTACGAGCTGACGGTGTACCTCGTCTCGAACTCGTGGATGCGCAGCCCCGAGCGCGGGCAGGTCGAGCTCGTCGTCGTGGGCGATGGACTGGACGAGGCGGACTACTGGATCGCGGAGCGTGCGACGGACGGCGACATCGTCATCACCGCCGACATCCCGCTCGCCGCGCGCTGCCTGGCGAGCGGCGCGCGCGTACTCGACGGCAAGGGCCGCGAGTTCTCCGAGGACTCGATCGGAAGCGCCCTGGCGAGCCGAGAGCTGATGTCGCAGCTGCGTGAGGTGGGCGAGATCACGGGCGGCCCTGCCCCCTTCGAGAAGAAGGACCGCTCGCGATTCCTGGGCAAGCTGGATCAGCTCATCCAGGCCATGCGCCGCCGGCGGTAGCCCCGTCTAGGAGCCTGTCTCCGAATGCCCGTCGCGAGCGTTTCGAGACCAAAGCGAGAGCCGACGGACGTTCGATTTCGTACCGGAGGCGGGCTTCCTGCCCGTTGAGGATGCGAAAGCTGATGGGCGTGGCTCGTAGCTTGAGGATCGGAAGGCGCAGCAGGGTATTCGGAGACAGGCTCCTACGGGAACGCCTCTTCGGCGTCGAGCCCCTTCACGGTGCGACGGCTCATCCGGTAGTGCACGTAGAGCCCAACGGCCCAGCCTGCCGTGCCCAGCAATTGGGGCCACACGGGCTGTCCGTAGACGAGGGCGGCCAGCGTCCCCACGACCAGCACGACGACGAAGGTGATGGCGTGATAGCCGAAGCCCAGGTCCAACCGGCTCTTGGCGACCGAATCGGTCGCGCCGAACGCCAGTCCGGCGAGGAACATCGCGACGCCGTACCCACCGGCGTACCAACCGATGCTCGACCACTGCTCCTCCTCGATGAACCCGAAGAGGTGGTGGTGGAAGGCGGCGGTGAGCCCCGCGGCAACAAGCGCGAAACACCACTGATTGCGAGTGAGCTTGATCATCCGTCGGACCCCTCGAGCAAGGCGCGGACACGCCTCGAGTAGAGAAACATGATGTTGCGGTCGATGAAGGCGGCCAGGACACGCCGGCCGAGGGCCGTAAGGCGGTAGACCTTGCGGTCCGGACCGCGCGAGCCCTTCTGCTTTGAGAACGTGACGAGCTCGAGGTCGTGGAACCGACGCAACGCACGGTAGAGGCTCTGCCCCTCGCAGCTCATGGACGGGGCGACGTCGGCGACAAACTCGCTGATCTCACGCGGGTAGCGCGGCTCGTCTCGCAGGGCGACGAGCACCCAGAGCGAGAGGTGGCCCTTCTTGTGGACCTGCTCCCACGTCTGGAGGAGTTCTTCGATGTACGGCGCGTCCTTCACGAGGAAAGCATACAACAGGTACTATACCTATGGATCAGTAAATGCAAGCCGGGGTCTCGGTCCTTCCGTTGCGTCCCCGGCCCTACCGGCCGTACGCCACGAAGGCAGCCCAGTACCGCACGCGGGCGAACTTCGAGGTGTCCTTGCCGTCGCCCCCGTCGCGCAGCGCGCGAGCTGCCGCCCGAAGAGCGTCCGGCAGAGGCGCCGCCTTCTTCGAGGTAAGCAGCCGGTCATAGAGGTCAAGCATCATGCGCGTCGTCGCGTCGTCGTCCACCTTCCAGAGGCTGGCGACGACCTGCTTCGCGCCTGCGAGCTGGAAGCCTTGGACCAAGCCGAGCACGCCTTCCCCTGCGGCGGCGGTCCCCCGGGCCGTCTCGCATGCCGACAGCGTGATGAGTTGGGCGCTGTCGAGGTCGAGATAGGAGGCCTCCAAGGCGGTGAACACGCCATCGTCGCCCGCACCCCCGGAGCGGTTGTTCACGCCCGCGAGCGCAAGGCCGCTGAGCAGGAGCGGGTCGTGCTCCGCGGCCAGGGCGCGCTCTGCCTCGGCGTTCATCCACGCGCCTGCGTTCCGGCTCTTCAGGCCCGAGCGGAGGTTCTCTCGCGCGAAGCCGTGTGTAGCGATGTGGACGAAGCGCTTGCCCTGCGCCTCGTTGCGAAGGGCGGTTTCGGTCGCCGCGGCCCCCACCAGCAGCGTCGACGTCGCCTCGCCAAGTTTCGCGCGAAGTCCCTGCGCTTCGACGAGTGTTCCGGGCAAGGGCGCGAAGCGCGTGCCCGAGCCGGCGCGGTCCTTGGAGGCGACCCGGCGTACACGCTCCGACCTGACGACGCGCTCCGGGGTCGCCTCGGCCTTCTCGTAATCGACGCCGCCCACCAGCAAGGCACCCTGGCCGACCCGGCCTCGGTCCTTGCGCGGCACGAGATCCTGGGCGCTCATGACGTGCGTGATCGTCAGGTCGTCCATCAGGTAGCTGCCCGCCTTCCGGCCCGGCAACGCGGCGTAGGGCACCGCGGCCAGCGCTCCGTCGGGACAGATCACGACGCGGCCGACGCCTTTGCCGACATGCTTCTCGATCGGGCGCCAGATGAGGGCTGCGAGAGCCTTGCCTGTGTCCGTGATCGCCTTCTGGTCGTCGGTCGAGCCGCTGTCGCCCGCGATCGCCTCGACGAACGCGGCGCAAGCCGGCTCGATCTTCTCGCTGTCGCCCAAGATGGTGAAGCGGACCGGTCCGTCTCGCCGCACGACCCACGCCACGTAGAACACGGTGACGCGCATCACGTCCACGAGGGCTTCGTCCGGCGCCAGCTGGGCCCGTACCTCCTTCATGCCGAGGTCGAGACGCTCCAGCGCCTGGCGCAACGGAGCCATACGCTGGGTGAGCGCGAGCGAGAGGCGGTCGCGCTCGGCGACGCTCTTCGCGTACGCCCGCTGCCAGCGGCCGTGCGCGCTCTTGCGGAACCTGGGAGGAGCGCTGTTGGCGAGCGTTGCCGTGATTCGCTCAGCCGCCCGCAGTTCGTCGTGCCGCTTGCGATCTTCCGCCGTCGCGCGGCGTGCGAGCAGGCGCTCGGCCGCCTCAGCGCGGGTGACGAGCCCCTTGAAGCGGAGGACGTCGGGATAGGCGGCGGCTTCGTTGCCGCGGTCCCACGAGAGCCGCTGGCTCAGGCGCTCCCGGGTGGTGCGAAGCGAGCGCCGACGCTGGGCACTGCTCATCGTGGCGAACTGCGCACGGGCGTGGGCTTCCTCGAGCGTCAAGACGTGCGCGAGCAGCTTGCGGGCTTCGGGCAGCCGACCCTGGGTGTAGCGAAGGTTGGCAACGTAGCCGAGCGTCCGGATGGCGGAGGGATGCCCCTGGCCGAAGGTCGCCTTGGTCGCGGTCAGGGCCCGTTCGAGCATCGGCCCGGCCTTGTCCAGCAGGCCGGCTTGGGCGTAGAGCACGCCCAGGTTGCCCATCGCGGAGATGACCTACATGTGGTGCTCACCGAGCGCCGCCTCCTCGATCCCGAGCGCTCGCTCGCTGTGCGGCAGGGCCTTCGTGAACTCCCCCTTCTCCTTCCAGGCCATCGCCAGGTTGTTGAGCGAGCGCGCCACCTCGACGTGCGTGCCGCCCAGCGCGACCTCGCGGATCTTCAGGCCTCGCTCGAAGAGCGGCAGCGCTGCGTCGACATCGCCCGCGGTGAAGTGGACCCGCCCGAGCTGATCGACGGCTCGGCCGACGTGCGGGTGATTCGGCCCGAACTGGCCTTCCAGCATCGTGAGCGCGCGTTCGCTCAGCGGACGCGCCTCCGCGGGGGAACCCTGGCGTAGGTGCCACTCGGCCAAGCCGAGCAACGGTTGGGCCGACGCCGGGTGCTTCGGACCCAGCGTCTTCTCGAAGATCGAGAGGGCCCGCTCGAAGAGCGGGCGGGCCGCGCCCTCCGCGCCCTGGGCCTGGTTCAAGGCCGCGAGGGAGAGGAGCGTCGCGCAGAGCATGGGGTGGACCTTGCCCACGCTCTGCTCGCGCAGCTCGAGCGAGCGCTCCGTCCACACCCGCGCCTTGGCGTATGCCCCCAGCTCGAAGAACGGCGGGGCCGCGAGATCGAGGACGTCCGGCAGCATGTGGGTGTCGTCGGCGCCGTGCAGCTTCACGGCGAGATCGACAGCCGCCTGGCCATGCTTCGAGGCCTCCAGGAACCGTCCCATCGTGTGCAGCACGCGAACCAGTTGCTGCAGGTTGATGAGACGCATGTCGGCGTGCTTGCCCTGCTGCTTGGCGAAGATGGCGCGCGCGCGCTCATGCGCCTTGTAGGAGGGTTCGAGCTTGCCCTGCATGCGCTCGACGCCGCCGATGATGTCGAGCGTGATGGCGACGTCCACGTGGTCGGCGCCCAGGGAGGACGCTTGCACGACGAGGATCTTGCGGGCCAGCGCGAGGGCTGCGGCAAGCTTGCCCGATCGCCCGGCCTGGTCCATCTGCTTGCGCAGCTCCGCGATCTTCGCGGCGGGGTCCTCGGGCGCGTCCTCGGCTCCGACCTCGCCGAGGCCGATGCTGAGCAGGACGAGCAGGGCCAGCACGATCCACCGGCGTCGTCGTTCGATCGGCATGGGCGCTTCCTCCGCGCCCCGAGACGAGGCCGGAGGAGCATACCGGACCCTGCGCATCCGGGATCGCGCCACGTGGACTATGCTGCTCCGCCCGAGGCCCCGCAACGCCGAGGAGGCGTGATGGAGTTCCACGAACGCATGGTGATCGCCCACGACGCCCACACCTTCTGGAATCCCGTGTCGGAGGACGTGGTCGACGAGCTCGTCGACTACCTCGACCTCGAGCCCGGGATGCGCGTGCTCGACATCGCGTGTGGCGCCGGCGAGTTGCTCCTCCGCATGGCGGCACGGCACGGCATCTCGGGTGTGGGCGTGGACGTCTCCCCCTGGGCCGTGGAACGAGCGCAGGCCGCGGCGAGCACACTGCCCGATGCCGACCTGATATTCGTGCAGGCCGACGGGAAGGACTACGTGCCGCCGGAGGGCGAGGACTTCGACGTCGTCTCGCTCGTAGGCGCCTCGTGGATCTGGGACGGCTACGCCGGCACGCTCGCCGCCCTACGTGATCTCGTGCGCCCCGACGGGCTCGTGCTGTTCGGCGAGCCGTTCTGGAAGACGGACGCCCCCCCCGCCGAGTACCTCGCAGCGGACGACTTGACCGCCGACCAGTTCCTGGACCTCCCCAGTTTGCACGCGGCCGTCCTCGACGCCGGCTTCCGCCTGCGGTACCAGATCGTCTCGACCGGTCAGGACTGGGACCGCTACGAGATGCTGCAATCGCTGTCCGTCGATCGCTGGGCGGCCGCCAACCCGGACCATCCGGATCGCGACGACGTGCTCGCCCTGCAGGCCCGTGCGCAGAGGTCGTTCCTCGCCTGGGGACGTGACGCCCTGGGCTTCACACAGATGATCCTGCGCCGCGTCGACGCGTGACGGACGGCGCCGGCTCAGGCGCCGAACTGCCTCAGGTGGTGGTCGACGTGCTTCCACATCAGCGCGTCCCACTGCGCCGGCGTCATCTTGCCGAAGAACGGATGCGGGTCCGGTGTCACACCCGCGGCGCCCCCACGTCCAAACACCTCGACGCAGGCCATCAGCGCGCCCTGCTCCTTGGCGAAGTCGCGATCGTCCTTCACGATGAAGCGCGGGTCCGTCGGAAGCCCTTGCTTGAAGGGCTTGGGGCTGAGGACCGATTTCTTGACCATGCCGCCCAGCATGCGGCCCAAGAAGCTCCGCTTGAGCTTGACGTCGCCGGTGGCGATCAAGAACGGCGTCTGGAGATGCGCCAGCATCTGCGCGACGTTCATCTTGCCCCACGCGGCCTGCGTGCCTTCGTCCAGCGCACGGATGCGTTCCAGGACGGTGGTCAGTTCGGTGTCGTCGAAGAGCGAGTTCATCGGGGAGTCTCCAGCCACGCGGGACCCTACCGTACGAACCGCCGAGCATCCCTCAAGCGCGGCATGGCACCAGGGGCTGGCGGCCAGGTACGACAGCCCCGCCGAGCGTCATCTGCGTGATGAGGGCGGCGGCGCGCGCTGTCGCGGGACGCAGGCCTGCCGCGACGAACTCGAGCCGGTACTCCCCCGGCGGAACGTCGTTGAACCAGCGGCGCTGCTCCTCGGCACAGGCCTGATCGCCCCCCCCCAACAGAGAGGACGGCGGAGGCATGGCAGCCGCTCTCCAGGTGATCCAGCGCGCGAAGCGCTAGGAGCCTGTCCCCGAATGTCCGTCGCGAGCGTTTCGAGACCGAAGCGAGAGCGGGCGGACGTTCGATTTCGTACCGGAGGCGGGCTTCCTGCCCATGGAGGATGCGAAATCGCATGGGCGTCGCTCGTAGCTCGTGGATCGGAGGGCGCAGCAGGGCATTCGGGGACAGGCTCCTAGCGGGCGTCGTACCAGGCGCGCCACGCGGCGACGCCGGCAGCGCGCTCCGGCGCGGAGGCGAACGGGTCGAAGCCGACGTGGTGCCCGCTGTAGCGCTCGAGGACCCGGTTGGCGTAGTCACGCGCCAGGGTGGGCGGATGCCGCATGATCGTGTACGCGCCGTCCAGCAGATCGAGCAAGACGGGGTAGCCGCGATCGTCGCCCTGGCCGAGCAGCGCGTGCGCCGCAGCCATGCGCACGCTGGGCGACTCGTCCCCGAGCGCACCAACGAGAGCCGAGCGCGCCTCCGGACTGCTGTCGCGTCCCAGCGCGATGGCCGCCAGCCACCGACGCGCGGCAACGGGGCTGGAGAGTTCGGGAACCACCTCGTCGGTGTCGTAGTCCGCGTGCCGGCTCACGTGGTTCGCCACGATGGCGCGCGCGTTGGGCCGTCCGCCCTGCACCTGCTGAAACGCCGCGGCCGCGTCGGGCGGTGGCCCGGGCGCGCGCCGGCGCTGGGGGGCAACCGGCGACGGAGCGCGCTTGAACATGCGCAGGAGGGTCAGGACCGCCCCGCGAGGTTGGAGCACGCAGCACTGCCAAGGGCAGTGCATGTCCAGCGCGCTCATGGCCGCGTCGATGTGCTCAGGCCACTGGGTGACGTCGGTCGTGCCGGTGTTGGCCATGATGCAGCGCGGATCCGTAGCCCGGTACGGCGGTACGGCGTGTTCGTCCAGGGCGCTACCGGAACCGTCCAGCACGTACTCATCGTCCAAAGCCAACAGGTGACCGGCTTCGTGAGCGGCCACGACATGGTTCTCGGTGACCTCCCAATCGCCCGTTTGCCCGAGCAAGCCGATCCCGGTGGAGGACCTCGTCGTACCGCCCGGCAGATCACCGCTGAGGTGGATGCGTATCTGGTGATAGCCCGGTGTGCCGGCCCCGATGCGCGCGTCGACCTCGAACACCACCGAGCAGCACCGCCAGCGCACATGGCCGGAGCGACCGCCCCACGTGTCGTTCCACATCTGATCGATCGCATCGGACCAGATCTTCACGATCGGAGCCAAGACCGGAAGGGGCACAGCGGCCACGTTCACGAACTCGATCTGGAGCCGAACCGTGACCGTGCAGTTTGCTCGTACCGCCGTGGTCGACATGCTCGTCGCTCCGCAGGACGCTCCCCATCCGTCACGGTACCAATCGCGCTCTGCTCCGACCAGGGGCGGCTACCTCTTGCGAGGTACCTCGTGCTTGGCCCACCACGTCTTCCAGGCACGCACGGCATCTGCGTTGGCGCTCTCGGTCGCCGAGGGGTCAAGGCCCAGCGTCAGGCCCGTGTAGGCGTAGAGCGAGCGCGCCGCCGCGTGCGCCGCAAGCTGTGGCGGATGGCTCATCAACGTGGCTTTGCTCTCCAGCAAGCCGATCATGCCGCCGATGCCCTGTCGCTCGCGCAACTTGAGCAGGGAACGCGATGCCTTGAAGCGTACGTCCGCAACCGGATCCGAGAGCGCCGCCTCCAGGGCTTCCACGGACTTCGGGTGATCGATCGTCCCCAACCCAACGGCCGCCAGCGAGCGCTGAGCCGGCGAGCCCTTGCGGAGCCCCCGCACCAAGAACTTGCCGCTCCCATGCTTGCGCTGCTTCACGAGCTCCGAGGCCCGCGCGAAGATCATCGGATCGCCGCTGCGGACGGCATGGAAGAGCAGCGGTGTGGGCCACGGTCCCATCGGTCCCGGCTGGGGCAACCTGGACAGGATGATCTCGATCGGAGGCAGGTCCCACGCAGCCGGTGGCTTCTTCTCCTGAGGGCAGCAACTATGCGGACAGACCATCCCCGTGCGCGCCATGAGTTGATCCACGTGATACGGCGGGGCGAACGCATCGGTGCTGACGTCGGCCATGATGCATCGATCGCCACCCACGGTGATGTAGTGCTCCGGCTTCGGCGAGCAGACGGTCGTCGTGGGGTACTCGTCGCAGAACTCCATCAGGTGTCCCACTTCGTGAGCTGCCATGCGACCCGTGTCCGCGCAGACGCGCCAGTGGCCGCGCGCCTGCTTTCGGTCGATGTCGGTCCAGGACCCATCTTCAAGCTTCACGTCGTTGTACACCTTGATCTGATGCCAGCCCTCGGTTCCTGATCCCTCGCGCATCTCGATGTCGTAGCGGACGCGGCAGCAGCGGTACTCCTTGACGCCCTTCCTGTGCTTCCAGTCCGTGTAGTTCCAGAGGTCGTTCGACACCTGCTCCCACGTGCCTAGAAGCTTGCGGAACTCCTCGTCGCTGCGCCGGCGCATGTCGTCGCCGCCAGGCTTGCAGTCGTCATCGGACGTTGCGTCGAGGACCGAACCATCCTCTGGCCCCGTCTTGTTCTCGAGCTCGATGCGGATGCGCACATTCAATGTGCACTGGCTCCGCGAGACATGCGTGGCCCAGTCGGGCCCCTGCTTGGGGCGGTTGGCAAGGACGGGGGCCTGCGACAGGCCACCGGCCGCATACTGCGCCATCTCAGCGAGACTCTCAGGGGACCACTGAAACGGCCCTTCGCTGAACTCGCTATCCTGCATGTATGGGGCCCCAAGATGGTTTCCCGAGGTGGGCCCTGGATTGAATTCCTTGTCACGATGTACCCTTGTCGGCGAACCAGCGCGCAACATGGGGTAGGGGGTGCAACCTATGAGCAACAACAACCAAAGAGGTACGGTCACCTTCGTCCACGTCCTCATCGCGATCGTCCTCCTGGCGGTCGTCCAATACCTGCTACTCGACCGAAGTATAGACCGCGACGACTTGGGACGACGTGGCACGGTGATCACAGGGCCCAGCACGCCGAAGGACTCCGGCGGCGAGCCGCCGTACATGCGGCGGTTCCGGCTGTTCAACGGCTCCGACGAGGACGTCTCCGACCTGAGGGTCCAGGCGAAGAAGTCCGACGGCACGTGGGACGACATCACGGACGATCTGAAGGAAACGGGGGATCCGCTCCCGATCTCCGGCGGACAGGGATGGGGACCGGGCGGACACGAACAGGCTGGCTTCGTCTACGGAGTCAAGGTGACCGTGACCCTAGGTACCGAGGAACACATCTGCCTTGTGTCCCAGATCAATGCGGCAGACCCCGCTGCCGGATACCAGGACGTGGAGATCTTCGTCGTCATCGAGAAGATGACCTGGGACCACGACTCGGACACCGACACGCCCGATGAGGAAACGAGCGTTCCGCGGATGTGGCTGCTGAGGTCGCACAGCAGCGTCTCGCACAAGAAGGGCCCGATCCGGTACGACGATCCGACAGACGACTCGAGCCAGGACTAGGTACCGAACCCGGGTGACTCCTCCGTCGATCCGGACCAGACATGCGTCCTCGCAAGGGATGAGGCGGCGAGGAGGCCGGGTGTGTCTCGTCACACTTGCGCTCTTCGCTGTCATGTCTGGAGGGAGGAGCGTCTACGCCGACAAGCCGCGCGGCTATGACGACGCGATGCGGCGCGCATCGGCGCTGTTCGATGACAAGAAGTACGAAGCGTCCGCTCAGGAGTTCTTGATCGCAGCCGACCTCGTACGCGAGACAGACCAACCCGAACCTGAGCTTGAGGTACGCGCACTGATGAAGCGTGCCCGCTCCCTCCAGCGCGTCCTGGACAAGGCTGCCTTACGCGAAACGAATCGACGCATCCATGGGCTGCAACATGCCCAAGGGGAGCACCTCCTCGCCGCCCTCACGGGGCTCGATCTGGGCTACCTCGATTGCGAGTTCGGGGAGTACGACACAGCCATCGACGTACTCACAGGGTCGTTTGATCTCTTCGTGAAAGCGGGCAAGTCGGTGCGTGCCGGACATGCGCTTACGCGCTTGGCGGATGCCTACCGACTCCAAAGAGACTACGCTCAAGCGCTCACACGCGCGGCTATGGCGATGCGCATCTTCGACCGCAAGACGAAGAGCCGCCGAAGCCGCGCCGACGTCCTGAACATCACGGGAATCATCCACACGGATCTTGGGGACGCTGACCGGGCCCTCGTGCTCTTCGAGGAGGCGCTGACCTTCTACGGCGAGAAGGAGGTATTCGAGAAGGCGGATGTCCGGCTCAACATCGGTGTGGCGAACTACGTGCGGGGGGACATCCCTGAGGCCATCGAGCAGATCGAGAAGGCCCACGGCACATACAAGAAGTACGGCGACCCGCAAGGCCTGTCGCGCTCGCTCACGCAGTGGGGCTTCGCTCTCTCGAGAGCAGATGAACACGAGGCGGCCCTCGTCAAGCTGCGCGAGGGCGTGAAGCTCGCGGGCAAGGATCGGGTCAGCGCCGCCTACGCGAACCTGTACGTGGCCGACGCCCTCCTGGCGACGAACAAGACCGCGGAGGCCCAGAAGCTCTTCGCGTCGCTCCTCCAGGAGGGCGACAAGCTGGGCGACCGCCAGCTGCAGTGCCACGCCCGACGGGGATTGGCCGATGTCTTCGTGGCCCAAGGCGCGCCGGCCAAGGCACTCCCCCACCTTCGGAAGTCCCTCGCACTCGTGGATTCGATCGTCGCCGGCCTCGCACCCGTCGCAGGCTCGTTCGGGCGGTCTCGTCGTGCGGCGACCTACGACGCGGCCGTCCGCACGGGCTTCGCCGCGGGCGACCCCGAACTTGCCTTCGAACTCCTCGAGCTCAGTCGCGCGCGGTCCCTGCTCGCGCGCCTTGGGGTACGCGACGTCGCCGAGCAACTCGATCCGCCGGCCGAACTGCTCAAGCGGGAAGCGGCGGCCCGTCAAGCCGTCTTGGCAGCCAAGGCCACGTACGCCACGGCCCTACTCACCGGACGGCATGATCGCGCTCGGAGCGCCTACCAAGCACGCTTGGCCGCCGAGCTTGCCTATGAGGGCACCCTCGACGAGCTCCAACGCCATGCGCAGAAGGCGCTCCCGCTGGTCCGTCCCACCCCCGCCAAGATGGCGGAGGTCACCGCGGGACTCCACACTGATCAGCGGCTGGTGATGTTCGGTGTCACCGAGACACGCGCACACGCGCTCGTGCTCGGCAAGAAGACGAAGCCGCGGCTCGTCGATCTCGGATCCGCGGCGGCACTCGCGACCGCGGTCGACGATCTTGCCCTGCCTGAAGCCGATGGCGCGGAGCTTACGGATGCGATCGCGGCGCTGCGCCAACGTTTGCTGGACCCCCTCAAGCTGGGCACGGGGGCGAAGCGCGTCCTGATCTGCCCGGACGGCCCCCTGGCTCACGTCCCGTTCCAGTTGCTCGACGACGCGCGCGAGTTCGCATTCATCCCTTCCGCCACGGCGTATCAACTCCTGGGCCGGCGCACGCGAAGCGCGGGGACCAAGATGTTCGCGGTCGGTGATCCCGCGTTCGAAGTCGAACGCGAAGGACGCAAGCTCAGCACCTTTGCGGGGTCCTCCAAGCTCGATCAGCTCACGGGCTCGCGGGAGGAGATCCAGGCAATCGCGCGTGAGGGCGACAAGGTGCTCTTGGGCGAGGCAGCGCACGAGGACGCGGTACGGGCCGTCCTCGGAGGGAAGACCCACTACCAGTCCGTGCTCCTGGCGACACACGGCTTCGCGAGCGACCGCCGTCCGTCGCGTTCGGGCCTCGCACTTTCCCCCGGGGCGGAACACGATGGATTCCTCTCCGTCGTGGAGATCTTCGGGCTGCAAATCAAGACTGATTTGCTCGTCCTCTCGGCCTGCAACAGCGGACGCGGCACCGCCACGCACGGCGAGGGCATGCTCGGTCTGGCCGGCGCCTGCATGTACGCCGGGGCACCACGCATCGTGGCCAGCTTGTGGAGGGTCGACGACGACGCGACCCGAGCCTTCATGGAGGTCTTCCATCGTGCGTGGCGCGGCTCGAAGAAGACCAAGCCTACGTCGATCTTCGCCGCGCTTCGCGCCGCGTCGAAGCACGTCCGCAGCCAGCCCAAGTGGGAGCACCCCAAGTACTGGGCCGCGTGGGTGCTCTGGGGCGCGCCGGACTAGGCCCTGGCCAGCATCGCTCGCAGCATCACCGTCTCGTGGAAGCGCATCACCTGACCGCCGAGTTGGCCAATGACCTCACGGTGGCCGGCGATGAACGCCTCGCGGCCCTCCTCGCTGAGCATGCGGACGGGCGAATGCGTGCTCAGCATGAGGGCGTAGCTGTCGGCGTCGTACTCGCGGGTCCACGGCCAGATCTGCCGGGGACGCGTCTCGAAGCGCGCGTCCGCTCCGAGCGCGCGCTCGTAGGCAGCGACATGCAGGGGGATCGTGCGCGGCGGCTTGCCGGACGCATCGGGGAGGTAGTGGTCGTAGAGATGCTGCGTCGCGTCCCAGAACTCCGTGCCTTCCGAGACGTCCGTGTGCCAGAGGAGCCCGAGACGGCCTCCGGGCTGCAACGCCCCCACCGCGCGCTCGAGGAAGACCCCCGGTTCGATCCAATGCGCGGCTTGGCACGCCGCGACGGCGTCGAAGCGCGCACCCGCGGGATCCCACGCCTCGAAGGTCGACTCGACCAGCGTCACGCCCTGGCCGGCCACCGCACGTGCGCACGCCTGGAGCAGCTTCGCACCGGGATCGATCGCCGTGACCCGCGCGCCGCGTTCGGCGAGGTGCTTCGTCAGCTGGCCCGTGCCGCAGCCGACCTCCACGACGCTGCCGTCCGGGGAGAGGGCCAGGTGCTCCCAGAGTGCGTCCACCGCCGGCGGCGGGACCTGGGGCCGCACGCTGGCGTAGGCATCGGCGACCTCATCGAAGGTGCGGCGCTGCTGTTTCATGGGACGACTCCGGGACCACGCGGCCCCGAGTGTAGCGGCGCCGTGGCTCAGGCCTCGCACGGCCCCGCGTCCGCGTCGGCTGCGGCCGGACGCGTGCCCGTCTCGACGTAGGCCTTGAGGCAGGTCTCGAAGAGCAGGCGCCAGCCGCCGTCGAGCGAATCGACGGTTCCGGGCGCCACGCTGCCGTGCAGGGCATGGCGGAAGCGCACGACCGTGGCTGCGTCGTCATCTCCCGAGGGCGTCAGGTCCCAGGACATCATGCCGCGGTTCGGGCCGCCGTAGTCCGGACCGGAGTCGCCGACCGCTTGGAGCATCTCCGGGGCGCGAACGCCGATCACCGTGCCCCAGATCGCGCCTTCGCCCCCGCCCCAGTCCTCGAAGATCCAGCCCCCCAGCTTGGGCTGCATGTGGAAGCCAACGGGGTCGCGTCCTGTGTAGAAGTCCTTGTGCCACCAGGCTCCCGTCTCCTCGACGAGCGCCTTCCATACGCGCTCACGCGGGGCATCGATGGTGATCTCCATCAGGATCTGCTGGACGACGGCGGGGTCTTGGGTCGCGGTGTTCATCTCGTTTTCTTCCTTGTTGGCTTGGCTGCGACGCCGCGCTCGGCGACGCGCTTCAGTTGCAGGAGCTGGTCCGCCCCCTCCTCTTCGAAGGGACGGATCCAGCGCCGGTAGATCTCGCGGATGGGCGTGGGGTTGAGGTGGTTCCAGCGCTCGCGGCCGCGGCGCTCGATGAGGAGGAGTCCCGCCTCCTCGAGCTGGCGCAGGTGCTTCATGACGCCGAAGCGGGTCATCGCGAACAGCCCACAGAGGTCCCCCGTCGTGCGCGGACCGCGGCGCAGCTCGTCCAGGAGCTGACGTCGGGTCGGGTCCGCCAGGGCCTTCCAGACGGCGTCGCTGGCGGTGGATGGCACGGGGTGGGCTGCGCTCATAGGTGACCTTTTAGTCACATATTGAGGGAAGCGCAAGGCAGAACCTGGAGAATCTGCGCGCGGCCCGCGGACTAGGCCTGCTCGCACCACACCGTGACGGCGTCGACGTGGCTCTCCACGCCCTGCTTGAACAGCCCCTGGAAGACGGGGTGGAGCAGCTTGGGCATGAGCTTCTGGGCGCGGGCGTCCATGGCGATCGTCAGCTTGGTCGCGTCGCCCTCAGGGGCGACCGTGAAGGTGGTGTCCCATACGGTGCCGTGGCTGTCGGCCACCCTTGGCGTGTGCGTCGGCGCGTCGTAACGTCGCGGTGCGCCCAGCACGGCAGGGTGTATGCTCCGCGCGATGACCAACGCGCGACGCGTCTACAGCACAGACCACGGCCGGATGTGCCCCCGCTGCAACCGGCTGGCGACAGCGTGCCGCTGCAAGCAGCAGCAGCCCGACGGGCCTCCGTCCGACGGCGTCGTGCGCGTCTCGCGCTCCACCAAGGGCCGCAAGGGCAAGGGCGTCACGATCGTCACGGGCATCCCGCTCGAAGGCGACGCGCTGAAGAAGCTCGTGAAGAAGTTGAAAGCGAGCTGCGGGGCCGGGGGCGCGATCAAGGATGGCACCGTCGAGGTCCAGGGCGATCACCGTGACACGCTGGTCAGCGCACTCGAAGCCAAGGGCTGGACGGTCAAGCGCTCGGGCGGCTAGCCGCGCAAGGCCTGATCTCGGCGACCTCGTCGAGCGCCCGCCCGATCGCACTGCCCCGCACGAGGTGATGGGCGTAGTGCAGGTGCAAGCACTTGACGGAGGTCCGATCGCGGATGCCCCCGATGCCGCGTGACCGCAGATCGCGTTCGAGGCCGCGGGCGACGACCTCGTCTCGTTCGTCGTCCGACAGCAACGCCCAGCGCTCGTCGCTGTAGACCTGGTGGTCACGATCCACCTCGGCACGGAAGGTCTCGTCGGTGCGCAGGCGCTCGCCCAGCTTGAGAATCCAGCCCTCGTGCTCGAGCCTCGACAGCGCGTAGGTGATCTCGGGGCACGCAAGCCAGTAGAGCGTCGGGAAGGGCTCGAACCGCTCGCCCCCCTGCCGCAGCGGGTGGCACCGGAGGACCTGCGGATGCCCCGCCGGGCACCGGGTTGCGACGGTGTTCTTCACGTCGTCGAGCTTGAGCGGGCGGGAGCGCGGAGCTTGGGCCATGGCGGAAGCGTAGCCCGGCCGTAGGCTCTGCGCATGGAACCGGCTGTCCGCGCACAGTTCACCGACGAGGTCCACGCCCGGGTGGCGCGAGCCGTGGGGGTCGAACCCGCGGACCTCGTGTCGCTTGGCGGGTTCGAGAGCTACGTCCACGAGACCCTCCTCGACGGTACGCCTCGCATCGTGCGCTCCATGTGGCACCAGCGACGGACCCCGGAGGAGATCGGCGCCGAGCTGCACTTCGTGGGCGCCCTGGCAGATCAGGGCGTGCCGGCATGCCGGGCACTGCCGCTCACGAACGGAGCGTTGCTGACGACGGTTCCCTCCGACGGGGGCGCGTTCCACGTCTGCTGCTTCGAGAAGGCGCCCGGCGGCGTCCTGGAACGCGAGGCCTGGACGGAGGAGACGTTCGAGATCTGGGGCGCGCTCGCCGGCCAGATGCACCGGGTGGGCATGGCCTACGGAGGACCCCCGGCACCCATGCACCGTCCGACCTGGCAGGAGGAGTACGCGGCGATCCAAGCCATCGTGGAGGACGACGCCCCCTACCGCGACGCGCTGTCGAACCTGCTCGGTCGCTTGGAGGAGCTGCCGCAGACGCCCGACACGTTCGGACCCATGCACACCGACCTGCACCGGCACAACCTCTACTGGCACGAGGGCACGCCGCGCGTCTTCGACTTCGACGACATGCTCGACTTCTGGTTCGTCGCCGACCTCGCGATCATCCTCTACTACGCCGTGATGAATCCCATCTGGCATGCGGATGACGCGCAGGCCGACTACGACCGGGTCAAGGCGGCGACCCTGCGCGGCTACAGGCGCGAGCACACGCTGCCCGAGACCGCCTTGGACACCCTGCCCGTCTTCCTCGACTTGCGCGAGCACACGCTGCACGCCGTGATCCTCCGCAGCATCCTCCCCGAGGAGCGCAGCGACTCCATGCGGCGGTACATGGCGGAGACGGAGGCGCGCATCCGCGCCGGCGCGCCGGCGCTCGGGCTCGAGCCGTAGGCCCCAACTCCGGGGCGGCTACTTCGCAGGCAGGGTCTTGGCGAAGGCCACGGCCTTCTCGACCCATGCCGTGAGGGCGAGATCGTCGGCGCAGCCGATCGGCTCGACGTAGATCATCGTCTTCAAGGGTTTGCCGGTGAAGTCCATGGGCCGCGTATGGGGCTCTTCAAGCGCCGCCGCCGTGCCCTCACGGCCCAGGCGCACCATGAGTTCCTCCTTCACGATGCCGCAACACATGTTGCCGCGCAGCATGAAGGCGATGCCACCGAACATCTTCTTCTCGGTGATGCCGTGGAGGCCGGCGATGGACGTTCGCACGCGTTCGGCTAGGAGTTCGTCGTAGGCCATGCGTTCCAGACTACGCGGAATCGGGTAGGCTTGCGGCGTGGACAAGTCCGACAACTGGCTCCTGTGCAACAAGATCCGCGCCCTCTTCGAGGAGCTGGAGGCGGCGGATGACGACGCGGCCGCCGGCATCTGGCGCCGCATGGAGTTCACGATGGAGAAGGCCGGCGCCGAAGAGGACGCCGACCTCATGCTGCCGGTCCTCGACCGCAGCAAG
Source organism: Planctomycetota bacterium (assembly GCA_029259775.1). Taxonomy (GTDB): domain Bacteria; phylum Planctomycetota; class PLA2; order PLA2; family JAEUHO01; genus JAHEIK01. The sequence goes on along the minus strand of JAJDEN010000008.1, from coordinate 287,970 downwards.
GACGAGGTCAAGACCGTGCTCGACGGCTGGATCGCGGGCACCATGAAGCTCTCGGAGTGGGACAATGCCCTGCTCAAGCGCGCGCTCAAGGCCTACCGCAAGCGCCTCAAGATCACGCGCCAAGACGACGAGTCCTCCGGCTCGCGCAACCCGCTGAGCAAGGGCGAGGAGAGTTCGATCCTGGGCGTCAGGCCGCCCGAGCAGTACCCCCAGGAGGTGTGGGACATGCTCATCGCGCAGGGCAAGCTGCGCGACGGCGGCCACGGACTGCTCGAGCTCGCCACGACGTAGACGCGCGCCGCCGGGCGGCCTCAAGCTCGCCACGACATGGGCTCGCGCCGCCAGGCGGCGTGGTGAACCGGCGGGGCTCCGGGGCGTTCGAGTAGCCCATGGGAGGTCGCCACCGAGTCCGCTGGGCTGCGTTCGCGCTGCTCGTGTGCCTGCTCGGCTGCGGCCACGCCGGTCCGGTCGAGGATGGCGTCCCCCTGCTGCGCGCCAAGGGCCTCGTCAGCCTTCCCTCGGCGCACCTAGGCGGGGATTACCGCCCGCCGGAAGACATCAACCCGGGCGACCCGCTGGTCCTGGCGCACAACGCTCGCGTGCACTTCGCCGTCACGGGTGCCGGGGGCACGGTGTGGAGCGACGCCGCACTCGACCAGCCCGACGATCCTCGACACGCCGAGCTGATGAAGCTGCTCGAGGCGGCCGCACAGGTCGGAGCCCTCACCCTCGCGGCCGACGCGCGCCAACCTTGGAAGCGCGTGACCGATCTGCTCGAGCACGTGGTGCCCGCCATTGACGGCGGCGCTCGCTTGCTGCTAGCCGTCACGCCGGACGGAGACCGGTCGCACCTGGGCTGGCTCGATCTCGAAGTCGTTCGCTCAGCGCGTCGAGACCCTGCGCGTGCACTCGGCCTGACCCTCCGCATCCAGGGCCCCAGGGATAGCGCCCGCATCGTGATCGAGCCCGTAGGCGACACGTGGCCGCTGCTGCGAGGATGCGACGCGTCGCACGACCAGACCGTCCCCGGCTGGGGTGAGCCCGCGCAGCGCGCCTGGCGGGAGGCGCTGGACGAGCTCAAGCGACTGGGGCAAGAGAACACACTCCACATCCAGGTCACGGTCGGCGACGGCCTGCGCGTGGAAGAGGTCGTGCCGTTCCTCCTCGCCGCGTCGGCGTCCGGCATTCAGCGGCTCGCCCTGGGCTTGAGCCGCGGGCGTTCGTTTCACGACGCCTTCGACGACAACCTGGAGTGGTTGGGGCGGCACGAACGCCCGCGCCGAGGAGGGTGGCACGCCGAAGCCTCCCTCACGGTCTGCGACGGCCATCTGGTCGGGCACGGCGGACCGGCAGGCATGGAGCCTCGCGGACAAACGGGGCTGACCGGCATGTCGCTGCTCGCCTTCCTCGGTGCGGGCTACACCCACCGCGGCAAGCACCGCTTCGCCAAGACCATCTCGCGCGCCCTGCGCCTGCTCAAAGACCGCCAGGCGCCGCAAGGACACTTCGAAGCCCAAGGCTCGGCGCGACCGCTTCGATCCACCGCATGGGCCTCGTTTGCGATGGTCGAGGCGTACGGCATGACGGGCAGCCCGATCTTCAAGGGGTCTGCGCAGCGCGCGATCAACCACATCGGTCTGACCGTCGATACCGCATTGAAGGATCCCCCTGCCGCCGCGATCTGCTACGCCGTGCTGAAGAGCGCTTCCCTGATCAACAAGGACGCCGCGAAGCGCGGGAAGTCGCCGCCGCTCGTTGTCGCGGACGGATCACTGCGACGGCTCGTCCAGGGTGCCGCGGCGATAGATCTTGGACGGACCGACGTCGAAGCGAGTGCCGCGCTGTACATCCGCTTCGTCGAAGGCGCCGCCAAGGAAGAACGCGCCGAGCTCGGAGCCGCGCTCGGGCGTCAGATCAACGCATGGGACGGTCCCAGCAGGACGGCCCTCCCGCCGGGCCAAGCCTGGCTCCTCAGCGTCGCGGCGTTCTGCGCCGGCGGCTCCTCGTGGAAGCGCTGGCGACGTGTGCTGCAGAAGCGCCCGGACGAGCGCGTGCGCAGCGATGGCTCGTTCCGTTGCTTCAGGGGGACAGTCGACCCGTCCCCTACCCCTGTGTTCGAGGGGGGACGTGTAGCGGCTACAGCACTCCAGGCACAAATGAGCACGTTGTTCTGGACCTGCCGCTTCCGCTGAAGCGCGTGCCTCTAGACTCTGTGCATGTACGCAGCAACGGGTCGCGTCTCACCGGCTGTTCTCTGGATCGTCTTGCTGGGCGCGATGGCGGGACTCGGATTCGTGGCGCTCGACCGAGGCACGGAGCCGGGTGATCCGCCGGTCGCGGACGTCGGTGGCGAAGCGTCGTCCGAGAAGCCGCCCCTCATGCAGGCGGAGGCGCCGTCGCCGCCGCCTCCCCCGCCGGAGCCGAATGAGACCGCACCGCCGGCGCCGAAGCCGATACCTGCGCGTCCGCTGTCCAAACTCGCGAAGCAGATGCGCGCGACGCCGGCGATGTTCAAGGAACTGGTCGATGCCGCGCGCCTCTACTTCGACCTCGACGAGCCGGTATGGAGGGGACGCGAGGCGCTCCTCACGGAGCTGGAGACGCATGCCGCGGCCGGCCGCTACGTCCTCAAGGACATGGACGCCCTGCGTTGGCTCGTCTACCAGGGCCGCTCCTTCGAGCGTCAGCTGACGAACCGCAAGTGGCAGAAGGCCTTTGGGGTGAGCGAGAACAAGAGGCTGGGCGGCACGCTCTACTGGCTGAAGTCCGAGGATCTCACGCTGAACTTCTCGATCCCCACGTCCTATCCCAAGAAGGCCAAGGACCTGCGGCGCGAGATCCCGCGCGGGGATCCCTTCCCGTTGCTCATCTCGCTGCACGAGAAGCACGACTTCAACGCCAAGTACCCGGGACAGGCCCTGCTGAAGCGCCGCTACCCCGTAAAGGAATGGCCCGAGCTGTACGCGAAGTGGATCGTAATGTGCCCGATCGCGGCCGCGGGAAACTTCGTCGACAAGAAGGGCGGCATCCGCGACAAGGTCTTCCGCAATGTCTTCGCGGAGTTCTGGCGACACTACAACCTCGACTTCGAGCGCATCGTGCTCGACGGTTCGGAGCAAGCGTTCGTCGCGGCGACGTCGATGCCCATCTTCTTCGCCGGCTTCGTGTTCCACGGTGCGTGGAAGCTCGAGACCGACGAGCAGAAGGCACTCGTGAAGAACTTCGCGCACGTGCCGACCTACGTCGTCGGCAATCCCGATCTCGTCGAGCAGTTGCGCAATGCCGGTCATGAAGCCGTGACGGGCGGTGCCCGCGGCCCCGACCTCATGGCGTGGCTCGCCTCGCGCGAACGGGTGCTGCCCAAGAAGTTCACGTGGACCATCCCACCGAAGCGCTACGACCAGGTGCTGGCCTACTGGGTGAACCTCGGTGGCACCAACTGGGATGTTCCGAAGCGTGAGATCTCGGTCGACGTCGTCGACACCGAGAAGGAGCCCAATACGATCAAGATCAAGACGATCGGGATCGACTCGCTCTCGCTCTTCCTCAACGACGACATCGTGGATCTGGATCGCAATGTGCGTGTCGAGATCAACGGACACGTCGAGCACGACGAGCGCATCGCGGCAAGCGACCGGTTCAAGAAGGTCGGTCGCGACTTCGACTTCCTGTTCAACCGCGAACCCGTACGCATCCGAGTGTCGATGTTCTTTGGCTGGCTGACGCCGGCGCGCATCGTCAGCCTGGCGGTCCGACCGCCCCGGCATGCGCCAGAGCCGCCGCCGCCGCCGCCGCCGCCGCCGGAGCCGACGCTCGAGGCCAAGCTCGTTCCGCAAGAGATCGTGATCCCGCCGGCCGAGGTCGTCGCCGATCCTCCGCGTGATCCCCCCGAGCAGGACGCGCCCTTCCCCTTGCTCACGTTGTTCCTCGCCCTGACGGCGTTCGCCGCGCTGGTGCTCCTGCTCCAGCAGCGTCGACGCGGCTGACGCGCCGGCCACGTCCGCCAACCTTCCCGTCCATCTACGGCCCCTCGGCCGACGAGTCGAGCTTCTAGCTCCCGCCACCGCGGACCCCACGCCCGTTCCTAGACTGGCTGGACGAGGTCCGGGGGTGCGACATGCCGACACGATCACGAACCGGGTGGCTCCTGGCCGCCCTGGCCGGACTCCTCCTCGGAGGCTGTGACGTCAAGACCGACGTGACCCTGCGCCCCGCGTCGGACGAGGCGCTGCAGGAACGCGTCACCCAACTCGAGAGCGACCTCGCCGGCGAGAAGGCGCGCGCCGATCGGCTGCAGCGTCAGCTCGCGGGTGCGCGCGAGACGAACGTCGTCTCCGCCGGCGACGAGAAGTTCGCCTTCCGCATCAACACGCCGGCCGCCGTCGTCCTGGTGTTCACGGTGCTCGCCATCGCCGCCGTGTGGATCGCCAGGATCCGCTACGGCGTCAAGGAGCCCGACGCGTAGAGCTAGGACTTGCCGCTCTTGTCCGAGCTGCCACCGGACTTGCCGCTCTTGTCCGAGCTGCCACCGGACTTGCCGCTCTTGTCGGAGCTGCCACCGGACTTGCCGCTCTTGTCGGAGCTGCCACCGGACTTGCCGCTCTTGTCGGAGCTGCCACCGGACTTGCCGCTCTTGTCCGAGCTGGCAGCGGACTTGCCGCTCTTGTCGGAGCTGCCGTCGGACGTTTCGCTCTTGTCCGAGCTGCCAGCGGACGTGCCGCTACCCAACGTGTCGCAGGCCGGCTCGTCGCAGCAACCCGATCCTCCGTAGCAACTCGCCCCTGCGATCGTGAACGCTGCCAGAAGCAGCCAGATGTACCGGCTCTGCATCGTGTTGCCCCCCGGGTCGCTCGGACGTCAACGCGTGACGCCCTCTCGATCTTGCCCTACGGATCGGTACGCGTCGAGGTCAACTCGATTTGCCCACCCGAACTGATCTCGCGCACGCGGCCGACGCCGGCGGCGTACAGGATGATGTCCTGATCGTCGATGTCCTCGGGGTTCTCGAGGATCTCCAAGCAGTTGAAGAACGTGCCCGCCGCGGTGATCGCGGTCGCGGTGAGCGACTGGACGTACATCGTGTCCTGCCCGTCGGGACGGTAGCCGACGTAGCGTTCGCCCAGCTCCGGCGTGGAGGACAGCATCATCCACGGGAGCGCATCGCCCTCGCCCACGACCCACGAGTCGGTGCGGCGCTGGAAGGTCCCGTCCTCGATCTCGAGGCTCTCCTCACCGAACTTCCAGACGTTGCCCTGCCGATCCTCGGCGAACCACTCGGTCGTCACCTCGGAGAGAACGCCGTCGAGGAACTGGGTCTCGGAGATCGCCATGCACGGGATGCCCCAGATCATGCGCGGCTGGTGCAGGACCCGGACCTCTTCCATGCGCACGCGACCGGCGTCGACACCTTCGAGGACCCAGACCGTGCCGGGCACCATCGGGAAGTAGGGATGGTCGACGCCCGCCTTGAACGAGCCGGGGTCGGTGAGGTCGAGGCCCGACGCCACACCCCCACCACCGCCTCCGCAGCCCGTCAGCAGGGCGGCGAGACTGGGGACGAGCACGAAACAGATCAACAGCTTGAGCTTCACGGGGTCACTCCTAGGCGGGCATCATCGCGGATCAACCTTGGATTCTCCTTAGGGCTCGCTCAGGAAACGCCCTGAGCGGCCACGGCGGGCTTGGCCGCGGCTCGCGCGGGTCCCTCGAAGCGCACGCAGAAGGTGTCTGCGGCTTCTTGGCTGAACGCGACCGTCCAACCGAGCAGCGTCGCAATCTCGGACACCACCGCGAGGCCCAGGCCTGCGTGGTTGGCCGAGGAGCGTGCGTCGTCCTTGCGCCAGAACGGCTCCGTCAGGTGGCTGAGCTCCGCCTCGGACAGCGCCTCGGCGGGGTTGCTCACCTCCAGGTGGAACCGACCCCCGGTCTGACGCGCCACGCAGCGCACGTCACCGCCGGGCAGCGTGTAGCTGACGGCGTTGCCAAAGACGTTGGCGAGGAGAATCCCGAGCTTGCTCGCGTCGGAGTCGATCACGAGGTCGGTGCGCACGTCGGCCTCGAAGGTCAGCCCGGTCACCGCGGCATCGGCTGCGCGCCGGGACCACGCCACGAGCAGCGCTTCGCGCAAGCTGACGGGCGAGCGCTCGACCGTCTCGATCCCCGCCTGACAGCGCGCCAGGAGCAAGAGGTCAGCGACAACCCCTTCCATGCGTCCCGCGATGGACTCGACGTCGTCGAAGAAGCGGGCCACGGCCTCCTCGTCGTCGGGCCAACGCCCCCCCACCTCCGCGAGCGCGCGCAGCTCCGCGATCGGGGTGCGCAGCTCGTGCGCGACATTGCCCGCAAAGCGGCGCTCGCGCTCGAACGACAGATGCAGGCGCTCGAGCAAGGCGTTGAGCTGCCCGACGATGGGCTTGAGCTCCTCTGGTGTCATCGGTAGGCCCACGCGGGAACCGAGCCGTTCTGCGTCAAGCTGACGCACTTGCCCTGCGATCGCATCCAGCGGCTTCAGGCCGACGGCCAGGGCCCGCCAGACGAACAAGGTCGCCAGCAGGATCGTGACGAACGCAGCGCCCAGGATCGCGAAGAAGATGCCGCCGATCTGGCCGTCCAAGCGCTCGCGACTCCGCGCCACGACCAGGATGAGTCCGGGCAGCTTGGCCGCCGCGGCGGCTTCGGCCGAACGGAGGTCCTCCGGATCGACCTCGCCCATGTCGAGCGTGCTGCCGGCCTCGAAGGCCAGTTGCACGATGCGACCCGGGCGGCCGTCCGGAAGCTCGGCGTCGCGGATGAGCGGTGCCGTGGGCGTCGGCTCGGCGCGCGGCAGATTGCCACGCAGGCGCTTGGAGGTGAGGAGCAGCTTGCCGTCCTCGAGCCAGAACTGGAAGTACTCCGGCGTCTCCTCACGCTCGAACTCGGGGAACGCGGCGGGCTCGTAGTCGAGCTCGATCTGGCCGTCTTCCTGCTCGGTGAGGGCCTGCAGGACACGCGCCTTCGCGAGCAACGCGACGTCGAACTCCGCCGTGACCTGCTCGCGCAGGTGGCTGGCGAGCCACAGACCCGTGCCGCCGATGAGCACCGCGAAGCCGGCGGCCAGGACGACCAACAGTCGCGTGCGGATGGAGGTCATGTGCCTCACTCGACCACGTACCCATGACCGCGGCGCGTGCGGATCACGTCGCCGTCGCCGTTGACGTGGATCTTCTTGCGCAGTTGGTGGATGAAGACCTCCACGGCGTTCTCGGACCCCTGCGCCGTGCCGGCGTAGAGATGATCGAGCAACTCGCGCTTCGAGACGACGCGGCCGCGACGGGCGACGAGGTACTCGAGCAGCGCATACTCGTTGCGGGTCAGTTCGATCTCGGAGTTGTCACGCATCACGATGCGCGCGCCGGTGTCGATGCGCAGCCCGGCCACGTCGTGGACCGGATTCTTGCTGCCGAACTTGCGTCGTATCAGCGCTCGCAGTCGCGCGACGAGTTCCTCGAAGGCGAACGGCTTCGTCAGGTAGTCGTCCGCGCCGAGCCGCAGGCCCTCGATGCGCTCGCTCACCTGATCCCGGGCCGAGAGGATCAGCACGTGGACGTCGCGCCCCTCTTCGCGCAGTTGCCGCAGGAGGGAGAGGCCATCCAACTTGGGCAGCATGAGATCGAGGACGATGGCGTCGTACGTCCCATGACGGGCATAGGCCAGGCCCTCCTCACCGTCGGCGACGGCGTCGACGGCGAAGCCGGAGCGGCTCAGCCCGAGCTCGAGGGAGCGGCGGAGGCGTTCGGAGTCTTCAACAAGCAGGAGTTTCACGGCGCTGCGCAGCCCCTCGCTAGGAAGTCTAGCTGCGCCGATCCTCTGCTTGAACCCTTAGGATTGCCTGAGACGCCGTCCCGAAAGCTGCTCAGGGTCAGCGGCGCGCCGAGACGTCGATGCGAACGGCTTCCTTGGCCCCCAGCACCGCATCAATCGCCTTGCCGTGCAGGCCCGGCAGGTGGACCTTCACCTCGTGCGGCACGTCCGTGCGGAGCCAGCCCTCGTAGCGCACGACGTTCGCGCCTGCGCTCTCGACCGTGTGGGTGCGCCTCAGGCGCGTGCGCGGAGCGCTGTGGCCGGGCAGGACGATCGTGCCCTGGTGCACCGCGGCCAGCGTGGCCGGCGCGGCGACACCTGCGGGCAGGCGCACGACCACGATGGTCTTGCCGCGTACCGGCACGACGACCTTGGCCTTCGCGCACGTGTCCGGCACCAGCGCGCCGTCCGCGAGCGACAGGCCGCCCGGCAGCGTGATCCGGACGTGCGTGCGGTTGGTGCGCGGGTAGGCAATCCAGCCGCGGTCGTCGGTCGTCGCCATCGGGAGCTCGTCGAGTCCACGGACTTCGCGGGCGGCGACGTCGCCGACGGGCGTCAGGCGGATCTTGAGCCCAGCCAACGCCTTGCCGTCCGCGTCCACGAACCGGAGGCGCGTGGCGTCCGCACGGGCGCGCCACGGACGCGCCGGGAGACCCGGTCGCACGTCGCCGCTGAGCGACTTCAGGAACGCGACGAGGTCGGCCACGTCACGCTTCTTGGCGGCGAAACCGTGTACGCCCTTGGCCTTGGCCGGATCATCGCTCGTGCCTTCGGCGTAATAGCGGACGACGTCCTCGAGCGTCTTGAAGCGACCGTCGTGCATGTACGGACCACGGCGCGCGACATCGCGGAGCGTGGGTGTCTTGAACGAGCGCAAGTCGCGTCGCAGCGTGCTGATGCGCGCGCGGCCCTCATCAACCTTGCGCGGATCCTCGAGATCGTCCTTCTTGCGACGGAACACCTCGTCCTGGCGACCGAGCTTGAGGCGCGCCTTGGGGCTCAGGCTGTCCCACGTGACGCCCGTGTTGTGGAAGCCGAAGTCGGTGAAGGGCGCGCGCCGCCCGCTCATCGAGTGGCAGGTGGAGCATCCGGCGCGACCACGGAACAGGGCGAGGCCCCGTGCTGCGGACGGCGTCAACGCTGACGTGTCGCCCGACGCATGGCGGTCGTAGGGCGATGTGGTGCTCTCGATGGAGCGGCAGTACGCCGCGACGGCGCGCGCGATACGTGCCGTGGAGATCGTGTCATTGCCGAACGCCGCGGTGAAGCCCTCGGCATAGAAGCCGCCGCGCTCGAGGCGCACGGAGGCGAGCGGAAGCTTGCGCAGGTCGGCGCGCAGCTTCTCGGCCCGGGCGCGCAGTTCCTCGGGGGTGGGCCGCTTCGCTTCTTCAGGCTCCTTCTTGGCGGCCTTCTTGGCAGCCTTGGGCGCGGCCTTCTTCGGAGACTTCGTGGGCTCGCCCTTCTTCGCGCCGGCCTTGGCGCCGGGCGTCGCCGCTTCCGGCTGCTTCGCCTCGCCGGCCTTGCGGAACTCGGGACCCTTCGCGCCAGGCGAACTCGGCCCCACCTTCTTCGAGACGGGCTTGTCCAGGCCGTCGCCCTTCTTGTCGACCTTGCCGCCGCGGCCCTTGCCGCCGCCGTCACCGCCGTAGGGGTTGTCGTCGTCACCACCGCCGCCGTCGTCGCCGTCGTCGATGATGTCTTCTTCGTCTTCGACCTCGTCCTCCTCGTCCAATCCTGTGCCGCTGCCGTTCGAATCCGGGCCGATCTCGGTGGAGGCATCATCGGAGACCGCCTCGAGCAGCGAGGCGCCGTGAGCGAGGCGGCTCTTGCGGCCCTTGAGCGCACCCACGCGAGCGAGGACCAACTCCTCGACCGTCTCGAACTCGCCGTCCCAGTGAGCGGAGGGGTTGAGGTGGCCGTCGACCAGCGTCTGGCTGTGTCGCCGCGTGCGACCGAAGTCGTCGTCGCTCACACGCGCGGGATCAGAGAATCCGTGATCCGGGTCGTGGCACGACGCGCAGGAGCGGCGGCCCGAGCGGCTGACGAGCGGATCGAAGAACAGCCGGCGGCCAAGTTCGATCAGCGCCTCTTGCTTGGGCGTGAGCTTGGTGGTCGGACCCGCATCCGCGCGACGCGCATGCGGGCTGTCGAAGAGGGCCCCCGCGGCGACGGTCACGGCAAGGATTGGAAGCACAAGCAGGTGGACGGGGCGCATGAGGACTCTCCCAGACTCGGAGTGGCTGACTGCGTGGTGCCGCGTCGCGTGGTGCCGCCAAAGAGCAGAGCAAGTGCCGGACCGCGCCCAGAAGGCTTGAAACAGGGACTTTCACGTTGCGTGGGATGCCCAGTGCTACGGATAGGTGACGTCGCCGACCCCGCGCGGATCAACGCGGTGGACGCGCCTGGCTGCTCGCGGCGAGCTCCGACAGGGCGCCGGTGAGCTCCTTCCAGAGCGCCGGATGCCAGGAGGCCAGGTTGACGACCTCGAGCAACGGCTTGGCACGCTCGAGGTCGCGCTGGGCGTCCTTGGTCCTGCCCTCCTGTTGGGCAACGAGGCCCAGCTCGAGCAGCGCGAGGCCCACCCATTCGCCGCGCTCCTTGCCCGGCTTCTCCGCCAGACGCCGCTCGGACCACGCGAGGACCGGCCGGAGCCAGGCCTTGGCTTCCTTGGCGCGCTTCAGTCGGCGGAGCGTCATGCCGATCGCCCAGTCGGCCGCGAGCTTCGGGACTTCGCTGGTGCCTTTCCAGTGGTAGACGCGCGCCTTCTTGTAGGCGTCGAGCGCCTTCTCCTGGTTGCCCATCTCACCGTACGTGATGCCCAGGTTGTTCCACAGTGGGCCGAGCCAGCCGTCGAGCTTGCCCGCTTCGGCGGCGGCGATGCCCTTCATCGCCCACGCAAGCTGCTGCTCCTTCGTGCCGGTGATCGCGACCATGTGCGCCGCATCCACGGCGCGGCTGTGCAGCTCGTGCTTCACGCAGTAGTCGTACATGCGCTCGAAGGTCTTCGTCGCCTTGGGCTTGTCGCCGTCCTTCCACTCGAAGCGACCGAGCACGCCGAGGTAGCGGGACCAGCCGCGGGGCTGCTTGTCCGTGGCGAGCTTGCCCGCACGCTCGATGAAGGGCCTGCCGCTCTTCGCGTCGCCGCGGGTCAGGTGGCCGCGTGCCGCCATGGCCGGCGCTTCGACGAGGGTCTCGCTCTCCTCGTGCTTCTCCGCCAGCGCGATCGCCTCCTTGTAGAGGTCGGTCGCACCGGCGTAGTCCCGGCTGCGGAACGCCACGTCGCCCTTGTCGAGCATCGCCCGCGCCGCGCTCGGCGCGGGTGCCGGCTCCTCCGCGAGGGCCGTCGCAGCAAGCAGGAGCAAGGCGCAGAGTGTCGTGACGCGTCGTCGCATCGATTTCCTCACCGTCCCTCGGACCGCAGCGAGTCTACGCGCTGCGCGAACCGCCGTCGGGACGGTAGCCTGGGCGCATGCGCATCGTGGGTCTCGATCACGTCCAGCTCGCCATGCCGCCCGGCCGGGAGGCCGAGGCGCGCGCGTTCTACTCAGGCGTGCTCGGTCTCCACGAGCTCGAGAAGCCCGAGCCGATGCGCTCGCACGGTGGATGCTGGTTCGAGCTGGCCGGCGCCCAGGTGCACCTCGGGATCGAAGCGGACTTCCGGCCGGCGCAGAAGGCCCATCCGGCGCTCGTGGTCGCCGATCTCGCCGCCGCCAGGACCACGCTTGAAGCCGCCCGCGCCCCCATCAAGACCGCCGCCCCCGTGGATGGCCGCGCGCGGATCTTCACCGAGGACCCCTTCGGCAACCGCATCGAGCTGCTGGCCGCGGCTGGAGGGGTCGCGTGATCTTCGGCTGGCTGCGGCGCCGCCGACGCCGCAAGCTCCTGGCGCAATCGACGCCCGAGGCTTGGCGTCCGTGGCTGGACGACCAGCCGTTCGTCCAGCGCCTCAGCGCCGACGAGCGCTCACGGTTGGAGGCCATCACCCGCGTGCTCGTCGCGGAGACGATCTGGGAGGGCGGCAGCGGCCTTCAGGTGACCGAGGAGATGAAGGTCGTCATCGCCTCGCAAGCCGCGCTGCTGATCCTGGAGATCGAGCACGACTACTTCGAGGACGTCACGTCCGTGATCGTGCATCCGACCACCTACGAGTCGCCCTTCGAGCAGTACAACGCCCACGGCGTCGCGACGGAGGGTGAGGAGCGCCTCGGCGAGGCGCACTACCGGGGTCCGATCATGCTGGCCTGGGACAGCGCGAAGCATGGCCCCATCGATCCGCGCGATGGCCACAACCTTGTGTGGCACGAGTTCGCTCACCGCCTCGATGCGCTCGACGGCTTCTTCAACGGCACCCCCCTGCTGCACCGGCTGGCGCACTACGACGAGTGGCGCCGGGTGATGACGGCCGCGTTCGAGCAGCTGCAGGACGATGCCCACGATGATCGCAAGAGCGTGTTCGATCACTACGGCGCGACCAACGAAGCCGAGTTCTTCGCGGTGGCGGTCGAGACCTTCTTCGAGAAGCCACAACGTTTGCAGCGGGAGCAGCCCGAGGTCTACGACGCCCTGCGCTTGTACTTCCGCCAGGACCCGCTCGCGCGGTTGCGCGTAGGCTGAGGAGGCGTTCTCGAGACGGGGACGCGGCGGCGAGGCTCCTGGTGACCGGGACGGAAGAAATCCCGAATCTCGGAACGAACGGCCGCCGAGATGCACTACTGGGGTGTGAGCGACATCAACGACAGCAACGATCCCCTCGAGCCGCTCGTCCGCCGCTATCTCCTCAGCGGCGACGAAGCGGCCATGGATCGGCTTGTCGAGCGCACACGTCCCAAGCTGCTCACGGTCGCACGCCGCATCGGCGCACCGCAGGATGCGGAGGACGCGGTGCAGGGCGCCTACATGGCACTCCTGCGCAAGCGCGGCTCGGACCTCGAGGCGCCGGTCCTGCCGTGGCTGCTGACAACGGTCATCCGGCTCGCCTACCGCAGGAAGGCCAAGCACGGAAGGCAGCGGGAGCTGGCCCAGAGGCTCGCCCAGCCGCGCGAGCCCGCCGCGCCCGAGCAAGAGATGCTCGACGCCGAGCGGGAGGTCCTCGTACGCGGTGCCGTGGCGCGGTTGCCCTCGACCTACCGCGACGCGGTCGTGCTCCGCCACCTGGAGGGCTTGTCCACGAAGGACACGGCGGCGCTGCTCGACGTGAACGAGGCGACCGTACGCACGCGGCTCCACCGCGGCGCACGTCTGCTGAGGGGACGTGTGTCCCCGGCCCTGCTCGCCCTGATGCTCGCGATCCCGTGGTGCGCGGCGGACGCCCTGCGGCGTGTGCCCGCCCTGACCCAGACCGTGCTCGGCAAGCCCCTCGCCGTCGCCGGCCTCGGCAGCGGCCTCCTCCTCGGCGCCGTCGCCCTCTTCGGTGGCTTCGACAGCACGCCTTCCGGCACCGCCGCGCACCCGGCTTCGACGCGTGGCCAGGCGTCCGTCCCGCCGCGTCCCCCGGAGCCCGACGAGCAGCCGGATCCCGAGCGCCACGTCGCGCCGGTGAAGCCCGAGGACGACGAGCAGGGTCCCCTCCCGCCCAAGCCGTTGCCGCCGATCGAGGCGCCGTCCCGCGAGGGCAGCGACAGCCAGGACAGAGACGATCAGGACAGGGACGGCACACCCGCCGACGACGAGCGTCTCCCCAGCACGCCGCCGCCGCACCTGCCCACCCTGCCCGGCATGCTGCCCATCGACGCGGGCGATCGTCCCGACGTCCCCGTACCGCCTGGCATGGCGCTCCTGGACGGTGGCTACGTGCCGATCGGCACCGACGCCAAGGACCTCGACGCCTTGCTCGCGGGCCGGCCGATCGAGCATCGCAAGTTCTTCACCTACGAGGCACCGCGCCACCGGGCGTTCGTGCGGCCCTACTTCATCGGGCGCTACGAGGTGAGCAATGCGCAATACCTCGTCTACCTCCGCGACCACACCGCGTCCTACACCACGGCAGGCCGCGACACCGATACGCTCGAAGCGATCGGCGCGCGCCTTGTGGGCCAGTCGCGAGACGAAGGCCGCCGGCCGGACCAAACGGTTTGGCTGCAGCTCTACCGGGCCAACAAGGGGCGCATCTGGCGCGCGCTTGGCAAGCGCATGGACAAGCTGTTCGTGTGGCGCACGAAGGGCGAGATCGACGAACACCGCACCGCGCTCGCGTTGCGGTTGGAGCCCCTGCCCGCCGGACTGGAGCTGGACTTCTACAGCGTCCGTCCGCCGCAGCACTGGCCCGACATGAAGCCGTCGGCCGGCCACGAGGACCACCCCGTGCGCTTTGTCTCCTACAACGATGCCGAGCGCTTCGCCGAGTGGGCCGGCATGCACCTGCCCACCGAGCAGGAGTGGGAGTGGGCCGCCCGCGGCCCCAAGGGCAACGCGTTTCCGTGGGGCGCGGACTGGGTGAAGAACGCCAGCCGCGCCAACTGGGGCGGCCAGCGCACCGACGCGCAGCACGAGACCACGACGCTGCCGGTGGACAGCCACGGCAAGCCCATCCGGATGAAGACCGAGAAGGAGGGCACCAAGGGAGGCGGCGTTCCCGACCAACTCGACGGCCGCAGCTGGTGCGGTCTGCACAACATGACGGGCAACGTCGCCGAGTGGACCTCATCGTGGTTCGCCGGCTATCCCGGCCAGACGTCCAAGCACGGGTTCATGGGCCGCTGGGTCAAGGTGATCCGGGGCGGCGGCGCGGCCGACGGCGAGATGCTCGTCCTGCGCCCGGCGTGCCGCAACTGGATCGGTGGCGGCGCCGACGCGCCCCCCTATCCCGAGAACGCGTTCCAGTGGGTTGGGATCCGCCTCGCGGCATGGCGCACGCCCGGTCGCGACCATGTGCCGCCGATGCTCCGGAGGATGTTCCAGGGCAAGCGCGTCAAGCCGGGGCACGTCGCTCCGGAGCGCTTCGCCGCGTTCGTCACGCGCGACTGGGAAGCCACCGACAAGGCGCCCGCGAACCACGTCTACGTGCGTGGTCGCAGCCGGGCCGTGGTGTTCGTACCGGTGACAACCTTCCTGCGCGAGGATGGCATGCAAGCGATGCAGGACGCCTGGAAGCGCCCGACCCTCGTGCGCGGTCCCAGGGGCGGGCGCCTGCGCGGCGTGGCGACGCCGCACCCGTTCTGGATCCTCGGTGCGCTGCACACCGACCTCGCGCTGCACGACGTGCAGGTCGCCAAGCCGCTGACCAGCGATCCGAAGAAGAAGAAGCGTCGACGCGACACGCGTGGCCGGGCCCAGCCCCCCGCCACCGAGGTCGGCGTCCTGAAAGCAGGCACCTACTTGCTCGTCGCCTGGCACGGCCGCTTGGCGCTCACCACACCTACGCTCGAGTTCCGGTGCTTCCTACCGGGCCTCGAGGAAGCAGTTCCGTCCGTCGAGGTTCGCCCTCGCCTGAGGAAAGAACTCGGTTCTCCTACCCTGAAGCCGACTCTGGAAACGGGTGAGGGTGACCTCG
The DNA here is from genome assembly GCA_029259775.1 of Planctomycetota bacterium. GTDB lineage: Bacteria > Planctomycetota > PLA2 > PLA2 > JAEUHO01 > JAHEIK01. The sequence goes on along the minus strand of JAJDEN010000008.1, from coordinate 272,642 downwards.
ATTTCGCGGTGCCCCTCGGTGGCACGTCGGGCCAAGGAAAGTGGCTTGTGCGCGTGCGCGCCCGCCTGCCCTTCAAGCCGGGGTACCTCTACGCCCACGCCCCCTGGCTTGGTTCTCGATAGTGGGCACGTCTGGCGATGCTCTCGCTGCGGCTTGGTCCAACTCGGCATCGCATCCTCAACGTGCAGACGCACGCCTGCGGCGCGATGCCTCGTCGCACCGGCGCCTCGCGTCGGCCTCCCCAGACTCTGACCTAGGTATGCGCAGATACAGAGTTGGAGCGCGGAGACCGCAAGTGCGGCGACACCCGAGTGGCCCCTAGTCGTCGTCGGAGTCCTCGTCTTCGGAGACGACCGCGTTCTTCTTCTTGTCCTCTTCCGACCACTCGAGCAGGTCCCACACGCTGCTGTAGTCGTCCGTCCAGAGCGGGAGCTTGGACTTCGGCTTCGCCTTCAGGCGAGCGACCTTGGCCTTGCCTGTCGCCCGGCCCGCCTTCAGCAACTTCTCGACGAGCACCTTGTTCGTGCTCATCAGCAACCAGTCGCACGAGTCGACGCCGTGATCGTCGTCGCCCCAGCTCTCGACGTAGAGGAGGTCCTTGCCAAGCTCCATGGCCATGCGCTGGACGACCGGCTCGAGCCGGATGAAGCGGTTCGTGACGTGCAAAGCGAGCACACCATCCGGCTTGATGTGCTTCCAGTAGAGCTCGACGCTCTCCTTCGTCAGCAGGTGGATCGGGATCGCGTCGCTCGAGAACGCGTCGATCGCGAGCACGTCGAACTGCTGCGCCTTGTCCTTGAGGATCTGGCGCTCCATGACGAGGCGCGCATCACCGAGAAACACGTCCGAGTCCGCCCCGCGCTTGCGAGCGTCGCCAAGGTACGTGAAGTACTCCCACGCCCAGTCACGGACCATCGGGTTGATCTCGTAGAAGCGGACGTAGTCCCCGGGCACGCGTCGCCGCTCCTCGGCATAGCGATCGTCGTCGTACGCCTTCGGATTGATGCGCGCGTTCGCATACGCCGCCATCGTGCCTGTGCCGAGGCCGACGATGCCGATGCGGAACGAGCGTCCCGTCGTCCAGCGCTCGGGATGCTCGCGCACCGCCATGCCTACGCCCGTGAGCGGGCCGTAGTAGGAGGTCGGCCAGTTGGCGCGGTTCTTGTACTGGTAGCCGTGCATGATGCGGCCGTGCTTGAGCGTCCAGTCGTGCCAGGTTCGGCCCGCGCGGTACTCCTTGATCGCCAGCACGCCATAGAAGTTGCGGCCTCTCGCGATGTGGCGCGACTGTCGGTCGCGGATCTCCCAGCCGATGCCCACGACAAGCCCGATGAGGCCGAGGCAGCCGACGAGCGTGCCCGCAGCCACCATCTGACTTCGCAGACTGCCCCAGTACGCACCGAAGGACCGACGGCGGATCCAGCGGCTCGCTTCGAGCACGACGAGCAGGATCATCGGCGTGAGGATGGCCCAGATGCGCATCACGTCGAGCCACGTGGCGAGGTCCTGCTTGACCGCGTCCTTGGGATCGTCCTGCAGCCAACTCCCCGGTTGGAAGGCCAGCCACGCGCCGTAGGCGACGACGCCAAGGGCCAGCCCCCAGAGGAGGAGCCAGTCGCCCCGAAGCCAGGGCGCCCACGCGAACGGAGGGTCCTCGCGTCCAACTTGCCGCGTGGCGACGATCAAGACGAGCGCGGCGGCGACCCCGATCAGCAACGGGAACTCGTAGAAGTCCTCGAGCAGGTTGGGTGCACCCAACGCAACCGTCAGCCCGCCGGCAGCGCCGCCGAGCGACACGATCAGGAAGAAGAACGTCAGGTGCCGCGGCGCCGGCTTGAGACGCGAGAGCTCGCCGTGGCAGCACATGCAGCTGACGAAGAGAGCTCCGCTGTAGACGAGGATCTGATCTTCGAGCTCGGCGTCCACCCCCTCCCCGAGGACGCGGAAGACGTGGATCAGCGCAAACGCCATGAGGCCGACGAAGAGCGGACGCACGTACCAGCGCTCGTGGTCGAAGGTCAGGATGAACGAGAGCAGGTAGATCGCCAGGGGTACGACCCACAAGAACGGCACGACGGCGACGTCGAGGCACATCTGGTTCGTCGTCGCGAGCAGCAGCGCGCTACCGCATGCCGACAAGAGGAACCACAGCAGGACCTCGGCCCGGGTGAATCCGCGGCCCTCCTCGGTGCCGGCCTCTGTCGGTGGCGGCACGAGCCCGTCGCGCTGGGGCACCTCACCCGAGGGCACCGCCTCGCGCCGCCCGCGGACCAGCAGCCAGGCGCACCCTCCGCAAAGAAGGGCGAACAGTACGTAGCCGATCGACCACGTTCCCGTCTGTTCCTGCAGGCGCAGCAGACGCTCGATCAGCAACGGATAACTGACCAGCGCGAGCAGCGAGCCGAAGTTGGAGAGCGCGTAGAGGCGGTAGGGCGAGCGGCCGGGGTGGAGACGCGCAAACCACCCCTGCAACAGCGGTCCGGTCGAGGACAGCAGCAGGTAGGGCAGGCCGACGCTGAACGTCAGCACGAGCAGGATGCGCCCGACCGGGGCCTCTTCGCCCGTGGGCTTCCAGTCCGCGGCGGGGGTGATGGGCAGCGTGACCAGCGCGGCCAACAGGAGGCAGCCGTGCACGATCGCTTGGCGCTTGGGGCTCAGCCGCACGACGACGAAGTGCGCGTACGCGTAGCCCCCCAGCAGCAGGATCTGGAAGAACAGCAAGCACGTCGTCCACACGCCCGGCGAGGAGCCGAACCAGGGCAGGATGTACTTGCCGATGACCGGCTGCACCTGGAAGAGAAGAAAGGCGCTCAGGAAGATCGTCGCGCCAAAGAGGAGTCGTCCGGGCATGGGGCGCAGAGTCTAGCCGAGGCGCACGCCCATCACGGGCGGCGAATGAAGACCTGGGTCCAATACGGGCCCTCGGCCGCGCCGACGCGGACGGCGATGCCTACGTGCGTATACGTGGGCTCCAGGATGTTGGCACAGTGGCCGGCAGACAGCATCCAGCTGAAGGTGCCGCACATGACCTCGTCCGGCGTCTGCTGACCACGCGCCACGTTCTCCCCCCACAGCGAGATCGTGAACTGGCCGATGCCGCCCGCGATGAGGCGCTGGAGGAGGCAGTCGGTCGTGGGCAGGTTCGTCACGCACGCCCCCGGACCGTCGTGGGTGATCGTGCTGATCCCCTCCTGGTAGATGCAGTGGTCGTAGGCGACCTGCGCCACCTGCGTGTCCCACTCCAGGGTGCTCAAGCCCCGCTGCGCACGCTCGGCATTGACGATGCCCAGCACGTCATCCGCCATCGCGAGTTCGCCTGCGGTCATGGAGGTGCCCGTGGCCACGCCGCCGCCCGTGATCATGCTGGTCTGGCAGCCGCAGTTGGCCGGCGTGGGGCCGGGGCCCGTGAGGGTCGGCCCTCCGCTGCTCCCGCAGTTGACGAGCGGCAGCGCGCCCAAGCAGGCGAAGAGGAAGGCGAACACGGACCGGCGAGAGGCGGGAGCAACAGGCATCGGGGTCTCCAACGGCCCCCACGGTAGCGGTTCCACGCCTACGAGCAACGATGGCTTGCTCGGCGCGCGACCCCCTGCGACACGACGCCCCACTTCAGACTCTCGCAATACCCCGGCCCAGCGAATGCACGTCGCCCCGCAGAGGCCTCATTCCTTGGCTTCGCGCCGGAACTCCCTCGATGCGGCTTGGTTTCATCCTCCCGAGCGGCGCTCGGCAAAGCACCCCGAAGCGCGGCTCACCATCACGTCCTCCCACCCCGTACATCCCCCATCCGGACTGTCCCGCCCGGATCTACCTCCCAGGAGTCCCCCATGCACGCCTCCCTCAAGGCCTTCCTCGCCACGACCTGTGCCCTGCTGCTGACCGTCGCTCTCGCCCTGCCCGCCGAAGCCGGCGAGGGTGGCAAGCGCGGCGGGAAGCGCGGCGGCAAGAAGGGCAAGCACAAGATTGCCAAGCTCTTCAAGCGCTTCGACAAGGACAAGAGCGGCTCGCTCACGAGCGACGAAGTCCCGGCCAAGCTCTGGGAGCGCATCTCGAAGGCCGACGCAAACGGCGATGGCGCCGTCACGAAGGCAGAGATCAAGGCCAAGCGCAAGGAGCGCGGCGGCAAGAAGGGCGGCGGCAAGCCGACCGACGGCTAGACGATCCTGCAGCGTGCGCCGTCCGGCGGCGCACGTTGCACGAATCGCACGTCGTGCATCCTCAAAGGCGCGAGCGGCCCATCATGGCGCTGCTCGCGCCTTCTTTCGTGTCCGACTGCGCCGGTCCCACGAACTGCTTGAAGAAGTAGAGCGACGAGGCCGTGACGAGGAGCCCCACGCCTACCGCGGTCCAGGCGACGCGGCGCAGCTCCGGCGGTCCCTGCTGGCCGCCCTCGACCCCCTTCGGGCCGCTGAGATCGGCGCCGCCCCGCAAGATGGCTACGAGGCCGCACACCGCCGCGACCGCGCTGAGTACCATCCAGACGGCCGTCGATCCGCTCACACCTCCCTCGCGCACGGCATCCGCGCCGACGGTCGCGACCAAGCCTGCCAGGACCATGCCGGCAACGGCGAAACGTACGCCCCCGTTCGACAGGGGCGACGCCTCCGGCGAAGCCGGCGTCTCGGACGGAGCGGGGCGTTCGGATTGCGTCACGATGACTCCTGCGCGTGCCTCGATGGAAGCGACGTGATCTACTTGGATTCGCGCTCGTTCGGCGGACTCTTCTTCGCTCCGACGGCTGCCCTCTCCGCCTTCGAGAGAAGGCCCAGCAGGGTGGTCCGCGGCACGAGCCAGCGTTGTCGCACGATGCTCCCCCAGCGGCTCGTACGCGCGTCCTGGAACGACAGGCCGTTGGTCCGACCCGTCCTCATCTTGGCCAGCAGCCCCTGGGCCTCCGTCAGGAGCGCGGCGTCCGACGCATGCTCCCGGAGCGCGGCTCGGAGCCGCTTCTCCTCCGCTTCCTGCATCGCGGCCGTGAGGGCGCGGACGAAGGCGAGTTGGCTCGTCAGCCGAGCCTGCTGGTCCTGGATCAAGGCGCGCGTGGCGGCCACCTGCGCGCGGATCTCGGCGTGCGCCCGGGCGCGATCCTCCCGCCAGCGCCTGCGTGCCTCGACCCGTTCGACGATCTCGACCTGCTCCCGCCGGATGAGCCGCTCGAGTTCCCGTAGCAGGAGGCGCGGCACGATCTTCTGGAGCAGGCGGAACGCCGCGATCTCGGCGCGTACCTGACGCAGCAAGACCCCGGCGGGCGTGAGGCCGGTCGTGGCAGGCGCGGGGTTCGATCGATCCCATCGCGCGAGCGCGCGATCCGGGGATACACCGATCTTGCCGTAGCCGCCAGCCGCCGCGCCCAGGTCGGTATAGAGGCCCGCGAGACGGCGCACGGCGGCACTCCACTGCGTGGCCTTCAGGTGCAGGGCGACGGATCCTTCGGCATCGAACTGCCACATGCTGCTGCGCTTGAGATCGGCCGCCCGGCTCGCGAGCCGCGCAGCCCGAGACTTCACGTGGCTCTTCCAGGCGCCGCGTAGCTCGCCGCCGGGTCCGTCCTCGAGCGGCCTCTTCTTGTGGTCGAGCATCGCCTCGTGGAGCTCGATTGCGAGCGGCAGGAAGTCGGGCGCTCCGGCGTCCCGATCCGGCTCGGGTTCCTCTTCCGGGGGCGCCTTCTTGGGCGGAACATCCCCCCTCGGGCGCTCGTCTCCTGCGGGCGGCTCTGCGAAGGCGCCCGGCGGCCGGACGATGGACAGGCAGAGCAACAGGCAGACGAGCAGGCTGATGAAGAGCCCCCCAAGGACGATGAAGCGCATGATTCAGGCCTCCACAGCCGATGCTAGCAAGTACCAAAGTCGCCGCGCGCAACAGATCCGAATCCGGGCGAAACCCGCGCCTTCCTGTACGTTTCAAAGTGTTGTTCGGGAGTCCATCATGAAGTACGGCTGGAATCTGACGCGGGTGCGGTCTGCCGCCCTGGTTCGGACTGCATCGCTGGCGCTGTGCGCCGCCCTGGTGCTCTTGACCCTCGGTGTCTCCACCGCCTCGGCGGACGTGAACAAGGATGCGGCCAAGGCCGCTGCCAAGGAGTACGCCGACCTCGCCGCGCGCGTGAAGTCCCACCGAGCCGACAAGGACATGTCCGGCCTGACGGGCGACCTCAAGGCAGCCGTCACGCTGCACCTGGCCAACGACGACAACAAGTCCCTGCGCAAGAAGCTCATCAACCTCATCGCCAGCGTGCCGAAGGGCATGTCGAACAACGACCTCGTCAAGGAGACCCTGACGTCGCTCGGCAAGACGGCCGACGGCGACGCGGCCAACCACATCAAGGTCTATCTGAAACAGCGGGACACGAAGACGGCGGACGACGTCCTGCTCGTCGCCATCCGCGTGGCGGGTGAAGTCCCCCACCAGAACCTCTCCGGTTCGCTGCTGAAGATCCTCACGAAGTCCAAGCACATGGGCGCCGCCGCGGCGGCGCTGACGGCGCTCGGCAGCTACCGCAAGGTCAAGAACCAGCGCGTCAAGATCCTCAAGGCGATCGTGGATTCGATCCGCAAGAGCAAGCCGGGCGTCAAGGGCAACGCAAAGGACCCGGTGCAAGGCGACCAGTACAACCACGCCGGCGAAGAGACGCGCAACCGCTGGGCGGCGTTGTCCCAGCTCATGACGAAGTCCTTGGGCAAGCTGACGGGCAACGAGAACTACGGCGCCTCGGCTGAGGACTGGTTCACGATGTACGACGACAACAAGCGCGACATCAAGTCGCTGTTCTCGGACGACGGGTAGCGAATCCTGGGAGATGATCCCGGGAGATGATCCTGGGAGCCATGAGTCCTGGGTTTCGTCCGTCGTGAACGAGCTGCGTCCGACGCGCGCAACAACGAGCACTGCGTGGCCTCGTCGGCGAGCCGCCCTATACTTTCGCTCCATGAGCACGATCCTCTTCTTCAAGAGCACCTGAAGTTCCTGCCGGGATCCGAAGCTGTTGGTCCAACAGCTCGCCCCCGAGGCCACCTTGCGCAACTACGCAAAGGAGGGGCTCTCGCGCGCGGAGGTCGAGCAGATCCTGAAGGCCGTTCCCTCGACCGCTGACGTGATGAACGCACGCCACGCGACGGCCAGGGCGAATGGGTGGAACGACGCGGCGCCGTCGAAAGCGGCCTTCGTCAAGGCCGCCGTCCTCGAGAACAACCTGCTGCGGCGCCCCATCCTGCTGCGCGGTTCCACCCTGGTCGTAGGCAAGGATGGGGATGCGATTCGCGAGTTGCTGGGCTGATGGCAGACGACGCGCCGCCCGTCACCCTGCGTGAGATCACGCGGGCCACGCTGGGGCAGATCCTCGCGCTGGACGTGGCGCCGGACCAACGCGCCATGGTCGCGACGAACGCCAAGTCCCTTGCCCAAGCGCACTTCCATCCCGAGGCCTGGTACCGGGCCATCTACGCGGGCGAGGTTCCCGTGGGGTTCCTGATGCTCGAGCAGCGGCCCGAGGAACAGGAATACACACTCTGGCGCCTGATGATCGATGCGGGCCACCAGCGCAAGGGCTACGGGACAGACGCCCTACGTCTCGCCATCGACCATGTCCGCGCCCTCCCGGGGGCGACCGAACTGTTGACCAGCCACGTGGAACGCCCCGGAAACCCCGGCCCGTTCTACGAGAGCCTCGGCTTCGTCTACACGGGCGACGTGGATGGAGACGAGCGCATCATGCGGCTCCTGCTGTAGCCAAGGGGTGGTTTCCCTAGGTACCCCCGGCGGGATTGCTACACTCCCGAAGACTCCAGCAACCAAGCGCGGAAACCCACAGTTCATGGATACGAGCGCCCCCATGACGTCTCCGGCAGCATCGCCCGGCGCCTCCACGACGGATGGCCGACCGCAGCTCAAGCTCAACTGGACGAACACGCTCTTCCTCACCTTCGCCCATCTCGCCGCTGTCGCCGGCGTGCTGTGGATGATCTTCGGCCAGTTCTCGTGGTGGACCGTCGGCTTCGCCGCGTTGTGGATGGGCGTCTGCAGCATGTCGATCACGGCCGGCTACCACCGGCTGTTCTCCCACCGCGCCTACAAGGCGAGCGCCTGGGTGCGCGCGTTCTACCTGCTCTTCGGTGCGGCCGGCGTGCAGAACTCTGCCCTGCTCTGGAGCGGTGACCACCGCCGCCACCACTCGTTCACCGACACGGACAAGGATCCCTACGACGCACGCCGCGGCTTCTGGTGGTCCCACATCGGCTGGGTCTTCTTCGACGGCGACCGCGACGGGGACGACGGCCGCGTCAACGACCTGCGCAGCGACAAGCTGGTCATGTTCCAGCACAACTACTACGTCCCGCTGGCGTTCCTCATGGGCGCGATCCTGCCGATGTGCCTCGGCTTCGCCTGGGGCGACCCGATCGGCGGCCTCCTGGTCGTCGGCTTCGTGCGCCTCGTCTTCCAGTGGCACATGACGTTCACGATCAACTCGCTCGCCCACATGGTCGGCACGCGCCCCTACAACCCGAACAGCACCGCGCGCGACTCCTGGATCATCGCGCTCGTGAGTTGGGGCGAGGGCTACCACAGCTTCCACCACCGCTTCCAGGCCGACTACCGCAACGGCCACAGGTGGTTCCACTTCGATCCCACGAAGTGGATCGTCTGGACGCTGTCGAAACTCGGCGCGACGCAGGACCTTCGTCGCACGCCGTCGACCAAGATCGCCGAGGCCCGAGCCGCCCACACGCCTTCGTAGATCCGCCTACGTAGGATCGGAGCGTAGTAGCATCGGACGATGCGCCCCGTCGCGTTCGTCTTCGCTCTCCTCGTCTGCGGCGCGCTCTGCCTGCTGGGCCCGGGGGCGGCGACCGGCGGCCCGGACGCCAAGGCGACGTCGAACGTCCACAAGGCGTTCAACGACCTATACCCCGTCGCGTTCCGCGTGAAGGTGAACGCCGCCCTGGACCGCGGCTCCGCGTGGCTCCTGAAAAGCCAGCGCGCGAACGGGAGTTGGAACTTCTTCACCCACCACCGCGCGTTCCCCATGGGGTCGACGGGGCTGGCGGTGCTGACGCTGCTCAAGTGCGGCGTGAAGAAGGACCATCCCGTGGTGGTCAAGGCCTTCACGTACCTGCGCACACTGCCCTTGCGACGCGTCTACTCCGTGTCCGTGCTGCTGATGGCGCTCGACGCGCGCTACGCCCCCGCGCGCGATCCGTTCGCGATCGAGCACTTCGATCGCTACGGCAACCGAAGCGGCAGGGACCCGTGCCACAAGGACATCACGCCCGACGATCTCGCATGGATGAAGGAAGGCGTCGCCTACCTGCTCGAGCACCAGAGGGCCGAGGGGTACTGGCGCTATCCGTCTGACGGGTTCGACCTCTCGAACACGCAGTTCGCCCTGTTGGGCCTGCACGCTGCGACGCGCTGCGGCATCAAGGTGAGCCAACGCGTATGGCTCGACGCGCTCCGCTTCTGCCTCGAGCACCAGGACAAGACGGGCGACCCCGTCATGTACAAGGCCAACGAGGTGCGCGGCCGCTACCGCTTCGAGTGGACGGAGCGCGCGCTCGCCCGCGGCTTCACGTACCACTTCGACTCCGCTCGTCCGACCGCGTCCATGACGACGGCCGGGCTGACGTGCCTCGTCGTCTGCCAGAATCGGCTTTGGCGCGCGCGCGCATTCTCCGGCCAACTGCGGGCGGACACGCGCCGCGGCATTCGCGACGCCATGGCCTGGCTGCAGACGAACTTCAGCGTCGACAGCAACCCCGGAGGCCCGGGGCGCTGGCATTGGTACTACCTCTACGGCCTCGAACGCGCCGGCGTGCTCGGCCGCTACCGCTTCCTGGGGACGCACGACTGGTACAAGGAAGGCGCCGACTTCCTCCTGCCACGTCAGGAGAAGCAAGGCTGGTGGACCACCAACGTCCACTGGGAAGGCAGCTGCTTCGCCTTGCTATTCCTCAAGCGCGCCACGTCGCGCATGAATGCCCCCGTCCTCACACCAAGCGGTTCGAAGGAAGGCGAGATGCCCGCGGTCACCGCCGCGAAGCCCCGACGCACCAAGGTGCGCCTCCGACCCAAGAACAAGACCGAGGAAGCCATCGCGGTTGCGCGTGCCATCAGGGACCTGGACGACCGGGATCCCAATGTCGTGTTCGAGGCGGCGACGATCCTCGGCTGGCTGGGCCACCTGCGCGCGGTCGCCCCTCTGCTCAGGGTGCTTCGCCTCCATCAGGACGCCGACGCACGCACGGCCGCAGCCTCCGCGCTCGGCCGACTCCGGGCCGCAGACGCCGTACCGACCCTCATCGATGCGCTCGGCGATGCCGACACGCTCGTGTGCTACGCCGCCGAGAAGGCCCTGCGCTCGTTCCTGCGGGCTCCTGATGTGGGGCGTCTGGCGGCAACACGCTCGACGAACGAGCGCGTGCGCCTGCAGAAGGCCTGGCGGGCATGGTGGTCAGAGCACGAGACGGCCCGACGTGCCGCCCTGAAGCAGTCCAAGCAAAAGTAGGGAACGTGATCGTGCGGGGCCGCGTAGTTGCACCGGAGGTTGTTTCTTGACCGCGAAAGCGTCGATCCTAGGATCGACCCCTCGTGGGGCGCCTCCGAAGCGATGCCCCGATCCGATTCCCCCGGAACGAGTCCGATGATCCTTCGACGCCCCACCGCCTGGAACGCCGCGCCCCTGTGCGACGTGCGGTCGGCAGAGGGCGGATCCGAGACGCGGGCCTGTACCGCTCCGCGGGTCGTTGCCGACCCGGCGATGGGCTACGCCCGCTAGCGACGCGCTGATCCCCGTTGGGGGTCGCCCCCGAGCGGGGGCCATCAAGCAGCCGTCGCACGCAACCTTGGGCAGAAGCCCAAATTTCACGTTTCACCGTCCAATTCACACCGTCCTGCACTAGACCCTTCCCTTCCCCCACCGAGCCGCCATGTCCTCCCCGCTTCCGTCCCCCCCGCAGCAGACAGCTCCGCCCGAGGTCGAGAACCTGAAGACGCTCCGGCGTCTCATCGGGCGCTTCGCTGCGTACAAGCTCGCCGCGGGCATCGTCTTCGCCCTGCTCCTCGTGCGCAGCGGCATCGAGATCCTCTACCCGCTCATCGTGTCCATGGTCGTGGATGAGCTCGTGGGCTTCGAGGGCACGGGCGGCGATCTGCCCGGGGGCTATGGCGCCATGCTCGTCGTGCTGGCCGGCGTCATCGTGCTGCGAGGCCTCGGCTTCTATGCCTCCGGGGTACTCGCCGCGCGCGTGAGCCAGGACGTCGAGAACCGCCTGCGATCCGATCTCTTCCAGCGCGTGATGAGCCTGCGCTTCACGTACCACGACAAGAACCGCAGCGGCGCCACCATCGTGCGCAGCCTGCGCGACATGGAGAAGGCCCGGCACTTCTTCCGTGAGGTCTGGTTCGGCTGGCTCGAGATCATGCTGCTCGTAGTTGCCGTGTTCGCGGCGTCCTTCTGGATCCACTGGAGCTACGGCCTGGTCGTCTTCCTCACGTTCGGTCCGGGCATCGTCGGCTCCGTCGTCGTGGGACGCCGCGTCGCCGCGCTCGACCGGAAGGTGAGCGAGGACTACGACGATGTCACCAGCGCCCTGCAGGAGAACGTGGCCGGTGCGCGCGTCGTACGCGCGTTCGGGCGCGAGGCGCAGGAAGTCCGGAAGTTCGGCGGGCGCATGGACGCGCTCTCCAGCAGCTGGACCACCCTCGAGCGCTACTGGACCGGAACGCTCGTGCTGCTGCACCACATGTTCAACCTGGCCGTGCCGGCCGTGGTCCTCGTCGGCGCCTGGCGTGTCACGCAGGGTGCGGGCGGCGTCGGCGAGGTCACGGCGGTGGTCCTCTACTGCCGCACCGTGCATCACCGGCTGCGTCCGCTGACGCGGCTCGTGATCCTCGGCCAGCAAGCCACCGCGAGCGCGAGTCGCGTGTTCGAGGTTCTGGATGAGGGCGACAGCGTGACGCCGCCCGCGAAGCCTCTCGCACTCCCTGCCGCGCGCGGCCGCCTCGAGCTCGACGGCGTGCGCTTCGCTCACGTGACCGGTCCCGACGTGCTGCGCGGTGTTTCCTTCGACGTTCCGGCCGGCGGTTCGCTCGGCATCATCGGCCCCACCGGCGCGGGCAAGAGCACGCTCGTGCAGCTTCTGCCGCGGTTCTACGACCCGCGCGAAGGCACGATCCGGCTGGACGGCATCGACATCCGCGATCTCGACGTGCACGAACTGCGCGCCGCGGTCGGTCTGGTGTTCCAGGAGGCGTTCCTCTTCTCGGGGACCGTCGCCGAGAACGTCGCCTACGGCCGGCCTGGCATCTCGCGCACGGAGATCGAGCGCTGCGTGAAACTCGCCGCGGGGCATGCGTTCGTCTCGGAGCTGCCCGAGGGGTACGAGACGATCGTCGGCGAGCGCGGGGTGAGCCTCTCTGGGGGCCAACGCCAACGGCTGACGATCGCACGCGCCCTGGCGCTCGATCCCCGCCTGCTGATCTTCGACGACGCGACGGCCAGCGTCGACGCCGTGACGGAGAAGCAACTCTTCGACGGCATCCGATCGGCGGCCCAGGGGCGAACCACGATCGTGATCAGCCAACGCGTGACGAGCGTGCGCTGGTGCGATCGCATCGCGGTGCTCGACGGAGGTGTGATCACGGCCGTCGGCTCGCACGACGAGCTGCTCGAAAGCAGCCCGCTGTACCGGGAGATCCACAGCTACCAGCAACTGACAGGGGTGATGCCGTGAACCACGAGATCGCCATCGAGGAGGAGTTCGCCAAAGCCGCGCTCAAACGTGCGACCTGGGGCCGACTCTTCGCGTACTTCAAGCCACACCGGCGCAAGCTGACCATCGCGCTCTCCCTGGAGGCGCTGTGGGTGGTGAGCATGCTCATCGACCCGCACCTGATCAAGCTGGCGCTCAACGGTCCCCTCCCGGCCGGCGACATACCGGCCACGGCCGCGCTGGTGGGCTGGATCCTGTTGAACGTCGTGTCGCGCGCCCTGCTCACCCGCTGGGAGCTGCGTATGACGACGCGGATCGGCGTCCAGGTCCAGGACGCGATCCGCCGCAACGTGTTCGATCACGTGCAGCGCTTGAGCATGCGCTACTTCGACCGCACGAAGCAGGGACGGATCATCGCGCGCGCGGACCGTGACGTGGACACGCTCGAGCACCTCATCTTCTGGGGACCGATCCTCTGCACGATGATGGCGCTCAGCCTGTCGCTCGGCACGATCTGGCTCGTCGCCGTGAACGCCAAGCTCGCGGCCTGGATCGTGCTGGGGTTCCCGTTCGTCTTCCTGACCACGCGGCTCTTCCACAGGATCGGCTTCCCGGCCTACCGCAAGATCCGCGAGTCCAGCGCTGCGATCTCGGCGCATGTCGCCGAGAGCATCACCGGTGTGCGCGTCGTGCAGGCGTTCAACGCCGAGCAGCGGGCGCTCGACGAGCTCGAAGTCAAGCAAGCGGCCTACCGAGGCGCCGTCATGCGCGGTGCGAAGATCGCCTCGGCCTACTTGCCGACGCTCACGGTCTCGTTTCACGGGGTCATGTTGCTGCTGCTGTTCTTCGGTGGACACGCCGTCCTGGACGGCGAGATGCTCGTGGGCGATCTGGTGCAGTTCGTGCTGCTGCTGGGCTTCGTACTCGGGCCCGTCGAAGGCCTCGGCGGGCTCTACAACGAATGCCTCGTGGCGGGTGCCGCGGCGGAGCGGATCTTCCTGCTGCTCGACACCGATCCGGAAGTGCAGGACCCGCAGGATGCTGTCGATCCCGGCCGGCTCACCGGCGAGATCGTGTTCGACAACGTCTCGTTCAGCTACGACCCGTCCGGCAAGGACGGACGTCAGCTCGAGCACGTGAGCCTGTCCGTCGCGCCCGGGGAGACGGTCGCGCTGGTGGGTCACACGGGCGCCGGCAAGACCTCCGTCATCAACCTGCTGTCGCGTTTCTACGACGCCCAGGAGGGCGAGGTGAGGCTGGACGGCATCGACGTCCGCAAGATCAAGCTGGACGTTCTCCACGACCAGACCGGCATCGTGCTGCAGAGCAACTTCCTGTTCTCGGGCAGTGTGCTGGAGAACCTGCGCTTCGTGCACGCCGGCCTCACGGCCGAGGAGGCGACGCGGGGCTTTGACGAGTTAGGCTGCCGCGAGGTGCTCGACCAGCTGACGAACGGCGTCCAGACCGAGGTCGGCGAGCGCGGCGCGAACCTGTCCGAGGGCGAGCGGCAGATCGTGTGCTTCGTCCGCGCCCTCCTCTCGGAGCCCGCCATCCTGATCCTGGACGAAGCCACAAGCTCCGTGGACACGCGGACGGAGGCCCTGATCCTGCGCGCTCTCGAGCGCCTGTCGGATCGGCAGACGACCGTCGTAATCGCCCACCGCCTCTCCACCATCAAGCACGCGGACCGCATCGTCGTGATGGAACGGGGCCGCGTGGTCGAAGTGGGCTCCCACCAGGAGCTGCTGGATCAGGACGGCGTCTACGCCAACCTCTACAGCGAGTACGACGGGTAGGATGGGCGGCCATGCGCAGCCTGGCCGCCCTCCTCCTGGTTCTCCTCTGCGCTCCTGCGGCGTGGACCGCGCCCGATCTGTTCGAGACCGAGGCGGTCGTCTTCGAGAAGGTCGCAACGGGCTACCGCTTCACGGAGGGCCCGGCGGCCGATGCGCAGGGGAACGTCTACTTCACGGACATCCCCAACCAACGCATCCACAGGCTGGACGTGGCGACGGGCAAGGTCCGCGTCGTGCGGGTGGGCAGCGGCCGCGCGAACGGCTTGGTGTTCGACGCGCTGGGCAGGTTGGTCGCCTGCGAGGGCGGCGGGCGGCGCCTCGTCCGCATCGACGGAGACAAGCTGGACGTGCTCGCCACGCACTACGGAGGCAAGCGCCTCAACTCCCCCAACGACCTGACGCTCGACGCAACCGGGGGCATCTGGTTCACCGATCCGCGCTACGGCAAGCAGGACGACCGCGAGCTGGATGTGATGGCGGTCTACTACCGCGCGGCCACGGGCGCCGTGACGCAGGTGATCAAGGACCTGCCGCGCCCCAACGGCATCCTGCTCAGCCGCGACGGCACGATGCTCTACGTCGCGGCCAACAAGCGCCAGCTGATCATGGCCTACGACGTGGCCAAGCCGGGGATCGCGTCCAAGGCACGCGTCTTCGCGCACCTGGACCACAAGGCACGTGGCGGCCCCGATGGCATGACGCTCGATGAGCAAGGCAACGTCTATGCCGCGGGCCAGGGCCATGTCTGGATCTGGTCCTCGAAGGGCAAGCTGCTGCACAAACTGAAGGTCCCCGAAGGGCCCTCCAACTGTGCCTTCGGCGGGCCCAAGCACGACACCCTCTACGTCACGGCACGCACGTCGCTCTATCGAGTGCGCATGCGGGTGAAGGGGGCCGGTGCCGTGCGCCCCACGCGCGTAGCCGTCCCCAAGCCAACAGCCCCCAAGAAGGCCTCCCCCAAGAAGGCCTCCCCCCCAAAGGCCCCGCCCAAGAAGGGTGCGCCCAAGAACGGGGACGAGGGCCAGGCGGGCTCCACGTAGCTCCTGAGGGTGCGGCCCGGCCGCCCGCCGTCCAAAACGAGACGCGGCGCGCCGGGACGATCCCGGCGCGCCGCGTGAGACGATCCAGCTAGGGGCTAGTTGGTGCCGTCGGCAGCCTTCTGCTTGGCGAGCGCCTTCTTGACGCAGCCCGAGCAGCAGACGGACTTGCCATCGACGTAGCCCTTGTCGCACTTGTCGCACCAGACGGCGTCGCCGGCCTTGCCCTTGGCGCAGACACAGGCGGCGTCACCAGCGGTACCGGCGTCGCCGGTCGCGGCGGAGGCGCCATCCTTCTTGCAGCAGGCACCCTCGGCGCCGTCCTTCTTGCAGCAGGCCGAGCCTTCCTTGCACGCACCGCCCTCTTTGGAGCACGCTGCGTCGGCGCCGGTCTTCTTGCAGCAGGCACCCTCGGCGCCCTCCTTCTTGCAGCACGCGCTCGCGGCGCCATCCTTCTTGCAGCAGGCGCCGCTCGCCGTGCTGTCGCCGGTCGTGCCGGCGTCACCGGTCGAGGCGGCACTCCCGGGGGACACACTGCCGTCGGCCATCGGAGCTCCGCCGTCACCGTCCGTCGGCTTCTCGCTGGAGGGCGTCGACGACGAGTCGGTCTTGGCGGGGCTGTCGCCGCAGGCGGCCAGGGCAAGACCCAGGGCCAGGAAGGCGACCAAGAAGAAAGGCTTCACGTTGCGCATCGGGGCACTCCTCGTGGGGGACGAAGCGGCCCCGCGCATGGGGCACGCCGAAGGCTCCAGCATAGCGCAGGCTGCGCCGGCTACGAGGAGTAGCGGCCACCCTTGGGCAGCGTGCGCTTGAGTCCGGCCTTGGCGGTCGGGGCCGTAGCGGACCGTGCCGCGGGCGCAGCTACGACGGGGGCCGGGCTTGCGACGGACGCGGCGGGCGTTACGGCGGGCGTCGGAGCCGCGCGCACGGCGGGCTGCAACCGGGTGGAAGGCGTCGGGGCGCGCTGCGGAGGGGCTATCGGTGCGGGTACGTGCGCCGTCTCCGGTTCGGGCGTCGGCTCAGGATGCCGAAGCGGCATCGATGCGCCGCTCCCTCCGCCCATCGGGCGGCCGCCCGCAGGATGAAGAGGCGGAGCGAGGACGGAATGCCCCCAGCTGGACTCGCCGCTCGCAAGCTGACCGCCATTCCACACCGGATCGCGCGCAAGACGCCGCCTGCCGAGAAGGCGCAGCAGGAGCACGCAGAGGATCAAGCCCACCAGGCTGAAGCCGCCGTAGAGCAAGGCCGAGCGCGCGAAGGCACCCGGCGGATCGACGACGAGCGAGCCGGCGACGGCCTGCCACGCGGATTCGACGGGGACGGCCTCGTCATCGGTCACGTGCAGCAAGACGACCAGCAAGGTGTCTTCACCGAGGACGGTAAGAGCACGCGTGGCGGGCTCGTCCATCAGCTCCATGGGACCACGAACGCCTCCGTGCGACATGTGGAGCGCGTCGTAGCCGTCGTGGATCCTCGGTGTGAGTGTCACGGCGTCCGAAGCGACGAGCTGCTCGAAGTCGTCGTCGGAGACGTGCAACCGATCGAGCATGTACCGCTGCAGATCACGCGTCGTGGCCATGCCGGTGCGATCGACGAGGCGGACGCGCATGACGAACAGCAGGGCATCCGGACGCCGTTCGCGGCCCTTGCGGAACACGTGCAGCTCGGGCTCGCGCTCGATCGAGAGACCGGCCGTGAAGTCCAAGCCGTCGGAGGCGTGCTCGAGCGCGTCGCGCGCAGCGAGACGTACGAACCCGGCGGGCACGCCCATGCGGAACCCGTCGCCTTCGAGACCGTTCGCCGCCTCGACGCCGCTCGCCAGGAGCAGGAAACCCAGGGCCACGGCGATCCAGGCTCCGGGTGCTTGGCGCACTGTGACCCTCCCCTACTCACCCCCCGTGGACGAGTCGGTTCACGTCCTTTCGGCGGAATCACGCGCCGGCCTTGAGGGCAAATGCTCGGAGCGCCCTACCGCGCGCGGCTGTGGAGGTACCACCCGGGCTTGGCCCCACGCTCCCCGTAGAGCCGCAGACGCGCGCCGCAGGCCGTCACGACGTCCGCCCAATGACGCCGCAGATAGACGTCGCCCACGTGGTAGACGCCGGTGTTCGTACTCTTCCAGGTGCGCTCGACCGTCGCCAGCTCATACGTCCGGCCCCGCCATGTGAATCGACCGGGCATGGGCGGCTCCCCGGCGGCCGCGTCGGCCACCAGATACGAGGCGGGATCCGGGGCGATCGGCTCGGAGATCAGCTCGCGATCGGACCGCGCATCGCTCACGGGGTGCACCTCGGAGGGGAACGCCCCTCGGCCGCTGAGCCTACGGCCCGGGCCGACTACAATCGAGCGGCTCCCGGAGGCCCGCTGATGATCCCCCGCTTGACCCACCTTGTGCTCGGTCTGCTCCTGCTCGCTGTGACGTTCGCCACCGGCGGGCTGCCCATGCGCGGCAGCGCCGCCGAGCTCGACGAAGCGACCTGGAAGAAGACACGCAAGCAAGCCCGCCGGCTGATGAGTCAACCCGGGCGTCGGCCGGAGAAGATCAAGGCCGCGGAGACGCTCGGCAGGGACGACAGCCGACGCGCATGCGAGTTGCTCGTGCAGTGGACGCTGCGCTCCCTCAAGCTCCAGCAAGGGCCGATCGCGAAGGAGCTCGCCGAGACGAAGGAGCGCTTCGACAAGATCGACAAGCTCATGCGGCGCTTCTACAAGAAGATGCCGCCCACGCGCCCGGAGGACAAGAACGGGTGGGATGCGGTCCGCAACAAGTTCCTGGCCGCGCAGCGCGCCCATGACATCGAGAGCGCGGTGCGCTACACGCTGGGCGAGGGCTTCCAGCGCGTCCGCAATGCGGAGGCCGTCACCTACCTGATCGACGAGGGGCTGCCGGGCGTGCAGAAGGCCAAGCGCAGCGAAGAGGCGCAGGTCTCCATCGTGCGCGGCCTGCTCCAACAGCCGAAGAAGCGCGTCCTCTCGACGGCGCTCGCCATGGCCGCCGACGCCAAGCGCAGCAAGCTGCGGATCCTGACGCTCAACTGGTTCGGCCAGCACAAGGTCTCCGAAGGCTTCGATCCCTTGGTGCGCGCCCTCGGCGCGAAAGAGGTCGCCGTCCGGCGCGCGGCCGTCATGGCGCTGCGAGGTCTGGACGACAACCGTGCCGTGAAACCGCTCATCGACGCCTTGGCCAAGAACAAGGATCAGCTCGCCTCCGAGATCGACGACGCGTTGCACTGGTACACGGGCAAGTCGTTCGAGGGCTCCGCCGCCGTGTGGAAGCGTTGGTGGTCGAAAGAAGGCGCCGCGTGGCTGGCGAATGACGAAGCGTCGACCGATCGCCACAACCGGCGGCGCGAAGCGCTCCCGGGCGGGACACGCGTGCGCTTCTACGGCATCCCGACGGAGTCGCACCACATCGTCTTCATCCTCGACCGCTCCGGGTCCATGAAGGAGAAGGCGAGTGACGCGTCGATCGAGGCCAAGAAGAAGGCGAAGGAACCCAAGCCCCCCACAACGGGTGGTGGCGAGGACGAAGGCGCAGGGAAGGGCAGCAAGGGGCGGGCGGCCGTCGCCGGCGACACGAAGATGGAGGTCGCGCGCAACCAACTCGCCCTCTCGGTCGACGAGATCAGCAAGGGCGTGAACTTCGGCGTGGTCTTCTACAGCAGCGCCGTCCAGGTCTGGAAGAAGCCGCCCGAGCTGGCGGCCTCGTCCAAGGGCAACAAGAAGGCGGCCAAGGACTGGTTCATGAAACTCGGGCCCGAGGGCTCGACGCAGACCTTCGCGGCCCTCATGAAGGCGCTCGAGTACGCCGACACGATCGGCGAGGACAAGAAGAAGCCGCGCACGGGCGCGGACACGTTCTTCCTGCTCTCGGACGGCTCCCCCACCAATGCGGACGGCAAGCCGCTGGGCGGTGACGAACTCGAGAAGCAGTACAAGGCCTTCATCGAGGCCAACAAGCTCTATCACGTCACGGTGCACACGATCGGCATCGGCCCGGGGCACAACAGCAGCATCCTGCGACGTCTCGCCAGGGACACGGGCGGCATCTACAAGGCGGTCGGCACGAGATAGTCTCCTCTCTTCGAGTCTGCGCAGGCACAGATGTGCAACGAGTCGTGCGCGCCGTCCACACCCGGGGTGTGCCCATCCGACGGTGCGTGGGGCGACGGCGGGACGCGGCCGTGGGCGACGACGCGTGGTCCCCCCACGCGAGGAGCGCTCGGCAAGTCCCGGCGAGCATCCGCGCGGCGCACGTGCCCACCCCATCCACCGATCTCACTCGATGCGGTAGTCTTTCATCTTCTCCCATAGATTCTTGCGGGAGATGCCAAGGACCTTGGCGGCATTGGCCCGGTGCCCCTCGGTCGCCTTGAGGACGCGGCGAATGTGCTTCGCCTCCCCGTCACGAACGACCTCACGCAGCGTGACGAGAGGACCGCCCTCGGCCGAGTCGCCGCTCTTGCGCCGACGGCGGAGCGGTCCCTCGAGCAGGAGCTCGCGGGTGAGCACTTTGTCGGAGGAGGCCAGGGCCAGCGCACGCTCGATGGCGTTCTCGAGTTCGCGAACGTTGCCGCGCCAGCTGTAGGTGCACAACTCGGCCATGACCTCAGGCGGGATCACGAAGCCATGGTCCTCGCCCTCGAAGCGCTTGAGGAAGTGGTCGGCGAGGAGCGGGATGTCCTCGACGCGCTCGCGCAGCGGCGGCAGGTCGACCGGTACGACGTTGAGGCGGTAGTAGAGGTCCTCGCGGAACTCGCCGTCTTCGACGGCCTCGGCCAGGTCGACCTTCGTGGCCGCGATCACGCGGACGTCCACCTTGAAGGCCTTCTCGCTGCCCAGCGGCTCGACCTCGCCCTCCTGGACGACGCGCAGCAGCTTGACCTGCGTCTCCAGCGGCATGTCGTCGATGTCGTCGAGGAAGAGCGTCCCCCCGTCGGCGCGCTCGAAGCGACCGGCCTTGCGCTCCTTGGCGTCGGTGAAGGCGCCGCGCTCGTGGCCGAAGATCTCGTCCTCGAGCAACGAGCTCGGGATCGCAGCGCAGGCCAAGGGGACAAACGCCTCGTCGCTGCGGCGCGAGATGTCGTGGATCGCCCGGGCGACGCGCTCCTTGCCCGTGCCAGACTCGCCTGTGATGAGGACGCGGGCATCGCGGTCGGCGACGGTGCGGATGCGATCGATCACCTTCATCATCGACGGGGCACGCCCGATGAGCTGCTGGAGCCCCTTCTCGCGGCCCAGGGCCTCGCGCAACTCCACGTTCTCGCTCCGCAGGCGGCGGAACTCGCGGATCTTGCGCAGCTTCTCGAGAATCTCCTCGTTGTTGAAGGGCTTCAGGACGTAGTCGAACGCACCCTTGCGCATGGCGTCCACGGCCGAGTCGATGGTGCCATAGCCGGTGATGATGATGACCTCGGCGGCGTTGGGGTCGCGCTTGATGAACTCGAGGAGCTCGAGGCCGGTGATGCCCGGCATGTTGAGGTCCGTGACCACAACGTCGAAGCGCCCGCCCTCGTAGAGCGAGCGTGCCTCCGTGCCGTCGGAGGCCGTCTCGACCGTGATCCCCTCCCGGCGTAGGTCGTCCGCCAGGGTGATCGCGATCGCGCGTTCGTCATCAGCCAGCAGCACGCGCACGCGGTCATCCTCCCTTGCCCGGGCCGGCATGGCCCTCGGCGGACATCTTCGCCGCCGAGGCGGGATTGTAGCGGTGGAGAGCTGAGGGAGCCCGCTTCCCCTGCCGGCCGGGTCGGCACCTGGTGTTTTCAGGCAGAGTCTGGTCCCCCGGCGGGTCGATGATGAGGGGAAGCGAGGATCTGCCCTGGGCTCGACGACCAACCCCTCTGCCTCCGGCCGCCCGACGGTGCTGCTGGTGATGCGCCCCGGCCCGGCCCGGGCCTCCGCCGCCGAGGCGCTCCGCGGGGCGGGCTGCCGTGTACGCGGGGCGCGCGAGCCCTACGAGGGCACGGCGCGCTTCGTGGAGCGGCCGACGGACCTCGTCGTGCTCACCCTGGCCGGCTTCCGTCGGCGCGACACGGCCTTCCTGAAGGCGGTCAAGAGCCGCTCCCCGACCACGCGGATCCTGCTGCTCGTACCCGAGGGACGCCGCGGCGCGGCGCTCGATGCCCTGCAGGCCGGCGCCGATGCGTACGTGCTCGAGCCCTTTTATCCGGCGGAGCTGGCCACGGTTGCCAAGGCGCTGCTCGCGCGCCTCGAGGACGAGCCGGACGAAGACATGGCGCGCGCCCTCGGCCGGCTCTCCGGCGAGGTCGCCCACGCGATCAACAACCCGCTGCAGATCCTGGCGCTGCTCGGCGAGAGCGCCGATGTCAGCGTCGAGACGCGGGACGCGCTCAGCCAGGAGGTGGGGCGCATCCAGAGCGTGATGCGCATCCTGGGCCGCTTCGGGCTGCTGCGGAAACCGCAGACGAGTCATGAGCCGCTCGGCCCCGCGCTGCGCGCAAGCCTGGAGGCCGCGCGCCACCGGGGCGATGTCGAGGCGGTTGGCGACGCGCCCGACGACGGCCCGCCGGTGCCCGTCGACACGAGCCAGGCCGGGGTAGCGTTCGACGCGTTGCTGCACCTCCTGGCGGCGCGTGCCAGCGAGCGCCCGGCGGCTGTCGAAGCCCGGGTTCGGGTGCTCGGAGGCGATCGTCCCACAGCCGTCGAAGCCGCCGTGCGGACAGACGCCGTCGACCTCGACGCGGAGGCCATCGAGGCCCTGCGCGGGGCCGTGCTGCTCAATCGCGACGACACGCGCGAGGTCTACCCGGGGCTCGCCCTGGCCGACGCCGTCGCACGCAACCATGGCGGCCGCCTGGTCGCCAAGCCCACGGATGAGGGCGTCATCCTGGGCCTGCGGCTGCCTCTGGTCTAGGAGCCTGTTGCATGAACGGGCGCAGGTCGCGCGGCCCTCGCTCGTCTTCGTGACCGAATCTCGTCACGCGGGCTCGTCCCCGGTGGGTTCAGCACCGCCTCCTCGCCCGCGCTTCGGTCTCGCCCGGCTCGCCACGTAGCGTCTTCAGGCCGTAGCTCGGCGCGGGGCGCTACTTGCTCTCGACCAATTTCGCGAGGTGCGCCTCGAGTTCCTTGTCGAGGGTGACGAGGAGGTCGGCGGGGAACGCACGTCGCAGTACGTCCAGCGGCGCAGCGTCCGTCTGGAAGTCATCCACCAGGGCCTTGAAGAGCGCCTTCCGCTTCACCTCTCCATGCTTGAGCATGTGCAGGAACGCCCAAGCCTGCGCGTAGCTCTTGTGGCCGCCTTCGTAGAACTTCCGATAGGGCTGGAAGAGGAAGTCCTTGAGCGGGACGAGGCCGCGTTTGCCCAGCAACTCGATGTAGTCGCTGATGCGCTGGCCGTAGACCAGGCTGCCGCTCTTGGTCGTCACGTGCTCGTGGTACACCGCCAGGCCCTCGTTGAGCCAGGTCGGCGGATCGGGCATGATCCTGTCCAAGTACTGGTGGAAGCCCTCGTGCCGGATGGTCTTGATCATCTCTTCGCGCGTCGGGAGGTTCCAGATCAGCAACTGCTTGAGCAAGCCGCTGTAGAGCCCTGCCGCACTCTCGGCCGGACGCCCCATGAGTCCCGTGAGGTCCTTCTGGTAGTTCATGAAGCCGGCACGACCCCCGAACAGGTAGACCTTGAACAAGCGGGTCTTGTCGCGACTGACCCAGCCAAAGTTGACGCGATAGGACGTGAACGACGTCTCGAGGATCCTGGATGCCTCGACGCACATCTTCTTGCTCATGTCCGAAATCACGTGATAGTTGCGCGACTTGTGCTCGAACCTGCGGCTGAATATCGGACCGTTCTCCGCCTTCACCAGGACGCCGCTGAGCTGGGACAGCCTCTTGGAGGAGAGCCCCCTGCCAGCGGCCTCGCGCGTGAACGTGCGCGCCGCAGCCAGGTCGCCGGCGTGCAGCATGCTCAGCGACGCCATCTCGTAGCCCTCCACGCTGCCGGCGTTGTGCCGCAGGCCCTCCACGAAGGCAGCCGCGGCGGCTTCACGCCGGCCCAGGCGCCGTAGGAGGGTGCCTTTCAGGACCCAGCCCAGGAGGAATTTCGGGGCCTCCTTCGTACACTCCCGGATCGCCGTGAGCGCCTGGGACGTCTCGCCGGCTGTCTCGTGGAGCGTCGCCGCGATGAAGGCACAAACCGACGCCGGCGCCCCGCGTCCGCGCATGCGCTTCAACGTGTCGTGGCCCTCGCCATAGTCTTCCTGCCGCAGGGCCTCGTAGACGTGCAGGAGATCCCGCAGGTGCTTCGGCTCGAGTTCGGCAGGGAGTCCACGGCTGGGGCTGTCGCCCCGCGGGGCCTCCCCCGCCTCGGTCGGCTTGACCTTGGGCGCCTTGAAGAGCCACGCCGGGAGGGAAGCCTTCGGATCGTAGGACTTGTCGAAGGCCTCGCGCTGCTTCTGCACCACCCTGTCGATCTTCGCCTGCATCCAGGAAGGCTCGATCTCACCGGAGAAGATCACGTCGGTCCAGCCCTTCGACGCGAACCCGATACTCCCGTAGACATCCTTCGGCTTCTTGGCCCTGCCAAGGACCTTGCCGTTGATCGCAGGCACGATACTGCTGCGTGTCACCGTGAGCGTCAGCTTGTAGGGCTTGCCGGACTTCGCCGGCGTGATCTCCTTCTCGAACAAGGGCGTCTTCTCGTCGCCGTCATAGCGGGACATCGACGCCGGGAGCCAGACCTCGTTGGATCCCTTGGTGTAGGGCGGCACGCCGAAGGTGACCTGCCAACTCACCTCCTGGCCACTCGCCGCGCTCTTGTCCCCACCGAAGATGATCCGCGGCGAGTCCTCCGTCTTCCGTGCGTAGCTCCTGCCGCGGATCTCGAGCTTGCAGGGACCGCGCACGGGGGACGGGAAGTAGTAGAAGGCGCTCTTCTTCGACTTCTCGAGGTCGCCGCAGGTCTTCAGCTTGTAGTGGATCTTGATCTGGCCCGTCGTCGCCTTCCACTTGAGGAGCCTGCCGCTGACGAGCGTCTTCGGGTCCGGCTGCTTCACCCGCACGCGGAAGGCCATGCGCCGAGCGAGGTCCGCGATCTCCGCCCGACGTGAGCGGACGTACGCCTGCCCCTCGTGTTTGCCCAGCAACACGGCCAGCGCGTCGATCCCCTTCTGGGGCTGGCCGCGCTTGAGGCAGTCCATGACGGCCAGGTAGCTCTTGGCGAAGCCCTCGGGATCGGCCTCCGGCTGGTCTTCAGCCACGGCCCCACCGCAGACGACGCAGATCGAGACGACCAGGATCCATGAGACGAGGAACAAACGGCTGTCTCGCACGGCGGCAACCTCCATGGGTCCCGGG
Organism: Planctomycetota bacterium; assembly: GCA_029259775.1. GTDB lineage: Bacteria > Planctomycetota > PLA2 > PLA2 > JAEUHO01 > JAHEIK01. The sequence goes on along the minus strand of JAJDEN010000008.1, from coordinate 247,796 downwards.
GCTGAGCACATCGAAGCCTCCGGACCGTATCAGATCTGCTCCGGAAGCGCCGTACCAGTTGCCAGCTTGGGCCTGCCGGATTCCCCTCCCGACCGGCGCTCCCAGGCGGCAGCACCCGTCGCAGGCCCGAAGCCGGGCGCGTCCCACGCGCTGCGTCCTCGCGCGAGGCAGGGGCCCCCATCGCGAAGACACGGGCGCGCGTTTTTTGGCGTCTCAAGGCGAGACGGAGGGCCTCGGGGGCCCAAGGTCGGGCCGATACGAACCGATGTTCGGGTCATGCGGCCCCTCCTCCCCGAATGGACGATCACGCGCCAGGCGAAACGCCCCCGGCGTCAGTCGGGCGCGCGGGTCTTCGTGGTGGACGACGAGCCCCAGATCCGCGAGTTGCTGGCGAGTGCGCTCAAGCGGGAGGGCTACCAGGTCACGACCTTCGCGGATGGCCATGACGCCCTCGCCGACCTCAAGAGCGTGGCGGCCGACATCCTGATCACCGACCTGCGCATGCCGACCATCAGCGGACTGGACTTGATCCGCTCGGCCAAGGAGATCCGGCCCGAGCTCGGCAGCATCCTGATCACCGCCTTCGCCTCGACGGAGACCGCCGTCCAGGCCCTGCGTTTCGGCGCGGACGACTACCTCACGAAGCCGTTCGCCCTCGATGACCTGCGCCGCGTCGTGCAGCGGGTCCTCAACACCGGCCGCATGGCGCGCGACGAGCAGGCTGCCGTCAAGCGCGCCCGCTCCGAAGCGGACACGCTGCGCAAGCGCAGCCGCAAGGTCGAGGCCGATCTGCGCCAGGTCCGCGAGGACCTCAGCCTCTCGCAGGACGAACTCGAGCGCCGCGTGCGGGACCTCGACTTCATCCGCGAGCTCACGGGCCTGCTGGCACGCGAAGACCGCCTCGACCGGATGCTGCACACGACCACGCGCATCCTGTCGACCCGCTTCCAGGCGCACGTCACCCGGATCGAGCTCGACCTGGGCGACGGCGTGCGCACGGCCGAGTGCCAGAGCACGGTGTCGTCGATGCCCATGCTGAAGGCGATGAGCGCGGCGCTCCTCCATCGCGCCTGCCTCGTCGAGAACGGCCTTACGAAGGACACCGTGCTGGGCCACGGCGCGCCGCTCCAGGCCCTGGCCGCGGTCGTGCGGCTCTCCGATCAGCCGGTGGGCGGCGTGACGATGCTGCGCACGCTGCCGTCGGAAGAGGATGACAGCAGCGACGACTTCCTGCTCTCGCTGGTACCTCAGGCCCTCAGCGTCGCACTCGAGGGCCAGGTCAACCGCCGCGCCGCGGAGCACAACGCTCTCGGCGTGGCCGAACGCATCATCGAGGCGCTCGAAGGCCGCGGCAGCCTGTTCACGGGGCACTCCAACCGCGTGGCCAAGCTGGCCGGCAGCATCTCGAAGCACATGGGTCTCTCGCCACGGCTGCAGCGCGTGATCGAGATGGCCGCGCGCCTGCACGACGTCGGTGAAGTGGGCATCCCGGACGGCATGCTGCAACGCGAAGGGCCGTTGAGCGCCGACGAGCAAGCCGTCATCCGGATGCACCCGGTCATCGGCGCGCAGATCCTCGCGCCGTTTGGCGAAGCGGCGGCCTTCGTGCGTCACCACCACGAGCGCCCCGACGGTCGTGGCTACCCGGACCGCCTGCGGGACGGCCAGATCCCCATCGGCGCCGGCGTGATCGGCGTCGCCGAGGCCTACGATGCCATGGTGAGCCCGCGCCCCTACCGCCGCTCACGCTCCCGACGTGAGGCGCTGGCGGAGGTCGACCGGTTGAGCGGGACCCAGTTCATGTGCGAGGCGGCCGATGCGCTGCTCGCGCTGCCGCGAGACCAGCTCTGATGCGGGAGGCCGCGCCGCGCGACCCGCTGCCCGACGATCAGGCCTGTTGGCTGGCGGTCGGCGAGGGCGCCGCGCGCGCGCTCGAAGCCCACTGGAGCCGCGCCTCCGGGGGCGAGGCCGCCCCGATCCTGCACGCCACGGATGTGCACGACGCACTGACCGCCTTCGGCGGGCGCCCGATCACCGGCTGCATCGTCAGCGCGCGCGTGCTCGACGCCCGTCCCCGCGCCGCCCTGCAACACCTCAAGAGCCGCCTGGGCCACGCGCCGCTGATGGTGTTGGACGGGGGCGAAGACGACGACGCGTGCCGTGTCGCACGTGATCTGGGTGTGCTGGTCTGGGGACCGGAGGACAGCGCGCCGGACACCCGCGGAAGCGAACGCTCGAAAACGAGGGAGACGTCGACCTGGCCTCAGGCCGCACCGCCTGCGCCTCGCCCGGAGCGTCCGCGGCAGACGCCCCCACCGCCGGACGCGCCCTCCAGCGCGCCCGTCGCCCCGCGTCCCGCGTCGCTGCCGATCGATGAGCCGGGGCCGCCGCTCCCGCGCGCGGACGCCGATGCCCCCACGGCGGAGATCGTCGATGCCGGGCAGTTCGCCAGTGGCTGCCTGCGCCGCATCTCCAAGCTCGGAGCGCTGGTGACCTACATCCTGCGCACGCTGAGTGAGGTCTCGAACGCGGGCCGCATCAGCCTGATGCTGCGCGAGTCCGAGCGCGGCACGCTGTGCCTGCGCGCCGGCCGCGGTATCGACGACAGCCTCCTCGGCACGGTGCGTTGCGCCATCGGCGCGGGCATCGCGGGCCGTGTGGCCGCCCTGGGCCGCCCGCTCGCAGGCCACGGATCGACCGGAGGCCCGCGTGACTATCGCTCCTCCGCGTTCGTCGTCCTGCCGCTGGGCCGCGGCCGCGCCTGCGAGGGCGTCGTGAGCCTGACGGGACTGCCCGGCAACCGGGTCCCCTCGGAAGCCACGATCCGCGCGTGGACGCAACTCGGTCGTCACGCGGGGCTGGCGCTGCGCGGCGCCCGGCAGCTGCAGCGCGCCCGCTCCCTCTCCACCATGGACTCGCTCACGAAGCTGCCCAACCGTCGTGCCTTCGAGCGCGCGCTCCATCGCGAGCTCGAGCGCGCCCGCCGTGCTTCAACCCGTCTCGTCGTCGGGCTCGTGGATGTGGACCACTTCAAGGCCTTCAACGACCGCCACGGCCACGCCGTCGGCGACCGGGTCCTGATCGAGGTCGCCCGGCGGCTCCAAGGCGCCTTCCGGGAGACGGATCTGGTCGCTCGCTGGGGTGGCGAGGAGTTCGCTGTCCTCCTGCCGGGCCTGGAGCGCGAGGACGGTACGCAGCGCGATCCCATGACGGCGCTCGATCGCGCCCGGGGCGCCATCCGCGGGCGCCCGTTCGCCCTCGGGGAGGGCCTCCCGGCGGCCCGTGTGACGGTTTCGGGCGGCTATGCCCTCTACCCCGACGACGCCGAGCAGGGCGACGCCCTGCTGCACAAGGCCGACGAGGGGCTCTACCGGGCCAAGGGCTCGGGCCGGGACCAGATCCAGGCCTACTAGCCGCGAGCCCCCATCGACGGGTTTCTCGCCAGACTTCGCCGCCCCCCCCGCGTCCATTCGTCGGGACGTAGGGCGTCGAAACCCCGAGAACGCTCAAGCTGGGGCGCCCGGGACGTCGAAAGGTGGATGTTCGGATTCCACCACACGGGACGTCCATGAGCGGCAGCACACACCAGGATCCCACGCTCGGCCAGAGCCCCGCGCAGGCGGGCGGTCAGCGGACCGCGCGCGTCCTCGTCGTCGACGACAAGGAGATCGTGCGCACGTTCCTCTGCGAGGTGCTCGAGCTCGCAGGCCATGACGTGACGGTCGTCGAGTCCGGCGAGGACGCGATCGACCTCTGCGGGAAGGAACTGGTCCAGGTGGTCGTTACCGATCTCCGCATGGAGCCCATGTCGGGCGAAGAGTTGATCCGCCACCTCAAGCGGCAAGCACCGGCCACAGTGCCGGTCGTGCTGACCGGCTACGGCTCCGTCGAACGGACGGTCGAGCTGATGCGCCTCGGGGCGTTCGACGTGCTGACCAAGCCGTGCCGCGCGACGGAGATCCTAGCGACCATCGAGAAGGCGCTCGCCCACCACGACGCACTCGACGCCAACCAGGACCTCCGGAGCCGCCTCGAAGCCCAGGAAGGCAAGCGCCAGCAGGTCCAGGAAAAGCTCGCGATGATCGGCAAGCTCGCCGCCGGTGTCGCCCACGAGTTGAACAACCCGCTCGACGCGACGCTGCGCTGCGTGCGCATGACCAAGGACCGTGTGGGCGATGACGCCGAGGCAACCGAGTACCTCGACATCGCGCACGCCGGACTGCTCCGCATGGCTGACATCGTGCAGAGCCTGCTCACCTTTTCTCGCGAAGCGGCGGTCGAGCAAGCCCCGCAACGCCTGGACGATCTCGTGGCGGAAGCCATCACCGGCGTCGCGCTCGCGCTGGGCAACGAGGCCCCGCGCATGACGCAGGACATCCAGCCAGGCGTGGCCGGCGTCCCCGTGCCGCGGGGGCTGCACCAAGTCGTGACCAACTTGCTGCGCAACGCTGCCGACGCCTACGACAGCCCGGGAAAGATCACGGTCACCGGCCGCATCCGAGGCGATCGCCTCCTGCTGGCCGTGACCGACGAAGGCAGCGGCATCCCCGAAGACGTCCTCCCGCGCGTCTTCGAGCCGTTCTTCACGACCAAGGAGCCGGGCAAGGGCACCGGCCTGGGCCTGCCCATCTCCGCCCGCCTGGTCGAGAAGTTCGGCGGCTCCATGGGCATCGAGTGCCCGGCCGAGGGCGGCACCATCGTCACCGTCTCGCTACCGGCCTCCCGCTATGGGGCTGACACCGTGCAGGAGGTCTTGTGACCACGCGCATTCTTATCGTCGACGACGACCCGCTCGTTCCCCGCACGCTGCGCATCCTCTTGCGCAAGCACGGCCACGACGTGGACGCCGCGCAGAACGCCCGCGAAGCGTTCGTCTGCATGGCGGAGAAAGCCTACGACCTCGTCATCTCTGACATCAACATGCCGGAGCTCGACGGGTTCGGCGTCCTGCGCCACGTCAAGACCGAGTACCCGGGCGTCGAGGTCATCCTCGTCACCGGCTACGGCACGATCGACAATGCCGTCCGCGGCATGAAGGAAGGCGCCTTCGACTACGTCACGAAGCCCGTCCTCGACGACGAAATGGTCCTCGTCGTCGATCGCGCGCTCGAGTCCTCGCGGCTTCGCAACGAGAACACGGTGCTGAAGAAGCGCCTCGCGACGGTCGAAGGCGGCAAGGGCGGGAACGCCATCGGTCGCGACCCTTCGTTCGTGAAGGTCTTCGAGACCGTCGAGGCCGTCGCCCCCACGCGCGCCACGGTGCTCGTCACAGGGGAGAGCGGCACCGGCAAGTCGCTCGTCGCGCGACGCGTGCATGAACTCTCCGGTCGCAGCGACAAGCCCTTCGTCGAGATCAACTGCGGCGCGCTGCCCGAAGGCCTGCTCGAGAGCGAGCTCTTCGGCCATGCCAAGGGCTCCTTCACAGGAGCTACCTCCGAGCGCGCCGGTCGCTTCCTTGCCGCGGACGGCGGCACGCTGTTCCTCGACGAGATCGGCACCGCCAGCCAGGCCCTGCAGGTCAAGCTGCTGCGCGTGATCCAGGAGCGGACGTTCGAGCCGGTCGGCAGCGAAGACACGGTCAGCGTCGACGTGCGCCTCATCCTCGCCACGAACGAAGACCTCGCCCGCCAGGTCGAGGAAGGCAGCTTCCGGCGCGATCTCTACTACCGCATCAGCGTCGTGCCGATCCAGTTGCCGGCCCTGCGCCAGCGCCTGACGGACGTGCCCTTGCTTGCCCAGCACTTCCTGCGTCGCTTCTCGCGAGAGAACGACAAGACCGTCGAGCGCATCGACGACAACGCGATGACGATTCTCCAGGCCCACAACTGGCCCGGCAACATCCGCGAGCTCGAGAACGTGATCGAGCGCGGTGTGATCCTGGCGCGGAGCGATGTGCTGACCGCCCACGACCTGCCGCCGGACCTCGCCAAGTCAGCGACGGCGCCGGACGTGGGGCACACCCTGCCGCTGCGCAAGGCACTGGAGATTCCCGAGCGCGAGATCATCGAGCGTACGCTCCGGAGCCACAACTGGAACCGTCAGGAGACGGCGGCTGCGTTGATGATCAACCGTACGACGCTGTTCAACAAGATGCGCAAGTATGAGTTGCTTGGGCGCAAGAGCGAGCAGCAGGTCCCGTAGGGGCCGCCTGAGCCAACCGCGTGGGGCGAGCGCTTGGCTGCCCACCGCCAGCCACCAGCCGAGCTAGAAGATGAGCATCTGGCTGAACGGTTCGCGGAGCGCCAACGCCCCCGTGAACACGAGCGCGGCATCGTAGGAGCCGGCATTCTCGATCAGCCGCACGATCCGGCCCTGACCCCGTAGGTTCACCAGCGGCGGGTGTCGCGCATCGCTGGCGTCCTGCACGGTGATCTCGACGTTGACCTCGGTGTCGGCCACGAGCCCCTGCGGGAGCGGGCACGTGGCCCGCAGACCGCCTGCGCTGACGTCGACGAGGTCGGCCTGCACGATGCCGGCGCCCTCGCGCGACTCGATGCGCACACGGGCTGCCACAGGGATCCTTCGATCCTTCCGGCGTTCCTGGGCATGGGCGCGGCGCTGGGGCATGGGCAAGCCACGTTGCACGGCCTGTGCCCTAGAAGCGGGGCCCAAGAGATGGGGCTTTACGGCCTGCACGAGGCCCGCCCCGTCCAAAAACGTGAACGCATGACCGATACGCTGGACGAAGGCGCCCCTCCCGCCGGAGGCGATCCCTACGCGCTACGGCTCAGCTGGCCAGCACGTCCAGCACGCGATCTTGCTCGGCTGCGGTCATGCCGGGGAAGCACGGGAGGGAAATCACCGCGGCCGAAAGCGCGTCGGCCTCGGGGCAAGCGCCCTCCTGACCGCCGGCGAAGCAGGCCTGGCGGTGGAGCGGAACGGGGTAGTAGACGCCGCACCCGATGCCCGCTGCTTGCAGCCTCGCCCGCAGCGCGTCGCGCTCGGGAGCGCGCACCGTGTAGAGGTGGTAGGCCGACGCCGAGCCCGGCAGCACCGCCTGCGGCTGCAGGGTGCCGCCAGCGAACGCTGCGTCGTAGCGCGCGGCCACGGCCCGACGCTCGGCGGTCCAGCCGGCCAGGTGCGCCAGCTTGAGGTGGAGCACCGCAGCCTGCAGTTCGTCCATGCGGCTGTTCGTGCCGACATGGTCGTGGTCGTACATCTTGCGCGTCTGCCCATGGTCGCGCAGCGCGCGCACCATGGCAGCCAGATCGGTGTCGTCGGTAGTGACGATGCCGCCATCCCCCACGGCGGCGAGGTTCTTCGACGGATAGAAGGAGAACGCTCCGGCATCGCAGAGCGCACCGGCTTGCTTGCCCCCCAGCGTGGCCTGCACGGCCTGGGCCGCGTCCTCCAAGAGGAAGGCGTTGCTACCGGCCGCGGCGAGTACCTCCCGGAGCCCAGTGACATCCGCCGGCGCGCCGAAGATGTGCACCGGGACGACGGCGGCGGTGCGCTCGTTGAGCAGGCCGGCCACGGACGCGGGCGAGAGGTTCCACGTCGCCGGATCGACGTCGGCGAAGATGGGTGTGCCACCAGCGTTCACGACGGCGCTGGCGGTGGCGACGAAGGTGAACGGCGGCAGGATCACCTCGCGCGCCTCCGGCGGACGGTCCTGCAGGACGGCACGCAGGACGAGGAACAAGGCGTCCGTGCACGAGTCGACGGCGATCGCCTCGGCGACACCGACCTCGGCCGCGAAGGCATCCTCGAAGGCCGCGACGCGCGGTCCCTTCAGGTAGCAGTGGCTGCGCAAGACCTCGACGACGGCCTGCTCCGCGGCGGGCCCCCACGCATCGTAGGCGCGCTTGGGATCCATGAGCGGCACGGGCGGGACGGGTTCGCCAGCCGAGGGAACGGTCGACGACGGGACGGCGGCAGGATCATTCACGTCGGGATTCTGCCCGCCGCGTGTCACGCCTTGCCTACAAATCCGCCGTCAACGGATCCTGAGGGCGATCTCGTGGCCTCCGCTGTCGAGAGATGCCTGGGCGGCGTCCATCACGCGCATGACCCGCGCCCCGTCCTCGCCGGGCGTCTCAGCCGGCGTACCGGTGCGTATCGCCTTCACGAAGGCGAGCAGTTCCTCCCGCAGGGGTTCGCGGGCCGCGATACGCGGATACGTGCTTCGCACCGGGGCGGGCGGCCGGCCGGGCACGATGGGCTCCGGCGGGATCTTGGCGTGCAGCACCTGCAGCTTGTGCTCGGGCGCCATGTCGTCGAACACGGCCATGGCGTGCTCGCCGACGACACTGACCCGCCGCGCCTTCTGGGGCTCGAGCCAGGACAGGCTGATCTGGGCCACGACGTTGCCCGGAAACCGCAGGCCGAGGAACACGACATCGTCGTAGGTCGGCTGCACATGGCGCGCCCCCGTCGCCGTGACGGCGGTCGGCCACCGGCCGAGCAGGTGCACCATCACGCTCACGTCGTGCGGGGCCAGGCTCTCGAGCGCGCTCTCATGGGGCCGCATGCGTCCGAGGTTCGTGCGCTGCGCGTGCATGTAGCGAATCGCGCCGAACGACCGCGCCGAGACGGCCCGCTTCATGGCACGTACGACAGGGTGGTAGAGCAGGAGGTGGCCGACCGCGAGCAGGACGCCGCGCTTGCGGGCGCGCCGCACGAGATCCCAGCTGGTCTCGCTGCGGGTCGTCAGCGGCTTCTCGACCAGGACATGCTTGCCCGCGGCGATCGCCGCCGAGGCCACGGCGTGGTGCGTCGGCCCGGGGCTCGCGACGACGACGGCATCCAGCGTGGGATCGGCCAGGGCCTCCACGATGTCGTCCGTCACGCGCGCCCGGGGGGCCAGGGCGGCCGCGGCGTCACGCCGAACGGGATCTGGATCGGCGACCCAGGTGAGACGCGCTCCCGGCAGCGAAGCAAGCACGCGGACGTGGTTGCGACCCCACTGGCCCGCGCCGGCGACCGCGATGCGGATCAATCGCCCTTCCCTTCCGCCGCGGCCTGGGCGTCTTGGAGGAGCGGAAGGAGCGCCGCGGACTGCTCCGCGGGCACCTGACGGTAGACCGCCCAAGCCCTCGAGAAGTTGCCCGGGTCGTCCGCGGTGAACAACTCCATCTCCAGGGCCCGGCTCCACCTGCCAGCATCACGCGCGGCGGCGACCAGGCCGTCCACGCGGCCGCGCGGCCCGGCGGCCAGGGCGCCATGCTTGGTCCGCAAAGCGGCAAACATGTCGCCCACGTGGCGGCTCCGGCCCTCGAGCGCGGCCAGCGCGACCGCCTCGAGACGGGCGCGGTCTCCGCCGGCGTCCACCTCGAGATTCCAGGCCATCTTGTAGCGGCCCTCGTCCAGGGCCTTCTCGGCCTGGCCACGAATCGCTTCCTGCGCCGTAGCGGTCGGGACGACAGCGGCACCGCCCCCACCCCCGCCGTCCAGGGCTGAGAGGTCCGAGCATCCGTCGCCGACGAGGGACAGCAGGGCCAGAAGCGAGGCACGCAGGAGCATGGCGCGAGCATAGGCGTAGATCGGACTCGGCGGAAGCTGCATGGCAAGGGGAAGCAGTCGAGCAGGTGCGCCCCTACCATGTCCGCCATGCAATCCGACCGCGACACGGCACCGCCGAACGACGAGCTGCACGCAGACGCGGAGCCCCACGCAGACGACACCCCGACCGGAGGCAACGGCCCCGTTCGCCGCCGAGGGGTGATCAAGGAGAAGCTGCTCGACGACCACGCCGTCTTCGTGGTGAAGCGGCTGCAGCGCGAAGGCCATGAGGCCTACCTCGTGGGCGGCTGTGTGCGCGACCTCCTGGCCGGCCTCGAGCCGAAGGATTTCGATGTCGCGACCGACGCGCCGCCGAACCGCATCAAGCGGCTGTTCCGGAGCGCCCGCGTCATCGGGCGGCGCTTCCGGCTGGTGCACGTGCGCTTCCCCGGCGACCACGTGATCGAGACGGCCACCTTCCGCGGCGACCCGTCGCGCCACGTGGCGCCGGACGAGGGGCAGCGCGGCGGCGATCGGCGCGATTGGCGCAACTCGGCCGAGAACGTGTTCGGTACGGCCGAGGAAGACGCCAACCGCCGCGACTTCACGATCAATGCGCTCTTCTACGATCCCACGACGGACGAGGTCATCGATTGGGTCGGCGGCCTGGAGGACATGGAGAGCCGCGTCCTGCGCTGCATCGGGAACCCGCCCGAGCGCATCTGCGAAGACCCCGTGCGCATGCTGCGTGCGGTGCACTTCGCGCAGCGACTCGGCTTCGAGATCGAGCCCGAGCTCAAGGAAGCGATCGACAGCCACGCCTCCAAGCTGGACGACGCCAGTCAGGCGCGCCTCTACATCGAGCTGGTGAAGATGCTGTCGCGCGGACACGCCCGCGGCACGTTCCACGAGTTGCACGAACTCGGAGTCCTCGGTGTGTGGCTGCCCGAGCTCACCGCCTTCCTGGACGAGCCCGTCGAGTGGCCTACGGAAGAGGGCGGGACGCACGAGGAAGCCAGTCAGGGCGAACCCGTCGACGCGCCGCAGGGGCATGCGACGTGGAATCTGCTCGGGGCCGCGGACCAGTGGGGCCTCGGAGCGCACAAGGCACCTGAGTCCCTGGCCCTCGCCGTGTTGTTCGGCCCGTGGCTGCTGCGCACGTGGCGTCAGAGCAAGCGCCAGGGCTTCCAGGCCTTCGTCGAGTACCTCGAGGAGATCTTCCGTCCCGTCGCGGTGCGCATGAGCATCCCGCGCTGGGCCGGCATGCAGATGCGCGACATCCTCTGGCTGCTCGATGAGTTGCGCAACCCGCCGCCGCCCAAGCGCGCGAAGCGCCTGATCCGGCGTCCCGGGTTCGCCGCGGCCTTGGCGTTCCTGCAGCTGGACCAGCTGGCTCGTGACGCCGACCCGCGGCAGGTCGATCACTGGGAAGCCCTCGTCGAGGAAGCGGGCATCACCCTCGGCTTCGACAAGCCGCGCCCCCCGGCGCGGCAGCGTGGAGGCCGCAGCGAGGGCCGCGGCGGTGGGCGCGGTCGCGGTCGCGGCGGCCGCAGCCGCGGAGGCCGTGGTCGGGGCCGTGCGGGCGGCGGACGCGACCGAGCGAGACGCCCCGCGGCCCCGCCCGAGCCCGAAGCGGGCGCCTGGATGGACCCGCCCGACGCCTGACTCCGGGCGAGTCCCCCTCTTCCTCTTCTCCTACGACGCGCTAGGCGCAGCAGGTGTGGGGCGGAAGGTCGATGAGGAGTCCGTGGCGTGGTCTGCCACGCGAGGACGATGAGGCGGCCTCTCCGACCGCACCTGCGCGCCTAGCGGACGATCCAGAGGGTGACTTGTCGTGCAACGCTGCGCGGTACCGACGACACGGGGTACTGGGCCGCGACACGCCCGGTGCCCGCGTAGGGGTGGCCGGGGGCGTCCACCTCGATCACCTCGACGTTCAAGCCCGTCGCGCGCATGGCCTCACGCTCCTTGGTGAGCAAGCCGCCCAGCGCGGTCGGAAGGCTGACATAGCGCTCCTGCGTGGACTGCTGCACGCGAACACTGAGACGCACAAGCGCTCCGGCCCGCGCCGACCCATCGCCGTCGGGGCTCTGGCGCAGCACCTTGCCGGGCGCCCCGCTGCCGCTGCGATCGATCTCGACGATCGGGATGAGCCCGGCCTCGAGCACGGCACGAATCGCGTCGGTGATCGGTTGGTTGAGCACGCCCGGCACCGTGTTGGCTGCCGCGGCATCCTTGCCCGGCAGGTTGACCGGCGGCACGGGCGTGGCGCCCTGGTCCATCGGAGGCGGTGTCTTGACGACGCCGTCACCGACGGCGGGCGGACGCTCGAGTCCGTCGGACGAGCCGGGGTTCGTGGTGCCCCCGTCGTCGGCGCCCGGCAGCGAGGGCGGGGTACCACCGCTGGGCTGGCGCAGGGGACCGACGCCTGAGATCACGACGATCTCGACCCAGGTCCGTCGCGGACGGTTCGAACCCGTCGTCGGGCTTTGGGCCGAGACGCGGCCGATCTGCGCCTGCGATCCACCACCGAGCGTCGTGCGGACGAGGAAGCTCTCCGCACGCAAGATGCGCTCCGCCTCTTCGCGGGTCTTGCCGACCACGTCCGGTACGGCAACGCCCGCGGCGGTGGGCGCGCGCGCGACGATGACGTCGATCGTCCGGCCTTCCGCAAGCATGCTGCCCGCCGTCGGCCGTTGGCTGAGCACCTGGCCGTCCGGCACGTCGCTGGTCTCTTCGAGATGGACCCGGTAGCGGAAGCCCGCGCCACGAACGAGGCCCGTCGCACGCTCCCGCGTGATCCCGATGAGGTCCGGCACGGCCACGGGTCGTGCATCCGGGCCGGGGGTCGGCGGCGTCGGCTGATCCGGGCCGGGTGCGTCAGGTCCGGGTGCATCAGGTCCGGGTGCATCAGGTCCGGGTGCATCAGGTCCGGGTGCATCAGGGCCGGGCGCGTCAGGGCCGGGGGGCGTGGGCTGATCCGGGCCGGGCGCGTCAGGTTCGGGGGCGTCAGGGCCGGGCGCGTCAGGGCCGGGCGCGTCAGGGCCGGGGGCATCAGGGCCGGGGGCATCAGGGCCGGGCGCGTCAGGACCGGGGGCATCAGGGCCGGGCGCGGGATCTGTCGGCGTCGGGGCCGCGTAGCGACCGACCGTGATGAACACCTGCGAGCCGGGCGAGACCTGCGTCGTTGCCTCGGGGAACTGGCGAATCACCTGACCGCCCTGCGCTTCCTCCTTCACCGCTTCGAAGTCGGTAATCGCGACGAGTCCGACGTCCTCGAGCAACGTCTTGGCCCGCTCGACGGACTGCTCCGTCACGGTCGGGATGCGCACGAGATTGGACGGCGGCTTGGGGTCATCGGGGGGGGTCGGCTGGTCAGGTCCCGGCACAGCGGGCACGTCCGGATCCGGCGTCGTCGACGCGGGCTTGCGCGCGACGAACAACTCCACCTCGCGGCCTCGCTCGAGGGAACCGCTCTCGGGTGACTGGCGCAGTACGCGCCCGGGCTCTTCGCCCGGCTGGGCATCGACGTACTGCACGACGGGCTGCAGGCCCGCCGCGCGCAGTCCTGCCTCGGCTGCCTCGAGCGTGTTGCCCACCTCCGAGGAGACCGTGACCAGCACGGCTTGAGCATTGCCTACGACGACCTGGACCCTCTCGCCCTTGGCGAGGCCTTCCCCGGCCGGGGGAATGGTACGCAGCACGACGCCCTGCTTGGCGCTCTCGTCCACGTCCTGCATGACGATCTCGGTGAGGTACTCGGCCTTCTGCAGCAGTGCGACCGCGGCCTTCTCGGCCTTCCCTGTGACGTCCGGGATCTTGTCGCCACCGAAGATCTTCGGCCCGAGCCACCATGCCGCGCCGCCGAGCAACGCCACGAGCACGGCCGCCACGGCAAGCTTGCCGCCCGAACCTGACGCCGCCGCGCTGGGGCCCTTCTCGAGGAGGAGCGTGTGCTCCGCCGTAGCCCCGGTGTCCGGGCCCGCCGTGCAGGCCACCTTCACCGTGGCTTCACCCTCGGTGTCACCTGTGACGCGCATGGGGATGTGCAGGCGATCCAGGCCCACGGGCACGGCGTACGTGCCCCCAGGGCCCGTGCCGCGCAGGTCCAGCGCCTCGATCGAGCCGGTCGTCTCGACCTCGACGGTGCGCTCGTCCGTGGCCACAGGGAACTCGACTTCAAGCACGAACAGCGCGTCGCGCGTGCCGGCCAGACGTTCAGGCAGGGTGATCTTCATGGACCGCTCTCCGAGCCGGATTGGGTGGGCGCCAGGGCCCCATGCCGGTGTTCCGATCCTACAGCAGGGGCAGGATGCTCCCGCCTACCTCTCGTTGAGTAGATCCAGCCAGGGGCGTCCGGTGGCGTGCTCCGTCTTGATGCCGAGAAGATGGCCTACGGAGGGCGTGATGTCGTCGATGGAGCGCGCCGGTGTCTTGCCCCGTCGGCGCCGCAGGCCGGGCCCCTCGATGATCGCCGCGACCATGCCTCGCTGCTTCGACGCGTCGGCAGCGCCCAGCCGTCCCTTCGGGCCGGGCTTCTCGTCACGGCCGCGATCGGCGACCACCACGAAGGTCGTCCGGCCGGCCATCTTGGCGTCCGCTGCCACGGCCTTCCGGAGGCGAGCGATACCGCGGTCGTTGGCCGCGAGCACCGTGCGGTAGATGTCGTAGGAACCCTGCGCCTGCTCGGCTTCACCGAGTCGCACGACCGTGAGGACCGGGCGGTGGATCTCGAGCACGGTCAGCGCCGCCCGGAACGCCAGCTCATCGCGCGGGTTCGGGCCGCGATTGAGCAGCGCCTTCCGATCCAGCTCACGCAAGAGGGCGCGTTCCGTGCGCTCCGCCTTGGGGCTGCCGGCATCGACGGTCTTCGGCAACCAGACGGACATGGCATGGCGACTGAGCTTGCGCAGGTGGCGCAGTTGCTCCCACGTCTCGGGTTCCATCGGCACCGGCCGGCCGAGCACCTCGAGGAAGCTCTCGAGCGGCTGCGCGAACGGGCCCATGCCGAAGGCCTCGCCGGGGCGGTACGCGGCGCCGTACTGCGCGTGCGTCGAGTGCGCCAGATGCAGTTGGTCCTCCCCCTCGTAGGACACGTACCAGACCTGCTCCTGGGGTAGATCCTGGGCCTCGCGGACGTATTCGCACACGGTCGGGTGCGCGGGCCGGGCCGTCGTCGATCCCGCGACGACCGCCGCGTTGCCTGTGAGGATGCGCGCGGCGGCGCCGTAGCTCTCCGTCGCGCCTGACGCGATCTTGTCCACGCGCCGACCGCTGTCGGCCATCGCGGCGAGCGTCGGCATCAGCTCGACGTCGGCCATGTCCGAAGCGCGCACGCCACCGCCGAGGATGACCAGCACGACGTGGCTCGGAAACGCTGGCGGCTTGGCCTTGGCCTTCGCGCCGCCACGAGCGTGCGCAAAGCCGCCGCTCCCAACCACGGCGCTGAGCAGGCACAGGACGAGGGCGCGGCAGCAGCTCATCGGCACGCGTACTCCGATCCTGTCAGCAATGCCTGGATGACCAGCTCCGGGCCGCCCTGCGGATGGAGCAACACCTGGCCATACGCCTTCAGCTCAGCGGACTTCGGCCGACGGCCCAGGTAGCGCAAAAAGCGATCGGTCAGCCAGCGCGGTGCGTCGTAGATGTCGACCAAGAGGGGCAGCGGTGCATCCCCCGAATCGATCATGATGCGGACGACGGCAGCAAAGGCCGCGCTGCCCCCCTGCATGGCCTCGACCGCCCGCACCAGTGCCGCCATCTCGCGGTCGGTCGGCTTGCGCTCGAGCAGGTCGATGAAGAGGCAGCGCAGGAACGTGACGGTCTCCTTCGCCCGGAGCTGCTTGCGCTCGAGGTAGCGCTGGTCGATCAGCACGCCCTCCAGGTACTCGCGCCACGCCTTGTTGCCGTCCTCCACCGCCCGCAGCGCGTGGCCGATGTGCTTGCCGACGCCGCCAGAGTCGAGGAACCGCCCCAGCCGCCGTTTCATGGCCGCGCGTCGGAACGCCTTGCCGGCGAGCACCTTGGCAAGCCAGTCGCGTGAGTCGAGCACGGGGCCCACGCCGGGCATGTCGAGAGCCTGGCCCGCGGCCAGCGCGATGGCGGCGAGTTCCTCCGCCGTCGTGGGCTCACGCCCGAGCAGCAAGCCGGCGATGGCGCGCGCGAGAGGACGCCCGGGCGGATGTCGGCGCAGGAACGACGGGTCGCGTGCCAGCGTCGCCTCCACGACGTGCGGCGCCAGGTTCTCGGCGGGGACGCGCAGGGCGAGGTCGATCGCCTCCTCGCTCGAGACGCGGAAGTCATCATAGAGACCGAACCGGATGCCGATCTCTTCGACCCACGCGCGGCCCATCTCGGCGCGCAGCAGGATGTTCTTCACGAGGCTCTTGATGCTGCGACGCCCCTCGGCCAACGCCTCGGACGGCGTCGGGGAGCGACCGAGCACATCGAGGTAGACGCGGCGCAGCCGTCGCAGTTGATCTTCCTCGAGCTTGTCCAAGCCCGAGATGCCGCCGGGCTTCGTGCGCACGACCCTTACGCGATCGAACACTTCGACCGTGACGGCGCGCGGCGCGCTCCAGACCTTGCCGTCGCTCACCCGCAAGCGGAAGACGTACGAGCCCCCCGTGTCGGGCGAGAACGTGAGGCGCGACGCGCGCCGGTCCTGGACGCTCACGCGTGACTCCGCCGGACGTGAATAGAGCTCCCACCAGTAGGCGAGGTTCTCCATGTCGTCGCGGTCGCGGTCAAACGAGCCGCGCCCATCGATGATGACCTCCTGCTTCGGCTTGGCCCGCACCTCGCTCTTCTCGAACCACACCTCGGGCGGCAGGTTGGTGAGCGTCGCGCCGGAGACGAAGTCGAGCAGCAGGTCGTGCTCGTCGGTCTCGACCTTGACGAAGGCGCCGCCTACATGCGGATCGCCACCCTCGCCCGGCTCCATCACCTTGAGCAGCAGGCGGCTCTCCCAGGGGACGTTCCTGTTGATGAACGCGCGGACGCGCTCGAAGTCCGCGCGTCGGCTCCGCTCGAGGCTGAGTCCAGGGTCGTCGTCCGGCAGCCGGAACGCGCCGGCGCCTTCACCGCGGTGGCACTCGATGCAGTGCGCTTCGATGAACGGCGCGACCTTCTTCACGTAGAAGTCGCGGTCGGGCGCAGGCGGCGGCGGCAGGAACTTGTCCCTCGGCTTCGCCAGCACCGCGGGCGCGAGCAGCAACGCCGCGCCGGTCACGATCAGGAGGAGGGGGCTAGGCCGCCGCATCGCCTTCCGGGTTCGTGGTGGGTTCCGGGTTCGTGTCGGAGACGTCGCCGATGCCGCCAGCGATCGCGTCGCGCAGGAGGGCCAGCGCCATGAGCGAGGTGCTGAGGCCGAAGAGTCCGCCACCCGCCATCACCATCAGATGGAACGGGCTCCCCCACTGACGGGTGAGGAACCAGCCGGCGATGTCGAGGGCCGCGCCGCCGGACGCGGCGAGGATCAGCAGCCCGCGCGGCAAGCCGGTGACGCGCGTGAAGCAGAGCCCGACCGAGAGGAGCAAGGCCAGGACGGAGAAGCCAAAGAGGTGGTTGTGCGCCGAGATGAGCAGCGGCCCCAAGGGCGTCGGCGCGCCGTAGCGCGCGAGCGGGGCCACCTCGGCCGCGCTCGTGAGCGGCAGGTCCTTCTTCTCGCCGCCCGGGGCATGGCAGGCGCCGCAGGACTCGATGCCGGTGAAGATCGGCTCGACCGCCGCCCAGCCACTCTCCGGTGCGCCGGCCTCCGCCCAATCGAGGACGGCCTTCCGGTTGGTCGTGGTCGTCTCGTCGTCGGCGCTGCTGCCCCCCAGGAACTGCCACATGTTGTGCGGATCGTCGAGCGGCAACGAGAGGTCGAGCACCTCGTGGAGCCGCGTCGTGTCGGGATCGCCGTAGTAGCGCACCAGCACCTTGCGAGGACCGGGCGGCGAGCCGCCGGCGACCTGGTGCCAGAGATTCACCTGCGCCAGCAGCAGGAAACCCAGGACGAGGCTGGCGAAGCAGCCGACGGCCAGGCGCAGCGATCCGGGGGTGTCGATCAGGCGGGGCACGTCGTCTCCAACCACAGGGCAGGGCTCACGGGAGAGATCCTACCGTCCGTCAGTGCGACTTCCGCGTGGGCTTCTTCTTCATCCACGCCCCAGTCTCGGGATCGATCCGGAGCGCCCGGATGGTCTCGGCGTGACGGCGGCGGGTGGCGATCGGGAGCTTCGCGATGAAGCGCGCGTAGATCCGCGGCCGATCGTGCTTCCGAGCGGCGCCCACCCACAGATCGAGCACCACCTGGGTGCGGGTCGGAAGCCACCTCCACAGGTAGTAGCTGGCGTTCTTCTCCGGATGCGCTTCCGCAAGCGCCAAGATGGCCTTGAAGAGCCCGTCCGGCGGCTTGTCGTACCGGCCCACGAGTCCCGCGACCGCCGCGATTCGATTTTCGGCATTCTCCTGCTCGTCTTCGATCCGCACCATGAGTACGTCGAGGACGGCCGGAGTCGGCCCGATCCGCGAGATGGCTACCCCAACTGCGCTGCGGCGGACGGTGTCGTCCTCGTCCTCCAAGCCACGGAGCACCGAGGGCTCGGCCTTGGCGGGCGACAGATCTTCGAGCATGCCGAGGCCGATCCACGCTTGGCGGCGCACTCTCACGTCGTCGGCAACGAGCGCCTCCTTGGTCAGGTCGTAGATGCGCCCCGCGTCGAACTTGGCGACGGCGAGCGTCACGATCAGTTTGGCGCGCGCCAGCGGGCCGCGCCGCTCGACGTAGGCCAGCAGGCGCTTCAACCCCGGCTCGCCCAGCAGCGCGAGCGAGACGCCCGCCCAGCCGAGCCCTTCGTAGGATGCCGGCGTGGCGCGCAGGCTCTTCTCGGCGCGGTCGAGCACCTCGGGCGTCGCGATGCCCATGGTCGCGGCCGTGTGGACCGCCGACGACTCGCTGAGCACGCCCTCGTCGGCAAGTTCGAACAAGAACGGCACCATCAAGGCCGCCTTCTCCTTGAACCGAGTGAGCTCGGTGATCACAGCGCGCCGCTGCGCCTGCCAGCCATCTGCGCGCAAGAGCTCCTTGAAGCGATCGAACACGGCTTCGGTCGGCCCTTCGATCAAGGCCAGCGCGCGGATGGCGGCCGTCTCGACGACTTCCGTCGCACCGTCGTCCAGCCAGCGCTCCAGATCCGGCACGATCGCCTTGGACGCGGGACCGATCCAGGCGAAGGCGTTCACGTAGCTGGCCGTCTCGCCCTCCGGCGGATCCTCCTCGACGGCACGGAAGCGCTCGAGCAGCTGCGGCATGATGCGCGCGGCCTGCGCGCGGTAGGTCCCGATCACCGCCAGGATGCGCGTGCGGTAGATCGCGTTCTCATCGGCGAGTTCCTCGAGCAGCAGGCCGAGGTGCTGCGGGCCGAGCGCCACGAGGACCTGCGCTACGCCGCGCTGGATGTTCTGGCCCGTGCTCTGGCTCGCCCCGGCATCCGGATGCATCCGGCGCAGCAGCTTGCGAGTCTCCTCGGGGCTGCCGCGCAGCAGCTCGACGCAGCGGGGCACCGCCTTGTCACGTTCGGCGTTGAGCCACAGGCCCCGGCCGAGCTTCTTCCAGTCCGTCACCCCGTCGTAGGGGTTCTTCGCAGCAGGCGCGGTCTTCGTAGGGGCCTTGCCCGTGGCCTTCAGCGTCACGGCGGTCGGCGGGGTGGTGGCCTCCGCCCCACCGTCCCCGACGGACTCGACATCGGCAGTGTCGGGCGTGCCAAGCAGCAGCCACGCGCCCGCGCCGGCGGCGAGAAGGACGAGCAGGGGCAGGAGGCGCGCGGGCTGCATGCGTCCCCCCAGCGTAGCGCACTCCCGCTCGCGCGTCGTGCCGGGTAGCATGTCGCCCCATCCGCGTGATGACGCCGCATGGCGCCCGAGGAGCCTCCCGATGAGTACGAAGCCGACCAGCGTGAAGGAGTACCTCGACGCGCTCCCGGAGGACCGACGCAAGGCGGTTCGGAAGATCCGCGCCGCGGTCAACAAGGGGCTGCCGAAGGGCTACAAGGAGGGCATCCAGTACGGCATGATCGGCTGGTTCGTCCCCCACCGCATCTTCCCGGCCGGCTACCACTGTGACCCGAGCCAGCCGGTGCCCTTCGCCGGCCTCGCCTCGCAGAAGAACTACATCTCGCTCTACTTGATGTGCGTCTACAGCGACGCGAAGCACCGGGCACACTTCGAGAAGGCCTGGAAGAAGAGCGGCAAGAAGCTCGACATGGGCAAGTCCTGCGTACGCATCAAGAAGATCGAGGACGCCCCGCTCGACGTCATCACCGAGACCGTGGCGGCCATCCCGGTCGACGCGTTCCTCGGCACCTACGAGAAGCTGATCCCCGCCGGCAGCAAGCGCAAGCGCTAGGGGCATTCGTCCTTCCACGCGGTGCTTGACCCCCAACGGCGGACCTCTGTGAACGTAGGTGCGCATGGAGGTCACACCCATGCCCACGTCCATCCCGCGGTCCATCACCGTTCTCACTGTCTTCACCGTGCTTGCGCTGGTGCTTGCGCTCGCTCCCCGAGCCGGCGCCGAGGATGCGCCCGAGAAGAAGACGACGAAGAAGACCTCCAAGGACGTCGGGAACGACGCGGGCAAGAAGAAGGAGAAGCCCAAGCCTCCCGCCGACGGCGATGCGCGCACGCAGTGGATCGAGAAGGTCGTCGAGCTGGCGCGCGGCGAAGACGAAGCCCAGCGGCGCGAAGCCCTCGCGATGTTGCTCAAGCACGACCAGTCGGGCGACTGCCTGCAGCCCGTCGTGAAGCTGCTCTCCGACGACCGCCTCTCGCATGACGCGTTGGTCGACGTCGTGCGCGCCGTGGGGCGACCCGGCCTGGACGATGCCGCGGCGGCGCTCCTCCCCCTCGTCGCCCATGCCTCGGCGCATGTGCGCGGCAACGCCGCCGTGAGCCTCGAGTACATCGGCAGCGCCGGCACAGCCGATGCGCTCAAGAAACAGCTCGGCAAGGAGAAGATCGCGGCCGTGAAGGGCCACATCTGCCGCGCGCTGGGTCGCTGCGGCGCCGGCGAGGGAAGCGTGCGCTCGCTCCTCCTGAAGCACCTCGGCAAGGCCTCCAACGACTTCGATCGCGTTGGGCCGGCTGTTGGCTTGGCCTACTTCGAGGGCGACAAGGCCATCGCTCGCAAGCTGGAGAAGCAGCTGGCCAAGGCCATCGTGAAGAAGAACATGACGTCCGGGTTCACCGGCCAGCGCAAGCACGGCCGTCTCCTGGGCTGGGTCCTCAGCGAGATTGGCGACAAGAAGAGCGCCGCCTTCCTCCGCAAGAAGGTCCTCTCGCGCCTGGAGAACCAATCGGCCCTGGGGTCGGAGAAGGCCTTCTTCGAGGCGGTCGCGCGCAAGCTCGAGGGTGACCCCACCGCGCAGAAGGCCATCGACCAGGCGGTCTACAGCTTCAGCGGGCTGGCGGGGCTCGGGACGACGACGTCGGTCAGCCGCAGCGGCAGCCTGTCTCTCTTCGAGATGGATGAGATGCGCAAGGAGCGCGACCAGAGCCCCTTCCGCCCGAAGGGCGACCCCAAGGTCGCCAAACGGCCCACCCTCGCGTCGCTGCGCGGCGGCTAGAGCCTCGAAGGCCACGCGGCGTAGAGACGCGCAGCCAGCGCGCGCAAGCGAGGCCCATCCTCCAGCACGTCCAGCGCTTCGTCCGGAAGCTCTCCCACGCCGCGGGCCGCGCCGTACATCGCCCCCGCCATGGCCGCGATCGTGTCGGTGTCGCCGCCCAGTCTCGTTGCGAAGTCTACGAGGTCCATGAAGGCCCCGTCCCGGAACGCGAGGTAGACGTAGATCGCGGTCACGACGGAACCGAGCGCGGTCATGTCGTGGCCGAGATCCCGGCGGACGCGGCGTGGGTCGGGCGCCGACGTGAGCAGCGTCTCCGCGCGCCGCAAGCGTTCGAGGAAGGCATCCTCGGTGCATGCTTCCGCCAGGGCCGGGAGGCTCACCACGCCGTACGCGGCCATCCAAGTTGCCTCGGCCATCAGCACCGCGCCTTCAACACCGTGCGGGTGGGCATGGGTGATGATCGCGGTGTCGCGCGCCGCTGCACGACGTGGCGCCGCCTCCTGGAACACGAGCCCGACGGGCGCAACGCGCATCGCAGCGCCGTTGCCGTACGACCCATCGGGGAACGCGCTCACCGCAGCTTCGCGCCACGGCATGCCGCCCCGAATCCGACGCAGGACCTTCAGCGCTCCCGGACCGTAGCCACGTGCCCAGCGGGCCTCGCGCGCCCACCGGAGAGCCAAGGCATCTTGATCGACCTTGCTGTCACGGCCCAGCGCCTCAGCCAAGACGGCCGCCATCTGCGTGTCGTCCGTCCAGCGCAACACGCCCGGACGCCCTAGCCCCAGCAGCCACCACATGCTGCGCGCGGCGAAGCCCCCCTCGTGCCTGGCGCCCAAGGCATCGCCGAGGGCGAGACCGAGCAGGCAGCCTTCGTAGCGATCACGCATCCTCAAGCCACTGTAGTCGCCTTCGCAAACCCATCCGCTTCGACCCCGCTCAGGGCAGGTCGTCGAGCCACCAAATCGTGGAGGCGATCAAGCCGATGATGACGAGGAGCAGCAGGAGGAAGCCGAGCGGCATGCCTCGCGCAACGCGCGAGCGGCGTCCACGCAGCAGCTTCAGGCCGCGGAACTTCTCCGGAACGGGGCCGCGGCCCTGAACCGTCCGGCGACCGCCGGGCGTCCACGCGCGCGGCGCCGGCTTTGAGCCGACCCCTCCGAACCAACCCACGTTGCCCGTGTGCTTGGGGATTGGCACCTGGAAGGAGCTCCCCCGTACATCGACGTTGTCCAGGGCCGGCGTGCCCCCGCCCTTGTCGGGCCACGGCGTGGACGGCGGCGAGCCGGCGCCGTCATCGCCTCGGGCACGCCTGCGCCGCGCTCGCGGAAGACCATAGACGAACATGCTCACGCCGAGCGCCAGACTCACGATGAAACAGAGTCCAGACAACAGGACGTAGCGTCCTGCCTCGGTGCCAAACGTCTGCCAGAGTCCGATGAAGCACAGGTCGAGACCCGTCACCATGGCCGCAACGCGCCGCCAGACAGGAGAGGTCGCTCGCTCGACCGACGCGCGACTCTCTCGGCGCGGTCGACCCGGGATGCGGATGCGTGGGCGCTCTGTGCCTGCCGGCGCGAGCGAGAGACTGCCACCGACGAGGAGGAGGGCCGCAGCCACCACCTTTACCGGATGCAGCGGTCCCCAGAGCTGACTGAAGAAGACGAGGTAGCCCGTGCTGAACAGAAGCGCGAGAGGCAGGTTGCGCAGGAGTGTGGCAGCGATCAGACGAACCGTGCCCACGGGCCCGGGCGACATGAAGCCTCCTCCCGTCGGGCGGCGCGTCGGCGGCATGGCACCCGATCCATCCAATCTACCTCGGCCCGCAGGCGGGGATCTGGAGGCATCCCCGGGCTAGGGACGCTGCCTGCCGTAGACGCGACGCCTCGCCGGGCGGCGCTTCCGGACGGTCACGAGCGTGACGATGTTCAGCGCGAAGAGCACGCCGAGGATGATCAGCCAGCGCGGAAGCTCGAAGCCGTCCCGCTTGCTCGGCGTGACGGCGGCCGGCTTCCCGTCGTAGAACGCCTCGCGGAACTTGGCGTCCGGGTCCTTCGCACTGGCAATCCACTTCGCCTCCTGCGCGTGGATCTTGTCGACGTAGGTCTTGGCCTCGGCGAGCTCCTTCTTGAGCTCGCGTTCGAGGGACGTGATCTTCAGCTTGCGCGAGCCGCCCTCGCCGCGCTGGATGGCGAGGATCCGTTCCGCGAGCTTGCGATAGCCCGTACGAACACCGGCTTGCGTGACGTAGGCCGCTCGCAGGTACGCACGCGCGGCGAGGCGCTTCGCACCGTCCTCGTCGTAGATGCCGCGGCCCAGGAGATCGCCGAGCGCTTCGAGCAGGATCGGCGACGCGTGGTTGCCGAAGCGCATCATGCCCAAGACACCCTTTACGGCGGCCGCGATCTCCTTCTTCTGCGCACCGGGCTTGTTGGACAGGGCGGCCTTGCGCCGCGCGAGCACGAAATCGTCGAACCGCTTGGCGGGAACATTGCCCTTCCACGGCGTCATGGGCAACGTGAGCGCGCCGCCCTTCTTCTTCTCGACCACGTACTCGACGAGGAGTTGTTGATAGATCTCGCGGCCGAAGTGCGCATCGGGATTGATCTCGATCGCCTTCTTGATGTGCTTCAAGCCGGTCTCGAACTCGCCCGCGTGGATGTAGAACGTCCCGAGATTGGCCTCGGTCTTGTACTGGCCCGGCTTCAGCTTGGCCTTGCGCTCCATGATCTCGATGGCCTTCCGCGTCTGGCCGATCTTCTCGTAGGCGACTGCCAGATCGTCATGCAGGGCGAGGTCCTTGGGCGTCGCCGCGAGTTTCTTCTCGCGGTCGGAAATCCGCCAACGATAGAAGGCCTCGCTGTGGCGCAGGAACTTGCCCGCGATCAGCGAGCGTGCCTGGGGGAACTCACGCTCCTCCATCTGCAGGGTGTCGTCATCCCAGATGCAGGCAGCGACAGGGGCCGCGGCAAGCAGGACGACCAGGGCGGCGAGAGCGAAGAAAGAACGCATCCGCAGGACTCCTCAGGCGGGCAGGCTTCCGACATGCACAAGGTCGAACGGGAACGGCGACCGTCGGTTCACACGCTACCACGCCGGACCTTGCGCGAGGTCGGGGCGGCCCGTGTCCACGCCGCTTGGCTAGTCCTCGAGCCAACTAGTCCTCCAAGAAATGGTTGAAGTCCTCGGACTCCTCATGGTGGAGGATCTCGTAGGCGTGCGCCGCCGTATGCGCGTGATAGAGCTGCAGCTCGATGCCGCGATCGCTCAGGATCGCGCGCGCGAAGGCCGCCATGACCTCGAGGCGATGGTCGCGCTGGGATGGCGGCGTGGCGATCAACACCATGCAGTGCACCGGCATGCCGTCCGGCGTATCGAACTGCAGACCCTCGCTGCTGATGCCGAGCGCCCCCACGATCGAGTCGCCCTCCTCGAGATCCGCTTGCGGGACCGCGAGCCCGTCGCCCAGACACGTCGAGCCGCGGCCCTCGCGTTCCATGGCCGAAGCGAGGATCTCGTTGCGGTCCGCCTGCAGGTCGTTGGCGCTGACGAGCACATCCGCCAGCTGGCCCAGGGCCTCCTCGACCGTCTCCGCCTGCATGTCCGTGATGATGTGCTCTTCGTGGATGAAGTCGATCAGGCGGGCGCGATCGGCGCCGAGATCGCCCGAGCGAGCGAGCGCAATGCGCGTGCAGATGGGGCCAACGATCTCGTTGAGTGTGACCACGGCGAGCACGGTGGCGAGGATCACGGCACGCATGGGCTCGGGGAAGCGGTCGTCCTCTGTCACGAGCAGCATGAGGCCGACGGCGAGACCGGCTTGTGGCAGCAGGGCGAGGCCCAGGTTCTGCCGTACGCGCTCGGTCGTACTGGCCATGCCCATCGCGAAGCGTGCCGCGATGAGCTTGCCGGCGCCGCGAAGCGCAAAGACGACGGCAGCCAACGCGCCGCCACCGGCGAGGTAGGCGAAGTCCAGCTCCATGCCGGCGAGCGTGAAGAACACGGCGAAGATCGCGGTCTCGAAGTTCTCGAAGACGCTGTGGCCGATCTCCTCCTTGTCCGGCGTGAGATTGGCGAGCACCACGCCGAGCACGAGGCAGGCGAGCAGCGAGGAAATGCCGAGCTGATCGGCGAGGCCCGCTGTGAGAAGGATGGTCATCAGGGAGAGCGTCGTCACGCGGTCCGTGCGCACGATATGGCGCGTAGCCACGACGAGCAGCACGCCGATGCCGCCGCCGAGCATGACCGCGTAGAACAACTCCTCCAGCGGCGCGAGAATCAGCGTCAACGTCGACGCGACCGTGTTCGGATCGGCCGCCCGCAATGCTGCGGTGTGCGCGAACTCAAAGAGCGCGATGCACGCGATGTTGTTGAGCGCGACGGCGGCCACCAGGGTCTTGACGAACACGCCCTTCGAGCGCGTTTCCTTCACGATGGACAGGATGGTCGCGGGCGCGGTCGACACCGCGATGGTCGCGAGGATGAGCGCCGTCTCCCAACGCACGTCCGGGAAGAGCATCACGCCGGCGAAGACCAGCGCCGGAGTGATCAGCGCCTCAGCGGCCATGAGAATCCACAAGCGGCGCCAGGCAGACTTGAGCCGGGCGAGCTGCAGGTAGCTCCCGACCGCGACCGCCATCAGGCCGAGCGCGAAGTCGATGACCGGCGCGAAGCCGCTCACGGTCTCGTGGGAGAACACGTGGAACACGGGACCGATGCAGATGCCCGCGAGGATCTGACCCGTGACCGACGGCAGCCCGACGCGACGGGCCAGCGCACCCGAGACCGCGCCCGCCACGAGGAGCAGGGCGAGCACGAGGAGCGGTTCGGGCTGGGTGATCAGCGTCGCGAGCAAGGGGCCTCCGGAACCGCCGATTGTCCGCGAGGCATCCGACGGGGCGGGGACCCTACCCGGAGGTCCGCGAGCTGCCGAGGAGGGCCGGAGAGCCCTGTTCGTTCAACGCTGGATCGTGACGCCCACCCCGACGGCGCGCGGACCGGCCGTCACGGAGACGCGTGGAGCGCCGGGGGTGTGGCCGATGAAGGCGTCGTGCACGAAGAGGGCGATGAAGTTGCCGATGGCCCATCCGACCAACACGTCGGAGGCGTAGTGGCGGCCCGCCTCCACACGGGCCCAGGAGACCAGCCCCGTGGTGGCCGTGAAGCCGCCGGAGATGATCTGCTTCTCGATCGCCGGCAGGGGCATGGCATCGACGTGACGCCTGGCGTAGGCCCCGAACGTAGCCGTCCAGGCGGCGTGGCTCGACGGGAAGGAGTCCCGCACGTCGCTGAGCGGCCGCTTGCGGCCGAAGGCGTCCTTCAGCTCCGTGACGAGCGTGCTCTGCGCACGAATGGCGAGCACGCCGATCGCCGTCGACTGCGCTTTGCCACGTACGCCGTGCCACAGGTTGTCGCTGCTTGGGGTGAGCAGGTGCGTCGTGGCCACCCCGACCAGGGCCACGTTGCGGATCGCATCGCTTGCGTCCTCCGCAACGGCTCGCCGACCGAAGATGGGCCGCTCATCGCGCCCCCACTTTGAGACGGTCTCATCGAGGTCGCCGACCTGGAGCAGGGCCGCACCGGCGAGCGGGGCCCAGGTCTGCGTGTCGGTGGCCGCCGCGACGAACGCGCGCCGGAGACGATCGACACTCGGCAGCAGGTCGGCGGACATGCCGTAGGCCGGCCTGGTTCGGCACCCCATCGTCAACAGACCGGCTGTCACGAGTCCGCCGAGCACCAGCATCTGGATCCATCGTCTCGGCACCGCACATCCTCGATCGTCTTCTTGGGCTCGTGAAGGTAGCGGCGACCTGCTTCGAAGCGCAAACAGGCTCTGCGAGGAGATACGATGGCGGCATGGAAGCAACTGTCGTCCTCGAGTCGACCGAGCAGCCCACGCCGATCGATCGTACGCTCGTTTTTCGGCTCGAAGATGCCGAGGCGGCGGCCTTTGCCTACGCGCCGGGGCAGTTCATCGTGCTGCGCGAACCGGCCTACGACGACAAGCTCAAGCGCGCGTACAGCTTCTCCCACGCGGACCGCCAGGATGGGCGCCTGCGGATCACCGTGCGCGACATGGGCGACTTCGGTGCGCACCTGTACCGGCTGGAACTCGGAGCCCGGCTCTTCGCGCGGCCGCCGCAGGGCAAGTTCGTCCTCGACCTCGAGGACCCCCTGCCGCTCCTGCTCGTCGCCGGCGGCTCGGGTGTCACGCCCTTCCACGCGTTCTTGGAGGCCTTGCAACGTCTTCCGGCGCCGCCTGCGTGCACGCTGCTCCAGAGTGCGCGCGTCGCCGAAGAGCTGATCTTCCATGCCTCCTTCCGGGCGCTGGCCGAGGCGATGCCTGCCTTCACGTACGTCCCCACCGTCACGCGTGCGCCCGACGAGGCCCCCTGGGAGGGTCGACGCGGTCGTATCGACGAGGCGCTGCTTGCCGCCCACATCGAGGACGCAGCGGCCTTGCGTTTCTACGTATGCGGCTCGGGGGCGTTCGTGAAGGGCCTGCTCGGCCACGCTGAGGCGACCGGCATCCCCAAGGAGCAGCGCCACCGGGAGCAATGGGGCTAGCAGCGAATCCTGAGCCGCGATCGCCCGCGGGCCCCGCGACGCTCCCGCGAATCCCCGCGACACATGAGACCGTCGCTTGCGCTTACCCTTGAGCCACTGGAGAGGGATCGGCTGCCGAAGCGGGGATGAACCGAACCGGGGCCACCGCATGCCTCTGCCTGACGCCACCCGCCGACACGCTGCCTGGCTGACCCTCGTGGTCGTCGTGATGGCCGCGCTGCCCGCGTGGGGTGCCCCCCGCGACGAGCCGGTGCTGCCGCCGCTCTCCCCCGAAGCAAGCAGCATCCTCGAGGCGGTCGCGAAGGGCGATCGCGAGAAGCTCCGCGAGATCGCGGAAGCGCGGACGCCCACATGGGCGTCGGATCCGTGGTCGCTCTGCCACCAGCTGGTCCTGTACGGCCACCGGGACGCGGCCCGCCGGCTCGCCACCGCGTCCCGACGTCCGGACCGCAGATCGCTGCTGGACTACGTCCGCAAGCTCGAGCGCCGGCCTCCGTCACGTCGCTTGTGGGCCAAGTGCTCCGCCCTGCTCGCCCTCATGGAGAAGGGGGACCACTACGCCGTCCGCAAGGGCGTGACCGTGAAGGAGATCGACGAGGAACCGGCCAACGCGACAGCGGTCATCCTGCGTGAGATCCTGGCCCAAGCGCTCACGAATCTCGACAAGTGGCCGGAGGCGATGGCTTTGCAGCGCTCCGCCGCAGCGGCCGCCAGTCGCATGGGGTGGTGGGTCGCCGCGGCACAGAACCTCGGTCGGGCGCAGCGCATCGCCATGGACCTCGGGGACTACCGCGTCCTCATCGAGGTGCTGGAGGCCCTGCTTGAGACCGGCAATCGCGGCGGCGACCAGAAGGTGACGGCGCACGCCCTGGCGGATCTCGCGAGCGTGCACGGCAACCTCGGCAACTTCGATGGCGCCCTGGCCAGCTACCGGCAGGTCATCCGCCATCACCGCAAGGTGCTCAGCACCGCCGACCTCGCCCACATCCTGAACATGGCGGGACTTGCGGAGTTGAATCTCGGCCACATCGCGAACGCAACGCGGTCTGCCCTCGAATCCCTCGATCTCGCGCGCACCGCTGCCAAGGAGAGCGCGGGGCCGGACGGCACGCTGCAGGCGCGCGAGCGCGCGCAAGCCGCCATTGCCACGGCCGGCGAACTGCAGGGCATCATCGCGATGACGGTCAGCGACTACGACGTGTCCGAGCAACACTACCTGCGTGCCGAGGCGATCCTCGCGAAGCTGACGCACCCCGTCTACCAGCGCTACCGCATGCAGGCCGTTGCCAACCGTGGCGTCCTCGAGACGGAGCGCGGCCATCTCGACAAGGCCGAGCAGCTCATGAGAGCTACGCTCTCGTACTGGGAGGCTGCCGAGCACGCCGCCTACCTGGGCCGCGGCCGGTCCAACCTCGGAGAGATCGAGCGTCGTCGGGCAGAACGCGCGACCGGCGCCACGCGCGCCAAGCACATCGGCCTCGCGCTGAGGCACCTCGGACGCGCGATCCGGGATCTCCAGAAGGCCGAGGACCCCGACGGGACATGCAGTGCCCTGATCGAACGCGGCCGCGTGCACGGCCTCGCGCGTGACTTCGGGCGTGCCCACTCCGACCTCGACGATGCCCTGGCCATCGCGACGGACCTCGCCTCCGTCGCCCAGGAAACGGAGGCGCTGACCGAACGAGCCCAGACCCTCCTCGCGCAGGAGAAGTACGCCGAGGCTCTCGCTGCGGCCAAGGATGCGGCGAGCGGCACGTCCTACCTGTTCGACCGCCTCACGCCGCGGCTCTCCGCGCTCGCCCGGCATCAGACGGCGAGGATCTACGAAATCGGGCTCTACGCCGCGGCCAGGCTTGGCGGCAAGGGGGCACACCTCGACGCGGCGTTCCATTTCTTGGACGCGGGCCGCGCGGTGGCGCTGCTGATGCGACTCGAAGGTCGCAAGGACCTGATCGAACTCGAGGTCGACGAGAAGCTGCGCACGGCGGAGACCGCGACGCGAGCTCGCGAGGCGAAGGCCTACGCCGCCTTGCTGAGCGTGCGCGAGAGCGGCAACCTGACGAAGATCCGCGTCGCCCGCGCGGCCCTGGCCGATGCGCGCGCCGCGCACGATGTCGTCATCTCGCGCATCCAACTCGAGGAGGGCTGGAGCGCGAATCTGATCTACCCCAGCCTGGCCAACCGCAAGCAGATCGAGGACGCCTTGGGCCAAGATGAGGTGCTCACCCTCTACGGCGCGACGCACGGGCGCTCCTACGTCCTGCTGATGCAGCGCGGCGGCTCGAAGCTCATCGATCTCGGGCCTGAGTCGGCCGTACACGCCGCTTGCGCGGCTCTCGACATCGACCCGGACAAGCCGAGCAAGGACCTGGACTCCAAGCCGCTACGGGACTTGATCGTGAAACCGCTTGGGCTCGGCAAGCACGTGAAGCGGATCCTGTTCTCGACGGCCGGCTGTCTGTCCTACGAGCCGCCCAGCATCTTGTTCCCGGATCACGAGGTCTGCTGCGTGGCATCCGGGACGGCATGGCTGCGGGCCCGCGACATGAAGGTCCAGCCGGGCCGCGGCGTGCTGGCCTTGGGCGACCCCGACTACCGGGGCACGGATGCACCGGAGGCCTGGGACGGCAGCCGCTCCGTACGCGACGGCGCGCTTGTGCGGTTGAAGGGGAGTGGCAAGGAGGCCCGTGCCGTGGGCGATGTCATCCTCGTGCGCGGGGAGGCCAGTGAGACACGGCTACGCGACGTGCTGCACAAGCGGCGCACCGACGAGAGTGCGAAGCTCACGTCCTGGCGCGCGATCCATCTGGCGTGCCACGGCCTCGTGAACCGCCTCCGTCCGGCCGTCTCGGGCCTGGCCCTGGCCCACACGACCGAAGACGACGGCCTCCTGCGTGCGGGCGACATCGCGCGGCTGCATATGGATGCGGACCTCGTCGTCCTCTCGGCCTGCGAGAGCGGACGTGGCGAGGAGGCCAGGGGCGAGGGCATCCACGGCTTCACCAGCATGTTCCAGATGGCGGGTGCCCGGCGCGTCATCGTGAGCCTCTGGAAGGTCGACGACGAAGCGACCCGTGTGCTCATGATCAAGTTCCACGAGCACTGGAATGCCGCGGACCCGAAGCTCCGCAAGGGCGCCGCGGAAGCGTTGCGTGCCGCACAGCACTACGTACGCGACTACGCCACGAACCACGGCGGCAAGCACCCCGAGTGGAAGCACCCCCACTACTGGGCCGCGTGGCAACTCTGGGGCCCCACCGACTGATCCACGGGGCGGTCGCCAGAAATACTGCCGGTCGAAGAGCGCTCTCGGTTCTGTCCGGCTAGCACCACTGGCAGATGGAGTCATGAGATGCCCAGTCACTTTGGAAGGTTCCGCGTGCTCAACGACACGCCGGAAGACAACAACCGCCGCGTCGTGAAGCAGGCGACGTTCAAGATCGGCACGCCGGAGGTCCTGCACACAGTCGTCGGCTTCGGCACGCAGTTCCCGGAGTTGCCCGAGCAGTACTACGCCGAGCTGGGCTTGGAGCAGGGCATGGCCCAGGCCGACAGTGTGAAGGTCGACTTGGAGCTCTACGATCCGGCCAACCCGCTGTCAGCGCCGCTCACGATCACGGACTGGGAGCTGAAGGTCGCGGACGCCGTGCTCTTGACGAGCGTGGACATCAAGGTCCTCTTCCGCAGCTCGGGCCCCGAGTACCGGGCACGCGCCACGGTGGCCGGCGACAACTACGCGTTCGAGGAACCCGTCGCGACCTTCGCGTAGCAGCGCGGTGTTTCCCCGCGCCCCTTGAAGCGTGGATCAGCGCGGGCCGGGGCCGTCGTCCGGCTTCTTCGCGCCGAGTTGCTTCGCGCGCTCGATCAACCGCGGGCGGAGGCTGTCCCAGGCGCCGCCCTCGACGCCCTGCACCTCGGTGGGATCCATGCGCCAGGTCTCGAACGTCGTGTACTGCTTCTTCGTCCACGAACGCTTGAAGTTGTCACGGACGGACTGTTTGATCGACTCCGCACGAGCAGCGTAGGTCTGATCTGTGCCGGGCACCTTCTCGGTGGTGATGCGCCCAAGCAGCTTCTTCCAGCGTTCGCCGTTCTTGCCGGGGTTGGCCATGCCGTGCGCCATCACCTCCACGACCTCGTCGAGGAAGATGGTGCCGTCCTCCGCCGGCGTCTCCAGCACGGACTTGATCTCATGCTGACCGCGCGCGACCTCACGCTCGGCTGTCTCGCGCTGCTCGTCGGTGAGACCGAGCGTCTTCGCAAACACGTCCAGCGTCGGCTTCTTGTTGCGCATCGCGAGCATCTGCTCGGTCTTCTTCTCGACCGCCTTGTCGACCAGCGCGGCGATCTCCTCTTCCGTCTTCCCCGCCAGGACGTCCTGGGGCAGATCCGCCGCTGCGAGGGCAGGGCCCTCCTCGCG
Organism: Planctomycetota bacterium; assembly: GCA_029259775.1. GTDB lineage: Bacteria > Planctomycetota > PLA2 > PLA2 > JAEUHO01 > JAHEIK01. The sequence continues at coordinate 215,759 of JAJDEN010000008.1, read as the reverse complement.
CTCTCCAGGCGAGACGTCGGGGCGTCCCGCGCCGGTCGCAACGTCAGTCGGGGCCATGCCCAGGAGCGTGGGACCAGGCTCCGACGTCAGCTGCGTGGCGCGCTCCGTCACCAGACCCTCGAGACGGCCGATCTCGTCTTCGAGACTCGCGAGCCTCAGCTCGAGCGCGTCGCTCGTCTGCGGGCCCTGCGTCAGGGCGTAGCCGCCGAGGCCCACGCCGACCAGGCCGATCGCCAGGGCCGCGATGCTGAGATTCGTCATGGGAGCCTCCAAGCGCGCCGTCACCCGAGGATACAGGAGCAATCGCGCCGGGTTTCGCCATGCGGCCGCTCTTGAGGGACGCACCGCACCGCGCTCGCCGCCGTGGCGGCGCCCAGGACCTGGACCGGAACCGAAAGGAGCGTGCGGGCATGCGTCCACGGATCCGGTATGCTCGCGGCGCCGGAAGCGCAGCGGTCGGCCGGGACACCGCGGCCGGCACCGTGAGCCGAGGCAGGCGCAGCCAATGCGCCCGCGAGTCTCACGAGCCAATGCGCCCGCGAGTCTCACGAAGGAACACGGCAGCTGAAGTTTCGACCTGTGGCTTCTCAAAGGGGTCCTGGTCCGAGAGGAAGTCATGAATCACACCATCGGCCTCGTCGCCCTGCTCTGCCTCGCGTTCGTCGTGGGCGGCTGCGTCGCGAACAATGGCGGAGCGCGCTCGAACAACGCGGACACGCCCTCGGACGACGGGAACGCGCCCTCGGACGGCTTCGACATCACGAAGATCGCGGTCGGCCCCAACAACGCGATCTCCTGGGAGGACGCGAAGGCGATCATCCAGTACGCCGACGTGAAATCGGTCATGCAGACACACTCGGGCTTGGTGCACGTTCGGATGAGAGACGATACGGTCTACCGCACCAACCAGCCGCGTGTCGACGACGTGATCCACTGGATCACCGAGCTCGGCAAGCGCGACGACATCGGGATCATGACGCAATAGCGGGCCGTCGCGCGTGACCTCAAGGCGCCGCGCATCCACAAGCTTGCGGCGTAGCTCAGGGCATGCGCCAGATCCACGCACGCGTGGAGCTGTGGCTCTCGAGCGTTCCGGCAACCGTCACGAAGCGTGAGCCGTCCGGCGCGAACGCCAGGTTGAGAATGCGGCCATACTTCGTTCCGGGGTGATGGTTCGGCCGGCCGAGCGGTGTGCCGTCCTTGGCGCTATAGCTCTGCACCGTGCCGTCCTCCACCGCCAGGGCAACCGTGCAACCATCGGGCGCGTAGGCAACGGCCGAGACGTAGTCGTCGTGCCAGCAGCGCCAGACGCGCTGGCGCGTGCCCAGGTGCCAGACCGACGCCGGGCTGGCGCCCCCGCCCCCACGGCCACCTCGCTTCCCCCCGCGGCCCACGACGAGATGCTCTCCGTCCGGTCTGTACTGCAGCGCGAAGACCGGCCCATCGTCCGCGATGGGCCTGTCGGTCTCGACCTCCTTGCCGCTGGACGTATCCCAGAATCGGATGTGACCGTCGTCGCCGCTCGTCGCCAGGACGCCGCCGTCTGGTCGGAACGAGGCCACGGCGATCTTCACCCACATGTAGCCGGCGTTCGACCGCATATGGTCCGCCTCCAGCAAGGGCGACGGCGACGCGACGTTCCAGAGGCGGGCCGCGCCTCCGATGGCGCGCGTTAGAACGCGCGTGCCCGTGGGATCGAAGCTGACGCGACCGCCTCTGACGTGCGGCGTATTCCACACGCCAACAGCCTCACCCGTTGCCAGGGTCCACACACGGCACGCACCCGGATGAAGGGTCGCCAGACGTGTGCCGTCCGGACTCAGCGCCATGTCGAGCACGGTGCCGTCGCCGGCGGGCGCGTCCTTCGGGCGGCTCGGGAACTCGTGGACCTTCGCACCGGTCTCCGTCTCGCGGACCGAGATGAGGCCGTCGCGCAGCGCGAGTACGAGGCGGCTACCGTCCGGGTGGAAGCGCGCGACATGCAGCCCGTCCAGCTCCGGATCACCGAGGTCCTCGGCATCAGGGCCCCACAGGGAGGTGCCCTTCTCGACGTCACGCATCCAAAGCCAGATTCCGCCGAGGCTCGTGAGGGCGCGCGTGCCGTCCGGGCTCACCGCCTCGAGACGGATCTGCCGGTACCTTGCATCGACCCAATGCAAGGAGGCCCCCGTACGTACGTGCCAGATCCGGGCGACGCGCTCCTCACCGCACGTCACGATCGCACCCTCGTCGGGACGGAAGGACGCGTGCTGAAGCTTGCCTGCGCCCCGCATGCGCCAGAGCGCGCGCCCCGACCCGGCCGCCCAGAGCGTGACCGAACGATCCTCCGATGCGGTCAGGATGTACGCGCCTGTACGACTGAAGCGCACGCTCTTTACGCGCGCCTCGTGACGGAAGCTCTGCCGCTGCTCGAGATCGCTCGCCTCCCACGTGATGACGGTGCCGTCCTCCGCCGCGCTCACGAGTCGTCGATCGCTCGAGAGATCCGCGCATAGGACGGCGCCCGCGTGCGACGTCGTGCGTGCGTGTCCGTCCTCGTCCTCCACCCGTCTGGCACCCGAGTGCGTAAGCCGCCACACAGCGCGACCGTTCGAGAGGAACTCCTCGCGAGCGCCGACGCAAAGCTGCGCGTGGTCCGTCGGCGGCCCCCGCAGCGTGGCTTTGACCTCACCGCTCGCCACGTCCCAGATCTTGCCTACGACGTACTCCAGGGCCGCCGCGCCGCGCGCGTCCACGGACGCCGCCAAGCGCTTGCCCCCTGAGAGCCAGATGACGCGTGTCGACTGCCCGCCCGCCTGCAGCACGAGAGGCGCTACGCCCTCACGCCAGACGCGCACGGTGCCGTCGTAGCTCGCCGTAGCCACCGCCCCCCCATCCGGGCTGAAACACGCCCACCGCACGTTGCCGTCGTGCTGGTAGAGCTCGAGCTGCGCGCCCGTCGCAGCGTCCCAGCGCCGCCCGGTCTTGTCGAAGCTCGCCGTGACGACCTGCGCGCCGTCGGGCTTCCACGCGGCCATGGAGAGGCTGGCATCGTGCCCCACAAGCGTCGCAAGCTCGTCGCCGGACGCTGCGTCCCAGATGCGCGCGCTTCCGTCGGTACCGGCTGTCAGGACGCGTGTGCCGTCCGGGCTGTACGTCGCTGCCAAGACCTGCCCGCTCGGGTGGGCGAGCTCGGGTCCGACCGACATCGCAAGGTGTGCGATCCTCCGCTCGATAGCCGCCGTGCGATCGTCGAACGGCGGCATGGCGGCCAAGCCCGCCCGCAGGTGCCCCAGTTCGGCGAGAAGATCGTCGCCCTCCGCTGCCTTGCCCGCTGCCTCGACGTGCTTGCCGGCCTCCTCCCTGCGACTCTGCCACCAGCTCCAGGCCCCCACCGCGGCCAACATGAGCATCAGCGTCATGACCGCGCCGATCCAGCGCGCGCGTCGTTGGGCCTGACGGCGGAAGGTGAATGTGCGCTGGATCTCCTCCAGGACGCGGGCGCTCGGGCCGCTGGCAAGCGCCGCCCCCGTCTCGCGCAGACGGATGACCTCCGGGTCGAGATAGCGCATCAGACCGCGGATTTCGCCGGGTGCGCTCAGGCACTCATCGAACTCGATGGGCACGACGCGACGATCCAACGCGACGAACGTGCGCACCTCCGCCGCGACGGGTTCGGACTCGAGAGAGTCCGGGCTGCCCACGAGGACCATCGTCGAGGAGCGGCGCAGCGCGCCCACACCCTTGGATCGCCAGTTGTCTCCGCTCACGTAGTCGTCGGCGTCGAAGAACACGCTGAAGTCGCGCTCCTCCAGCAGCTCGCGGAGCTTCGCGGCGTAGGCCGTGCCGTCCTTGCGACGGTAGGAGATGAACACGTCGTAGCCGAACAGGCGATCCGTGAGCCACCGCAACAGACCGCGCTTCATCTCGCATCCTCCACCCGTCCGATCGCGGAGTGTAGCGCCACGGCGCATGGCCCGCCGAGCGGACCGTGCTGTCGGCTGGCCACGCTACGCTCGACGGGTGGACGTTCATGACAGGGAGGTGGGATGCGCATGCGGTGCCGTGTCGCTCCGATCCGGATCATCCCCATCGGGCTGATGACGCTTCTGGCGTCCACCGGCCTGCTCGGTCCTGAGCTGGGGCGTGCCGGTTCGGCCGTGGCCGGTGAGTGCTGGATCCACACACCGCCGGGCCATGGCGGCCACCGGCTGGGGCGCAAGGTCGGTCCCTACAACGACAAGCTCCACGCGCAGCGCGTCAACCGGATGTACTTCAACGGCCGCGGTCACGTCGCGTGCTACGCAGCCAAGGACATGCTCGTCAGTCCGCTCTACGCCTACGGCGCCGTGCGCATGCACAACCAGACCCGCGAGACGATCTCCTTCGAGTTGCGCAGCGGGCTGCACGGGTCCTGGGACCGGGTGTCCGTCAAGCCCGGCGCCTCGCTCTGGTGGACCCGGCGCCTGCCCCGCAACTTCTACTGCCGCTGGGACGGCAGCCGGGCGAAGGGCGAGCAGCGGCGCTGTCGCGAGATCGCGTGGCACGGCTTCCGCGGCACGCCCGCCAAGCGCTACGGCCGGCACTGGCAGTTCGTCCAGCGCGGGGATCTCGTCGAGCTCTTCCCCGGCCGCGACGTGAAGCCGCGCCAGGATCCGGTCGCCCGCAAGGGATCCAGGCTCGTCACGGTTCGGGGCTCGGGCACGGGGCGCGCCGGATGCAAGGACCTGCGCAGCTCGAAGGTGGCGGACGGCGCGTGGGAGCTCGTCTTCGGGCCCAAGGTCAACTGCGTGGCCCCGAGGCTCCGCGGCACGTGGCGCCTGGCGTGGCAGGGTTTCGTGGGGCCAGCCGCCGGCGCGCATCGTACCGAGACCTGGAAGCTCACCCTGCAAGGGCTGCGCGGTAGCGGCCGCTTCGAGCAGTCCATCGATCTCAAGCTCGTGCGCGGGCGGGGACGAGGTCAGGCGATCGCCACGACGGTGCCGCTGCACGATGCCGCCGGCGTCCTCCGGTTCGCCGTGCACGTCACGTCGAAGGGCAAGGACGTCGAGCTGAAGTTCGAGCGCCTCGACTGACCGCCCGCGCCTCGGCCATCGAGGCCGGGGCCGTTCCGCCCGCGCCCGGCGTGGGGCTGCGATGCCGCGCGCCCCTTCCGTACATGGCTGGTGAACCGGGAAGCGATAGGGCTTTCCGGCACTTGGAGTCAGCCATGACCCGCCTCATCATCGCCATCTCGATCGCGGTCGCCAGCATGGCGGCCTCCCTCAGCCTCGCTCCCTACGCCCACGCCACGCAGCCCAGCCGCATCGCGGGCCAGTTCGGTGTCCAGGAGCTCTACCCCAAGACGATCAAGCGCTACAAGGCAGCCAAGCGGAAGCTGGCCAACCTGAAGAAGGCCTACCGCACGGCGCAGCGTGCCCACGACCGGGACCGCATGACGAGGATCGAGAAGAGCTTCCAGAGCACGCTCGCCAGCGCGAAGAAGGCGCTTCGGAAGCTCAAGAAGGTCCGTGGCGTCGCCACCGTGGTCGTCTGGGGCGACGCTGGCGACACGATGCCGCGCGACAAGATCACCGAGTTCCTGCGCAAGACGCCCTCGTGGCAGGGCCGCACCGTCCACATCTACGCTCGGGACGGCAAGCTGAAGTACGGCGCCGGTGCCCCCACCACCTACGACGATCGCAAGAACGGCCGATCCGGCAGCAAGGACAAGGGCCGCAGGTCGCACCCCGGCGTCGCGCCGCTCCCCCCGGGCTCCATCGTGGTCCCGCCCCTCCCCAACAAGCGTCGCGACCGCGGTTCCAGCTCGAAGGACGGCCTGGGGAGCGGCATCTTCGGCCTCGGCTAGGGGCTCGACGCCGACGGAAACACGAGGCCCGGAGCGCGGTGCGCTCCGGGCCGTTGCCTGTCCCGCGGGTCCGGCGTCGAGCGTCATCGACGTCCGCTGCCGCCTTCCTCTGGCTGCCGCAACGCGCACACACCTGGGCGCTCGTGCGATACTGCGCCCCGAACCCAGGAGACCGCGCGATGGCACGCTGCATCACGAACTTCGCCCTCGGCACCCTGCTCGCCGTCCTGCTGCTGACTGCACCGGTCCTGCGGACCGGCTTCGCGGCGAACGACGAATGGAAGCGCCTCGAAGGGGCGTTCAAGAAGGGCTTCAAGCCGGCCAAGACCCGCCGCGGCACGCGCGAGGATCTCCTCAAGTCCATCGCTCGCTCCAAGGACGGCCGCGGTGTGAAGCTGCTCCTCGCCGCCATCAAGGACCAGCGCAAACACGCGGCCGCGCTGATGAAGGCCTACGACGAGGGCATGGTCGAGTGGCAGGAGAAGACGGCGCGCATGGAGCGCCAACGCGAGTCCCGCATCCGCAAGCACGTCGAGAAGTACGAGAAGAAGGGCGAGAAGCCGCCGCCGTTCAGCGTGAACCTGGGTAGCGAGGAAGGCGCCTGGCTGGGCGCCCCGCCCCAGCGCGCGGGCAAGATGGTCAAGGCGCGCCAGCGCCTGATGACGCAGTACGACACGGCGGAGGCCGAGCGCCTGCTGATGGGCACGATGCGCCTGGGCGCGGTCCGCATCCTGCGCGACGTGGAAGGCGAGGAGTTCGACCGCGCGTCCCTCGAGTTGACGAAGGCGGCGACGAAGGGCAAGGGGCCCGCACGCGCCGAGATGCTGGCTACGCTCGGCTACGTGCGCGGCGACGCCGTCACGCAGGTGCTGGTGAACCACACGACGGCCTCCGATCCTGCCTGGGTCCAGGCAGCGCTCAGGGCCCTGGGCCGGCAGAACACCCCCCGGGGCAAGGAGGTCCTTCTCCAGTTCCTCGAGAACGACGCTTGGCAGCTCCGTACCGCGGCGCTGGACGGCCTCGTGTTCTTCCGGGACGTGGCGGTGATGGAGGCGCTCCTGGCGCGCGCGGCCAAGGAAGAGGGTGTCGTACGGCGCCAGATCTTCCAGGCGATGGGCGCGATCGTCGGCGAGGACGTGAAGGCGGTCCTCGAAGCATGGCAGTCGTGGTGGCCGTCCAACCGCGAGGATGTCCTGGCGCGGTGGAAGCGGATTCCGCGCGAAGGCCCCGTCATGGATGACCCGCCGAAGATGCCCGTGAGGACCGAGGCCAACGACGGCGGCACGTCGTTCTACGGCATCAAGACGGACAGCAAGCACATCATCTTCGTGGCCGACATCTCCGGATCGATGCGCCGCACGGACGAGGACCCGGCCGACGAGCCCGCGAAGATCGACGTGTGCCGGGACGAACTGAAGCGCGCGATCCGCGGGCTGTCCGCGCACGATGAAGACGACCGAGGCGCCGCGTCGTTCAACATCGTGCTCTTCTCGACGGATGTGCGGGTCTACAAGACCGGCAGGATGGTCGTTGCCACGAAGAAGAACAAGGAGAAGGCCTACGACTGGATCGACAAGAACGTCCAGGCGGACATGCAGACCAACATCTACGACGCGATCGAGCAGGCGTTCAACGTGATCAGTGGATCCAGCGACAAGAAGAACCGCACGCGCGGGGCAGACACGATCTTCCTGATGACCGACGGCGCGCCGTCGCGCGGGAAGTTCGTCCGCCCCGGTGTGATCCTGCAGGAAGTGAACCGCCTCAACAAGACGCGCGGCATCACCATCCACACCATTGGCGTCGGCAAGGGCCACAACAAGGGCTTCCTCGAGCGGCTCGCTGCTGAGAACGGCGGACAGTACCTGGCCCGCTGACCGGGGCGCCGATGCCGCCCCTGCCCCTCCCCGTCGATGACGTCCTGCCGCAGGTGATCGCGGCGGTGAACGAACACGGTGCGTGCGTCTTGAAAGCCCCCACGGGGGCCGGAAAGACCACACGTGTGCCGCCGGCCCTGCTGGAGAGCGCCGTCGCGGGGCAGATCGTCATGCTGGAGCCTCGGCGCGTGGCGGCGCGCGCCGCGGCGCGCCGCATCGCCGCCGAGCGCGGCAGTGCGCTCGGCCGCGAGGTGGGCTACCAGGTGCGCTTCGATCGCAAGGCCTCGGACGCAACGCGCATCCTGGTGGTCACGGAGGGTGTGCTGCTGCGCATGCTGCAGGACGATCCCCTGCTCGAGCGCGTCGGCGCGGTCGTCTTCGACGAGTTCCACGAGCGCAGTCTGTCGGCGGACCTGGCCCTCGCACTGACCCAGCGCGTGCGCGCGTCCGTACGCGCCGACCTACGCATCGTCGTCATGTCGGCGACGGTCGACCCGTCACGTGTGGCGGCCTTCCTCGGGGGCGCGCCCGTCATCGAGAGCAAGGGCCGCGCCTTCCCCGTCGAGATCGAGCACCGACCGCGCGAGGGCGACAGCCGCCTTGAGAACGACGTGCTGCGCGCCGTCCGCGAGGCGGCCGAGCGCGCCCAAGGTGACATCCTCGTCTTCTTGCCCGGCGTCGGCGAGATCAAGCGCTGCGCGCGGGTGCTGCAGCCGGTCGCGCGTTCGCTGGACGCGGATGTCGTCGAGCTGCACGGCGAGCTCCCGCCGGAGAAACAGGATGCGGTGGTCGCGGAGAGCACGCGGCGCCGCGTGATCCTCGCGACGAACGTCGCCGAGACCTCGCTCACCCTGCCCGGCGTCCGCGCGGTGGTCGATGCCGGCCTCGAGCGCGTGCCCCGAACGGATCCTTCGATCGGCCTGCCGCGCCTGGAGACCGTGCGGATCTCCCGCGAGTCCGCCGATCAACGCGCGGGGCGGGCAGGGCGCCTGGCTGCCGGGCTCTGCCTGCGCCTCTGGAGTCGATCGGAGGACGCGCGCCTGGATGCGCGCCGTGAGCCCGAGGTACGCCGCGCCGATCTCGCCGGTGCCGTACTCCAGCTGCGCGCCTGGGGCGAGCCTGAGCCCGCGGACTTCCCCTGGTTCGAGGCGCCGCGCGCCGCCGCCCTGGAGGCCGCCGAGGCGCTGCTACTCCGGCTCGGAGCGCTCGAGGAAGGTCGCCTGACCAGCACCGGCCGAGCCATGGCACGCGTGCCCGTCCATCCGCGTCTCGCGCGTCTGCTGCTGGCTGCGCGTCAGGTGGGTCATCCGCGCCGGCTGGCCCTGGCCGCGGCCGCACTCTCCGAGCGCTCGCCCTTCGTGCGCATGGACCGCCGTGCTTCGGCAGAGCAGCACGGCGCTTCGGACGTCCTGGACGCCGTGGAAGCCCTGGAAGCCTACGAGGCGACGGGGCGCCTCGACGCCGGCGCGCGGCGATTGCGGCCCGGACCCGCCCGCTTCGCGCTGCGCGCGCGCGACCAACTCGCTCGCTTCGCCCCAAAGGCGTCGACCGGTGTCGATGCCGACGAGGCTGTGCTGCGAGCGGTGCTCGCGGCGTATCCCGATCGCGTGGCGAGGCGCCGCACGCCCGGCGGAGAACGCGCCGTGATGGTCGGCGGGCGCGGCGTCCGACTCGACGGCGCGTCGTCCGTGCGCGAGGCCGAGCTGTTCGTCTGCGCCGAGGTCGACGGCGGGCGGCGGGGTGAGCGCTCGGAGGCCTGGGTTCGTACCGCATCGGCCGTCGAGCGCGCGTGGCTGCCCGCGTCGGCCGTTCGGACCACAGCCGCGGCGGGCTTCGACGAGGCTCAGCAGGCGGTCGCGGGGTTCCGGCGAACGCTCTACGAGGACCTCGTGCTCGAAGACGTCGCGGTGCAGCTTGCACGCGGACCGGAGGTCGAGACCGCGCTCGCCGAGGCGGCCGCAGCCGACCTCGATGCCGCCCTCGCGTTGGACGACCCGGCCGTGGCGGGGCTGCGCATGCGCGTGAGCTGCCTGCGAACGTGGCGGCCCGACGGGGCCCTCCCAGAGGTCGCGCTGCCGGCCATGGACGACGATGTCCTACGCACCCTGCTCCCCCACCTCGCGCGCGGACGGCGGTCCTTCGCCGAGTTGCGCAAGGCACCCCTGCTCGATCATCTCCGTGGGCTGCTGCGTTGGGATCAACTCCAGAGGCTTGACAGGGAAGCGCCCGAGCACATCGAGGTGCCGAGTGGCAGCCGTGTCCGGCTCACGTACGAACTCGGCCGACCGCCCGTCTTGGCCGTGCGCATCCAGGAGGTGTTCGGGCTGCGTGAGACCCCGACCGTCGCGGGCGGACGCGTGAAGGTCTTGATGCATCTGCTGGCGCCCAATGGGCGACCGCAGCAGATCACCGACGACATGCCGTCGTTCTGGGCCAATACCTACGCCGGCGTGCGCGCCGAGCTTAGACGGCGCTATCCGAAACACGCCTGGCCCGAGGATCCGCTGAACGCGAAGGCCCAGCGGCGCCCGGGCCGACGGCGCTGAAGGATCGCATCAGCGGCCCACGACGGTGACGGACCGGATCTCCACTTCGAGGAACTGCACCTTGAGGGCGATCTGCCCCTCCTTGAAGTCGGCGGAGCGTGTCTGGCGCGCCACCTCCACGCCGTTCACCAGGGCGATCACCTCGTCCGCGCGCACGCGTAGCTCGTACTTGTTCCAGTCCTTGGGGTCGGGCTTCTTCGGAAGATCCTTGTACGACTTGCGGCCGTGCGTCACGCCGTCCCGGAGCGCGGTCCACTCGTAGAGTTCGATGTTCCCGCTCATGTAGCCGAAGGAGAGGTAGCGACTCTTGCTTGCGAACGGCGCGACGAGGGAGAAGAGCGGCGGTCCGTTGTTGCCGTAGAGCTTGACCAGGCGCGCTTCCATGTAGACGTCGAAGTTGCCCGACCACGACTTCCGCGTATTGAGCATCATGGCCGTCTTCTCGACGTGGCCGGTCAGCACCCCGTCCTTCCGAGGCCAGTTCTTGTCGGTCAGGCCGCTCCAAGAGGCCAAGGCGGGGAAGTCCAGAAGCTCTTGTGGCGCCGCGCCAAGAGCCGTTCGGGCGGCCTTGAGCGCCTCGATCCCCTTCTTGCCCACGGGGTCGAGTGCAAGCGCCGACAAGGCGGCGCGCTCGGCGGCCTTGGGATCCTTCTTGACCAGCTTCCTTGAGATACCGGCCAACTTGGCCGCCTGCTTGGCCATCTTCCTGTGGAGTGCCGTGTCGTCCGGGCTCGCGGCCTCGAGCGCCTTGCGGCCGCGTGTCCACAGCTGCCTGCCCGCATCGTCCAGGGGCACGTTGGCCTCGAGCAGCAGAAGCAGCTCTCGGAGGTAGGCGAGCCCCTTCTTCTTCTCCCCCAGACCGAGGTGCGCCTTGCCGCGAATCAGCACGGCCTCCCGCAGCAGCGGCTCCTTGGACAGCCCCTCCATCGCCGTGACCGCCAGGTCCCGCGCCTTCGCGTACTCCTTGCCCGCGAAGGCCTTGCGTGCGAGGGCCAGCGCGGCGAGCCCCTTCTCGCCATCGGCACGGGCGCGTCCGACGGAGAGGGTGATGGACGCCACGAGCAGACAAGTCAGGGCGACGCGCATCACTTGCTCCCCTTCGGGATGGACCCGACGCGCAATTGCCTCATGTCGAGGTGGACGTTCTGATGCGAGATGCCGATGGTGCCGCTCAGGTCATCTCGGCCGGACGCCTTGTGCTTGATCGCCAACTCGTTGTCGAGGAACAGCTGGATGTTCGGTCCATCCACGAGGACCGATAGGCGATGCCGCACGCCGGGCTCCCACTTCGCCATCTTGAGGACCTTCATCACGCGGTCCTTGGGAGGTTTCAGTGAGACGGATGTCAAGGCGACGCGATCGTCCTTGCCCTCGTCGTGGAACAGCATGAACCCGAAGCCCTCGTCCTTCGCGATGGCGAAGATCAGACCGACGGACATCGTCCGCTCTGTGGAGGGGATCTTCATGAGGATGAGGTCCACGCTGTAGGCATAGGCTCGCCCGCTATCGAAGCCCCCCGGCGGGCGGATGAGCGTCCCACCACTGGCGGCCACCGAGATCAGCCCCTCCTTGTAGGTCCACGCCGGGCCCGTCCCCAGCAGGGAGCTCTTGATGAGATCCTGCCAGTCATGGACCCGGTCGAAGGCCGCCGGGAGCGGGATCGCTCCGCTCGCCATCTCCGCCAGCATGTTGCGTGCATCGTTGTGATCCGGTGCCGCCAAGCGCGCGACCTTCAGGACACGAATGGCCAGGTTGGGATCCGTCGCGGCCATGGTCCGGGCCGTGAGGCAGAGCTTGTCCACGAACGCGGCCTGCGCGCGGTCGATCGCCGTGTTCCCGGCATCGAGCGCCTTGAGGCGACCGGTCGCCTTCGAGAGCAGCTTCGCCAGGCTCTTGCTGAGCTTGCCCTCGCGCTGGGCCGCCTCCGCCAGCCGCTGGAAGGCTCGGTACTCGGCCACGGCCTTGGCCAGGGCCTTCTTCCGCTCGTGCACGGTGGCGATCAGGTACGTCGCCTCGATCAGCGTCTCGTCTTCGCTCCGGGCCTTGTGCAACTTCGTGAGGGCGTCGTCGTACTCGCCCCTCGAAATCGCGGTGCGCCCGTGCGTCAGAAGAAACTCCGCGAGGTCCGGGTCGCCCGCCTCCGATGAGCCACTGCCGCAGCAGAGGAGAAGCGCGGCGAAGGCGATCCGCCGAGTCACACGAGTGCGCATCCACATCTGTTCCTCCGATCGGGTCAAGAGTACGGACCTGGGCGGTGGGGTTCCATCAGAACTCGCGCGAAGCAGCCGCAGCATGATCGCTCAGCGTGTGCTCCTCTCACCGCCGTCGACCCAGATGACCGGCGCGCGTACCCTGGATTCCCCGGCGGGAGGTGGCGATGCGGGCAACAGCAGGGTTTCTGGCCATGGGCGCTCTCGCGGCGTGCCTGACACTTCCAGCGCCCGCGCAAGCAGAGGACGAGCCGGTCGTCGCGCCTGCGCTGCACACGGCCCTGACCGGCTACCTGCGTGCGACGAAGCGCGGCAAGGCCAAGGCGGAACTGAAGCGCGCCTTGACGCTCCTCGGGGACGACCTCGCGCTCGCCGTGAAGGCCCTGCGCTCGCTGGGCCCCCTCCGGAACGCCAAGCCCGGGACGGAGCACGCGCGCACCTTCCAGAGTGGCAAGCAGGCCTTCGAGTACTCGATCCATCTGCCGGCGGGCTACGACGGCACGAAGCGCTTTCCTGTGCTCGTGCTGCCGGACCACGGCGCCGTCGGCCCCGAGGCGGGCATCGGCTTCTGGGTGGGCAAGGTCGACGCGGACAAGTACGTCCTGTTCCGTCCCGTGATCGTGAAGCATCAGGAGAACCGGAAGATCTTCAAGGACCAGGGGACCTACACACGCGAGTCCGCGATCGCGACCGTCATGAACGACGCCCTCGCGCATCTACGACTCCACTACGCGGTGGATCCGGCGCGCTTCAGCATGACGGGGCTCTCGCAAGCAGGCTTCTACAGCTGGTACTACGCCTTGTCCTTCCCCGACCAGTTCGCAGCGATCATCCCCGAGTCCGCCGGCGGCGGCGCCCTGACCAAGCACGCGCCGCTCGCGCCCAACCTGCGCGACATGCACGTGCGGATCCTGCACCATCCCGACGACCAGATCACGCCCTACAAGGACGCCGTCCTGATGAAGGACGCGATCGGCGGATCCAAGATCGAGCTGATCAGCTACAAGGACAGCGACTACCCCGGAGCGCCGTTCCCCAAGCGTCATCCGGGCCCGCACAACAAGCGGATCATGAACGTGCTGCCGTGGGCGCATGAACACAAGCGGACGATCCCCGCATCGGTGACGCGCGTGATGCGCTACAGCCAGCAGGGCTTCGAGGGCCGCTGGCGCATCACGCCACCGAAGAAGCCGAAGAAACCCGTGACCGTCACATGCACGAACGAAGACGGCGTCTTGTCCGCAGACCACAAGGGCGTCCGCTACCTCGTGTCGCCCGAAGACATCCTTGGCGGAACGACCTTCCAGGTCGGTAGCAAGGACGTGAAGCCAAAGGCGGACATCGCGCTGATGCTCAAGCTCTTCAAGGCGAGCGGAGACCTCGAGCGTCTCGTCGCTGCGGAGATCAAGGTCAAGTAGCACAACGGGGCCGGACTCGGCGTGTCCCGGACCAGACGCGTGCGAGCCGTGATGACGGGAAGAAAGCGGGCGGCCCCTACGCGCGAGCGGCGAGAGCCTCGGCCATCGTCGAGCCCAAGTCGGCCGGGCTCTCGGCGACGGCGATGCCGGCGGCGCGCATCGCTTCCATCTTCTCGATGGCCGTGCCCTTGCCGCCCGCGATGATCGCGCCGGCGTGGCCCATGCGCTTGCCAGGAGGCGCCGTGCGGCCGGCCACGAAGCCGACGACGGGCTTGGTGACGTGGTCCTTCACGAACTGCGACGCCTCCTCCTCGGCCGTGCCGCCGATCTCCCCCATCATGAGGATGGCGTCCGTGCCGTCGTCCTCCTGGAACAGCTTCAGGGCGTCGATGTGCGTCGTACCGATGACCGGATCGCCGCCGATGCCGATGCACGTGCTCTGGCCGAGGCCGAGCTCCGTCAACTGCCACACGGCCTCGTACGTCAGCGTACCGGAGCGCGAGACGACGCCGATCTTGCCGGGCGCATGGATGAAGCCGGGCATGATGCCAACCTTGCACTGCTCGCCGGGGCTGATGATGCCGGGGCAGTTGGGGCCGATCATGCGAACACCCGCCGCGGTCACGAGGCGCTTCATGCGCGCTTCGTCCAGCGCGGGGATGCCCTCGGTGATGCAGACGATCAGCTCGAGGCCGGCGTCGGCGGCCTCCTCGACCGCGTCGGCGGCAAAGGCTGCGGGCACGAAAATCATCGTCGCGTTGGCGCCCGTCTTCTCGCGCGCCTCCGAGACCGTGTCGTAGACCGGGATGCCCTCGACGTCGCTGCCACCGCGACCGGGCGTGACACCACCGACGATGTTCGTGCCGTACTCGCGGCACGCCAGGGTGTGCAGCCGGCCGTACTCGCCCGTGATGCCCTGTGTGATCAGGCGCGTTTCCTTGCCAACGAGGATGCTCACGATACCGCCTCCACGATCTTGGTCGCCGCGTCCCGCATGTCGACAGCAGCCGTGATGCTCAGCCCGCTGTTGGCGAGGATCTCGCGGCCCTGTTCCATGTTCGTCCCGTGCAGGCGCACGACGAGCGGGCACTCGAGGCCGAGCGCCTTCGTCGCGTCCACGACCCCCTGCGCGACGACGTCGCAGCGCATGATGCCGCCGAAGATGTTGACGAGGATGCCCTTCACGGCCGGGTCCTCGAGAATGATCTTGAACGCCGTGGTCACCTGCTCCGTCGAGGCGCTGCCGCCGACGTCGAGGAAGTTGGACGGCTCACCGCCGTGGAGCTTGATGATGTCCATCGTCGCCATGGCGAGACCGGCGCCGTTGACGAGGCAGCCGATGTTGCCGTCGAGGTTGACGTAGGAGAGACCCGCCTTGCGCGCCCGTACCTCGGTCGCGTCTTCCTCGTCCTCGTCGCGCATGGCGAGGAGGTCCTTGTGGCGCATGAGCGCGCTGTCGTCGATCGTCATCTTGCCGTCGAGGCAGATGACGCGGTCGTCCGTCGTCGTGACGAGCGGGTTGACCTCCATCAAGGAGGCGTCGTCCGCGAGGAAGGCCTGGGCCAGTCCACGCAGGGCGGCAGCGAACGCACGGGCCTGGGCCTTCGGTACGCCGAGGCCGTAGACCGCGCGCCGCGCGCGGAAGTCCGGCAAGCCGCGGACGGGATCGATCGGCTCGCGCAGGATGGCCTCGGGGTTGCTCTCGGCGACCTCCTCGATGTCCATGCCACCTTCGGCCGAGACCATCAGGACCGGCACCTCGAGGCGACGGTCGAGCGTGATCGCGGCGTAGTACTCCTTGGCGATGGGCAGGCCCTCTTCGACGAGCACCTTGCGCACCATCGTGCCGTCGGGCCCGTTCTGAATCGTGATGAGGGGCTTGCCGAGCATGCCCTCGGCAGCTTCGGCGGCTTCGTCAGCGGACCGGACGAGCTTGACGCCGCCCGCCTTGCCGCGGCCGCCCGCGTGGATCTGCGCCTTGACGACGGCCAACTCACTACCGAGCTCGGCGTACGCGGCACGGACGCCGTCGGCGTCGTAGGCCACGATCCCTCGCGGCGTCGGAAGGCCGTGGGCGCGGAAGCGCTCCTTGGCTTGGAACTCATGCAGTTTCACGAGGGCTCCTCCTGCGGATCTCACCGTTCGCGGGAAGCCTAACGCCGGACGAATCGGGGCCGGAGCGAGAACCCGGTGCTTCCGCGTCGTCGAACGCGTAGTTCCAGGAGGCACAGATGGACGACCTGACGCTGCGAACCCGTTTCGAGGACCTCTCCCTGCCCTTCGAACGCTGGAGCCACCAGGCGCACGTGCGCATCGCCTGGATCTATCTGGAGGCTTTGCCCTTCCCGGAGGCCCTGGCGACCGTGAGACGCCGCATCCAGGCCTACAACGCGCACAACGACGTGCCTGAGGGACCGCTGCAGGGCTACAACGAGACGACCACCCATGCGCTGCTGCATCTCATCGACGTGGTGCGCCGCGGCTACCGCGAGTTGCTGCCCTGCGAGGACTCGCGCGCCTTCTACGAGGGCCACCCGCAGTTCCACACGAGCAAGATCCTGCGCTGCTTCTACTCGGCGGCCCGCCACCGCGACGCACGCGCCAAGCGGGTCTTCCTGGAGCCCGATCTCACGCCCCTGCCCCGTCTGCCGGCCTAGACACGCCCAACCCGGGTTCCCGCGCGATAGATTCTGTTGCCTCCATGGGTTCCACCGCGTGGAATGGGAGCCAGCGGAGTCCCCATGGGTCAAGCGACATACCTTTCCCGACAGACGCGCCCCATCCAGCACGTGGTGGTGGTCTACCCGTTCACCTACATCAACCCGTACGCCAACCTCCCGCCGCTCGGCGCCGAGTATCTCCAAGCAGGCATCGAAGCCGCCGGCTTCTCCAGCGAGCTGCTGGACATGCGCTTCGAAGACGACATCAGCGCGCACCTGGCCAAGGCCGACCTCGTCTGCATGTACGGCTTCTTCGAGGACTGCAGCCTCTTCGGCAAGTGGCACATCCATGTGATCGATGAGGTGCTGGCCCAGATCCCCGAGAGCGTCCCCGTCGTCGCCGGAGGCACGGGATTTGGCAAGCCCCAAGAGACGCTCGACAACTACCCGCGCGTGGACGTGCACATGGTGGGACTGCCCGACACCCCCATCGGCGAGTTGCTCACCAGCAAGACGCCCGAGGACGTCAAGTGCCTCACCTACCGCACGGACGATGGCATCGTCCAGAACGCGCGCGTCACGCACATGCTGCAGGACGACGTCTACCCGCTCCGCCACCTGCGCAACCCGCGCTACAAGTACGAGTGCGCCGGCGTCGAGATCGATCTCGTACGCGCGGCCATGGGATGCAACTACCACTGTCGGTTCTGCTACCAGTACGGCAAGGACACCGACGGCAAGTACCTGCGTTGGCAGGGCCGCAGCCCTCAGAGCCAGTACAAGGAACTCTCCGAAATCCGCGCGCCGATGGTCCTATGGGTCGACGACGACATGACCACGGACATGGACGCGCTCGACGAGCTTTCCGACTTGCTGATCAAGAACAAGACCCACAAGATCATGATCGGCACCGGGCGCGTGGATCACGTCGTCAAGGCCAAGCCCGAGACGCTCAAGAAGATGGAGCGCGCCGGCTTCCTCGCCCTCGCGTTCGGCATCGAGTCGCTGTCGGACGAGACGCTGCACTTCTACCGCAAGGGACAGAGCGTCGAGATGGCCAAGAAGGCCATGGCCATGCTCAAGAAGACGAACATCATGCTCGTCTGCAACTTCCTCTTCGGCTCCCCCGGCGAGACCGAAGAGGACATGATGCGCTACCTCTGGTTCGGCGGGGAGTACGGCGTCGATCATCTCGTCACCAACCGACTGCGGGTGCCCAAGGGCGATTACCTGCACACGCTGATCTACGAGGATGGGGACGAGACGAAGTTCAAGCCCGGCATGTTCCGGCTACGCGGCCGCACGCTGAAGCGCATCAAGAACCGCGTGAAGTTCGGCCAGGGCACGCCCTTCCGCATGCTGCTGACGCTGCTCAAGCTCCACCGCCATCGCGGCATGAAGGTCGATCCGGGCTACTACGTGGCGTGCGCGCTGGAAGCCCTCGCCAAGACCACGTGGCTCGACAAGCTGAAGATCCTGCCGATCCTCTTCTTCATCCCGAAGCTCATCGCGCGATTCCCGCCGTGGCGCTGGTTCACGCGCATCGTGGCCTACGCGCTGACGCCGCCCGTGATGCTGCTCAACTGGTTCTGGGAAGGCATCGAGCGGCGCGTCGGGATCTTCACGCGCATGATGCCGTTCCTGTTCGGCCGCGTGGGCCGCAAGGTGCTCGACAAGCAGAAGGCAGCAGCGCAGCTCGCCCCCACAAGAGGCATTCGATAACGCCCCGCGATCATGCCGCCCCCCCTCGCTGCGGCGTGTCGGATGGGAGGCGGAAGACTGGTGAGGAGGACGGGGCGTGCGATGTCACGCGCGGTCGATGAAGCGGACTCTCCGGCCCCAGCCCGGCGTGCCGCTAGTTGCCGGTGACGGCGACGGGGGGGACCAGTCCGCGGGTGGCGCGCTTGAGGTAGAGCAGCGCGAAGCACGTGTCGAGCACGTCGTGCGGCTCGTGCGTGGTCTTCGTCATCCAGAACGCGCCGGGCTTGGACACAAGGCCCTTCTTCTCACCGGGCACGTCCACCTTCTGGGCCTTCTGCACCCTCAGGATCGCGAGCGCGCCGGGCTTGTACCAAAGGCGCTTGCCGATGAGCCGCTTGCCAAGAATGTCCATGGCGCGCTCGACGCAGTAGAGGTGGTAGATGTGATAGCCGTAGCGGCTGTTGGTGTTCGTGAAGTCCGACCAGTGCGTATCGAGCCAGGCGAGCCCATCCCAGATCGACTGATCGACTTTCTTGATGGCACCGGAGTCGAGGAACTGCTTACGGGACTTCTTGTCCTTCGCGATCATCTCGCGACAGATCAACAGGTTCGCGATACCGCACGCGGTCATCGAGCGCGTGGCCTTGCCCTCGGAGCCGTCCGTGCTGCCCTTGATGTACATGTAGCCGCGTGAACGATCCGTCGGCTTGCCCGCGTAGCGATCGCTGAAGCCCGGCATGTGACGCTCGTACGTGGGCCCGTCGGGCTCCTGGTGATCGAGGGTGAAGTCGACGATGTCGGTCCAGACGGACGTCGGCACCTTCATGCCGAAGCGCTGGGCGCTGAAGAGCGCGAGCGCCGCGAGGTTGGTGCTCGAGATGTCCTGGTTGGCATGCGGGGGCACCTTCGAGTTGCGTGTCCACGTACCGCCGCCGCCGCCGATCGTCAGGCTCTTGATGTTGTAGCGCCAGCCGAGGCGCCCTTGGCTCTCGCCGCCAGGCTCCGGTTCCCCGCGACGCTTCACGAGCGCATCGGTCATCTCGATGAGCCACTCGCGGTCGGCCTTGTTCTTGATCTTCAGCTTGCCCTTGCGCTTGGCGACCTTGCTCGCCGACGTCTTCTTGTAGGCGTCGTACTTCGCCGTGAGGGCGAGCACCATCATGGACAGCTCGTAGCTGCTGCTGGCCTCGGTGTGACGCCAACTACGACCTTGGGCGTCCTGGCCGTCCCACTTGGGGGTGATCGGGTGCATCTCGCGCAACCAATTGAAGCCCTTGGTGATGACCTGGTGCTTGGGGCTGACGCCGCACTTGAGCAGCGTGTAGATCGCGAGCGCCGTAGGGCCGGCCGGGTGCCGGTACTGCGGACCCGTGCCGCCGCCATAGAGCTTCGTGCCCTTCACGAGCCCCCAGTGCGCCATCCCGAACTTGCGCGCCGTGAAGTAGCTGGGCTTGGCGAGGAGCCAGTGCGTGCCCTCTTCGATCGCCTTGTTGACCCGCTCGGCGAAGGGGACGTTCTTGTCGCCGAGGTCGTCGCCTTCGTCGACCTTGGGCTTGTCGGCCTCGTCCGCTGCTGCGGGCGGCGCCAGACCGGTCGCGGCCGGCAACGCCAGAGCGAGGAGGAGCAGGAGCGGAGCCCAGAGGGCGAGCAGGCGGTTCATTGCGGGCATGAGATCCTCGGGCCGGAACGCCCCTCGCGGGGCCCGTCCATCATACGGGCTGAGCGCCGGGTCCGGACGACCTTGTGCTGGCGCCGGCCGGGGCGGGCGACCCGAGCCCCGGGGAGCCGGATCGGCCGTCATTGGATCGCCGCGGCCAACCTCGGGAGCGTCTCGTCGTAGCGGTAGTTCAGGCTGCGGTGGTCGTCGTCGAACTCCTGATGCACGTGCGCGACGCCGGCCGCCGTCAGCCGCGCGGAAAGGATGCGCCCGCCGTGATGGAGGTGCCACTCGTCGCGGGAGCCGCACTCGATCCAGAGCAGCTTCAGCGACTGGAGATCGTCGGCGTACCGCTGGACGAGGTTCACCGGGTCGCGCTCGCGCCAGCGGGCGATGACGTCCTCGCGTCGCTCGCCCGTCGCCTCGTCGAACGGAAGATCGAACCGGTGCGGAGCGTCGTCGTTCGGACTGTAGAAGTGCGACATGGCGACGATGTTCAGTGTGTGGAAGAGCTTGCCTGGGAACTTGGGGTACTCGCGCAGCTGCTTCATGAACGCATCGAGCCCCCCCACCGAGCGCAGGCCGTCGGCTGCCTTCGGGAAGTCCCCCTCGTAGCAGTACTGGAAGTAGGCGTCCCCGCTGTGGCTTGCGGCGGCCGCAAAGACGTCGCTGTGCTCGAGCGCCATCATCATCGACCCGTAGCCGCCACTGGACTTGCCGAACACGCCGCGGTGATCCCTGCCCGCGCGGATCCGGAACGTCGACTCCGCCCAGGGGACGAGCTCCTGGATGACATGCGACGCCCACGGACCTGCCGCCGGAGAATCGATGTACTGGTTGCCGCCGACGCGCGTCATCCCATCGACCATCACGACGATGACCGGCGTCATGCCCTCGGCCTCGATCAAGCGGTCCAGGCGGTCGGGCAGGTTCTCCTGGTACCAGTCGTAGTTGAGATAGGACATCCCGGTGCCGGTGAAGCCCGCGAGCGCGTAGAGGACCGCGTAGTCCATGTGCCCATCGTCGTAGCCGGGCGGCAGGTACACGGGCACGCGGCGTCGCGTGGCGTCCCCCAGGGGATTGCCGTCGAGGAGTTGACTATCGACGTTGTGGACTTCGACGCGACCAGGCACGTGCCTCTCCAGACGGGTAGGGTGGGGTGGTGAATGTACGCCAGTTCCTTCCGCCCGTCCTCTTCGTCGGTGGCATCGTGGCCCTCGTTGCCCTGGGGTGGCGTGGGGAGCCTACGGTGGACTTGGTCGACTTCACCGAAGGCCCGCGTACGCCCGTCACGGCCGATCCCACGACCCGGCCCATCGTGCTCCGGGGCCTCATGGCTCGCCTGAACTTCACGGGCAACGCGCTGCGCAAGGAACGCAATGAGATCGCCACCCGCCACGCCGAGGCCGTCGAACTGTGGCGGGCCGGCAAGCTGCCGCTGCGCAGCGTCGAAGGGCTGGAGCAGCTTCTCTGGGTGGCGCGCTTCAAGGTGGGCGAGGTCTCGGCGGAGACGATGCACGCCGAGCTCGCCGTCCTCTTCGGGCGCGAGGTCCGACGCCTCGAGCTCCTGGCCGCCATGAACCTCGCGGGCACGGACGACCTCGAGTTGGCGAGGCTCTACACCGCGCGCGAGCGCACGCTGGCGGGGCTGAAGGTCGAGGACGCCGACGGCCGGGACTACGCCGCCCTGCGCAAGCACTACCTGGACGAGTTCCGCCGCCGCAACGAGTTGCTCATGGAGAGAGGCATCGGCAGTCGCGAGCACATGGAGCTCGAGTGGTCGGCCCTCCAGGAAGATTTCCCTGAGACGTTGCCGGTCAAAGGCACGGGATGATCGCGGTCGGGGGCACGACGTCGCTACCGGGTGACGGGGATCCAGTACCAGCGTCCCTGGCTGCGACGCAGGACCCCGCCGAGTTCGAGCGCGTCACCGCGCCGGAGCACGTCTTCCTTCGTCCCATGAACCGCCTTGCCGCGCGCCACGATGCGCAGTTGCACGGGGCGGGCGGGGTCACGTGTCTTGGCCATGCGGATGCGTAGCACCTTGCGGGCGGAGACGGTGAGGCCGCGACCGGTCTTGTCCTTGCCAAGGTAGATGCGCGGCGCACGCATGGCGCTGGTGGCATGCTTCTCGCCCACGTACGTGAGCGTCGTCACGGCATCCCCGCGAACCGTCGCCTCCTGCTTGTGCACGAGCCCGGTCTTCGCATTGATCGTCAAGGTCGAAGCGAAGTACTCCTTGCTCGCGTAGACGTCCACGACCTCGCCGATGATCCACTGGGTGTTGCGGGTGCCGAGCCACGCATCCACGGGCCCAAGGTCGCGGCCGGTCAGCTTCACCTTGCTGCTGACCACGCGGTCGAACTGCTTGGGCAGGTTGCGCGTGCTGTTGAGCGGCGGCGGGGTCGCACGACGCTCCCCCGGCGTCGCCGACGGCTGACCCGGCGCGGGCCGCGGGGCCGCGTCGTCCGTGACAGCCGGGCGTGTGGTGCCGAGCCCACGCGCACCAGGCAACGGCGCGCCGCGGCAGCCCCCTTGCAGGGCGAGGGTCAGGAGCAGAAACGGGAAGGCAACGAGACAGGTACGCACAGCGGCACCTCCGAGGGGCGCGGGGCGCCCACCGTAGCGCGATCGCCCAGGCTCGCCGCGCGCAAAGGCCTGTCGCTTCACACGGGTGTCACGCCTGGTGCAGCTACGCGCCCTGCAGGCGCTCCAGATGGTGGCGTACCCAGCGGCCCATGACGTCCATCTCGAGGTTCACGCTGTCGCCGACAGCTTTCGTGCCCAGACCGGTCACGGCCAGCGTGTGCGGGATGAGGTAGAGGCTGAAGCGCTCCTCGCCGTCCTCCTCGAAGACCTCGCCCACGGTCAGGCTGACGCCATCGACCGTCACGGATCCCTTGGGCAGCGTGTCGCCTCGCAGCGGCTCCGGCACCGCAACGACCATGCGGATGTCCTCCCCCTGGGCCTCGATCGCGCGCAGGGTGCCGACGCCGTCCACGTGGCCCTGCACGATGTGGCCGCCCAGCGCGTCGCCGGTCCGCAGCGGACACTCGATGTTCACGAGGTCACCTGCGCTGAAACGGCCCAGCGTGGTCTTCCGCAGGGTCTCCGGAATCGCGTCGAACGTGAGGCGTCCCCCGTCGATGGTCGTGACGGTGAGGCAGCAGCCGTCGATCGCGACGGAGTCGCCGATCGCCAGCCCTTCCAGGGCCGGGTCGACGACGATGGCCAACCGCAGGACGCCCTCGGCCCCCGTCGGCTCCACAGCCTCCAACCGCCCGCGGTGCGTGACGATGCCTGTGAACACCTAGTCCTCCTTCGATCGTTCCGGGCCGTCCAGCAGATCGGGACGCCGCGCCGCCGTGCGTGCGCGCGCCTGCGCCAGACGCCACGCCGCGATGGCTGCGTGGTTGCCCGTGAGCAGTTCCTCGGGCACGTCGAGTCCGCGCCACGACGCGGGCCGCGTGTAGTGCGGGTGGTCCAGCAGCCCGTGCTCGTTGGAGAACGAATCCTCCTTGGGGCTGCGCGCGTGGCCCAGCACACCCGGCACGAGTCGCGCGGCCGCGTCGATGATCGCGAGCGCGGCCGTCTCGCCGCCCGAGAGGACGAAGTCGCCCAGCGAAAGCTCTTCGGGCTGCAAGACCTCGAGCGCCCGCTCGTCGATGCCCTCGTACCGGCCGCAGACCAGCACGAAGCCATCCTCGGCCGCTGCCAGTTCCTCCGCGCAGGCCTGGTCGAAGGGACGCCCCTGGGGACTCAGCACGAAGGTGCGGACGGCGGGCCCGTGGCCCGCTCGGGCCGCCTCGACGGCCTGGATCACCGGCTCGGCCAGCAGGACCATGCCGGGACCACCGCCGAACGGCCGATCGTCCACCTGACGGTGGCGGCCCTCGCCGAACTCCCGCAGCGCGACGAGGTCGATCTGCACGAGACCCGCCTCCACGCCACGTCCGAGGACCGTCTGGTGGAGGAAGGGCTCGAAGAGCTCGGGAAAGAGGGTCACGATCGAGGCATGCATGGCGGGCACCGGGCCCGGTTCTACCTGCCCGGGGGCGTGGCGACGGCCCAATGTCGGGCCCTGGCCCCTGCAGGTGCCACCCCAGCCCCGTCCACACCCAGGAAATCCATGGCGTCCTGAGGTAGGGAGGTACCCTCTTGGGCTACCCCACCGGAGGCCGACCATGTCGTCCCGCGTCCGTCAAGCTGAACAGTCCTACATCCGCACCGACCTCCCCAAGGTCTCCGTCGGCGACGGCGTCGACGTCCAGGTGAAGATCAAGGAAGGCGAACGCGAGCGCGTCCAGACGTTCAGCGGAACGGTCATCCGCGTCCGGGGCGGCGGCACGGGCCGCACGTTCACCGTGCGCCGTATCGTGCAGGGCGAGGGTGTGGAGCGTACGTTCCCCACCAACAGCCCCGTGATCGCCGGTATCACCGTGACCCGCAAGGGCCGCGTCCGCCGCTCGCGCCTCTACTACCTCCGCGACCGCGTCGGCAAGGGCACGCGTCTCCGCGAGGTGCTCGGCGCCCGTGGTGTGGGCAAGCCGAAGAAGGTCCGGGCCTCCAAGCCGACTCCGCCCGCCCCGGCCCCCGAGAGCGAGACCGTCGAAGTCGACGCGCAGTAGGGCTTTGCGCCGAGGACGGCGCGCAGTAAGCCTTTGCGCCGAAGACGGCGCGGGCGATCCGCCTCGACGTGTGACCACGCCCCCCTCCCCGGCGAGTGAACGGTGTGCGCCGTCGCTCCCAACCTGTTCCGCCCCACAAGTCCGATTCGGCGAGACGTGATTCGGCGAGACGTGATTCAGCCAGGCGGGTCGTCTCCGGGGCGGCCGCGCGCCGACTTGGACGGCGCGGCGAGCGGGTCGCAGCCCGCTGGCTGCGCCGGCACGGCTACAGGATCCTCGCGCGCAACCTGCGCACCCCGCGCGGCGAGGTCGACCTGCTCGCGGAGGAACGCGGCGTCCTGGTCATCGTCGAGGTCAAGACGAGCGCCCGCGCTGGTGGCGCACCCGCCCAGCCGCCCCTGCGGCGCACCCAGCGGCGGCGCCTGCAGGCTTCCGGCGCATGGTTGCGTCGGCGCGCAGGACTCGGAACCGTCCCCCTCCGCCTCGATGTCGTCGTGGTCACGCTCGACGCGGGCCGCTTCGTCGTTACCATCCGTCGCGACGCCGTGAGGCCGTGAGGCCGTGAGGCGCTAGAGCCCCGCGAGGTCGTTGCGCCTGCGAGGTCGTTGCGCCCGGGTGGTCGAAGCACCGCACGGCGTGGATGGGATCGACAGCATGGACCGCAAGAAGATCGAACTTGGCGACCACCTCACACCGGCCAACGTGCTGGACCTCGAGGCGACGTCCAAGGACGCGGCGCTCGAGGAACTCATCCGTGCCGCCGCCACCTCGCCCGCGGTGGGCGATCGCGACGCGCTGCTCCAAGCCGTGCGCGAGCGCGAAGGCAAGCTGAGCACCGGCATCGGCCTCGGGATCGCCGTTCCGCACGCGCGCATCCCGTCCATGAGCGAGTTCGTCGTCGTGGTCGGGCGCCATCCGGCCGGTCTCGAGTTCGGCTCGATCGACGGCAAGCCCGTTCGCATCGTCGTCCTCATCGCCGGCCCGCGCGAAGCGAAGACCCCCTACCTCGAGCTGCTGGCCCAGCTGTCCAAGCGGCTCAAGCTCGAGAAGGTGCGCGACAAGATCATCGCCGGCGTGAGCGCCGACGAGGTCGTGGCCCTGCTCGTCGGCGACGCCTAGGTTCTGTCTGAAAACGCTACGTGGCGAGCCGGACGAGACCGAAGCGAGCTGGCGTCAGGACGAGGATTGTGGCCGGAGGCGTGCTTCCTGCACGTTGAGGACCGCAATCCGAGTTCGGGCCCAGCGTAGCGAGGGAATCGTTCGGCGCAGCAGTAGGGCTTTTCAGACAGGGCTTCCTGCACGTTGAGGACCGCAATCCGAGTTCGGGCCCAGCGTAGCGAGTGGATCGTTCGGCGCAGCAGTAGGGCCTTTCAGACAGGGCCAGGCTCTGTCTGAGAACGCTACGTGGCGAGCCGGACGAGACCGAAGCGAGCTGGCGTCAGGACGAGGATTGTGGCCGGAGGCGTGCTTCCTGCACGTTGAGGACCGCAATCCGAGTTCGGGCCCAGCGTAGCAAGTGGATCGTTCGGCGCAGCAGTAGGGCTTTTCAGACAGGGCCTAGAGCGCTGCGGTCACTTGTCGCGGTAGCGGCGTAGTGCGTAGACGAGCGCCCCCTCGTCCGTCGGCACGAACAGGGAAGGACCGATTGGCACAGGCGCGTGGCGGCGTGCCTCGTTCATCTGCCGCTCGAGCAGACGAAGCTGACGATTGTCGCCCTTGGCGTAGTCGTCGAGCGGCGACACCCACCACGTCTCGCCCTGATGCTCGCCCGTGAGGCGTGCCCCACTGACCATCAGGCCCTCGAAGCCCGGGCGTACGTTCAGCACGTAGCGGCGGGGACTGGACGGGCCGCTCATCCAGGTCCGCTTGGTGCGCACGTGCACGACGGCGGCACCCGGTCCGCGCTCCGTCGCTTCGCGAGCGCGCAGGGCGTCGTAGTCGACCTCGAACACCACGACGTTGACGTTGCGGCGGCCGGCCAGGGGTACGCGCACGGTGTAGAGATTGTGGCCGCGGATGTAGACGCGCGCGTCGCGGTTGATCGCTCCGTAGTGCCCCTGATTGCTGAGCACCGTCCCTTCGGGCAGGTCGATCTGATGCCAAGGAGCCCCACCCAAGGGATTGGGGAAGTAGAGCCGCAGCTTGCCGTGGCGCATGACGCTGACGAACGGGCCGGCCGCGACCTGTGGATTGGCGTACTCGCGGATCCCACTCGCGCGCTTGTAGGACCACGCGTCCGTGTGCTCCACGGCGCATGTCGTCGTGTTGATCACGCGCAGGATGTGCAGCGAATCGCCGCCGGAGACCATGTAACCGCGCCCGCAGGCCACGTCGGCCGCACGGTCGGGCTCCCAGTTCTTGCGGAACTCGCCGCGGTGCCGATCAAACGTACGCAGGCGCGCGCGCGGCGTGCCATCGCGGCGGTCGAAGAGGTAGGCAACGCCCGGCGAGACCGACTGGACCCAGACAGCGCTGCCCACGGCGGCCATGCGTGTCACGCTGCCCTCGACCTCCTGACGCCAGAGTTCACGACCGTCGCTCAGGTCCACCGCCACGACGACGTCCGGGCGCAGGCTGCGCGTGACCTGGACGTAGGCGCGCCCCCCGAGCACGTCGCAGCGGCGCACGACACCCGGCTCGCTCCAGGTCCACAGGTGCTCGCGCCTGCGCTTCGCAGCGTCGATCCAGCTGAGGCCGGTGCGTCCCGGCAGCAGGATGCGGCCGCCTGCCTCCACCCACAGCGGGCCGTAGTCCATGAGCCGCCCCTGGGCGGCCGGACGGCGACCGGCCTTGAACGTGGCGAGGATGCGCCTGCCGCCGCGCCAGATCCCCACGGGGATGGTCTTGCCGGGTTCGCTGGCAGCCACGAGCTGCATGAAGCCCGGCAGGTCACGCACCGGTTGGCCGGCCCAGGTGTGCACCCAGTCGCCGCCGCGCACACCGCTGAGGTCTGCGGGTTCCCCGGCCACGATGCTCGATACGAGAATGCCGCCCTCCGGCACCCAGCCATCGATGCTGGAGAGGCTGCCGCCGAACCAACCCTCGTCCGGTCCCTGCAAGACGGCAAGGCGCTTGTTCTCGCGCCGCGACCACAGCTCGACGGTCAGGCCGCGTACGAGCACGACCGTGTCGTCGAGCGTGTCCGCGCCGGGGCCCTGCAGCTCGAGGAACTCGATGCTGCGCGTCTCATCACGATCCTTCGGACCCGGCACGCCGCGCCAGGCGTCGAACACCTCGGGCTTGCCGCGCACGGGGTGCCAGCCGTAGCGCTTGCGCAGTGCATCGCGCAACGTCGTCTGGGTGCGGCCGAAGGCGTCCTGCAAGCCCCCGGGCGCCCACCGCACGAGATCCGCGGCGAGCGCTCGCGCGCGCTCCCCCTCCGAGGCGGCGCCGAGCCATCCGGCCTCCTGCAGTTGGAGCAGGCCGGCTTCGGCGAGCCGCGTCGCCACCGGCCGATCCAGGCCGAGCCAGGGCGGGTCGAGACGCATGTCGGCGGCCAGCGCCGCGGCGTCAGCCAGGCGCTCTTGGACCACGAGGCGGCGTGCGAGCACCGTACGGGCCGCGTGGGCAGCGCGCGTCCCCGCCGCCCGGCGGATGGATGCGCGCAGCGCGTCCTCGTTCGCACGGGCCAGCGCCACCTCGAGCTCACGGCCTGCGCGTGCCTCCCGCGCCTTCAGCACGGAGAGGACCGCAGGGTCATCGCGCTGGGTCCGGAGCTGGCGGGCGGCGATCAGGTCACCGCGCACGCGGTTCTCCCCCAGCCACCAGCCCCGCTCCCCGTCGAGCGGGACGAGTGTGTCGTCGGCCGTCTCCAACCAGTGCACGAGCAGCTCGGCGGCGAGCGTCTTGCTCGCGGCGTCCGCGTCCAGCAGTTGCTCCGCGACGGCCTGCAGGGGTGCGCCCTGCACGCCGATGGGCAAGCTCCGCACGACGGCCGCCAGCGCCTGGAGTTGCGCGAAGGCGTCGTCCTCGACCGAGAGGGCGTCGACGAGCATCGGAACCTGCTCCGCGATGAGGGCGTGCACGCGCGCGCGGAGCGCGAGGTCCTCGATCTCGGCGGCGCGGCTCGTTGCGGCCGCGAGCAGAGCCACGTCCGTCTCGAGGGTCGCGCGCACGGCCAGCGTGGCGGCGGCGCCCGCGGCGTCCTGCGCTGTGCCACCCGGGGGCACGGCCGTCCTCGCGACGTCGGGCTGCGCGAGAACCGCGACACCTTCACGTCCGATCGCTACCCAGAACGCGCCGACCCGAACGAGGTCGCCGCTCAGCGGGACGCGCTCGAGGTCGAGCGCCAGATGCGCGCCGCTGCCCTGCTCGCCGGTGCCCGACCAGTTGCGCGCCTGCAGACCGCCGGCGGCGAGCCGCACCACGTACGCACCGACATCGACGGCCGCGCCGCCGGGGTCATCCCCATCGAGCACCCACTGCTTGTACTGCCCGCCGGCGACGAGCGCGCCGTTCGCGGGATCCATCAGGTAGGGCCGCCATCCGGAGAGTCTCAGCCGCGGACGGCCCTCGCGATCGGGTACCACGCCCAGCACATCACGCCACTCCGGCGAGTCGACGGGCGTCGGCTCCCCGCGCTGCCATCGCAGGTCACCACTCCCGCGCGCGACGCAGACCATGCGCGGTCCGTCCATCGGCGCGAGGATCCACGCGTCGCCCCACGCCACGGGTTGGTTGCGGACGTTGTGTCCCTCGTTGGCAGGCACCGTGACGCTCATTTGATAGCGCGGCAAGGCCCGGGCCCACATCACGGTCCCACGCGTCGCATCGACGCCGGCCGCGAAGCCGGCGTGCGGCAGGGCACAGACTTCGCCTTCCGCCAGCGACGGGCGCGCACCGAACGGCACGCTCTGCGCATAGGCGGTCGTGAAGCGATTGCCTCCGCTGGCCTGATCGTCGCCGCGCCCGCTCTCCCCCGCCGCGAGACGCGCCACCCAGCGCGGCTTGCCCGTATCCACGTCGAGGCACGCGAGGAAGAAGGTCGTCGCTCCGAGGCGCTGCGCGAAGAGGCAGTAGACATCCTTGCCGACCACCAGCGGCGGCGAGGAACACCCCGTCGCGCGATGCCCGAGCACCGGATGGACGTCGTCGAGGGCTCCGGTGTGCCAGCGCAGCTTGCCGGTGGCGAGATCCAGGCACGCGAGACGCAGGCGGACCTCCTGGCCCAACTGGTCGGCCTCGTGCTCTTGCTCGAGGAAGGTGTAGCGGCCGGACGAGGCCGGGTCTCCGAGCACGACGAGGACGCTGTCGCCGGCCGGCGTGACGGAGCGCCAGGGGATGTCGTAGCCGCGATAGCGTTCGCTCCAGGCGTGCATCGTGACCGGGCGGCTCCGGGGGAACTGCCAGCGCTCGAGACCGGTCGTGAGATCGAGGCGACGCACGTGCCGGCCTTCGTGGAGGACGAGCGCATTGTCCCGTCCCCACGCTCCCGCCATCACGCCCAGCCCACGCTGGGCGACGCCGTGGCGGAGATGGTCGCGGTCCACGATCGAGCGCGACCACAGGACGAGCGGATCCTCGAGCTTGGCCGCGTCCGCTGCGTAGGCGGCAGCGGCCGGTTTCGTAGGCCGACGAGCGCGCCACGTGGAGATCCGGTCGGCGAGCGTGGTCTGCTTCCCGCGCACGCGCACGGGGACCTCGCGCACCTCCTGCGCCATGACGGCAAGCGCCCCCAGCGCGCCGGCGTCCTCCTTCATGGCCAGCGCATCCGCGAGACGAACGGCCACGCGCGCCCGCCGCGTCGCGTCGGCGTCGGCGTGCAGGTCGAGCCAGGTCTCGAGACGTCGCGCCGCGTTCGTGATCATCCCGCGCTCCAAGTCCCGCTCCGCCAGGAGCAGCAACGCCGTGGCGCCCGCGGGCGAGACGCCATACGCCTCGGCCAACTCGGCGAGCGCCCGCTCGTCACCGCGCCGTGCTGCCGAGGTCAGGGCAGCAATGCGGGCGGACCAGCGCTCGAGCGCTTGGGAGCGGAAGCTCTCGGGCATGCGTGCGAGCGCGAGGTTTGCGGCGCGGCGCGCCGGCCAGAGCAGCGCGCCGTCCGTCCGCCCGAACCGCGCCGCCCCAAACAGCTTGAGCGGCAGCAGGACATCACCGTGATCCTCGGCCAGCGTGACCAAGCGCGCGTAGGCCCGGTCGTGGTCTTCGGAGCCCAGCGCTGCCGCCAGCTCCACGGCCAAGCGTGACGCCCGACCGCGCGGATCGCTCACCACGCTCGAGAGCAGGACCTCCTCCTGGACCGGCGGCTTGGGGCTCGGGGGCTCATCCTCGGCATGCACGGCCAGGGGCGTGATCAGCGCGAGCAGCAGGGCGGCGGGAAGCGAGCGGCGCATCCCCAGATTGTAGGGGCGCATCTACCGTCCCAGTACGGCCCGTGCCGTCTGGCGGATCTGCGCGTTCGTGAGCCGGTCGAGCTGCGGCAGGATGCGCCGGGACACGTCGATCTGGGGGTAGCGGGCCGGGTGAGCGTGGATGTAGAGCATCATGGCGCGGACCCCGTCCCGATAGCCGCCGTCGTGGACCTCCGGCGACCGCTGCTTGACCGGTAGCGCCACGAGCATCTCGGCCAGCGCGAGGTCCGGATCCGGAGCGTCGATGCAGGCACCGAGTTGGGCGCGCATCTCGAGCTCCATCTGCACCTTGTCGAAGTCCAGGCCGCCGCGAGCGAGGAGCGCGATGGTGCTGGGCAAGCGGGGCACGATGGGGAGGTGCCGGCGAATGTCCGCCACGTGACCGAACTCGTGCGCGACGAGGGTGCCATAGCTGCCCCAGGGATCGTGGGGCCGGCGCTGGACGTAGCGGGCCACGAGGCGGGCGGCGGCGCAGCCGGTGTCCGTCTGCGCGAGGGGCCCATCCAGCGTGTGGGGCGGTGCCGCGACCGCGCGCAGGGCGACCGGCAGGAACGACGGATCCGAGCGGAGCGCCTGGCGGATGACGAAGTCGCCCCGGCGCGCCGTGTCCGCATCGATCCAGATGCCGTCCGATAGGCAGGCGCCGCCGAGCGAGCCCCCCTGCGCCGCGATGTTGGAACGCAGCGCGCGGTCGTAGCCGATGGCGACGTCGTGCCGGTAGCTCCTCCCCGAAGAGCTGATCGGCCGAGAGGCACTGAGCGAGGCGAGCGAGAGCACGATCGCCTCCACCGGGACGTCGCCCTGGCGCCCGTAGAGGAGGAAGCGTCCGTAGCGGCGAAAGTGGGCGACGACGGGGCTGGTCGAGTTCGTGCTGTGGTCGAGCCACGACCCCAGCAAGGGCAGCTCCCGCAGGCCCAGGCCAGGTTCGGCGAACGCCGAGCGCTCCGCAGGTTGCAGATGCTCACGCGCCAGCCGCTGCATCACGAGCAGGCCGGACTCAAACGTCGGGGGCTCTTCCTTGCGCTTGGCCGTGTTGTAGCCGGCTTCGATCCACGCGCGCAGACCGGCCTCGAACGCCAGATGACCGCGGACACGACGTGCGAGGCCACGGGCCGCGGCGTCGTCGAGCGTGTCGAGGACGGGCAGCGCCTCGTCGAGCGCCCCCACCCCAACGAGGGACCGCCCGAGGGCGCGGCGGGCTGCGTCCGGCGCACCAGGGCCGGAGGCCGCGGCGGCGGCCTGCGCCAGCGCGGCCCAGTTGCCGCGGAGCAGGTTGTGAGGATCGTCGAGCACGTCCGGCGGCACGGCGCGCATCAACCAGGTGATCGCTTCGCCCCACGCGCCGCGTCGCATGAGGACCCGCCGGAGGTCCCGATCGAGCGGGACGGGCGTGGCGCCTGCGGCGAGGGCCGCGCGGTAGTAGCGCTCGGCATCCCGTGCGCGACCCGCGTGGTCCGCGCCGAGCGCGCGCAACGCGATGAGCTCAGCGTTCGCTGGCGCCGCCTGCGCGAGTGGCGCGAGCGCTTGATCCACGCGTGCCCACGTCGCCGGCGCCGCGCCGAGACGCAGGGTCTCGGCCAGCCGATGGGCATAGCGTGGACTCTCCGGGGCGATGCGGAGCGCGGCCAGCAGGTAGAGCGCCGCGTCGTCGATGCGGCCGGCCGCCTTGGCGGCGGACGCATGCAGGCGCGGCGGGCGCGCGTCGGTGGCATCGAGCCGGGCCGCCTCGTCCGCAGCAGCATGGGCGCCGTCGAGATCTCCCTCGCCCAGCAACAAGCGACCGCGCAGCAGCCACGCTTCGTGCCGCACGAGGTCGCGCCGACTGGCGAGGGCGCGTGTGGCCGCCCGCAGGGCTGCCGCCGGATCCCCGACCTGCGCAAGGAGGTGGCCGGTTGCCAGCTCACGCCAGCGGTCGGGTCCGCCGCGTGCTTGCCCCAGCCTGCCCAGCGCGCGCTCGGGCTCCTCAGCCGCCAACGCACGCATCGCGTCACCAAGGTCGCCCCGCGGGAGCCGCCAGGTCTGCGCGCGGATGATGTGCGACCGGCAGCGCGAGGACGCGAGCCGGACCAACAACCACGTGCGCTCGGGCTGGGCGACGTCGAGCGGGTGGTCTGCTGCGAGCAGACGCTGCGCCTCCGCGCCGTCCTGCCCCCGGATCGCGCGACGCACCGCCTGCACGTAGGCGGGCATGGGGATCGTCCGCACGGGCGCCGCGGGCACGGGCACGTCCGAACCGAGTCCGCTGCACCCCGCGAGCAGGGTCAGCGCCCCCAGAGCCAGGCAGACCGGAACCGGCAACGAATGGGGCCTCATGCGAGGAAGGAGCATGCCACACACCTCCCGCAGCACCGACCTCCTGAACATTTGGGATTCACCCCATTGCGTTCGCTCCGCGTTAGGTTAGGTTTTCGTTATGGACATCACCAACCCCATCCTCTTTGAAATCCTCCTCGAGAAAGGCGCCTCGCGCCGCGCGCAGAACAACGCTCGCGCAGCAGGGCGCCGAGGGGGCCGAGCGGAACGCCGAGGAGGGCATCGGGGCTTCCGCTCACGAGTTCTTGACTGGGCGGTACGGGCTGCCGGCCCCAACCGACGACCCTTCCCGCGGGTCGGCACCCGTACCGCACGGTCTTCCTCGAGTTCCTCCCGTTCCTCCATCTCCTCGAGCGGCCCGGGCCAGACCTCGCGGGCTCAGGCTGGAGGGGCTCAGGCTGGAGGGGCTCAGGCTGGGGGGGCTCGGGCTGGGTCGGAGCGCAGACGCTCGCCGAGCGAGGTGTTGGGCGTCGGGGCCTCGATCGTCGCCATCGTGCTGGCGCTCCTGATTTGAGGAAGGCGTGACCCTAGAAAGGCATGACCCGAGAAAGGCCGGACCCGAGAGAGGCCGGACCCGAGGGAGGGGCCGCATGCAAGGCAACCCAGCCGATCAATCCGCGGTCTCCGACCATGGATTCCAATGAGCGGGGACGAGCCACCTGGCCTGCCCCGCAACAGACCCGCAACGAACAGCCGCCGAGAGGCACCCGTTAACGCTTTCAAACCTGTAACGAACAACCGGCAAAGGCCCCGACGCACCCAACCGATGACTCGGTACGGGTGGACATCTGCAATTCGGACCTGCACCCGCAGGCCCAGCCTAGGGAGGCAGCGCCCTTGCAGATGGTGCAGATCCGGGTCCGGAGCACGCGGATCCTGAACATGGGGACCTTGAAGACGGGACCCTCACGACCTTGGGAGGCAGGAAGATGAACTACACGCCGAAGCAACTCCAGATCATGACCTTCATTCGCGACTACCGCGCCGCGAACCGGACGTCACCCACGCTGGAAGAGATCGGCAACTCGCTGGGCGTGCACCGCGTCACGGTCCACCAGCACGTTGCTGCGCTCGTCAAGAAGGGCGCCATTCGCAAGCTCCCGCAGCGCTCGCGCTCGATCGAGATCCTCGATCGCGACTACCTGCCCGATCCCACGGTGAAGGTGCTCGGCAAGATCGCCGCCGGCCGCCCCATCGAAGCCGTGGAGCATCCCGAGCCCTACACGGTCGCCGAGTTGCTGCCGATCGAACCCGGCCAGGAAAGCTACCTCCTGCGCGTCGTCGGCCAATCGATGATCGAGGACCACATCACGGACGGCGACCTGGTCATGGTCGATCGCTCGCAGCATCCGTACGACGGCGAGATCGTCGTGGCCATCGTGGACGGTGAGGCGACGCTCAAGCGCTTCTACCGCGAGGCGGAAGACACCGTGCGCCTGCAGCCGGCGAACTCCAGCATGGAGCCGATCATCGTCCGGCCCCCGCAGACGCTCGACATCCGCGGTGTCGTCCGCGGCGTGCTACGCACGTTCTAGCCACATGACCTCGTAGGGGGACCTGCGAAGAGATCCCGTAGGGGCGGCCTGAGGTCCGCACGCGTCAGCGTGCGAACCGGTTGGCCGCCCTTCTTCCTGTCCATCCAGCGCTGGGCCGGCGGCGCCCGGCCGAAGGGCAGCCAACCGCAGCCGCGCTGCACGCGCCCGCTCAGGCTCCCCTACCTAAGTGGCACGCGCACCTCGAGCCGCCGGTTCCCGCGCTGCAAGGTGAGCCGCAGGATCTCCCCGCGCACCCGCGCGCCCACGAGACGCTGGAGGTCCGCCGCCTTCCGCAGCGCCCGTCCGGCGCCCACCAGGATCACGTCGCCCGGGCGCACGCCGTTCGCCTCGGCCGCCGAGTTCGCCTCGAACCCCGTGACCACGAGGCCGGCAGGGCGGCCGCCGATCGAGGGCATTGCCCGCACACGGAGGCCCAGCGTCGGTCGGTCCACGGTCGACGAGCCTCCGCCCCTCCGCAGGGCTTCGACCGCCCGATCGACGAGGTCGATCGGCACCGCCAACGCCACGCCCTGGTGGCCTCCGGTACGCGACAGGATGGCCGTCATCATCCCGATCACGCGTCCTCCGGCGTCCAGCAGGGGCCCGCCGCTGTTGCCGAGGTTGGCTGCGGCATCCGTCTGGATGTAGTCCCGCACGGCCCGGGGGCCCACACCGACGTTCGAGCGTGCGACGCCGCTGACGATGCCGACGGACCAGGAGTTCTCGAGGTTGTAGGGACTGCCTCCCGCCAGGACCCACTGCCCGGGCCGCACACGCGACGCGCCCCCGCGCGGCAGGGGCTTCATCCCGCGCCACGCGACCCGCAGCAGCGCCGTATCCGTCGCGGCGTCGCGACCGACGACCCGAGCCTCCGTCGAGCCGCGCCCGGGGGCCGTCACGACGACCTGATCGGCAGCACCGACGACGTGCAGGCACGTGACGATCCAGCCGTCCGCCGCGACGACGAAGCCCGCGCCGACACCATCGTCCCGCGAGGCCTGGCGCGAAGGGCGCGCGGAGCGCACGGCGATGCGGACGACACCCGGGTTGCTGCGCGCGATGACCTCGGCGAAGTCAGGCGGTCCCGCGGCCTGTGCAACGGGCGGTCCGGCGCGGCCATGGGCGAGCCAGCCGAGCGCGAACACGGCCAGAAGGAGGATCGGGTGACGCATGGTCGCCTCCGGGAGCGAGCCGTCAGGCTGACGCGTCCTCCGCGTCGTAACCGTACTGCTCGAGCTTGCGGTACAGGGTGCGCAGGCCGATCCCGAGGATTCGGGCCGCGGCGGTCTTGTTGCCGCTCGTGCGCTGAAGCGTATCGAGGATGATCGTCTTCTCGGCCTCGGGCAGCGGCGTGCCGGCCGGGATGCGGATCACATCCCCGTCGGGCAGGTCTTCGACGCGCTGCCCCCCACCGACCTCGACCGGCAGCTCGTCGAGCCCGATGATCTCGCCGTCGCTCAGCACAACCGCGGCTTCGACCGTGTTCTCGAGCTCGCGGACGTTTCCCGGCCAGTCGTAGCCCCGAAGAACCGCCATGGCCTCATCTGTGAAACCGGTCACGGTCAGCTCGTGTCGCTCGGCGTACATCACGCGGAAGTGGTCGGCCAAGGCGGGGATGTCGCCACGGCGCTCCCGCAGGGCCGGCATGCGCAACGTGATCACCTTCAGGCGGAAGTAGAAGTCCTCGCGGTAGCCGCCGCGGCGCACGGCCTCCTCCAGGTCGCCGTTCGTGGCCGCGACCATGCGGACGTCAACAGCGCGAGAGACGTTGTCACCGACGCGTTCGATCTCGCGGGCCTGCAGGACGCGGAGCAGCTTCACCTGCGTGTGGGCTGGCACTTCGCCCACCTCGTCCAGGAAGATGGTGCCGCCGTCGGCCGCTTCGAAGCGGCCCGCCCTGTCCTTCACGGCGCCCGTGAAGGAGCCCTTCATGTGGCCGAAGAGCTCGCTCTCGAGCAGCCCCTCGGGCAGGGCGGCGCAGTTCACCTTGACGAAAGCGTTGGCCACGCGCGGACTCGCACGGTGGATCGCCTCGGCGACGAGTTCCTTGCCGGTGCCCGACTCGCCGAGGATCAGGACCGTCGCGTTCGTCGGCGCGACCTTCGCCACCTTGCGGAAGATGTCCAACACGGCGGGCGCGCTACCGATGAACCCCGGCGGCACCTCGCCGCGAGCGAGTCTCTCGCGCGCGTCTGCTGTCGCAGGGGCCGC
Organism: Planctomycetota bacterium; assembly: GCA_029259775.1. Taxonomy (GTDB): domain Bacteria; phylum Planctomycetota; class PLA2; order PLA2; family JAEUHO01; genus JAHEIK01. The sequence goes on along the minus strand of JAJDEN010000008.1, from coordinate 178,826 downwards.
TTCACGGGACTGGAGCGAGGAGGCGATGAGGTTGCGGAGCCGGCTGAGGTCAAGGGGCTTCTCGAGGAAGTCGTGCGCACCGTCGCGCATGGCACGCACGGCTTTCTCGACACTGCCGTAGGCCGTCATCACGATCACCGGGACATCGGGATGGCTCGTCTTCAGTTCCCTGAGCAGATCGAGTCCGTCCCGGTCGCCGGGCAGCACCACGTCGGTCAGGACGAGATCGGGCACGTTCTGCTCGATGGCCGCCCGCGCTTCGTCCACGTCCGCCGTCAGGTCGACGTCGTGCTTGCCGGAAAAGACCTCCCCGAGGGCTTCGCGCGCGTTGCGTTCATCTTCGACGATGAGGATGCGGGCCAAGGCTAGACCTCCACGTGGCCGAGGGACTCGGCGTCGGTGCGGGGTTCGGGGGGCAGGTGGATCACGAACCGCGCGCCACCACCGGGGCGCGGCAGCGCCTCGATCTGCCCGCCGTGACGACGGATGTCCTCACGCGCCAGCGGCAAGCCAAGGCCCGTACCGCCGCGCTTGCCCGTGGTGTAGACCACGAAGACCATCGAACGATCTTCCGGTCTGATGCCGGGACCGTCGTCGTCGATCACGATGACGGTGCTGTGGGGATCGTCGCGCGTGGTGATCCAGACCTGGTGCCCGCCCTCGGTCGACGCCTCGATGGCGTTGCGCAGCACGTTCTCGACGGCGCGATCGATGCGCACCCGATCGAGCTGCAGGACACGATGCGATCCGGGCTCGAAGACGATGCGGCAGCCTGTGGAGCGCGCCAGGCCTTCGAGGCGCTGGAGCACGCCGCTCACGATCGGGTCAATCTGCGCCGGCCCCAGCTCGAGCGTGCCGCCGCGACTCACCTCGAGCAGGTGCACGACGAGACGCTCGAGGCGCTGGGACTCCGACAGCATGCGATCGGTCCGGGCGCGGATGTCCTCGCGCGTGATCGTCTCGTCGTCCAGCACCTCGCGCAGCAGCTGCAGGTTGAGCGACAGCGCGTTCAGGGGATTGCGGATCTCGTGCGCCAGACTCTCGCCGAGGTCGTGGACGGCATCCGCACGCTCGCGCATGCGCCGGCGTTCCTCCTCGCGAGCGCCGCGCGTGATGTCCTCGAGCGCCAGGACCGAGCCCAGCATCTGATCGCCGCGACCGCGCATGGGGCCGACCGTGACGCGGACCACGCGCGGGCCGAGCGGATGCCGCGCGAACGTGCGCGAGGGTCCACCGGTCAGGACGTCCTGCAGGACGCCGTTCCAGTCGAGGTTTGGATCCTGGGCCAGCCACGGCAAGGCTTCGAGCAAGGGACGACCGACCGCATCCTCACGCGGGCCGGCGACCTCGGCCAGGGCGCGGTTCCAGACGATCACGCGTCCGGACGGGTCCGTGGCCACGACCTCGATCGGCAGGGCTTCCGCCAGGGCCTCGAGGTAGAGGGCGTAGTCCTCCTCGGGCAGGAGGCGAACGAGCACCTTGCTGTAGTAGAGGAAACGTCCGGGCACGGCGTGATGGTAGTCCGCTCGCGATCTAGTTGCTTCGGGCGATCGCCGCGTGCGGGTCGGTGTCGCGATCCTTCATGCGGGAACGCCCCTCCTGGGACCACCACGTCCGCCAGCGGTCCGCGCCGTCGCGTCGGCCCCCCAGTGAGGCCTGAGCCCGGTAGCCGAGGAACGTGTTCGTGAGCCGGCGCAGCGAAGCGGCGGACGCGGCGCGCACGTCGGCGTCGGGATCCTCCAAGCGCTCGATGAGGCGCGGGATGGCGCTCCAGCGATCGCGGCGACCCAGGGACTCCGCGGCGGTCCTGCGCACGTTGGGCCAGGGGCTGCCCAGATGACGCTCCAAGCCGTCGTCGGGGGAGCTGTCGAGGATCGACTGCAGGACGCTGCGGGTGGCGCTCACGTGCATGCCGCCCGCGACGGGGACCAGGAGGTCGCCAGCCCGGCCCAAGGCCGGTACGGCCGCATCCCCCGCAGCGACCAGGTCGCGCGCCGCGCGGGTGCGCGTGTCGAAGTTGGGATCCGTGAGCCCGCGGATCGAGGTGGCGTGGACGTCGTCCCCGACGTTGGGCCGAGGCATGTCGGCCGCCTTCGGCGGCGCGAGGTCGAGCGGGGCCGCTTCCTTCGTCGCGCAGCCCGCGAGGAGGGCGAGCAGCAAGAGGGCGGGCCCCACCGTGCGTACGCCGGTGCGGCGGCCGGGGCTCGGGCGGGCGGGACGGCGGCTGGTGGTGTCCGTTTGGCTCATGTCAGGTTGCTTCGGGGCGTCCGGCATCCTACAGGTCGGCGCGGGCCACCCGCCCCTGGAGGACGGACTCCGGCGAGGAGGTCGTCCTGCGAGGGAGAAGTGCGCCCAGGCGCCGTACCATCCCTGCATGGCCCGTGCCGCCTACCCCAAGTCCGCCCGCCTCCGACGCCGAGACCAGTTTCTACGGGTTCTGGGGGAAGGCCGTGTCCACCCGGGGCAGCAGTGCCTCGTGCGGCTTCTCCCAAACGATGTCGGAATCGCGCGCTTGGGCCTGGCGACGCCGCGCCGCTTTGGCAACGCCGTGCGGCGCAACCGCTTCCGCCGTTTGACGCGCGAGGCCTTCCGGTCCATGCAGGCCGTGCTGGGCGGCGTGGACGTGTTTGTCGCGCCGCGGCGTGGTCTGGATGCGCCGACGCTGGAGGGCATCCGCAGGGATCTGGCGGAAGCGCCGGCGAAGGCGTTTGCGCCCCGCCCGCGCGGTGGCGGCTCGCGCACGTGATCCGTGCCGCGCTGGTGCTGTTGCTGCGCATCTACCAGGCGATCCTCTCGCCGCTCATGCCGGCTTCCTGCCGCTTCCAGCCGACGTGCTCGACCTACGCCGTCGAGGCCGTCCAGCGGCACGGACCGCTCCGCGGTCTCTGGCTGACGGCGAAGCGACTCTGGCGCTGCCGCCCGGGTGGCTTCGGCGGCGAGGACCCGGTGCCGTAGGCCCCCGTCACGTTCACGGACACGGACATGGACACGGACACGAACCTCGCGTGCGTGCGTCCAGAACCCCGTAGGGGCGGGCCTCGTGCCCGCCCGAGCGCGTCCTGTCGCGTCGGGACTTACCACGTAGGGGCGGCCCTTGTGGCCGCCCGCGGCCACGGTGATCCGCACGCGGTGGCGGTTGCACATCGAATGCGAACCGCGTGGTGTTGGGGCGCCCGGAGCGTTCGACGGAGGGCGACCACAAGGGTCGCCCCTACACGTAAGGGCACGTGAAGGAGCAGGCGTCCCGGGCGACCACAAGGGACGCCCCTACAGCCGTCCCCCGAGCGAGGGCCGGCCCTACCTAGCGCTTCTTGCGCTCGTCGAGGGAGTCGAGCTCCGAGTTGGTCTGGAGGTCGAACGTGACCTGCAGCCAGTCCATGTCGTCGAAGTAGCGGGCCAGCGCCTGGTTGAACTTGCCTTCGCGATCGCGAAGACGCTGTGCACTGCGCACGCGCGCACGGTCGCCGAACACGGCCGTGCTCAGGTACTGGGTGTAGCGACGCGGAGAGAACTCCGCCTTGCTGGGCCAGACGCGATCGGCGACGCGAACGAGGTAGGCGTAGCCGCTGCCGCGGTCCTTCTCCTTCGGGTCGCGAAGCACGCGGCGGCCGAAGCTGCCGGGCTCCGCCGTCACCGTGTCCTGACGCGACACGACAGGGCGCACCGTCGAATAGCCCGTGCGCCACATGAAGTTCAAGCGCTCCATGCGAGCCTTCTCGGCCTCGGCCGTGCCGTCTTCGATCTCGAAGGGGGGCGGCGGCGTGTTGCCAATGAAGAGGCCGGTCGTCTCAACGAGGTGATGGCCACCGACGCGATCGGACCACGTCTTCAGCGCGCCATCCCACGCGGCCTGCTTCGCAGCATCCGTGGGTTCGTTGCCGAGATCGGCAATCGCCTTGTCGACGTCGAGCTGGAGCTTCTTCAGTTCGTCCACGGCGCGGTCCATCTGGCGCTTCTCGATGAAGCGATCGAAGACCTTGTCCTTCACGTCGTCGTAGCTCTGCGGCTGCTGCGGCTTGAACTCGAGACGGCGCACCAGCACCTTCGTCAATCGACGGTGGAGCTGCGTGGGGATGCCGTTGTACTCGCCGTCCTGCTTGAGACGCGAGAGCTCGAACTGCAGGCCATCGCCGAAGTTCTCGTTCTTCTCCCAGTCCTCGCGGCTCATCAGCTCGGGCGTCTTCCAGTACTGGAGGGCGGCCGGCGTCTTCGCGTCACCGGAGCCGACGAGGTCCGCCAGCTCGCCCGCGAGCAGGCTCTCGAACGTGATCGCCTCGGGCAGCTTGGGCTCCTCGGCCTTGGGGGCGACGGGCTTGGGTGCGCGATCCGCCTCGGGCTTGGCGCCTTCGGACTTCTGCCACGCCGCGAGGAGCTCCTTGTGCTTCTCCTGCAGGGCGTTCCAGCCCGCGAGATTGCCTTCGGCCTTGAGCATGTCCAGGCGGTTCGTGCGGCAGCGCTGCAGCAGGTCGTTCAAGAGGTTCTCGAGGAAGAACTCGCGGATGACGATCTGGCGCCAGCCCTTCTCGCGGAACGTCTTGCGCTCCTCGGCCTCCTTGGCCTCGGCTGCGGCCTTGCGCTCGTCTTCGGCGCTCTTGGCCTCATCGTCCCCACCGTCCTCGCCGTCCTCGCCGTCCTCGCCGTCGTCGTCGGCGTCCTTCTTGGCGTCGTCCTTCTTGGCGTCGTCCTTCTTGGCGTCGTCCTTCGCCTTGCCGACGAGAGGATCGGGGAAGACGTCCGCTGCCGGCACGAGCGTGAGTTTGGCGTCGGGCGCAACGCGCTTGGCCAGCTCGGCGCCATGGCCCTTCTCGGGGTCGGCCGGATCCTCGGCACCGTAGAAGATGTCGCCGCGGTAGGAGCGCCAGTGTGTGAAGACCTGCTCCTCGTCCGTCGGACGGTGCTGGGGGTACTTCGCCCACAGACGCTTCAGGGCCGCATCGCTCACCAGGGGCAGGTGCACGAACAGGGTCTCGAAGCGGCGGCGCGCGGGCAGGTTGTAGTCACCGCGGACGGAGTTGAAGAACAGCTTCAGCTCCTGGGCGTTGCCCGTGACGAGGTCGTCCTCGTTGCCGGCTTCGCCGTCGAGACCAGCGCTTGAGACCTGCCACGTGGGCGGCTGGGCACGGCTGAGGCGAATGCTCAGCGGACGGGCCCAGCTGTCCTCGAGGTCGGCTGCGACGTAGACCGCGAGAGCCGGCCCGGGCGTTACACGGACCGAGTCCGGATCGAGCGTGAGCTTGATGTCGTCGGCCGTGCCGAGGGCACCATCCGGGCCGAGCGACGTGAGCGTGGGCGGCGTGCCTGCGCTGCCTGCCTCGTACTCGAATGGCTTGCCCCAGCCGTCGTTGACGTTGCGAACGAGACCCGGGAGGCGGTTGCCGCCGGTCCCGGTGCTCTTGAGTTCCTCGAGGGTGGCAGGCCACTTGCTCGTGGCGGTGCGGCGCTGCCCGATCTTCTCGGCGAGCTCATGCAGGGTGCCGTGCGTGTCGAGCTGCTTCTGCGTCTCGACGGTCACGTCATCGGGCGTGTCGAACGTCTTGTCGGGCCCTGCGCTGCGGATGTCACCCGTGCCGGCCGTGTAGCGCGGAGCCATCTCCCACTCGTCGTCACTGACCTTGTACGTGGCGCCCGCGGCGGCGAGCTCATCGAGCGAGGCGGGGAGAGCGCCCTTGGCCCGCTTGTGCGCATCGATCTTGGCCTGGATGCGGCGGATCATCGCTGCGGTGTTCGTCACCTGCGTGAACATGGCCGCCTGCGTGCCGATGACGGCGCGCGTGTCCTCTTCCTTGCGGATGTCGGCGGCGAACGGCGCGGCCGGCAAGGCGACGTAGCGCAGGTCCACACGCTCCCGCGTCGCACGCCACGCCTTGTAGGCATCGGCGTACGGGACCTGGTAGCGCGAGCTTGTGACGATCGGGTAGAGGAACTGGTCCTTGATCACGACCTCGCGCACGGCCTCCTGGAACTCGGCCTGGGTGCCACGCGAGTAGTTCTGGCGCAGGAACTGCTGGTAGTTGGGCTCGGACCAGGGCATGCGTGCGCGGTAGAGGAGCGCGAAGCCGACCATGTCCTGCACGGCCGTGCGGACCTGGTGGTCGCCCGCCGTGTAGCCGGCGCGCTTGGCGGCGGCGAGAAGGACGGTATGGGCCCAGGCTGCCTTGAAGTGTTCGGGCGGACGCAGGCCTGCGATGAACATGCGGAACTCGCGGGAGGCCATGCGGATCGCGTTCTGGAAGTTGAAGTACTTCGCGAACATGCGATCGAAGTCGGGGTCGTCGATTTCCTCGCGCTCGCCCGGGGCGACCGTGAACTCGCCACCCATGTTGTAGGAACGGCCCTGGCCGCGGTCCTGGCAGGAGAAGGCACCCGTGATCGAGAAGCTGGCGAGCAAGATGATGACGATGCCCAGCAGGAAGTGGCGCTCGTACTTCTTGTAGAGCTTGCGGAATCGCGACATGGGCGGGGCTCCCTCCGGCGAACGACCGGGCGGAAATCGGTGCGGAAACGGCCGAGGATACCGGCCTCCGGCGGGCCCCCAAAGCGGGGACCTCAGGGAAGGAACGCTCCTTCCGGGCCCCCATTCCTTGGCCCTCTGGCCTGGGTGCCGCCCGACGATCCTCTGCCTGCGCGGTGTCCCCGGTCGGAACCGGGTCCTCGACGTGCAGGAGCACGCCTGCGGCTCGCCTCCTCGCGTGAACCACCGCTCGCGTCGGTCTCCCCGGGCTCGGCCCTGGGAGCTCCGATCCCATGGCAGAAGGCGTGACCTAGGTGGGACGATCGCGCGCCCCGCTCGGCCGTCGTCAGCACCCGCGTAGGGGCGGCCCTAGCGGAGGCGGAGCCGCAGCGGGTGGCCGCCCACACCAGCCTGATACTCGACCTTGGGCCATGGCGTGACGCCACGGGCGGCATCCCTGCGGCAGCGCCGTGAGAGGAGGGGAGGCGCCGTGGCCACCCCGCGCAGCGAGAGGATCGCCGGGCGTTACAATCGCTGGAGATCTCTGGGGGCAGGGAGGTCCTTGAGGTCCTTGAGCCCAAACGCCGTGAGGAACATCTGCGTCGTGCCGTACAGCAGGGGACGTCCCGGCTGGTCGCTGCGGCCGACGACCTTGAGCAGGCGCCGCTCGAGCAGCTGACGCAAGCCGTCGCCGGCCTGCACACCCCGGATCCGCTCGACCTCGGCCCGGGCCACAGGCTGCTTGTAGGCGACGATGCAGAGGGTCTCGAGCAGCGCCCGGCTGAGCTTGTCCGAGGCGGGGCGCTTGACGAGCCGTGCGACGTACTCGGCGTACTCCGGCCGCGTGACGACGCGGACACCGCCCCCCACCTCCTCCAGCTCGAACGCCAGGCCGGCCTTCTCCCAGCGAGCGGTGATCGAGGTCACGGCCTCCCGAATGGGAAGGACGGAGTCGAGCCCCAGGATGTCGCGCAGACGCTCGGGCCGCACGACGTCACCGGATACGAGCAGGATGGCCTCGATGGCCCCCTCGAGACGCTCGGGCGGCGGCGGCTTCCAGGCCGGCTTCTCCTTCTTGCTCGACTTGGCCTTCGGCTTCGCCGTGGGCTTGTCCGAAGAAGACGGCGTGTCCGTGTCCGTGTCCGTGTCCGTGTCCGTGTCCGTGTTCGTGTCCGGAGGGGCGTCGGCCTCAGGGGGCGTCTCCTCCGGAGGCACGGCATCGTCGGAAGGCTTGGTTTCGTCGTCAGTCACGGCCGCACAGGCTACGCGATCGCCCGGACGGCCCAACGCACCATCTCAGCGCCTCCGCTCAGCCTCCCCGATCAACGCTGTGCCGGGGCCTGCCAGACACGGCCATCGGGCCGGTAGAGTCGCACGCCGCCGTCCCGTCGCGCGCGCGTCCGCCAGCGCTCGAACTCGCCCTGATCGACGCGCCGGGCCACGAGGTCCTCTTCGAGCCGCTGCCAGTGGGTCTCGAGAGATCCGGTCCACGGCGCCGGGCGACGGATGATCTTGTAGACCTGGAACTGGGCCTTGCCCGCCACCCGGACTTCGAGAGGTCCCACGATGCTCCCGGCCGGGGCTTCGAACAGGCGCTTCTCGACGCCGGGGAAGCTCAGGTCGCCGCGGCCGATCCAGGGCAGGTCGCCGCCGCGCTTGCCCGATGGATCGAGCGACTCCTTGGCGGCCAGGAGGCTGAAGTCCGCCCCCTTGCGGAGACGCTGGACGATGCCGCGCGCATGCGCGGCGTCCGCAAGCACGATCACGCGAGCGTGCACACGCTCGCGCCGACGTGTATCCCAGCGCACCACGCGCTCCATGAGCAAACGCGCGTGAAGGCGCGGGACGAGGACCTTCGTGCGCCACGTGGGGACGTCGACGCCGTACGCGCGCTGGACCTCCGCAGCGAGATCCGCGGCGTCACCGTAGAGGGAGTGCAACTGCTTTCGGCGCGCTTCCACCTCGGCGTGCACGGCCTTGGTGAGGGCGGCGCGCGGTACGCGTACGCCCTGGGCGCGTGCATCCCGAATGGCCAATCGCTCGTCGATCAGCGTGCCGAGCGTGCGACCGTACTCCTCGGGGTAGCGCTCGAACCACCAATCAGCCAGCTCCCCCGTGGAGAGCGGGCGCCCGGCGATCACGGCCACGGGCGCAGGCTTGTCCTTCGCACCATCGTTGCCGAAGACCTGCGGGCCCGCTTGTGGCATGGCACGGCAGCCGCCCACGAGGACGCTGGCGACGACGAGGAGCACGCAGCAGGTGCCGGCACGCGGCCGGACTACTTGCGTTTCTTCAGCTCCTTCTTCCATGCTGTGATCGCGCGTCCCCACGTCTTCTTCTCGTCGTACTTGTAGCCGAGGATCCCAGAGATGCCGCGCGGTCGGTACCAGTCGGTCAGCAGCTTGTTGGTCAGCTGGCGTGCCTCGCGGCCGTCGTCCTTGAGATGATCGGCCACGCGATGGCGGCAGAACCACGCACGGTTGGTCATGCCCGCCTTCTTGTGGTCCCGGCTGAGATCGATGTCGCCACGCAGGGTGCCGCCGAGCAGCGCGGCCCGGGCCTTCTCGCGCAGGTCCGGCTTGTTCTTCGGGTCGACCATGATGCGCAGGAGGACTTCGGCATCGACCGGGCGCTTGCGGAGCTTGAGCTCCTTGGGCGAGTACGCCAGGTAGATGTCGATGAGGGCCTCATCCGGATCACGACGGGCCTCCGCGATGACCTGCTCGATGCTCTTGATCAGCTCGGCCAGGCGCTTCTTCAGCGCACGCAGGCTCCCGGGGCGTGCGGGGCCGGGCGGGGTCCGTGCCGCGGCGGCACCGGGGGGCGTCGCGTGAGGCTTGGCCTTGGGTTGGGAGGCCTCGCCGCTTTCGGCGAACGCCAACGGCGAGAGCAGCAGCCCGCCACACACGAGGAGAAGGGCGAGCAGTGTGGTGCAACGCGACCGCATCCCTCCATCGTACAGCCGGGGACCCGCGGGTGAAGGCGGCGTGGGACCACCGCCCCTCCGTGGGCCTGCGTCCGCGCGCAGAGCCCAAGTGACGGGCTCCAACGGCCGGCGAGGAGGCGTCGGCCCGTGCCGGGTCTCCGCGGACGTCCCCCCAGCGCGCTCGCTCAGTTCTTCCGGAGGTACGTGTTCCAGCGCCGCCTGGCGGGCTTCCACGTCTTCTCGTCGGTCGGGCTGTAGCGATCGATCTCGGCAATGCCCGACCGACGGCCGAACCAGAGCGTGGTGAGCAGGTCCCCCACCATCTTGCGCGCGATGCGATCCTCGTGGAGCAGCTGCTTCGTCAGCATGCGCTCGCAGAAGTGCGCCCGCTTGCTCTTCGTGCCCTGCTTCTCGGTCTTGGACAGCTCGGGGTCGCCGCGGAACTGCGCGCCCTCCTGCAAGGCCTTCCACGCCTTCTGGCGGACGTCGAAGTGCTTCTTCGGGTCGAGCATGTAGCCGACGATGTCCTCCGCGCGGACGCGGCCGCGGGTCTTCTTCATCTGCTTGGGCGTGTAGGAGCGGTAGAGGTCGATGCGCGCCTCGTCCGGATCCTTGCTCGCTACCTCGATCAGCTTCTGGATCTGGATGGCGAGCGCGGTGAGGCGCTCCCCCATTTCCCGCAGGTTGCGAGGCTTGGGTTTCGCCTTCGTGTCCTCCGCCACGGCGCCGCCGGGCGCGAAAAGCAGCGCCAGGACGGCCAGCCCGAGAACGGCACGGACGAAGTGCCTGAAGAAGGGGTTGTGGAGGCGGCGTCGCATCGTGATCGCATCCTACAGCGGCGGCGCCGGTCTCGCTCGTAGCGGCGCTAGCCATCCTCGCAGCGCGGGGTCAGGGGCATCGGAGGCGGCCTCCCAGGAGGCCGCGCCACACCCTGGTCCGGGCAGCCAGCGGTCGCAGCGAAACCTCTCCCTTGGGAGCGGACGTACCTGCTCCCGTCAGCGGAACTTGACCCGCTTGTCGCGCTGAGCCCCGCCACAGCGGGTGCAGAGGTAGGCGAGCGTGCCGCCCGTCTGCAGCGCCTTGCTCTCGAGTCCGATCCCGTTGCACTTGGGACAGAGCGTGTACTTCGGCTCTTCCGCCACCTCGAACAGGTCGGCGTTGTCCACGAAGAAGGCCATCACCCAGCTCTGGCGCTCCTTCGTAGGCGCACGCGCCCACCACTGGTCGCGGGTCGGGGGCTTGGGGATCTTGACCTGCGGAGCGGCGCCGCCACGGCCCTTGCTCTTGCGCGGGCGACGGCGCTTGGGGGGCTTGATCTTCGGCGGCTCGACGATGAAGGTGCCCGACCCGTAGGCCGCGTACTTCCAGCCGGACTTCCGGCGGCCTTCCCAGAAGGCGCGGGCCTCCTCGGGTGTCACGGAGGCGTCGCGCCGCTGCAGGCGCGTGGCCAGGGCCTCGAAGGCCGCATCCGGCAGCTCGCGGCGCGTCCAAGCGGTCGCGTCGCTCAGACCGATGTCCTTCTCGCCGACCTTCTCCTTGATGAGCTTCAGCACGATCTTGGGGAAGTTGATCTTCGCCTCGAGCTGGAAGTAGTCGGCGCGTCGCGTCGTGTAGTCCTTCTTGAGCTTCTCGAGACGGCGCTGGATCGCCTCGCCTGCGTCGGGATGCTTCTCAGCGAAGCCCTTGATGCCTTCGTCCACCTTGACGAAGCTCTTCAGGCTCAAGGCCATGCGTAGATCGCGCAGGCTGCCGAGCGCGGCCGCGTCACGCAGGATCGCCTGCACACGCGTCAGCCGTTCCTTGGCGACGCCTTGGTTGAGGAAGTCCGCGTCCGCGGCGCACGCCTCGTAGTGCTTGGCGGCCGTCTCGAACTCTCCGGCGGTCTCGGCGTACTCCGCAATGCGGAACGCGATGATCGAGTCCGGGTTGTCGACGTCCTTGCCTTCGGTCTTGAGCTGCTCGAGGTACCGGTCCACAAGCTGGGAAGGGCTCCAGATGTCGCGCGGGTCCATCGGCTCTTCGACCTTCTCGAGCACCTGGTCCTTGCGCACCTTGAGCACGCGACCGCTCTGGCGGAGGTGATAGAAGACCTCGTCTTCCTTCTCGATCATGCCGCGCACGTCCTGCGTCGCGCCGCCGGCGAGGCTCTGCACGAGACGGTGACCTTCCACTGCCTTCAGCGCCTTGTTCTTCCAACCCCACTCGAGCTGGAGACGGTCGGCATCGCCGGCGTCGACGACGTCCCAGGACAGCGTCCGAACGGCACCGCTGAGGTAGTCCTCGATGACGAGCACCTTCGGGTCGCTGCGCTCTTGCAGCGGCCGGCCCTTGATGGACTCCCCGGTGCGCAGATGGACCACGTCGGCCTCGACCGGCGGACTGTTGAGAAGCAGCATGGCCCCGGTGATGAGGAACATCGAGATCCAGAGCATCGGTTGGCGGATGGTGTTCATCGCGTCACCTCCCTAATTCGGTTTCTTGCCCCCACCGCCTTCGAGTTCCTTGAGGTACACGTAGGAACGGCGGATGGGGATGATGAGACGGCGCACGGGCTTACCGCGGAACAGCAACTCGGCATGTGCCAGGTAGCCGGGCGCCTGTTGGAACGGGTTGGACCGCCACAGCACGGACAAGCCGTAGCCGCGGCGGGAGAGCAGGATCGGGTCCTCGCGCGTGACGCCCTTGGGTAGGTCACCGGGGCGCGCAAGATCCACGCGTGCCTGCAGGATGCTGTCGATCTCCGGCCGCACCTCGGCGAGGCGGGCTTCGACGCGACGGTCCACCATGCGGTTGACGCCGATCGAGAACAGACCGAGCACGGACACGCTACCGACGACGAGCACGCTCATCGCCATCAGGACCTCGATGAACGAGAAGCCGCCCTGCGCCGGTGCCTCCCGGAGCCCGGGCGTAGGCGTCGCGCGCGCGGCAGACGAGGGGCGCGGGTTGGTCATGACGGGCGTCATTTGTTGCGATCCCCCCGCAGCACGTACTTGTCGCGGAAGACGGGCAGCCGCATCTGCAGCGTGGACGGCGCACCCACGTAGACCCAGGCGCCGCTCTCGTGGGCGATCTTCTTGGTGCCACGCAAGCCGCGCCGGACGCGTACTTCCTTGCGCTCCCAGTTCACGTCCCGCAGCTCGTAGGACATCCACTCGCCGGCGATCTTGAGGAAGCGGAGATTGCCGAGGGTCGGCTTCATGAGGATGTCGGTGTCGTTCACCTTCAGCACGCGGTCCTCGGAACCCGCGGCGGCCGTGATCTGCAGCTCGCCGCGGCTGGCGCCGAACTGCGTCGTGGCAGCGAACGTAGCCTCGAGCTTCACGAAGGCGGGGAAGATGTCGTCGCTCGGGTCCACGAGGCTCTCGGCGCCACGGTGCATGGGCCAGCCCTTCTCGAGCGCCCGCGTCGAGTCCCACACCGGGCCGACGTAGGGTGCGGTCTCGCCCATGCCCACGCCCAGCTCGCTGTCCCACGACGTGGCGAACGTCCGGCGCCAGGTCGCACCGAAGTGGATCAGCCCCTCGGCGACAGGACGGCAGGCCTTCAGGATCTCGTCGCGCTCGTCCAGGTTCTCCGGATTCAGGAGGCTCTTCTCCGGATCCCCGATCGGCGTGCGGAAGCCGCGGTACAGCGTGAGGATGGCCGGGTAGATGTTCTGGTCCTTGGTGCGCGGGTGCATGAGGTCGCGCGGCACGGCGATCCAGACCACCTCCATCAGGCCGCCTGTCGCGCGATAGCGTGTCTCGCGGTCGCCGGACGCCACGGTCTCGGGCGTGAGGTTCTTGAGCTCACCGTCGCCCTTGGCCGTCTCGCCGGCGCGGCGCTTGAGCTTGTCTGACCACTCGCTCGCGTCCGTGGTCACGAACGCGATGTAGGGGATCGGGTAGTCCTTGAAGCGGTCATCGCCACTGTTGCGCAAGGTCAGGTAGCCGGCACGCAGGCGGATCGCCACGGCGGCCGGCTTCGGCGGCGCCGTCTTGCCCTTGCGCTGCAGTTGGTCCTCCGTCGGCGGAGGGCGCGGGGGCGTGAAGTCCCCGGGGATGATCAGGCTGGAGAGATCACCCCGCATCTGCGGGAGCACCGAGTCCATCCGATCGAGCTCGGCCGACTGCTTCGTACCTGCGTAGAAGATGTCCAAGCTCTGGCGCATGAAGACGACGATCATCGAACCGAGGATCGAGAAGATCGCCATGGCGACCAGGATCTCGAGCAACGTGAAGCCAATCGAAGACCGTCGGGCGCTCCGATCGCGACCCTGGGCGGAAGGCATGGGGGCGACATTCATCGACCGTCCCTCCCGTCCTCGCCGTCCGCGCTGCCCTGGGCGTCGCCACCGTCCTCGCCATCGCCGCCGCGCAAGCGCGGGTTGCGTGCGTCGGGCCCCGTAGCGCCCGGCTGCTCGTAGACCGCCGACACGGTGCCGTACATGCCCATGGTGAGGCGCAGAGGCGGATCCGACGGGTTGGCCGTGTCGCGCAATCGGATGATCTGATCGCCGCTGTGGACGTCGGGGTCGAGACCGCCGTTGCGGAAGACGATGCGCAGCGGCAGGGCGGGGAACATGACTTCCAGCGGCCCAGGCAGGTCACGCTCGAGTTCCTCGGAGCGGAACACGCCCATCAGGCGAAACGAGTCCATCCGCCCGCGGTAGGGGCTGGTGTTGCCCGAGATGGTCAGTGCGACGAGCCCGCTCGGTGGGACGGCGATCCGCTGCACCTGATCGATCTCCCCGGCGCCCAGCGCGCCACCGGGCCGGCGGCGCCGGCTCTCGGGTTCGTAGCACTCCAGGCCGTTGACGCGGATAGAGGCCTCGAGGCCGTCGTAGCTGACCTGGACGCGGCTCCAGCGTCCGTCGGCGATGACAGGCGCCCCTTTCGACTCGAAGACCGTCTCGAGGCCTGCCGTGCTCGTGGCGTCGTCGAGCGACTTGCGGAGCTTCAAGCGCAGACGGACGTCGTAGGCGTCGCTGTCTCCGGACTGGGAGAGCAGCACCTCGTAGCTCTCGACGCCGTGCACGAGCGTCATCTGGCGCACACGCGACTCGGGCTTCACCCAGACATCGAGTTCGATGCCTTCGGTCATCGCGAAGATCGACTGCTCGGTGAAGCTGAGATAACTCGCGGGGCCGAACTTGGCGCAGTTGCCGACACGCCCCCCACCGCGGTCGAGCTCGACATCGCCCTGCACGAGAGGAGCGCGTGCCTCGCTCGCGAAGTCGATCGTCTCGAACTGATGCGTGAGAACGGGGCGCGCGACGGCGGCGCCGATGCGCAGGATGCGATCGCCGTCCGAGTTCTCGGCCTGGCGCAGGGTGAGGATGGCGCGGCGGTCGCCGATGCTGGCGCTGAGGCAACGGTAGGCCGTTTCCTGCAACATGCCCTTGGCCTGCACGACGAACGTCGCCTGGCCGATGTTGCCGATGTAGCCCACCGCAAGACCCATCAGGACCCCCATCGCACCCATCACGACGACGAGTTCGATGAACGAGAATCCGCGCTGGTTGGCTCGCTGCTGCATGGGCGTCCTAGTCACGGCTCCAGGGGGTGATGTCGTCCTCGGTGTTGGGCTCGCCATCGGGGCCCATACTGAAGATCTGGAACGAGGAGGGGTTGTACAGCTCGTTCGCCTCGTTCCTCCACGGCTTGGGCCGAACGTCATCGCCCCTGAAGTTCAGGTAGACGGGGCCGTCCTCCTGATACTTGCCATAGTCGTCGCGGTGGAAGTAGACGAGCGGACTGCCCCAGGCGTCGCGGATCTCCATGAGCTTGACGCCGGCCTTGCTGACCGCCTTCTTGAGTTCGTCCTCATCGGTGTTGCCTAGCTCGTCACCGCCGAAGTCCGTGCTCTTGAAGCCCGGCCAGAACAGCGCCTGGTACACCGCCTCGATGCCCTCGTTGTAGGTGTTGTCGGGCTTCTGCGCCTTGATGTCGCTACCCGTGACCATGCCGATCTTCGTCACGTCGGACGGCGGCAGCATCTCGAAGTTGCGCTCCCAGTCCTCGATGAGGGCTTTCGTCTTCGTGATCGTGTTCTTCGTGGCGAACTCGGGCCCCTTCTGGACCCACATGTTGATCGCGACGATCACGCCCCCCACCAGCACCGAGATGATGCCCATGACGATGAGGATCTCGATGAACGAGAAGCCCCGCTGCCGCGCGGTGCTGCGCTCGCCCCGCGTAGGCGCGGCGACGTTTCGCGCTGACGCGGCGACGTCCCGCGTAGACGCGGCGACGGTCCGCGTCCCGGCGGGGGCAACGCGTGTCATGTTGTGGTTCGACATCGATGACTCTCCTTGCTGGACCTGCCTCTCCGAAGAACCCGTCTCCTCGACGCGTTCTTCGCGAAGCACGAGGCCTAGCGGATCTTCCGCACCACGCGGATGTCGCTGACGGTGACGTTGAAAGGCTGGGTCTGGGTCGAGTAGCCGCCCATCCACAGGGCGGCCTTGCCCTTCGTCCCCTTGAAGGTGGAGACACGATCGCGAACGATCAGGGTGTCGTTGAGGTACACGGCGAGCGTGCCCTTGCTGGCATCCTCGCGGACGAAGCGCACGGTGACTTCCTCGCCATCCGGCCAGGTCATCTCGGGGTCCATCCGGAGAATGGAGCCTTCCTTGTACTTCTTCTCCTGACCACCCTGGATGCGGATGGCCACCTTGTTCTTGTCGTAGAAGATGCCGATGCCGGGCCGCTTCTTGTTGGCGTTGCCACCGCGGCCGGAGTCGGCGATGATCTCGATGCCGAAGGCGATGTTGTTCGTCGCCTCACCGCGCACCTCGCGCGGAATGCGCAGCTTGAGCGTCAGGCTCTCGAACGTGTCGCGCCCGAAGAGGATGCCGTTCTTGACCGCGACCGTCGGGTTGTCCCGCCGACCGTCGTGGGCCGACTCGCCCTCGAACCGCAGCGCGCCCTCTTCGACCCGGACCTTGACGCCGTACTTCTCTTGCTGCGCCCAGGCGCGGTCGAGCGTCGTGCCCTTGAAGGTCACGATCTTCTCTTCCAGGTTGCGCCAGTGCTTGACCGCCTTCAGCGACGCGTCGGCGTAGTCTCGCCAGTTCTTGGCCGCGTGCTCATCCTCGTCCGGCACGACGTCCAGCACCTGCTGGAACTTGCGGATGCACTCGTCGTAGCTGCCGAGCTGGAAGTTGCAGTACCCGGCCAGCGCCAGCGCCATGGGCTGCTCCCGCAGCTCGCTCGTGCCCAGCACCTTGTTCACCGCGGCCAGCGCCGCGCCGTAGCGCTGCTTCGTGGGCAGATGCTGGGCACCCAGGCGCACGAGGCACTCGCGCAGTCGCGCTGCGTAGGCCTTGCGGTCGGCCGACGACTCACGATCGGCTGCACGGCCCGCGAACGCGATCGCGCGCTCGTAGGTCTCGGCCGTCTCGGCCGCGGCGGCGTTCGTCTCCGACTCGCGCGTGCCCAGACGCAGGTACGTCAGACCGAGCCAGCCGTCGAGCTCCGCGTAGCCCGGCGCATCCCGGAGGGCCGCATCCAACGCCCGGATGGCCGATGCGTCGTTCTTGGCGAGGCTTGCGACCATGCCGGCGAACATCTCGATGTATGCCGAGCGCGGTGCCTCACGGCGACCTTGCTCGAGGTACGTGCCGAAGTTCGCCTCATCGCCCGCCGCGTAGGCCGCGAGGGCCTTGCCGAAGGACGGCGAGACGGTCTCGTCCGGCGTCGGGCCGGTGCTCGAGCCGTGACGGAGCGCGACGGAGCAGCCGTCGAAGGCCGCCATCGCAGCGCCGTGCTGACCGAGCCGAATGCACGTAAGGCCCAGGTTGTAGGACGCCTGAGCGCGGAGTTCGTTGGCGTCGGGCGACGTCGCCACCTGCTCGAAGGCCGCACGGGCCAGCTCGAGATCTCCCGACGCGTAGAGCGCGCAGCCCCGCACGAGCGTGGCCCCCATCTGCGTCGGGTCACGGCTCAGGATCGACTCGGCCGTACCGCGCGCCTCGCGCAGGCGGCCCAGCCGGAGCTGGGCGACTGCCTTGCGCATGCGTGCGTCGTCGGTGGTGCCCCGGCTGTAGGACGCGAGGGCCTTGACATGCTCCCCGAGGAAGCTCAGCGCATCGCCGTGCCCAACAAGGGCCGGACCGAAGCGCGCATCCCGGGCGAGCGCGGCGTCGAAGTAGTTGAGCGCCTCGGTCGGGAGCTGCATCCCGGTGAGGTGCAGCTGGCCCAGCCACGTGCGTGCCTGGGCGCTGCGGGGCGCCGTGCGCATGTACTCGGCGAGCGTGCGCAGGACCGCCTGCTCGTCGCGCAAGGCGCGCTGGGCCTCCAGCAACTCGAGCAGGACTTCCGCGCGCTCGTCGGCACCTCGTTCGGCGCGGACTTCCTTGAGCGCGACCTCGATCAACTCGATGACGCGGCGCCAGCCCAAGCGGGCTTCCTTGCCGGTTCGCCCGACGACGGCCATGTCCTTGGCGGCACGGCGCAGACGCTCGGGGTTGATCTTGGGATCGGTCTCCACGCTGAAGCTCTGAATGTCGACGTTCGGATCGTAGCCCTGGCGCTTGAGCGCCTCGGCGTACAGGTTCGCCACGTCACGACGGAGGTGCCAACCGTTGTCGGCCTCGTCCTTGGCGGCCTTCTCGACCCGCCCCTTGAGCTTGCGCTGCAGGACGTCGAGATCGCCCAGGTACTTGGAGGCCGCGGCCTCGCTGCCCACGGTGGCGAAGCGGACCCACAGGTCGTCGAAGCCCTCGCCTTGGTCCTTCAGGACCCACTTGAGCGCCTGGTAGCGGGGCGAGCCCTCGTTGTGCCAGCCCGCGCCGTCCTTGATCGCCAGGATGTAGATGTAGTACGGCTTCGCCCCGGCATCGACGACCCAGTCGTAGACATCCGCGGGCGTACGCTCGTAGTCGGAGAACACGGCCTCGGGCGCGGCGGTGACCGTCGTGCCGTCGCCGGTCGAGAGTTTCGGGAAGGCGCCGCGCAGGATCTGACGCTTGCCGGGGGCAGGCCCCGGAATCGTCGGCGGCAAGGCGAAGGGCAGCGGGATCCACGGCGGCGCCTCGAGCGTGATCGGCGGGAGCGGACGCGTGTCCGTGTACGGGCGGAACGGGTTGCGCTCCGCATCGTGGTCGAATGCCGGGCGGGAGAAAGGGTCCCCCGCCTGGACGAGCTTCTGCGCCTTGATGTCGCGTTCCTTGCCCGCGCCCTTGCCTGAGCCCTTCGGCCCGGCAGGCGCCAGCACGAAGAACGTGAAGGCGAGGAGGGCGACGGCGTAGATCAGCAGCCCCTTCTCCTTGCCGACGCTCTTGTCGAGCATGGCCGAGGCAGGCAGGGCCAGGAGGCCCAGGAACAGGAAGATGACGAACGTGCCAAAGGCACCTGCGAGGATGATCACTTCTCTTCCTCCGCATCGAGCCTGAGATCCGCATCCGCGCGGATAAGGGAACTCGAAGCCTTCACGTTGAACTGGACGAGGCCGGCACGGCGAGCTGTGCCGCCCTGCTTGGGCTGGGTGAGACGGGCGTACTCGAGCGGCACCGGATTGGCGCTATTGGTGAGCATGTCGAGAACGTGCTTCACCGTGCTCATCTCGGCCACGAGCGTGAGCTCGACGGGCCACAGGACGAGGAAATCGTCCACACCGCCGGGATCGACGTTGCTCGGGATCAGGATCGCGTCGACGGACTCGGCGCCCTCCCGGATCGCGATGTCGACGATGCGGGCGACCAGCGCGAGGTTGAGCACGCGCGAGGGCAGCGTGGCGCGACTGACCGAGCTGATGGACGCAAAGCCGAGCTGTCCTGCGACGGCTCCGATCTCGACGTCGGCGCGGTTCGCGCGTACACGCAGGTCACCCCAGACGTCGCTGAGCAGGCGGCTCCACGCGACGTTCGGATCACCGGAGCGCAGCGTCTCGCGATGCTGGGCGACCAGACGGCGGAAGCGCTTGTAGGCCTTGTCGGCGGCGACGTCGTCGTCGTCGAAGCGGGCCTTCAACATCCGCGCCGAGCGGGCCTCGTCCTCGCCCGCACCGCGCACGATGGCGGCACGCAGGGCCTGCTCCGCGCCGTAGCCGACGACGTCGTCAACCTCGGTGAGCGCCTGGTTCAAGCGCGCGGCCCAGCCAATGGAGCCCGGCTCGCCGGATCCCATGACGTTGAGCTTGAACGCCTCACCGCGCGTCTTCAGGACGGAGGTCGTGCTCGAGCTGGGGCGCTTCATGCGCGCCAGCGCCGACTCCGCCGTGACCATCCGAGCCTTCGACCGTGCGGGGTCGTCGCTCATGATGTGGACCGCGATCACGCCGATCAGGAAGACGCCGAGGCCGATGAGGACCGGCGTCCAGAAGGTGCGATATCTCTGCCAGAGTTCGTCCATGGGTGCCCCTACCTCGCAGCCTTGAGTTGCTCGATGAGCTTCTCGCGCTGCCGCTTCTTGACCTGGTCCACAGGGATCGTCTCCTGCACACCGTCGGGGCGGTCCCCGATGAAGGCCGTCGGCTCTTCGATGTCGTCGAGCTTGAGGTTGCTGAGCGTGATCGGCACGCCCTTGTCGTTGGCTGACTCGAGCGTCGTCCCCGGGAAGAAGTCGAGCTCGAACGTGCCGTCACGGCCGGCCGTGCCTTCGCGCGGCGGCTTGACGGTCTTGACGACGAGGCCGCGCTTGTTGGCCAAGCACGCGTTGATGAACTGCCCGGCGATGCGGGAAGCATTCTGGCCGTGGGAAACACGGCCCTTGAAGCGCACGGAGCTCTGCCGCAGGCGGTAGCGACTGCGCGGCGTCCGCACGTAGCCGCTGGCCGCCCGCTTGGCGATCTTGGGCTTCCAGTAGTCGAACGTGTGCGTGGGCGACGAGACGCTCAGCTGCACGGAGTCGACGTAGATGTAGGGCGACACGTTCGCCTCGATCTCGGCCAACACCTCGGAGATCAACACGCCGGGCTGCGTGAGCTCGGCGAGCAGGCGGTGCTTGACCTCCTGCTCCTGCGCGAGCTTCAGCGCAGATCGCAGCTTCTTGTCGTCGCTGCTCGCGACACGCTCCTTGGCCTTCACGCCACTCGCGCGCTTCTTGAACGCCGCGGACGCCGTGGACCGGCCGTTGTGGAGCAGGAAGAGGACGATGAGCATCACCGCCGCCGCGGCCACCGTGAAGATGCCCTTCGTGGTGAAGTCCCGCGCACGCCGGAGCGCGGCCGGCAACAGCGAGAGCCCGAGAGACTCGGACGCGACCTGGTTCTGCGCCAGCCCCACCGCGACGGTGAACTCGTGGCCGTGCTTCTCGATGAGCTCGAGCTCGGCCGGGTCGAGGCCCGACGTGTCGCAGAGCTGGAAGGGGTCGAAGTACTCGACCGGGACGTCCAGCGCCTGCTTGAGGTAGAGGTCCAGGCCCTTGAGCGACGCGCCGCCGCCGGCCAGCAGGACGCGGTCGATCTTGAGGTCCGGCAGTCGCGTCTGGGCGCGCGCGATCATCAGGGTCGACTGGATCATCGACGCCATCTGCCCCGCCACGCCCATGATCGCGTTGGCGACCTTCTCGGACGTCGGATCGGGGTACTTGGCCTGGCCCTTGGGCGTGACGTCGCCCTTGGCCTTCTTCATCTGCTCGGCCTTCTTCGTGGTCGTGTTGAACGCCTGCTCGATGGCTTCGGTGTAGGCCTTGCCGCCGGGCGTCGCGTTGCGGGCGAAGACGAGTTCGCCGCCCTGTTGCACCGCGATGTCGACGTTCTCGGCGCCGACGTTGACGAGCAGGGCCGTCTCCTCCTCCGTGTACGTCGCATTCGCGGCGAAGGCGTTGAACACGGCGATGCTGTTCGGCACGCCTTCGGCAAACTTGATGCCGCCGGACTCCAGCGAGCGGGTCAGCTCGCTGAGGTACTTGTTGCGAGCGAGCGCGACGAGGATCGTGTCGTCATCGCGAATCCCTTCGGGGTCCGGGAGCTTGAGCGCGCGGTAGTCGGCGGACACGTCCCCGCCCGACTGCTGCCCCACCTCTTCGACCTCGAACTTCATCAGGGTCCTGAGGCGCCATTCCGGCACCGGAGGAACCTGCGTGTACCGGATGATCACATCGCGCCCCGTGAGGCCCACGACAGCCGGCGTCCCGCGGAAGCCGCGCGCATCGAGCGCACGGCCCGCGACGGGGCGGGTGTCCTGGTCCAGACGGTCGGAGAAGATGCGCTGGACGACGTACTGGTCGCCCTTCTTGCGCAGCTTCACCGCTCGTAGCGAGTGGCTTCCGATGGTGACGCCCAATCCGACGTTCGCCATGGTGTCTCCTGCTCCTGTTTTCCTGAACTCTGATGCCTGAAGTTGGCTGCCTGAACTTGGATGCCTGAACTTGGATGCCTGAACTTCGACGGCTTGCCGTCCTTCGCGGACGGGGCCTTCATCACGTGTTGCATGCCCTCAACGACATGCCCTCGCGATCCGGGCTCCGGCCGCGGCTACTTGGGCCTATCCGGGATCGCTTCACGGTTTTCCTTCTGCAGCTTGTGGAACTGCTCACGCGCACGCTTCACGCGCCGCCCGAAGGAGCTGTCCCCTTCCAGGTGGCCGTACCGCTCGATGATCGTCCGGTAGTAGACGGCAGCCATCGGCTCGTAGCCGCTGACGCCGGCAAGCAGGTCCGCAAGACGCTCGAGGCGGCTCAACACGGTGCCCGCGTGTTCGCTGTAGTAGGCGTTGCGTGCCTCCTGCGCGGCGACCGCGATCGTCTTGACCTCGTTCTCCAGCGGACCGTCGGCGGCCCCGCGCGACGGATAGCGCTGCGCAGCGCGTTCGCTCTCCTGCTCGAGCGTGACCAGGGTGTCGCCCGAGCGGAAGATGCGGAAGTTGTCCAGCGCCTTGCGGTACGTCGCGATCTCGGCGCGCGCCTTCGCTTCCTCGGTCACAGCCAGGTTCGCCGCCCGGTCACGCACGCTCTTGATGAACGGGTAGAGCAGCACGACCTCACGCAGCGCCTTGAGTCCGCGTCCCGGCTCCTTGCTGACGAGGCCCTCGGCGCTCGTGAGGGCTTCCTGCGCGGCGCGAGCTTGCACGTCGAAGTTGGTGATGACGTCGATGCCTGCGCTCTGGCCCTTGGTGAAGTGGCGGACATCGATCAACGCATCGTCCACCGCCGCTTCCAGCTCGAGGGAGTTCAACAACGGATCGCCGCCCGGGGCGAACGTGATCAGGGTGCGCGGGCTGCCCGGCTCGGGGTTGGGGTTCCCGCCGAGCGTCTTGCGGACGTGCTCCAGCGTCTGCCCCGGCGCGGCCTGGATGCTGCGCGGACCGTCGGCGGTCAGCACGTTCATGGCGACACCGACGTGCGCACGCAAGAGGCGCGACGTGAGTCCGACGGACGCGGCCTGCGCACACTCGATGTCGGCGTGGAGGCCTTCGTCCGACTCCATGCGCGACCAGGTGATCTTCGCGGAGACCGTCTCATCGCCATGGCGGAACGAGCCCTTCACGACGAAGGGACCCTTCGCATCGCCCGTGGGCGCACTGTCGGCCTGGAAGTCCCGCAGGATCGTGCCGTCGGCCATGCGCGCGATCGGGCCCACGCCCACGCTCAGCACGGTCAGGCCGGCGGCCATGTCGAGGCCACCCGAGTTCGTGAGCCAGGCGCTGGCGTCGCCGGGGCAATCCACCTCGGCCGGCTGCGTCCCCTCGTCGCCGGCGCGCGTGACGCTGACATCGTCGACCGTGGCCCGACCACCCTTGCCCAGGCGCACGCCCAGCAGCATGCTCTCGGCCCACGGCGGTTTCACCCCGACGACGTTGATCCTGCCCGTGCCGAGCGAGACCGTGTGCGTCAGGCGCGTGGCGCCGCCGGTGACGGGCGGAGGCGCGGCGGCGCCGTCCTCCGTCTCGGCCGGATCACGCCAGTTGCGCCAGACGACCACGAAGGCTGCGTCGCCGACCGCCTTGACGCTCGCCTTGATGCGCCAAGACTCCTTGGCCAGGGCGGGGAACTCGTCGCGGTAGGCGACGAGCACGGGCTCGGGCTTCTCATCCCCTCCCGTGTGCCGGATCGAGAGGGCGTTGCCGCCTCCGGAAGACCCGCCGCGCGACGTGCTGCCGATGACCACCGGAGCCTCGTCGTCCCCCGCCACCCAGTAGATGTCGAGATTGTCGGTCTCTTCGAACGTGCCGTTGTCGACCAAGTTCGCCTCGCCACCCACGGTCTGGACGTCGCCGCCCTTCTCGGCTTCCTGCATGAGGAAGAAGCCACCGGCGGCTGCAACGCCGAGCATGAGCAGGCCCACGATGAGGCCCGCGTAGGAACCGCGGGCGCGGGAGAAGTCGATGTCCCCCATCATCCCCCAGCCCTCGTCCTCGTCGAACTGCGAGAGCTCGACCTCGATGTCCTTCATCGAAGGATCCTTGAAGACGAGGCGGCTGTTGCCGATGCGGATGCGGCTGCCGTGATTGAGCGGGGCCTCGGTGGTGGGCTCGCCGTTGAGCAGCGTGCCGTTCGTCGAGCCCAGGTCGCGGACCGTGTAGCCGTTGAGATCCTTCGTGATCTCGGCGTGGTGCCCCGAGGACATGCGGTCGTCGAGCGGCACCGTGTTGGACGCGCGTCGGCCGAGCGTGACGCGGGCGGCTTCGAGCCAGACCTTCTCGCCCTTGCGATCGCCGGTCACCCACTCCAAGTAGCAGACACCCTTGCTGCCTGCCTCCTTGAGGCGCTCCTCCTCCTGCGGATCTTCGAACGTGATCTCGGCCGTGCCGATCTTGATCACGTCGCCGCTCGTCAGGACCTTCTTGTCGACGGGCTTGCCGTTGACGCGGGTCTTGTTCGTGGCTCCGAGATCCGTGAGCTCCCACGCCAGGCTGCCTCCGGAAGGCACGGCCGTGATGCGGCAGTGCTTCCTCGAGGCCCCACGGGCATCCGGGAGCGCAATCTGGTTCTCGTCGTCGCGGCCGATCCCTACCGCTTCGCTGGGGCGAAGCTCGAGGGTCTGTGAGCCGGCGTCGTTTTGAAAGATCAGGCGCGCCATCGCTACTGGTCTCCTGGGGTGTGGTGCAGGGCTGCGGGGGGTAGGGCTGCGGGGGGCAAGAAGCGGATGGTTCGGTACTCGGAGTGGGTCTCGGGACGTATCTACTGCGGGGGCGACCCTCGGTGGAAGGACCTTCGCAAAAGGCCCCGCCTGAAAGGCGTCGTGCGCTCGATCGAGGCCCCGCTGGGCGCGTCCCGTCGAAGCCCGCCGGTCGATTCGTGGTTCATCCGGCGGCGGAACTCCCTTGCAACGCCCATTCCCCTTCGGAGGACAGGCCGCAAGAGTCGGAACATACTGAAACTACATGTGTTACGTCAACGGCGAAGTCTGGCGAAAAGAGCCGATGGTCACGCCGTGACCAGTACACGTAGCCAACTGCGCTGTGATGGTAAGAGACTTTGCACCTGCCGATAACAAGGTTGCCGGTCATGGGTCAGGCTCCGCCCTTCGGGGGCTGCTCGGAGTCGAGCCCGTAGCGCTCCAGCTTCTTGCGCAGGCCGAGCCGGCTGAGACCGAGCTCGATGGCCGTCCGGCTCTTGTTCCAGCCGTGGCGGAGCAGAGCAGCGCGGATCACCCGCCGCTCGAGGTCTTCAACCATGGCCTTCAGCCCCTCCTTCACCACCTGCTCGGGGTCGGGCTCGCGGTAGACCAGGATGCGGGAGCTGAGGTGCTCGGGCGTGATCACGCCGCCGGCCTGCATGGCCCGCAGGCGCTGCACCTCGTTGCGCAACTCGCGGACGTTGCCGGGCCACTCGTAGGCGATGAGCAGCTCCATCGCGGCGGGATCCAGCCGCAGGGCTTCGCCCGGCGTGGGCCCCTCCTCGATGAAGTGGGCGACGAGGACGGGGATGTCCTCCTTGCGATCGCGGAGCGGCGGCAGCTCGATGATGACGCCGGCGATGCGGTAGTAGAGATCCTCGCGGAACTGCTGTACGCGCAGCATCTCGGAGAGGTCGCGGTTCGTTGCGGAGACGAGACGGAAGTCGACGTTCGTCGGCGACTTCGCGCCGAGGCGCCGGACCTCCCCTTCTTCGAGCACACGCAGGAACTTCTTCTGCATGTCGAGGGACATCTCCCCCACCTCATCGAGGAAGAGCGTGCCCTCGTGCGACTGCTCGAACAGGCCGGCATGGTCCCGGTTGGCACCGGTGAACGCGCCGCGCTGGTAGCCGAAGAACTCGCTCTCCATGAGCGTCTCCGGAATCGCGCCGCAGTTCTCACCAATGATGCGCGCCCGACGGCGCGGACCGTTGAAGTGGATCGCGCGCGCGATGAGTTCCTTGCCCGTCCCGGACTCACCGACGATGAGCACGGGGATGGTCAAGTCCGTAACGCGATCGACGAGACGCAGCACGCTCTTCATCGAGGGGCTACGTCCGATGATCTGATCGTAGCTGTACTTCAGCCCGAGCTCGTCGGCCTGCTTGGCGAGGTCCTCACGTGCCCTTCGGAGGGCGTTCGTGCGGATTCGGAGCGCCTTGCGCAGGCGGTCGTTGAGCCGTTCGATGCGTCGTGCCTGACGTACGGCCTCGCGACGACGCATCGCGATCTCACGACGCTCGCGAGCATTGCGGATCGCGATGGACGCGAGGCTCGCGAAGCTCTCGAGCATGCGCACGTCCCAGCCGTCGAACCTGCCCTTCTCGAACGCGTTGTCGAGGTAGATGCCGCCGAGCACGCCGTCCCGGCCGTGTACCGGAACACACACGAGCGAGCGCAGCTTCAGGTTGGCGACACTCTGGTTGCCGTCGAAGCGATCGTCCATCTGCATGTCTTCCGACAGCAGGCTCCGGCCCTCGCGGATCACCTGCGTGGCGACGCTGACCGAGAACGATCCGTCGGGATCCGCGAGGTCGCGGTGGTCCGGCAGGCGCGCCCGCCTGACGATGAAGTGGTCGTCTGCCTTGAGCAGCAGGAAGCCGCGGCCGGCCTCGGTCAGCTCGATGGCGGCATCGAGAACGCCCTCGAGGAGCTGGTCCTCGTCGCGGAGCGCATTGATCTTCTCGTTGAGCTCCATCAGGTGCGTCAGCGCGCGGATCTCGCGGTGGCGTCCGACAACCGTCGCGGAGCGCGCCTTGGGCGCCTTCATCGCGCGCTGCAGGATGGCCTCGAGGTCCGCGGCCTCGTCGATCTCGGTCTGGCCCTCGGGGAAGTAGGCTGTGATCTTGGTCTCACCGAGCTCGATCTGATCGCCCCCCTCGAGGCGGTCATCGAGGATCGGAGACCCATTGAGAAAGGTGCCGTTGCGGGAGCCGAGATCGGTCACGCGCCAGCCGTCCGCGCCAAAATAGACGCGGCAGTGGCGGCGGCTCAGGGTGCGGTCGTCGACAGGGATCTCCACCGCGGCGTCCCGTCCGACCGTGACGTCACCGGAGTCCATGTCGTAGACGCGCTCGTCCCTCCCAGGACTTTTGATGAACAGGCGCAAGGGTCCGTGCATGACCATCCGTTAGCAAATGGTAGGCCGCGCGCGCGGGCTCGCAGCTGGGTCAGGGAACTCTACGAGGTTGGGCCGGCCGCGGCGCCTCCGAGCAGGATGGCGGCCGCCGCAATCGCGGCCGTCTCGATGCGCAGGGCGGTCGATCCGATGCGAGCCACCGTAGCGCAGGCCTCCGCCGCGGAGGCCATCTCGGCCGGCGTGAAGCCGCCCTCCGGTCCGACGAGGATCCAGCGCGTCGCATCCTGCGGCGCGAGCGCGAGGAGCGCGGTCGCGGCAGGGTCCGGATCCAACAGGAGCGCGCCGTCGGCAAGGGCCGCGGCGAAGGCGATCGGCTCCCCCACGACCAGCGCGCGGGCGCAGCCATTGACCTTGCAGGCCTCGCGGGCCAGCTTCGCCCAGCGCGGCGTCCGGCGTACGGCCTGCTCGGCCCGCCCGGCGGGCGTCCGGGCGCTCACGAGGGGAGCGAGCTCCGCTACGCCGAGCTCGGCCAGGGCCTGGACCATGCGGTCGGCGCGCCCCATCTCGGGCAGCGAGACCGCGACCCGGACACGCAGCGTCGGCGAGCGGTCCGGATAAGGGCCGACGATACGGAGGCCGGCGGCCCGCGGGTCGGCTCGCTCGAGGCGGGCGAGGCACGACGTGCCCGCGCCGTCGAAAAGTACGACGTCGTCGCCCTCCTGCGCCCGCCGTGAGCGGACCAGGTGGGACGACTCGTCCCCGTCCAGGACGACCTCCCCCCCGTCGGGCAACGTCGCAGCCCACGCGCGCTCCGGCCCGCTCCCGCGGGCACCGCCTGCCGTAGCCACGCCTAGCGCCCCGACAGCTTGGCGAGGCGATCGGAGGCGTGGCGCATGAACGGCGAGTCCGCGGGCTTCTTGTTCGCGGCCCGCATCCGCAGCAGGTAGTGCTCGTAGGCGGACGTCGCGGCGAGGCGTGCCACGTCGCGGGCGTCGGCCTGCTCGAGCGACGTGATCTGCCAGGTCACGTCGTTCAGCACGCCGCGCCAGTAGGGCAGCTCCACGATGGAGCGCGTGAGGTCCATCGCGTCGAGGACGTACAGGGAGCGCCAGGCCATCGCCTGGTACTTGAGGATCGTCTTGCGCTCCGCCTCCGTCGTCTTGGGCATGAGAACGAGCAGGTACGTCGCCACGTTGAGCAGCCGACCATGGGCCTTGGCCAGCGTCGGCAGGTGCTGCACGGCGGCATAGAACTCGTAGAGCGCGTCGACGTGCTTCTTGTCGATCTGCAGCCCGAGGCCCTTGTTGTAGGCCTTGAGCGCGAGGTCACGCCGCTCGGCCTGGTTGAGCGGGCTGGCGTCCTCCAGCCGGCGCACGGTGCGGCGCGTGTCGGCGGCGTCTTCCGCGTTCGGGTCGAGCATCAGCGCCATGTTCAGGTCGTGGATCGCTTGGCGACGGTAACGTTCGCGGTACGTGCGGATGTTCTCCCGGCGCTCCTCATCGACGCCCGGGGTGCCCTTCTTCGGCACGGGATAGCGGCCCATGTGCAAGAGGGCGGTCGTCGCGCTGCCTTTGTGGCAGCTGGCCATGAGCTTGTTGACCTCCGGGTGGGAGGGCTCGAGCTCCTTGGCCTTCTTCGCGAGGTCGAACGCCCGCACGAAGCGATCGCGCGACGGCGACTTCAGGACGAGCTGCCCCTCCAGGATCCAGGATCCAGCACGGTTCGGGTTCACCTGCCGGGCGGCCAGCAGCGACTGGCGGGCCTGCTCGACCTCGCCCCCATCGAGGGCCTTGTAGCCGAGGGCCAGATGCAGATCCCCCAGCATGCGGGACGCAGGACCGCCGGGACGGCTCTCGAGTACGCGGGCGCGCTGGGCGTGCTTGAGCGCCGAACCGAGGTCGCCCGCCACACGCGCGAGCTGCGACGAGTCCATCGCCGTGCGCGCGTCCCGCGGGTCGAGGTCGGTCGCGCGGCCCAGGGCGCGGGCGGCCTCTTCGACGAGATCCCGATCGCGCGTCTTCATGTACCAGGCGACGTAGATGGCATTGAAGCCGCGGTGCACCGACGGGTTGCGCGGGAACCTCAGGGCCAGATCGTTCAGGCGGTTGAGCGCCGGGATCCAGCGCTGCAGGTTGATCTCGGCCTGCGCGGCGAGCATCGCCGCGGAGCTGGACTCCGGGTGGCGGTCGGCGAACGCGCGCGCCCGTGCCCCGACCTGCTCGACGGCCCGGTTGGCGAGTGCCGTGCGCTTCTCGTCTTCCCCGTGGCCCGCGGCCGTCTTGCGACGCGCCTCCGCAGCGAGGACATCGATCTGCAGCTGGCGGAGCTTCGGCAGGACGTCGTCCGGACGACGCTTCTCGAGCAGTTGGTAGTCGCGGATCGCGAGATCGAACTCGGTCTGCCGCTCGTAGAGCATGGCGCGCAGCATCAGGGCTGTGTCCATCAACTCGGGCGCGCGCTCGCTGCCGCCGAGGCGGCCCAACGTGGCCTGGAGCTTCTCGAGCGCGGTCAGCTCGTCACCCGTCACGAGCAAGGCCGAGGCGGCGAGCAGCTCGGCCGCATGCGCCGCCTCCGGCATCTGCCCCTTCTCCACGAGCGCGGCCAGCCGCCGCAGCGAGGGCAGTTCGTCTTCCAGCGGCGCGTAGCCGACGTCGATGCGCCGCACGCCCTCGAGACTGAGGCCGGCTGCCATCACGCGGGCGGCCCGCGTGACCTGATCCGGGCCGCCGTCGCGGCGCGCGACGATGGCGGCCTCCAGCGCGGCGGTGCGCGCGGCCACGCCGGCGATCCAGCGCTCCTTGGGCGCCAGCGCGCGCGCGTCGCGGTAGCGCTTGCGCGCGGCACGGAAGCGGCCCTGCTCGGCGAACCCGTCGCCGGCGAAGATGTGCGCCTGCCACTTCGTCGCGAGGATCCTGAGCGCGGCGTCGAAGTGCTCGATCGCCTGGACGAAGAGCTTGCGATCGCGATCGTGGCGCCCCTTGCGCATGCTGGCCCGGCCGATGGCGATCTCGATCTCGGCTTCGAGATGGATGCCCTTCGGATGGTCCGGCTCGATGTCGCGCAGGCGGCGCAGGAGCTTGCGCGCCTCGGACCAGTCGTTGGCCACTTCGAGCACCACCGTCGCACGCGTGTAGAGCACATCGGCCACCGCGCCGTGCTTCTCTTCGGCGCGGTCCAGCACGGCCATGGCGCGCTTGTGGTCGCCGCGGCGGCCGTGCACCGTCGCCAGCTGCAGTTCCACGGAGAGCTGGCCGGGTGCCAGGTCGCGTGCGCGGCGGAGCGCGTTGATGGAGGCGTCGAGCACCTCGCTGCTGCGCGAGAGCGCGAGCATCGTGCCGTAGTTGAACCAGGCCGACCAACTCTCGGGGTCGAGCTTCACGGCGAGTTCGTAGGCCTGCTCCGCCGCACCTCGCTCGTCGAGCATCTCGAGCGCCTGCCCGCGGAAGATCTCGGCCTCGGCACGCACGTGACGCGGGTCGTCCGCGACGATCGGGTTGTCCTTGAGGGCCCGCGCCTCGTTCGTGGCGGCGTTCGCCTCGGCCAGCAGGTCCTCGGCGCGCCCCAGGCCATGCAGCGCACCACAGCGCAGGAGGCGCGCGCGGACGACGAACTCAGGCCGCGGCTTCAACGCCAGGGCGGCGTCGGCATCTTGCAGTCCTCGCGTGTACTGCCCCTTGGTGACAGCGTCGATCCCGCGCTGCAGGTGGGCGAGCGAACTGCCCGGCACCTTCTCGATGTTGTCGGTCCAGACGGTCTCGGAGTCGGCGAAGGTCGCCGTGCGTTGCTCGCAGAGTACGAACAGGGCCACCGCCGCCACGGCGAGCACGCCGACGCGCGCCTGGCCGGCCTTGCGCAACAGGACCGCGATCAGCACGTAGAAACCGATCGCGGGGATGTAGAGGTAGCGATCGGCCATCAACGCCGATGTGCGCGGCCAGATGTTGTTCACGGGCGCCAGGCCGAACACCCAGAAGGCGGCCGTCCACGCGAGCACGGGCCGCGACCGGCGCACGCCGATGACGAGCGCCCCCACCGCCGCCACGGCGAGGAGCAGACCGCCGATGGCGAGGGGACTCGCCCACGACCCACCGGGGTCGATCGCATAGTCCAGCGCGAGCCCGACCGGCGCGATCAGGTGCCAGAGGTAGCGCAGGTGCACCCCCGCCATCGCGGCCATGAGGGACGGCGTCGAGACGCCGTGTTCGATGCCGGCGGCTCCCGTGCTCTGGGCCACGAGGCCGTCGAGCAGGACACCGCCCAGGCCGACGAGCACCACAGGGAGCAAACGCAGGAACGACGACCCGTAGGTGGCGTTGCCGCCGGCTGCACGTACGCCGCGCACGTGCAGCAGTTCGTCGATGACGAGGATGCCGCCGTAGGACCAGACCGTGCCTTTGGTCAGGCCGCCCAGCAACAGGAAGACCGCTGGAGCGATCCAACGCGAACCGCCCGCGTCGCGCCCGGCGCGGAAGGCGCGATGCGCCAGCAGCACGAAGACGAGCGAGAGGGTGTCCTTGCGTTCCGAGAACCAAGCGACGTTCTCTACGTGAGCTGGGTGCACGGCGAAGAGCAACCCGGCCGCCGCCGCGATCCACAGCGATCCGAAGATGTCGAACAGCAGCTTGACGAGCAGCATCGTGGCGAGCGCGTGCAGGAGCCAGTTGATGACGTGGCCGACGTTGACGGTCGCGGAGCCGAACAGCGCGTCGACCTCGAGGCTCAGGAAGTAGATGGGCTTGTAGGCGTACCACGTCGTGGTGGTCACCATCTCGATCGGCGACTTCTGATCCAGCAGCGCCAGCACGTGCGGATCGTCGAAGTTGATCGCGCCGAAACTCCAGATACCGCCCGAGAAGAGGGCCGCATGCGCGAAGAGCGCGGCGGCGGCCACCCACAGTGCCAAGCGCCCGATGGTCATCGTGTGCTCTCCGTGCCCGTGTCCGTGTCCACGCCCGTGCCCGTGTCCGTGCCTGCATCCGTGCGCGACGTAGCGAACGCGTCACCGTCCAAGAACAGGCGCGCCCACCACTCCCAGCTCAGGACCGCGAACAAGGCGCGGTCGTAGTCCGGTCGTTCCTCGTCCAGCAGACCGCGCACGGCCTCGACGTCCCACCAACCGCGTTCCTCGAAGCGCTTCTCGTGGAGCCACGCCTCGACCCGCGCACGGCCCGCGCCACGCGCGGCCCGCGCGAAGGGTGTCGGGAAGCCGCGCTTGCGCGTGTCGGTCCGCACTTGCTCGGGGATGGCGCCGGCCAGCGCAGCGCGGAGCGCGCGCTTGCCCTCGCCGTCGGGGCCCACGAGCCAAGCATCGGGCAGCGCCGCCGCGACGGCGGGTAGCGACCCGAGGCAGCCCACGGGGCGTCCCTCGAGACCGTGGGCCATCATCACACGATCCTCGACGTGCAGCAGACTGCGCAGCGTGCCGTTGCGCTCCTCCCAGAGCATCGAGCGCAGGGGCGAGCGGTCGCTCAAGAGCGGCGCGGTCACGGGCCAGCCGAGCGAGGACCGGAAGGACGGCGCGAGCACGCGCTGGAGGTCCTCGGAGCGGTCAAACGCCGCGCGCATCCGTGCGGCAGGCTCCGTACCGGCTGCTTCGATGCGCGCGCGCAAAGGCTCGTAGCCGCGCGTCCACGCCCCGGCGCGGCCCATCACCAGCGCGACGCGTGCGTAGCCGCCGAAGATCTCGTCGCCCCCCGTCCCCGTGAGCACGACGCGGCCATGCTGGTGGGCGCGCTTCGCCATGCGCCAGAGCGCCAACGAACCAGGACCGGCGATGGGCATCTCGAGCGCGCGCACGACGTCCGGCAGGTCGGCAATGAGGTCCTCGTCGCGGAGATCGACGATCTCGTGCCGCAGCCCGCAATGCGTCGCAACGGCGGCCGCTGCCTCGGACTCGTCGAAGTCGCCACCCTCTGGACCGAAGCGGCCCGTGAGGCAGAGCATGTCCTCGCGCCCGGCCCACGCCGCCACCGCGGAGGAGTCCAGGCCCCCGGAGAGGAAGAGGCTGACGGGCCCGTCGACGGCGGCCGACCGCTCGGCGCTCTCGCGCCATGCCCTGCGCACGGCAGCCGGGGGGTCGCTTTCGAGCAGGGGCGCAGCGGGCCCCATCCCCAGCGACCCCGTCCCCATCGACCCCGTCCCCAGCGACCCCGTCCCCAGCGACCCCGCCCCCGTCGGCGTCGCGCTCGTGGAGAGCGCGTCCGCGCCCCCTTCGAGGGAGCCGTCGAGGTAGCCGTCTTTGTCGAGGCGCAAGACCGTGGTCACGCCCCGCGGGAGATCGCGCACGCCGGCGAACGGCAGCCGCGCCCGAGGACGGTGGTAGTGGAGCAACTCAGCGAGCCCATCGTGGTCGGCGCGCCGCAAGGCGGGTGCGACGCGCAGCAGCGGAGTGATCTCGCTGGCGAACCACACGCTGCCGTCCTCGAGTTCGGCGACGTACAGCGGCTTGATGCCGAGCGCATCCCGGGCGAGTTCCACGCGCCGCGCTCGGGCATCGAAGCGCACGAGCGCGCCCATGTTGCCCGCGAGCAAGGCGCCGACCCCCTCGCCGGCCTGCTCGTCGAGTTCGAGCAGCGCGGGCGTGTCGCAGGTACCCGGCCCCACGGCGGCGGCGGCGCCCTCGTAGAGCAACTCGCCATTGAAGACCACCGCGCGGCGTCCCGAGCGCGAGACGACGGGCTGATCGCCCTCGGCCGCTCCGCGGATGCGCAGACGCGCAGCAGCCACGCCATAGCCTGCGCGCACGAAGACGCCCTCCTGGTCCGGACCGCGATGGCGCAGGGACGGGAGCAGCGCACGCAGCTCGTCTTCGCGAACGGGCCCCGCGGTGCGCGGGCGAAGGACACCGATGAAGCCGCACATGCGTTACGGCCTCCGCGCCTTGCCCGCCCTGACCACGGCGACGTAGCCGAGGCAGACGGGATCGAAGGTGAGTTCCTCGACGGTGCCGAAGGGCCGCAGCAGGCGTGCGACGTCGCGCCGGGCAAAGCGGTGCAGGTGCCCGGGCGCAGGCTCCAGCGAGAGCCCGCGCACGAGCCCGCCCAGCCGACTGCGCTTGAGCACCGACTTGGCGAAGAGGATCGGGCCGTCCGCCGGCAGGTAGATGACGAACCGCCCACCAGGCGCGAGCAGCGGCGCGAGCGCGCGCAGGGCGTCCCTCGGCCGCGGCAGATGCTCGAGGAGTGCGCTCAGCACGATCACGTCCGCGCCGTCCGGACCGAGGACGTCGGCCAGCGCATCGGGAGCGAGCGCATCGCTGACGACGGTCGACACCTTCGCGTGGCCCGTGAGGGACGTGGCGGCGAGCACGTCGGCGTCGAGGTCGGCCAGGATCAGACCTCCGACGGCGTCGACGTAGGCCGACGCCACCCAGCCGTCTTCGCAGCCGAGATCGACGGCGACGCGCGGCCGCAGCCGGTGCAGTCGCTGCGCGATGAGTTTGCGCCGGCGCGCTTCGATCCCGCGGACGACACGCCCGGCACGCGCACGCATGGCGGCCATCGCGTGCGTCTTGTTCAGGGCCCGGTTCTTGGAGGCGTAGTCAGACGAGGCGTACGCCTGTCCCACCGCGGACGTATCTGCCGACGTATCTGCCGACGTATCGACGGAGCTCTCGCCGGGGTTGGCTCGACGGGCGGGGGAAGCGGTGGCGCTCACCTCCTCATGGTCGGCGTCAGCGGTCATTCATGCGTCATAGGGCGCAAGGAGAGCCAGCCAGAATTCGCGCCGCCAGCGGGCCAGAGGGGCAAATCGGAGCACCCGCAGCCCGGCGGCTCGAGCCTCGGCCTCCAGGATGGCGGGACGGAGGGTGTGGCGATCCCCGCGCTTGCGCGTGAAGACGCGCCGCAGGCCGCGCGTCAGGTTGTGGAGGCTGACAGGGTGATGGAAGGACACGATGAGGTGGCCGGCGGTCAGGTCACGCAGCGTCGCCCACACCTTGGCGCGCGTCGCGGCATCAGGCAGGTGGTGGAGGAAGCGCAGGCAGACGACGAGATCGGCGGTCTCCGGAGCCCCCTCGCCCGGCGCTTCGAGATCGAGCGCTCGTGCTCCGCGGTAGCCGCGCTTGCCCTGCAGGCGCCCTTCGGCCTCACCGAGCATCGCCGGCGAGAGGTCGGCACAGGTGACCGCCAGGCCCCGTCCGAGCAGCAGCTCAGCGATGCGCCCGGTGCCGCACGGGACGTCGATCGCCGTGGCGGGCGGGGGCGTGCCCGCCTCACGCAGCCCTTCCAGAAGGGACTGCACCAGCGCCCACTCCTCGCGGTTGCGTCGCTGGCTGCGCTCGCGGTAGCGCTCCGCGCGCCCGGGTTCGTCGTACTTGGTGCGTCCGGCGTAGCTCATGCGGGCTTGGTGACCTCGGCCGCGTAGCCTACCGGGCCCATGCGCGTGAGCTTCGTCATCCCCTGCTACCAGGAAGAGGACGCCCTGGCGGCGCTGCGCCCGCACCTCGAGGCCGTCCCCGCTGATGAGATCGTCTTCGTGGACGACGGCTCCTCGGACGGCACCGGCGCATCCTTGCGGCAGATCGCAGATGACGACGAGCGGGTCCGCATCGTGACCCACCCGACCAACCGCGGGGTCGGCGCGGCCATGCGCAGCGGGATCGCGGCCACGACCGGGGCGCGGGTCGTCGTCTACGACGCCGACCGCACCTACCCCCTCGAGGACGCGGCGCGCCTTCTGGCGTCGCTCGAGACAGGCAGCGACATCGCCACGGCCACGCCGTTCGCTGAGGGCGGCGGGCTCGAGGACGTGCCGGCGGGCCGCTCCTTTCTCTCCAAGGCGGCTGTCTGGGGCTACCGGATCGTGCTCGGACGCCGCGCCAAGGGGCTCTCGGTGTTCACGTGTGCCTTTCGTGCGTACCGGGGCGAGACGGCGCGGGCCATGACGTGGTCGAGCGATGGATTCCCGGCAGCCGCCGAGATGCTGGGGCGGGCGATCCTGGGCGGAGCGAAGGTGACCGAGGTGCCGTCGAAGCTGCGCCGCCGGACGGAGGGTGTGAGCAAGATGCGCGTCCTGCCCACGGCGCTCGGTCACCTGGGGGTGCTGGGGAAGCTCCTGTGGTGCAGGGTGGCGGGCCGAGGCTAGGCCTCGGCCACTCCCACCCCCACCCCAACTCCCACGCCCCTAGCGCACCCGCACTGGCGCGCGCCCGCCGAGACGCGTGGGCGACCACAAGGGTCGCCCCTACCCGTAAGGGCACACGACGGACGTGGCGTCCCGGGCGACCACAAGGGTCGCCCCTACACGCACCCGGCCCCATACGCTTGCAATCTGCAGGCATTAACGCTTCGGAATGTCCAACCCCAGCTCCGCGGCGACCTTCTTGAGGTCCTCCCACACGTCCCGCTTGGCCTCAGGACGCCGCAGGACGAAGGCCGGATGGAAGGTGGGCATGACCCGGTAGCCGTCGCGCGTGTTCATGAAGCGTCCGCGCAGGCTCATGATCCCGCGGCGCGTCTGCAGCAGCTCGCGCGCAGCCGGGCTCCCCATGGCCAGGATCATCGGCGCTTGCAGGAGACGTAACTGCTCTCGCAGGAAGGGTTTGCACGAGGCGACCTCATCCGGCCGCGGATTGCGGTTGCCCGGCGGGCGGCACTTCAGGAGGTTGCAGATGAAGACGTCCTCGCGCGCGAGGCCAATGGCCGCCAGCATCTTCGTCAGCAGCTGGCCCGCCGGTCCGACGAACGGGCGACCGGTGCGATCCTCCTCGGCCCCGGGCGCCTCGCCCACGATCACGAGCTTGGGCTGGTGACTGCCCTCGCCAAAGACGGTGTGCTCACGGCCGGCCGCCAGGACGCATCGATTGCAGCCCGCGACCTCCTCCGCCATCCGCTCGAGGGCCGCCGAGCACTCGGCCGGCGTTCGGACGGGCCTCGCCACCGGAGCAGCCGGCTGCGGGGGTTGGGCGGGCGGGGTCGCCACCGCTCCCGGGACGGCTCCTGTGACGGCGTGTGTGCTGGAGCGTGACGAAGGATTTGTCGGCATGTGGCGCGGGGCGGCCCGGCCCCCCTCGGGGCCGACCTGAGCGGTCGCGGGGGCCGCCGGGAGGCGCGCCGCGGGAGCCCGAAAGGCCGGTGCGGGGCCGTCCGCTGGCATCCAGGGCCCCCCCGCGCCGCGTGCCCATTCCAGCCAGAGGCGCACCTCGGCCTCGAGATCCGCTCTGCTGGGGGGCTCGCTCACCACAACAGGATGCTAAAGGAGGGCCCCCCCGGCGGTCACAGCTTGCGACTGGATCTTCATTTAGGCGCATCCCGTGTGACGGAGGAATGACAGTCTCGCCCTACTTACTCCGGGGCCTAGGGTTCCATCGGGACCAGAGGGAGGCGAGGGCCTCGCGTTCAGGGAGGACGCGGGCGCCTACGGGTGCCTCTCTCGCGCCGACATGGAACGACCAACGGAAGGGACAAGGATGAAGCGCACAGCACTCGTGCTTCTGTTCACAGCCGTCTTCGCGATGGCTCTTGGCGCATGCCATGGCCGTAGAACGGTCATCGCAGCGCCTGCTGACAGCGACACCACCGCTGCTGCTTCCGAGACCGCCCCCGAGGCGGTCATGGAAGTAGCGGAGGGTGATGCCCCTGCTGCTGACGAGGGCGACATGCCCGCGGCAGACGGCGAGGGCGGTGACCTGTTGGGTGAAGCGACAGAAGCCGCTCGCTTGATGGCCGATCGTGCCGACTACGTCTCGAACTCCTTCGTAGAGAAGGCACGCGAGGCGGAGAAGGCTGGCGACGTCGAAGGCGCCAAGGAGTTCTACGCGAAGGCGATCGACGCCGACCCGCAGAACGCCGCCGCGCAGCAGGGCTGGCAGCGCCTGAGCACCGACCGCGCAAGCACGGTCGGTGACTACGCCGACGCCCAGCGCAACGTCGCGCAGGTCCGCCGTGACAAGGCCGCCGCCGAGGTGCGCGCCTACATCGAGCGTGGTCGCACGCTCGAGGCGAGCGAGCAGTTCGGCGCCGCGGTCAAGGAGTACCAGAAGGCCCTCTCGGTCATCAGCTGGTACGACGAGACCGCCGACTTCGGCGCGAGCTCGGCCACGGTCAGCGACATGATCGATACGGCCACGTACAAGGCCTCGGTCAGCAAGCGCCGTGCACGCGAGGATCAGATCGCCGACGCACAGCGTGAGCGCGAGCGTGAGCTCGCCGGCGAGCGTGAGCGTCGCATGGGTCGCATCCGCGCCTGGTTCGACGGCGCCAACCGCGCCTTCCGTCGCGGCGAGTACACGACGGCCCGCGCCTACGCCAAGCAGATCCTGCGCCACGACAGCACCAACTCGGATGCGCAGCGCATCATCGACATCAGCCACGATGCCGAGCATGCCAGCCAGCAGGAGCGCAACCGCGCGGGCTTCGACGACCAGTGGAAGGCGATCATGCGCAGCATGGAGCAGGCCATGGTCCCGCAGGTCGAGACCGTCCAGTTCCCCGACAACTGGCTCGACGACATCGCCACGCGCAAGCCGCGCGTGGTCGGCGAAGAGGCTCCGGCCCAGGACGCCGCGAGCATCGCGGGCATCCTGTCGATCATCGAGAAGCAGCGCGTCAAGGGTCTCGACTGGGAGGAGCAGAACCTCGACCAGGTCATCGCCTACCTCCGCACGATCACGGGCCTCAACTTCTACGTCTCGCCGAAGGTGCGTGAGGAGAAGTTCGAAGACACGGTCATCAGCGCGCAGCTCGACGACGTCAGCGTCAAGACGATCCTCGACAGTGTCATCACCGAGCCCTTCGAGTTGAAGTGGGAGCCGCGTGGCGGCGTCATCTGGATCCTCACAGGTGACGAGGTCAGCGGGTCGATGCGCCTGCGGTACTTCGACGTCAAGGACCTGAGCGTCAACATCCAGAACTTCCTCGGGCAGGAGATCAACCTCGTCCCGTCGAACTTCACGCCGCCCGAGCCCCCGGAGCTTCCGGAGCCGGCGCCGATCTTCCCGGCCGAAAGCCTCGTCGAGCTCATCAAGGAGACCGTCGGTGGCGAGGCCAAGTGGGAAGACCCGGCCACGATCGAGGCCCGCAACGGCATCCTGATCGTGCGCAACACGGCCGACATCATGGCCGGCGTGGATGACCTGCTCAGCCAGCTCCGTGCGAACACGGGCCTGTTGGTCAACCTGGAGATCCGCTTCCTCACGGCACAGGACAACTTCCTGCGCGACGTGGGCGTGGACGTCCGTGGCCTCGGCAACAACGCGGCTGGTATCGGCGCGCCGGGCCTCGGCTCGCCGACGGTCCAGGACGACGTGTTCGCCGGTGGTGCGGGTACGCCGGCCGGTATCGGTACGGCCAACGACACGGGCATCTTCTTCAACGACGGCCAGGATGGCGCGTACATGACGCGTGTCGAGAACCTGTTCGACAACGCCATTCGCCAGTTCGGTGACCCCACCGTCCTGACGAACACGGGCGGCCTGTCGTTCCAGCACACGTTCCTGGATGACACCCAGTTGGAGGTCATCCTCCGTGCTGTCGAGAAGAGCGAGCGCGTCCAGCAGATCACCGCCCCGCGGATCACGGTCTACAACACGCAGCGAGCGAACGTCTCGGTCCTCAACCAGGTCAGCTACGTGCAGGACTTCGAGGTCGAGATCGCCCAGGCATCGAACATCGCAAACCCGGTCGTGCAGACCATCCAGGACGGCATCGTCCTGGATGTGCGCCCCGTCGTCTCGGCGGACCGCCGCTTCGTGCAGCTCGAGCTGCGCCCGACGGTCGCGGTCCTGCAGCGTCCGATCCAGACGCTGGCCGTGCCGCTGTCGGCCGGTCCGGTCGGTGCCAACGCCCCGGTGACGCTCCAGCTCCCGCAGCTGGAGGTGAGCCGCGTGCGTACGACGGTGAGCCTGCCCGACGAGGGCACGCTCCTTCTGGGTGGCCTGAAGTTCTACTCCAAGGACATCCGCGAGAGCGGGATGCCGTTCTTCAACAACATCCCGATCCTCTCGTTCCTCCTCACGCGTAAGGGCAACTACGTCAACCGGCGCAACCTGCTCGTACTCATCACGGCGCGTATCGTGCCGCTGGAGGAGATCGAGCCCCGCGACGCCCTCGACGTGCCGGACATGCCGGCCAACGAGTTCGTCCCGATCCGTCCGATCGACGAGCCCGGCGCAGACTGCGACGTGCCGGTCCGCCGCTAGGCGGGTGTCCTGAGGAGAGGGCTCCTCGCGAGAGACGGCTTCAAGGGCCGCGAAGCGTACGCTTCGCGGCCCTTTTCCTTTTTTGATGTGGCGGTCCGCCCCCACCGCGCCGATTCGGCGGCCCGAGACGCCACCGCCCCCCATCGACAGGCACGCGTATCCCCAAGGCGACGTTCACAATTTTGTTATGGCGGTGCCTCAGCCATTCGATATGCTCTTCGTTACCCGTCCGCGCGTTCCCACTTCGGCTTTCACGCTCAGCGTTCTCCAGAACGAGGTGTCCTCCAACGAGGTCCTCCCAAGAGGTCGCCCCAAGGGACCGCTGGAGCTACCCGCGCACCCCTCGATGACGGTTGTTCCCCTCGCGCTGCACGCGCCTCACGCCTTTCCCGGGCGGGGCGGCACGGTGCCGGAGCGCGCAGGAGCGTCAAAGTCGATGAGGAACCGAAAGATCAAGGTGCATGGGCCCACCGGTCGCATTGACCGGGTACGTAGGCATTCGTAGAATCCCGAACCCGGGAACTGTCAGGTCAAGACCGCGCGACCTGTCCCTCGGATGCGTGCTCCGCCTTCGACCCTGCTCCGCCTTCGACCCTGCCCCGCCGTCGACCATGCCCTCGTCTCTCCCAGCAACGCATCCTCAGCGCAGCTCGCTTCAACCACCCGACCCACCACGGATCAGGCACATGACGTCACTTCGCGATCGTCCCTTCCTCTCTCTCTTCGCCCTTGCGCTCGTGTTCGCGCTGGCCTTCGGCCCGCTGACGCAGGCCCGAGCCGGCGGCGATGACTTCGAGTACGGCCGCGCGCTCGCGGCCCTCGGCACGAAGACGGGCGACAAGGCCTACTTCGAGTACGCGCGGCGCGTGTTCAATGGCGTCATCAGCGACGCCAACACGAGCGACGCCGAGAAGGATCTCTGCCGCTACGGCCTGGCCGAGATGAAGCGCAACGAAGCGATGGGCGCTACGCGCAGTCCGACCATCCCCTACGCGGACGTGGTGAAGCTCTTCAAAGAGGCCATCACGACGATGGAGGAGTTCGTTCGCAAGAACCCGGACCACAAGCGTGCGTCGGAGGCGAGCCTCGCCGTCGGCACGACGCGACTCGGCTTCGTGCAGTGGGCGCGTGACCAACTCCTCGGCAACGTGGAGTTCGCCGAGTTGAAGCAGGCCGACCTGAACAAGGTCCAGGCCGACGCTGCTGACATGGTCCGAGGCGCGATCAGCTACTTCAACAAGCTGCGCAAGGGCCACGACGCGATGGTGGAGCCCAAGACGCCGGAAGCCAAGGCCCGGTACCAGATGGCTCAGATCGCGCAGTACTACTGGGTTCTCTGCCAGTACTACCTCGCGTTGGTCGAGACCCCCGGCTCGGCCGCGTCGAAGGACGCGTTCGAGAACGCCGCCAAGCAGCTCGACGACTTCATCTCGCTGAACGACGGCACCCTGCTCGCCATCTACGCCCAAGACATCTTCGGCCTCACCCGCTGGGAGCAGGCCAAGCAGGCCGACTCCGAGGAGGACAAGGAGAAGTTCTACGGCCGCGCGGTCGAGTGGTTCGAGACCTGCATCGAGACCGATGTCCAGACGCCCGACGAAGAGCGCGTGGTCGCCAATGGCTACTACCACCTCGCTCAGGCCTGCCGCGAGGCCGGCCGCGTCGGTTCCCGCAACTTCCACCGCGAGGGCTCCAACTTCCTCAAGGACATGGAGACGCGCTACAACACGATCTGGCGGCAGGACAACGGCGTCCGCGCCATGCTCGAGTGGGCCCTCCTCGAGGGCCAGCGCGACCGCACGAACCAGGCGATCGAGATCGCGAGCCGCGCCCGCGGCTACGCCAAGAAGCTCGGCAAGGGCTGGCTCGAGGCGCAGGCCAACAAGGTCCTCCAGGTCATCGTCTCGGGTGGTGGCAGCGGCCGCAAGGGCGGGGCGACGGCCGACCCGACCGTGCTCATGGGCATCGCAGACAACTTCTTCAACGAAAAGAAGTACGGCCAGGCGATCGCCGCCTACCAGAGCGTCGTCGGTGCGCTGAAGCGCAGCAAGACCAACGTCGACGCCATCGTCCGCTGCTGGGAGCGCATCGCAGCGTCCTACAAGGAGCAGGGCGACCTCATGGCGTCGGCCCTGGCCCTCGAGCCCGTACACGACGCCTGGGAAGACGGCCTCGTCGAGAAGCCCGGCGCCGACGACGTCAACCTCATCCGCTTCGGCAACATCCGCCTGCGCGGACAGCGCATCT
Organism: Planctomycetota bacterium; assembly: GCA_029259775.1. Lineage (GTDB taxonomy): Bacteria > Planctomycetota > PLA2 > PLA2 > JAEUHO01 > JAHEIK01. The sequence goes on along the minus strand of JAJDEN010000008.1, from coordinate 136,720 downwards.
GGAAGGAACTGTACGACCTCACGGGCTCCGCGCGCATTCGCAGCCGGTTCACCGGCATCCGCGACAGGTTCACGCGTGAGTACCCCGACCATCCGTACAACCAGATCGGCGACTGGAACAACGCCCGCGACAAGCTCTCGAAGGCGCGGAGCGAGAAGAAGGCCAACAACTCCGGCTGGCGCGCGACGATCGACCAGGCTGACGCGCTCTTCAAGCGCGTCGCCAAGGACAACGCATCCCAGAGGCAGGACGCCGCTTGGACCTACCTGCTCTACACGCAGTACCTGCGTGACAGCTGGACGGGCATCCTCAAGGCCCATGCCAACGCCACGGCCTTCTGGGAAAGCGCCGCGGCCAAGGAGCAGGCGAAGAAGTTCCCCAGCGTCGCCCAGCGCCGCAAGCCCGAGCGCGGCAAGGCGGGCTACTGGAAGGCCGAAGCCCACTACCGCCTGAACCAGTGGGACGAGATCCTCAAGACGCTCGACGGCTGGCACGTCGACTATGACGCGCTGAAGGGCCAGGGGCCCTACTACGCCGGCGCGCTCGGTCACCTGGTCTTCGCCTACACGGGCAAGGGCGACATCCCGAGTGCGGACAAGTACTTCAAGCAGCTGCTTGCGGTCGACCCCAAGTTCCGCCTCCTGCCGAAGATCACGTTCGCGCTGGCCAAGCACTTCAACGACAAGGCCAAGACCATCGACAAGGAACGCAAGAAGGCGCGTGGCGAGCTGAACGGCACACCCGAGAAGCCGATGGGTGCGCGCGCCCAGCTGCGCTCCGTCACCAAGCGGGAGCACCAGACGGTTTCGTTCCTCGTCGATACGCAGTCGAAGCTGGCCAAGCTGAAGGAGCTGGTCCGGATCTTCGACGACAAGACCGCCAAGGGCTTGCCGAACAACATCCCGCCCGAGGACTACGAGGAGGCCAAGAAGGAGATCCCCGTCGTCGCAGCCAAGATCAAGCAGCTGTCCACGAAGGCGAACAAGCTGGGCACGGAGCTGCAGGCGCTCCAGACCGAGGTTGCCAATCTCATCGAGACCATCAAGCAGCGTGCGCAGGACCTCTACGAACCCCTGACGCGCGCGGCCGGCTACTTCTGGGAGTGGGACAACGCCCTCAAGCGCAACCAGCTCCCCCGCGACCCGGCCAACGTCGCGATCTTTGCCGACCTCTACTACAAGGCCGGCCTCCTGCGTCCTGAGGTCCCGCTGAACTGGGAACGCGCCCAGGCCCTGTACGACGACTTCCTCGGGATGTCGGGTGCCGAGAAGGACACACGGCGTGAGGCCATCGGGCGCCTGGGCACGATCTACTCACGCCTGGCCGCCAACGCCGAGGCCGGTAGCCCTCAGCGCGCCGAGCTGGTCAAGAAGGCGTTGGATCGCCTGCAGGGCTCGCTCTCGAACGTCCCGGAGAACAACGACCTCGTCGTGGGCCTGCTCGAGGGCAAGGTCGTGGTGATCCCGTGGCGCAAGGGCAACAGTGGCCCGCTCACACGCTTCCCCCTGCCGCGCGTGGAGAACGTCGAGGCGTTCAAGCGCGCCGTCGACCTGCTCGGCAAGGCGGGCGGCACACCCATCCCCAAGTTCGCCACGGACACGGCCAACAACCGCTACGCGAGCGCCCTGAGGGACTTCAAGATCCACGTAGGCCAGGTCATGACGCCCCGTGAGATCGAGCGCACGGTCAAGGGCTTCGCCGGCGCCGGCTTCGATACGCCGTTCTTCGTGATCCACGCCGAATCCGGCATCGAGTTCCGCCTGGCCCTCGCGTGGATCTACTCGGAATCCGGCGTGCGTGAGCACATGATCAAGGGCTACAACCTGTCCAGCAGCGTTGGCCAGGGTCGGTTCGCGGCGGACGAGAACTCCGAGGACTGGTGGGCTGCGCAGGTGATCCGCCTGAGGTCGCTCGTCAACGGCGCGCAGTTGGATGTCCAGGGCGCTGGGGCGAAGATGCCTCCGTCTGCCAACGAGTGGACGCGTCGCGCCTCGCAGATGCTCCGTGGTCTGCTCACCTCGAGCCCGCAGTTGGGTGACGACATCCGGCCCGAGACGCGGGGCGAGCTCAAGCTGCTCAACCAGCGGATCGAGCTGCTGCGCGGCAAGGTGGGCCTCAAGCCCATGAACCTGCTGATGGACAGCCTCGTCGTGCCCAGCAAGGACGACACCGCCAAGAAGGACGCCAAGAAGTAGGACCGCTGCGCATCACGCCTCCGAGCGCGCCCCGAACGACAGGATTCTTAGAGACATCATCATGAACAACCTCACGCGCCTCTTCGCCTCCGGCCTCCTCCTGGCCGGCGCCTTGGCCCTCCTTGCCCTCCCCGCGATCGCCGACGAGATCGTCGTCCGCGATCTGGCGACGGGCAAGGAGTCCACGATCCGCTGCTTCGAGGTCACGTCCGAGACGTGGTCCGAGGTGAAGTACAAGGATCGCAAGCGCAGCGCCGACAAGTCGCTGGCCACCATCACCGTCGTCAGCATCACGCGCAGCGACAAGTCGAACGACGCCGCCAACCTGGCTGGCGCGATCGACACGCTGGACCGCGGCAACGCCAAGGAGGCAGCTGAAGCGCTGCAAGCCATCAGCGGCGGCGGCTGGAAGATCGATCTCGAGACGGGCGAGAAGAAGTACGTCAGCTTCAACAAGAACGATCCCACGGGGAAGAACAAGCGCCCCACGTGGATCAGCGAGTACGCCCACTTCTACTACGCCAAGGCGAAGTTCCTGCACGGCCAGGACGCCAAGGACCGCGACTTGATCGAAGAGGCCTACATGGCCCTGGACGACGTCGCCATCCCGGGGCAGGCCACCGCGAAGACGGGCGGTTTCCTCGGTCGCTTCTCGGGTGGCAACAGCCGCTTCTACGCCGAGGCCCTGGCGCTCAAGGCCCAGGCCCTCACAGCGCTGGCGCGCTACGAGGATGCCGGCGCAACGTTCAAGGAACTGCACACGGCGGCAATCAAGATTCCGCTCGATCCGCGCTGGGCCTACGAGGGCCTCGTCGGAGCGGGTGTGATCTCGGAGGCCAAGGGCGATCTGACCGCCGCCGTCACGGGCTACCGCGGCGCGATGCCCACGATGGAGGTGCTCCTGACCCAGGAGACGCGCGACTACATGCGCCAGCGCTACGGTCGCTACTACAGCCAGGCGCGCATGCGGGTCGCTTCTGTCAAGCTGAAGGACGCCGAGACGCGCAAGGCAGCCTCGGCCTTTGCCGACCTCCGGAACTGGATCAATGGCGGCATGCCGGACGCCATCCGCAAGGCCGCCAGGGGCAAGGGCCTCCCGCCCGCGAGCATCGCGGCCCTGGTCGCCGGTGCGCGCGACCCGCTGGTTCAGGCGGTGGGCTACAACGGCATCGGTCTCGCCTACCTGAATGAGCCCAAGCCGAAGTACGAGGACGCGCTGCTTGCCTTCAAGGCGGTCAGCGTGAAGTACTTCCAGGAGCCCGAGCAGCACGCCCGGGCCCTCTACTACCTCGCTCAGGCGGCCACGGGAGCCTCCGGGGACGCCAAGGACGAGGTCAAGCAGATGTACAAATCCATGGCCGAAGAGGCCCTGAACATGCTGCGTAGCCAGCACCCCGACAGTTCGTGGGCCAACAAGTAGGGCCCCGTCCCTTGCGATCACTCACCTGCTGTTGGAAGTAGCCAGAAACTGAGCGTGGAGGTACCCTTCCACGCTCGAAATCCGCCTGATTCGCGCCACCTGGGTCGACGCCCATCCGGGGTGCATGGAGACATCCAGAACCATGTCCAAGTTCCACGCCTTGATCCTCGTTCTCGTCGTCCTCGCCGCGACGTTCGCCTTCCCCGCTGCCGCATTTGCGCAAGATGAGGCCGACGCCGAGGCGCCCAGCTTCGTCGAGTCGATCCTCACGCAGGGTGGTCCCATTGGTTGGGTCATCATGCTGCTCTCGGTCGCCACCCTCGCGCTCATCATCGAGTTCGGCGTCAACGTCCGCGCGGACAAGCTCTGCCCGCCGGAGTTGATCGACGAGATCGAGGCACTCCTCGAAGAGGATGAGTACCAGGAGGCGCTCGAGCTCTGCGAGTCCGAGCCAAACTTCATCACGCGATCTCTCGCGGCCGGCCTGCCCCGTCTCAACGAGGGCTACGCCACCGTGAAGGAAGCCATGGAAGGCGCCGCTGGCGTCGAAGCCGTCAAGCTGCAGCAGAAGGTCAGCTGGATGCTGTTCCTCTCCAACGTGGCTCCCATGCTCGGCCTGTTCGGGACGGTCTCCGGAATGATCACGGCCTTCCAGACGATCGTGTCGCGCGGTGCCAAGGTCACGCCGGCCGACCTCGCGGGTGGTATCTCCGCCGCGCTGGTCACGACGTTCCTCGGTCTGCTGGTGGCCATCCCCGCGGTGACGGCCTACCAGTACTTCCGCAACAAGGCGACCCGCATCAGCATTCACTTCGCCGAGGTGCTCGAGGAGATGACCGAGCGCTTCCGCAGTCGCTAAGTCACGAACCATTCATGCCCATGCCGTTGATCTCCAGCGTCCGACCCCACACAGAAAGGAATAGCGCACATGGCTAGACGCAGCGTCATTCCCGATACTGAAGACGCCAAGATGAACATGACTCCCATGATCGACATGACCTTCCTCTTGGTCGTGTTCTTCATGCTGACGATTGATCTGTCGTCGAAGGAGTTCTATCCCGTCGACCTGCCCTACGCGACGCAGGGGAACGAAGACAAGGACAAGGTCGGCGACGTCAAGCGCTTCGTCATCAACCTCTCCGGCGATGGTCACGTCTACTTCAAGACGTACGAGTTCGACCTCGCCTCCGAGGACCCGGGCGAGCAGGACGACGCCATCCAGGCTCTGCAGGACTCGATCCGGCAGGTGCTAGGCAACGACCCCACGCTGATCGAGCCGGATGGTTCCTCGAAGGTACCGGTCATGATCCACGCCGACTGGGGCGCCAAGTGGAAGTACGTGCAGTGGATCATGCAGGCCTGCGCCCATCCGGACATCAAGATCTACAAGCTCCAGTTCGCGGTGAAGCGGCCCCCCGGCATGAAGGACAAGTAGGAGCGCGCCATGGCACTCGACATTCCCGAACCGGAAGAAACCGAACTCAACATGACGCCGATGATCGACATCGTCTTCCAGTTGATCATCTTCTTCCTGCTGAGCCTCAAGTTCAAGACGATCGATCGTCGCATCGAGTCGATGCTCCCGAAGGATCGCGGCCTGGCGCCGACGCCGACCTTCCCCGAGGACTTCCTCAAGGTGAAGATCAAGGCGTTCCGCCGCGACATGAAGGACAAGAACAAGGCCTACACGCTTCTCAAGATCGACAACGACGCCAACGTGTACAAGCTCCCCCAGGCCTGGAAAGGTCGTCTCAAGGAGACCCCCGATCGCATCGCCCAGTACGACAAGATCATGCGCAGCATGAAGACCGTCGTGCAGCGCAAGATGCGGGAGCACGGCGGCAACCCCGAAGAGGTGAAGGGCGAGATCGTCGCCCCCGCCCCCAAGGGTGGAGCCGTCCCGCACGGTGACATCATCCAGGTGCTCAACATCTTCTTGGAACTGGGCATGATCGACGTCGTCTTCGAGGGCGCCGCCACTCCGCTGACGAGCCGCGAGCGCTCGGCACGCGCCAAGGCGGGCAAGTAGCCTCGAGCTGCTGCCCCCATGCCACGTCCGGCGGGGACCGTTCCCCCCCGCCGGATGTGATGACCGCTCCCGCGACGGACGCCTTGTCCGTCGCTTCTCTCGTCCGACCCGCTTCGAGACACACGACACTCTGAACGACGTCCGCAGAAGGACGTCCGCTGATGCAGATTCGTCGCCACCTCGTCCGACCCGGGTAAGGACCGCGCATGGTGCCCCGCACCATCTCGCTTGCAGGCAGCAGCCTCCTGGCCGCGCTACCTCGCTTCGTCCTGGCCACCGCTGCGTGCGGTGAGGTGGAAGCCGCGGATACGGAGCCAGGCTCCTGTTGGAGGTGCGTGCACCATCCCGCCAAGGAGACACGAGATTCTCTTCGTCGCTCGCCGACCCGCGATGAAGTCGAAGGGAGGCCAGCCATGCGGCTGCCGCTGAACGAAGCAGACGAAACCGAACTCAACATGACCCCGATGATCGACATCGTGTTCCAACTGATCATCTTCTTCTTGCTCAGCTTGAAGTTCAAGACGATCGACCGGCGCATCGAGTCGATGCTCCCGAAGGAGGTCGGGCTCGACATGCAGCCGTCCTTCGCGGACGACGAAGACAAGATCTCGGTCAAGGTCTTCCGCCGCGATGTGCGGGCGAAGGAGAAGGCCTACACGCTGATCAAGATCGACAACGCGGAGCAGTTCCGCTTGCCGGCCGGCTGGAAGGGCAGGCTCGTGGAGAGCGCCGAGCGCGTGCGCGCCTACGACCGCGTCATCGCCTCGGTCAGCACCGTCGTCCGCAAGCGCCTGGCCACGTACGGCGGCAATGCAGACCTGGTGAAAGGCGAGATCAAGGCGCCGCCGCCCCGCGGAGGCTCGGTCCCCCATGGCGACGTCATCGCCCTGATGGACACGTTCATCGCCAACGGCATGACCAACGTGAAGATGGAGGGGCAAGCGGCGCCTCTCAACTCACGGGAGCGCGCCACGCGTGCCGCCGCGCGCCGGTAGGCCCTGTCCGCCGCTGCTACGGTGGGCCTCCCCGCGAGGAGGCCCGCCGTGCGCATCCAACAGCTGATCATCCTGCTGACGACGGCCGTGGTGTTGGTCGGCGCAGGCGCATGGGTTGTCGTGCACTCGTGGGCGGAGCAGGAGTTGCCGGCCGAGGACGGAGCGGGTGCCCAGGCCCCCGTCGTGGCAGTCCATCTGTCCGCGGCCCCCATCCACAGCGACAACCGCGGCAACGTCGACCCACACTTTGAGCGTGGAACCTGGTACGCGTTCCTACGCGACCCCACAGCCACCGTTGGCCGGGCGCATGCCCTGGCGTCGCTGCGCAGCGGCATCGAGAAGCAGCTCGACGGATTCGACGTCCGCCCCGCGCTGGTGCGCGGGGTCATCACGACGTCGCCGGGCGTCGACCTCGCGGCGATCGAGGCGACGCGGAAGCTCCTGGTCGAGCTGGGGCTTCGGAACATCGAGACACCGACGCTGGCGGGCGCGGATCGCTAGATCCCACGCATGCTCGGCGCATGCTCCCTGTAGGGGCGCGCCTACAGCGACCGGGGATGCCGCGGCCGATGTAGATCGCGGGCGGCCACGAGGGCCGCCCCTACACGTAAGGGCACTGGTTGCAGGCTGGGTACCGGGCGGCCACAAGGGCCGCCCCTACGCGTACACGCAGCCCAGCTGCGTGTACGCTGCGGGCATGCCGCGTCGCACACCGATCGTCGTGTTCCTCGTCCTCGTCCTCGGCATGCTCCCGCTGCTCTCCTGCGGCGACGACAAGGGGATCGCCGGCAAGGTCCAGACGATCGTGCTCATCACGGTCGACACGCTGCGGCGCGACTACGTCAGCGCCTACGCACCGGCATCCGTCGACATCCCGCAGCCCGAGACGATGGCCATCGATGCCCTCGCAGCGAGCGGCCTGCGCTTCGAGGACGCGCGCACACCCGTGCCCCTGACCCTGCCGGCGCACACCACGATGATGACCGGGCTCCCGCCCGCCGCGACCGGCGTACGCCTCAACACCTACGGCCGCCTCGCACCGCGGAAGACGCGTGGCTTCCCCCTGCTCGCGGAAAGCCTGCGGGACGCCGGATGGCATACGGCCGCGTTCGTCTCCGCCGACGCGCTCAACGCCCGCTACGGACTCGACCAGGGCTTCGCCCACTACGACGGCGACATGCCCTCGGATCCGCGTCGCTCCGCCGTGCAGCTGGCCGAACGACCGGGGAACCAGACCGTCGCCTCGGCCCTGCAGCACGTCCGCGGCGTGGACAGTTCCAAGAAGCTGTTTCTCTGGGTCCACCTCTTCGAGCCCCACGCCCCCTACGCGGCCGACGGCACCTACGGCGGCGACGTCGATGAGGGCAGCCGCGTCGTCGGCCGCCTCCTGAAGGGGCTCCAGAAAGCCGGCCGGCGCGAGAGCGCCGCCATCCTGCTCACGTCCGACCACGGCGAAGCCCTCGGCGAGGTCCGTGAGCGCAGCCACGGCTTCCTCCTCGCGGACGGCGTGCTCCGGGTGCCGTTCCTGCTCACGGCCCCGGGCCTCGCGCCCGGGGTCCGCCAGGACCCCGCCGAGGTCGCCGACGTGGCCCCCACCCTGGCGGCCCTGGCCGGTGTCACGTGGAGCACGCTCGCCGGGCCCGGCTGCGGTCTCGACCTCCTCAAGGCAAACGCTCCCACGGACCGGCCGCGCATCGCCGAGAGCCTCTACGGCCATCACCTCCACCGCTGGGCCCAATTGGTGGCCGCCAGCTCGGGCAAGGGCACGCTCGTGGACGCCGGCCGGGACCGGCTCCACTGGATCCCGCGCGCCGGCTACCAGCGCTGGATCCCCCGCACCAAGCTCGTGAAGGACAGCCCGGACATCCGTCGCCTCGCCAAACACCTTGCAGACTACAGGCAATTCGAGCAGCCGGACCGCATGCAGGGCGGTCAGGTCGCGGCCGGCTACGGCGGCGGCGGCGTGGTCGAGGGCTTCCTCACACCCGCAGAAAATGCGCGTTTGGCCGACCCGCACATCAACATGCCCAACCACTACCGCCTGGACGACATCAAGCAGGCGATCATGGCACGGCCGCTGCCGCGGGCCCTGCGGGCCGCCCTCGCGGCCCTCGAAGCGCTCAACAAGCCGAACCTCGAGGCCGGCAGCCCAAGCCTGCACTTCTGGATCGGCGAAGCGACGAAGCGTCTCGCCGCGGCCGAGCCGGAACGGGCCGCCAAGCTTCTCCCCCAGGCGGAGAAGGCCTATCTCCGGGCTTTCGAGCTTGGCCGCAAGGACACGCAGACCCTCGTCCAAGCGTGCGGTGTGACCGCACTCGGCAACGAGCAGGCCTCCCTGGACCGGCTGGAGAAGCTCGTCAGGCAGGTCCCGCAGCCCGGATGCCAGTACTGGATCCTCAAGATCCGGCTGCTCAGGGACCTCGGCGACCTCGAGGGCGCGGAGGCTGCGTGGAAGGCCGCCGATGCGCTCTGCCGCGGCGGAAAGTACGCCAAGATCTGGTCCACGACGTGTCGGTGACGGCGCACCCCGAACAGCGTCCTACGACGTGAAGTAATGCGTTTTCCCCGCTGTCCTTATGACAAGGGCATGACCCTTTCCGAGTGTCCTACTCGGCCTAGGGAGGAGGGTCCCCGTGCACTGTACGGAGACCCGCACACCGGAAGGATCTCCGGCGCGGTGAGGGCCGCGTCGAAACGTCATTCCGGTCCATTTCAGGCCTCTACTGCATAGGCAGGAACACCAGGCAGGAACTGATCGATGCGAAGCACAATCCGACTCGCTCTCGTCCTCTTCATCGCGCTCGCGTTCGTCGCGTGCCGCGGTCGTCGCACCATTGTCGTCCTCCCGGGCGGTGATGATGCTCCGGTCGCGACCGCCGACGCCGGTGATGAAATGGCCGTCATGGACGATACCGTCGCAGAGACGCCGAACGACGACACAACCGTCGCAGAGGCGCCGAACGACGACACAACCGTCGCTGAGACGCCGAACGACGACACACCGAACGACGACACACCGAACGACGTAGCCCCCGCGGAGGATGCGGACGGCTATGCGGACGAAGTCGCCATGCGCAAGGCCGTCGAAGCGGACAAGGTCCGGTTCGTCGTCCAGCAGAAGCTCGAGGCCGCCCGCGCCAAGATGGCCGCTGGTGACCTGCACGAGGCGGAGAAGCTTCTCCGCTCGGCCAACGAGCTGAACCCGTCGAACTCGGACGTGGCCTGGGAGCTGCGCGAGGTCGAGGGCCTGCTCGGTCGTCGCGGCTCGTCGGCTGACGGCTACGCTCGTCGCCAAGGCGAGGTCTCCCGCATCCGCATCGATGAGCAGCGCACCAAGGCAGCCAAGCTCGCCAACCTCGGCAGCATGCACCTCGCCAACGGTCGCTACGACAGCGCCATCGAGTCCTACGACAACGCGCTGTTCATCATCAACACCTCGCCGTACGAGATCGAGTGGGGTTCCATCGAGAAGGACGCCGCTGACGGTCTCCGCCAGGCGAAGTACGCCAAGAGCCAGGCCGCCAAGGTCGACCGCGAGCGCGCCGTCGAAGAGGGCCTCGCCGAGATGGCCGCCCAGAGCGAGCAGGAGCTCTACCAGGAGCTCGAGCGCCTGGAGCGTTGGATGGGTGCCGCCGTCGAGGCCTTCCAGCGCGAAGAGTTCTCAACCTCCGAGGACTACGCCAACCGCATCCTCGAGGTGCAGCCTGACAACACGAAGGCCCGTGAGCTTGCGCTCGCCTCGAGCCGCGCCAGCCACGACCAGATGGAGGTCCGCCACCTCCGTCGCGAGAAGCTCGCCTTCCGCCAGTGGATGGACGACATCCAGGCCACGCGCATCCCGCAGCAGAAGATCCTCCAGTGGCCCAGCCGCAAGTTCTGGGAGAAGATCAGCTCGGTTCGCGCCCGCTCGCGCCCGACGTTCGGTGACACCACGACCGACCCGGAGGGCGAGGCCCTGATGGCCAAGGTCAAGGGGACGAGCGTCAACCTCGCGGTCGACAACCAGGAGTTCAAGGAGGTCGTCAAGACCCTCCAGATCCAGACGGGCTTCAACATCTACGTCGACCCGCGCGTCGCTTCCGAGATCAACGAGAACCCGGTATCCGGTCTCAACCTCTCGGACGTCTCGCTCGCCACGGCGCTTCAGATGCTCCAGTCCTCCGGTGGCGAGGACGTCGTCTGGACGACCAAGGGCAACATGGTGGTCTTCACGAAGAAGGAATTCGTCAAGACGAACCTCATCGTCCAGATCCACTCGGTCGCCGACCTCACGAGCGGTCTCACAAACTTCATCCCGCCGACGATCCAGCTGGTGGGCCCTGATGACGCCGGTGACGAAGAGAACCCCCTCTTCGGTAGCGAGGCGGAAGAGCCCGTCTACCCCTACGGCCAGGTCGACGAGCTCATCGAGCTGACCAAGGGTGCCGTCGCTCCCGCCTTCTGGGAGAGCGTCGAGGGTGCCGACATCCGCAGCCAGGGCGAGCAGACGCTCGTCGTCAAGGCCAGCGCCGAGGTGCAGGAGCAGGTTGCTCGCTTCCTCGACGACCTGCGCGGCTTCGCCGGCATCGTCGTCACGGTCGAGACGCGCTTCTTCGAGATCAGTGAGAACTTCCTCCGCGACGTCGGTGTGGACTTCCGCGGCCTGGGTGGTCAGACGCCTGGCCAACTGGTCAACCTCGATGACGTCACGAACGGCCTCGAGGACGCGTCCTCGGCTGGTTTCGACAATGGTGGTGCTGGTCTCCCGGCCGCTGCCGCTCTGAACCCGTCGGCCGGTGCGTACTTCAACGATGGTGGTGACGGCGACTTCCGTGGCCGTACCGAGAACATCTTCGAGAACCCGCTCGGCAACGTCCTGTCGTCGGTGGGTGGCTCGACGTTCACGCTCGCCTACCTCGATGACCTGCAGCTGTCGATGATCGTCCGCGCGACGGAGAAGAGCCTGTCGGCTCGCACCCTGACCGCCCCCATCATCACGGTCTACAACACGCAGCGCGCCAACCTGACGGTCGTGAACCAGCTCAGCTACATCCAGGACTTCGACGTCGAGGTCGCCCAGACCTCGTTCATCGCGGACCCGATCGTGGGCATCATCCAGGACGGTCTGACCTTGGACGTGCGTCCGACGGTCAGCAACGACCGCCGCTACATCACGCTCGAGCTGCAGCCGACCGTCGCTGACCTGCGTCAGCCGATCGCCACGTTCGCTACGTCGCTGGCCGCCGCGTTCGCGCCGGTCATCATCCAGCTGCCCGAGCTGCGCTTGCAGCAGGCCCGCACGACCGTGCGCATCCCGGACCAGGGTTCGATCCTGATCGGTGGTCTGAAGAACATCACGACCGTGGACCGCAAGAGCGAGACGCCGTTCCTCGGCAAAATCCCGCTCCTTTCGTTCCTCTTCAGCCGCAAGGGCCGCTCGGATGAGGTCTCGCACCTCATGATTCTCGTGCGCGCGCAGATCACGGATCTGACGAGCGAAGAGGACGAGCTTCTCGGTCGCTAGGCTTCAGTATCTGCTGGGCCGCCAAGCGGCCGGTCAGCACAGAACGCCAACGGGCGCGGCGAGGAAACTCGCCGCGCCCGTTTTCAATTCAGGATCACGCTCACCCCCACCCCAACTCCCACGCCCCCTAGCGCACTCGCACTCGCCCGAGCAGCACGAGCACTACCTCGCACGGACACGGCCCACCTGAGGCTCGCGGGCGGCCACAAGGGCCGCCCCTACACGTAGGGGCACCGGTGGGAGGCAGCGTCCCGGGCGGCCACAAGAGCCGCCCCTACAGCAGCAGGAGGGCCGAACGCGCACGGGAAAATCGCGCGCAGCCAACCGCTCGCACCCCTCCCCGCTGTAGGGGCAGCCTGAGCGACGGCGAAGCCGGAGCGGTTGGCTGCCCATCGAGTGCGAGTGCGCGTGGCAAGCCGGGGGACGTGGAAGGCAACGTGCCCAGAGGCCCCAGCCCCCCCCTACAGCGTCAGGCCGTAGGAGTCGCTGAGGACTAGCAGCAGGTCGAGGAGGTCGTCCAGGGCGTGGTGAGGAGCCGCGTCACAGGCCTGGGTCGCATACTTCCCGCGGGCACCCGTGTAGTGCACCGTCTTCATGCCGATGGCGCGCGCCGGAGCCACGTCGTGCGTAGGCCGGTCCCCCACGTACATCGCCCTCTCCGGCTCGACGCCGGCGTAGGCGCAGGCCTTCGCATAGATCTTGGGGTTGGGCTTGCTGATGCCGACCTGGTCCGAGAAAAAGATCGCCGTCGGATCGAAGTAGTCGAGCGCACCGATCCGGATCAGCTTCTCGGCCTGCTTCACCTGGAGCCCCGCGCTGATGACACCCAGGCGCACACCGGCGGCGTGCAACGTCTCGAGCGCCGCCTTCGCATCGTCGAGGATGACGAGGCCGGCCTCCTTGCTCCGGTGGTAGGCAACGACACCGGCGGCAATCAGCACGGCCGGGTTCCGCTCGCCCACGGCGGCGGGCCCCAGGCGATTGATGAGGCGGCCGAAGTGATCGGAATAGTTGCTGCTGAACTCCGCAACGACCTCCGCCAACTCCGCCACGCCCGCATCTTCCTCGATGCGCAGCCCCGCCAGGATCATTGCGCGGATCGCGTTGCGACGAGCCCCATCTGCGAACGAGGTCGTGCTGTAGAGCGTGTCATCGAGATCGAAGAAGATGACGTCGAGGAGGGCAGAGGAGGGCGTCACGCCCCGATCCTACGGCGCCGCCGCGATGCAGGCGATCTCGACACGGGCATCCTTCGGCAGCTTGGCCACTTGGACGGCCAGCCGCGCCGGGGCCCCGTCGCCGAAGGACCGGGCGTAGACCTCATTGACGGCTGCGTAATCAGCCAGATCGGCGACGAAGACGTCGCAGCGCAGGGCGTGCTCGAAGCCCGACCCCGCCGCCTTCAGGACCGCCGCGAGGTTCTTCATGACCTGCTCCGTCTCGGCCGCCGCGTCGCCACCACCGACCATCTGGCCGGTTACGGGGTCCAGCGCGATCTGGCCCGCCGTGTAGACCACACCGCCGTGGACGATCGCCTGACTGTAGGGCCCGATGGCCGCCGGGGCATCCGGGGTGCTCACGGTGCGACGTGCGGACATGGCGAACTCCGTGGTCGAGATGCTGGCCTCGATGCAGCTGGGCAACAGCAGGACGAGCAGCCCTGCCGCGACGAGCCTCAAGACGCTTCCTCCGGCAGGTGGCATGCGCTCCAGTGCGCCTGCTTGTGCTCCTTGAGCGCCGGCACGTCCGTGGCACAGCGGTCAAACGCCTTCGGACAGCGGGCCCGGAACGGGCAGCCGACGATGGTCTCGGTCGGACTGGGGATCTCGCCCTCGAGGCGGATGCGCTCGCGCGTCGCCTCGATGACAGGATCCGGCACGGGCACCGCCGAGAGCAGCGCCTCGGTGTAGGGATGCATCGGATTCGCGTAGATCTCATCGCGATCGGCCAGCTCGACGATGCGGCCGAGGTACATGACGGCGACGCGGTCGCTCATGTGCCGCACCACGGCGAGGTTGTGCGCGATGAAGAGGTAGGTTAGCCCCAGCCGCTTCTTGAGATCGTCGAGCAGGTTCATGACCTGAGCCTGCACCGACACGTCGAGTGCCGACACGGGCTCGTCCAGCAGGATGACGTCGGGATCCAGTGCGAGCGCCCGGGCCAGACCGATACGCTGGCGCTGCCCGCCCGAGAACTCGTGCGGGTACCGGCGCCGCATCGAGGGATCCAGCCCCACCAGGCTCATCAGCTCGCAGATCTGGAGATCCGCGTCGCGCTGCCCGCGGTGGATGAGGAACGGCTCCCCGATGATCGAGGCCACGGTCATGCGCGGATTGAGGCTCGCGTAGGGGTCCTGGAAGACCATCTGCAGCTCTTCGCGCAGCGGGCGCATCTCCCGGGCGCTGAGGCCCTGGATCTCGCGCCCCTCGAGCACGATGCGGCCCGCGGTCGGATGTACCAGCCCGACGACCGTCCGGGCCACCGTGGACTTGCCGCAGCCGGACTCCCCGACCAGCCCCAGGGTTTCCCCCTTCTGGATCGAGAGGTCGATGCCATCGACGGCCTTGACCGTGCCACGTGGGGTCGGGAAGTGGACCTTGAGGCCCTCGATCCGCAGGATCGCCGCACTCTCGGTGGACGTCGTGGTCTCGGAGGCGGGGCTGCTCTCGTAGGTACTGCCGCTCATGCCAGCGTCTCCAGCTCACCGAGAGGAACCACGCAGCGCCGGTGCCGGCCGGGTGACGTCTCCTCGAGCGCGGGCTCGCCTTGGTGGCACGCATCACGAACCTGCGGGCAGCGGGGCGCGAACGTGCATCCCGTAAACGGTCCCTTGTCCAGCCGCGGGGGCAGGCCTTCGATACTGAACAAGTGTTCGTGCATCGCCTCGTCGAGGCGCGGGACGCTCTTCAGCAGTGCCTGGGTGTAGGGATGCTGCGGCGACGCGTACAGCTCGTGCGTCGGCGCCTGCTCCACGATTCGGCCCGCGTACATCACGATCACGCGGTCGCACATGCCGGCGACCACGCCAAGGTCGTGCGTGATCAGGATGATGCCCATGCCGCGCTCGTCGCGCAGTTCCTTGAGCAGCTCCAGGATCTGCGCCTGGATGGTGACATCCAACGCCGTCGTGGGCTCGTCGGCGATCAGCACCTCAGGGTCGCACAGCAGCGCCATGGCGATCATGACGCGCTGACGCATGCCACCGGAGAACTCGTGCGGGTAGCTCTTGATGCGGTTCGCGGCGTCTGAGATTCCGACGCGGTGCAGGAGCTTGACCGCGTGGGCTACGGCGTCCTTGCGCGACATGCCCAAGTGCAGCTCAACGACCTCGACCAGTTGCTCCTCCACCGTCAGGTACGGGTTCAGGCTGGTCATGGGGTCCTGGAAGATCATCGCTATGTTGTTGCCGCGGACCTTGCGGAGCTCGTTCTCGCTCAAGCCCACGAGCTCGCGGCCCTCGAACTTCACCGAGCCGTTGGCGATGCGTCCCTGCGGCTTGGGTAGGAGTCCGAGCACGGAGAGGTTCGTCACGCTCTTGCCGCAGCCGGACTCGCCGACGATCCCGACGATCTCGCCCTTCTTCACGTCGAACGTGACGCCGTCGACGGCCGTGACGGTGCCCTCATCGAGCACGAACTGGGTCCTCAGGCCGTCGACCTGCAGGAGGGTGTCCGCCGTAGAACTCATTTGCGGGTCCTCGGGTCGAGCGCGTCCCGTAGGCCGTCACCCACGAAGTTCAGACTGAAGAGCGTCAGCGCGAGGAAGACGCTCGGGAAGACCAGGCGCCACCAGTACGACTCCACCGGATTGATCACGCTGAGGCCCTCGGAGACGAGCAGGCCCCAGGTCAGCCCCGCGCCCAGACCCAGGAACGAGAGGAACGACTCGAGCAGGATCACCGCCGGCACCGTCAGCGTCGCGTACACGACAACGACGCCGAGCGTGTTCGGCAGGATGTGGCGGAAGATGATGCGCATGTCCCCGGCGCCCATCACGCGCGCGGCCTGCACGAACTCCTGGTGCCGCAAGGTCAGCACCTGCCCGCGCACGATGCGGGCGGTCGTCAGCCACTGCACCATGCCGAGGGCGAAGAAGATGGGCAGGGGGCTGTCGCGCTGGGCATCGCTGAACATGAGCATGATCAGGATGACCAAGAACATGTACGGGATGCCGTACAGGAAGTCGACGGCCCGCATCATGACCTCATCGAGACGGCCGCCGTAGTAGCCCGCGATGGAGCCGTAGATCACGCCGATGATGACGGAGGCGAGGGTGGCGATGAGACCGATCAGCAGCGACATCTGCCCACCCTCGAGCACGCGCGCCAGGTAGCTGCGACCGAGCTCGTCGGTACCGAAGAGGTGGGAGGCCGAGGGCGCCTGGTTGGCCTGTTCCGGGAACGTGTCCTCGACGATGTTCTCGCCGTCGTGGCTCATGTTCATGATCATGGGGCCGAACGCGCAGACGAGCACGACGAGGGCGAGCATCACGGCGCCCACGATCGAGAGGCGGTTCTTCTTCAAGCGACGCCATGCGTCGTCCCACAGGCTCGTGCCCTTCTCGATGGCCTGGACGTTGGTGGTGGGCTCGGTCACAGCTCCTCCCGAACGCGGGGGTCGAGCCAGGCGTAGGCGAAGTCGACCAACAGGTTGAAGAGCGTGATGATCGTGAAGTAGATGATCGCGGTACCGAGTACGACCGAGTAGTCACGCCCCAGCGCGCCCGTGACGAACCACTGGCCCATCCCCGGGACGGCGAACAGCTTCTCCACGACGAAGGAACCGGTGAAGATGCCGGCCGTGGCCGGGCCGAGGAAGGATACGACCGGCAGGATGGCGCCCTTGAGTGCGTGCTTGACGATCACGGTCTGCTCGCTGAGGCCCTTGGCGCGCGCGGTCCGCACGAAGTCCTGCTGCATGACCTCGATGGTGCCGTTGCGTGCGAGCCGCGCGATGTAGGCGGCGTAGGGGAGCGCCAGCGTGATGGCGGGCAGGATCAGGTGCCCGTACGTGCCCCAGCCGGCCACGGGCAGCAGCTGGAACGAGTAGGAGAAGATCACGAGCAAGATCGCCCCGATCACGAAGTTGGGCAGCGAGATGCCGATCATCGCTACGCCCATGCTGCTGTAGTCGGCGAAGGAGTTGGGTTTGAGGCCCGCCCTGATGCCCAGCACCAGTCCTAGGAAGCAAGCGATCACCAGGGCGAGCAAACCGAGACTCATGCTCACAGGGAGCGCTGGCATGAGCAGCTGCTCGACCGTGCGGCCTTGGACCTTGACCGAGAGGCCCATCGTGCCGTCGGCCAGCAGGCCCTTCATGTAGGTACCGAAGAACGCGAGGGCAGTCTTCTCGACCTTGAACTTCTTCGCCTGTGCCTCGAGCGCCTGCTGCGTGGTCTGCTTCTCCTGCGCGAACGGGCTGCCGGGCGCCATGTACATGAGGATCGTCGTCACGAAGATCAGCATGACCATGGACGGGACCATGAACCCAACGCGGCGATGGACACGCACAGGCAGGAAACGCCACGCGAGGACAGCCAGCACGATCGCGATCACCGCGCCTGGAACCGTGCCCGCGATGGTCTGGAGGAACGCGAAGAGGAAGACGGCGAGGAGCGCAGCGCCGACGATGCGCATGACGTGGGGTGGATACCACAGCATCGAAGAGATGAAGGCCACACCGATCAGCAGAACGAGGGCTTCCCACAACCCCACCGTGAGGCCCATGGCGAGGAAGAACACCGCCCCGATGCTCCCGACGACAATGACGGCGCCACGCACGACTAGCGAGCCTCCTTGTCGATCCAGAGCCCACGAAGGGGGTGGATGTCCTGGGGATGTTGGTAGAAGCCCTTCACGTAGGGCTGCACCATGCTGCTCACGACGTAGAAGTACAACGGCACGACAGGCAGCTCATCACAGAAGATCGCCTCGGCCTCACGCAGGATGTGCAGACGCAGCCGAGCCGCGGCATCCACGCGGGCGGCGGCGCCATCTGCGCTCGACACAGCCGCCACGAGAGCGCGGGCCTTGTCGTGCTCCTTCAACTCCGGAACGACCTTCTCGGCGTCGGGCAGGAAGGTGTCCACGTCCGCGGCGTAGGCGATCAGCCGGTCGTAGAGGGCGTGGGACCACCCCGTCTGGTTGTTGCCGCCGTTCGTGATCCACATGTCGAGGAACGTGTTGGGGTCCAGGTAGTCGCCGATCCATCCGGCGCGCGCGATGTCGTACTCGAGCGCCAGGGTGCTGGCCTGGTAGATCTGCCACTCCTGGTTGAGTGCCTTGACCTGGAAGCCCAACTGCTTCTTGAGCTGCGAGGCCACTTCCTCGGCGATCGCCTTGTGCGACTCGTTCGTGTTGTAGAGCAGGGTGAGCGACCCGATGCCCTTGCCGCCCGGGAAGCCCGCATCGGCCAGCAGCTTGCGGGCCCCTTCGGGGTCGTAGCCCCACGCGGCAGGCGGCGGCTCGTAGTCACCGAGGCCGGGCGGTGTGAGCCGGTAGGCCGGCGGCTGCCCGAGCTTGGTGATGTTGTCGATGATCAGCTGCCGGTCGATGGCCATCGCGACGGCCCGACGAACGCGCGCATCGTTGAAGGGCGGCTTGGTGCAGTTGAACCGGTAGTAGTAGACGACCATGCCCGGGTTCTTGCGAAAGTCGGGCCTCTTCTTCAGGGCCCCCACGATCGATGTCGGGTAGGTCGGCGTCCAGTCGGCGCCTCCCGTCAGGTAGACATTCAGCGCGGTGTTGGTGTTGTCGTACGGGAACGCGTCGATGATCCGCAGGCGGATGGACTCCTTGTTCCAGTACGTCTCGCTGCGCTCCAGTCTGATCTTCTCGTTGACACGCCACGCCGAGAGTCGGAAGGGGCCGTTCGTGACGATGTTGTCGGGCAGGAACCAGTCTTCCTTGCCCTCGTTCTCGCCGCTCGCCTTCCTCTCGGCCGCCAGCCTCTCGATGAGGTGCCGGGGCACGGGATGCGCCGAGTAGAAGCTCGTGAGCTCGAGGAAGTAGGGCGTGGCTGCGTTCAGCTCGACGACCAGGGTGCGGTCGTCCTTGGCGTAGACGCCCTCGTCCACACCGAAGTGTTCCTGCGCCTGCGTGTGGAGGGCACGGCGGCGCTCGGCCTCGCGCTCCAGCGAGGAGCCGAGTTGCTCGAGGAAGCCGGCATCCAGGCGCCCATCGGCGCCGAGCAGGGCCCTCTGGATCACGGGGTCGCGGGTTCCCTTCACGACGTCGTTGATCTTCTGGTCGCGCATGAAGCCGGACCAGGTCGCACGGTCGACGCCCCCAGGGTTCTCGCGCCGCAGCTTGGCCAGCGCTTGGACGATCGTGTCGCCCTTCTCCAGCGGGCCGACGAGGCGCTCGACGTGGCCCTCGTAGAGGTTGTACGCCTCGGCTCCCTTGATGACATGCAGGATGTAGGCGTACTCGTGGCCCTTGGACGGCTCTTGCAGCCGCTGCCACGACCACGCGAAGGTATGCGCCGTGATCGGTACGCCGTCGGTCCAGCGAGCCTCCTCGCGGATGTGGAACGTGTAGGTCTTGCCGTCGGCCGAGATGTCCCAAGATTCCGCGCAGCCCGGTACGGGCTTGAGGGTCTTGGGATCGCGGAAGGTCAGCCCCTCAAACAGCGAGTCGACGATCCGGCCCTCGAGTTGCCCGGTGACCACGTGCGGATCGAGGCTCTTCGGCTCACTACCGTTGATGAAACGGAAGTCCGCCGGCTCCTCCTGGCTCGCCGAGAACGTGATCCCGACGAGGATGAGCGCGATCGCGAAGACCGCTCCAATGCCCAGAAGATTGCGGTACATCCAGCCCTCCCGAGCCGCGGGACGGGGATCCTAGCACGTCCAAGGGCGAAGGGGATGCACCCAGATCCGGAGTCGGGCCGTCCTCAGGGCACTCCCACCCCCACGCCAACTCTCACGCCCCCTAGCGCACCCTCATCCGCACCAGGGACACGAGCACGACCTCGCACGACCGGCCATTGGAACGGGGCCTCGGGACTCGCGGGCGACCACAAGGGTCGCCCCTACACGTAAGGGCACCGGTTGCAATCGGCGTCCCGGGCGACCACAAGGGTCGCCCCTACGGCAACCTGACCGGCGAGGACCGTCGGTCATCGCGGGCGGCCACATGATCCGCCCCTACAGCACCTGGAAATGCGAACGCAGCTCAGCAGGGAGCGACCGAGCTAGCACGCGAGCTGGCGAGCGCGCATGGGCCTGCCTACGCCCGGTGGGCCCCGCGCGACGGAACGTCGCGTGGCACGCCCCTACCCGCGCTGAGACCTGCCGGTCTCAGCGCTTCGCGTGAACCAACGAGCCGACGAAGCCGGGGTTCTTGAGCGCCTCGGGGCTGCCCATGCCCTTGACGCCGTCGCCCATGAGCACGGCCTCGTTCAGGAAGAGCAGCGGCACGACGACGAACTCCTCGAGCAGACGACGCTCCGCGGCGGCCATCGCGGCCTGCCGCAGCTTCTGGCGTCCCGCCAGGCCGGCCTTGGCGCCCGCGAGCGGGCCCTTCATGGCGTCGCCGACCTTCGCGAGCCAGCCCTCGGCGTCGTTCAAGGCGAGGTCCGGATCGCGAGCGGCGTCGAGCAGCGCGTCGAACTTGGCGTCCCGCCAGCCCAGGCCGTTGTCGGCGTCGGCGGAGTGCAGCGGCGCGAGGAACCCGTACGGGTCGTTCGCGAAGCCGCGGTAGTCGCTGATCATCACCTGGTAGGCCCCGGCGCGCAGCACGTTGCGTACGTCACCGTCCGTCTCGTAGCGCGTGCCCGGCTCGCTGCCCAGGACCTTCTTCCAGCCGTTGATGAGGTAGCCCGCGATGTCGCCCTGGCCCGGCGACTCACCGAAGCTGAGCTCGACCCACGTATCACTCGCCAAGCCGGCCGTCTTGAAGGCGGCCTTGGCGGCGTTGGCGTCCGGCTTCGCGCACGAGATGCCCTCTTGGCGGCCCTCGATGCCAGGCGGCACGAGGCGGTACGCGGGCCGGGCCTTCGGCCAGTACATCGCGGCCATGCGATCGCGATTCATCGCCATGGCGTAGGCCTTGCGGGCCTCCTTGTTGTCGAAGGGCGCCTTGTCGCAGCGGAAGCGCATGAAGATCACGCGCGGTGCCTTGCGCACTTGGTAGCCCTTGAGCTTCTCGATGTCGCCACGGAGGTCGATCAGCTTCTTCGGCTTCTTGGCCTTCTTCCGCTTCTTGCGGGGCTTGTCCTTGCGCGGGTACTCAGGCCACGTGCAGTAGACCAGCTGCAGCTTGCCGTCCATGTACTGCCGCACGTCTTCCATCCTGCTCAGCTCGTTGGCCGCAGCCACCTGAAGCGTGAGGTCCGTGTAGCAGACGATCTTGTCGAAGCCGGCCTGGTTGGGGCCGTTGTAGTGCTTGTTCTTCACGAGCTCGACAACGGACGTGACCCGCTTGTCGGGCTGGTCTTCGGGCGCCTTCGCGCCGCGGCCCTTCAGCCTGTAGGGGCCGTTGTTGACGAAGTCGCCGGCCTGGAAGGCCTGATCGCGCTTGGACTCGACGCTCTTGTGCAACGGCGAGAACGCGGAGCGCGCCAGCAGTTCAGCCAAGAACGGCACATCCCCCTCCGTCTTGACGACGAGCGTGAGCGCGTCGGGCGCGTGGGCTCCCGAGCCGGACGTGCCGAACTTGTCGAACTCAGCAACCCAGAGGGCCTTGTGGATGTTCTTGGCCTTCTTGAGCTCGGTGATCACCTTGTCGGTCATCTCGGGCGGGAACGCCTTGTCCCCGGGCCACTTCAGCATGCGCTTGACCGAGCGCTTCGTGATCGACGTCAGGAAGGGGCGCACGCCCGTGTCGTCGAGGAGGCTGTTGATCTCCTCGCCGGGGATGCCGTTCGGGTTGGAGCTCTTCAAGTTGCGCAGGCCCTTGCGGACCAGGCGGAAGCCGTTCGCGCGCGCGAGGTTGTCCGTGACCGTGGCGCAGCCCCTGATGGAACGGTAGAGCCAAGCCCACCTCGACCCGCTCGTGAAGGGATCGATGACCCGCTTCCAGCCGCGCAGGAAGTCGGCGGACGTGACGGGACTGCCGTCGGACCACTTCGCGCCCTTGCGGAGCTTGAAGGTCCACGTCTTCTTGTCGCTGCTCGCCGTCCAGCTCGTGGCCGCACCGGGGGCGGCCTTGCCCGTCTTCGGATCGAGGACGGTCAGGCACTCCTGGACGGCGAGGATCAGGCGCTCGTCATTCTGGCGCGAGACGCTCGCCTTGGCCGGATCGAGCACCACGTGGCCTGTTTCGCCGTAGGCAAAGACCTTGGGGCCGCCTGCGGCGTCGTCCGCCAGGCTGGGGCCGCCGGAGGAAAGGAGGATGCCGAAGGTGGCAGCAAGCAGGACGGCCAGTCGGAGGGATCGGGACATCGAGAAGCTCCTGTAGGGAGGGGTCCGCGTCGACCAGCCCAGGGTACCCGGTCGAGGGCCTCCCGTGGATGCCTCAGCGGGGTGGAGGCCGCTCCTCGGGATCAGTTCTGGGCCCGCCGGGCCGCCAGGGCCACCACCACGCCCTCGGGCACCCACCCGCTGACGTCCCCTCCGAGCGCCGAGACCTCGCGGACGAGCGAGGATGAGACGTTCGTCATGCCCGCCGACGGGGGCAGGAAGACCGTGTCCACGTCCGCGTTGAGGCCGCGGTTGGCGAAGGCCATCTGCATCTCGTAGTCCCAGTCCTGGTAGCTGCGGATGCCACGCACCATCGCCGTCGCGCCGTGGCGGCGCGCCTGCTCGACGACCAGGCCGTCAAACGCCTCGACGGTGACGTCTTCGATCCCCGCGACCGCGACCTCGAAGAGGGCCACGCGCTCGTCGATCCGGAAGAGGGTGTCGCGGCCCTTGCGGGAGACGGAGACGACAACACGGTCGAAGAGCAGCCGCGAGCGGCGCACGATATCCACATGCCCGTTGGTCACGGGGTCGAAGGTGCCGGCAAAGAGGGCGACCGTGGAACTCATCGGGAGAAGGTACCCCATTGGTCGAGATTCGGCTCGTCCTTGAAGGCCCGAGGCCCTCGGGTGGTCACGCCGCCGATGGCCGGCTCGATCGAGAGCTCGACGTTCAGGTCGTCGCTGTTCCGGAGGCTGAGGCCGAACTGGATGATGTGGTCCTCGCTGTGGCGGCGAAGCAGCAGGCGGGTCAGGTTCTCGCCCTCGTCCAGATCGACGATCTCCAGGAAGCGCAAGCCGTACTTCTCACTGAAACGCCAGGACAGGTCGGCGGTGAACGAGGTGCTGCGACGCCGCACGTACCGCATGCCGCCGAAGATCCGCAGCGGCTTGCCGCGGAAGCTCGTGCGCAGGCCGGCGCCGGCCGACGCTGTCTGGATGCCGTCGTCGAAGTCGGTGGTCAGCTCACTCGCAACCTCGAGCCCCTCGCGCGGCTCGCCGTAGAGGGTCATCTCGAAGGCGCCCGGGGACTCGCGCCCGTAGGGGCCGCGGCGATCGAGGTAGTTCAACCACGCCAGCTCGACGTCCGCCACGGTCCGCCGGCCGGTCACCTGCCCGTCCGCGGTGCGGCGGCGGGTCTCCCAGCGGTTGCGAAGCCGCAGCACGCCCGCGCTGCGCTCGCGCTCGGCGTCGAGGCGATCGAAGAACGCGACGTCGCGGCGCTGGTGCGAGTCCCAGAAGCGCCCTGCGAGCTCGACGTCCACGTCGATGACGTGGCGTAGCCCGTCGAGCTGGAACCAGCCTCCCACCTCGCCGGTGGTCTTGTGCATCTGCAGGTTCGCACGCACACCCGCCAGCAACGCCGTCCGGGTGAGATCCTCGAAGCCGTCGCTGCGGTCCTCGTAGCGCGTCCCGGCCGCACCGATGTAGGCCGACAACCGTACGTCGCCCGCGTCGACCGCGGCGTTGAGCCGCGTGTCGGTGTGCAGGCGCCACGCCTCGTAGTCCACGAAGGGTGAGTCGATGTCGAAGCGCCGGCCGAGGTAGCCCGCCTTCACGACCGACGTGATGTCGGCGGACAGCCCGCCGCGGCGGCCCGGCGTAAGCAGCGGTGCGGGCAGCACCCAGAGCCCCACCTGCGGCAACTCGGCCGTCTCCGTGAAGAAGGGCCGCTGCTGCCACTTGAGATCGAGCGTGCCGATCACATTGCCCGGTCGCGTCGGCGCCCAGCGGAGCCGCGCGTAGGACTCACGGTCCTTGTGGGCGAGATCGTCCCGCTCGAAGAACTCGTTGTTGAAGCCGCGATCGGAGAAGTCGTTGAACTCCACATCGAAGATGAGGTCGTCGCGCAACCAGACACGACTCTCAGCCGTCACGCGTCCGCGGAAGTCCTCCGGCGGCACGTAGCCATCGAGGTCGCTCGAGCGGTTGTCGAGGACGCCCCAGGTCCGGATCGCACCGAAGCCCCGGACGGGGTCCGTCGGATCCTGATGGTTCCAGACCACGTCCAGCCCACCGGCCCAGCCGCGCTTCGTGTAGCCGCCGACCTCCACGAAGGCGTCAAACAGCGGATCGCGCGGTGGGCCCACCTCCGTGCCGAGGCGGAGGAAGCCGAAGCGTCCGACCTCCGACTTGTTCCCCGTGCGGATGCGCTTGACGGGGGACGTCAGGGCCTGGGCGTCACGGGATACGCCGAAGTCGGCGCGCGGCAGCCAGAAGAAGGGCACACGCTCCCCTCGCATCGTGAGGGATCGCGCGCTGTACCACTGCGTGGAGTCTGCTTGATAGCCAAGTACCTCCGGCCTGGGCTTGCCGTCGTCATCGACGTCGTCGTTGAGTTCCTCGACGCTCAGGGTCTTGACCTGCAGCGCGATGCGATCGTCGGCGCGGCTCGCGGAGACCTCGGCGTCGTCGAAGATCGTGAGCCCCTTGGCCACGAGACGGGCGCGCCGCGCGCGTACGTGCAGGGGCAGCGGTTCGACGCTCTTGCCGACGCCGATCGAGCGCCCATCGAAGCGCGGCTCGATGAGGAGCGCCTTGTAGGTCTTGGGTTCGACGTACAGGCTCTCGGCGCGAAAGAGCAGCTCGCCGAAGCGCAGCTCGACGGCGCCCTCGGCGTAGATGCCTTCGAGGAAGTCGGGGATCACCGAGGCACTCGGTTCGAGCTTCTGCCCGTCGATCGTCTGTCCGCCCAAGCCGGCGAACGCGTCGAGCTCGGGGATGCCGCGCCGATCGGCCCACGCGACGATCGTGTTGGCCTTGATCGTAAGCGCGTCGGCCTGCTTGCCATCCTTGACGTGCGCCGGGCGGTGCACGCGCGGGCTGCCCAACATCACGAGCACGATGCGCTGCGCCTCGGGCGGGCCGTCGAGGTAGGGCCTGAGCAGCCCACCGGGGCGGGCGACCTTGAACGTCACGTCGCCCGGCCGGACGGCGGGCTCCCCCGCCGGGCGATCCGGCGGCAGGAACGGGATGTCGTCCCCGGGGTGTGCTCGGTGAGCGGGCGCCTGTGGGAGGGGTGCGGGCTGGACGGGCGGTCGCACGACCGGCGGCCGGCGCTTGCCCTTGCGCACGATGATCTGCGGCGGCGGCAGGTGGCTGTCGTCCTCCGCGGCAGCGTGCGGGGTGGGCAGCAGGCAGACCAGCAGCAGGCAGGCCGGGAGCCCGACCCTCCACCCGCCTCGGCGCCGCCCGGGGCGCGTATGTGCCCGTCGCTGCATGTGCCCTCCGCACGACCGCTCGGCGTGCCGACCCTCCCGAGCGACAGGATAGCCGCCCACGTCCCGGCTCACCCCTGCCGTCGGGTCAGGAAGCGACGACGGACCCACGTGCCCTCGTCGAGCCCAAGTGCTGCTGCCACAAGGAAATAGAGCAGGCCGAGGACCGCGACGGCGGCGAGCGTCAGGAGCGCCAGCAACCAGCCGTCGGCCACGGCGGCGTCACGCGTCAGGAGGGCCTCGCCCACCGCCCAGCCGGCAGCCGCCAACACGAAGGCGGCGCCAAGGCAGCGCGCGAGGAACGGCCATCCGGGCGCGGAGGTCGGGCCGAACCGCGACCGGGCCAGGATGCGCAGGGCCACGTAGTTCGTCGCGGCGCCGGCAGCCACCGCGAGCGCCAGGGCACGGAACCCGAGGCTCTCGAGGAAGCCGAAGGCGACAGCGAGGTTCGCCGCGATGCCTGCGAGCGAGCAGAGCATCGGGGTGCGCGTGTCGCCGCGCGCGAGGAAGTGCGGCGCGGCCGCCTTCACCCCCGCGTAGAAGACGATGCCGCCGGCGTACCAGCGCAACGCCTCGGCGACGTTGGCCGTGCTGCCGGCGCCGAACGCGCCGCGCTCGTAGATCATGCGCACCAGCGGCTCGGCCAGCACGAGGAGACCGGCGGCCGCCGGCAGCGCGAGGAACCAGTTGAGGCGCAGCCCCCGACGCACGATGTCGTCCAGGCCCGCGTGGTCCTCTGCAGCGGACCTGCGCGCGCCGGCGGCGAGCACGATCGTGCCGACCGCGACTCCCACGAGCCCGATGGGCAGGTGCACGAGACGGAACGCGTAGTTGAGGGACGACGCCCAGCCTTCTTCGCGCGAGGCGAGCGCGGTCGTGATGACGAGCATCACGTTCGTCGCCGCGAGGCTGAGCACGACGGGCCCCATCTTCCGGACGATCTGCCGGAGACCCACATCGCGGAGCCGCAGGTCCACCGTGGGACGCCGACGGAAGCCCACGGCCCGCAGCGCCGGAATCTGGACGAGGAACTGCGCCAGCCCCCCCACGACGACGAGCGCGGCCCACACCGTGACGGCCGTCACGATGTCGGTACCGAGGATCAGCAGCACGACGCCACCGATCACCGCCGTCACGTTGAAGAACATCGGGGCGAGCGCGGGCAGGAAGTAGCGCCGGTGGGTGTTGAGCACGCCCATCGCGACCGCCGCAAGCGCGACGACGAGCAGGAACGGGAACATGATGCGCGTCAGCTTCACCGTGAGCGGACGGAGGTCGGCCGGCGCGTCCATGGCGACGATCGAGACGATGGCCGGCGCAAAGATGATGCCCAGCAGCACGATGAGCCCGGCCGCCGCGGCGAGCGTCCCCATGACGCGGGCCGCGAGCTGGAAGGCCCGCTCGTCGCCGTCCTTGGCGCGCGCGGCGGCGAACGTCGGTACGAAGGCGGAGCTCAGCGCGCCCTCGGCGAAGAAGTCCCGCAGGAGGTTGGGGATCCGGAAGGCGAAGACGTAGGCGTCGGCTACGCCCTTGGTGGCGAAGATGGCGGCAAACACCGCCTCGCGGAGCAGTCCCGTCACCCGCGAGCACAGCGTGGCGATCGACACAAGCCCGGCCGGACGTGCGACCTCCTCGGGCTTGGGCTCCTGCTCGCTCACGCGGCCTACCTCCACCTAGGGAATCGGTTAGCTGGACACACGTCCGGAGCGCGGAGACAGCTCCTGGGTAGGGGCGACCCTTGTGGTCGCCCGAGGGCTCTCCTGATTCCCTCGGACTTACCCCGTAGGGGCGACCCTTGTGGTCGCCCTTCCCTGCCTTCCCCATGGGTGCTCAGCGCGCGGTAGCGCCAGCGCCCAGGAGTGGAGGGAGGCGCTGGGAGGGGGCAAGAAGAAGAGGGCGGGGACAAGCCCCGCCCCTACCCCGTGTCTCGTCCTTGACGCGACACTAGTTGCGTAGCTTCGGATCCAGCGCGTCGCGCAAGCCGTCGCCGACGAGGTTGAGCAGGGTCACCGTGATGAAGATCGCCACCCCAGGCGCCAGGATCATGTGCCACTGGGCATCCTCGCGCCCGGCGTTCAGGATCATGCCCCACGACGGCACCTTGCTGTCACCGAGCCCCAAGAACGAGAGCGTGGACTCGGTCAGGATGGCGCCGACGATGCCGAAGCTCGACGCCACGATCACCGGGGCGATGGCGTTGGGCAGGATGTGCCGGAACAAGATGCGGCTGCTCGAGAACCCGAGGCTGCGCGCCGCGGTTACGTAGTCCTTGGCGCGCTCGCGCAGGATCTCCCCGCGCACAAGACGTGCAATTCCAGTCCATCCCACGAACCCGATGGCCAGCATGATCATGAAGATCGACTTCACGTCGAACAGCGCGATGATCGTGAGGATCAGGAACAGGCCCGGCACGCAGATGATGACCTCGATGGCGCGCATGATGGCCAGGTCGACGCGTCCGCCCGCGTAGCCGGCGATGGCCCCGATGATGGTGCCTATCGTCACGTAGATCGCCACGGCCACGAGACCGACGCTGAGGCTGATGCGGGTGCCGTAGATGAGCCGCGCGAAGAGGTCGCGACCGACCTTGTCCGTGCCCAGGAGGTGGGTCTCGCCGTCCCCCGCGGACATCATGCCTTGGTAGCCCGCGTCCTCGCCGCCGAGCTGCTCGCGGTGACCGTAGTGGATCGGGAGGAAGGTCGCGCCGTGCGGGTGGTCGGGCAGGCGCTCGATGCGCTGGCGCATGACCTTCGCCTCCGCGGTGCGCCGCTTGGCCAGCGCGCGCTGGCTTGTGGCTGCCCGGCGCTTCTCCCTGGCTAGCTCCTGATCATCCTTCTTGGAGCTGGCTGCGAGCCTCTCTACCTCAGCCTCGAGTTTCGCGGCCCGCCCCCCGGCACCGGAAGCACCGGCCTCCAGGGTTGCCGCCAGTTTCCGAAGGTCGTCCTGGGTCGTTGGCTTGGCCACGTAGCCCTTGTGGACGTCTCGGTAATCGAGGTAGGTCTCGCTGGTATTCAGGAAGGCGAGTCCGAACTGCTGCAGCACGATCAGGACGATGGCGAGGGGCGCCAGCGCCTTCATGAACTTGTGGCGGATCTCCTGGCGGCGCTCGATGGCCTTCACGGTGAGCCGGATGATGAGGGAGGCGACGAAGTAGATCGTCATCGCTACCATCACCATGTTGAACAGGCGATCGATGCTGTTGGTCCAGTAGTTCTGGTCGAACAGGCGCCGGAGCCACGGGAACTCGACCCAGCCGCCGGGCTCCTTCCAGACCAGGGGCAGGCCGGAGCAAAGAACGGGCGCATAGACGGCGATCAGCACGAGGCCGAAAGCGCCGCGCAAACCCCAGACCGCCGTCCTCCGACGCGCGAACATGCGCCGGACGATCGCCCACTGGGACTCGCCCTCGATGAGGTTGGTGGTGCGGCTCTGTGTGTCCTGGCTCACTCGAACGACACCCTGGGATCGACCGCGGCGTAGAGGATGTCGGCGATGAGCAGCCCGATCAGCGTGAGCACGGCCGAGATAAGGCTCACGCCCATCACCACGTTGTAGTCCTTGTTGAAGATCGAGTTGATCATCAATTGCCCGAAGCCCGGGATCTGGAAGATGAACTCGATCACGACGCTACCGGCGAGTAGCACCGGCAGGGCCGTGCCCAGCAGGGTAATGAGCGGCATCATGCCGTTGCGCACCGCGTGCTTCCACAGCACGGTGCTCTCCTTCAGCCCCTTGGCCCGCGCCGTGCGCACGAAGTCGCTCTTGAGCACCTCGAGCATGCCCGAGCGCGCCTGACGCGAGATGTAAGCCAGGCCGCCGTACGTGTAGCAGAAGAGCGGCAGCGCCAGATGGTGGAGCACGTCGAGGAAGTGATTCCACGTGTTCATCTGTGGCGCGCCCGTACTCTCGAACTTGGACGTTGGAAACCACCCCATCTCCGCGGCGAACTTCGTCTGGACGACCGTCGCCATGAGGAACGACGGGATGCTGTAGAGCATGAACACACCGACGCCGAGACCCTGATCGAGCAGCGTGTTGTGCTTGGCCGCGCTGGTCACGCCGAGGAACACCGCGAGGATCCACGCCAGCAAGAAGGAGGGCACCGCGAGCGAGAGCGAGTACTTGAGCTTGCTCAGGATGATGTCGAGCACCGGGCGGTTGCCCTGGAAGCTGAGGCCCAGGTCCGGCGGCAGTTGGAACAGGTTGCCCCAGTACTTGCCGAACTGCGTATCCGTCAGCCCCAGGGCCAAGCGCTCCCAGCCGCTGTCCGCGTACGACCAGCGCCCGGTGGCCGACTCCTCGGCAAACCACTTCTTCCACGCGGCCACGACGGCGGCGCGTTCCGCAGGGGCGGCGCCTCGCTTCCAGTTGAGCGTCTTCGACTTGAGGCGCACGTTGCCCGCCTCGATCGCGCTCACCTCAGCGACCTCCTCGGCGGTTGGCTGGTAGCCGGAACGCCAGATCGGCTTGAAGCGGAAGGCGGCGAGCTTCAGGAAGCGCAAGACGTCCTCTTGCTCGTCGCCCTCGGTGGTCTCGAGCAGCTGCATGAGCGGGGGCACGCCGTAGTTGCCCCAGTCCTCGAGGCTGCGCGTCGCCTTCCGCAGCGACCTGGCGCCGTGGACACGTGAACCCTCGCGGACGATCTTGATGGCCTCGCGGATCTGCTGCGGCTCGAGGCCCGTCCAGTCGTTGTAGAAGCGCGGACGGTTCAGTGCGAACTGCTCGCGGAACATGCGCGCGCTGCGGTTCTCGCGATCGCGGTTGTCCATCTCGGAGCCGCCGTCGCCGCCGAACTGCTGCTGCTTGCCGCCGGCCGGCTCGCCGGGCGCGGAGGTCATGACGAGCCAGATCATGAGCGAGACCCCGAGGAAGGTCGGGATCATGATCAGCAGGCGCTTGGTGACGTAGGTAAGCAAGGGTCGGGCGCTACTTCACGGGCACGTAGAGCGGGAAGATGCGCGCGAACGGACGCAGCTTCCACTGGAAGGCGTCCTTGTAGTCCGACACGTGTGCCTTCCACCAGACCACAGGGGTCTTGAGCGTGAAGAGGAACGTGTAGGGCTGCAGCTCATGCACGCGCCGGTGGGCGGCGCTCTGCACCTTAACGCGCTCCTTCAAGTCAAACGTCATGCGCGCCTTCTCGATCAGGCGGTCGACCTCGGGATCCTGGAACTCGATGAAGTTGCTAGACTCGGGCTGTTCGACCTGGTCGCTGTGCCAGATCTGGCCCATGTCCCCGTCCCAGCCCGGCGTGTCCCAGCCGAGACAACAGATCTCGAAGCTGCGATCGTTGAGCTTCTTGAGGAACTGCGCCCAGAGCAAAGGCGACACGTCGAGCGCGACGCCGATCTTGGCCAGGTCCTCGGCGAAGATGTCGAAGATCGTCGTGTAGGACGCGGCGCTCGGGGTGGATGCCGTCACCCGGAACTCGACCGTCTCGCCGTCGATCTCCTTCTCGAGGACGCCATTGCCGTCAGCGTCTTGCCAGCCCGCTTCTTCGAGCAGCTTGCGGGCCTTGTCGAGGTCATAGGCGAGAGGCTTGATGTCATTCGGGTAGGTTGGCGCGTGCATGGACTGCGGTCCGGTGACGATTTGTCCCTGGCCATCGTTCACGGCCTGGAGCATGCGCTTGCGGTCCGTCGCGTGCGTCATCGCGTGACGCACCTTCAGGTCGCGGAAGATCTTGTGCGTGTTCTTGTAGGCGATGAATCGATACGACGATCCCCATGCCCAGTGCGTGCCCCACTTGCCATCCTTGTGGTTCTTGGTGTCCTTGATGCGCTTCTTCCAGTCGGGCGTGAGGTAGCTCGCGTAGGTGAACTCGCCCGCCTCGAACTTCGTGTAGTTCAGGTCGCGCTTCTGGAAGATCTCGCGCCGAACTTCCTTGATGGCGGGCAGCTGGCCCCAGTACTCGTCGAAGCGCCGGACGCTCATGTCCTTCTCGTGGTCGAAGTGCTGCAGGTAGTAGGGCCCGGTGCCGACCCACTTGAACCCCTTGCCGAACCAGTGATCGTTGATCTGCGAGCTGAGTGTGGCCGGATTGAACGGCTTGCCGTTCTCGTCGTAGCCGTAGACGAACTTCGGTGCCGGTATGACTGTGTTGAGACTGGAGGAGATCGAAGAGAAGCTGGTCTTCTTCCAGTGCATGATCATGCAGTGGTCGTCGATGACCTCGACGCGGTCCAGGCCCTTGAAGTACGAGCGCGCGTGCGCCGCGCGGACGTCCTCGTTCATCACGAGGTCCATCGTGAACTTCCAGTCCGCGGTCGTGAAGTAGTGCTCGCCCTTGAGGTGCGGGTACTTGCTGAGGTCCACCTGGGGCGTGTGCCAGCGGACACCGGGGCGCAGCCAGAAGATCCACGTCTTGTAGTCGGGGCTTACTTCCGCTCGGAACGCGAGCCCCGGCTTGTAGAGGTACGGGTTCTGCGTGTGCGGCTCGCCGAGGTACTCGCTGGCATACGTCTTAATGTAGTTGTTGACGGCTGACTCGTTGACCGTGAACGCATTGAGATCGGGCGGGGCGGACGTGTACCACGCGGCGATCTTGCCCTCCGGGTCGAGCTTGGGGTCGTCCAGATCGGGATACGCGGGCCAGTTGGGGTCAGGCTTGAAGTAGTTCTCGCCATAGGTGCCCCAGAGTTCCTTGGCGCGCCCCTTGAGCCACGAGGGCGCCTCCTTGCTCCAGGCGAAAGTCTCGACCTCGCGCGGTCCCGGAACCTCGGTGGTCGTCGCACCGCCGCCGGAGCCGTTCGACACCGGCCCGGTCGTCCGGATGCCGCCCTTGGCGATGCGCCGGTCGAGCTTGTTGATCGCCGTGGACAAGCGGTCGACGCTCTCCTCGATGCCGGAGATGCGCTTGCCGAGCACCTCCGTGCGGTCTTCCTGCTTGGTCTCCTGCCAGAAGGAAAGCAGTACGAGAAACGCCAAGACGACGAATGCGATCGTCTTGATGAGCGTGAGGATGGGGTTCTGCACGAGATCCTCCGGGCGTGGACGCGGAGCGGATCCCACCTACCGGTCGGGGGCCCGCTCTGGGACGGGAATCCTACCGGCTAGGCCCCCAGGCGGGGAGCCCGACCTGAGAGAGTTGCCTGGGAAGGCCTAGTTCATCTCCTCGGCCCCGTCGCGGCCGCCCTCCTCGGCCTGGACCTGCGCCGCGGCGTAGGTCTGGAGGCGCCCGACGACGTCGTCCGATGTGTAGGGCTCGCGTGCGTTCAGCCCCGCGGGATGGTCCTCGATGGGCAGGATCGCGTCCGTGTCGTCCCCGTGCACCCACACGGCCATGAAGTGCAGCGCGGGGATCTTGATCACGCGCAGCTCGCCGCTGGGCGTCTCGCTTCCCTCCGGGCCGGCCACCGACTCGATCGTCTCGTAGGTCGCCCGTCCCTGGGTGCCCTTCGAGACGCTGAGCAAGGGCAGCTCCTCAACTTCGCGGCCGGGCCCCTCCGCCGCATCGGCCGTGCCGAGCTCCATCGCGTAGAGGTCCTCGCCCTCCAGCTGGATGAGCGACCGCCACGCCCGGGGCTCGGTCGCGTCCTCGAGCAAGCGGCCCGCGATGATGCTGTCGCGCCCGATGTAGTAGACGGGGTGCGGGTCGATCCCGCGCGGCCGCGGTGGGCTCTCGTAGCGCCACCCGAGGAACTGGCTGCCGGTGGGCGTCATCACGACCCGCTCGAGGCCGCGCGCGAGGGCGCGCTGGTGGCCGTCCGGCGCAGGGGCATGGCGGATGGCCATCAGGCATCTCCTTCCGCGTCAGGGCCCGTCGGCAGGGGCCGCGTGCGATAGGCGTAGGTCCAGGAGCCGCCGGCCTGGTACGCCGTCGGGAAGCTGCCGAAGGACACCATCGACTCGCCGTACCACGGGTCGCCGAGATGCAGCAGGGCGTCTTGCGTGTCTTCGCTGGGCGAGGCGTCGTAGCCGCGCACGGTGAGGAAGTGGGCGCCGCCACCGTTCCACTTGACGAGCGCGATGAGGGGGCGATCGGCGTCGATCTCATCCTTCGCGGCGTCGTAGCCGGGGTGGCCCTTGTGCTTGTCCTCGTAGTGGTGAACCATCGCAAGCGACTTGTAGACGTAGTACGGCCGATTGCACGGCGCGGCCGAGCCGTCCTTGCAGCAGTCCGGATGCGACTCGCCGAACTCATCGAAGGTGGTGTTGACGATCTCGGCCTGCGTCTGCGGCAAGGCGGTCTGCGGCCGGGCCTCGCCCCCGCCCTGCTTGGCGTAGTAGCGCGAGACGGCGAGCGTCACCGCCGCCCAGCACCAGTTCGTCTGCTCTTGCCGCTCCGTGTCGAACTCGAGCACCTTGCGCGGGATGGACGGCGGTGGCTCCGCAACAGCCTCGGGGATCTTCACGGGGATCTCGGTGAAGGCGAGCGGGTTGAACTCAGTCATCGTGCCGTTCCTCGTCGTCCAAGCGCTCGTAGGAGGCCTCGAAGACCTCCCGGGAAACCGGCCACACGTCGGAGGGGCGCGGGTTGCCCCTGTCGCCCCAGGACTTGACCAGGAAGTCGCCCGCCGCCGCCTCCAGACGGCCCCAGCTCGTCACGACGACGACGGGGCCGGCCAACTCCGAGGCCATGACCCGACTGGCCGCCGGATCAGGGACCCAGCGGCGAAAGCCCTCCCCATCGATCTCGTTCGTGGGCGTGTACTTCGCCAGGAGCGAAGAAACGGCCTGGGGCCAGAGCTCCCCGGCGGGACCACGACAGAGGTAGTCGCCCGCGGCGGCCTGCGACGGGCCTTCGAGCGTGTTCACGACCTCAGGTCGCTCCAACTGCCGCGCCCAGAGGCCCGCGGTCTTGTGCGCGGCGAACCAACCGCGCGCCTCGGCCTTGGCGAGAAGGGCGGCGTTTTCCTCGCGCGGCTCGGTGGTCACGCGAGGGCCTTCCGCATGGCGATGAGCAACGGATCCAAGAGCACGCCCTCGTTCGCGCCGGCCCCGGTGTCGCCGGCGTGATGGAGCGCGACGAGCTCCCACGCCTGGTTGAACACGGGGCTGCCGCTCGAGCCGGGATCCGTAGGCGTGCGGTACTGGATGAAGGGATCCCCCACCGCCACGACCTGGTTGTCCTGCAGCGAGACCCGCACATCCATGCCCTTGGGATGGCCGACCACGTTGACACGCCCGTCCTCGGCGGAGGGATCCGGTGGCCCCTCGGCGCGGGGCGGCGGTAGCGCCCCCTTCGGCGGGTTACCGGCAAGTTCCACGAGCGTGGCGTCGAGTTCCGTCGGGGGCGAGCTCCAGAGGGCTCCCTTGACTCCCACGCCGACCGGCTCCCCCTCCTTGCGGGCCGCCAGGAAGGTCGCGATCAGCGAGGACGGGTCCTTCGGCCAGGGGTAGCCGCGCTGCACCTTCGCGTCCGGTGAGCAGACGTGCGAGTTCGTCAGCATCAGGTGCCGTCCTGCATGCTTCTCGCCGATCAGCGCGCCGTCGAAGAGGAAGCCCGTGCCCTCGCCCTCGAACTTCGTCGGACCCAGGCGTGCCACGCACTGAGCGCGCTCGATGCCGAGGCGCAACCAATCGAGAGGCTTGTAGGAGACGTTTCCGAAGACGCGCTCGTACTGCTTGCTTCGGACCGGACTCAGGTCGATGGATTCGACCCCGCCACCGAGCGCGGCCATCTTGGCCGTCATCATCGGCAGGATCTTGTCGCCCGGCGGACTGTGTTCGTCGAGCAGGTAGAGGTCCCTCAACTGCCGGCGCGTGCTGTGGATGTTGAACGCATTGAGGCCGCTGCAGTCGAGGTAGGCCTCCACGGCCTCCACCGCCTCCGGGAACCGACCGCTCGCGACGAGGGCCTCGGTGCGATTGGCGAGGTCCCAGGGCTCGAGGGGGCGGCGCCGTCCCAGCGCTTCGATCTTCGCGAGGATCTTCTCGGCCTGGTCGACGGCTGGATAGACGTTCGCCTTGCCGCGGCGCACGCGCTCCGCGTGCGTCACCAACGCGACGTCGTTCACGCCGTGCCAGAGGTAGTCGCCCCAGCGCTTCTCGTAGGCGCGGTGGTAGTAGTCGCGTGCGAGCTTCAGGTCATGCTCCCGCGGCTCACCACTACGCGGCTTCGCATCGACGTAGAGCTGCTTGTAGGCCCGACCGAGCAACCCAAGGCTCTCGCCGAGTTCCCACTCGAGCCCCTCCTTGGTCATCGGGTCGAGCTCGGGTTGGCCGTGCGCCTCGTCGAGCTCTGCCAACAGCTGGAGCAGGCCGTCGATGGCTTCCGTGGCGCGGCCCTGCTCGATGCGTGCCTGCGCCAGCTGCCGGCGAACCTCGGGCGCTTCCTGACCGCAGCGCTCGAGCGCCCTGGCCACACTGTCCAAGGGCGCGAACCAGAGATGTCCGCGAAGCGCCTTCAGGACACCCGTGGCCACCGCCTCGCTCACCCGGCGCTGCGTCGCATCGATGTCGGCGAGGAAGGCCCGAACCAGGTGCTCCCCGTCTTGGAAGCGACGCTCGGCGAGCGCCGCCGTCAGGTCGTCCACCGACGACGCATCGTCCCACTGCTTCGACATCGCCCTACCTCACGGTCCTCGCGCCCGTTGGGCATCGGCACCGGCGCGTGATTCTAGCCTTCCACGGCAAGCAGCGCGAGCGCACCGGTACGGAGGCAGCTAGGCTTCTCGGGTGACGTCCCGATGGCCCCTTCTGCTGCTTGCCTGTCTGCTGGGGGCGTGCAGTACACACCACCCAGCGGGGACGGCCCCCCGCGCCGTCGCCGGCCCCGAGGTCCCTCGTCCGGCCTACTACGCGTCGCCGGGACCTGTGCCACGGCCAATCCAGGTGGAGCGCCTCTGGCGTGAGCCCCACAGCGAGCTCTGGCGCATCGAGCTGCCCGCGCGTGTCCACCCCGAGGTCGCCGAGGTGCCACGCGTCCACGACCCGATCGAGATTCTCTACATGCTCCCGCGACGCACGGGGACAAGCCGGCGCCCACTCGTGTTCATGATGCCGATCCTCAGCAATCGGATGCTGCTCATGCGCGAGTTCGCCAGCGCGTTCGTTCACCAGGGCTACGCGGTGGCGATCGTCCCGCGCAAGGATCTCGAGTTCGACGCGGTGCGCTCCATCCAGCTTGCGGAGAAGGAGCTGCGCGTTCTCATCATGCGCTCGCGTCAAGCAATCGACTGGCTCGTAACGCAGCCGCGCATCGACCCGGAACGCATCGGCGTATTCGGCATCAGCGCCGGCGGCATCATGGGCACCTCGCTCATGGGCGCCGATCCGCGCATCGACGCGGGCGTGTTCGTGTTCGCCGGTGGCCCGATGGCGGACCTGATGGTGGACACGACCGAGAGCAAGTTCACCCGCAAGACCGAGGCCGTCCGCGAGCAGCTCGGTTGGGACAAGGAGCGCGTGCGCCGCACGTTGCGCGGCATCATTCGTACCGATCCGGTGGCCCTGGCGTCGCGGATCCGCCGCGAGAACGTGCTGATGTTCATCGCGAGCGACGACGACTCCGTGCCCACAGCCCTGCAGCGCACGCTCTGGGAGGCCCTGGGC
Organism: Planctomycetota bacterium; assembly: GCA_029259775.1. GTDB lineage: Bacteria > Planctomycetota > PLA2 > PLA2 > JAEUHO01 > JAHEIK01. Next base: position 99,464 of record JAJDEN010000008.1, on the reverse strand, counting down.
CGGCCGGAAATGCACGAGCTTCCCGCCGGCCACTACGCGGGGGTCGCGCTGTACCTGCCCCTGCTGCTGGCCAAGAGCCGCGAGTTCCTGGGGCGCAAGCTGGGCGCCCCGTGAGCGAACGAGTCACCGCCGGTGCCGCGTCGTAGAGTGTGCGCCCCGCGCTGGAGCCCGCCCCCCCCCACTTCGATGCTCACCCTCTCCTTCTACGTCCTTGGCAATCTGGCCGGCTCGTTCTTCTGCTCCCTGAGCGAAGCGGCGCTGCTGTCGGCCAGTGAAGCTCGCATCCTCGCGCGCATCGAACGCGGCGACCGCAAGGCGAAGCGCCTGCTCGAGCTCAAGCGCGACCCGGGCCGGACGCTCGCGGCGATCGTGTTCCTGAACAACATCTTCGCCATTGGCGGAACGGCGGCGATCACCGCCGCCGCGACCACCGTGATGCCCGCCACGCTCGAGGGCACGGGCATCACGCCCGCCACGGGCATGTTCGTCTTCATCGCCTTGCAGACGCTGCTGATCATCGCCTTCGGCGAGATCACGCCGAAGGTGCTCGGTGAGGCGCTGCCGGAGACCATCGCCAGCGCCGTGTCCCCGGCCCTCGTCTGGGTGCGCCGCATCCTGCGGCCGCTCGTCTGGTTCGTCGAAAAGCTCGTAGCCTTCGCCCGCCCCCGCAGCCGCGTGCTCGCCGGGGAAGAGGGTGAGATCCGTGAGCTCGCCCGCCTGGGAGAGCAGGGCGGACACATCGACCCCGAGGAAGCCGAGCTCATCCGCCGCGTCTTTCGCCTGGACGACATCACGGCCGAAGACGTCATGACCCCGCGTCCGTTCATCCGCGGGTTTACCGCGTCGTCGACCGTCGACGAGGTCCGCGCGCAGCTGCTCGAAGCGCACCATTACCAGTTCCCCGTCTACGAGGACGATCTCGACAAGGTCACGGGCGTCCTCACGCTGCGTGACGGACTCGCGGCGCTCGCCGGGGGTCACGGCGACCGCACGATCGGAGAGCTGCAGCGCGCGCCGCTCTTCCTCCCGACGAGCCGCAAGGTCGATGACGTCCTGCGCGACCTGCAGGACCAGCACGGTGGCATCGCCATCGTGATCGACGAGTACGGCGTCACCGAGGGCATCATCACGATGGACGATCTCGTCGAGGAACTCGTCGGCGAGGCCATCGACGAGGCCGACCTGCGCGAAGGCCGCGTGAAGCGCCTGTCGCGCGATGTCGCCCTCGTGCACGGGCTCACGCGGGTGCGGGACGTCGCACGCTTCCTCTCCTGCGTGGTCGTCTACCCGAACCTCGACGAGGAAAACACGACGATCACGGGCCTGCTGCAGGAGCGGCTCGAGCGCATGCCCATCGTGGGCGACCGGATCGACGTCGACGACAGCCTCAGCTTCGAGGTGACGGAAGCCGACGAGCGCACCGCCCTGCGCGTGCTGGCTCGCCACACGCGCGCGCCCCAGGCCTGAGCAGGCTCGTCTAGAGCACGCCGGTGAGCAGGAGGGCCGCGACGATCGCCGCGGCGCCCAGGCGATACCATCCGAACAACTGCAGGCCGTGCTCCCGCAGGTAGCCGACGAGCCAGCGCACGGCCAACGTGGCGCTGATGAACGCGAACGCGAGCCCCACCACGAGCGCCGGCGGGGAGTAGGCCTCCGTCAGGGCTTCGCCATGGCGCACGGCGTCGTAGGCCGTGGCGGCGCCGAGGGTCAGCGCGCCGAGCAGGAAGCTGAACTCCACCGCCGCGACAAGCGACAGGCCGCCGAGCACGCCGCCCACGATGGTGACAAGCGAGCGGCTGACGCCGGGCCACATCGCCAGGCACTGCGCCAGGCCGATCAAGAGCGCCATCCGCGCGGTGAGCCCCTCCAACCCGAGCCCGGCGCGCCCCGTCTCCGTCGCCTCGTGCTTGGCCCACGCCACGGCGAGGATCGCTCCACCGCCGACAGCCCACGCGAGCACCACAGGCCAGGCCCCGAAAAGGTGCTCCTTCAGCTGTTCGCCGAAGAGCACCCCCAGGACGGCGGCCGGTGCGAAGGCGAGGACCACGGCGCCGGCGAGGCGCAGCCCTTCGCGGTCCCGGCCGAGCAAGCCGCGCGTCATCTGGCCGATGCGGCCCGCATAGAGCCAGAGCACGGCCAAGATCGCCCCTAGCTGGATGCAGATGGCAAACGCGTCCGCCGCGCGCTTCGACTTGGCGTCGACCGTACCGATGTCCATGGCGCGCTGGGCCACGAGAAGATGCCCGGTCGAGCTCACGGGCAGGTACTCGGTGATGCCCTCGATCGTGCCCAGCACGGCCGCCTCGACGAGGGACATGTTGCGCGCCTCGCGCGCGTCGCTGCCAGGAGCCACGACCACGGTGACCACCGCGGCAGCCAACGCCACGACCAGCAGGACCGCCCAGATGCCGCGCTTCATGCCTCGGCGCTCCCCTCGGCCGCTTGTCGCCGCCTCACCATGCGCCCCGCTGCGTGAAGCGCGGGGCCATCGTGGCACGGGATGGGGCGGCCGCCTAGCGAGCCGCCGCGGCCTCGAGCTTCAGCTTCTTGGACCCTTGGCGGACGATCACGAAGCGGTCCGCGGGCACCTTCTCGAAGACCTGCACGGTGTGCTTGGCATCGGGCCAGCGGATCTCCAAGCGGTCGATCACCTTGGCCTTGCCGAGACCGAAGCAGGCCTCGGCTGGGTCCTGGTGGTTGGCCAACCCGCTGCCCCCGCGCAACTCGCGCATCTGCGTCACATCGCCCGTGGTCACCAGGATGCGTGCCCCGAGGCCGCTGCGGTTGGCGCCGCCGGCGCCCTTGCCCCGCAGTCGTACGTTCAGCCAGTGGTTGCCGTTGCGCCCCGCGATGTCGTTGCGGAACAACCCGACCGCGTTCACCTTGATGCCGCCCATGTGGGCGTCGCGATGCTTCTGGTTGAGGCGCATGAACGAGCGGCCCGCGAGAATGTCCACGTCGCCGTCGCGGTCGAAGTCGCCAATCGACAGATCGCCGCAGCCTTCCCAGTCGAAGCCCGCGATCGTCGTGACCTCCTCGAACTCCCCGTCAGACTTCTGGCGGTAGAGCCGCAGGTACTGCCCGTCGGGGTAGTCGCCCGATCCGATCAGGACGTCCAGCCGACCGTCGTTGTCCACGTCGAGGAACGCGGTATGCAGATCGCCGAAGTTCCAGCGCCTGGGTGTGCGAAAGGTGCGCGCGGGAAAGAGCTCGCGCACCGTGAGGCGCTCGAACTTGAATCCCTTGGCCTTGCCCTCGTTCATGAGCACCGCGGGCAGGTCGCTCGCCGGACCGGCCCAGAAGTGCGCGATCTCCCCGAGCAGGCAGTCGAGGTCCCCGTCGTTGTCCAGGTCCCCCACCGCGCAGTCGAAGGTGTTGCCGTTGCTGCGGAACGGGCGCTCCGGAGGCCTGCGCACGAAATCCGGGTACCGGCCGTGGGTGACCGCGTCGCCGGCAAAGCCGGTCGCCAGCCCGACATCGGTAAAGGTGCCGTCGCCGTTGTTCTTCCACAGGTAGTTCCACTGGCGACCATAGGCCATCTGCAGCAGGTCTTGATGACCGTCGTTGTTCCAGTCCGCATGCGTCACGCCGAAGGTCGGGCGCGAGAAGCGCAGCAGCGCGGGATCCGCGGATGCCACGTCCGTGCCGGTGTAGGGCGACGGCGAGGTCCAGAGTCCGGCCGCCTTCGTTACGTCCGTGAAGCCCCCCTTGCCGTCGCCCTTCCACAGACGATCGACGCCGCACGCACGCAGCTCGCCGTAGCGCCGGTACTCACGCCCCTCGTAGAGGTCGAGCGATCCATCGTTGTCATAGTCGAGAATGGCGAGCGCCATGGCCGGGCCCACCGCGTCATCGGCGCCAATGCCTGAAGGCTTCGCGGCCTTGAAGCGGCCCTTGCCGTCGTTCAGGTAGATCGTGGTACGCAGGCCGGGATCGGCGGCCTTGACGTTCGTCCACGTCGTACCCAGCACGTGCTGCCACCAGGCGTGCACGCCGGCGATGGCGTCCTGATCGCCGTCGTTGTCGAGGTCGGCGAAGTAGAGGTGGTGCGGGACGTACTCGACGTCCTTGGCCTTGGCTTCGTCCGGCGTGCCCGCCGCATCCAGAGGAATGCGGCGGATCGCCGGGTTGGGGATCCCGGTGGCCTCGTGACGTGCGAACCGCGCGCCTCGGCGCGAGAGGTAGACGTGCCGACGGTCGATGCAGAGGTCCCACCAGCCGTCCCCGTTGAGGTCCGTGAAGATGGCGTCCTTCGCCTTCACCCCTTCGAGCCCCACGGATCCGGCCACGTTGGTGAACCACGCCGCCTCTTCCTCCGGTGTCTCGTCCTCGGCGAGGACAAGGGCCGCGGGAGCCGGCAGCAGGACGAGGAACAGGCAGAGCATCTGAAGGAGGGCGCGCATGACGCCAGCCTACGGCCCGGCCCCCCGCCCAGGCGACGAGCAGGCCCAGCCCGGGCAGCGGATTGTGGAAAACATGTGCAGATGTCCCCATGGCGAACACGTAAATGATTCCATTACAAGGACTTACATCGTGGGCATGCGATGTCCCCCCGCGCACCTAGGTTGTCTGTGACGAGGGAGGTCGTCATGAGCACCAAGAGCCTGTCCATTGCCCGCGAGTGCGGCGAGTACCTGACGGCTGGGATGATCGCGCTGGGCATCGTGCTGGCGCTTCTGATCTGACGGCTGCCGATCTGAGGGGCGGGCTACCCCTCAGCGTGCATCGGCCGGCTCAGCTCCCCCCGAGAGCCGGCTGATCTGCGAAAGCCCGTGCGGGCGTCGCGCGCCGTCTAGAAGGCGCGTCCTCCTTCGGCGCCCGTACGATTCCCCGCTATGGCCTTTTCCCTCGGGAGCTCCTTCCGCCGCCACTCGCAGAGGCTCCGCCGCTCGCGCGCGCTGGAGAACATCGCGGTTGAAGTGCTTGTCGGCCTGGTCAAGATCCTGCGCGCCCTGCCCTCGCGCTGGGTGCTGTGGAGCGCCGATCGCCTGGGCACGCTCAGCACGCTCTACGACCGGCGCGGCCGGAAGGCGGCGCTGCAGAACCTGCGCATCGCCTTCGGCGACACCTACAGCGAGCGCGAGCGTCGGCGGATCTTCAAGTCGTCGCAGCAGCTCGTCATGCGCTCGATGGCGCTCCTCCTCCACCTGCAGCCTCTGACAGCGAAGAAGTACCTGCGTTGGGTGGACATGCCCGACGTGCGCGACCACGAGAAGACGCGCCACATCATCGACAAGGGTGCGGTGCTGGTATCGGGTCACGTCGGCAACTGGGAGTTGCTGCTGGGCATGCGGATCCTCTTCCCCGGCTTCCCGCCGACCGTGTTCCTCGCGGAGGAGATCCCCTACGGAGCCATCAACCGCTTCTTGCAGAAGCTGCGCGCGCACGGCGACCTCATCAGCGCCTTTCGCAAGGGCGGCGCACGCACCGTCATCAAGGTGGTCGCGGACGGCGGCATCGCCGGACTTCTGGTCGACCGCAACGTGCGCCGCCCGCATGGTGGGGTCTTCGCGCCGTTCCTCGGGCTTCCGGCGCGGACGACGCCGCTACCGGCCTGGATCGCACTACGCCACGGTGTGCCTGTCTATCCCATCTTCTGCCTGCCCAAGGGCGACGGTCGCTACCGCATGTGGATGGGACCGGACCTCTCCAAGGATCTGCCTGGAGAGGACGACCGGGAGCGCACGGTCGCGCTTCTCACGCGCATCAACCAGACCCTCGAGACCTTGATCCGCGCCCAGCCGGAGCTGTGGACCTGGTCCCTCAAGCGCTTCAAGAGCAGGCCGGAGGTCGAGCTCGGTGACTATCCGCCGTACAGCATCCACGATCCCGATTGATTCATTTGCAGCGATCGGAGATCGCTGCCCGTCGTTCATCGCCGCAGGGGAGCCGCTGGTGGCGTCACGCCATGGCCCACGGTCGAACATCAGGCTGGCTTGGGCGGGGACACAAGCCCCGCCCCTACCCGGGTGCTGACGACGTCCGATCGATACGCTTGGCATGGTCACACCAGACGCCCTCTGCGCCTCTGCGCCTCTGCGGTTCGATTCTCTTCTGCTTCTCAGGCGCAGGCAGCGGCGTCGGCGCGGTCGGCGAGCGCGTTCAGGCGCGTCTCGAGATCGGCACGCAGCACCTCCAAGCCATCGCGGTCGAGGTCGGCAGGTACGTGGATCGGACCTTCCGCCATGCTGACGCCGCGCGCAAACGGGATCGGGATGTGGAACCTCGCCCACGTGCGCTCGAGCACCTTCGTGTTGCTGTAGGACGTCCGCACGAGCCAGATCGGAAGGCCACTGCTCTGGGCCAGGTGCAGGATGCCGGGCTTGAGTTCCCGGGCCGGCGGACGGGGGCCGTCGCATACGACGACGACCGACGCGCGCCGATCACGACGCAGCAGGCGGGTGAGCGCGAGCAGGGCCTTCGGACCGCCGCGTGCGGACGAACCACGAATCGCACGGCGGTAGCCCATGCCCTCCGCCGCCGCGGCGGCAAGGCCCCCATCGCGGCTGGCGCTGGCCAGCGGGTAGGTCTTGCGCCGCGGGTTCCAGCGCGACAGGTAGCCGAGGGTGTAGACGAAGTCCTGATGCCACACGGCCAGGATCGCCGGCTCGCGTCCTCGCATCAGGCCCATGAGCTGGGGGTCATGGCGCACGAGGAACGTGCCGAACACAAACCACCGGTACCAGCGCAGCAGCAGCTGCACGACGACATGCGTCGCCCGGTGACTCCAGAGGAGCTTGCCGATGCGCTTCTTGTCGGCCGCCATCACGCTCCCGCCCGTCCGGAGATCCGGCGCCGGGATCAGTCGTTGACCCGTTCCTGGAACTCACCGGAGACCGTGCTCAGCCGGACCTTGTCGCCCGGGCGAATGTGGCTGGGCACCTTCACGACGAAGCCGGTCTCCAGCGTCGCGTCCTTCATGACGCTGTTCACCGTGTCCCCCTTCACAGCCGGATCGGTCTCCGTGATGACGAGGTCGACCTTGGCAGGGAGCCGAACGCCGATGGCCAACCCCTCGTAGAAGGTGACCTCGACTTCCTCGTTCTCCTTCACGAAGTTCATCGCATCGCCGAGGATGTCGCGGTCGAGGCCGAACTGCTCGTAGTTCTCGGTATCCATGAACACAGGCCCGGTGTGCGGGTCGTCGTAGAGGTACTGGCAGTTGCGCGCGTCCAGCCACGCCGTCTCGATGTCCTCGTTCGACGAGAATTTCTCGGTGACGTGCGAGCCGTTGTTCATGTTCTTCAGCTTCATCTGGACGAAGCCCCGCTTGTTGCCGGGCGTCCGGTGCGTCGTATCGACGACCTGCCAGAGGCTGTCCTTGTGCTTGATGAAGCTGCCTTTGCGAATGCTGGTTGCGTCCATGAAGGATTCCCGCCGAGATCGATGTCCGTTCTGGGCGAGTCTAGCCCATCCCCACCGAAACCCGACGAATCGACCTCGCAGCCCCCAAAAGGCCACCTCCCCAGCACGAACGACGGGCGCGACCGCATCCGGTCGCGCCCGCAGGCTCTTCTGCGCGTCCCCTCGAGGGGGTCTCGGGGCGGCGACCCACACGCGGGAGTCTCGGGACGCAGACCGCGCAAGGAGGCGTTCGGCGTGGCGTGGTCAGCCACGCGAGCCGGGCGACGACGCCGCCCGGTCGCGTCTCCGTGACTACCGCAGGGCGGCGCGGTGGCGCACCTGTGTCGAGGAGAAGTAGTTCACGCTGAAGGACCGCAGCCAAGGCGTCTGCTTCCACGTGTTCGTCAGGATCGAGTCTTCGTTCACGCCATTGCCATGGCGCGCCATGTCGAGCGACTCGAAGGCGTTCGGCTTGTAGACGAAGTACAGACGGAACTCTGCGATGTCGGCTTCGAGGTCCAGGCTGTTGCCCAGCGCCTTGCCACCGATCGACGCGCTCCCCGGGTTGTCGAACAGGAACAGGTGCGTGTTGGACTTGGCAGCGAGGTCGGGCCGACGGCCCATCCCCTTTTCCTCACGCAGATCCACGACACGCGAGCTGTCCCACGGCACGTTGGGGTTGAAGCGGGCCATCACGTAGACATCCAAGAAGCCGGACTCCGCAGAGGAACCGTCCTCCGAACCGACGTTGCCACCGCTCACGCGGCCCATCAGGTTCTCGGACCACGTGAAGCCGCGCCAGAGACCGGAGCGTGCCTGGGTCCCGAACTCGACGAACGAGGTGTCGGGGTGGTCGTGCACACCACCGAAGGTCTCGTCGTCCTCACTGCGCCGCGGCGTGAACCGGTCCCAGTAGCGGAACGGCTGCCAGATCGCGACCGCCTCGGCGTCATGCTCCACGGCAGCCGTGCCGAACCGTCCGCGGAACAACCCACGATCGCGCGTGCGCTCGTCGGCGTCCAAGGACTTCGGCATGCTCGCCTCGTTCTCGGCGATGCGCGTGTAGTGAACCATCTCCGCACCTTCCTCGCGGACGATGCGCATCAGACCCTCGCGCGGCCATCCCCTCGTGCGAGCCAGGCTCACGGAGCTGGCGTCGGCCGTCAGGCCCGACTCCAGTGTCGAGACCGGAATGTCCGGGAGGAAGCGGCCTTGCGAGCCACGCGTGTGGAACAGCGGCTGGGTGCCGAACTGACCGCGGACGCAACGCTCCAGGTAGAGCACGTTCTCGCCTTCCGTGCGGCTGCCACGGTAGATGATCAACTCGCCCTCGAGCAGGAACACGCCACAGTCCTCGTCGAAGCCGTCGAGGGTCGCAAGGTCCTGCGGCGTGCCGACGTTGGTGAGACGAATCTCATCTGCCGTCTCGCTCACGCCTTCGGTGTCGCTGGCCACGAGGGTCGTGTCGAGCGCCTGACGCCAGATGAAGACCTCGTCCAGGAACGCCGTGACGAGACCGGAACCGGAGATCGTGCTCCGGCCCCACTCGAGCTCCGTGCTCATCTCGTCGGGCAGCTCACCGCAGGGGAACTTCAGGATGCGGGCGTGGCCGCGCTTGTCGTTGCGCGCCGTGGCGCCATCTTCCTTCTCAGCTCGGACGGTCTTCTCGACGAAGTCGACGAGGGCACACCACTCGCTGGCCGGGTCGCCCCAACGCACGCCCATCTCCATGCGCGTCGCGTTGGCGGTACCGTCGGTGATGGTGATCACGTCGTTGCGTCCGACACGCTTGTACGGGCGCACCGGGAAGCTCTCCCACACCCGGAAGCAGGGCAGGAACTTCGCGTTGTCGTTGTCCGTGCCGCCGGAGCCGAGGTGCTCCAGGCCACCGCGGTCGTCGATGTTCGTCGTGTTCACACCACGGAACTGGATGTGATCCACGGCCTCGTCCCAGGTGTAGACGTCCTCCGGCTCATCGCCGCCCGGCCAGATCCAGTGCGGGTCGAGCGACTCGCCCTCGTCGGGCTCGCCTTCGTCCTGCTGGGGCTCGGGATCGGTGGGCTCGCGCAGGCCCGGATCGGGCAGGTTCGGGATCTTGGCGTCGCCGCCCTCCTCCGTACCGTCCTCTTCCTCGCCGCCGAAGTCACCACCGCCACCGGAGTCATCCGGCGCGGGCTCTTCTTCCGGAGGCGGATCGCCGGCGTTGTCACCGCTCTCGCCACCCGGACGTGCGCCCGGATCGACGCCGCCACCGGCGCCGCCGAAGCCTTCGCCCTCTTCGGGCGTGTCGCCGGGATCTTCCCCGGGCGTACCGAAGTCACCGCCCTCGCCGTCGGCCGGGTCGTCGCCCACACCGCCGCCATCGGTCGGCTCATCGCCGTCTTCGCCGCTTCCGGCGTCGCCGCCGCTACCGGGGCTCGGTGCCGGACCATCGCCGGGCTCGCCCGTGCCCGGATCGCCCGTACCCGGATCGCCAGTGCCCGGATCGCCACCGTCACCCGGGTCCGCGGGGTCACCCGGGTCCGTCGGGTCTGTCGTCGGCGGGTCCTTGAGGCCCGGAGGCACGCCGTCGCCGGGCGTCGGGTCCTGGGGCTCGTCCGGATCACCCGGAGGCGGATCGAAGTCGCCCGGAGGCGTGTCGCCGGGATCCGGCGTCGGAGGCACCGGCGGGTCCGTGTCCGGCGGCACCGGCGGGTCGTCGTCCGTCGGATCCTCGGGCGGGTTCGCCGTCCCGCTCCCGTTGGTGCGGCGCGTGCCGAAGAAGCCGCGCGTCACGTTGTTCAGGCTGCGATCGCGCACGAACAGGATGCCCGGCTGCGCTACCTGCCGATCGATCGAGTCGTAGCGGATGATCTCGTGGGCGTCCTGGGGCGTGTCCGTGCCCAGCAACACGCGCGCCGACCCATCGGTCGTCGTCTGCGAGTCCGGATAGCGCATGAGCATCTCGCCGTCCTCGGCATCGCCCGGGTTGTCGTAGTCCTGGCCTGCGACACCGGAGCCAGACGCCAGCACGCTGATCGGGACGAGGTAGGCCGGGTACTCACTGTCGCCCTGCACGATCTCGGTGATCAGGAAGTACGGATCGGCCTCGCCCTGCCAGGCCGTCTTCTTGTAGCGCTGGATCGTGAACTCGTTGCCGGAGCGCTCGTAGTAGACGACTTCCCAGCCGCCCCACTTCACGTCCGCGCCGCCCGCACCAGCGTCGTTCGAACCGTCGCCACCGGCGTCGCCACCACCACCATCCGTCGGCGGAGGCGCGGGCTCGCCACCGTCACCGGGCTCACCAGGCTGCTCGCGCCCCGGGGGCACGCCATCGCCGGGGTTCGTGTGGCCGTCGCCCTCAGGGTCCTCCGGATTCGGATCTTCCTCCGGGGCGGGCTCGTCCTCGGGCGCGGCGATGGCTGCTTGCCTCGCGCTGTCCGCGTCGGGGCCCGCGGGACCACCGGAGCCAGAAGCCGCGGGAACGTCCGGACGCGGACAGCCCATGAGCGCGTAGCCCTTGGTGTTGAAGGCTTCCTGGGACTCGTTGATGTCCTGGTCCCATACGGCGACGGCCGAAACCCTGATGTCCTTCGTATCCGGGCCGAAGCCGCGGAAGGTGAGGAACTCGTTGTAGGGCATCTCGTCCGTCGCGGGCTGCCCCGAGACCGTGCTGATGCGGACCGCGCTCCACTTGCGGAGGTTCTCGTCGAGCGAGCGACCGCCTTCCTTGATGTCCGTCTTGATCGCCATCGAGTAGCCGAGGACGTGGACGGCCGAGTTCATCGGCCAGTCCTGCGCCAGCGTGCCGCGCGTGCCGCGGGCGCAGTCGCGGAAGGCGGTGTCGGTCTTCGAGTCGTACTCGATGATCTCTTCGCCGATGCGCAACGAACCACGGATCGGGAAACCGTCCGTGCTCGTGACGGCGATCTCGACGTTGTCGGCCTGGACGGTGCCGGTCAGGGTCGTGAGACCGCGGCGCTTGCCGATGTCGACGCCGTCGACCAGCATCTGCATCGTCGAGGGATCCTCACCCGCGCACGACACGTGGATGTGGTACCAGGTGCCCGGCTCGTAATCGAGCTGCTCCATCGGCACGTAGACCTCGGCGCCCTGCTGCCAGCGCGTACCCGCGCAACAGCGGAACGTCAGCTCCTGACCCTCTTCGCCGTCTTGGACGAAGATGGCGAAGCGGTTCATGAACTGCTCCTTGCCTGCGTCGAAGGCCGTCCAGTTCTGGTCGGAGTACGGGCGCCACCAGAACGACATGGAGAACGGGCGCACCATCTTGTCGTTGTTGCCCATGAGACTGCCCTTGGTGGGCCGCGTGTAGACACCGTCGAATCCGAAGTAGTGACCGTCGGTGTACCAGTTCGAGTCGAAGTGATCTTCAACCTGCGCACCCGGGATCAGCATGCGTGCTGGCTCGAGGCGCACGTCGCCGATGTCCTCGCCGCGGGTGTCGCTCGGGTAGACGTGCTGCACGAGCGACTTCGGCCCGCGCATGGTGGGCTGGATGTGATGGGCGCCCGGACGCGTCTTGGTGCCGACGCCGAAGGGGTACGTCGTGACCCACTTGCCGCCGCTGCCCATGGCGAGCGGGCGTTCGAAGTCTTCCTGCGACTCGAGCGTCCAGGCCGCGTTCGTGTCGGAACCGATCTCGACGACCTCACGCACGGAGGCTTCGGCGATCTGCTCGCCCGCGCGGTTGTTGAGGGCGACGCGCGCTTCGATGTGATAGACGTCGAGCGTGCGGAAGCACCACGGCGCCGTGCCGAAGCGCAGCTCCGAGCTGTGCGGGTTGATCGCGTTGTAGTAGAGCGCCGCGTTCTGGGCACGCGTGATCTCGCTCGAACGGACCTTGCCGTCGAGCCAGCGGCCGAAGTCCTCGGCGTGGCGGAACGGACCCCCGATGCGGCGGCCGCTGTCCTTGTCGGAGCGCACGGAGCCCTTGCGGTCCCGGACGATCTCGCCGGCCAGCTTCCATGCCAACTCGGGGTGGACGATCTGCTCCTTGCTGGCGGCACGCCAGAGCTGCAGGTTCGCCATGACGGCGTAGAGTACCTCACGCGAGGCTGTGTTGATGTTGATCGGATGCGGGGCGTACGCGGAGATCTTCGTCTCGCCGCCCTTCATCTTGATGTCCTGGTTCGCGGCGTTCACACGGCCGGCCGTCGAGAGGTACATGCCACGACGGCGCCCGGCGATGTCGCCGATGCTGTTGATCACCCCGTAGGCCGTCTCGATGCCGTCGGTGATGCGGCAGAGCGTGCCCGGGTTGAAGTAGGCCGTGGTGCCCGAGGGGTTGTTGCGGAAGTCGCGCACCTGGATCTCGTCGGGGGATTCGCCCTCGAGCGAGGTCGGCAGCTCGTTCATGATCAGTTGATCGGCGAGCCAGCCCGTGGCGGACTCACGACCACTCCAGACCGTCACGTACGGAAGGACGCGCTCGAGGCGGTCCGCCGTGAGGACGCCGTCTTCGCCCCAGCTCGAGATGTCGCGCAGCGACTCCAGGTTCTCGAACTTCGAGATGAAGCCCGGCTGCCGCGCGATGAGGTGCGTAGCGAGCTTGTAGGCGCTGTAGTCGATGACCGGCACGCCCTTCTTGTGCGCCTCGGCCGTACCGTTGTCGGCCAGCGGCGTCTCGAGCAGCAGGCCGCGCTCGCAGCCCCTGAAGGCCTCGCCGTCGAACTCCTCGTACTTGATGACCTCGCGGCCGATGCGGATGTAGCCACCGTCGCGCTTGAAGCCCTGCAAGCCACCGAAGCGACCCGTGACGACGTGCTCTACGGAGATGTCGCCGCCACCCGTGTCGAGGTCATCGGCGAGCAGTGCCGAACCCAGCAGGTTGGCGATCAGGAAGGGGCTCGCCCCATTGACGTTCACGAGTGCCTGGGCGTCCTGCACGATCACGGTCCAGATGGAGCCGCGGTCATCGTTCATGGGGCCGAGGCCACGCGACTTGAGGTATCGCGCGCGCTGCGCCATGGCGGGATCCTTCTCCCACTGCGCGATGATCTCGGCCTCGACCCTCTTGCGGAAGTTGTCGTCGGGCGTGATCTCCTCGCGCGTGTCCACGGCCGCCAGCGCCTGGACGCTGCGGTCGCCGCGGTCGTAGCGCAACTGCTCCTGATGCGGATGCGTCTCGACGAGGAACATCTTGACCAGGTCAGCCAACAGGTCCGCCTCGTACTTGGCGCGACTGCGGGCCACGGTTGCCTGCGTGCGCTCCTGGCCCTGGCGCATGGAGAGCGCAAAGGGCACGGCGACCAACACCATCGTCACGAGGATCGTGATCACGATGAGCATGGCGACACCTCTCGAGCGGATGTTGCTCGGGCGGCCTGTTGTCGTAGTGCGGGTATTCATGCGTACCTCCGTGGAGCTGCCCGCCGTGTGCCATCTGCACCGGGCGCGCCGCCCCTCGTTGTTCGTATCCTAGCCGTCCGAACTCTTTGAGCGGACGTTGTCTGAGCGGACGTTGTCTGAGCGGACGTCCTTCGCCCCTCGCGGGGAGCTCGCTACGGGCAGCCCATCCCGGGACGGACCCAGGACGAGGGAGACCCCGTCGAACCAGGCGCGCACCGGCTTCCGCCGGCGTGCGCCCTTCCTTGTCTTCGCGGCACGCTTCGCCTCGGTGGCAACCTTCTTGCCGTCTTGCTGCTTGCCGGATTGCTGCTTGCCGGATTGCTGTGCCGACGCAGGCACCTCGATGGTGAGTTCGAGCCAGCCGTTCGGCAGCCTCTCGTACCAGTCGCCGGTGAGCTTCAACTCGACCGTGGCCACACCCGGCTCGGTCCCCTCACCTGCGTGGACGACCTCTGCCTGCGGGCCCGTCGCATCAGCCGTTGCCGTGCTGCCCGTCTGCTCGCTACCCGTCTGCTTCCTGGCCGACTGCGCCAGCGAGACCTTCGTTCCGGCCGGCGCTCGCAGGGCGACGCGCACGATCTGGGCGTCGGCGAGCACAGCCGGCGGGCGCCAGCGCAGAAGCGCCAGCGCGGGCTCGGTCGGGTCGTCGGCCGCCAGGATGCGCACGTCCTGGCCACCCCGGCGCGCGGGGCCGCCCGCGATCTCGAAGAGGCGCGGCGAGACGGCGCGCACCTGCGTCGCCGTCGGCAGCGGACCACCGAAGAAGCGCAGCTCGCGGAAGAGCGAGAGGGCTGGCGTACCGAAGGCCTTCGGGCCACTCGCAGCGAGCTGGACCCGCGTCGGCCCCGCGAGCGGGACGGACGAGCCATCGACGCGATAGAAGCGCGCGACGCTGTGCTCGACGAGCGCCACGGCGGGTACCGGCACGCCGCCGGCACCGATGGCCTCGGACGTCAGCGCGACATGCGCGGCGCCGCGTTCCAGCACCAGCACTCCGATGCCGTCGAGCTGCAAGGCAATCGCGCGATCGCGCGTCGCGAGGCGGGCTTCGCCGGACTCGAGACGGAGGACCGCGGCATCCTTGGCGAGGCCGGCATCCTCGAGTGCAGCGCGCGGCAAGGTCGCCGGCGCGACGCGCAGGCTATCGCCTGCGCCGACGACGACGACAGCATCCTGCGAAAGGCCGAAGGCGAGGTATTCGTCCGCGGACGGGGCGAAGCGGCTGCCCATGGTTGCGAAGTAGGCCGGCTGCACTTGGCTCATGCCCACATGGCTGCTGAGATCGCGACGCGAGAGCGCGTTCAACTGCAGGCCGGCCTCGGCTTCCTCGTCGCCAGAGAACAGGAACAAGCCCGCCCCCAGAACGACAAGCAAGAGAGCGGCGGCCGCCGCGGGCCTGAGGAACCACGGTGCGCGCAAGCGACGCGCGCGGAGCAGACGGCTCGACACCTCGTGGGAGGCGCTCGCCTTCCGCACGGGGAACTGCAGCACGCGCGTTGCCTCAGGAGAGGCACCTTCGAGGGCGGCATCTTCGAGAGCGCCATCTTCGAGAGCGCCATCTTCAAGAGACGAGTCGAACGCGGCGAGGGCCGCGGCGCGGACGCTGGGGCCCAGCGGGGTCTTGCTCAGCAGCTCCAGTTCGGCGGGCTGGCTCAGGAGCGCGTCGGGGAGCAGGTCTTCCAGCGCGGCCGTGTCGAACGCCGCCAGGGCCATCTCGCGCGCCTCTGCGGAGAGTTCCGCCGAGAGTTCTGCGGAGAGTTCCGCCGAGAGTTCCGCCGAGAGTTCTGCGGAGAGTTCTGCGGAGGAGAGCATGCCGTCGGCGAGCAACTGCTCGACCCACGGGCCCTCACACTCCAGCTCAAGCGCCTGCTCGAGCTCCCTCCGGGGATCACTCCGGGGATCACGCCGGGGATCACTCCGGGGATCACTCGAGCTGGCCGCGTCCTGCTTGCCGGACCCGCCGTCGCGCGGCAGATCACGCGTGTCGCGCGGCAGATCAGGCGTGTCGTGGCTTGTTGCCATGCAGTTGTTCGAGCCCAGAGAAGCGAAGCGCGACTAGCCAGGAGGTAGACGCAGCGTACCGAGGAGGTGGAAGCCGTCCGGTCAGACCCATCGGTCGCAGCGCTCAAACCCCAGGAACTCGCGTTCCGCAGGCCATGTCGCACCCCCCGCGAACGGGGATCTGCCTTCGGGGTTGTATAGGGCGCCGAGCGGCCGGCCCGGACGCGGGAATCCCGGCACCAAGACGGCCTCGTCGCGCCCCACCGCAGACACGACCGTAGGCTCCGCGCAGGCAACATTCACACTAACGAAGCCGCTCCAGCTTCACATCGAGCGTGATGCTGTCCCCCGTGCGAAAGACGCCCAGCTTCACGGCCGTTCCGGGCCGGTACGGCAAGAGGACATCGTGGAACGAGGTCCCGGGCTCGATGCGCCGGCCGTTCACGCCGACGATCACGTCGTGCAGTTGCAGGCCGGCACGGGCGGCAGCGCTCCCCGGCTCGATCACGCGCACCACGTGGCCGCCCGTCTCGAGGTCCAGTTGGGCGCGCAGGGCGTCGTCCATCTCCAGGGTGCGAACGCCCAGGCCCGCGCGCGGGATGCTGCGGAAGCGCTCCAGCAGGGGCCAGACGAGACGGATCACGGACGCGGGCACAGCGACTGCCTCGGTCGGCTCGGGCCGGAGGCGCAACCCGACCGCCGCCGCGGCCTCGCCCTTCTCCGGCGCCATGGTCGCCTTGCGCCCCACCAACAGCCCCGCCAGCCGGCCTTGGGCATCGAGGAGCGGCGCGCCGGCGTCCTGGTCGACGGCAGCGATCGTCACACCGACGAGCCCTGTCGTCTTCACGGGATGGCGCGTGGCGGGGTCCACGAGCTTGCCGTAGCGCCGGTGCCGGCGCACGGGCCCGACGGCGACCGAGCCATCGCTCGTCACCATCACGAGGCGCAGACCGATCGCCGGAAAGCCCAGCTCGCGCGGGCTGGGCCCCGGCGCGCGCTTGGCCCCCTGCGCCTTCAAGGGCACGTCCGCCTTCCCCTTCTCGACGCCCTTCGGGGGGGCGGCCTTCTTCGGGACCGGCTGCTTCGGGATCGCCGGACTCAGGTCCGGCTTCGCCGATGCGACGGCCACCGGCCGGCGCGCGGGGTCCTCCCGCAGCGTCAGCACCGGCAGGTTCGCGGCCCGGATGCGGAGCAAGGACAGGGCGGTCTGCAGGTCGCTCGCCAAGACCTCGGCCTCGAGCTCACGGCCGTCGGCCAGCTTGGCGTGCAGCGTGCCGCGCCCGGCGATCGGCGGGCCGGCCATGAGGAGCAGGCCATCCGCACGTACGACCACGGCATTGCGGACCAGGGTTCGGCGGCTGTAGCGCTCGTCACGCCAGCGGATCCGGACGACCGAGGCGCGGGCCTTCTTGGCGACGGCCAGGTCCGCGTCCTGCGCCGATCCCGTCGGCTTCGGACCCGCCGTGGCCGTGCCCGGGAGCCCGGCACCGAGGAGGGTCGCACCGAGGAGGGTCGCGCCGAACAACAATGCCGGGGCGAGGACGCCGGCGGCGACGCCCGCGCTGGCCCGGCCACGCGGATGCCGCTTGCGGAGCTGCCGGGTGCCAGGCTGCCGGTTACGGAGGTGGCCGAGCGCGCTCAGTTGCGTTCGAGCTCGTCGGCGGGTGCGCCGACGGGTCCCATGTTCACGTCGTCTCCGGACTGGCGTGCGCCCACAGGGAACAGCCAGAGACCGGAGCGCTTCGCCGGGCTGCTGGGGTACGCATCGCCGGGCATCCGCGGCTGTGTACTGACGAACGTCGCGGTGCGGCGGCTGGGCAGCATCGGCAGACGGAGGTTGCCGGCCACATCGAAACGTTCCAGTGTCCGGTCGCGCAGGTCCTCGCGGGCCAGGGCGTCGGCGTCGCCGCGCCCGTCGAAATCCAGGCGGCCGCCGGCGAACAAGCCGGCACCGAGGGCCAGCAGGGCGCAGGCCGCCATGGCCGCGAAGCGCCAGCGGGCCAGACTGTCAGGGGCGTCCAGGAAGGCCTCGCTCATGCGCGAGCGCGACCACGGGTTGTCGCTGTCGGTCGCGGCGCGGATGTCGTCGTAGAGCCCTTCCAGCGCGTTCTCGGGCACGTCGCGGATGTGGAGGGCCATGCGCGCACGGACGTCCGCGATGCGCTTGGCGAAGCGGGACGCTGCGACGGGATCTTCCGCGGCACACTGCTCCAGCTCGTCCCAGAGGTCGATCAGGTCATCCACGCGGGGCGGGCAGACGCCGCTCGAACGCTCCACGTGCAGCCGCCGGCGCTCCCGCAGGAGGCCCTCGAGCTCCACAAGGACTTGGTGCACGCTTGCGGGTCCCTGCATCAAGGGATCACGCCTCGATCGATCCGGGCTCGAAGAGTCCCGCATGTGAGAGTCATCGCCGGTGGTCATGCTGTCCCTTCTTCCATGGCCGGGGCCGCGCCGTAGCGATCCTCCCATGCCTTCTTGAACAGGGCACGGGCGCGATGCAGGCGCCAGCGGGCGGTCGGGTAGCTGCAATCGGTCACCGCCGCGATCTCACGCGGCGCTAGGCCGTGGAACTCTCGCAGGGTCAGGGCCAGGCGGTAGTCGACAGGCAAGTCGGCCAAGACGAGCGCGACCTGGGCCGGCAGCTCGCCGTCCTTGGCCTGCTGGGGCGTGTGATCGACAGCGCGGTCGTCGTCCTCGGGGGCATGGCCCAGGTTCTCAACGGGTACGGCGCGCCGGCGCCGGCGGCGGTAGGCGTCGATCGCCAGGTTGCGTGCGATGCGGAACGCCCAGTTCATGAAGTCGCGACCACGGTCGAAGCGGTCGATCGCGCCGTGGACGCGAATGAAGGCCTCTTGCACCACATCGCGCGCTTCCTCCCCATCGAGAAGCACGTCGTAGGCGACCCAGTACAGCGGACGCTGGTACTTCTCGACAAGGCGCCGGAACGCGTCGTCGTCGCCGCGCAGGACGCCATCGACGAGGATCAGGTCCTCCGCCCGGCGGCGGCGGCGCGCGGCACCGTCCAAGCGACGGCCCTTGCGGCGGGCGGCCTGGCTGGCCTGCACGGGAATGGAAGCCGATAGGGACGTCACGGTGTTGTCAGGTCCGGGTGCCGCTCTGGGAGGATGCTGTCCGGGGAGGGATCAGGGCTCGGCCAAGCAGTGTACCTGCCTCCCGACGGCCCCTACGCCCGGCGGGCCCGGTTGTTGGCGGACGCGCACCGAAACGGCCACCGAAATCCGTGGGTAGACTGGGCCGGGGCACAGGAGTCCGAGAGCATGAACGTCCGTCGCCCGCGCCTCGCTGCCGTGCTGTTCACAGCCCTCGCGCTGGCGCTCGCTCTCGCCGGGCCGGCCGCCGCCGCCCCGAAGCCCAAGCCGGGCGACCCGGGCGTGCCCGACCGCAAGCTGCAGAAGGCGATCGATCTGGCCATCGCGCGCGGCGCCGACTGGCTGCGGATGCAACAGAAGATGAACGGCCTCATCGGCGGTGTGCACCACGGGGCCAACCGCCACTACACGATCGGCACGACAGCCCTCTCCGGGCTGGCCCTGCTGGCGGCCGGCGAGACGAAGGGCGACAAGGCCGTCGACGCGGCCATGGCCTACTGCAAGAAGCTCGATCAGACCCAAGGCACGGCGGGCGGGCGCACGACCTACGACACCGGCACGCTCCTGATGTTCGCCGTGCAGTACTACGGCAATCTCGGTGCGGCCAAGAAGACGAAGAAGAAGCACACGCTCACCAAGAAGAACGCGCGCAACCCCTGCGAGATGCCGCCCGAGATCGCTACGTGGGTGAAGGACATGGCCATGTGGCTGGTCAACTCGCAGGAGGAGAACGGCGAGTGGAGCTACCCCAAGCCGCGCCCCGATCTCTCGAACACCCAGTACGCCCTGCTGGGCCTGCGCGCCGCGCGCGACTGCGGCGGCATCGTGCCGGGCAAGGTCTTCCTGCGCGTCATCGAGCGGCTGCTGGCCAGCCAGGAGCAGGAGGGCCCCAAGGTCCTGCGCACGCTCGGCGGCGAGAAGAAGGGCGACACGATCTACAAGATCGACTCCGGCGACCGCGCGCGCGGCTGGAGCTACCTGCCGAGCCCCTTCCTGGCGACGGGCAGCATGACGACCGCCGGCATCTCGTGCCTCGCCATCTGCCACGACGCGCTGACGCGTCCTCGCAAGCTGCCGGCCTACACGCCGAAGCTCAAGCGCAAGACGGCACGCGCCATTCAAGACGGCTTCGCGTGGCTCGACATCCACTTCACCGTCACGATCAATCCGCCCAGCCAGGCGCCGGCGTGGCACTACTACTACCTCTACGGGCTCGAGCGCGCCGCCGTGCTCGCCGGCCGCACGCTCGTCGGCAAGCACGACTGGTACATCCTCGGCGCACGCTACCTCATCGGGCGCCAGCGCAAGGGCAAGCCCGAAGAAGGCGGCGGACGCTGGAGCACCGGCATGCTGGGCGGCACGGACTACAAGGCCAGCGACGTGCTCGACACCGCGTGGGCCATCCTCTTCCTCAAGAAGGCGACGCGCCCCGCCCAGCCCATCCCCGGACCGGTCGTGACGCCGGCCAACGGGAAGTAGCCTCCCCACCGTGACCTCGACCCACCCCTCCCCCGCCAACCAGCCTCCGAGCGAGGCCGAGCTGGTCGCCCGCTGCGCGTCCGGCGATCGCGGGGCCTGGGAGGAGTTCGTGGACCGCTTCGGCCCCCTGATCAAGGCGCTCGCGAGGCGCATGCTCGCCAGGCGCACAGGCCGCGCGAAGGACGCGGACGTCGACGAGATCGTGGCCGAGGTGTTCCTGGCCCTCGTGCGACGCGATCGGATCCTGCTGCATCGCTACAACCCCGAGTACCGACTCTCGACGTACCTGGGCGTGATCTGCCGCACCGAGGTGCTGCGGCATCTCAGGCGCGGCAACCGCCTGCCCCGGGAACTCGAAGAGACGGGCTACCTGCCGCAGAAGCCGGGCACGCTGGGCCCCGCGCGCACGCTCGAGGACCAGGAGCGCACGCATGCCATCGAGACGTTGCGCGACGCCCTGCGCCAGCTGCCCGAGCGGGATCGCGACCTGCTGACGATGAAGTACCTCGACGGCATGGACTATCGTGCGATTGGCGAGGCGCTCGACGTCAACCCGGAGAGCGTCGGGCAGTTCCTGCACCGTGCGAAGGCGAAGCTCGCCAAGCTGGTGCCGCACCTGAAGACGTGGGTCGCCGAGACGACGGACCGCGAGGCGTAGGACGCCCGCAGGCCACGCGCGAGGCGCGTGTCCCTGGGGAAATCTGCCAGTACGCAGGTCTCCCCTCCCTTTGACTTTGACGTTGCCTTTGACTTTGCCTCCCGATGGCTCAGGTGCGGTGCGTGTGGAGGTGCACGTGCCAATCAGGGGAGGTGGAGGTCAAAGTCGAAGTCAACGTGTCCAGAGGCCATGTAGGGGCGACCTGACGTGGCAGCACGCGCTCGGGCGGGCACAAGTCCCGCCCCTACGGCAACGTGGCGTGGGACGGCCGTTGGTGCGCGTGGGCGGACTCAGCGCGAAAGAGCCTGATCGATGGCGCTCTGCAGGTCCGTCGCCTTGATCCGGCTGTACCAGGACTTGATCGGCGCGCGGTTGGCTGCGAGCACGACCGTCGTCGGCGTAATGAAGTTGTAGTACGTGCGCACGACGCGCTTCTGCGTCTCGGACCAGCGCGCCTTGGTTCCCACGTCGATCAAGACGAGATCGAAGTCGCCGCCACGACGAACGAGCAGCGGCAGGAACTCGGCGGCCTGGAGGTCCGACGCCTTCGACGCGTCGTCGTAGAAGATCACGACGCAAGGCTTGAGCCCGCTCGCCAGCACACGGTCGGCACCGACGCTCGTGACGGTGTCAGAGGGATAGCCCTGGGCCTTGCGATCCCCCGGCGCACTGCGCAGGCGATCGGCATGGCGCTTCGCACGCACGACCTCGGGCGCCGTGAAGCTCAAGCCGCTGCGGCCGTCCTTCGCCGGGTCGGTCGCTCCAGGAGCCGGCGCATCAACGCCCGTCCCATCAGGGGCAGGCCGATCGGGGGCAGGCCGATCGGGCCGCGGACGCGCGGTACCCGTCGGCAGGTCGTCGAACGGATTGGCGCTGCCTGCGGGAGGCGCGTCGGGATCGCCGCGCCCGGGCTGTGCGGGTGCGGGCTGTACGGGCGTAGGCTGCGAGGGCGCGTCGGCCCCGCCCGACAGCCACGGGTCGTCATCCTCCGGTGCGGGCAGGACTGGTGCGGGCTGGATCGGTGCAGGCTGGATCGGTGCAGGTTGCGTCGGTGCAGGTTGATCGCCCCCGGACAGCCACGGATCATCGTCGTCCGTCATCTCGCCGGACGGCGGCATCACAGGCGCCGGCTGGCCCGGCGTCGGCTTGTGCTCGTCCGGCTGAACGGGCGAGGGGACGCTACCGCCCGGCGGCGCGCCGAGGTCATCGCTTGTGCTGGCGGGCTGCGCGGCAGGCGGTGTCGAAGGGAGCTCGGCCGGCGTCGGATCGCCGCGCCCCACCCCGGTGGGTAGCGGGACCGACGAGACACCTGCCGGCGGGCTGTCCATGTCGTCCGTCACGCCCGGCGTCCCCATCGGGTCCGCCGTGGGCTCCGCGGGCTTGTCGACGATGGGACCGATGAGCGAGCGCAGCACGGCCTCGACCGGAGCGGCCTCGGTCATGCCCGGGCGGAACAGCCGCGTCTTGCGGTCCTTGTCGAGCACGGCCAGCGTCGGCACCGTCGGCCCCCGACCTACGTCGCTGCCCAGGTAGCGACGGGCCAGCTCGTTCCCGCCGTGCGTCTGGGGCGCGTTCGCGGAGCGATCGAGCGGGACGAAGACGATGTGGGAGCGCAGACGCGCGATCATGGGCAGCAAGCGTGCGGCCTGCAGATCGGAGGCGCGGGAGCCGTCGTCGAAGAAGACCACGAGCGCGGGCTTCGTCCCGGGCGTGAGCGCCATGCCGGCGTCGTCGTGCGCCAGCAGGTCGCTGGGGTAGCCCTTGACGTCCCGCGCACCGGGACGATCGCCCAGACGCGTGACCTGCTCGAGCACGCGCTGATCCACGGACTTGCTGACGTAGCCTGACGGCCCGCCGTCCCCCGGCTGGGCACCCCCCGGCCGGGCACCCCCCGGCCGGGCACCAACGACGGACGTGCCCGCGGGCGGCATCACGGGCGCGGGCTGCCCTCCCCCAGGCGGCACGGAACCTCCGGACAGCCACGGGTCGTCGTCCGGTTCGTCCGGCTGTGCGGGGACGGGCCGTCCAGGCTGGCCCCGCGCAGCGGTACCCCCGCTGAGGGGCTCGACCACGCGCGTCCCATCGGGACGCAGGCGGACGACATTGTCCTGACTCGGATCCCAGGCCGGCGGCGGCGGCCGCGTGCCTGTGGCGGTCATGTCACGACCAGGCTGAGCGTCCCTCCTGGGCTGGGCAGGCTGCGCAGGCTGTGTCGGAAGGAAGCCGACGTCATCGCTCCGGCCATCCGTGCGGGAACCGCCCGGCGGCAAGATCGGCTGCGGCGGCAAGACGGGCTGGGGCCCGTCGCCGATCCAGGGCTGGGTAGGCGCGGGCTGCGCCGAAGGGTTCTCGGAGGGAGGCGCCGTGCCCGTACCGCCACCAAGCCAGTCGTCCTCCGGCGTCACCTCACCGGGCGTCACCTCACCGGGCGTCACGTCATCGCCCGTCCCGTCATCGGGCCACATGTCACTCGACTCGGGCTCAGGAAGCGCGAGCTGCGCCGTCTCCGGCGTGCGCAGATCGAGCGACGCTGCGCAGCCACCGCCGAAAAGTACGACGAGGAGTGCTCCGGAGAGCAAGACGAGGAGAGCGGGGCTGGTGTTGAAACGCATGGAACAAGATCTCAGCCGCATATCGGGCAAAGACGCACTCAGCGCGCCCAGGTTCCCAATCATGCCTGAAAGCGGTCATAAGGCCGTCACAACGCTACATGGAGTATGAGCGGAAGCGACGCCCTACTGAACGGTGACGGTCTTGGCGAGGTTGCGTGGCTGGTCGACGTCGCAGCCTCGCAGGCGCGCGGTCTCATAAGCCAGCAACTGGAGCGGAACCACGTTGACCACGGGTGCGACCAGCGGATGCACGTCCGGCACCCAAAGCACGAGATCGGCCAGCTTGGGCGCGTCCTGGTCCCCATCGGTGGCCACGAGGATGATCTCCCCGTCGCGGGCCCGGACCTCCCGCACGTTGCCGATCATGCGACCGCGCGTGGGGCCGCGGGTGGCCACGGCGACCGTCGGCACCTCGCGCGACACGAGAGCGATGGGGCCATGCTTCATCTCGCCAGCGGGGTAGCCCTCCGCGTGGATGTAGCTGATCTCCTTCATCTTGAGCGCGCCCTCGAGCGCCGTACCGGCGTCGACGCCGCGGCCCAGGAACAACATGTCGCTCGCGCGGCGCACGTCGCGCGCGGCCTCGCGCGCCTGGTCGAAGCGGGCCAGCACCGTCCGGACGTCGTCCGGCAGCTTCTTGAAGGCGGGCACGAGCTCCGCGAGGAGCGCGCCGTCCGCGCCACGGGCCTGCCCCCCGCGCAGGGCGAGCAGCAACAGGGCGCAAAGCATCTGGGTGTAGACCTTGGTCGAAGCCACGGCGATCTCAGGGCCCGCGTGGATGTCGAGCACGCCATCGGCCATGCGCCCGATGACGCTCTCCCGCACGTTGAGTACGCCCAGCGTGTGGGCGCCGCCGTCCACGGCGATCTGCAGTGCGACCTTCGTGTCCATGGTCTCACCTGACTGCGAGACGGCGATCACGAGGACGTTTTCGTCCAGCCGCGGCGCGCGCTCGCCGTACTCGTGGGCCATCAGCGCGCGTGCGGGAATCCCGGCCACGCCCTCGAGTACGTACGCCCCATAGAGGCACGCGTGGAAGGCTGTGCCGCAGGCGATGAGATCCACGCGCTCGAAGGCACGCCAGCGCTCGTCGGAGATCCCGATGTCATCCAGCCGCACGACACCGCGGTCCGCGTCGACGCGTGAGGCCAGCAGTTCGTAGATGCGGTCCGGCTGCTCGTGGATCTCCTTGAGCATGAAGTGCGGGTAGCCGTCCTTGCCGATGTCGCGCTCGCTGTGATCGATCGGTCGCGTCGATACCTCGACCTCCCGACCGTCGGCTCCGAACACCCGCACGCTATCCGGCGTGACGATGGCGACCTGATCTTCGCCCAGTTCGATGACGGCGTCCGCACGGCCGACCAGCGGACGCATGTCGGAGGCGATGAGGTTCTCACGCACGCCGAGGCCCACGAGCAGCGGGGACCCGCGGCGCACGGCGATCAGCGTATCGGGCAAGTCGACGTGCTGGATGGCGAGCGCGAAGGCGCCGTGGCAGGTCTTGAGCAGCTCGAGCGCCGCGGGTACGGGGTCGCCGTCGAACGCGCGCTCGAATAGGTAGGCGAACACCTCGGTGTCCGTGTCGGACGCGAACGTGACGCCGTCGGCCTCGAGTTGCGCACGCAGCGCGAGGTCGTTCTCGATGATGCCGTTGTGGACGACGGCCACGCGACGGGCCGCGTCGAACTGCGGGTGGGCGTTCGGGATGTTGGGCACGCCGTGGGTCGCCCAGCGCGTGTGACCGATGCCCGCCGTGCCGGCAAGCTCCTTGGGGTCCCAGCGGGGCGCAAGGTCTTCGATGCGTCCCTGGTCCTTGCGCACGGTCAGGCTGCCGTCACGCCAGATCGAGACACCGGCGGAGTCGTAGCCGCGGTAGGAGAGCAGCCGGATGCCCTGGATGAGGACAGGCAGTGCCTGAGACCCGCCTGTGTATCCGATGATGCCGCACATGCCGCTGTCGCCCTCCACGCGGCGCCCATGTCACCACGCTGGCCGGGGGCCGCAAGGTTACGGAGTACGAAGCGGTGACAGAGCGCTCGCGGTGGGCCGCGGGGGCCTACGAGGCTGCCTTGACGGTCGCACGGACGGGGACCTTGACGACGGGCTGCTGCTTGTCGTCGGTGTGGATGTGCAGCATGCCTTCGAGCAGGCCCTTGCCGCGGGCCTTGCCGTCGTACTTCACGTCCACCCACCAGCCGCGCTGGTCCTCGCCGAAGGTGGCCTGGAAGCCCGTGCCCGAGGCAGGCGCGGGGCTGCCGTCACGCTGCAGGACCTCGACGCGCAGGATCTTGAAGACGATCCCGGGGGCGCCGGCCTGGATCCGAGCGCGGCTCGGCGCACGGGGTGTACCGGCGCGCACGTAGCCGAGCGAGATGACCCGCGAGCGGCAGAGGATGCGCGGCACGATGTGGATGTGCGCGGGGATCTCGATCCGCTTGCGGTCGGGATGCGTCGTCGTGATCGCGAGCACATCACGGATCGCGCCGAGGTCCGCGTAGCCAGGATGCTTCACGCGGACACGGACCTTCGTGTAGCGCGGGTCCTGTACGGGTTCGACCTCGAAGGTGTACTTCACCGGCGCCCGGCCGGCGATCTTGCGGATGCTCTCGATGCTCGTGATCTTCCACGGCTTGTCCTCCTTGGAGGAGCGGAGGATCATCGTGCGCGTGGCCTCGGTGGAGGGCGGGATGTTGCCGAACGCGAGGTAGCGCGGCTCGCTGACGAGCCCTGCCGAGACGTCCATGGTCACGCGGAACGAGCGGCGCGGGGACTTCACGTCGTTCGAGAAGATCGACACCTGCTTGGAGATACGACCCATGCGGCCGGTGGTGTCGGCGGCCAGGCGGATCGTGCCCACCTCGTCGGGCTCGAAGCGCTTCTTCTCACCGATCAGGGTCGCCTTCAGGCAACCGCAGCCGGTGGAGACCTTGGCGACGCACAATGGGCCGGTGCCGATGTTCTTGAACGAGACCTCGCGGTCGAGCTTGATGCCCTGCTTCAGGTCCCCGAGGTCGAGGCCGTCTGACGCGACGAGGAAGGCGATCTCCGGAGGATTGTCGGGATCGAGCCTGCCGCAGCCCGAGAGATCGAGCTTGGACGTGGTGCCGTCGGGGACACCTCCGCGGGGAGCACCTCCGCCTGGAGGCGTGCCCATGACCTCGGCATCAGACATGCCGTCGCGGCCGTTTGTCGAGCCGTCATCCCTCGAGAAATCGCGCGAGTGCGCCTTGCTGCTCTCGTCGTCCGGTTGCTCGCCCGCCAGGGCGATCACGACGGCCATCAGCGCGAGGCAGCCGATGGTGCACAGCGCCGCGAACACCCTGGTCTTTGTGGAACTCGCCCTTGTCGAACTCGTCATGGTCGAGCTCGTATGGGTCGGACCCGACGACGCGGTTTCGGTTGCGGCGTCCTGGTGGTGAGCCCCCTGCTGAGAGCCCTGTTCCGGGGCGTTGGCAGCGGTACGGTTGGTGATGGGCTCGGCAGGCATGGTCACTCCATCCTATCGACGCGAGGCGCCTCCTTGGCACAACGCAAACCGGGGCCGATAGGTTCCCAGGGAACCCTATTTCTTCGGCGCGGCCCCGGATCCGGCCGACTTCCGGCGCGGCTGGTAGCCCGGCGGCGGGCGCATGCCCTCCGGCAGCACGGTCTTCAGGTCGCGCGGCACGCGCCGGTGGTCGACCTGAGGCAGGAACTGCGCCTCGTAGCCCTCGATGAAGCCGTGGCTGTTCTCGATGTCGTGGCACCGGACGCACGTGCGCCGGGTCGGCGCGGCCCCGTTGGGTCCAGCGTCGGTGAACAGGTCGTGCTTCCACGGGTCGGCGGCGTGCTGGCCACCCGGTCCGTGACAGGTCTCGCAACCCACGCCCCCAAGGAAGGGCGTCTTGGCCGGCGAGCGGAAGCCGCTGGTCGAGAGCAGCCAGTCGTCCGGCCCGGCGCGCTGCCAACCCACGACGTGGCAGCGGATGCACTCGGGGTCCCAGTGGTAGTTGAGCCCTCGCAGCGTCTCGAGAGCGCTGGCGTGCGGCGTCTTCTTCCACTGGTTGTAGATCGCGGCGTGGCACGTCGCGCACGCGCCGGAGCCGACGTAGCGGGCTCCGTCGTCCTCGACGCGTGGGTAGTCCACCAGGTAGCGGCCCTGCTTGACCATGTCGCGGTAGATCGTGTCGAGGGACGCGACCTCGCGCGCGAGGTCCTTGCCGTACTTCGTCCACTGCGGGACGAGTTCGATGCGGCGGAAACTGACAATCCAGCCGTTGCCGTCCTTCGCGGGGTCGACATCGAGCACGCCGACGGCCTTGCCGAGCTCCCCCACCTCGACGACGAGCGGATCGCTGCCCGCCTTGATGGCGACGTGGTCCAAGCGTCGCTTTCCGCCGGCGCCCCCGTCGGAGACATCGACGACGACGCCCGGCCCGAGAACCTTGAGCGACGACGTGATGCTGCCCATGCTTGCTTCGTCCTCGCCGCGCACGCCCACGAGCCAGAGCTTGTCGGCCGCAGGCCGGAGTCCGCCGAGGGCCTGCGATACCGACATCACGGCGTCGATGAAGCCGCCGGCGCGGAGATCCTCCGCTCGCTCGGGGTCGAGCACGCTCATCGCGCGCACCTTGAGCTTGCCGACGTTGAAGTCGGCGAGGGGCGGCGTGTCACCCGCCGCATGGGATGCGCCGAGAAACACGTTCAGCGGACCTCGCGGCGCTTCCACGCCCTGGCCCCGCGGCTGGCTCATGGCGGGCACGAGCAGATCGGTCGAGCCGAGCAGCGCGGCGGAGAAGCCCAGCGACTCGTAGACCGCCCGCACGAAGTCCGCCTTGGCCTCCTCCTGGGCCTCGCTGTTGCCGCGCATGGTCCAGCCGAGGGACACAGCCGCGACGAGTCCGCCGGACGCGCGGGCGCGGCGCCGGAGCTGGTGCAGCACGGCCGCCATCCGCTTCAAGCCGCCCAGTTGGGGGCTGCTGCAGCCGCACGGCTTGAGCTTGCCGCGCAGACCGCCCGTCAGCAGGATGCGCACGGCCGGCGAACGATCCCACCAGGCCGCGTCGATGAGCATGCCGTCGGACACGGCCGGACCGGCGTCGCTGGGGGGAGCATCCGAGGGCCTGACCGGAGCTGGCCTGACGAGGGCTGCGTCGTCACCGCACCCGAGGGTGAGGGCGAGCAGTGCGCACGCCACGATGAGCACCGCGTAGACAGACATCCCTCGAACCATCACGGCAGGATACCAGTCGAACCGAGGTCGGCCTCGCGTCCTGTCGTCGTGCGCGGCGACGTCGGAGGATCAGCAGGCGCGAACGACCAGGCAGGTCACATCGTCGTCGAACGGGTGATCGCCGACGAACGCCTTGAGGTCCGCCATCACGCCGTCGATGACCTCGCGTGCCGGCGTGCCGCCGCTCGCATGGCGCGCGAAGGAAGACTGCAGGCGTTCCTCGCCGTACATCTTCCCTGCCGCGTCGTGCGCTTCGAAGATGCCGTCGGTGTAGAGCATCAGCACCTGCCCCGGCGTGAGGGAGCGGGGCTCGGAGAGCCCGTAGGAGGCGTCCGCCACGATGCCGAGCACGGGCCCCGTGCGCGTCAGCTCCTCGAGCGAGCCGTCCGTGTTGAGGAGCAGCGGCGGGTTGTGGCCCGCACTGACGTACTGCAGCTCGCGCGTCCGCGGATCGAGCGAGCCGAGGAACAGGGACATGAAGGCCTCGTCGGGCATGTCGCGCACGAGGAACGCGTTGACGGCGCTGAGCACCTCCGACGTGTTCGCCCCGGGCCGGAGGGCCGAGTGCAGCAGGGCGCGCGTGGAGGCCATCAGCATCGCCGGTCCCAGGCCGTGCCCGCTGACGTCCCCCACGACGAGGGCCATGCGCTCGTCGCCGAACGGGATCACGTCGTAGTAGTCGCCGCTTGTCTCCTCGCACGGCAGGCCCAGCCCGGCGAGATCGTAGCCTTCCGGCTGCGGTAGGTCCGTCGGCAGCAAGCGCTGCTGCACGTGCTGGGCAGCGAGCAGCTCGCGCTTGAGACGTTCCTGCTCCTGCTTCTCGTCCAGCAACCGCGCGTTCTCGACCGCCAGGGCCACGAGGCCGCCCAGCGCCTGGAACACGGAGAAGTCCGACTGCGAGAACTCCTTCACCTTGGCCGTGCTGTCGACGTACAGCACGCCGAGGCTGCCGCCCTTGATCGGCATGGGGACGCCCATCACCGAGAGCAGGCGTAGCGCCAGGATCGAATCGCTCACCGAGACGTGATGTTGGTCGGCGGTGTCCAACGTGAGCGAGGCCTCGCCGGAGGACCACACCTTCTTCACGACAGTCTGGGAGTAGCGCTCCGTGAGTGGCAGGTCTGCGCCCCCTGCTTCGCGGACGACGGCCGTGCGCAACGCGCCGCCGGACTCGAGCAGCAGCATGCCGCGCTCGGCTCCCGTCACGCGGATCGCGCGGTCGACGGCGCGGCGCATCAGATCCTCGAGGGAACGCGGGCCGTACAACTCCTCGACGGAGTCGAGCAGGATGCCGACGTTGCGCCGGTCCTTGTCCGGATCGCCGGTGAGGAAGTCCCACTGCGTGTTGGTCACGAACCGATCTCCTTGCGTGCCTTCAGGCACAGCCCACCCGAGGTCGAGATGCTACGTTCGAAACAGCCGGCCAAGCGATTGATCAGGAAGAGGCCGCGACCGCGCGGTTCTTCGAGCGGCACGGGCGTCAAGATGTCGCGGTCCAGTGCCTTCTGGGGATCGACGCCGGAGCCGGGATCCACGACGGTGATCACGACGGCGGTGGCGCGCGCGTCGATGACGACGCTGACCTCTTCTGTGCCGTCACCCTTCGAGCCATGCTCGACGGCGTTCTGCACGATCTCGGTGATCATCAGACCTGCGTCGTCGACGTCGTCCTCTTCCCAGCCCTGCGCGTACAGAAGGCCCTCGAGCATCTTGCGCACCGGTCGCACGAACACGAGGTGCGTGGGCACGTTCAGCTGCACGGGGGAGGGAAGGGCGTCAGGCATGCAAGAAGCCGAGTTTCCCGGTCGAATCGCCGGGGCGGCGTACCATACCGGCCCTCGGCTGGACTGGGAAGGGCACCGGGTTCACGAGGGGCGTGCTTCACGAGAGGCATGCTTCAGGCGGAGGCCACGCAGCGCTGTGATCATCCTCGGATTGAACGCCTACGGCCATGACGCGGCCGCCGTCCTCCTGGTGGACGGCGAGGTCGTGTTCGCGTCTTCGCAGGAGCGCTACGATCGCAGGCGCCACAGTCCGGCCTATCCGCGCGAGGCGATCGCCGCTGCGCTGGCGCACGCGGGCCTCAGCGCCGCCGACGTGGACGCCATCGCCTTCCCCTGGACGCGGGCCATGGGCCGCCCCCAGAAGCTCTGGCACGTCCTCAAGGGCCTTCCACGCAGCCGTGCGTACTTCCGCGACCCACCGGACACCCTCCTGCCCGACCGGCAGGGCTACCTGAAGGCCATGCGCGGGCTGGAGGGCCATCTCCGCTCCGAGGGCTTCACGGCACCTGTCCACCGGATCCCCCACCACCTGGCGCACGCTGCCTCGGCCGCTCTCGCGCTACCGGCGGGGACGGGCGGCATCATCACGGCCGACGGCATGGGCGAGTGGACGACGGCGGCAACCTGGCGCGCCGACGCCTACCGCCCCCAGCGCCTGCGGCGTGCCGTCTATCCCCACAGCCCCGGCAAGGCCTACGCCGCCGTGACGCAGTGGCTCGGGTTCGTCCCGGAGAGCGGGGAAGGCAAGACGATGGGCCTCGCTGCCTACGGCGACGCGACGTCCTCGCGCTACCTCCGCGCCCTCGATCTCCTCGCCTACGACGACGCGTCGCTCTGCCGTGTGCCGCGCGGGATGTATGGCTTCCCCTGGGGCGCGTCCCAGCTTTACGGATCCCGCTTCCTCGCCGCGTTCGGGCCCGCCTGCGCCGGAGCCGACGCTCTGGCGGAGGGCGGCGCGGATGTGGCGCTGGGCATGCAGCACGCGATCGAGCGCTGGGCATGGCTCGCCACGCGTGATCTCGGGACGCCCGAGAACTCCTTCGCTCTCGGTGCTGCGGGCGGCTTGTTCCTCAACTGCGCCATGAACGGCACGCTGCGCGAGCTGCATGCGCGCCACGGTCGCACGTTCCAGCCGTTCCCCGTCGCTGGGGACGCCGGCGCCGCGTGGGGTGCGGCGGCCGAGGTCCAGCGCCGTCTGGGTGCGGCGCCGGCCACACGGCTGGGCTCGCTCTACGTCGGCCACGACATCACCGCCGCCGAGGCAAGCACGGTAGGCGAAGGCGCGGGCTTCGTTCGACACGACGACGTCGCGAGCCTCGCGAACGCCGCCGCGGAGCGCATCGCGGCGGGTGAGGTCCTCGCCGTCGCTCGCGGGCGGGCGGAGTTCGGTCCGCGCGCGCTGGGCAACCGCAGCGTGCTCGCCTCCCCCACCACGCGCGCTTCCCGCGACCGTGTGAACGAACGGAAGGGACGCGAGGGCTGGCGCCCGGTCGCCCCCATCGTTCGGCTCGAGGACACGCGCTGGTTCGAAGGCCAGGTGGCGAGCCGCTACATGATCCTCACCTTCGAGGCGACCGAGCAGGCGAAGCGCGAGATCCCGGGCGTGATCCACGAGGACGGCACGGCGCGTGTGCAAACCGTGGCGGAGGGCGAGAACGACTTCGTGCGAGCCTTGCTCGACGCGCTGGAAGCCCGTGGGCATCCGCCGGTGGTGATCAACACGAGTCTCAACCGTCGCGGCGAGCCGATCGTGAACACGGCCGAGCAGGCGCTGACGGCGGCGCGCGCGATGAAGCTCGATGGTGTGGTCGTCGGTGACTGGATGAGTCGCGCCCAGGTCTAGATGCTTGTAGGGGCGGGGCTTGTCCCCGCCCGAGCGCTTGCTGCCACGTCGGGACCTACCAGGTAGGGGCGGGGCTTGTCCCCGCCCTCCGTTCACTGTGACTGTGGGCGACCACAAGGATCGCCCCTACGGCAATCCGGGACGCGATCGCTGTGGAGGAGGGAGTGCCGGAGCTAGCGTGCGAGCTGGCGAGGGCGCACTGGCACGCCTACGCCCCGTGGGCCCCGTGCGACGGAACGTCGCGTGGGACGCCCCTACGGCAACGTGGCCTGCGGGGGCGGCCGGTGGTTCGTCGGCGGAAGCATGATCTGCCCCTGCAAGCTGCTTGGCGTCGTGGTGTTCGCCCCTACGAGCGCGGACGACGCGTCAGGCTCTCGGGCGCCGTCGCCACGATCGTCGGGTTCGCCTCGCAGGGCGACCAGCACCCAGGGCACGTGTCCTGGCGCACGACCTCGCGAGCCTCGACGGCGGCGGCACCATCGAGGATCTCGTAGAGCGGCGTCTCGAGCACGTTGCCCAGCACCTTGCCGTACACCGTGCAGGGGTGCACGTCGCCCTGCGCATCGATGAAGACGCTCGCACGCAGCGCCTTGCACGGGAGCGGACTGCGACCGGTCGCGAGGTGCTCCGGCAGCAGGCGCAGGTACGCCGCCTCGATCATGTCCGTCGGGTGCCACGAGCCCTCGCGCGCGGCCAGCGCGCGCTGGATCACATCCGTCATGGCGGTCGGCCGGCGCATCTCGCCACCGAGGTTGCCGTAGTAATGACCGCTCTCGGTGTAGACGTTGAGGTGCAGGTCCTTCAGACCGGCGTCCGGCACGTGCTCGCGGACCGCCGCGAGCGTGTCGTCGAGCGCGTGCGCGTTGCTCTCCGACAGCGTCATGCCGAGATAGACGTCCACACCCGGCATCGCGCGCAGTCCCTTGTAGGTCGCGATCATGTTGTCGAACGCGCCTTCGCGCCCGCGCAGCTCGTCGTGAAGCGCCGGCGGCCCCTCGATGCTGCACGTCACGAACAGCTTCGGGATGCCCAACTTGGTCATCGCCTCGACGTCGCGCAGGATCACGTCCGTACGCTGCGCCGTCGTGGGGAAGTCCAGCACGGCCAGCTTGGGCAGCGCGTCGCGCACGGCCGCGGCGACCGCGACCATGTCGTTGCGAAGGAACGGCTCGCCGCCCGTGAGGTTGACCCATCGGAGGCTCGGCGCCTGTCTCAAGAACGCGCCGATCTGCTCCGGGGTCATCTCGGCGCGCTTGTCCCGCTGCCAGATGAGGCAGCCCTTGCAGCGGCAATCGCACCGATCCGTGAGCACGAGCGTGACCTTGAACGGCCGCGTGGAGCCCAGGCGCGTACCCAGGATCCGGCCCGCGAGTCCCGCGTAGGCGCGCAGACGTTGGGATGTGCCGGCGCTCATCGGTCGCGGGCCTCCATGCCGCCCAGGTAGCGTCCCAGCGTCGGCTCCCCCGGCCAGGCCTTGAGGCCCTGGCGGAGTGCGCGCTTGGCCATCTCGAGATCGCCCGCGCCGTCATACAGGCTCGCGAGATCCGCGAAGCTCTGCGCCTCGGGCCGTCCGCCCGGTGTGCGCAGGCTCTCGTCCACCAGCGCCTGGAGTTTCTCGGCCAAGGGGCGCGCCAAGGCCATCTGGCTCAGGCTCGGATCCAGGCCGACGTCGAGCAGGACGGCGGAGCGGCTGGCGAGGATGCGACGCTTCAAGTCCGCCGCCATGTTGCGATTGGTCTTCGCGCGCAGGGCCTGCAGCGCCATCTGGATGCGCACGGCGCGCCGCTGGATCGAAGCCTTCGACCACACGGCCTCGAGATCCGCCGGACCGTACGCTCCGTTCGCTTCGATGCCGATCGCCTCGTCGTTGGCGAACTTGGCGGCCTGAAGACTGCCGAAATCCATGCCCGCGTTGATCCAGCTGTCGAGCATGGCCAGCAACATCGGCTTGGATCCACGGCCGAGCTGCAGCCCCCCCGGAACGCTCCACACGCCGAAGGCTCGCTGATAGAGCCTGATCTGTGCGAGGCGCGCCTGCTTGTTGCGCAGCTCCATGTTGGTGTCGCCTGCGGGACCGGGCCGCCCGACATGCACGAGGCTGCCCGCGAGTTCGCCGAAGAGGTTGCCCATCGCGAACATCGCCTTGCCGTCGTAGGGATTGGCCTCGAGGTAGGTGGCGAAGGCGTTCTCGGCGTCGACGACGCGTTTCTGCGCGAGGTACTCGTAGGCGATGCCCTGGTAGGCGTTGGCGTTCCACGGCCGATCCTGGCGCACCTTCTCCCACAAGCTCATCTCACTCGCCCATGCCGAGCCGCGACCGCTGGTCAGCACACCGAGAGCGACGACGACCGCGACCGTGATCGTGAGCAGCGCGGAGCGGGGCGTGCCGCGCAGCGTGCTCAGGAACGCTGCCACACCCGCCGCCACGCACAGCAGGCCCGGGTAGAGGAACCGGTCGGCCACGAACGTCTTGAGTGGCACGATCACGTTGCTGACCGGTCCCAGCGTGACGAGCAGACCCAGCGCTGCGAACGCGAGCAGGTAACGCTTGCGCACGAGTCCGTACACGCCGGCGGCGATGAGTGAGCCCAGGATCCCCAGGCCCACGATGACTTCGGGGTCGGTCCAGCGCAGGGGCACGTCGATGCGCGTGTCGAACGTGAAACCCAGCGGCAGCAGCAGGCTCTCGGCGTACCAGCCCAGGCCGTGGAGCATGCCGCGGGCGGTGGCCAGGACGCTGCCGTCCGCGTGTTCGACCTGGCGGAGCCCGGGCAACACCGCGTAGCGCAGGGCGAAGTAGAGGCACGCGACCCCCGCGAGCGTGCCCGTTCGCACCCAGGTTGTGCGTGACCAGACAGCCGCCCCGTCCCCGCCGGGGAGGGCACCCGCGCCGCGCGGAAGGGCACCCGCGCCGCGCGGAAGGGCACCCGCGCCGCGCGGAAGGGCAACGTCGCGCAGCGGCAGAAGCAGCGGCAGCACCAGCGCCGACTCCTTCGACAGGCATGCCACGAGGAACAACGCCGCCCCACCGACGGTACGCCGGACCCCGGGCCGCTCCATGACGATCAGCCCCCAGAGCAGGAACGTCATCGCCAGCAGATCGCCCTGCGACGAGAGCCAGGAGACGCTCTCGCTCGTGATCGGATGCACCGCGAAGACGGCCGCCCCGAGCGCCGCGGGCAGCAGCGCGCCGCGCAGCAGGGGCAGCAGGACGCGCAGCACCAACACGGCGTTGAGCGCATGCAGCAGGACGCTGAGGAGATGCCACCAGCGCGGATGGAAGTCGATCGTGCCGTCGGCACCCTCACGCGCGAAGAGTTGGTACTCGAGCGAGAAGAGGATCGTCCGCAGCGGGCGGTAGATGTCCGCCTGGATGCCCTCCTCATGCGACGCGGTCGTGGGGTCCGAGAACGCGCTCACGATCGGCACGGAGCGAATGGACTTGTTGTGCTCGATGAAGCGGTGGTCGTCGTAGACGAACCCGCCGCTGAGGCTGGAGCCATGGGCGAAGAGCGTCACCACGACGAGGGCGAGGGAAGCGAGCAGGCGCGGGCGGCCCATCAGCGAACGACCTCGGGATGCTCGACGGCCCCCTCCAGGACGCGCCGCAGATGGCCCACCACCTCACCGACCGGGATCGATGCCATGCAGGTGTAGATGCGACAGCGACTCGAGCGGTAGTTCGCCACCGTGATGCACGGACTGCAGGGGAGGTCGCGATAGAAGGCGTGCGAGCCGCGCGACAGCGGACCGTAGAGCACCGGGGTGTTCGGTCCGAAGATCGCGAGCACCGGCGTGTCGACCTGCGAGGCGATATGCACCGGACCCGTGTCGTTGCTGACCAGCGCGTCAGCACCGGCCAGCAGGGCGACCAGTTCCTCGATGGAGAGCCGCCCGGCCAGGGAGAGCGCTCCCTCACCCACCGCAGCCGCGGTGCGCTCGGCCAGGTCGACCTCCCCGGGGCCCCCCGTCACGAGGACGCGTCGTCCCCGTGCCAAGGCTGTCCGGCCTGCGGCCGCGAAGCCGGCGACCGACCAGCGCCGACCAGGGAAGTTGTCGCCGCTGCCAGGATGCAGCACCACATAGGGCCCCGGCGCAGCGTGAGGTGTGGCGCCGGCCAGACCGGCCCGCGTCGGCCGGAGGCCCCCGGGCTCGTACGGGGCCGGCGCAAGGCCCGCCGCCTCCGCCAGGTCGCGGAAGGAGCGCGCGGCATGCGCGTCGTCGCGAAACGGCACCGTCACGGTGTAGAGCCCATCGCGGGCGCGGCTTCCGGTGCGGAAGCCCACACGCTGGGCGGCGCGGCCGAGCCGCGCGAGCAGCGCGCCACTACGGGAGAACTGTTCGAAGTCGAGGGCCAGGTCGGGCGGGTCCCGCCGCAGGCGGCCCACCGCGCCGGCGAGGTCGCGCATGGTGCGGAGGACGGAGTCGGTCCGCACGAGGAGGAGGTCGTCCGCGAGGTCGGCGACGAGGGGCGCATTGCCCGCAAGCGTGGCGATGGTGAGGCGCGCGCCGGGATAGCGCGCGCGAAGATCGCGCACGATCGGGCGCAGCAAGGCCCAGTTTCCAAGGCCCCAGAACTTCACCACGAGCAGGTGGCGAACCTGATCGACCGGCGGCGGTGTCCGGAGCAACTCCGTAAGGCGATCCGTCAGACCCAGGCACGTCCCAAGCCAGCTGCCCAGGATGCGATCCATGTGCTTGGCGAGGCCGAGGTTCATGAGGCCAGCTCCGTGCCTGGCGCGCGGGGCGCGAGCCGGCCCTGCGGCAGCACCAGGTTGAGCTCCGTATGGCAGTTCCACAAGCACGCCGTGCACGAGGCCAGCTCGTCGCGCACGGCGGCGTACGCCGGCGAGCGCCACAGGGCCGCCAGCGGGATGCGACCCGCGGGCTTCTTGCGCTCCATCAGCGGGAAGCACGGGTAGACGTCGCCGTAGCAGTCCACCACCACGCTGGCGTAGGGCGCGTAGCAGAAGAGCGGGGACGGCTCGCCGCGAAACGCGCGCGGCAGCAGATCGAGGTAGCCCGTGCTGTTGTCGACGAGGCCCTCGCCGTGCAGCTGCTTCAGGTCCTCGAGCGCAGCCAGCACCTCGGCGGCCTCGGGCGTCTCCTCGCCCTGGCCAAAGTCGTGGACGGGGATCACGCCGACGCGGTCCGCCCCGGCATCGACGGCCACACGCACGACCTCCCCTGCGCGGTGCACGTTGCTCGCCGTGAGGACCGTCACCGCCGTGAGGTGCGGCTCGGCGCGCTTGCCGCGAGCGTCGCGCAGGGCTCGGAAGGCTCCGAGCACGGTCTCGAACGAGCCCTGGCGACGCCGTGCCGTGTCGTGGATCTCCGGCGTGGGGCCATCGAGCGAGATGTTGATGGAGCGAACGCCCGTCGCGAGCAGCGCCTCGGCCTGCTCCGCCACGCGGAACCCGTCGGTGTTGAGGTGCGCATGAAGACCCAGGCGGTTGGCGTAGGCAAGCAACTCGAGGATGTCCTCGCGCAGCATGGGCTCGCCACCCGTGAAGCCGACGCCCGCTGTTCCGATGGCCTTCATGTCGCGCAGCACGGCGCGCATGGCCTCCGTATCGAGCTCCGTGTCGCCCGCGCGCCGGCGGGCGGCCGCTCGCGCCGGCAGGTCGCAGACGCGGCAACGAAGGTCGCAGCGGTAGGTGACCAGCAACGTCCCCAGAGCGGGGCCGAAAACCGGCCGGGCCTTGCTCCCATGAGCGCGGCGCGGCCCCAGCGCGGTCCCCACCCAGCGCAGGCCGTGCTGGAGCAGGCTCGCGACATCCCCCGCGCGGGCGCGACCCTTGAGAATGTCCGTGTACTGGCGTCGGAGGCCCTTCATGCGGCACCGCCCGCGCCGGAGGCCGGCGTGCGTCGAGGCTTCCTGCGCCCTTGGTCCGGGAGCTTCATGTGCGGCGCATCGACGGACGCTTCGTCGCGCTTGCTGAAGCGCGGGGCCGCCGCGTCGGTCGGGTACTCGGTGCAGGTCGCGCAGATCGCCGGCAGATTGCCGGCGACGTGGCGCCGCCGAAGGTCCTGCATGGCGTTTCCATTCCAGAGGTCGCGCAGGTCGTCCTGACGCACGTCACCGAACGCAAGTTCGCCGTCGTGATCCACGCAGCAGACCGTGACGCTGCCGTCCTGCAGCACGACCAACCCGCCGCGCCACGGCTCCCGACAGCGTGTACGTCGCTCGCCGCGGGTGAGCAGCGGGATCTTCTGCACGCGATCGACGCGGCCCTCGAAGCGCGCCTCGAACCCCTCGGCCGCGCTCTCCGTCTCCGGGGAGATGACCATCGAGACATCCACCGCGGTGTCGAGGCCGCGACGGGTGCGCTCGGCCAACAGGAGATCGAGACCTCCCTCGGTCCGTGCAAGCGGAATGCCGCGGACACGCTCGTGGCTCGCCGCATCGCCATCGACGGACACGGTGATGCGATCGAGGCCGGCACCGAGCAGGGCGTCGACGCGCCGGTTGTCGAGCAGGGTGCCGTTGGTGGTGACCAGGGTCCGGGTGCCGTGCTCGCGGGCCTCGCGCGCCAGGGCGGCGAAGTGCGGATGCAGCAGCGACTCGCCCCACTGGAACAGGAGTGTGAATTCGAGAGGACCCGCCCCCCGCAGAGCGCGCCGGAAGATCTCGG
This sequence comes from Planctomycetota bacterium, assembly GCA_029259775.1. Classification (GTDB taxonomy): domain Bacteria; phylum Planctomycetota; class PLA2; order PLA2; family JAEUHO01; genus JAHEIK01. The sequence continues at coordinate 60,438 of JAJDEN010000008.1, read as the reverse complement.
GCTCCATGAAGCCCTTGGTGCGATGCATCAGCCCGTTGCCCGTCGGGCAGAAGCTGCACTTCAAGTTGCAGTGGTTCGTGAGTTCGAGGTTGGCCGAGATCAGCCCCGGTGCGCGCCGCAACCCCAGCCGATAGGCGAGTTCGTTGCCCACCCCCACGAGGAACGCGCGCCAGCTGCGGTACCGGATCGCGATGATGTCGGCCATCTCCGGGCGCCTCAGGTACAGGCGTGCGATCACCTGGGCCGCCATGCGGGCCAAGAGAGGCGGACGGTGGGAGGAAGCGCGCGTCACGGCCATCGGTCTAGGGGCTTGGAGCCTTTCAGCGGACAGGAGTGCGCCAACGGGTGGCGCGGGGAACGGGTGGCGCGGGGATATGATCCGGGTACGAAAACAGCCCCGGGGGGGGCCCCGGGGCTGCTCGTGATGTCGCGGCGGAGCCATTCAGGTGATCGATCCCGAAGGCTCCTCCGTGAGGGCGTGCGCCCTTCTAGTTCTTCACGACCCTTCTAGTTCTTCACAAAGGGAATCGTGACTTCGAACACGGTCGGCAACTGCAGGTCGGCCGGGTCGCTACCGCCCATGCCGTAGCCCTCCTTGGCAAAGAACCGCCAGCGCCAGCGGACGAACCGCTTGGTGTTGATCGCCGTGATCATCGACGCGTCGACCCAGAGCGTGAGGCCATCGGCCTCCGTCGGGGTGCTGTCGAGCGCGTCCGCCGTGTTGCCGTCACCATCGTTGATGAAATCAGCGCCTTGGAACTCGAACTTCGCGTCGAAGTCCGTGCCCGCCGTCTGACCGCCGCCACCGCTACCCGTAGGCAACTCGAGGAAGCCGGGGTTGCCCGCATCGAGCGTGAAGTTGGCGAGGAAGGTCGGAACCTGCGGCACGCCGCCGACCACCGGAGCGAACTCCGTGTTCGTGGTGAACAGGTCGACCCAGTCGCTTTGGCCCACAGACGCCAGGTTCTGCGTCAGGGGGTACCCGGGCGCTGCCAGAGGCGCCGGCGAGATCGTAGCTCCCGCCGTCGTGGGGGCAGCCGCTGCGCCGCTGGTTGCGAGCAGGATACGGCCTGCCGCGCCGGCGCCGCCGGAGCGCGCCGCGTCACCGGACAGGCCGCCCGCGCCACCGTTCGCGGTCACCGTGGCGCCCGCGGCAATGGTCATGCTCGTGTGCGAGTGGAGGAAGATGCCGCCGCCCGAACCGCCGCCGCCCGGGCCGCCATCGCCATCGGGCGCGCCGGGTGAAGCGACCAGGCCTGTGAAGACGTTGTCGGCCTCGGTCATGCCGTCGCCGTCCTCACCAGGGTCCTGGGTCTGGTTGGCGAGGCCGTAGGTGTTGCCACCTGCACCGCCATCACAGGAGAGGATGCCGCCCGCCGCAACCGAAACAGCACCGCGTGCCAGCACCCAGAGGCCACCGCCGCCGCCGCCGCCGCCGGCACCGCCGTCGTCGCCGTTGGCGGTCGAGCCGCCCTCGCCGGCCTCGGAGCCTCCACCATTGAGGTCGTCATCCAACGAGCCGCCACCGCCGCCGTTGCCGCCGCTGATGTTGCTGTTGTTGAAGTAGCCGCGATCGGGATTGAACAGAGCGAGAGCGCGCAGGAAGACAAAGTCGCCGAAGGTGGGCCCACCGATAGCGAGCACCGTTCCGTCGCTCGTCGTGCCGTCGGCTCCGGACGTGCCGAAGCCACCACCGGCACCACCGGAGCTGCCAACGTTCGTGCCACCTGCATCAGAGTTGGCCGTAGCGCCCGCACCACCGGCGACCGCGATCGCATCGAAGAGGGTCGCGGCCGAGCCGCCGGCGACGCCGTTCACCGACGTCCCGACAGGGTTGGCACCCGCGCCGCCCGCACCACCGCCGGGACCACCAGCGCCGCCGGCGCCGAATGCGTTCACCGCGCCGGCGTTCACGTACTTGGCCGAGCCGTCGGTGTCGAAGCCGTGGCCACCGGGCGCACCGTCGAGACGCATCGTGCCCTCGACGATGAAGTCGCCCTGGCAGAGGACGAGCAGCGGCTTGCTGCCCGTCACGACGAGTTCATCGCCCGCTCGCAGATGGAACGACCGCACCTGGAAGATGCCGTCGCCGTCCACGGAGCCTGCGTCCGTATCCCAGCCCGTGTTCGCGCCGTTGCTGTCGAACACACCATCCAGACCGTTGCCGGCCCAGGGCTGGTGCACTGCCTTGAGCGCGCCCGCGTTGGGGTTCGTGACGTTCGGGTTCGGGAACAACGTCGGGATGTTCAGGAAGCGGTAGCCGTCGGCGTCCGTGATCGGACCGCCCGGGGTGACCGTGCCGCCACCGTTCCAGATGGCCGTAGTGCTCTGCCCGCCCAGGGCTCCGTCGGCGTCGCCGTCGATGGCGCCCAGACCGCCGTAGACCCTCTCGGTCGCCGGCGTCGCTGTGCCACCCGTGTCGGCGAGCGGGTCACCGTCGAACGTACCGGGGGTACCGGCACCATCGCTGATGCTCCGTGTGTAGATGCCGGGCTCGAACATGTTGCCGCCCTGGCCGCTGTCGTTATCACCCCATTCGGCGAGGTTGTTGTTGAAGTCCTCGATGATGGCCAGGGGCGTGTCCGGCACCTCGAGCGTCCGGAAGTAGATGCGGTAGCCAGGCGAGATGGCAGCCGAGAAAGCCCCCATGGCCTCGTACACGTCGTAGCCGTGCAGTGCCGGGTTCGGGCGGTCGTTGATGCGCAACGGGCAGCCCGGAAGGTCCTTCACGGCAGGCGAGAGGTTGATCAAGTAGACGCCCTGCGGCACGGGGCCGGCGGGTACCAAGATGATCTCGGTATCGCTGATGCTCTGCACGACGATCGGCTTGTTCGTCGCAATCTGATCGGGACCGGTGAAGTCGCCGTTCTTGAGCGCGACGCGCCAAAGCTGCACGTTGACGGGGATGCCAGCGAAGAAGGGCTCGACCGTCAAGGGATCGAGCGGCTCGTTGAGCTTCACGCGAATCGCGGGCAGATCGATGAGGCCGGGCTGCGTGGCCGAGGGGCTGCCGATGGCCGCAGCGTTGTGGCGCGGCACACTGAGGGCCTCGATGACGCGCGGGCTGCCAGCGTTCTGGAGGCAGACGAGGCGAGCACCGGGGCCACTACCCTCTTGGAGCGCGGACGGGTCGATGCCCGGCGACACGTAGAGGGCGTTGCCAGCGTCCGCGTTCTGCAGACAGCCGTCGTCGTCCGACCGACCACCGAGCGTCCACGGCACGCCGTGACGGATCGAGCGCCGGGGCTCGACGAAGAAGGAGGGGCTGCCGGGCGTGTCGTCGTCCGGGGTACCGAGAATGCCATCCGGACCGTTGCAGCTGATGTTGCTGACGATATCGGAGCTCTTGGTCGGGGTCGTCTTGAACGTGAACGACTCCGCCGACAGAAGGGGCTTGCCGGAGGTCGTCTCGATCGTCGTGACGGCCGGGAACTCGGTCAGGCTGACCGTGTACTCGATGTCAGGCTGGAGGCCCGCGTCCGAGTAGTCAGCGAAGTTCGGCGTCGTCGGCAACAGGGCGACGAGATTCCCGTCAACCACCGTGGCTTCGAAGAACGGACCCGCCGTCCCGACCACACGCAAGCTGTCCGGCGTGATCGTCGAGGGGTTGATGTTCGCGCTGAACGTGAAGATCAAAGGCTGGTTCAACGCGATACCCGAGAGGTTCGGGACGTTGAAACCAAGCAGAACCAGGTCGGGATTGGTCCCGCCGGCGCCGCCGCCACAAGAGGTCATCGTCATCGCAGTGCCAAGCACCAAGATGAGGACAACCGCGCAGGTGAATCGAGAACGATGCATGTCGTGTGCTCTCCCGGGGTCAAGATCCGCAGCGATGACCCCCACCGGAGACCGTTGTCCTCGCCCGGGAGACGCCCCGGGCGAGAGTTGACGGCTGCCGGTCCGGTCTCGATGCCGGCAGCCCGTGTTCGAAATCTCCCCGCGCCACGCGCGGGGAGAAGCTCAGTCCCTAGTCCTGGATCATCGGGATGACGATCTTGCCGACGCGAGCCGTCGCCAAGCTGATCAGGTTCGAGATCAGCCGGATGCGGAAGCGAATGTTCTTCATGCCGTCAGCCTTGTTGATGTCGGTCACCCACGTGGGCTGCCCGGTGACATCGTCCGCTGTGAAGTCGGCGGCCTGGTTGACGATCTGGTTGCCCTGCGGGTCGACGTCGAACGCGTCCGCGCCCTGGTACTCGACCTCGACGAGCGCGCCACCGGACTGGCTACCGGGGGTCACGACGGCCGGCAAGTAGTCAGTATCGTCGCCAAACGTGGTGTCGTCACCAACGCCAGCCGAGAAGAACAACGACTGACCGACGCTCACGCGACGCGTGACCGTGAAGCAGGTGTCTGAGACGCTCTGCTCGGGGTTCTGGATGCCGGCGACGAAGTTCGACTCCGGGTTCGGCACGTCTTCCTCGTACGTGGCGTACATGCGCGTCAGCGGCAAGCCGCCGATCAGGACGCCCGAGCACGGGAACGTGACGCCGAACCAACCGCGAACCTGCTGGAAGCTGTCACCCTCGACGACGGACGCGTCGAAGAGGAGCACCTTCTTGGAGGTGTCGGGGCTGCCGGCCGGGTCCCACTCGAAGAACGTGGTCAGCTCAGGCCAGTCGTACCAACCGGACGCAGCGAACAGCGGGGCGTTCCAGTCGCCGTTCGTGTTGCAGCCGAAGTTCATGGTGTAGCCGGAAACGTGCGGCGTGGCCGGGTGACCGGGCGCGTCTCCGACGTTGGCGGCCTGCGAGACCTGGTAGTCACCGTCGTAGATCACGGCGGGCTGGCCATCGTAGTTGCCGGTGAAGCTCGGCGAGAGGGACTGGTTGTCGTCCTTCTGGTAGCCCATGCGCAGCTTCACGTTGTCGTAGAAGGCAGCGAACGTCGCGTTGCTGTCCGGGCCCCACGCGACGGCGGTGACCGAACCCTTCTGGCCCATCGTGGGCGCGCCGAAGCTCCACATCACGCGACGACCGTCCGAGCTGGAGGGCGTCACGTTGGCGACGAACAGGTTGATGTCCGCACCGATCAGCGGTGCGGCCAGGGGCGCGTACTGGCCGCGACCCGAGTTCGTGCCGTTGTCCGTCTCGACGTAGCTGTAGATGTAGACCTGACGGCTGGACACGGGCAGGCCGAGAAGGAAGCCCTCCTCTGTCGAGCCCCAGTCGGCGTCCGACGCGGCGATGTCTTGGTTGGCCGTCGTCAGGAACTCTTCCTTGATCGTCTTGCCTGTGGCGATGCCCTTGCCGTCGTTGGTGAAGGGGCCGAAGCTGCCCGGGTTGACGAGCAGGTTGCCGGAGAGGTCCGTCAAGCCCTGGAAGATGTCGACCGTGAAGATGAGCTTCTGCTGACCGAACGAGAAGAGCGGCTTGAACCAGAACGTCTTCCAGTCGGGGCTGGGCGTGAAGGAGCCGTCGATCTCGTTGCCTGCGAGGCCGTTCTGCCAGTTCACACCCATGGTGCCGGTGTCGTCCTGGTAGCGGATGTCGAGGTTGCCACCGTCGGCGAGCCGGCCCTGGATGAAGGAAGACGGGTCCATCGCCTCGTTGAACTCGATGCCCATGAGGCCGTTGCCCGGGATGTTGCCGGTGAGCGGATCCGGGTCCGGCGCAAAGAGAACGCGCTCGATCTCAGGCGGGTTCAGCTCGCGGAGCCAGCCATCCGACGTCGTGAACTGCGTGAAGAACGTCCGCAGGTTCGGGTCGTTGTCGAGGTTCTCGATGACGCTCGCCTGCTCACCGACACCGGGAATGTCGATGATGTACTGCGTGACGGGCTCGAACCCGGGCGGGTTCGGCTGACCCTGGCTCGTGACCGTCGGGTCGAACAAGACCTGGTTGCCGTTCACCTGGAACGAACCGTCGGGGACGCTCTGGAACGTCGGGCCGAAACGGATCTGCACCGTCTGGTTGTTGACCGACGTCGAGTCCACGAGCTCGGAGAACACGAGGCCGATCAGCGCGTTGCGCGGAAGGCTCGTGGTGCCCGTGGGAGCGGTCGGTGCCAGGCCACGATCCAGGAACTGGAGTTCGACCAGGATCATGTCCTTGGCCGCGTAGCCCCCACCGCCACACGACGTGGCAAAGCAGGAAAGCGCGAGAACGGCGACCAAAGCGGCGACCGAGCCGGTGCGTGTGAAGAGTGTGCGAAGCATCCCGTTGAGCTCCTAGGTGCCGGATGACCGTGGCGCCAGGCCAAGCCGACAAAGGCGAATCGTGTTCGGAGACAGGTCGTGTTCGGAAAGAGAGTCCGTTGCGGACCCCTGTACAGAGTCCGTTGCGGACCCTGGAACAGAGTCCGTTGCGGACTCCTGCGTGGAAACCCCTGGCGCGGAAACGTCCTTCTCGTGGACGCGCGTCCCGAGGCCTGCCGACCCCGACCCAACCGCATCCCTGTCCGGACGTTACCTCAAAAGAGGTAGGTAGTTCCGTCAGTGCGAGCCGCCTCGTGGCACCCCCCCGTCCTGCAGGCCGAGGGGCCTGACGAACAGCGGGAACCCGCCCCCGAATCCGGCCGTAACTCTACGGAGGCCACTACTCCCGGTAAAGAGATTTGGACCAGGTCCGATGGGCTACGGCCAGACCGGAACCAACTGCCCGACGTCGCAATCCCCATTCCACAGGGGGCAGGCCCGCATCCGATACGTAAGTGGCGCATACGAAGTCACTTACACAATTTCAAATCTGCCCGCGGAATCGCTCGGAGCGCGCTAGCCCTGCCGCGTCGTGCGAATCCGCACGCCGATCTCCTCAAAGTGCGCCCGAAGCGCCCCCCCGAGGAGGCTCGCGACAGGCCATCCGACCAGCGAAAGTCCATGGAAGGGGCAGTTGTGGCTGCGGCTCACCAGGGTTTCGCGGTCCACGGTCCGGGCTGTCTCGATGTCGATCCAGTTGATCTGGGCCGGCGCGCCCGGGGCGATGCGCGGCGCCTCACGCCCCACGACGGTGCACGGTGAACTGGTGAGCGATTCGACGAGACGGGCGAGGGACAGGGCGCCGGGCACCACGAGGCGGGTGTAGAGGACGCAGAACGCCGTCTCCACGCCGATGGCACCGAAGGGTGCCCCCGCGAAGCCGACCGCCTTGCGGGCGTCGCTGTGTGGGGCGTGATCGGTCGCCACCGCGGCGAGGGTGCCGTCCGCCAGCGCTTCGATCAAGGCGTCGATGTCCTCCTGCTCCCGCAGCGGCGGCTTCATCTTGAAGTCGGTCCCGCCGGCGACGGCATCCTCCGCGGTGAGGACGAGGTGATGCGGCGTCACTTCCCCGGTGACGGGAAGGCCACGCGCCTGGGCCCGGCGGATCGCGTCCACGGCGCCGGCCGTCGACACGTGGCAGATGTGCAGCCGCGCGTTCTCTTCCTCGGCGAGGCGCACGTCGCGCTCGACGGCGCGGTCCTCCGATGCGCGCGGGATGCCGGGCAGGCCACGCCGCTGGACGCAGGTGCACTCGTGCAAGACGCCCGGACCGGTGATCTGGAAATCCTCGCAGTGCTGCATGACGAGGACGTCGTTGCGGGCCGCCCATCGCAGGGCCTCGCGCGCCAGGCGCTCGTCGGCGAGCCAGGCCCCGTCGTCGCTGAAGCCGCCGGCTCCCGCTGCGGCCATGGCCTCGAGATCGACGAGGCGCTCGCCTTGGAGCCCCCGACTGAGCGCGGACACGGAGATCACCTCGACGTCCCCCGCCTCGGCCGCCAGGCGGTTCACGTGCGCGATGCGCTGCGGCTCGTCGCACGTGGGCCTGGTGTTGGGCATCGTGTACACGACGGCGTAGCCGCCCCGCAACGCGGAGGCCGCACCGCTCGCGATCGTCTCGTGCTCCTCGCCGCCGGGCTCGCGTAGATGCACGTGGATGTCGACGAACATGGGTGTGACGAGCGTGCCGGCCGAATCGATGACCGTCACCTGATCTTCGGGCTGGACTTCGGCGGGTGCGGCGGCGCCTGGCGAGGTGATCGCCGCGATGGTGCCGTCCCGGATCCAGATCTCGCCCGGGCCATCGAGGCCGGAGCCGGGGTCCAGCAGGCGCGAGGCGCCGACAACGTGCTGCCACGTGCTCATCGGGGCGGGCTCGCCCGCACGGCCAGGGCGACACCGAGGATGCCCAGCCCGGGGTGCACCCGGACGGGGCGCCTGAGATGCGGCTGGAGGTGCTGTGCGTCCTGGCCCGTGAGGTAGACGGGCACGTCCTCACCGATACCAGCATCGGAGAGCAGGCGTTCGGCCGCGCCGGCCGCCCCCACCAGCACGCCGGTCCGGATGGCCGTGTCCGTGTCCTTCGCCGGCATGCCCGCCGCGCCGGGCAGCCCCACGAGCGGTAGCCGCGCCGTGCCCTCGGCGAGCATCTTCAGGCCGAGCCCGAGGCCCGGGGCGATGGCGCCGCCCAGAAGACCGCCGTGCGCGTCGCCGATGTCGACGGTCATGGCCGTGCCGCACGAGATGACGCACGCCGCTTCGCCCGCCAGATGCGCCGCGGCTTGGAGTTGGACGCGCCGATCCACACCGGCCTTCTCGGGCTGATCGACGGTGGCGACGGGGATGCCCTTGTGGGTCGGGCCCACATCCACCACCGTGCCCAGACGCAGTTTCTTGACCTCCCAGACGAGGCCTTCGACGCGCGCGGGATCGCTGCCGGCGATCGCGATCACGGCCTGCTTGCCCTTGAGCATGGGGCCGGCGATGTCGCGCACGGATCGGCCGTCGACGCGTGGGAGGCGCACGGGCCCGGCGACGTCCTCCCCGCGGACGGCTCCGACCTTGGCGCCGGAGTTGCCGATGTCGATGACGAGAATGATCTCGAGCCTCTGCGTGGAGGCGCTGCTGTCAGGTGCGGCCATGGGCGCGATCCTACGCGCTGGGAACGCCCGATCCGTGGCCTTGCCCGAGAGGTGCCCATGGCCTTGCCAGCCACGTGAGGGACGGTCGCGTGCGGGTCCGCTACTTCAGGTTGTCGAAGTAGCGCACCTTGCGGCGGTTCTTCGGGTCGCTGGCGTCGACGCGGTACGTCACGTTCTTGCCGTTGCGGTCGATGACGACCGTGACGAGCGAGTTCGGCTTGATGCTCTCGGCGACGCGGACGGCGTCTGAGCGGGTCGTCACCTTCTGGCCGTTGATCGACACGAGGATGTCGCCGCGGCGGACATCGAAGACGTCGGCGGGCGCGTCCTTGGCGAAACCGGTGATGCGCAGTCCGATGACCCGGCCGGCCTTGTCCTTGGCGACGCTGGTCTTGACGGTGCCCGCCATCGACTTGGCGTTCTTGCCCTTGAAGTACTTGTAGCTGTTGGAGTCGAACTTGATCGCACGCTGGCTGCGGTTGCGCGGGTTGTATTCGATCTCGGGCTTGAGGTCCTGGAGCGTGAGCGCGGACGAGGTCTTGCTGACGTCGATGACCTTCGCGCCGGACTCGTCCGTCGCGTCGTCCTTCTTCGCAGCGTCCCCCTTGGTCGGGTCCCCCTTGGTCGGGTCGCCCTTGGTCGCGTCACCTTCGGTCGGGCCGCCCTTGGCGCCATCCTTCGCAGGTGTCTTGCCGTCGGGCCCCGTGACGCCCGTGGCGCCCTTCGTGGGCTTCGCGGGTACGTCCGGCCGGAGGAACGACGGGAAGCCGTCCGAGTCGCTCTGGTCGTACATCATCGTGCCCGTGCGCTCGGGCTTGTCTTTGTCGTCCTTGCCGTAGACGTCGTAGGTGATCTCGAACGCCTTCGGGCTCTTCTCGCGGACCTTGGTGATCTTGAAGCGGGCGGGATCCGTGTCGGACTTGCGAACGAAGTCGCCGACGCCGAAGGCCAGGCTCTTGCCGCCGAACTTGAAGAGGATGGTCGTGCCGTCCGGCGGGGTGTAGATCAGCGCCGAGATCGAGCCAAGGACATCGAGCCCCTCGGGCGGCGGCGGTCCGCGGTCGACGACTTCCACATCGGGCCGGTCCTCGGGCGGGAGCGGGCCGGAGAAGATCCAGTGGCGGGGCTTCTTGTCCGCGTAGTCCTTGCGGAGGACGACCTGCTTGATGTCGGCCTCGGTGACGGGCGCGGGCGGCTTCCACTTGAGCCCGCTCATGCGCTGGCCCTCGTAGTCCTTGCGCAGCTTCTCGAACTCTGCGGGCCGCTCGCTGTGCTTGCGGTTGGCCACCTTGGCGACGGCGGGGCGCACCTTGAGCACGAACCAGGCCGCGACGCCGATGACGGCGACGCCGAGCACGAGGTTGGCGAGCCAGAGGCCGCGGCGCAGGCTATGGGGCTTCATCGAGAATCTCCGGACGGCCCATCAGACTACAAGGAGATGGAGCAGTTCCCATCGCTGCGGACCGGGGGCGTGTCACTTGGACGCGGGGGCCTCCGGCCCCCTTCCCGACGGGCGGCGATCTGGCCACTGCCGGCAGCTCGTGGAGGCGCCCCGCGCGACGGCAACGCCGGAGCGGTTGGTCACGGCCCCCGCTCGGGCGTCGTCAGCATCCGCGTAGGGGCGAGGTGGATTGGAAGGAGGGGCCCGCAGCCACTCCTTGCCGGAGTGGCGGACGCGGCGGAGCCGCGCGCCACGACGAACAGGCCGCGCGGGAGCGCGGAACTCCCCGGCGAGGATCGCCACCCACACCCGGAGCGCGTGGCCGCCCACACCAGCCTGATGTTCGGCCTTGGGCCATGGCGTGACGCGACCAGCCGCTCCCCTCCGACGGGGGGCGTCGCAGGGCAGAACAAGATGAACCACAGAGGCACAGAGGCCACGGAGGGCCGTTGGTTCAGGCACGTCCCCCACCGTGCGGATCAAGAGGGTTGGACGACGGAGGACAGATCGCGACCAGCAGTCGGCACGGTCAAGAAGAGGTATTGACCACGGGCGTCCAGCCGCGACGAACGCCGGACCACGCAGGACGCTCCCCCACCTCGCATCAAGAGGCACGACCGCTGGAGGAGCCGCACCACCGGGCGCGTACCCTTTGCCGGGCGCGTAGCCGTACCCAGCGAGGGGGGAGCGGCCGCGGCGGTGGCTCGCAGAGCCGGTGCCGCTTGGCCGCGGGGGGACTCCTCCCCCCGGCGTGGTTGGGTGAGGGGCGGCCGCGCGAAGCGCGGGTTTGCAGGAGCTCGAGGCGCAACGCGCCTCGAGCGATCTGCATGCGGTGAGGCGCGCAGCGCCGATCCGTGGCCCCGGTCGTCGACGCGCCTGGCGCGGAGACGACGCCTACGGGGGGAGCGGCCGCGGCGTTGGCTCGCAGAGCCGGCGCCGCTTGGCCGCGGGGGGACTCCTCCCCCCGGTAGACGCTGAGGGACGAGGAGCGGCCGCGCGCAGCGCGGGCTTGCAGGAGCTCGAGGCGCAACGCGCCTCGAGCGATCTGCATGCGGTGAGGGCCCTTGGCCCGAGCCGTGGCTCCGGTAATCGCAGCGCCCCGCGCTGCGATTACGTCCCGTACAGTTCCTTCATGTGGTCGACGCCCTTGGTGATGCCGCGCAGGGCGAGCTTGAGCTCGTCCGGGTTGTCCGCGGCGACCATCGCATCATCGAAGTCGATCGTGCCGTCCCGCACGAGCCCCACGAGGCACTGGTTGAAACTCTGGCTGCCGTAGTACTGGTGGCCCTCTTCGAGCGCCTGCGCCAATTCGCGCGTGCGGCCCTCGAGCACCATCTCCTTGACCGTCGGCGTGCCCAGCAGGATCTCGACGGCCGGCACGCGACCGTTCGTCGCACGACGACCGATCAGGCGCTGGCTCACGATGCCCTCCAAGACGAGCGAAAGCTGCATGCGGATCGTGTCGTGTTGATACGGCGGGAAGAACGAGATGATGCGCTCGACGGTCTGAACCGCGTTCACGGTGTGCAGCGTCGACAGCACGAGATGGCCCGTCTCGGCCGCCGTCAGGGCTGCCTCGACCGACTCCTTGTCGCGCATCTCACCCACGAGGATGACGTCGGGGGTCTGACGCACGGCGGCCTTGAGCGCGCTGTTGCAGTCCTCGGTGTCGATACCGATCTCGCGCTGCGTGATCGCGCAGAGCCGATCCTGGAAGACGAACTCGATCGGGTCCTCGATCGTCACGATGTGACGGTGCGCACGATCGTTCATGTAGTCGATCATCGACGCGAGCGTCGTCGACTTGCCGGAGCCCGCAATGCCCGTGACGAGCACGAGGCCGCGATGCAGCAGCGCGAGTCGTCGGAGCGGCGCCGACGGCAAGAGCAACTCCTCCATCGTCGGGACCGTCTCCTTCACATGGCGGAAGACGAAGGCCGTACGTCGACGCTGACGCAGGATATTGCAACGGAAGCGGCCCGTGCCGGGCACGACGAACGCCGTATCCCATTCGTGCCGGTCGTGGAACCGCGCCAACTCGGACGGCTCGAGGATGTGCGCAAGCAGAGCCTCACCCTGTGCTTCCGTGAAGAGGTCGTCACCGATGAAGCGGATCTCGCCATCGACACGCATCACGGGCTTGTGCCCGGTGCGGAGAATGACATCCGAAGCCTGAGCCTCGACCATCACCTGGAAGTGACTGAGCACGGAGTCGATCATGGTGGGCCTCGGAGGGGATCAGGCGGAAGCCGGATCGACCCCCTCGTCGGTCGCGGCCATGCTGTCGGGCACGTCCGGGGCAGGCGGAGCGTCAGCCAGGGCCCCCACCAGCGCGACGAGCAACTGGGGCAGACCTTGGCCGGTGACCGCCGACACTGGGTGCAGATCTCTATCGGCAGCCTTCGCCAGCCGGCTCAACACCTCACCGATCCCGTCTTCAGCAGACCAAACATCTGCCTTCGTCACGGCGACGAGATCGGGCCGATCACTGAGCCCGCGCCCGTAGGAGCGCAGTTCCTCGCGGATCTTGAGGAAGTTGGCCACCGGGTCGCTACCGTCGAAAGGCAGGGGGTCCACCAGGTGAAGGAGGATCCGCGTCCGCTCTACGTGCCGGAGAAAGCGGTCGCCCAGGCCGTGGCCCTCGTGGGCGCCCTCGATGAGGCCCGGCAAGTCGGCCATCACGAAGCGGCTGAAGTCGGGCAGATCGACGATCCCCAGATGCGGCGCCAGGGTCGTGAAGGGATAGTCGGCGATCTTGGGTGTCGCCGCAGAGAGGCGCGAGAGCAGGGTGCTCTTGCCGGCGTTCGGCAGACCGACCAGCCCCACGTCGGCCATCAAGCGGAGTTGCATGCGGACCGAACGCTCCGTCGCGGGCTTGCCCAGCGTGTGGCGCGTCGGGGCCTGATCCGTGGCGCTCGCGAAGCGGGCGTTGCCCAGGCCGCCCTTGCCGCCCACCGCCGCCACCCAGCGCATGCCGTCTTCGGAGAGATCCGCGAGGAGGTCACCGCCCTTGGCCTCGTAGAAGGTGGTCCCAATGGGTACCAGGACGATGCGGTCCGGGCCCGCGGCGCCGGCCCGCTTGTTCTTGCCGCCGCGCTGTCCGTCCGGGGCACGGGCCAACGTCATGGCTTCCATGTCGCCGAAGGTCGCGAGCTGGACGGTCGCTTCGAAGATGACGTCGCCGCCGCGTCCGCCGTCGCCACCTGCGGGACCGCCGCGGGGCTCGCGCTTCTCACGTCGCCAGGACGTGATGCCGTCGCCGCCCTTGCCGGAGCGGATTCTCAGCTTGCGTTCGTCGATGAACATGTCTGCCGCCTACGGCGACCGTTGCCGTCCCTATCTGGTGGCCCTGTCTGGTGGCCCTGTCGGTTAGCCATGTGCCGAGAACACCGATCGCGCGGCCCTGCCACGCCGGGGTCGCTACGCCGGGGTCGCTACGCCGGGGTCGGTGCGTCGATGACGTGGACCTTGCGGTTGCTCTGGTACTTGACCACGCCTTCGCGCACGGCGTAAAGCGTGTAGTCATTGCCCATGCGTACGCCGTTGCCCGGCTTGAAGCGCGAGCCGAGCTGGCGCACGAGGATGTAGCCCGAGGCCACGCGCTCACCGGCGTACTTCTTGATGCCGCGGTACTTGGGGTTGCTGTCCCGCCCGTTGCGGCAGGAACCCTGACCCTTCTTATGTGCCATGGCGAATACGTCCTCTTCTTCTGCGGCCTGCCCTCACGGGACGAGCGGGCCCTGACGATTGCGTGGCCGCTGCGCGAGCGACCGTCTCTGGGGTGGCCATGCAGCCACTACCCCTGGATGGAGTCCACCTTGATGTCGGTGTACCGCTGACGGTGCCCTTGCTTGCGGCGGTACTTCTGCCGGCGCTTCTTCTTGAAGACGATGATCTTGCGATCCTTGTGCATGCCGAGGACCGTGCCCTTGACGGCCACACCCTCAACAGTCGGGGTACCAACGCGCGTGGCGTCGCCGCCGACCAGGAGGACGCGGTCGAAGACCACCTCGCTGCCGGCCTCGACGTTCATGAGGTCCACGCGTACGCGCTCGCCCGCCTTGACGGTGTACTGCTTGCCTCGATCGTGGATGACGGCGTACATGGTGAAGTCCTGTCGAATTCCGGGGGGAAGCCCGAGAGATTAGATCTGTCCGGCGCGGGCCCAAAGCGGATTTCGGGCTGTCTGTCGGATCTGGTCAGCGCGGGCAGCGCTCCGGGGCGCCGCTCGGTCTAGTCCGCGTCCTCCGCGCCCTCGGGAGGCAGGCCCTTCATGGCCCAGCCATCTACGGCTAGACGCGGATCCGCTTCGAGCGTGATCGGGCCGTTGCAGCTCTTCCGGAGCTCCTTCAGCACCATCGGCCGGTTCTTCTTGACCCAGCTCACGACCTCCTGCGGCGCACGCACGCCGAGGCCTCCGCGGCCTCGCGAGCGAGCGACCCGGGCCCGCATCTCCCGCAGGACCCGCAGGCCGAGGCCTGAGATCTGGCGCACGAAGCCGGTGCCGCCACAGTCCACGCACGGGTCGGTGGTCACCCGGGAGAGCGCCTGCCGGATGCGCTGGCGCGACAGGACCACGAGGCCGAAGGGGCCCATGCGGCCCATCCGGATCCGCGCACGGTCGCCGGATAGCGCATCCTTGAGCTCGGTCTCGACCTCGCGGCGTGACTTGCGGTCGCGCATGTCGATGAAGTCGATCACGACGAGGCCACCCAGGTCGCGCAGGCGCAGCTGGCGCGCCGTCTCCTTCACCGCTTCAAGGTTCGTGACCAGCGCCGTCTTCTCCGGATCACTCTCGTCGGTGAGGCGACCCGAGTTCACGTCGACGGCGACGAGTGCCTCCGTCTGGTCGATGACGATCGAACCGCCGGCGGGCAGGCGCGTCGAGCGCCGGAAGGCGTCCTCGAGCTGCGTCTCGGCGCCGTACTTGTGGAAGAGGGGCAGTTGCTCGGTGTGCAACTCGACCTCCGGCATGGCACGCGCGACGCGCGTGAGGCGCTCGAGGTGCTGGGCCTCCGTCTCCTGCGGCTCGTCAGCGGGCGCGTCGTCCTTGGCGGCGTCACCCGCGTCCGCTCCCGTGTCGGTGTCGGTGTCCGTGTCGGTGTCCGTGTCGGTGTCCGTGTCGGCGTCCGCTTCCGCGACCGTGTCCGTGTCCGTGTCCGTGTCCGTGTCCGGAAGGGGATCCGGGTCGGCTGCCGCTTCCTCGCGCTGCGCCTCGATCTCTCCCAGCGGGGCGTCCATGGCAGCCGCCGCTGTACGCACGGCGATGTGGCCCGCCTCGTCGGCCGCCGCGGCGGCCGAGGGGTACCAGACGCGCAGGAGGCGATGGATGCGGCCCGCGATGTCGTCCTTGTCCACGACGATCCGCGTGACGTCGCTGGGCATGATGTCGCGCACACTGCGCTCGGCGAGATCGCTCTCGCCACGCAGCACGCCCGGCTGGCCCGGCTCCGCGGCCTTGCGCTCGATGAAGTCCCACTCCTTCAACAGATGGCCGAGATCCGCGTCGAGCGCGGCCAGGTCGGTCGTCTCGCTCGCCGTGCGCACGATGACGCCCATGCCTTCCGGCACCTCGAGCTTGCGCAGGAGCTTGCGTACGCGATCTCGCTCGGAACCCTGGGGAATGCGACGCGAGATCCCACTGCGCGCGGTGAACGGCATCAGGACGAGGTAGCGGCCGGGGAAGGAGATGCGTCCTGTGAGCGCCGGACCCTTGCGACCGATGCTGTCGCGCGTGACCTGCACGATGACTTCGTCGCCAGGCGTGATGCGCTTGGTGACGTCTTCCTCGCGCTCCTCGCCGTCCTTGAGCGGCAGGTCCGAAGCGTGCAGGAAGCCCGTGAGCCCGCGGCCCAGGTCGACGAACGCGGCACCGATGCCACGCTCCACGTTCTGGACACGGCCGCGGTAGATGTTGCCGGCCGAGGATCGCTCGGCGGCCGACGTCTCGACGTAGACCTCCTCGAGCACACCGTCCACCAGGAGGGCGATACGCGCCTCCTCGCGGTCCGTCGCGTTCACGAGCAGGACCTTCTCCTTGGCCATGTCCTCCGGCGAGGGGGCCCGGGGCACGATGTCGATGGCCCGCGGATCGCGCACATGGCGACCGTCGCGACGACCCTCGCGGCGTCCATCACGACGCTTGCGGTCTCCCCGGCCGTCGGAGTCCTTGCGACCCTCACGGCGGCCATCCTTGCTGCCCTCGCGACGGCCTTCCTTGCTGCTCTCGCCGCGCTTGCGCTTCTCGCCGCGACCGCCCCGCTTCCGGCGGGAGCGGGAGGAGGCCGGCTTGCCATCCTCTGCCGAATCCCCGCCCTCAGCCGCCGCGGTGCCCGCATCGGAGCGGTCCGCGTCGTCGCTCACGCGCCGACGGCGCGCCCGCTTGGGGCGCTTGCGCTTCGCCTTGACCGGATTGCCGTCTGCGTCGAGTACCACCTCGGCCGGCGCGGCCTCGGGAGCGTCCCCCGACGGCCTGCCCCGGCTGCGGGGGGCCTTCTCGCGGGAGGCCCTCTCACCAGAGGCCTCGTCGCGGGCGCCGTCCTGCGCGCCGTCCTCGGCGCTCTTGCGACCGCGGCCCCGCCCGCCTCGGCGGCGACGTGCGCGGCGCTTGCGAGGCTTGGCGTCCCCGTCGGACTCGCCATCGGACCCACCATCGGACGCGCGCGGCCTGGCCTCGCCCTCGGCGCGGCCACCCGAACGGCCACGCTTGGGCCGTCCGGCAGCGGTCTCTTCGGCAGGCGCTTCGGCAGGAGGCGGCGGCGGATCGAAGGGCTCGGCAGACGCACCGCCACCTTCGGTCGGCTCGGCCGGCCGGCCTTCTGCAGATTGACGCCGCGCGTCATCCTCGCTCGTGGGGGTACGACGGCGGCGACGGCGGGGGCGCTTTCGCGGCGCGCCCGCTTCAGGTTCTTCGGAGGTCATGTAGGCGTACTCCCCCGCGGCGCAGGACCCACGCCTGCGTCACGGGAGTTCAAGGGACCGAGGTGTCATGGCGTCCCGACCTGTCGAGACGCCGGGACGGTCCCGGGCTGCCTACCTGCTCGGAGCGACCGGCACGCTTTCGCGAACCGCCGGGGGAGGGGGAGCGGGCTGGCCGGCGTCAGCCGGCGGCGTGCCGTTCATGCCTGGCCAACGGACCGCGCGTCCCTCGAGATCGCTCCACTCCGTGGCCACCTTCCGATCGCGACCCGCCAACTCATCCGTGATGGTGCAGTTGACGGCGTCGGTGCCGGTAAGGATCCGCGGAGTAATCGTGATGAGCAGGTGTTCCTTGACCGTGGTCGTCCCGCGTCCCTGGAAGAGCAGGCCTGCGAACGGCAGGTCGCCCAGGAAGGGGATCTTGTCCACGCGCTCCACGTCACGGTCTTCGAGCAGTCCTCCGATCACCGCGGTCTGATTGTCGCGCAGGATCATGTGGGTCACGAGGGTGCTGGACTGGACGCGGGGCAAGTCGATGAACTGCCCGGAAACGTTGATGCGATCGAATCCCGGAAGCGGACCCACGCCTGTGAGGGCGCGGCGCTCGGGAATGACCGTCATCCGGATCTTCTTCTCACCCGGGACGACGTGGGGAATGACCAAGAGCTGGAATCCCACGCTGACCGGGCTGTTCGGGTCCTCCTCGACGGAGAACTGGAGGCCACCATTCTGGTTGGTGGCGGCTGTGGTGCGGGCGTAGCGAATGGTCTCGCCGATGAAGATCGTCGCGGACTGGTTGTCCAGCGCGAGGAGCTTCGGTGCCTGGACGATGCGCGACGAGGTGTCGCGCTGGAGCGCACTCCAGAGCAGCGAAGTCTCGCTGGTGGTGAGCGTTCCGTACGTGAATGCGGAGCTCGCGGGCGAAGGGAAGGCCGTGCCCGAGAGAGCGTTGGCGAGACCGCCACCGCCGCCGCCTGCATTGAAAGGCAGCATGTGCAGGATGTCGGCCCCACTGAGGCTGGCACCGACGCTGCTCTCACCGGCCTTGAGGCCGATGTCGAGCGAGTCGTTGTTGGACGTGACGATGAAGTTCATGTCGATGAAGACCTGGGGCGGCTCGACATCGAGCTGCGAAACCATGGCCTTGAGCTTGCGGATGCGGGGCTTCGTCCCGCGGAAGACGATGGCGTTCTCCTGCGGGTCGTACATGACACTGCCGCCCTCGTCGGCATCGACGATCTGCTGCAGGGCCTTGATGATCGGGAAGTAGTCGGTGATCGTCGCCGGGTCGTCCGTGGGCTTGAAGGGCTCACCGTCGTAGATCAGGCCTCCGGAGCCGCCACCACCGGCGCTGCCGCCGCTGGAGTCCGAGCTGGCGCCCGTGCCGCCCGCTGTCGTCGCCATCACACCGCGGTAGACGGGGGGGGGACGCATGTAGCGGAAGCGGTAGTAGTCCGTCTCGAGCTCGAGCTCGTCGCGCGGCACGACGCGCAGGATGCCGAAGTCCTCTTCGACCAGCGCGTACTTGCCCACGGTGCGGACCACCTGCTCGAGGGCCGCCTGCCAAGGCGTCTCGTTCAGGTTGAGTGTGATGGTGCCCTCGACCTTGGGCGACACGATGACGTTCGCGCCGGCGTAGTCGGCGATGCGCGTGATGACGGTACGGATGTTCTCGTCATCGAACGCGATGGTGATCGGCTTCGGTCGCTCGATCTTCAGGAGGTTGGGCGCGCGGCGCACCATGAAGCCGCCGACCTTCTCGGTCATCGCGTCGAGCGCGAGCACCCAGTGGAGGTCCACGACCTTCAAGGTGACGGGCAGATCCGCCGCGGCCGGCGAGACCTGGATGTTCACACGTGTGCGCGGCTGGATGCGCTCACGGATGACCTCACCGAAGGGGGCGTCCTGGACGTCGAGCGTCACGAGGCCGCCGCCGACATCGAAGGCGCGGTAGCTGTCGGGGTCGGCGTCATCCTTGGCCAGGGCGGGACCGCCAACGAGCAGCAGGGACGCTGCCACGAAAACGAACAACAACAGCGATACACGGGCGCAACGCATGGCGTGATCTCCTTCGCCGGCTCCTCCCTCCCTGGAGTTGCGCGGCTTGTCGAGCCTTCCTCGTTGGCCCCCACCGATGGTGGGGACCCTCATCGCCCTGGGGTCGGTCGGCTCTGGATCGAAGTAAAGCCCATCCCGTGCGACTGACCAAGGGCCCGTGCCCGCATGTTGGGGTGACCCAACCGAATTGAGGCCCGCCGGGCGCCCCTCCATGACCGTACGGAGACATTTCGCTACGGTCCGATCGGGCAAAACGAACGGAACCCCTTGACATGCAAGGGGTTCCGTTCGTTTTCGTGCGGGAGGGCGTGTCCAGCCGTGTGGACACTCCGGCGGCGGGCGCCGACCGACCTACCTACGCTTGCGCGAAGAGCGCTTGCCGCGCTTGGTGGCGACCTTCTTGCGGCCGACCACGTGCTTGATGATCTCGCCCTTGTAGGCGAAGTAGACCGTGTGCCGCTCGACCCGGTGGATCTTCACGCGACCCTTGGCATCGATCGCATCGCCGGCGCGCACGGACTTGCCGTTCACGTTCGCCAGGCTCCGCTGCGGGTTCTCGTGGTCGACGATCACACCGCTGATCTCGAAGCTCATGCCGTCGAACTCGCCAAGGACCTTGCCCTTGGCACGCACGGCCTTGATCTGCTCGAGCACGGCCTGCGCCTCGGGCATCACCTGCTTGGCACGCAGGAAGCTCATCCAGCTCTGACCGAGTGCGTCGATCTCGTTGTACTTGCCCTCTTCGAAGAGCTTCTGCAGCTCTTCCATGACCTTCTCGGCCACGGAGCGTGTCACGACGACCTCCTTGGGCGCGCGCGTCGAACGCACGCGGTTGAGGCTCTCGAGGATGATGTCGATGCGGGCACGGAGCTCGGCGATCTGCACGGCCTTGGTTGCGGCCGTGTGCTCCAGGCGCGCACGCAGGTCGTTGATCTTCTCGTCGATCTCGCGCCGGATGCGGTCCAGGCGGAACATGTCGCCCACGCGCTCGAGGGCCTTCTCCTTCTCGAGGAGCTCCGCGACCTCGCGGTAGCGGTTCTCCATCTCGATGACGATGGCCTCTTCCTTGCGCAGCTGGTCCTGGAGGACCGCCGGATCGATCGTCTCGGCTTCCTTGCGGGGATCGACGAGCGGGTCGCGGCGACCGACCGAGGGACGCAGGACGTAGGTATCGGGCCGCTCCGGCTGGAACGCAGCGATCGCTGCGCGCATCTTCGGATCCTGCAGGCGCTCTTCGGCGCCGGGGATGTGCTCGCGCCGGATGGCGCCGCGCTGCGGACGGTAGAAGTACGTCTCGAGCTCGAGCTCGAAGTCGTGCAGCACGGGTGCGTCGGCATCGTCGCGGTCCGCCTCGCCGCCTGAGACCTTGAAGCCCTTCACGGCGACCAGGCGGCCGTCGTTCTCGATGTTGTTGATCAGCTTCAGGATGGCTCCGGCGACGCCGCGGCCCTTCATGCGGTTGCGCGTGACGCGGATGCCCTTGGCCAGTTCGCTGTCCTCGGGGCTGCTTTCCGGCAACTCCTGGAAGCCGATACCGGCGGAGGTGAGGAACGAGCTGAGGTCGCGGTGGAAGTCGGAGATCTGCTGTTCGCGGGGCAGCACGCTCAGTTCGAGCGGCTCCACGGCGCGGAACTGCAGCACCTTGTCTTCCCGCGCGGGGATCTTCCGCCGCTCGATCTCGGCCGTCTGCAGGCGCGAGTCCAGGGCGGAAATCTCATCCTCGATGCCCTCGATCTCACCGCGATCGTCGAACACGAGGTAGAGGAGCCCGGCGGTCAGGAGTGCGGCGACCCCGATCGTCAAGCAGAGCAGTTGGCGTTCGCTGAGATTCGACACGTCGAACTCCTACTTCCTGGCCTGGTTCTTGCGGGCCAGGGCCTTCTTGTCGATGACCGGAGGACGCAGCCCCAACTCGTAGGTGAAGACACCCACGCGCGGCGGCACCAGAGTCTCGAGGGCGCGCCGGCGCTGGCGCAGCATCTCGATGTTGGGGTTGCTGATGGACATGAACTCCGCGAAGAAGTCCGTCGTCGAATCGGTGTTCTCGGGATCACCGGTGAGGGCCTTGTGGAACGCGCTCAGCAGAGCGGGCGCCTCGGCGTCGTTGGCCATCGCCATGTAGCCCTCGAACTTGAACTGCGCGGCCGGCTCGACGGGCGCGTCCTTCTTGCGCTTCTTCTTCTTCGGGCGTCGGCGCATCGTGACGATCTTGACCGGCACCTCGATCTCCTCGAGCCACAGGGCGGAGGAGTCGTCGGCGTCGCGGCTGGTGACAACCTCGAAGAACTGGTCCAGCTTGCGCGACCACAGGGTGCGCGAGCGGTTGATGGTCAGGATGGCGTGACGACGCTGCTCGTAGCTGTCGATCTCCTGTTGGAGGCGCTGCGAGCGATCGCGCTGCATCTCGGTGCTCGTGACTTCCTCGCTGCGCGAGCGCTTCAGCTCACGGACCTTGGACAGCTCGATGAAGTGCGTGTAGGCGTAGGCGCCCCCGGCACTGAGAACCATCACGATGCCGACGACGATGGCCACGAAGCGCGCCATCGGCGTGCCGGTGCGGGGTCGGTACTCGGGGGGAAGCAGATTGATCTGGATCATGATTGCTACCTGTACTTCTGGACCCGCGACGCGAGGCCGACCGCGACGGCCAGCTCCGGTACGTGGAGGTTCAACTGGTCGACGTCAACGCTGCCGGCGGCGATCGGGAAATCACCGGTGGGATCCCACGCCAGCGTGGGACGGTCGAAGATGCGGCTGAAGTCCTGATCGAGACCGACTAGGCGCGAGCCGCCCCCTGAGAGCAATACCTCGTCGATGCCGAGGTCAAACTGGTTCTCGAAGTACTCGAACGAGAGGCGCACTTCGGCAGCCAGGTCATCGACGGCGGGCCCGACGGCCTGCCGTACGCGCTCGTACTCGTCGCCCGGGTTGCGCTTGAGGAGTTCGGCCTCCCCGTGCTTCAGCCCGAGGCGGTTCGCGATCGCGGTCGTGAAGGCCATGCCGCCCGCGTGGATCTCACGCGTGAAGAGCGAGACGCCGGCGCGCATGAGGTTCACGCTCGTCTTGTGGGCGCCGACATCGACGAGGGCCGAGACACGGGCCCCGGCCTCCGGGTTGACGCCGACGGCGAGCTCGAATGCATTGCCGAGCGCGAAGACGTCCACGTCCACGAGCTCGGGATGCAGGCCGGCGGAGGCGAGCACGCGCAGCTGTTCGTCGATCACGGCGCGCTTGCAGGCCACCAGGAGCACGCGCATCTCGTTCGATCCGAGATTGCCGATGCCCTCGACGTCGAAGGGCTGGCAGTCCAGCACGACCTCATCCACGTCAAACGGAATGTACTTGTCCGCCTCGTAGCGGATGGCGTTCCGCAAGTCGTCGGGCGACATGCGGAACATCGTGAGGTAACGCACGATGACCGACTTGCCGCTGACCGAGGTCACGACCCGACGCGAGTGGAAGTCGTGTGTGCGGAGCAGCTCGAGGACCGTCTCGGGCACGGCGTCCGGGCTCGGGAGTTCGGCATAGCCGAAGCCCGTGATGACTGGACCGTTGGTCCAGGTCAGCTCGACGGCCTTGACGGAGTGGGTTCCTACGTCGAGCCCGATGAAACTCTTGGCTTTGGTCAGTCGCATGGCGTCCTCGGAAGACAACTCCCCCATCCGGGGAGGTCGGCAACCCTTTCGGCCCGCGCTCTGGCTCACCTTGAGCCCGAACCCAGCACGCGTCGAGTTCCTTGAACATCGGGAGGCCCTCGGGGCGGCCCGGCTGGGGACCGAATCCATGGGGTCCAGCGCGCGACGCAGCCGTCCCGCGTAAGCGGGCTGTTCGCGTGCCCCGACTCGGATCGCGACGCTGTGCGGCGCTAGGGATTCGAAGCCGTGCGCGCGGAAGGCGTCGCGGTCCGGATCAGCCGGCGCCGATGGGCGTCACGCGGGCGCGCAGCAGGGCCTCGATCTCGTCGGCGCTCGACATGCGGAGGCACTCGGCCGCCAGCCGGCGCGCTTCCAGCATGGTGAGGCCACGCAGGAGCCGCCTCACGCGCGGGATGTAGCCCGGCGTCAGGCTGAACTCGCGCAGCCCGAGCCCGAGCAGCAGGATGGTGTAGATCGTGAGGCCGCCCATCTCGCCGCACATGCTGACGGGGATCCGCGCCGCCTCGGCCGCCTGGATCGTGCCCTGCAACAGGCGCAGCAGGCTCGGGTGGGAAGGCCGGAAGAGAGGCTCGACCCGCGGGTTCATGCGATCCACGGCCAGGTCGTACTGGATCAGGTCGTTCGTACCGATCGAGAAGAAGTCGGCCTCGCGGGCGAGCAGATCTGCCGTCACCGCGGCCGCGGGAATCTCGATCATGATGCCCACGGGCGGATGGGGCTCGTGGCGTACGCCCTTGGCTTCGAGTTCCGCAGCCACCTCGGCCATGATGGCCTTGGCGCGCCGGAGCTCCTCGATGCTCCCGATCATGGGCAGCATGATGCGGACATCGCCCTCGGCGGCGACGCGGAGCAGGGCACGCAGCTGCATCCGGAAGGGTTCCTGGTGCTCGAAGCACCAGCGCAGGGACCGAACGCCCAGGGCGGGGTTGGGTTCCGGCTCGTCCGGCGCGATCGGGCTCTCCTTGTCCGCCCCGAAGTCGAACGTGCGGATCGTCAGACGCCCGCCCTTCAGGCGCTCGAGCGTCGACCGGTACGTCGCCAGCTGTTCCTCCTCGTCCGGGAGACCGCCCTCGGACTCGTAGAGGAACTCGGTGCGGTAGAGGCCCACGCCCTCCGCGCCGCGGGCGATGCCCGCCTCCACGTCGAGCGGGTACTCGATGTTGCTGAGCAGGATCACGCGGTGGCCGTCGATCGTCTCGGCCGGCAGGCCGCTCTCCTCGAGCAAGCGCGCCTCGAGACGCTCGTAGCGCTGGCCGAGCTCGACCGCCCGCTCCATGCTGGCGGCGTCGGGCTCGACCACGACGCGGCCTTCGCTGCCGTCGATCCAGATCATCTGGCCCGGCGTCACCACGTTCGTCAGCTCGCGGACACCCGTCACGCACGGTATCTCGAGCGACTTGATGATCACGGCCGTATGGCTCGTGTGGCCGCCCTGCTCGAGCACGATCGCGGCGACGTTGCGCCCGCGCAGCTGGACGGCCTCGGACGGCGAGAGGTCGCGCGCCACGATGACGACAGGGCCGTCCTCGCGCGCCGCCGCGGGCGCCTCGGGCATCATGCCGCGGAGCGCGCGGTTCAGGCGCCGTCCGATGTCGACGATGTCCTTGGAGCGCTGGGACAGCAGCGGATCCTTCACGCGCGCGATGCGTGCCGCCGCCGCGTGGATGACGGTCTGCACCGCGTGCTCGGCCGACACGCCGTCGCGGATGGTGCTCGAGAGCAGCGGCAGGAAGTCGTCCAGCATGGCGGCGTGGGCCGTGAAGATCTGGGCGATGGCGTCCTTGTTGGCCGCCAGCGACTCGTGCAGGGCCGCGAGGTCGTTGCGTGCAAGCTGCACGGCTCGCTCCAGCGTCGCGACCTCTTCTTCCACGTCGCGCGGCGGGAGCGCGGCGGCCGCGCGGACGTCGTGCGTTTCCTCGTAGATGAGCGCACGTCCGACCCCGGAGCCGCCAGAGACGGGGATCCCGTTGAACTCGAGCATGGCGGTGGGGCTGTCCATCAGCCGGACATCCTACGGGCGGCGGGCTCGGATCCCGCCTCCGGGAGCATGGCCACGTTCGCAGCCCGAGCGGATGCCCTACGACTCCAGGCCGAAGCGCGACTCGAACATGTCCGCCAGCGCCGCGACGGCCTCCGCCGCGCCCGCGCCGGTGGCCTCGATGTCGATGTCCGTGCCGCAGGGCGCGCCCAGGCTGATCAGCTCGATGCTGTTCTTCGCGTCGGCGCGCGTGCCGGCCTCGAGGTGGTGGTCCTCCGGCACACTCGCCAGGATCAGCTCGACCTCGCAGTCAAACTCCTTCGCCTTCATGGCGATCATGGTGGCGGGCCGCGCGTGCAGACCGGCTTTGTTCTTGACCTGGACACGGCGGAGAACGGGGTCGCTCACGGGGTTGCTCACTAGCTTCGTCCCAGCCGCCCTCAGGCGTTCAGGGAACTCCACGACTCCTCGAGGAATCTGTGGATGGACTTGGCGGTCGTCTGACGCTGGAGCGCCTTCATCTCGACGTTGTCGCGTGCGACGCGGGCAATGCGCCCTGCGATGCGGAGGTACTCCTCGGAGTCGGCCGCGGCGATGAGAAAGACCATGTGGACCGGCGAGCCGTCCGTGGCGTCGAAGTCGATGCCGTCACGATGCAAGCCGACCCCGATGAGCGACGAGTCCACGACATTGCTGGCGCGCGCATGCGGCATGGCCACGCCCATGCCAATGCCGGTCGTGCCCTCCTCTTCGCGAGCGAGGATCTCGCCGAAGAGCTCGGCCGCGGCATCCTCACCGACCGCACCGGAGGCGACGAAGGTGTCGATGATCTCGGAGATGACATCCTCCTTGGAGTCACCGGTCAGCTTGGCGATGCAGTGCTCGGGGCGACAGTGTTGCGTGATCTCGATGGCGGGCATGGGTGGGTTCGGGCTCCTGGCGAGCCCGCGAACGTGTCGCGCGGCCCGGCTCCTGTCTCTGGCACTTCTTCTCTGGTCTGGCCGGCGATCGCGGGACTAGTCCCCGCGCCGCATCTCGTCGATCACGTCCTCGTACGTCGCCTCGCGCTCACGAGCCTTCCGGACGGGGGCCGTCGCATCGACCTCGGTGCGGCGCTCGCCCCGATGATGATCCGTCAAGCGCTCCTTGTGCTTGCGCAATTGCTGAGCGAGTTTCTGCTCCGCCAGATCACATGCGGCGTACATGTCGGGGGCTTCCGCCTTCCCGACGATCCGCACGCCGCGGCCGGCCTCGAGCACCATCTCGACCAGGTGGTCGAGATGATCGACGTCCATCGTCACGCGGCAGCTGGTCACGCGGTCCCAGAATCGCCCCAGCTTCTCCGCCTTGGTCCGCGCGTAGTCCTTCATGCTCTCGGTCACGCCCACGTGGCGGCCGCTGATCAGGATCTTCAAGAGGGTCCTCCCATCGCACGCTGTGCAATCAAGTCTACGCTGGCGAGCAGTGTTTCGGGAAGCCGCTGCGGGGGACTCTCCCCGTCCATCGCGACCGCCATCAGGCTCAAACCGCCGGCTGCCGCGACCGAACCGGCGGCGCCCCGGTCCTTCGCCGCCAGGATGCGCCGGATCGTGGCGGCCGGATCGGGCTCCCGGGCGGCCTGGAGCATGGTCCCCACCAGCGTGCGGACCATCTTGTAGAGAAAACCGTCCCCCACGACGTCGAGCCGCACCTCATCGGCCTCGGCCGACCAGGTGCAAGCGTGGAGGTTGCGAACCGTCGGACCGGGCGTGGAGCCGGTATTGGCGAAGGAACGGAAGTCGTGCCGCCCCACCAGGGCCGCGGCCGCTGCCTGCAGGGCGGCGAACGGGGCCAGGCGTCGGACATGCAGCACGCGCCGCCGGCGCAGCGGGCGCTTGCGCGGCGAGACGAGGATGCGATAGCGGTACCACTTCCACCACGCGCTCCTGCGCGCATGGAACTCGTCGGCGGCGTCGTCGAGCCGCAGCACGCCGACGTCCGGCGGCAGCACCGCGTCCAGCGCGCGCAAGAGGTCCTCGGCGGGCATCGCGTGCGACGTGCGGGTTGACGCAACCAACTGCTCGGCGTGCACCCCTGCGTCGGTGCGCCCGCAGCCCACCACGGCGTGGGGCGTGCCGAGGACGCGCTCCAGCGCGGCCTCGACCTCCCCCTGTACGGTGCGACCCCGCGTCTGCCGCTGCCAGCCCTCGAAGTCCGTGCCGTCGAACTCGAGGTCGATCCGCAGCGTGCGTAGGTGGGTGTCGCCATCCGCGGGCCGATCCGCTGCCGTCCCCGCCTCAAGGGGCACGTCCTGAAGGGGCACGTCCTCACGGGGCAGGTCTTCAGGAGACCCGCCATCGGGAAGCATGTCCTTCGTCGGCACGGTCACGTCCGCAGCCGCCGCGGGGCAAGGCACGCGTTCCAGCGGGAACGCGGCCTCAAGCCCACACCCTCCGCTGACGGGAGGACGGGATGTTGAGGGCCTTGCGGTACTTGGTGACGGTGCGGCGCGCGATGTCGAGACCGAAGCGAGCCCTGAGGCGCTCGGCCACCTCGTCGTCGGACAGAGGACTGTGCTTGTCCTCATCGTCGATGATCTCGCGTACGTGCTCCTTGACGCTGAGGCGGGACTCGACGCCGCCCTCCTCGTTCTCGGTACCGCCCGTGAAGAAGAACTTCAACGGGACGATGCCGCGCGGCGTCTGGCCGTGCTTGTCGCTGATGGCCCGGCTCACCGTTGAGACGTGGATGCCCAGGATGTCGGCGATCTCCTGCATCTTCAGCGGGCGGAGGTGGTTCACGCCGAAGTCGAGGTAGTCGCGCTGGCGGGCCACGATCTCCTTCACGACGCGTTCCAGGGTGCTCTGGCGCTGGGCGATGGCTTCGATGAGCCACTTGGCCGAATCGATCTTGCGCTTGAGGTACTCGCGCACCTTCGGGTCACCCCGCGACTGCTCGAGCATCTTGCGGACGTTGTGGCTCAGCCCCACGCGCGGCAGCTGGTCGTTCACCAGGCGCACGGCGTAGTTGCCGTCGTCCCACTCAATGACGACATCAGGGCGGATGTAGCGGATCGGGCCACTGGAGTAGGAAGAACCGGGTCGTGTGCTCAAGCTCGCCAAGCCGTGCATCACGTCGTACAGCGTTTTCATGTCCACGCCCATGGCCTTCGCCACGCGCGGCAGCTTGTTGCGCTTGAGGTCGTCGTAGTGGTCGCGCAGCAAGGTGCGCTTCAACTCGGCATCCACACTGTCGTCGCGGATCTGCAGCAGCAGGCACTCCTGGAGATCGCGCGCACCGACGCCCCGCGGCTCGAGGCGTTGCACGATCTCGAGGGCGCGAGCCATCGTCTCCGGCTCGGCGGGAAGATCCATGCCCTGGATCACATCCCCCAGCGAACACGGAAGCAAACCGGTGTCGGCCAGGTTGTAGACGATCGCTTCGGCAGCGACGCGCACGTCGTGATCGAGGTCCATCTCCTCGAGCTGACGCACCAGGTGATCGGCGAGGCCGGTGTCGTAGGCCGGTGCGTTCTGCATCGCTTCGAGCTTGCGATCCGAGGCTTCCTGCGCGGCCCCGCGGCTCTTGAACGCGCCGGCATCGCGCTGCGCCTCGGCGAGATCATCGAGACGCTCAAGGACCTTCTCGGCGTCGTCCTCGAACGAGCCGTCGTCTTCCTGCGAGTCGTTCTTCTCGGTCCCGTCGTCGCCGTAGGTTTCCGGCGCGGGCTCGACGACTTCGAGGGCTTCGTTCTCCTGCAGCTCGTTCTCGATGAGCTCCTTCAAGTCCATCGCGGGCAGCTGCAGGATCTCGATGGATTGGATGATCTGCGGCGCGAGCCGCAGCTGCTGAGAGAGCTTCAGGTTGAGGCCGAGTTCCAATCGCATGGGCTCCCACCTTACCGCGTGTTGCGGCGCTGCGGCAAACGCACAACCGGCGTGTGCGCTTGCTACGCAAGACGAAAAAAGTGCTTGACGTAGTCACGCGTGAAGCATGGCGCGCGGTTCCGCACGTGCAATTGCGAACGCCGCCTCAGGGGCCCGTGACGTACGGCGCGTACACGCGTCTTACGGCGTATCTAGCACCGAACGCCGCCCCTCGAAGGCATCGGCGATGACGGATGCGTTCTGGTATTCGATCTGGCCGCCGGTGGGCAGACCCCGCGCAAGGCGGGTGACGCGCGCCGGTTCTGCGCGTGGGACACCAGCGACCGCATCGATGATGGCGAGTGCCGTTCCGTCGCCTTCGAGGTCGGGGTTCGTGCCGATGCACACTTCGCGCACCTCGTCACCGGCGAGACGCGTCGCCAAGCTGCCGAGCTCGAGGGCACGCGCGTCGACGCCCTCCAGCGGACTCAGGCGGGCGCCAAGGACGAAGTAGAGTCCGCCGTAGCTCCCCGCGGCCTCGACCGCGTTGAGGTCCCGCGGCGTCTCGACGACGAGCAGCACACTGCGATCTCGGGTCTCGTCGGAACAGATCGCGCAGGGGTCGCTTTCGGACGGCGCCCGACACTGGGAACAGGGGCGGATGCGTTCGCGCACGGTCCGAATGGCGTCGGCCAACGCGATCGCCTCCGACGCCGGCACGCGCAGCAGATGGTGCGCGAGACGGCCCGCGCTCCGCGGCCCGATGCCGGGCAGCTTCTCGAGCTGGCTCATCAGCGCATCGAGACTCTCGGGGGTCTTCGACGCCACGTCAGGCTCCATCCCTGCTGACGTCGCGCGCGGGCGGCTTGGCGCCATCCGTGCGCTCGACGTGCAACAAGCGGCCGTCGGTCGCTTCGGTCACCTGCTGCACCACCGGGTGGCCGCGCATGTCCTCGCCTGCGGCCTGCGTGGCGCCGGTTTGGCGCTTGCGGTCCTTCAGCTCCAACTTGAGGAACGTGCCGAGCACCTCGCGGGCGACCTGGCCGAAGGCCAGTTGCACCTCGCGGCGCAAGAGTGTGCCGCGCAGCTCGCCGGCCCCGGGGGCAAGGCGCAAGAGGCACGTCGTGCCGCGCAGATCCTCCGCACGCGCGCCGTCGAGCGCGCGGGCAAGCTGCGGGCTGCGCTGGGCGGCGCGCGCGACGATCTCCGGCCACGCTCCCCGGACGCGCTCGGCGTCGAGAGCCGGGGTCAGGCCCTGGCTCGGGGATGATGTCGGCGTCGGCGCGGCCGAAACGGCCGGGGACGTCGCTGTCCCTGTCGGTGTCCGTGTCGGTGCCGGTGTCGGTGCCGGTGTCGGTGTCGGTGTCCGTCTCGGTGCCGGTGTCGGTGCTGCCGAGGCGGCGGGGGAAGCTGCCGGCGGGGCCGCCGCGGGAGCGGCTCGGGGCGCCTGCCTGACGCTGGGCGCGGCAGGCGCGCGTGGTGGCGCCGGCGGAGCGCTCGGCTCGGCGGCCTGACCGTCCCGTAGTGCGCCGATCAGGGCGTCCAGATCCCGGGCATCGGGCAGCCGTGCCAGCTCGACCGCCGCGACCTGGATGACCAGGCCGCCGTCCGCCCCGGCCCGGAGGTGCGCGCGCTTGCCGAGCAGGACGTCGATGGCCCGCGCGAGGCGCGCGTAGCCTTGACCGCCCTCGGTCGGGGCGCGCACCGACGCGACGAGACCCTCGCGCAGACGCTCGAGCCACTGGTCGACGAGCACGCCCGGCTTGGAGCCCGCGCCGAGGCACGCGTCGACGGCGTCCAGCGCGGCGGCGGCATCGCGCGCATCCACGGCGGCGCAGAGCGCGTCGAGCAGGTCCGTGGCGGCGCGCCCCGACAGCGCGTCCAGGTCGGCGCGTGTGATGGGGTCTTCGTTGGCTCGAGCTGCGATCAGCTGCTCGAGCTGCGACTCCGCGTCGCGCAGGCCGCCGAGCGCGCCATGGGCGATCGCCAGCGTCAGCCCTTCGCCTACCGGCACGCCCTCGCGCTCGGCGAGTTCGTCCAGGCGCTTGGCCATGGCGTCTTCGCCGATGGGACGGAACTCGATGCGCTGGCAGCGGCTGCGGAAGGTGTCCGGCAGCTTGTGTTCCTCGGTCGTGCAGAAGAGGAATTTCACCTGCGCCGGCGGCTCCTCGAGCGTCTTGAGGAACGCGTTGAACGCCGGCAGCGACAGCATGTGGACTTCGTCGACGATCCAGATGCGGTACGGCGAGCGTACGGTCGCGTAGCCGACCTGCTCGCGCAGCGCGCGTACGTCATCGACGGCGTTGTTGCTGGCCGCATCCATCTCGACGACGTCGAGGTCGGCCCCGGAGGCGATGTCGCGACAGGAGGGGCAGGTGCCGCACGGCTCGAAGGCCTCCCCCCCGGGATGCGGCATCTCGGCGTCGCCGACCGGCGGCCGCTGTTCGCAGTTGAGGGCGCGGGCGAAGATGCGCGCCGTCGTCGTCTTGCCCACGCCACGTGGCCCGACGAGCAGGTAGGCATGGCCCGCACGCCCGGAGGCGAGGGCGTTCTGCAGGATGCGCGCGACGTGCTCCTGCCCTACGACGTCGTCGAAGCGCTGGGGGCGGTACTTGCGGGAGAGGACCTGATGTGACACGCGGGCGAGTGTAGCGGGGGCTGCCCCCTACCCGAGGCAGGCGTGCGAGGGGTGAACCGACCCCGGATACCTGGTGGACTTCCTGCTACGCGCGAGCGGAGCTCGCGCATCGGAGCCGGACGACCCCAAGCGGGTCGGGCCGGGACCCGCGAGACGTGGCGGCGGCGTAGCCGCCGCCCGTCACTCGGGGTGGCCCGGGTCCGTGTCCGTGTCCGAGGCGGGCTCGGGCGCAGGCTCGGGGACGTCCATGTGGAACAGCCGCATCATCTCCTGTTGGAGCGTCTCGGCTTCAGCGTCGGACACGGTCGGGGCGGGGACCTTGAAGAGGTCCTTGCTCTTGGGCCAGTGGGCCGTGAGCGTGTCGGCGTCCTGATCCACGATCGTCAGCCGGCGCTTGCGGGCCAGCAGCAGCGCCAGCGTCAAGCAGACGGAGCCGCGGTCCTCGCGGCCTTCGGCCAGCAGCCGCTCCAGGAACTCGCGCGCCATGCCCAGGTCGAAGCGCTTCTCGCCCTCTTCCTTGGCCGGGGCGCTGCGCGTGTGCCAGACGCAGAAGGCCCCCGCCAGGCGCTCGTCGGTGGCCTCCTCGACGAGGAAGTCCTTCCGCACGAAGCCGCTGCCCCGCACCTTGTCCTCGCCCGCCTCCTCCTCTTCGCCGAAGAGGGCGGTCACGATCTCGGTGTCGGGCGGGAAGGGCTCCCCCGTCGCGGCGCTCACGCGCGCCAGTCGTTGCACTTTCCAGACGGCCATGGCGTCTCTATACCCGCCCGGTCGGACTTCCCCGCCCACAAAGGCCTCGATCCGACCTCACGGCGCGGGCCATCGGATGGCACCTAGAAGGGCAGCTTCGTCTTGCCGGCGAGCGCCTGGTCGGCCTTCTTGCGCACGAACTCGTCGGGATCCTGCAGCGCCTGCTCGAGAACGGGGCGCGCCGCGCGGTTCTTGCGCAGCGCGGCACCGAGGGCCTGGGCGGCGGCCGCGCGGTCCTGCCAGTGCGCGGAGGAAGCCATGTAGCCGGCCAGGGCGTCGACGGCAGCGTTGTCGGCGATCTTGCCGAGGGCGAACGCCGCGTAGCGGCGGCCTGACGGGCGGGCCGCATGCAGCAACTCGCGCGAGGCCAGGGTCGGCACGGCGGGCGGGCCGATCTTGCTGAGCACCATCGCGGCGTCGCGGCGGGTGAAGTCGTCGATCTGGAAGTGGTGGAACGTCTTCCTGATGCGGGCCTTGGGGTCGTTGGGATCCGGGACGTTGGCGACGACGGCCTTGCCGAGCGGCACGAGATCCTCGACCAGGGGCTTGGCGAAGTAGGCCACCGCCGGCTCGCCGATGAGGGCCGCGCTCTGGGCGACGCGGCGGATCTCGCTCTTCTTGCTGTAGATCGACGCCGTGAAGAAGTGCCGGAACAGGTTCTCCGAGATGACGTAGGGCCCCGCGCCGCCGCGCTGGACGATGGCCCGCAGCGTGACGGGCCAGAGGGGGCTGCGGGTCACGAACTGCTGCCACGCGCGCTCGATCTCCTGGCGCTCGAGCCGGCTCAGGGAACTGACGTCGACGTTGCGCGCGTCCCCCACCTGGATCCGGTCCTGGTCTCCGGTAGAGGGGCCGTCCTCGCCGGAGGCATCGTTCCGCCCGGAGGAGGAACTCGCCTCGTCGCCCGAACAGCCTCCGAGGGTGAGCGAGAGGATGAGGGCGAAGGAGAACAGCAGGATGTAGGGGGGATGGCGCCGCATGGCCGGGAAGATAGGCCGCTTCGGTCATCGGACGGTGACATGCGCCAGAGCCGGATCGACCCCCGGACGTGTCCGCCCACGTCCCTACGATTCGCAGGATGGCCCGACAGTTCGTCCACACCCACGTTCACAGCGACTACAGCCTCATCGACGGAGCGGCCAAGGTGGCCGATCTGGTCGCCGCGGCGGTCCGCTGCGAGCAACCCGCCCTGGCCCTGACCGACCACGGCAACATGTGCGGCGCGGTCGACTTCTACAAGAAGGCCCGCAAGGCGGGGATCAAGCCGATCATCGGCATCGAGGCCTACGTGGCGCCGCACTCGCGCTTCGACCGGCAGAAGAATCCCGTCGCCGCGCATCACCTGATCCTGATGGCCCAGAACGAGACGGGCTACCGCAACCTGCTGAAGCTCTCGACCCGCTCCTTCACCGAGGGCTTCTACTACGTCCCGCGGATGGACAAGGAACTCCTCGCGGCGCACGGCGAGGGCTTGATCTGCCAGTCCGCCTGCCTGTCCGGCGAAGTGCCCTACTACGCACGTCATGACGACCTTGCGCGCGCGACCGCAGCGGCGATGGAGATGCGCGACATCTTCGGCGACCGCTACTACCTGGAGATCCAGCGCAACGGGACCGAGGGGCAGGAGCCGGTCAACCAGCTGATCCTCCAGATCGCCAAGGAGACGGGGATCCCCGTCGTGGCCTCGCAAGACATCCACTACGTCGACCCCGACGACAGCGAAGCGCATGAGGTGAAGACCTGCATCGGCATGGGCCGGGTCCTGCGCGACAACAAGCTCAAGCACGCCGGCAAGCTCTGCTTCCGCGATACGGACCACATGTACGAGACGTTCAAGGACGTCGAGTACGCCTGCCACAACACGGTCGAGGTCGCGGACCGCTGCACGCTCGAACTCGACCTGGGCAAGCACCACCTCCCCCACTTCGAGCCGCCGAACGGCCAAGCGCCCAAGGACTACTTCCACGACCTCCTGCAGAAGGGCGCGCGGGACCGCTACGGCAGCACGCTGTCCGACGCCGTGGTCGAGCGCCTGGCGTACGAGGAGCGCGTCATCGAGGAGATGGGCTTCATCTCCTACTTCCTCGTCACCTGGGACTTCATGCGCTTCGCGCGCGAGCGAGAGATCCCGGTCGGCCCCGGACGAGGCAGCGCCGCAGGCTCGATCGTGGCCTACTGCCTCGGCATCACGAACGTCGACCCGCTGAAGTGGAACCTCATCTTCGAGCGGTTCCTCAACCCGGGCCGCATCTCGATGCCGGACATCGACATCGACTTCTGCCGCGACGGCCGCGAAGAGGTCATTCGCTACGTGCAGGAGAAGTACGGCGGGGCGGACTGCGTATCGCAGATCATCACCTTCGGGCGCCTGGCGGCGCGCGCCGTCATCCGCGACGTCGGCCGCGTCCTCGAGGTGCCGCTCGGCGAGGTGGACCGCCTTGCCAAGCAGGTGCCCAACGGCCCCAAGGCGACGCTGAAGGGTGCGCTGGAGGCCGATCCCGACCTGCGCCGCTCGATCAGCGAGAACCCGGAGTACCGCAGGCTCGTCGACACGGCCCTGAAGCTCGAGGGCATGAACCGCAACGCCGGCAAGCACGCGGCCGGCGTCGTCGTGGCGAACGGTCCGCTCGAGCAGTTCGTGCCGCTCTACAAGGTCGGCGACGACATCACGACGCAGTACCCGATGGACATCCTGGAGGAGATCGGTCTCCTCAAGATGGACTTCCTCGGACTGCGCACGCTGACCATCATCGACAAGGCACTCAAGAACATCCGGCGCAGCGGTCTCGAGCCGCCCGACATCGACACGCTGCCCCT
Source organism: Planctomycetota bacterium (assembly GCA_029259775.1). Taxonomy (GTDB): domain Bacteria; phylum Planctomycetota; class PLA2; order PLA2; family JAEUHO01; genus JAHEIK01. The sequence goes on along the minus strand of JAJDEN010000008.1, from coordinate 25,505 downwards.
CGACGACGAGGCGACCTACAAGATGCTGGCCGCCGGCGATGCGCTCGGTGTCTTCCAGGTCGAGAGCTCCGGCATGCGTGATCTGCTCAAGAAGATCGAGCCGACGAACTTCGACCAGCTGGGCACGATCGTCGCGCTCTACCGACCGGGGCCGATGGGCTCCGGCATGGTCGACATGTACATCGAACGCACGAAGGGCCGCGAGGAGGTCACGTACGCCCACGCGTCGCTCGAGCCGATCCTCGAGGAGACCCTCGGCGTCGTCGTCTACCAGGAGCAGGTGATGCGCATCACCAACGTCCTGGCCGGCTTCAGCATGTCCGACGCGGACAACCTCCGAAAGGCCATGGGCAAGAAGAAGCCCGAGCTCTTGGCGAAGTTCCGCAAGCTGTTCGTCGACGGCTGCGCCAAGAACGGCATGGCGGAGCCCGACGCGACGGAGATCTGGAACCAGCTCGAGCACTTCGCCGGCTACGGCTTCAACAAGAGCCACACCGTGGCGTACGGGCTGATCACGTACCAGACCGCCTTCTTGAAGCGTCACTACCCGCGCGAGTTCATGGCCGCCCTGCTCACGTGCGAAATGGCCGACATGGGCAAGATCACGGAGTACATCGAGGAGGCGCGGCGGCTGGGCATCGACATCCTGCCGCCCGACGTGTCGAAGTCCGAGACCGAGTTCTCGGTCGAGGGCGAGAATGTGCGCTTCGGGCTGTCGGCCATCAAGGGCGTCGGCCGTGCGGCGGCCGACGGCATCGTCGCGGCCCGCGAGGCGACCGACGACGTCCCGGGTGGCCCCTACCCGACGGTCTTCGACCTCTGCGAGCGCGTGGACCTCGGCAAGGTCAACCGCTCCACGCTCGAGTCGCTCGTGCGCGGATGTGCCCTCGACTCCACGGGGGCGCGCCGCTCGCAGATCGCGGCCGTGCTCGATCGAGCCCTGTCCCTCGGCCAGTCCGCCGCGGCGGACCGGAGTTCAGGCCAGTTGGGGCTCTTCGGCGAGGCGATCGTGGACGAAGGCGCCGCACCGGACTACCCGGACGAGCCCGAGTGGCCGGAGCGCGACCTGCTCACGTGGGAGCGTGAGGCCATCGGGTTCTATGCCACGAGCCATCCGCTCGCGAAGCACGAGCGCCGTCTGCGCATCCTGGCCTCCGCGCGCACGGCCGAGCTGGGCGACGTCGCGGACCGCGCCGAGGTCCGGCTGGGCGGCATGATCCGGGCGCTCAGGACCTCGATCGTTCGCAAGGGCCGGAACGAAGGCCGGCGCATGTGCTTCTTCGAGCTCGAGGACTTCTCCGGCACGGTCGAGTGCGTGGTCTTCGCCCGCACCTACGCCGACTTGGCCGAGTTGCTCCAGCCGGACGCCATCGTCCTGCTCGACGGCAAGGTCGACCACTCGCGCGACACGCCGTCCATCCACGTCGATCGGGTCGTCCCGGTGGACGAGGCGTCGCGGGTGCTGGCCCAGGGTGTGTTGGTGAAGCTCGCGACGACGTCGACGGACGTGCTGGCGCGGCTCAAGTTGGCGGTGGCACAGGCGACGGGCTCGCTGCCCCTCGTGCTCGAGTTCGCGCCGGAGCCGCAGACGCTGGCGCGCGTGAAGGCTGGCCCGGGGTGGTCGGTGGAGCCGTCGGAGGCCTTGCTCGACAGCCTGGGCGCGCTGCCTGAGGTCGAGCACGCCGAGTTCCTGTCGAAGAGTCCGTAGCCCCCCCCCTAGCCCTAGCCCTCGCCCTTGCCCTCCGATGGGCAGCCAACCGCTCCGGCTTTGCCGTTGCTCAGGCTGCCCCTACGGGTCCCTGGACACTCCCACGCCCACGCCACCTCCCACGCCCACGCGCGCACCCGCACTCGCACGAACAGCACGAGCACGACCTCGCACCACCTCTCACGCGCACGCGCCCGTGAGGTTCGTGGGCGACCACAGGGGTCGTCCCTACGCGCTCTGGACACGGACACGGACACCGACACCGACACCGACACCGACACCGACACGGACACGCGCCTGCGAGGCTCTCGCCCGACCACGAGGGGCGCCCCTACATCATCTTCGGCACTTTGACTTTGACGTTGCCCCCCCACGTCCCCTGGCCTGCCACGTGCACTGACACGGAGCCCGGTTCGGGATCGCACCGCCAGCGATCGACCCGCGAAAGCCTCACGCCGGATACGGAGCCAGGTTCGCGATTCCGTCACATTGGAGGACGCGCCCGCATTGAGAAGGCAACAGGACCAATGTGACAGAATCGAACCAGGCTCCCGTTGGAGGTGGGCTCGCCGCGGGAAAGAGAAGCAGCGCAAAACGAACAAGGCCCGCGTGCCTTGCAGCGCGCGGGCCTCGTTGATGCTGATGTGCGACTAGCCTTCGGTGGAGATGACGCGCAGGCCCTTGGAGTCGCCCGGCTTGCCACCGCCGACCGTGCCCTTGACGAGCCAACCCGAACCCTTGGCGCGGATGATGTCGTCCTCGGAACGGATCTCATCGCCAAGCCGCTCGAAGTCCATCGACCAGTAGCGGGCCTCGCGGACCTCCTGGTACTCGACCGCCGGACGCGGCAGGTCACCGCCGGCATCCTTCGCTGCCTTCTTGAGGCGCTTCAGGATGGCCTGGTTGTGATCCCAGTACGCGGAGTCGACCACGACGCTGTTGGCGCCAAGCACGACGTTGCCGTCACCGCTCTTGTCGCCGTACTGCTCGATCTTGTAGGTCGCGATCGGATCGACGAGACCGAAGATCTGCACGTTGATGCGGTCATACAGCGGGTCGAGCACGCCGAAGATCGCGACCGTCTTGATCGTCTGACCGGGCTTGAGCTTGCCTGCGGTCGTACCGATCGCCTTCAAGGCGCTGTTCTTCTCGGCCTTGCGAATCGCGCTGAGGGCGCCACTGTTGCCGCCGGCCAGGTACGTCTTCTTGGTGTCGGTGACCGCCTTGACCAGCGGGTGCCAGTGACGAGCGAACTTCGTCTTGTTGGTCACCTCGATGGTCATGTAGTGGTAGGCGGTCGCCTTGCCACTGCCGCGCACGATGACGGTGCGCAGGGGCCCCGCCTTGTGCTCGAAGCGCCAGCGCTTGCGGCTCTCCTTCTCGGCAGCGGCAGGGGTGATGGCCAACGCCACGAAGACGGCCACGAGCAGCAGGCTGCCCAGGGCGGTCGCGTGACGGGAGTTCAGGAGCGTCTTCATGGTCTGGGGATCCCTCCACATACGGAGACGTGCGGACGCGGGCCGAAAGATACCCGCAGCCCCCCGCAAACGGCAAGAAGCCCGCTCCCGAGACGGGAACGGGCCTCACAAGGCACGAATCTGGGCCTGAGGGGCCCGACCCGGGCGTTCCGGAGCCTACTCGCGACCCCACATGTGCTGAAGCATCTCGTTTTCGGTGTCGTCACCGAGGAAGGGCTCGGGGTGATCCGGGTCCTCCGGCGCGAGCATGTCGAACTCCTCCCACTCCATGAAGCGGGCCGCACCGTTGGACCAGCCGGTCACCAGGCCGTCGGAGTGGTGGAGGGCGCCATCGTCATCGTCGCAGATGAGCATCGTGCCCATCTTCTCCTGATCGGAGGTGACGAGGTGCTCCTGATCGGCGTTGCGACGGCCGGCGTAGGACGTCAGCTCGTGGAAGTCAGCGCCCTGCTTCAGCGCCGACTTCTTGACGTCCTTGTAGCGCTCGATGTCGACGCGCTCCATGTTGTAGGACTGGTCGCCGGGGCTGAAGAGGACTTCGAGGTTCTGCGGGTTGCGGCGATCCAGCTGCCCCGTCGCGACAAGCGAGAGGACGAAGTTCTTGCCGTTGTAGGGCGGGTAGCCACCGCTGATCTTGCCGGTGCGCCGCGCGACCATCAGGATGATCATGCTGCGGACGTTGTCAACGGACTTGGTCTTGCGGCTCTGCTCCTGGATGTTCGGAATCAGGACGACGACCATGCTCACGAGCACGGAAATGATCCCCATGACCACCAGGATCTCGATGAACGAGAAACCGGACTGACGGCCAGCGTGACGGCCCGTCTGACCGAATGACCGGGCTGCGCCGGATGTTGTTGTCGGGTGCATCTTGTTTCTCCTCGTCCTGCGGGCCTGCGTGCCTGCGCGGCGGACCTGGCTTCGAATGGATTGCGCGGGCGAGCAGGGCGCGATGCGGGACGCATCCACCTGCCGTGATCCAGCGCGGACTCCGGCGGCACTATATCAACTGACGTGCCCTGCGGCCCCCACACACCGAAAGTCGCGTGCGGCGATTCCAAGTCCTTCCCTGGCAACGACTTCCTGATTTCGCGACCGAATTGTGCACCGGTAACTCCCTCACCGCCGTTTGGAGCGCGGTGGTTACAAAGTCACCGCCAACTGGAAGCATCGTTGACAGGCCTGTCCGGCATTCGAGGGGCCCCCAGGGGAGCTGCGGGCGCCGCAGCGGCCCTAGGCCTCGCTGGTCGCGCCCACTTCGGCCTTGAGGGCCTCGGTTTTGTCGGTGGTCTCCCACGGCAGGCCCGGGCGGCCGAAGTGGCCCATCGCAGCCGTGTCGGCGTAGATCGGGCGGAGCAGGTCGAGCTGTTGGATGATCCCGTAGGGCGTCAGGTCGAAGACCTTGGCCACCGCGCGCGCGAGCTGCTCGTTCGGGACGGCGTCGCGACCCCAGCCCTCGGCACGGACGCGCACCGAGACAGGCTCGGCCACGCCGATCGCGTACGCCACCTGGACCTCACACGCATCGGCGAGATCCGCGGCCACGATGTTCTTCGCCACGTAGCGGGCCATGTAGGTGGCCGAGCGGTCGACCTTGCTCGGGTCCTTGCCGCTGAAGGCACCACCGCCATGAGGAGCCCAGCCGCCGTAGGTGTCGACGATGATCTTGCGGCCGGTGAGGCCGGTGTCGCCCTTCGGGCCTCCGATGTGGAACGAACCCGTCGGGTTGACGAGCAGGCGCGTCCTGTCGTCGAGCAGTTGGGCCGGAAGGAGCGGGAACAAGTGCTCGCGCACGTCCGCCGCGATCTGGGCCTGCTCGACGTCCATCGCGTGCTGCGTCGAGACCACGACCGTGTCCAGGCGGCGCGGCCTGCCGTCGTCGCCGTACTCGACCGTGACCTGGGTCTTGCCATCCGGCAGGAGGTAGTCGCAGATGCCGTCCTCGCGCAGCGCGGTCAGGCCCCGCGTCAGGACGTGCGAGAGATGGATGGGGAGCGGCATGAGGACCTGGAAGTCGTCCTCCCCCGCCTGGGCGAGGTCGTCTCGGCATAGATCGGTGTCGCGGCACGCGTAGCCGAACATGAGGCCCTGGTCACCGGCGCCCTGCTTGGCAGGATCGCCGCGATCCACGCCCTGGGCAATCTCGGCGGACTGCTGCCCGATCGTCACCATCACCTTGACGTCGTCCGCGGGATACTGCGCACGAGGGTCGCCGTAGCCGATGCGCTTCATTGCGGCGCGCGCGATCGCCTCGTGGTCCACCGTACCGCCCGAACGGACTTCGCCGCCGACGATGCAGAGGTTGTCCGTCACGAAGGTCTCGACCGCGACGCGCGAGCCGGCGTCCTGCGTCAGGTACGCGTCGAGGATGCTGTCGCTGATCGTGTCGGCCAGCTTGTCGGGGTGGCCGCACGTGACGGCCTCGGACGTGAAGAGAAAGCCCATACCTGCTCCAGGGATGCGTAGCCGATCGGATTCGAGGACGAATCGTACGCAGCCGAAACGACAAGTTGAGGGAAATGCTCCGGCGCCGCCTGCAGGCAGTGGGACAATGACGTATGACACTCATGCGGGTCTCGCCGGCGGCCCATGGAGACCAGATCCATGTGCTTGAATTCCAAACGCTCGAAATGCATGTCGTCCTCGAAAGGCATGTCGTCCAACGAGAGGGGGAGGCTTGGCCGCCTGCCCGGTCGCACGCTTCTGCTCATGGCCGCGGCCCTGACCGTCGGGGGCCTGTCCGTCGGAGGCCTGACCGGGTGCGGGCATCGACACCACGATCAGGGCTTCATCGTGGTCGACAACCGCACCGACCTCACGACCCATGAGCTGCTCACGGCGTTCCGGGTCGCCCCCTTCGGCAGCCCGTACACCAGCGATCTGCTCGGCAGCGACCTGGCCCCCCTCTCGGCGCGCAACCTCGGCCTCTGGCCCGAGGACTACTACGACGCCGAGGGCGACCTCGAGCTCGGCCAACTCATCGAGTGGTTCGACGAATTCGTCGGAAACGACGATACGACCGTCTTCGAAGCCCGCTGACGGGGCCGCCCTCCCGCAGGGGGCACGATTCGGGTATCCTCGCTCCGGGCGCTACGGAACGACCGGAGAGAGGATCTGCATGCGGCGAGCCGCCCCTCCGACCCTGCGCTACGTCATGGGCGGGTGTGCGTTCCTGTCGCTCGCACTCCTCCCGTTGGGGGGCTGCGGCGCGGCGGACGGGCTGCCGGACCTCGGCCTGGGCACGGTCTTCGTTGCGAACCAGACCAACCTGGGCATGGCCCCGCTCACGGTGACGCAGTTCTTCATCGCGCCGGTCGGCGACACGAACCCCGGCGACAACCGTCTCGGCCAGCCGCTCGACCCCGGTGACATCCAGACCCTCGGCCTCTTCTTCGAGGGCACCTACAACGCCGTGGCCGTCCTCGAGAGCGGCCTGAACGTGAACTTCCCCCCGCGGGAGGTGCGCTCCGGCGAGCCGACGACCTTCGTGATCCCCGGGCCGTAGCCGCCCGGCACCGCCACGCCGTGTCCCCTGGGCAGGCCTCCGGCCGCCACGGAAAGTGGACACGGCCGGCGAGCGCCGCTGGCGTATGACGCGACAACATGCTCCGGGACAAGGACTTAGGTGATTTGTTCCGCTTTGGCACCGGCGTTGCGATGTGGCGGGGGACGACGGAACAACCCGTCGGAGTCGGAGACACCCATGGTCATCAAGCCCCTCCCCCGCATCGCCTGTGTGCTTCTCGCAGCCGGCGCCCTGGTGCTGGCCGGTTGCGGCGGCGGCTACGGCGAAGTCATCTACGAAGAAACGATCGTGATCGACCCCGTAGGCGACGTCGAAGTCGACAACCAGACCGACATCAGCGGCTCCTTCGAGGACATGTTCGCCTTCGACATGGCTCCGGCCGCCACGGGCCTCTGGACCGGCAACCTGCTCCCGGGCGTCGTGTTCCCGGGTGAGGTCGAGTTCGTCGGCTCCTTCTTCGAGGACTTCTACGACGCCGAGGCCGACCTCGATCTCGGCACGGTCACCTTCTTCGACATCTTCGTGGAGGAGGGTCTCACGACCACGTTCGAGGTCTTCTGACCTCACGTCCGGTCGCCCCTTGTGGCGCCGTGGGTTTCGGGAACGACTCGATGTGCCGGACACCGCTCCATGTTGGCGCGGTGACGTCGAGCCCGGACCTACGGCGCCTTTTTCATGCCCGCTCCCTGGCGCATGATGCAACCCAACGAAGGTAGCCCCCCATGCGACGCCCGCCCCTCCTCCTGGTTCTCCTCGCCGCGCTCGCCGCCGCCGGACTGATCTGGTGGAGCCTGCAGGACGCGCCCCCCTCCGCGCCGTCGGATCCGCTCGAAGCCGGTGACGACATCCCGCGCGACTCCGGGGCGCCGAACCTGATGAGCGCGCGGCGCGACGAGATCCCCGGCGAGGACGCCCAGGGCACGCTGGGCGGCGGCGCCGGCACCCTCGGCCAGGCCGCGTCCAAGGCCTTCGTCACCGGGGTCGTGCGAGACGAGACCGGACGCGGCATCGACCGCGCCACCATCGTGCTGCACGAAGTCGACCCGGAAGGCCTGCGCGGAGCGCCCTTCCCCGACAAGAAGCGGCTGGCCGAGACGACGACCGATCGCGACGGCACCTTTCGCCTGGACGCGCAGAGCAACCGCTGGCTGCGCGTCGTCGCGTCCGCCGACGGACGAGCGACGGTGGGCAAGCGCATCGCCAGCGCGGGCGCCCACGTCGTGATCGTGCTGCCGGTCGCGGGCACCCTGCGCCTCGAGATCCGCACGCACGACGGCAAGGCCGCAGCGGACACACGCGTCCGCGCGCAGAGCGCCGAGAGCGTCTTCGATGCGGTCGTCGGCGGCGATGGCGTGCTCACCCTTCCGACGCTGCCCCCGGGACTCGTGCGGGTGCGCGCCGTGGCTGCCGGTGGAGCGTCGGTCGTCGCCGGCCCCTTCGCGATTCGCGCGAGCGAGACGACCGACGCCAGCCTCGTGCTGCCGCGCAGCATCCGGGTGGAAGGTGTCGTCGTCGACGACGCGACCGGCACGCCCGTCCAGGACGCCGAGGTACACGTCTCGCACCCGGGCCGCAGCGACGCCGCCGAGCCGACCGACGCCCAGGGCCGCTTCGGCCCGGTGGCCGGTGGCGGAGCAGGTGAACGCGTGTTCGTTGCCGTCCGTGCGGAGGGCTACGTGCCGTTGCTCGAGGCCGTCGTGCTGCGCGCCAGCGACCTCCAGGCGCTCGAGCTGCGGCTCGTACGCGGCGACGCGTGGACCGGCGTCGTCCGCCGCGCGAGCGGCGCGAAGACCGGTCAGGTCCACGTGAGCTACACGGCGGATGGCGTCGCTGGCCGCGCATCGGCGAGCACGATGACCGACGAGGACGGCTCCTTCACCCTGCCGCCCCCGCCCAACCCCGCGCCGGGGCGTCGCGTCGTGCTCGTCGCGCGCGACGAGACGTCGATGGCCGCGCTTGCCCTCCGCCCCGACACGCCGCGGCCGGACTCGCTCGTGCTCACGCTGCGTGAGAACACGGCCGTGAGCGGTCGGGTCCAGGACGCGGCCGGGAGCGACCTGCCCGGTGTCGTCGTGCGCCTGATGCCGGCCTGGGATCAGGTTCCGCGCGGCGCTCGCATCAGCGAGGCCAGCGCCCGCCTGCTCGCCGTGAACGAGGAGGGCTTCCAGGGCCTCTCGGCCGCCACCGGCCCCGTGGGCCGCTGGACCGTGCGCGGCGTGCCTGCCGGCCCGTACCGCTTGGAGTACGAGTTCGGCGGCGCGCGCTACCCGGGCGTCGAGATCCTCGAAGTGAAGGGCGCGTCCACGCAGGCGCCGACGCAGAAGCTGGGCGGTGGCCGGACCTTGGAGGGGCGCGTGCGGGACGAGCGTGGCAGCCCCCTGGCCGGGGCCACCGTGCGCGTCGCCCCGGAGAACACACCGACCAGCTCGCGCCGGGCCCTCACCGACGCCGACGGCCGCTTCGAGATCGACGGTCTCACCGCGGGCCGCGTCCGCGTGAGCGTGACGTGGGCCGGGCGCGATCCGCTGATCGGCTACGCCGACATCGAAGCGGACAAGGACACCCTGATCGAGCTCGACTTCGACGCGGCCGCCGTGCTCGAGGGCCGGTTGCAGGCGAACGACAAGGGCTACACGGGCGTGTTCACGCTCGCGCTGCATGCGGGTGGCGGCCGCAGCGCCGCACGCCGCACCCTGCATGCGCGTGCCAAGAGCGGCGCCTTCCGCATCGAGGGCGTACCGAGCGGCACCTGGACGGTCGAAGTCTGGACCCCCTCCGGACAGCGGGGCCGCGCGACCGACGTCGAGATCGTCTCGGGCTCCGTGGCGACGGCCACGCTCGACCTCCTCCAGGCAGCGCGTCTCGAAGGCACGATCCTCCGCAGCGACAACCGTCCCGCGGCGGGAGCGCGCGTCACGCTCAACGTCCATGACACGGGCCGACGTCTGATCGCGACGGCCGATCAGGCCGGCAGGTACCGCTTCGAGAACCTCCTGCCCGGGCTGTACGGCTTGGCTGCCAGCGGACGAGGTGGCGCGCCCACGAGCGGCGACGTCGATCTTGCGGCCGGCATGACAGGCCAACGCGACCTGCAGCTCCCCACGGGCGGCGTGCTCAACGTGCTGGTCCTCGATGCCCGGCGCCGTCCGGTGCGTGGTGCGCTGCTTTCCTTCCAATCGGCCGAAGGCACCGTCCGGCTCCCGCGCCCCCTGCGCACGGACGCCAGCGGGAAGGCCCGTGCCGTGGACCTGCCCGCCGGCGAGACGCGCGTGCGCGCTCGCGCCCAAGATGGACGGTCGGTCGAGGGGCGCGTCCTCGTGGACACGGAGGCGGCGTCCTCCTCGATCGAGCTGACGCTGCCCGCCAAGACGAACTAGCCGACCCGATCGGACCCTGGGTCCGATCGGGTCACTTGGCGGACTGCGCGGCGAGGCGTTCGAGCAGCGGGCGGATGCGCTCCAGGGTGCGTGACGTGGCGCCTTTGCTGCGCTCGATCACTTCGCGCGCACGCAGGCCCATCTCCCGCGCCGCCGCAGGATCCGTCAACCAGCCGCGCAACGTCTGCTCGACGCCCTCGGCATCGCGTACCAGGACGATCCCGTCCACATGCCGGAGCATCTCGACTTCGCCTCGGAAGTTGTGGATGTGCCGACCGACGACGACCGGTTTGGCCAGGCTCGCGGGCTCCATCATGTTCTGCCCGCCATGCCGCGCGATCGATCCCCCGACGAAGACGAAGTCCGCCCGGGCATACACACGTTCGAGCTCGCCCACGGTGTCGAGCAACACGATCTGCCCGGGGGCGGGTCGGTCGCCGGACTGCATGGTGCTGCGGCGGATGACGTTGCCGCCCTCCTTGCGCATGTCGGCCTCGACCGTGTCCGCCCGCGCCGGGTGGCGCGGGGCGACCACGAGGCGAAACGGCGTGCCCGTGGAGGTGATGTTGCGATGGATGCGCGCCATGGCGCGTTCTTCGCCAGGATGGGTGCTGCCTGCCACGACGACGGGGATGCCGTCATCGGTGCCGAGCAGGTCCGCGAATTCGTCATCCCGGAGCGCGTCCTGCTTGATCGGGATGTTGTCGAACTTCATGTTGCCGGTCACGTGGATGCGGTCGGCAGGCACCCCGAGATGGACGAAGCGCTGCTCGTGGAGTGGCAGCTGCACACAGAAGATCTCGATGCACTCCATCAGCTTGCAGGCCACGGGAGCGAGCCTGCCGAAGCGGCCCGCGGATCGGGCGCTGAGCTTGCCGTTGACGAGCGCCACCGGAATCCCGCGATCGCGCGCGGAGAACAGGAAGTTCGGCCAGAACTCGCTCTCGACCAGGATCATCAAGTCAGGCCGCAGAGCATCGAGGCTATCGTTGACGATCCACGAGAGGTCAGGCGGATAGAACTCGACGCGATGATCCGGGTAGCGCGTACGCGCCACGCGGTAGCCGGTGTCGGTCGTGACCGTGATGACGACCTCGACGTCCGGCACGGTGCGCTCGATCTCGGCGACGAGGCGCGCGGCGGCCTTGACCTCGCCCACCGACACGCCGTGGACCCACACGCAGGGTCGTCCCGAGTGCCGCGGCTCCCTGCGGCCGAAGCGGGCCGACATGTCACGCGCGTACGCGGCCCAGCGGGATCGGGCCTTGGGATCGCGTACGGCGCGCGCGGCCGCGTACAGCGGCAAGACCGAGATCATCGCGGAGTAGAGCGCATCGAAACCCCAGCGCAGGACACGGGGCGGGAGCCGGCGGCCGCGCGCGGCGCCTTCGCTAGCCATTCGCGCCATGGCACTTCTTGTACTTCTTGCCGGAGCCACAGGGACACGGATCGTTGCGCCCCACCTTGGGCTCGTCGCGCTTGATCGGCTCAGGCCGGGCCTCCGGCGTCGAACCGATGGGCGTGCCGTCGCTCACGCCGGCACCCCCTCCGCCTACGCCCGTGCCCATGTCGGGCATGGCGTTCTCGGACGCGCCACTCCAAACGGAGCCCAGTTGTTCCTCGGCCTCCTTCGAAAAGCGCACCTTCAGGAACCGCTCCGTGACCTCCTCGCGGATGCCCTGGAGCATCTCGCGAAACATGCGGTGGCCTTCGATCTTGTACTGGATCTTGGGATCCTGCTGGCCGTAGCCGCGCAGGCCGATGCCGGTCTTCAGACCGTCCATGGCGTGCAGGTGGTCCTTCCAGCGGGTGTCGATGCTGTCGAGCAACAGGACGCGCTCGAGAGCGCGCATCTCCTCGGGGCCAACCTCGGCCTCGCGCTCGGTCCAACTCTTCGTGGCGGCGGCGATGAGCCGATCGGCTGTGGCCTCTTCGTCCTGGATGTCGACCGTGCCCGCCTCGAGCTCGATGCCGAAGTGGCGCTGGAACCAGCGCTCGAGCGCCTCGGCGTCGCGGTCCTCGGCCGTGCACGCCTGCTCGGTGTTGACCGCCACGACCTCCTCGATGAAGGCCTCGATGACTTCGCGCAGGTGGGCGTCATCGCCGTCCAGCAGCTTCTCGCGGAGGCCATAGACCTCCTTGCGCTGGATGTCCATGACCTCGTCGTACTCGAGCAGGTTCTTGCGGATCTCGAAGTTGTGACTCTCGACCTTCTTCTGCGCACGGGTGATGGCCTTCGTGACCATCGGGTGCGTGATCGCCTCGCCGTCTTTGAGCCCCATGCGCATCAGGAACTTGCCGACCCACTCGGGCGCGAAGATGCGCATGAGGTCGTCCTGCAGGCTCAGGTAGAAGCGGCTCGAGCCGGGATCTCCCTGACGGCCGGAACGGCCGCGCAGCTGGTTGTCGACCCGACGCGACTCGTGGCGTTCGGTGCCGATGATGTGGAGCCCGCCGGCGGCCTTCACACCGGGGCCGAGCACGATATCCGTTCCGCGGCCGGCCATGTTGGTGGCGATCGTGACGACCCCGGGCTGACCGGCGTTCGCCACGATGTTCGCTTCGCGCTCGTGGTGCTTCGCATTGAGCACGACGTGCTCGATGCCGCGCCGTTCGAGCTTGCCCGAGATCAGCTCCGAGAGTTCGATGCTGGTCGTGCCAACGAGGATCGGCCGCCCCGCGGCCTGCACGCGAATGATCTCCTCGACCACGGCCGCGTATTTGTCGTTGGGATTGGCGTAGATCTCGTCATCTTCCTCGAGGCGGATCAGGGGACGGTTCGTCGGGATCTCGACGACGTCGAGCTTGTAGATCGACCAGAACTCGCCAGCCTCGGTCATCGCCGTACCGGTCATGCCGGCGATCTTCTCGTAGAGCTTGAAGAAGTTCTGGTACGTGATCGTCGCGAGCGTCTGGTTCTCGGGGCGCGGCTTCAGCCGCTCCTTGGCCTCGACCGCCTGGTGCAAGCCGTCGGACCAGCGGCGGCCGTCCATGAGGCGCCCGGTGTGCTCGTCGACGATGATGATCTCGCCGTCCTTGACGACGTAGTCCTTGTCGCGTTTGTAGACGTAGTGGGCGCGCAGGGACTGCTCGAGCAGGTGCATCCAGTCCGTGTTGCCCTCGGCGAAGAAGTCGAGTCCCGCGAACTCTTCGGCGCGCTCGAGCCCCTCCTCGGAGAGGACGCACTGGTGCTCCTTCTCCTTGACCTCGAAGTCCCGGCCGGCCTGCAGGCGCCGGGCGACCTTGTCCGCGTCCTCGTAGCGGCCGCGATCGTCATCGGCCGGGCCCGAGATGATGAGCGGCGTGCGCGCCTCGTCGATGAGGATCGAGTCGACCTCATCGATCACGGCGTAGGCGAGGCCACGCTGGCACTGCAGCTCCTGCGTGACCTTCATGTTGTCGCGCAGGTAGTCGAAGCCGAACTCGCTGTTCGTGCCGTAGGTCACGTCGCACGCGTAGGCCGGGATGCGCTCCTCGGACTGCATGTGCGACTGGATCACGCCGACCGTCAGGCCCAGCGCTTCGTAGACGGGCCCCACCCACTCGGCATCGCGCTTGGCGAGGTAGTCGTTGACCGTGACCAGGTGGCAGCCCTTGTCACGCAGCGCGTTCAGGTAGACGGCGAGCGTGGCGACGAGCGTCTTGCCCTCGCCCGTGACGGCCTCGGCGATCGAGCCGTTGTGCAGCACCCAGCCGCCGATGATCTGGACGTCGTAGTGGCGCATGCCGAGCGCGCGCTTGGAGGCCTCGCGGCAGTTGGCGAAGGCCTCGGGCATGAGGGAGTCGACGGACTCGCCGTCGGCGATACGCTTCTTGAACTCGGACGTCTTGGCCCGGACCTGCTCGTCGTTGAGCTTCGCGAACTCCGGCTCGAGGGCGTTGACGCGCTCCACGATCGGCAAGGCCGATTTGATGACGCGATCGTTGCGCGTGCCGAAGAGAGCCTGCAGGGGCTTCTTGAACATCGAGGCGGGTACTCCGTCGCCCAGCGGATCCGGGCTAGCGAACCGGCGAGGGTAACCGCTGATCGGGGTATTCGCGCGGTTCTCGCGTGCCCCTGCGGGGGGGGCGGCGCGGAGCAGCGCGATGCGATGGCGATGGCCGACCGACAGGCGTGGGCGGCCACAAGGGCCGCCTCTACCCGGAACGGGCCGTTGCCCGTTCCTACGGCATCCGGATGCTGCCGATGATCTCGCGCAGCGAGCTCGCCCCGAGGGAGGCGATCCGCTCGGGCAGGCCCTCGACGATGTCGAGGGCTGCCGTCGGACGGTAGTAGTTGGCCGTCCCCACCTGGATCGCCGCCGCGCCCGCGACGAAGTACTCCATGGCATCGTCGGCGTTCTCGATCCCGCCAATCCCGATGATGGGAATGTCCACGGTCTCGAAGAGCATCCTCACCATGCGCAAGGCGACCGGCTTGATGCACGGGCCCGAGACGCCGCCGTAGCCGCGGCCGAGCACCGGCTTCTGCTTCCGCCAATCGACCGGCATGCCGACGAGCGTGTTGATCGCGCTGATGGCATCGGCGCCGCCCGCAGCGGCGGCCTCCCCGATCGGACGGATGTCCGTCACGTTGGGCGAGAGCTTGGCGATCAGCGGGAGGTCGGTCTCGGCGCGAACGCGGACGAGGACATCCTTGGCCACCTTCGGATCGGTCGAGAAGTCGAGCCCCCCCGAGACGTTGGGGCAGGACATGTTCAGCTCGAGGGCGTCCACCCCGTCTTCCGCGGCGAAGCGCGCCGCAAGGAAGGCGAAGTCATCGATGTCGTGGCCGGCGATGTTGATCACGACCGGGGCGCCGAGCGTCCGCAACTTCGGCAGCACGGTCTCGATGTAGGCGTCCACGCCGGGGTTCGGAAGGCCGATGCTGTTCACGAGGCCGCCGGGGATCTCGCACAGGCGCGGCGGCGGGTTGCCGGGCCTGACCTCGGACGTGATCGTCTTCACGACGACGAAGCCCAGCCGCCCCACCTCATAGAAGGGCTGGAACTCGAGGCCCTTGCCGTAGGTGCCCGAGGCCGTACCGACCGGATTCGCGAGCGCGAGGTCGCCGATCTTCAGGCTCATGTCAATCGCCTGCAGGTCGTGCGCCTCGGAAGGGGGCGGCGAGCTCGCGGTCACGCTTGCTTCGCCTCGTTGGCGGCCTTGCGCACCTCGGCGGCAGCCTTGGCTTCCTTGGCGCCCACACCGAACAGGGCGTCCCAGAGGACGAAGCCCACGCCGACGACGATGCCGGAATCTGCCACGTTGAAGTTGGGCCAGGTCCAGCTCGGTTTCTCGAGGTCGCCGATGTAGATCAGGACGAAGTCGCGAACCTCGCCCCACTGCCAGCGGTCGTAGAGGTTGCCGATCGCGCCGGCGAGGATGAGCGCCAACCCAACGTGCAGGAGGCGGCTGCGGCTGCGTGTGCCGCCGAACCAGGCGAGCAGGGCGATCGTCGCGATGCCCGTCAGCGCCAGGATGAGCTTCGTCTGACCCGGTGCGATACCGAAGGTGACACCCGGGTTCCACGTGCCTTGCCACGCGAGGAAGCCGGGGACGACATCGATCTGCCGCGCGCTCCGCGGCTGGCCCGAGACCATGCCCAGGCGCGTCTGCATGTCGTCCTTCGACCAGAGGTCGAACGCGAGCCAGACGACGAACAGGATGGCGCAGACGAGCTTGAGCTTGTGCAGCCGCTGGGGCCTCGCTCCGGTCATGACGTCATCGGTCACGACAACTCCCCTTCCTGTTCTTCTTGGTGCGCGACGCAGAGGGTCGCGTACGGGACGACGCGGAGGCGGGCCGTGGGAATCCACGGCGCGGTCGTCTCCTCGTCCCACGCCTCGTCCTCGGCACACGCACCGCAGATGCCGAAGGGCGGTTGCTCGTTGCCGTCGATCTTGCGAATGGCAACCTCGATCGCCGTCACGATCTCGGACTCCCCCTCGAGGAGCGAGAGCGAGACCGCCTGCTCGGCGTTGTCCGATCCGTGATCGGCCATGTGGTCGATGGAGTAGTCCTGCCCCGAGCTCTTGAGCGCCTCCTCGGCGAGGTCGGCCGAGCTGCGCAGGATCTTCGCGCGCATGTCCAGCAGCTGCGCGCGCAGGGAACGGAGCTCCTCCGCGTTCGGGCCGCCGCGCGGGAAACCGCGACGCGAGGCCTTGGGCGGCGTGGCGTCGCTGGTCTCGTCCGGGGTGTTCGCGTTCGGGGGGCTCATCTGGCGTTCCTGCACGCTCGCGCGTCCTGCATGCGCGGCGCGGGAGGATACCCCTGCAATTCGGGCCGGTCAACGAGCGCGGAGGCGAAGCGTGCCCGCGTGGGCGTTCTGTTCAGGCCGCGCGGTCGGCTCGGGCGCTGCGGGCGGCCCCGGGCATCATGGCGACGTGCGACCGAGTGCCCCCCGCGACCCCGACGGCGTGCTGCAAGCGTGGCTGGACCACTTGCAGGTGGAGCGCGGTGCGTCCCCGCACACGCTCAGCGCGTACGAGGGCGACCTACGCGCCGTGCTCGACGTCTGCGGACTCCGGGCCGAGGACTGGCACACGGACGGAGCGCTGAGCGTCCTTACCGGCGCAGCCCTGCTCGGCTGGCTGCGGGCGGAGCGCGGCGCGGGCCGGGCAGGGTCTTCCATCGCGCGTCGCCTCGCCGCCGTGCGTGGCTTCGCCCGCTTCGCAGGCACGCTCGGCGCGATGGACCACGATCCCACCGTCGGCATCCCGCAAGGCCGCACGTGGGAACGCCTCCCCAAGTCGCTCTCGCGCGCGCAGATCGATCACCTGCTCGACTCGATCGGCGGCGTGCGACCGACCGACCTCCGCGACCGCGCGCTGCTCGAGACGATGTATGCCACGGGCGCCCGCGTGCAGGAGGCGTGCGACTGGCGCCTCGGCGATCTCCGGCTCGAGGAACGCGTCATGCGCTGCATCGGCAAGGGGCGCAAGGAACGCTGGGTCCCCGTCGGTGAAGGCGCGGCCGAGACGCTGACCACGTGGCTCGAGGACGCCAGGCCGAAGCTCGACAAGCTCGGCAGCGAGCAGCTCTTCCTCTCACGATCCGGTCGTGCGCTCGAGCGCGTTCGCGTGTTCCGCATGTTGCGCGAGCGGGCCGCGAAGGCGGGCCTCGTGCTCGACGTGTCGCCGCACACGCTTCGGCACTCCTTCGCAACGCACCTGCTGGAGGGCGGCGCGGATCTGCGCGTCGTCCAGGAGCTCTTGGGGCACGCCTCGGTCCAGACGACGCAGGTCTACACCCACGTGGACCGCGAGCGACTGAAGAGGGTGCACCGCAAGTTCCACCCGCGCGGGTAGGTACCGAGCGGTGCGCCCCGGTCGCGCGCCGCGCTCGGCCGGCGTCAGCACCCGCGTAGGGGCGGCCTGAGCGACGGCGGAGCAGGCGCGGTTGGCCGCCCACACCCGCCTGCGGTCGGCCTTGGGCCGTGGCGTGAGGCAACCCGCTGCTACGCTCCCCCCATGCAGATCTTCTTGGATACCGCCGACGTCGAGGACATCCGGACCTACGCCGCCTGGGGCGTGATCGACGGCGTCACGACCAACCCGAGCCTCATTGCCAAGTCCGGGCGCATCTTCGAGGACGTCATCGCCGAGATCTGCGGAATCGTGGACGGCCCCGTCTCCGCGGAGGTCACGGCGCTCGACGCCGACGGCATGCTCGCCCAAGCCGAGCCGCTCGCGGCCCTCCACCCCAACGTCATCATCAAGGTCCCGCTGATCCCCGAAGGCCTCAAGGCCACGAAGGAGCTCACGCGTCGCGGCGTGAAAACGAACGTCACCCTCTGCTTCTCGGCGAACCAGGCGCTGCTCGCCGCGAAGGCAGGCGCGACGTACGTGAGCCCGTTCATCGGACGCCTCGACGACCAGGGCGAACGCGGCATGGCGCTCATCGAGGACATCGTCCGCGCCTACCGCAACTACCCGGCGTTCGGTACGCAGGTGCTGGTCGCCAGTGTGCGCACCGGCGAGCACGTGCGCGAGGCAGCGCTCGCGGGCGCCCATGTCGCGACGATCCCGCCCGCGATCCTCGACGAGATGGTTCGGCACGACCTGACCGACAGCGGCCTGGCCGCCTTCCTCGCGGACTGGAAGAACGCGCGCACGGCCGCCGACAGCTAGCCGATCCGCTCGCGAATGAGCCGCGCCAAGGGCTCGCCGATACCGGGCACGGCAGCGAGGTCCTCGAAGGCCGCCTCCTTGAGCCCCGACACGGAGCCGAAGGCCTTGAGCAGACGGCGCTTGCGAGCCGGCCCGACCCCAGGAATGCCATCGAGCGCCCCATCGCCGAAGGAGACGGCGCGGCGCTTGCGCTGGTAGCGACCCGCGAAGCGATGCGCCTCGTCGCGCGCCTTCACGAGGATGCGCAGCGCCGGATCGTCCTCGGGCAGGATCAGCGCAGCGGGGCGGTCCGGGAGGATGAGTCGCTCTTCGCTGCGCACGCCGTGTTGCACACGCGCCTTGGCAAGCCCCACCATCGGCAGCTCCGGCAAGCCACGCTCCCGCAGCGCCTGCCGCGCGGCTTCGAGCTGGCCGCGGCCACCGTCGATGAGCACGAGATCCGGCAGGTCCCCCAGCTTCAAGCCGGCCTGGAAGCGCCGTCCGATCACCTCCGCCATGCCGCCGTAGTCGTCGCCGCCGGCCGCCGCCTTCACGGCGAAGTGGCGGTAGGAGGACGTGTCGGCCACGCCGCCGATGAGCACGCTCATGCCCGCCACGGGATCCGTGCCCGCCAGATGCGAGAGGTCGAAGCCCTCGATGCGATCGGGCGGTGCGTCGAGCCCCACATGCTCGGCCACCTGCCGGAGCGCCTCCTGCGCGCGGCGCGCGTGGACCGAGTGCTCGCTCAAGGCCACCTCGGCGTTGGTACGCGCCATGGCGATCAGCTCGCGTGAAGATCCGCGCTGGGGCACGCGCACGGTCACCTTCGTCTCGCGCAGCGCGGACAGGAGATCCTGGATCCCCTCGACATCCGGCGGCAGCTCCTCGACGAGCACCTCCGGCGGGACGACCTTGCCCCGTAGGTAGAACTGCGACAAGAAGGCGTGCACGACGTCCGCGCGCCCGAGCGCGGTGCGCTGCGGCCACGCGCGCGTCGCCACGATGTGACCGTCCCGCACGTAGACCACCGCGAGCATCGCAACGCCGCCGGCCGCGGCGACGGCGAGCACGTCGCGATCCTTGCCGTCGGGGCTGACGGCCTCCTGCTGGGCCAGCGCCCCCTCGAGCGCCTGGAGGCGGTCGCGGAGGATCGCCGCCATCTCGTACTCGCGGTCGGCGCTGGCGGCTTGCATGTCGCGATCGAGCTGCTTCAGCATGCCGTCGTCCCGGCCGCGCAGCATCGCGAGCGCCCCTTCCAGCATCTGGCGATAGGCCTCGGGTGTGACGAGATCCACGCACGGCGCGCAGCAGCGGCCGATCTGGTGGTAGAGGCACGGTTTCGTGCGCTCGGCCAGCTCGCGGTCGGAGCAGGTCCGCAGCGGGTAGAGCGTCCGCAGGAAGCGCACGGTGCGCCGCAGCCCCTTGGCGCTCGCGAACGGGCCGAGATAGAGAGCGCCATCCTTCTTGACGCGCCGGACGAGTCGCATGCGCGGGTAGGCGTGCGTCTTGTCCACGCGCACCAGCAAGTAGGACTTGTCGTCCTTCAGCCGCAGGTTGTAGGGCGGCTTCTCCTGCTTGATCAGCGTGTTCTCGAGCAGCAGCGCCTCCTCGGGCGTGTTTGTGCTGATCGTGTCGATGTCCACGGCGCGTCGCATGAGCAGCTGCACGAGCGGACGGCCATCGCCGCGCTTGCTCAGGTAGCTGCGCACCCGGCTGCGCAGGTTCGCAGCCTTGCCCACGTAGAGCACACGCCCGTCCGCATCGAACCAGCGGTAGATCCCGGGCCCTGTCGGGACGCGCTGGGCACGCGCGGGCAGGGTGTCGGTGCGGTCGTCGGGGGGCATGGCAGCCGAAGATACGCGGGGCCGGCGCGACGGACGTGCATCGCGTGGTATATCGGCCCGAGGAGGCGAGGTCGCGGGCTCCGAGGAGGAGACGCCGCGCGGGGCCGCCACCAGGGAGATGGGCGTGCGGCAAGCTTCCGCGAGCGAGACGAAGCCGATCCTGGTCCACGGCGGCCTCCCCGAGGGCCTGCGCGTGCTGCCCCTCACGGCCCACACCCACGACCGCGGTAGCCTCACCGAGATCTTCCGCGCCAGTTGGGCGACCGGGCACCGTGCGGCACAGTGGAATCACGTCACCTCGAACGCGGGCGTGATGCGCGGCATGCACATCCACCTCGGCTACCAGGAGTACTACGTCCTGCTGTCGGGCCGGACGACCATCGGGTACCGCGACGTGCGGCCGGGCTCCCCCACCGAGGGCGTCGTCGCCGTGCTCGAGGTGACCGGCGCGAGGCCGCACGCCATCGTCGCTCCCCCGGGCATCGCGCACGGCATCTACACCCATGAGCCATCGGTGCTGCTCGTCGGCGTCACGGCGGAGCACGATCCCAGCCATGAGCTGGGATGCCACTGGCAGGATCCGGCACTCGAGATCCCGTGGCCGATGGCATCGGCCACCCTCTCTGAGCGCGATGCCGCATGGCCCAGCCTCGGGGACGCCCAGGGCGCCGTGCCGGCCTGGAGCGCGTCGTGAGAGGCACCGACATCCGGCGCATCGTGCTCGAGCAGTCCCGCCGCGCGCAGGTTGGCCACATCGGCTCCTGCCTCTCCGTCGCCGACATCCTGGCGACGCTGTTCCGCTCGGTCCTCCGGGGCCGGGACGCGGACCGCGACCGCTTCGTGCTCTCGAAAGGGCATGCGGCGCTCGCGCTCTACGCCGCGCTGCACCTGCAGGGCCGTCTCACGGAGGCCGAGCTCGACACGTTCCTGCAGGACGGCTCGCTGCTCGGCGTGCACCCGGATCATCGCGTCGAAGGCATCGACTTCTCGACCGGGTCGCTGGGCTACGGGCTGTCTCTCGGCGCGGGAGCGGCCCTGGCCGCCCTGCGGCAAGCGTCCTCGCGCCGCGTGTTCGTGCTGCTCAGTGACGCCGAGCTCAACGAAGGCGCGGTCTGGGAGGCGGCCATGTTCGCGGCCCACCATCGGCTGGGCAACCTCACGGCCATCGTCGACGACAACCGGCAGCAGGCCCTGGCGCCGGCTGCGGAGGTGCTCGACCTGCAGCCGCTCGAAGATCGCTGGCGCGCGTTCGGCTGGCAGGCGGAGCGCGTCGACGGGCACGACGAGGCCGCGCTCGAGCTCGCGCTCGCGGCCACGAACGAAGCCCGCCCGCGTGTTCTCCTGGCCGACACGATCGCGGGGAAGGGCGTCTCCTTCATGGAGCGCCAGGTGGCGTGGCACTACCTGCCCATGGACGAAGCGCAATACGCCCAGGCGATGACCGAGATCGGGGCCTCGGTGTGAGGCACGCGTTCGTCCAGACCCTCGTCGACATCGCGGCCCGCGACGAGCGTGTGTTCCTGCTCACAGGCGACCTGGGCTTCTCGGTGCTGGAGCCGTTCGCGTCCCGGTTCCCCGAGCGGTTCGTCAACGTGGGCGTCGCCGAGCAGAACATGGTGGGCATGGCGACAGGGCTCGCCGAAGCGGGCTACCTGCCCTTCGTCTACTCGATCGCGACCTTCGCCGCGCTACGTCCCTACGAGGTACTCCGCAATGGCGCGGCGTGGCATGGCCTGCCGGTCCGCGTGGTCGGCGTGGGCGGCGGCTTCGCCTACGGCGCCGCGGGTCACACCCATCACGCGCTGGAGGATGTCGCGCTCATGCGTACGCTGCCGGGGATGCAGGTCCTCGTCCCGGCCGACAGCGCGCAGGCGAGCGCCGCACTCAACGCCACCTGGGAAGCGGACGGCCCGATCTACTACCGGCTCGGCAAGGTCGAAGGCGAGCTGGTGCCCGGATTGGACGCGCGCTTCGGCCACGGCGTCGAGCAGCTCGCGCCCGGCGGGGACCTGCTGATCCTGACCCTGGGCGGCGTAGCGTTGGCGGCAGGCCGAGCGCGCGAGCGCTTGCAGTCGTTCGGCGTGGAGGCGGCGACCGCCGTCGTCTCGCGCGTGCACCCCGCGCCGCGCGCTGCCCTCCGCGCATTGCTCGCCGAGGCCCCGCTCGCGCTCACGGTCGAAGAGCACGTCGAGGCCGGCGGCCTGGGCTCGCTCGTCGCGGAGGTCATCGCCGAGGGCGGCCTGGGCTGTCGGCTCGTCCGCGCCGCGGTCACGGCCCTGCCCGATGGGCGCATCGGGAGCCGCGACCACTTGCGCGCGGTCCACGGTCTCGACGCAGACGGTCTCGTCGGGCGCGTGCGCCGGGAGCTCACCCATGCCGACGGCTCCTGACGTGCCGCACGAGCTGTGCACCTACTTCGACCGGCACTTCCTGCCCCGCGGCCTGGCGCTGTACGCGTCCCTGGAGGCGCGCTGCCCGAGCTTCCACCTGACGGTGCTCACGCTCGACGACGAGGCGCATGACGCCCTCGAGCGCCTGGACCTCGCGCACCTGTCGCTGATGCGTCTGTCCGATCTCGAAGCTCGTGACACGGAGCTGGCGGCGCTGCGGGCCTCGCGGTCGAGACGCGACTACATCTCCACGCTGCGGCCCGGCTTCCTGCGGCACCTGCTGGAGACGCGCCCCGAGATTCCGACGCTGACCTACCTCGACGCGGATCTCTTCTGCTTCGCCGATCCGACACCGGGCATCAACGAGATCGACGGGCACGTCGCCACGCTCACGCCGCACGATCCCCTGATCGATCCCGAGATCGCGCCCGGCTGCCGCGGGCGCTTCAACGCCGGCTGGGTCGGCGTGCGCAACGACGAGCGCGGGCGCGCGCTCGTCGCCCAGTGGCGGACGGACTGCCATGCACGCTGCCACGTGGGTCCGGGCGAAGCGAGCTGGGGCAACCAGGGGTACCTCGACGCCTGGCCGCCGACCGGGGAGCGCGTACGGGTGATCCAGGATCCGGGCATCAACACGGGTCCGTGGAGCTGGTCCAGGAACGAGCCTCGATCTATCGACGGATCGCTGACGATCGGCGGCCACGCGATCCAGACCTACCACTTCAGCGGTCTCAGGCGCGTCGCGGAAGGGATCTACAAGCCCGGCATCCTCGGCTGGCGGGCGCGTGTTCCTGACGGGATGGTCGAGGCGCTGTATCGTCCCTACGTGCGCGCGCTCCACCAAGCCGCCCGCCGGCTCGGCATCGCGCCGGAGCACGTGCTCGACCGGCCGTCCTCCCGCGCCGACAACTGGTGGCGGCGCAGGCAGATCCACCGCCGGCTGCGACGTTCGAAGTACTTCACGGCGCCGGAGGGCTAGAGCTCGGACGCGCCCTCGCTGCCGTCGCCCGTGACGAGAACCTGGCGCTCGAGGCGCCTCAGCGCGTCCCGCAGCTTGGCCGCGTCTTCGAAGCGCAGGTCCTTCGCGGCCGCGTACATCTCGCGCTCGAGGCGGGCGCGCTTGACGTGCACCGGCTCGTCGCCTTCGAGCGCGCCTTCGATGTCTTCGGCCAGCTCGACGTAGTCGCGCTCGGCGTAGACCTCTCCCACCGTGTCGCGCACGCCGCGCACGACCGTGGTCGGCGTGATGCCGTGTTTCTCGTTGAACGCGCGCTGGATGGTGCGGCGACGCCGCATCTCGGAGAGCGCCCGCTCCATCGAGTTGGTGTGCACGTCCGCGTAGAAGATCACACGCCCGTCGACGTTGCGCGCCGCGCGGCCGCTCACCTGGACGAGCGCCGTCTCCGAGCGCAGGAAGCCCTCCTTGTCGGCGTCGAGCACGGCAACGAGCGTCACCTCCGGCAAGTCCAGCCCCTCGCGCAGGAGGTTGATGCCCACGAGTACGTCGAAGACCCCCAGACGCAGGTCCTTGAGGATCTCGGCCCGCTGCAGCGTCGTGATGTCGCTGTGCATGTAGCGCGCCTTGACACCGATCTCGGTCAGGTGCTCGGTGAGGTCCTCCGCCATGCGCTTGGTGAGCGTCGTGACCAGCACACGCTCCTCGCGCTCGACTCGAATGCGGATCTCGCCGAGCAGATCGTCGACCTGGCCGCGGGCCGGGCGCACCTCGACCTCAGGATCGATCAGGCCGGTCGGCCGGATGACCTGCTCGACGACGTGGTCCCGCGCGTGCTCGCGCTCGTACGGCCCCGGCGTGGCGCTCACGTAGATCACGCGAGCGACCTTCGCCTCGAACTCGTCGAACGTCAGCGGGCGGTTGTCCAGGGCGCACGGCAGACGGAAGCCGTACTTGACGAGGTTCTCCTTGCGGCGCCGGTCGCCGATGTGCATCCCGCGGATCTGGGGTACGGAGACGTGCGACTCGTCGATGATGAGCAGGAAGTCCTCGGGCAGGTAGTCGAGCAACGTCGCGGGCGCCTCGCCGGGCTGGCGGCCGTCCAGATGCCGCGAGTAGTTCTCGATGCCGGGGCAGAAGCCCGTGGCGCGCATCAGCTCGAGGTCGTAGCGGGTGCGGCGCTGCAGACGGTCGGCCTCGACGAGGCTGCCCTTGCGTCCGAGTTCCTCGAGACGCTCCTCGAGCTCGTCGCCGATGGCCACGACGGCCCGCCCCAGCGCATCGTCGCTGTTCATGTAGTGGCTCGAGGGGAAGAACGAGGCCGACGGCCGCGGCCCGAGGATCTCGCCCGTCAAGGCGTCGATCTCCTCGATGCGTTCGATCTCGTCGCCGAACCACTCGATGCGCATCAGGCGGTCGTCGCTGTCGGCGGCGCCGACCTCGACGACATCTCCCCGGACACGGAAGCTCGAGCGGCCCGGCACGATATCGTTGCGCTGGTAGCGGATGCGCGCGAGGCGGCGCAGGAACACGTCGCGGTCGAGTTGATCGCCCGTCTCGATCCACACGTGGAAGTTGCGGTACTCCTCGGGCGAGCCCAGGCCGTAGATGCACGAGACGCTGGCCACGATGATGACGTCGCTGCGGATGAGCGCCGCCTTCGTCGCACTGTGCCGCATGCGGTCGATGCGGTCGTTGATGCTCGCGTCCTTCTCGATGTAGAGGTCGCGGGCGGGCACATACGCTTCCGGCTGGTAGTAGTCGTAGAACGAGACGAAGTACTCGACGGCGTTCTCGGGAAACAGCTCGCGAAACTCCTCGAAGAGCTGCGCAGCGAGCGTCTTGTTGGGCGCGAGGATCAACGCAGGGCGATCCAGTTGGGCGATCACGTTGGCGACCGTGAAGGTCTTCCCGGAGCCCGTCACGCCCAGCAGCACCTGCCGACGCGCGCCGGCGCGATCGGCGCGGACCAGCGCCGCGATGGCCTGGGCCTGGTCCCCGGACGGGACGAACTCCGTCGTGAGGCGAAACCCGGCCGGCTCCCCCACGGGGAGGGGCTGCGCCCCGACATGCGTGCCGGGCTGGCTCACGAGTTCCTCGGACATGAGATCCTCAGAAGGCGACGAGGCTTCGCGCG
>JAJDEN010000066.1 GCA_029259775.1 Planctomycetota bacterium | reverse complement strand
AAGTTCGTGAAGAGCTGCCATACCTTGCCGGCGCCAAAGACCTCGTCGGGCTGCAGCACCAGGTGCTTGCTGATGAACGCGAATAGGCTGGCCTGCACTTCAGCCTCCGACTGGAGGCTGCGGGCTGTGTTCAAGGCAATCGAGTAGAGGATCCACAGGGCCACATTCACCCCGATGATGATCCATGTCAGGCGGCCCGGGCGGTACGCAGCGAAGGGTCGCGCGCTGGCCTGCATGTAGTCGCGGTCGTGGATGCCCATGGAGGGAGAGCGTACCAACGGCCGGGCGATCCCCCAGCGGGCGGGGCCGGGCCCGGGCAAGCCGCCCCTGGCTTGCCGTTGGCCCGCGATGCGGGTACCGATGGGGCATGTCCACCGACACCTCCCCCCTCCTTCTCGACGGGCGTGCCCTCGCGGAGTCGATTCGTAGCGAGTTCGAACCCGAGGTCCTGGCCATGGTCGAGGCCGGCCGGCGCCCGCGGCTCGTCGTGGTGCAGGTAGGGGAGAACGACGCCGCGCAGGCCTACATCCGCGGCCAGCGCCGGGGTGCCGAGAAGTGGCACCTCGACTTCCACCTCGAGGTGCTTCCCGGCGACTCGACCGAAGGCGGGGTACGCAAGGCGCTCCGGGCGCTCAACGCGGACAAGGGCGTCTCGGGCATCTTGCTCTCGCTGCCCCTGCCCGACGGCCTCGGCACGCGCGCCCTCCAGCACGAGATCCACCCGAGCAAGGACGTCGAAGGGGTTCACCCCGAGAACCTCGGCGGGCTCCTCTGGGCGCGCTACGGGCTGCTGCCCTGCACGGCGCTCGCCGCCCTCGCCCTGATCGACAAGAGCGGCATCGAGGTCGAGGGCAAGGAAGCCGTCGTGGTCGGCCACAGCGAGATCGTCGGCAAGCCCGTCGCGCTGTTGCTGCTCGCGCGCAACGCCACCGTGACCGTCTGCCACAAGTTTACCGCCGACCTGGCGGAGCACACCAAGCGTGCAGACGTCGTCGTCGTCGCGGTCGGCAAGGCCGGCCTGATTGCAGCCGACATGGTGAAGCAGGGTGCCGTCGTCATCGACGTCGGGATCAACGCCGTGCCGAGCGACGAGGGCCCGGGGCGCATGCGCCTTGTGGGAGACGTCGCCTTCGACGAGGTCTCGGCCAAGGCCTCGGCCATCACGCCCGTACCCGGCGGCGTGGGTCCCGTGACCGTCGCCATGTTGATGCGCAACACCGTGCTCGCCGCGCGCGGCATGCCGCGCCCCGACGATCCCGGACAGCTGCCGCTGTTCGCGTAGGAAAGACCCCTCTCTGAGGCCATGTGTCCGCAGTTCGCGACCAACAACTCGGTCGTGTGGGCGCCTACGAATGCCGGACAAGACCGCGGTCGAGCTCGGTCGGCGGCGCGGATGGGAGCCGAATGGCCCATGAAGAGCACGTGGCGTGGTTCTCCACGCGAGTGCGATGAAGGGGCCAGCTCGGCCCCAGCCCACGACGCAGCACCACCTCATGCAACGGAACTTGGAGTCGCCACACTAGACTCTCGGCGTGCCCAGAGTGCTCTTCCTCGTCCTGCCGATCCTGCTCCTGGCGGGCGAACTGCCGATGGCGGCTGCGGACGGCGATGTCGTGCCCGCCGATCTGCGGACCACCGGCACCGAGACGTGGTACGGCATCTACATGGGCACCAGCAAGGTCGGCTGGGCCGTCAAGCAGACAGGACCGCTCCAGAAAGCCGGCCGGTCTTTCCTGCGCACACGCTACGTGCTGTTCATGCGGACCCAGAGCTCGGGCAAGGTTCGCGTCACGCGCATCGAGCGACGAAAGATCTTCGACGCGCGTGCGCCGCACACACTCCTCCGCGCGAGTGCGGTCACGCAGCGGGGCAAGTTCCGCAAGCAGGTCAGCATCGAGGTCAAGAACGGGAAGCTCGAGGCCGTCATCCACGAGGCGGAGAGCCGGCGGCGCGTGAAGATCGAAGGAGCGCCGCCGACGTTCGCTGACGAGGTGCGGCCGACGACCTGGTTCCGCGGGGCCCGCAAGACCGGCGAGACGCTGCGCTACAAGCAGCTCGACCTCTCGGCGCTCAGGCTCGGTGCGGCGACGATCCGCGTGACGGGTGTCTCGGACGCTCCCACGCGCCTCTACCGTGCCGACCTCATCTCGCAGGCCGGCGACCGGGACCGGGTCGCGTACGACGCACGCGGCGAGATGGTCTCTACAAAGATGATGGGCCTGCTCAGCATCCGGCGGGAGGCGCGGGACGAGGCGCTGAAGCTTGGCGAGGCGGCGAAGCCGCTCCTGCAAGGCGAAGCGACCGTCGACAAGCGCCTGGGCGAAGGCGAGAAGGTGCGCAACATGGTGCTGCGCGCGCGCGGCAAGGGCGTGATGGCGGTGCCCAGCGGCCCCGGCCAGGACGCGACGTTCGACGCGGCGAGCAAGACCCTGACCCTGCGCATCGGCCCGCGGCTCACCACGCCGCGGCGGGCGACGGCCGCCGAGGTGAAGCGCGCGCTCGCCGAGACCACCGCCTACCCGATCCGCCACCGGGTGGTGAAGGCCCTGGCCCTGGAAACCGCCGCCAAGGGGACGACCGAAGCGGAGAAGGTCGAGGCGCTCATCGACTTCGTGGACACGTTCGTGATGGACAGCCACACGCTCGACCCACTGACGGCGCTCGACGTGCTGGCCGAGCAGGAGGGCGACTGCAACGAGCACGCCCTGCTCTTCACGACCTTGGCCCGCGCGGCGGGCATCCCCGCCCGCGAGGTGTACGGCCTCGTCTACAAGGACGACAACTCGAAGACATTCGGCCGCCACGTCTGGAACGAGGTCGTCATCGACGGATTCTGGATTCCGGTCGACCCGACCTGGGGCGAGTACCGCGCCAGCGCGGCGCATGTGCGCCTGGGAGCCGCCGGCGAAGGCGCGGACCTGCGCTTGGCCCTGGCCGGGACGAGGTTCGAGTTGCTCTCGATCGAGCGCGACCCCGAACGGACGGACCCCCAGGCTCGCGACGAGTAGGAGCCGTGCGGGATCGCCATCCCGCGTTCACATCTTCCTAGGCGGCCCTCTGGACCCGGTCGAGAGGGACTAGAATCTGCCTGCATCACGCCAGGCCTTGGGGGGGACCTCGGATGGACCAGAAGAAGCTCGCCGTCGTCGCCGTCCTGCTCGCGGTAGCAGCTGTCGTATTGATCGCCGGGGTCGGGGCGCGCTGGTGGCCGTCGGACGACACGCCCGTCCCGGCGCGCCGCAAGGCCGCCACCAAAGCCGAGCGGACGCCGCCCGCGAAGGACATCCCGGTCGTCACGAAGAAGGCCCCGCCGGCGCCCGCCGCCCCCCAGATCCAGCGGGAAGACGACTGGTACGGGCTCTACATGCAGGACGCCAAGATCGGCTGGGCCCACATGATCGTCGAGCCCGTCGAGCGCGGGGGCAAGCCCTTCGTGCGCACGTACTCGCTCGCGGACATCCGCATGAAGTCCCTCGGCGAGACGCGCAACATGAAGATCGAGGAGGAGTTGCTCTTCTCGACGACGGCCCCGGGGCACATCGTCACCGGCTGGGTGATGCAGAGCCAGGGCGCCTACAGCAAGCGCGTCGCACTCCAGGGCACGACGGGCTTGTTCAAGGCCCTCATCACGGAGGGCGGCCAGATGCGCAAGATGCCGCTGGCGAAGGACCCCGTCACCTTCGCCGAAGTGCGCAAGCCCTTCGACTGGTTCCGTACGCCGCGGGCGGTCGGCGACGTGATCGACTTCACGACCTTCGACCTCAGCGAGCTCAAGCACGACGAGGAACGCCTGACCGTCACCGCCGTGGAGAACACGGTCGTGGACGGCGTGCCGTTCACCTACTACACCGCGCGCAACCACTCCAAACGCGAGGGTGAGACGGGCATCATGCGGATCGACTCCCGCGGCCGGCTCCTCTCCGTCATGCTGGGCGGCCAGATGGAGGTGCGCCTCGAGTCCGAGAAGATCGCCAAGCAGCCGAGCGCATCGGTCGACATCTTCGTCTCCCGCATCGCCCGCATCGACAAGGACCTCGGCGACCCCACCACCGTGACGGAGATGGTCGTCAAGGTGCAGGGGCCGGGGGTCGAGCACATCCGGGAGGGCCCGCGCCAGCGCGCGTCCTACGACGCGGCGGGCGAGATCCTGACCCTGAGCCTCGGTGCCGCCCACGACCCGAAGATCAAGGCCACCGACGAGGACGTGCGCGACGCGCTGGCCGAAGATGCGAACCATCCCACGAAGGATCCCGCGGTCCTCGCGCTGCTGAAGACGGCGCTGGGCGATGCCACGACGCCGCGGGCCAAGGTCGACCGGCTCGTTGCCTTCGTCGACAAGTACATCGGCGACAGCTACAGCGCCGAGCCGCTCTCGGTGCTGGACATCCTCAAGGTGCGCCAGGGCGACTGCACGGAGCACACGATGCTCTTCACGACGCTCGCACGAGCCGCGGGCATCCCGACCCGGAAGATCTCGGGGCTCATGTACATGGGCGATCAACACCGCGCCTTCGGCGGCCATGCGTGGAACGAGGTCGTGCTGGACGGCGTCTGGGTCCCGGTGGACGCGACCTGGGGCCAGACGGAGATCGACGCAACGCACATCCGCATGGCCGCGGAAGACCGCAACCAGATGGCACAGCTGGCGCTGGGCGGCGCGCGCATCCGGCTGGTTTCCATGAAGCGGCGCTCCAAGTAGCGGCGCGGTAGAGTCTCCGGCGAACGGAGGCCCCGCCCGCATGTCCGCGCTCATCGACTGGCTGAACGGCATCCCCCTCGCCGGGCTGATGCTCGTCGTGGCGCTGGGCTTCAGCCTGGGTCGCCTGAGCTGGCGCGGGCTGTCGCTCGGCCCCGCCGGGGGAACGATCCTCGTCGCCCTCCTGCTCGGACGTGAGGGCCTCAGCTTCGCGCAGTTCTACGGCGACAACCCCCAGTTCACGGTCGGGGACTTCGGCTTCGCGCTGTTCATCTACTCCGTCGGCTTCGAGGCCGGTCCGCGCTTCTTCAGCAGCTTCGTCGGGGGACCGGGCTGGCGCTTCGTGCTGGTCGGCGCTGTGGTGAACGTGGTCGCCCTGCTGCTCGCGGTGGTCTTCAGCCGCCTCACGGACCTGGACGACGCCGTGGCCGCGGGCTTGCTCTCCGGGGCGCTGACGAGCCCACCCACCTATGCGGCAGCCGCAACGCTCACGAGCGATCCCACGGCGCTCGCCGTGAGCTTCGCCTTCACCTACCCGATCGGCCTCGCGGGCGTCGTGCTGCTCGTCCAGTTCCTGCCGCGCCTGATGGGCGACGACCTGACAAAGGGCATCGAGGACCATGACGACACCGAACGCAAGAAGCTCAAGGAGCAGGGCTCGGAGCTCACGCGCGCCTTCGAAGTGACGCTGGACGGCGTTCAAGGGGCGCCGCTTCGCGATCTCGACCTGACGCACAAGACGGGGTGCTACATCACACGCCTGCACCGCGGCGAGGACATCTGCGCCGTGGCCGCGGACACCGTGCTCGAGCGCGGGGACCATGTCCTGGTGAAGGGCACCTTCGAGGAGCTGCAGCGCTTCGAGGCGCTCGTCGGACCCGAGGTCTACGACGAGGACCTGCGCAAGCAGATGCGCCAGCCCTTCAAGATCCGCGTGACGCA
This sequence comes from Planctomycetota bacterium, assembly GCA_029259775.1. Taxonomy (GTDB): domain Bacteria; phylum Planctomycetota; class PLA2; order PLA2; family JAEUHO01; genus JAHEIK01. Next base: position 50,554 of record JAJDEN010000066.1, on the reverse strand, counting down.
GGGTGCCGCCACGGGCAAGAGCCTCGCCGAGCTCGAGATTGCCAAGCGCTACCAATGCCTGGTCGCGTCGGTGGATCGGGGCGGCGTGATCATCGAACCGACGCCCGAGTTGACCTTGCACCGGGGCGACGTCGTCCGCGTGGCGGGGCGGCGTGACAAGGTGCGTCAGGTCATGCAGGTGCTGGGCCGCTTCGTCCACGCGTCGGACCAGACGGACATCGCCGTGTACGCGGGCGGCATCTTCCTGGGGCTGCTGCTCGGACGTGCGCATCTGGACGCCTTCGGCGCCCAGGTCACGTTGGGGACGGCGGGTGGCCTGTTGCTCATGGGCATCCTGCTCGGCCGCTTCCGCAACCTGGGTCCGCTGCATGCGAACGTGCCCCGGCCGGCGCGGCAGCTCGTGCGCGACCTGGGCATCCTGCTCTTCGTGGCCGAAGCCGGGGTGAAGGCGGGCGGCAGCTCGGCGGGCGTGATGCAGGGCCAGCTGCTCACGACGATTGCGGGCTGCGTGGCGGTCACCGTGCTCTCGGTCGTGACGGCGATCCTCGTCGCCCGCTGGTGGCTCAAGATGCGGCCCGTCGATGCGTGGGGCAGCATGGGCGGGGGCATGACGTCGTCTGCGGCGCTCGTGGCCGTGAAGCGCGCAGCGGACAGCAACGAGCCGGCGCTGAGCTACGCGGCCTCCTACGCGCTGGCCAGCGTGCTCGCGACGATCGCGGGGCAGGTCGTGATCCTGATGATGCGGTAGGGCGGCTCGTGCTCGCGATTGCCTCTCGATGGCGCCGTCGCAGGGAAGCGACCGGTGGCGTCACGCCATGGCCCAAGGCCGAACATCAGGCTGGCTTGGGCGGCCACCCGGCTTCGCCTCGGGCCGCCCCTACCCGGGTGCTGACGACGGCCGGGCGGGGCGACCGGCTACGGCTTGGTCGAGGCCGCGAGCTCTTTGGCGATGGCGTCGGCGAGTTCGTCCGGGAGGAAGCCGAACGGACCGCGGCCGCCGCGGAACGCGACCTTGCCGTCACGGCCGATCAGGTAGAGGCGGTCGGGCGCCGCCTGGTAGGCCTTGGCGACCGCGTTGTCCATGCCGTCCACGACCGCCGGGATGCCCTCCAGTTGCATCTTCGTGAGGCAGACGCTCGCCACGTCGCCACGCTCCTCGAGCGTGAGCGGCTCCTCGACGAGCGGATGCAGGCCCGTGCGCAACGGCGAGCGACCGTCCAGCGCATGCGCCTCGCGGATGTAGACGACGAGAAACTCCACCTGCTCGCCATGGCGGGCCCAGAGGCCGCGCAGCCGACCGGCTGCGTCGCGGAAGGGCGGTCAGGTGTAGCTGCCAAAGATGAGCGCGACGGGCCTCTTGCCCCGGAACGCAGAGAGGGTCACGGGCGTGCCGCCGCCGGGCGGCTGCAACGTGAAGTCGGGCGCCGGCTCGCCCTCGGCAGCGGCTGCGGGCGGCGCCTTGGCCCCCGGGGGCCGCGCACGGGGCGGCGGCATGGTGAAGACACCGGCGCCCGCCGTCATCTTGTCGAAGTAGGCCATGAGCGCCGAGAGGTGGACGCGCCCATCGTCCGAGCCGGTCTCGAGCCTCATCGAGCGATGCACGTCCATGCCGCCGACCATCTTCGGGATCACGCTCTTGCCGGTGTCGTCGAACGCCTCACGCCCGATGGCGAACTCCTTCGCACTGAGCTTGCCGTCAGCATTGCTGTCGTACTTCGCGAACCCAGCCTTCAGCTCGTCGCGAGTCACGTCCATGGGGCGCTCGTCGTCCTGGAAGTAGCGCAGCAGCGTGGCCTTCACCACGTGGGCATGGATGGGTCCGTGGCCGACGTCGCTCGCCGTCACCTTGCCGTTGCCGTCCCGGTCGAGGTTGGCGAACGCCTTCGGGCCGCGCCCGTACTCCTCCGCCGTGATGACGCCGTCGCCGTCCTTGTCGTGCTTCGCCGCAAGGTAGAGCCACGCGGTCGTTCGCTGGGCGGGCGGGTACGGCTCGGGGATCGCGACGATCTCGTCACCCGGCCACGGATGTCCACACGCCGGCTCCTGGACGCAGCAGCAACCGCCGAGCGTCAGCAGGGCGACCGCAAGGCAGATCGTGAGTTGACGGATCGGTAGCACGGACACCTCCGGTTGGGACCGGAGTCATCCTAGCGACAGGGTCTCCCTAGCGCAGCCGCGCGGCACAGGGAGGCGGGGCGAAGGTCAAGCGTCGCCGCTCGCGCTGTCGTCGCCTCCGCCGTCCGCGCTCGAGTCGCTAGCGGCCACCTTGGGCAGGAGGTTGCCCTGCTTCAGGACGAGGAACATGCAGACCGCGCCCGCGATCGAGCCGGCGAGCGAGAGCCAGAGGCCAAAGCCGCGGCTGGCGCCCATGCCGCCGACATTGGCGCCGAAGTCCTTCATGAAGTTGATGAGCGTGAAGACCGCGGCGCCCGCAAGGCACGCACCGCCGATGAGCAGCTGCTTGGCAGCGGGAAGCGGCACCAACTTGGTCTTGCCCTGCCAGCTGAGGAACGCAAAGAAGCCGCCGGCGCCCGCCAGGATGAGGACCAACCAGCCCGCCGTCCACATGCCGTGGAGGGCATTCTGCGACGCCGAGATCGGGCCTACGTTGATGCTGATCCAGGGCAGGAAGCAGCCAACGGCTGCGGCGATGCCGCCGATGGCGGCGATCATGATGAGCTGGGTCTTGTTCATGGGTCTCTCCCTCGGGTTCGAACGAACGAGCATGCCTGAGCGGCGGGGCAGGCTCAATGTCCTAGACGGATTCCCGGCCGATTCCGAAGCTACATGCGCCTGTAGCGCGGCCCGCTGCCGCCTTCGCGCGGGGCCCAGCGCGGGCCCAGCACGTCGGTGGCTCGGCAATCGACGCAGTTTGGCGCGTTGATGACCAGCCCGTCCTCGGTGGCCTCGTAGACGCCGGCCGGGCAGAGATGCTCGTAGAGTTGGGCCACGTCGGGCGGCACGTCCGGGGCCGCCGTGAGATGCGACGGGATGTCGTCACGCGTCTGGTTGCCTGCCTTGAAGACGCCATCGACCTTCTGGATCGTGCGCGTGCCGTCGGGGGTGAACGGCGTGCTCTCGACGACCGTCTTCGGCTCGGAGGCGTCGTCCTCCGACGCGATCCGCTTGCCCGGGAAGAAGCCCTTCGTCAGGATCATGAACGTCGACTTGATCGCGCCCCAGACGAAGCCCGACTTGAAGGCGAGGCGCATGTTGCGGCGCTTCTTGAGGTCCTTCCCGATGTAACTCTCGCGCACCGCGGTGTCGTAGCTTGCGAGCCCGGCCTGGGACACGTCGCCCTTCTTGAGCGCGTCGAAGATCGCGCGCGCGGCGAGGACGCCAGAATGCATGGCGTAGTGAATGCCCTTGAGCGAGGCGACGTCGACGAAGCCCGCGGCGTCCCCCACCAACATGACACCGTTGCCGGTCATCTTCTCGGGCAGGGCGTGCCAGCCGCCTTCGGGGATGGTCTTGGCCCCCCACTCGACGAGCTCGCCGCCGTCGAGCAGCTTGCTGACGTAGGGGTGCTGCTTGAACTCCTGGAGCATGCGGTGCACGTCGGTGTCGTGGCGCTCGTAGTCGAGGCCCACCACGAGGCCGAGGGCCACGAGGTCGTCGGCCAGCGGGTAGATGAAGCTGCCGCCGAAGGCACTGCGCGGCAGCGGCCAGCCCAGGGTGTGGACGATCGCGTCGAGCGGCTGCTTGGTCTCCCAGATCTCCTTCACGCCGAGCGCGTGGATCTGGGGGTTGGGCGAGCCAATGCCTTGCCACTGCTGCCACGCCTGCGCCAGCGGACCGCGGTTGCCTTCGCCGAGCACGGTGACGCGCGCGGTGATGTCACCAGCGGGCTCGTGGCCGGGTCCGGGCGCCCCGTCACGACCCAGCCCCGTCGCCGTCGTGCGCACACCCCGCACGGTGTCGCCGTCGATCAGCAGGGACTCGACGGGGAAGCCGGTGAAGATGTTCACGCCGAGCCCCTCGGCCTTCTCGCCGAGCCAGCTGACGATCTCGCAGATCGAAGCGATCTGGTTGCCGTGGTTCCACATCGGCGGCGGCGCGGGGATGCGCAGCGCGCGCTTCTTCGTGAAGAGGTAGACGCGCTCCTTCGATACCGGCCGGCGGAACGGGAAGTCCTCCAGCGACAGCTCCGGGAAGAGTTCCTGCATCGCGCGCGGATTGACGACCGCGCCCGAGAGCGTGTGCTGCCCGAGCTCGGCGGCCTTCTCCAGCACGGCGATCTCGATCTCGCCGAGGGCGCCGCCCTCGTCGCCGTCCTTGGCCACGAGGCGCGCGAGCTCGATGGCCCCGGCGAGGCTCGCCGGGCCGGCGCCGACGAAGACGACGTCCATCGGGACGGCTTCGTCGTCCGGCGTGTCCTTCACCAGGAAGCGATCGAGGTCGAGGGCGGGCTGATGACGTGCGGGAACGACCTGGGCCATGCAGGGGTTGTATCGGAGCAGCCCCGGTCCGGCACGAAAAGTCCAACAATCCGCCGGGCTCGCGCCTGCGGGCAGCCTTGGCGCGCATTCGGCGCAATCCCGGCACGGCTAGACTCGTCCTACCTTGGGAGGCCCCATGACACCCCGTCGGCTGCTCTGCGCCCTGCTGACCGGCGTGCTTGTCTTCGCCGGCGACGCCCAGGCCGAGCCGGAAGGCACCGCCGGGCCGACGTGGCACAAGGACCTCGCGGCGGCGCGCTCCGCAGCGACGAAGGCCGGCAGGCCGCTGCTCATCGTCATCGAAGACGGCACCTGAGGCGCCCACTGCCCCAGCCTCGTGCAGGCACTCGCCAAGGACCCTGCGTTCGAGAAGCGCGCGGCCGCGTTCGTCCTCCTCCGGTTCGACACGCGGAACGGAAACGCGCCGGGGACCAAGGAACTCCTCGTGACCCGCAACAACGCCTACGTCCTCGCGATCGACGCCCAGGGCGGCGAGGTGCGACGCTTGCTGGACCAGCGCGGCGAAGGCAGTTGGTCGGGCCGCGTGGGCGTCGTCGCCGGTCGCGAGCCCATGAAGAGCGTTGACGTGCTCTCGGCCATGGACGACGTCACCCACAAGCGGCGCGTCGGCATGCGCGGCACCGAACTCCTGCTGCGGATGCTGCGGGACGAGCGCGCGGAGATCCGCGAGGACGGCCTCTGGCACATCCGCGGGCTGGGTCGCATGGCGGCGGCCGCAGTGCCCGCCCTGATCGAGTTCTTGGTGGCTCCGAAGGGCACCACGCGCCGCACGCAAGCCGAGGCCGCGGCGCGTGCCCTGGCCGGCATCGGCCCAGCGGCGAAGGAAGCGCTCCCCTACCTCGAACGCGCCGCGCTCGCAGGTCAGCCCGGCGCGGCCTACGCCCTCAGCAAGATCGACCAGGATGGCAAGCGCGTGGTGCCCACGCTGATCCGCGTGCTCGAGTCTCCGCGGCTCTCGCCCTACGGGGCCGCACGCGGCGTGCGGTGGCTCGGGGCCAAGGCCACGAGCGCCGTACCGGCGCTGATGGGCGCTCTCGAGCGAGCCCCGGGCCGGCACGAGGCCCTCGCGTGCGTGCTGGCGCTCACCGCCATCGGGCCTGGTGCCAAGGCCGCCATCCCACTGCTCGAGCGCATCGCAGCGCGGAAGCCCCCGGCGGGGAAGGACTACCAGCCGGTGGAAGCCTCGGCGGCCCAGGCGCTCGCGCGCATCCGTCGGTCGGCCAAGTAGCCTCGCCAAGTAGGCGCTACGCCGGCAGCTCGCCGACCGTGAGCAACGAGCCCTGGGTGTGCTTCCAGCCCGGCTCGGCGCCCGGCTCGAGCGGCCACGGGACGCAGGTCTGCTCGCGAACCGCGAGGCCAGCGGTCTCGAACGCGGCGCGCCAGCCGGCCATGCTCAGCAGGGTCATCGGGACGCCGAGATCGTCCGGCCACGAGTGGCTGTCGGCGTTCTCGCGGTAGTAGTCCACGACACAAGCGAAACGACCGCCCGGCATGAGCAAGCGTGCGATCTCGAGGAGCGCCCCGTCGAGATCCGGCAGGTAGTAGAGGACCTCCATCGAGAAGATCCCGCGGAACGAGCCGCGCGGCAGGCAGTGTTGCGGGAACGCGGACTCGTCGAACTGCACGTTGCCGAGCCCGGCGCTGGCCGCGCGTGCGCGCTCGACCATGTTCGGGCTGAGATCGATGCCGACGGCGTGGCCCTCGTCGCCGACCAGAGGCGCAGCCCAGCGGACCGTGTAGCCATTGCCGCAGCCCAGGTCCAGGTAGTGATCCCCGGGGGCCAACTCGAGGCGCTCGAATCCGGCGCGGGCACCGAACGCGTGGCCTGTCTCCATGCCCTCGGCGCGGCCCCGCGTCGCCCAGTCGTCGAACACGTCACGCACACGGGCGTGCGGATCCTGGCGGACGTCGCGATCACCGTTGGACGCTAGCGGTGCCTGGTCACTCATGACGCCTCGCTCAAGCCTGGTCGAAGTGCGTGGCAAGCACGCGGATCATCGGCTCGTGGTCGGCGGCGGCGCACATCTCGCGGCACGAGTGCATCGAGAGCATGGGGTTGCCGACGTCCACCGTGCGAATGCCGAGCTGCGACGAGGCCAGCGGGCCGATCGTCGAGCCGCAGCGCAGGTCGTTGCGATGCGAGTAGTGCTGCGGCGTGACGCCGGCCTTGCTGCAGAGATCGACGAAGGCGCCGCCGGTGACGGCGTCGCTGGTGTAGGACTGATTGACGTTCCACTTCACGACCGGCCCGTGGCCGAGCAGCGGCATGTGCTGCGCGTCGTGACGCTCGGGGTAGTTCGCGTGGACGCCGTGGGCCATGTCGGCCGAGATCAGCAGTGAGTTCGCGATCGCCCGGCGCAGATCTTCGCCGCCGCCCGCCAAGCGCGAGACGACGTCCCGCAGCAGGGCGCCGCGTGCGCCGGACACGCTGCTGCTACCGACCTCTTCGTGGTCCCAGAACGCGATCATGCGGCAACCCGCAGGCGTGTCGTCCGTCGCGGCAGAGCGCAACAGCGCGGTCAGCGCGGCGTGGCAGGAGGCCTGGTTGTCGAGGCGACTGGCATGCACGAACGCCTCGTCCGCGCCGGAGAGCGCCGCTTCCTGCACGTCGTAGAGCATCAGGTCATGCGCCAGCACGTCGGCATGTGTGGCGCCGTGGTCGGTCAGCGCCTCGTCGAGGACGTCGTCGAGCGAAGGCCCGCCTTCAAGGGCGTACAGGGGATGCATGTGCTGCTGGGCATTGGGCTTGAAGCCGGTCTCGGCGAGCTCACGGTTGAGGTGGATCGCGAGGCTCGAGATGCGCGCCATGGGCCGCTCGAGATCGACGAGCACGGTGCGCGGCGTATCTCCGCCGAGCTGGATGCGGCCGGCCAGCGAGCAGTCGCGGTCGAACCAGGTGTAGTGCAGCAGGCCGCCGTAGGGCTCGACCGTGAGTTGGCGCACGCCGTGCCCGTCGCGCTGGGCCAGTGGCTTCACGCGCAGGTTGGGCGAGTCCGTGTGGGCGCCGACGATGCGCAGGCCGCCCTCGGCGAGCGAGCCTGAGCCGAGCTGGAAAGCGACGATGCTGCCCTCCGCGCGCACCACGTAGCCGCGCAGACCGGGCGCGGCGTTCCAGGCTTCGCCCTCGTCCAGGCGGACCCACCCGGCGGCCTCGAGACGGCGGGCCGTCTCTGACACGCAGTGGTACGGCGTGGGGGAAGCGTCGATGTAGGCGAGCAGGTCTTCTACGGCATCCAGCATGACGCCGAGACTACTGGGCCGCCGGTGCCAGATCCCCTTTGCAGCGAGGGCAGGCCTGGACGCGCTCCGCGAGGGAGGGCGGGATCTTGACGGACGCGCCACAGTTCGTGCAGCGACGCACGCCGTAGCCGGACGCCGTGAGATAGGCGTCGGAGGCGGCCCGGGCGCGCTCACGGTTCGTGCTCAGGTCCTTCTCGTTGTCGCGCAGCGCGACGCCCTTGGTCTCATCCAGCGTGTGCACGCCGACGATGCTGCGGCCCTTCACGCCTTGGTAGGCGGCGTCGTACGCGCGGAAGTCGGCGCCCCCCGCCATGGTCCGGAGGATCCGGACGCGCTCGGCGATCGGCGGGTGCGTCGCGAAGCGTGATGTCGCGCTCATCCTCTCGCCCTGCTTGAGCGGCCGCACGATGTACATCGGGGCGGTGACGCGGCTGGTGTCCGCCAACGCCGTCGTCGTGCCGCTCAGCTTCTCGAGGGCCGACGCCAGTCCCTCCGGGTAGCGCGTGAACATCGCCCCGGAGGCGTCGGCCAGATACTCGCGCCGCCGCGACAGCGCGAAGTAGATGAGTTGCGCCAGGATCGGCGCCAGGATCAGCAGCACGATCGCGACGATCATCATGACCGCCTGGCCGCCGCCCTTGTCGCTGGACGTGCGGGAGCGCCGCATGCCGCCGCCCGTGTACCACATGGCCCGGAGGCCGATCTCGGCCAACAGGACGATGCTCCCGACCATGATGCCGGCCGTGGTGATCAGGGCGACGTCGCGGTTCTTGATGTGGCCGATCTCGTGGGCGACGACACCCTGGAGTTCGTCACGATCGAGGATGCGCAGCAGCCCCGTGGTGACGGCGACGCTTGCCTTCTTGGGATCGCGCCCCGTGGCAAAGGCGTTCGGCGACGGGTCATCGACGACAAACACGCGCGGCCGGTTCGGCAGCGCCGCGGCGATGCTCATCTCGTCCACGATGTTGAACAGCGTCGGGTGATCCTTGTGCTCGATCTGCCTGGCACCGGCCATGCGCAGCATGATGTCGTCGCCCTGGCTGAGGGTGACCATCCACATGATGAGCCACAGCACGAGCGCACCGACCCCACCGACGACGATGGCGCCGGGGTCGCCGGTGAACACCGCCGCCACGGCCATGCCGATGGCAACGAGCAGCACCCCCATCGTGGTGACGATGAAGACGGCGCGCCGCCGGTTCGAGCGGATCTGCTCCCACACGGGTGTTTCTCTCCCTGGGGGGGGCCCCATGCTGCGTCAGGCCGCGAGTGCGTGAGTCAGGACCGACGCGAGCGGAGGCTCGGATCGCCCAGCCTAGAACTCGACCTTGGGGACTTCCCGCTCGGCTGCGACGCCGATCTCGAAGAGTTCGGCCTTCTCGAAGCCACCGCTGATCAGGTTGGCCGGGAACACCTCGCGCTTGTTGTTGTAGACCGTCGCGGCGTCGTTGTACGCCTGACGAGCGAAGCCGATGCGGTTCTCGGTCGAAGCGAGTTCCTCCTGCAGCTGCAGGAAGTTCGTGTTCGCCTTGAGGTCCGGGTAGGACTCCGCCAGGGCGAAGAGCTTGCCGAGCGCCGCGCCGAGCAGGCCTTCCGCCGGACCGGCCTCACCGGGCGTGTTCGCGGAGACGGCTGCGTTGCGGGCCTGGATGACCGCCTCGAGCGTTTCCTTCTCGTGGCTGGCGTAGCCCTTGACGGTCTCGATCAGGTTGGGGATCAGGTCGTGACGCCGCTTCAGCTGGACGTCGATCTGCGACCACCCGTTGCGCGCTTCGTTGCGCGCGCGTACGAGCCCGTTGTAGATGCCGATGAAGTACAAGATGATCAGTACGAGTACGCCGGCGCCAATTGCTAGACCCATGAGCTCTAGTCCTCCTCTTCGCTTCCCGGTCCGGATGCCGTGGCACGTGCCGTGTACCCGCCCAGGAATTGCCTGACTTTCGCGAGGGCCATGTCGCCCTCGTCGAGCTCGAGCGAGAGGACTTCCTCCAGCTCGCCATTGTCGAACCACAGTCCGTGGCCGCGTCGGCAGCGGTCCAGGATCACGTCACCCGAGTGACCGGGCGCCGCCACGTGGCGCATCTTGCCACGACACCGAGGGCAGCGTCGCTCGGGCCCATGCTTGCCGCGCGGCAGGAAGGTGAGCCGCTCCTCGAGGTCGTGCAGGAGCTCGGGGAAGCCCGCGACGTCGAAGAGCTGCCGGAGCTCGTCCTTGTCGAACCAGATGCCGTGGCCGTCGATGCAGAGATCGAGCTCGACACCTTCGTACTCGACGATGACCTGATCCTGATGGCACGCGGGGCATTGCATGGGCCCCGGAGCATACAGCACGGGCCCGTGCCCGGGGCGGCGTCCGTGATCCTACGCCGACGTCCGATCGACCGGCTCGTCGCTGACGCCGCTCAGCAGCACCAGCCCGATCACGTAGAAGGCCCCCACCGCCAGCACAGCGGGACGCTGATTGCCGCTGGTCAGCAGGGTGATGACGCCGAACATCACAGGCCCGAGGATCGAGCCGGTCTTGCCACAGAGCGCGTAGAAGCCGAACAGCTCCGACTCGCGCCCGGCGGGAATCAACCGCGACATGAAGGCTCGTGAGGCCGCCTGGATGCTGCCCAGACCGACGCCGGCCATCCCCGCGACGACGAGGAAGACGCCCTTCTCCTCGGCGAAGTAGGCCGCCACGACCACACCCACCCACCACAGCAGCATGAGCCGCACGGTCCAGCGCGGCCCGAGGCGATCGGTCGGTCGCCCCATGGCGAGCGAACCGAGCAGCGCCGTGACCTGCACGATGGCGAGCATGCCGAGCAGCTCGACGTTGCCGAACTTGAGCGTCTCCGAGGCGTAGCTTGCGGCGAACACGATCACGCTGATCACGCCGTCCATGTAGACGAAGTACGCGATGAGGAAGCGGCGCAGGTTGCGCATGGCCCACACGCTGCGGACCGTCGCCAGCGTCGTGCGCAAGCCGAGACCGGCGGCGGCGCGGAGCCCCATGCCTGTCGGCCGGTCGGCCGGGAGGGCACGGAAGGCCGGGATGCTGAACGCCCCCCACTGCACCGCCGCGGCGACCCACAGCCACGACCACTGCCCGGCCTCGAGCGCGGGCCAGGCGATCGCGAGGGCGACGAGCGACCCCACGTAGCCGACGCCGAACCCCATCGCCGAAACACGTCCCCGGTGGGACGGCGGCGCGATGTCCGGGAGGTAGGCGTTGTAGAAGACGATGCCGCCCTCGAAGCAGACGTTGGCAAGCGCCGCGATCAGGCAGCCGGCCAGGATCATCGGCAGGCCACCGGCGCCGACGGCGGTCAGGCCCAGCACCGCGAGCACCCCGACTGCGGTATAGACGCCGAGAATGCGCTTCCGCCGGCCGGTGTGGTCGGCGATGCCGCCGACGAACGGCGCGGACACGGCCACCAGCAGCATCGAGCCCGCAATGGTGATGCTCCACCAGAAGTCCGGCGGATAGCCGGCGGGCCGGACCACGTGCTCCTTGAAGTAGACGGAGAACATGGAGGCGAAGAGGACGGCGAACGAGGAGTTCCCGAAGTCGTAGAGGCTCCAAGCCCAGATCACGCGCCGGTCCATCGCAGGTTCCTTGGACGGCACGTGGCGCTCCTCTCTGGAGGGCGCAGGATACCGGCGGTGGCCGTTCGTGGCGCGGTCCAGCGGATCGCGTTTGAGCCAGCGCGCGAGCCGGCGAGCGCGCACCGGCGGTCGAGTTGACCAGGTGGGACCCGCGCGACTGGACGTCGCGTGGGAGGTATGGTGTGGGCCGCCGGAGAGGGCCGCCGAGACGGGGTGGCCGGCCGGAGGGAGATCGCATGGACAAGCAACACCTCGAGTCGATCGCACGCGAGCTCGTCGCCCCGCACAAGGGCATCCTCGCCGCGGACGAGAGCACCGGGACCATCAAGAAGCGCTTCGACACGATCGGCGCCGAGTCGACGGCTGCGACACGCATCGCCTACCGCGAGAGCCTGTTCCTCGCCGAGGGCGCGAGCCAGAACATCAGCGGCGTCATCCTCTACGACGAGACGCTGCGGCAGGACGTCACGGACGGCCGCTCCGTCACGCAGGCGCTGAACGACGTCGGCATCATCCCCGGCATCAAGGTCGACACGGGGGCCAAGCCGCTCTCGGGCCAGGACGGCGAGACGATCACCGAAGGGCTCGACGGCCTGCGGGAGCGCTGCAAGGCGTACTACGACATCGGCGCGCGCTTCACCAAGTGGCGCGCGGTCTACAAGATCTTCGACGGCAAGCCGAGCCACGGCTGCATCCATGCGAACGCGCACGCGCTGGCCCGCTACGCGGCCATCGCCCAGGAATGCAATCTCGTCCCGATCGTCGAGCCCGAGGTCCTCATGGAGGGCGATCACACGATCGAGGCCTACGAAGCCGTCTCCCAGTGGGCGTGGTCCGAGGTCTTCCGCCAGCTCTTCTTCGCGGGCGTGCACCTCGAGGGCATGCTCCTCAAGCCCAACATGATCCTGTCGGGCACGACCTGCCCGCAGCAGGCATCCGTCGAGGAGGTGGCCGAGGCGACGCTGCGCTGCCTGCATCGCACGGTGCCGTCCGCCGTGCCGGGCGTCGTCTTCCTGTCGGGCGGCCAGAGCGACATCCTCGCGACGCAGCACCTCAACGCGATGAACCAGGCGGGCCCGCAGCCGTGGGAGCTGAGCTACAGCTACGGCCGTGCCCTGCAGGCCGCCGCGCTCACCACGTGGGCCGGTGATGACGCCAACCGGCCGGCCGCGCAGGCAGCCTTGCTGCACCGCGCTCGCTGCAACGGCGCCGCACGCACGGGCTCCTACAGCGCGGAGATGGAGGCGGCACAAGCCGCCGTCTAGGTCCTCTGCTGCGCCACGCGATCCACGCGCTGCGCGGCGTCCCCGGATCGAACCTACGCGCTGCGGCGGTTGGCGCGCGTTCCGGTCACACGCGCGATCTCGCCCAGCAGCTGATCGGCTTCGATCGGCTTCGTCGCGTACGCGTCCATGCCCGCGGCGAGGCAGCGTTCCTCGTCCCCCTGGATCGCGTGCGCCGTGAGGGCCACGATCGGCGTGCGGCGATCCAGCGGCATCTCGTGCGCTCGAATGGCCGCGGTCGCTTCCAGACCATCCATCTCGGGCATCTGCACGTCCATCAGCACGACGTCGAAGTCCTGACGCTGCAGGGCCTCCAAGGCCAGCCGGCCGTTGCCGACGGCCACCACCTCGAACCCATGCCGTTCGAGCAGGCGCTTGGCCACCAGCACGTTGACCGGATTGTCTTCGGCCAGCAGCACGCGCAGGCCCAGCGCCTCGACCGGGCGCGCCTCGACGCCCTGGTCGGTCGCTGCCTCCTGCTCCTCGGGGCTGCCCAGCAGGCCAAGGAGCGTACGGCGCACGTCCTCCGGACCGAGCGGCTTCGCCAGCAGGCCATCGACGCCGTCTTCCTGGCGTGTCTTCAGGGCGCCGCGCACAGGCCCGGGCGTGATGAGCACGATGTGGGTCGCCGCGCCGGCGAAGGCTCCGCGCAGACGTGCGAAGACACCCTCTTGGTCCGCCTCGACGAGCGATCCCTCCAGGAACAGCACGTCGTAGGGCCGGTCCGACGCCGCGGCACGTCCGAGAGCCACGGCAGCGTCCTCGACGTCAGCTGCCGCCTCGCCCTCGATCTCGAGCTCACGGAGGTGACCGAGGAGGACGGCGCGAGCGGTCGCATGCGGCTCGACCAGGAGCGCTCGACGCCCCCGCAGCAGCATGCGCTCGCCGCGCGGCGGTACGGGCTCGGCGTCGAACTGCAGCTCGAGCTGCGTCGTGAAGTGGAAGGTGCTGCCCAGTTCCGGGCTGCTGTCGACCCAGATCCGTCCGCCCATGAGTCCCACGAGGCGCGCGGAGATGGCAAGGCCGAGGCCCGTGCCTCCGTAGACACGCGTCGTCGAGCTGTCGACCTGGGCGAAGGCGTCGAAGATCGCGCGGTGACGTTCCACGGGAATGCCGATGCCGGTGTCCGCGACCTGGAACTCGAGCTCCGCCGTGCCGCGTGCTCGTGAACGGTAGAAGACACGTACGCTGATCTCGCCGGAGGGCGTGAACTTGATCGCGTTGCCCACTAGGTTGATGAGGATCTGGCGGAGACGGCCGGCGTCCCCGACAACGGCATCCGGGACGTCTGTCGCCACGTCGAACACGATCTCGAGCTTCTTCTCCTGCGCGCGGATGGCGAGGGCCTTCAGCGTGTCGGACACGCAGGTGCGCAGCGAGAAGGGCGCGTCGTCGAGATCGAGCATGCCGGCCTCGACCTTCGAAAAGTCGAGGATGTCGTTGATGATCGAGAGCAGCGAATCGGCCGAGGTCTTCACCAGCGAGAGGTGCTCACGCTGTTCGGTGTCGAGCTCAGACTCGAGCACGACCTCCGTCATGCCGAGGATGCCGTTCAGCGGCGTCCGGATCTCATGGCTCATGTTCGCCAGGAACTCGCTCTTGGCGAAGCTCGCGTCTTCCGCCGCCCGCTTGGCCGACTCCACGATCACGGCACGCGCCATGGACTGGCGGTACTCATGCGCGATGAGCCGGCCCTGCCACGCGAGGAAGGCGTAGTAGGAGACGAGGATGCAGCCCAGCGCCGTCCCCTCGGGGCCGCCATGACCCAAGCCTGCCACCGCGATCGGGCCAAGCACCAGGCCGAGGTGCATCAGGTAGAGGGGCTGCGCGATGCACATCGCGTGGACGCTGCCGGCGAGCAAGCCGGCCGTACACACGAGCACGAGGAAGGTGGTCCACTCCGCGCCGAAGGCGTGGAGGGTGTAGGCACCGAAGGCACCCCAGATCGCGGCCGAGACCAGCGCACCGGCGGCGAACAGCGCCCGGGCCGTGCGGGGGCGGGCCGCCAGCAGGGGCTCGAAGTGCAGGGCGAGCGCGAGGCGGCTCGTGCCGATCGCCACGCAGAGGCCCAACACGATGTAGATCACACGCGGGGCGGACTCGGGGTAGGCGGTCGTGAGCATCACGACGGCCGCCAGCGTGGCGTAGACGAACGCGATCCCCTTCGAGCGTCGGACGAGCTCGAGAGCGCTGCCGCGGCGGACAGAGCGCTCCTGCGAGGCGCTGAGGGCAGTGCTGGCGGTGGGAGTCTGGGCCCTGCGCAACCCGGATCCTCCATCCTCACCCGGGCACGATGCACCGGGAGCTCTAGGGGACTAACGACCTTCGGGAACCCTGCGCATGACCCCCACCGGGGCGGCCTTAACAATGATGGCGCGCCCTCAGCGGACGCTGACGTCGAGGGTCGTCTCGCTCTCGCCATCGAGGGTGACGACCTTCTCGAGCAGGACCCGGGTAGCGGGAGCACCCGCGACCAGCCCGGCCCCCCGGACGACGACGCGGAAGCTGCCCGCGCCGAGCCCGGAGCAGGTCAGCTCGCCGGTTTCGCGGTCGAGCCGGCCGTGCCGTGTGTACGCCGGCTTGCCCTCGTGGTTCACGACGGCCCAGACGGTCGCGCCCGGCTTCTGCGCGAGCCCGGCGACGCGGATCCGCACCGTGGATCCCCTCGGCGGCCGGACGACACCGAGGTCCGTGCTGCCGGTCCCGAGCTCGAGGCCGCGGCGAATCAACGGCGGGTGCGCGCTAC
This sequence comes from Planctomycetota bacterium, assembly GCA_029259775.1. Taxonomy (GTDB): domain Bacteria; phylum Planctomycetota; class PLA2; order PLA2; family JAEUHO01; genus JAHEIK01. Next base: position 35,228 of record JAJDEN010000066.1, on the reverse strand, counting down.
CGAAGACGATCCAGAGCGTGTACGTCCCGGGCGCAAAGCCGCCCGCGCGGAACGTACCGGCGCGCGCCACGGGCTGGATGACCGCCGCCCGGCCCTTGCCCTTCTCGGGGATGAGGTGCACTTGCAAGGGTGCGTACCAGAGGCCGCTATCGGGTGTGTGCGCGTCCTCGAAACCCGCGGCCCGGAAGCGCAGCTCCCCGCCGACCTCGAGCCGCAGCGTCACCTCGCCGCGGCCCGCGACCACCGTGGCCGTACCGCCCTGGGCCGCCGGCGTCAGCGTGGGATGCGTGACGCGCAGCGTGACACGCTGCCCCGCCGTGCCGCGCACGCGAAAGGTCCCGTCGGACGCCGGCCGCACGCCGGTCCAGACGCTGCCGGGGTCGTCGCGTCCCTCGACCACGACCCGGGCCTGGATCAGCTTCGTCCCGACCGGGGCGGTGACGGTGCCGCGGATCCACACGGCGGCCGAGAGATCGAACGCATGCTCGACACGCCCGCCCCCGGCGAGCACCTCGATGGGCTCCCCCGCCTGGCGCGAGCGGAGATCGAGGACGCGGTAGCTCCCGGGCGAGAGGCCCTCGAAGACGTGGGTATGACCACGGGAGCCCGGGCCGGTCGTGGCGCCGGGGCCCGCGCCCCCACGGCCCGGCAGCAGCGCGGGGCGCCACCCGGCGCCGCGCACGTCGGCGCGCTGGAGCTGCAGGCGGTACTCCGTGTCCTCGGGCGGCGTGACGCGCACGACGAGCGTCCCGGCCGGACGTAGTTCGACGGTGCGTTCGGCCTCGGCGCCCTCGTCTTCGGCGAACGTGACCGACGTCGGCAGGAAGCCCTCGGCATGCAGATCGAGCCGCGTCTCCCCCGAGGTGGCGGGCGGTCGGAGCGGGAAGCGCAGCTCGCCGGTCGAAGCGTTCTCGACCACGAGCCCGGGATCGATGCGCTGCCCACCGACCAGCAGCGTGTAGCCGGCGGGCAGGCGGGGCTCACCGTCGATGCTCACACGCAGGGTGACGGTGATGGCGGTCTGCAGCACGAGCTCGTGGACTTCGATGTCGTCACGCAGATCGAGGTTGCCGAGCAGCGGCCCGCCCCACGGACGGTCCGACACGCTGATGTGCACGGTCGCGCGCGCACTGCCGACGCCGGTGAACGTGGCCACGCCATCCGCGCCGGTGACCGCGGGTGCGACGTTGGCCGAACGGCCGACGGGGTTCAGCCGCAGCGCCAGGCCCTTCACAGGCGCGCCCTCCGGCTCGACGATGCGCACGCGCACGGTGCGCGGCGCGCGAAACGTCACCGTGGTGCCTTCCTCGGCGCCCGCGGGAGCCTGGAACACGGCCTGCGCGCCGTCCGGCGTGATGAGGGTGCCGCTCACGGTGGCGGGCCCGACGCCGCGGATGATGACGAAGGGACCTTCGATGGTCGCGCGCAGGGTCTTGGAAGCTTCCCTCCGGCCGCGCGCGTCGATGGCGAGCACCGTTCCCTCCGGCGGCGTAGGGATCTCGTCTTCGACGATCGGGAAGCGCACCCCCCGGTGACGAGCGAGGGCGACACGCACCTCCGTCTGCTTGGGCCCGGCGGTCTGGGTCTTCGAGCGATACCAGGCCGCCAACGCGTAGCCCTGGGCACGCACGTTGACGTAGAGCGTCTCACCCGATCCCATGCGGCGCAGCGTCACGCGGCCGGCGCGGTCGGTCCGTGCGGGCGGGAGCGCGGGCAGATAGCCGGGCCCGTGGGGCTCGGGCATCGTGCGTTGGTCGCCGACGAAGACCTCGGCTCCCGCCACCGGGCGATCGGTCGCCACGTCGCGCACCTGCACCTCGAGCGTGCGCTCGCCGGTGAGGGCGATCTCGACCGGCCCTTCGCTCTCGGGACGCGGCACGCTCACGTGGGCGATGCCGCGGCCGTGCTGCGGTGCCGTCGCGTAGAGCTCGAGCTTGCCCGCGGGCGGCACGAGCATCTGGGCTCGCCCGTCCTCGTCGGCATGCAGGGATCCGAGCAGCAGGGGCACGCCCTTCTCCCTGCGCACGACCGCGATCTCGGCACCGAGCACGCCCGCCCCCTCGCGCACGACGCGCAGCCTCAGCAGGGCGGCGCGGCGGACGACGATCACGGGCAGGCCCTGGCTCGAACCACCGCGCGTCGTCAAGAACACGGGGACCATGCCGCGCCGCCCGTCGGCGGTCGTGGCGAACAGGACGCCGCGCGTGCCGCTCAGCTTGGCCGAAGCCGCGAGTTCCACGGCGTAGCGACCCTCCGCGTCGGACGTCGCACGGGCCAGAACGCGCGGCCCCAGGCGCAGTTCCACGACCGCACCCGGTACCGGCGCCCGGCGCACGTCGACGACACGTCCGCTGACGCCCAGGGCCGCGGTCCCGTCCTTCGTCGGCGTGGGCGCCACGGGCGGCGCCGTGGACGTGCCCAGGGACTTCGTGCCGTCCGCGTGCAGGCTCGGCCCCGTGCCGACATCGTCGCCCTCGATCAGGCTGCCGCCATCGGACGAGGTGCTCCGCTCGTCGCCGGTCTCACCCAGCAGCAGCCAGACCGCTCCCGCAAGGAGCAGGACGAGCAGGAGCTTGAGGCCGTTGGGCATGAGGCGGTGCTGCCAGACGCGGTTCGGTCCTCATGCTAGCGAAGAGATGGCGCTGCGCGGCGCTTCCCGTGAGCGCCTCCCCTGGGACGGTGTAGCGTCGCGCCTACTGCCCGCTCTTGGGCGCCTCTTCCGCCAACAGGTCCGTGAGGACTTTCGCGAACTTGGCCACGGCCTCCGCGCGATCGCGCAGCAGGGCGCCGGACTTGAAGTAGCGCACGCGGCCCGCGCGGTCGACGATCACGGCGTGCGGCCAGCCGCCCAGCGCGTACTTCGGGGTCGGCTCGGTCTTGTCGATCATCACGACCGGCCACGTCATGGCGTGGTTCTTGATGAACGCGGCGATGACCTCCTTCTCCTTGGCGGCGTAGGCCTCCGGCTCGAAGAACTTGATGCCGTCGGCGGGGCTGCGCGCGTTCGCGATCTGCGCCACGGGCATGGGCCGTGTGCCCGGCTCCTGCTTGTCCTTGAGATCATCGTCGAGGTCGTAGCGCGCGTCGTAGACACGGCCCGAGCTGGCCGTCACGCCGACGAAGACGAGGCCCTTCTCGCCGTGTTCCTTCAGCAGGTCGCGAATGGCCGGGAAGCTGCGGATGCACCAGGGGCACCACGTGGCCCAGAAGTCCATGACGACGACCTTGCCCTTGAGATCGGCCATGGTCTTCGTGTCGCCGAAGGCGTGCTCGAGCGTCCACTCCTGCACGGGCGTGCCCAGCATCTTGAAGGGCTGATCCGCCGTCGCCATGCGCTTGACCAGGCCCCGGGCACTGCGCAGCTGAGACTCCGCGCTCCAGACCATGCGCTCGAGCGGCGACATGGCGTTGCGGTTCTTCTTCTTGAGGTTGCCGGCCTCGTCGAGTGCGTCCGGGTTGGCCTCTCTCAGGGTCGCCTTGGTGGTCGCGACCTTGCCCTCGGCGATCTCGACCGCCTTGGCCTGCTGCGTCTTGAGCATGCCGATCAGCTCGACGCCTTCCTTGCGGATGGCGTCGTAGTCCGCCATGGCATGCGAGCGACCGAGGGTCCCCCAGACCATGGAGCGGTAGACGCGACCGACGAGGCTGGGGTCGCGCTGTACCATGGCGGTGCGCAGCGACATCGCCTCCTTCTTCCGATCCGCGCCCTCAAGCGCATTGCCGAGCGACACTTCGATCTGCCCGCGCATGGCCTGCTGGGTGGGGTCGCCCATGGCGCTCGCGTAGGCGAGCAGCCGCTGGGTGCGCACGGCCGTCTCCAGCTTGCCGAGCACGTCGCGCGCTTTCGAGTTGGCAAGCAAGCGGGCCTCGGCCTGCGCGGCACCGTGGCGCATGTTCTCGGCCACACCCTTGTTGGCGGAGGCGCCCGAGAAGCTCGAGGCGGCGGCCTTCCAGTCCTCGACGATCTGTTGGAAGAGCCCGAGGAAGTATGTGTCTTCCCCGGCGGCCTGCTTGCCGGCGGCCTGCCACTTCGCGAGGTAGTCCGTCGCGGTCGCCTTCTGCAGCTCGCGGCGCTTGACGTAGTTGCGTACCTTCTGCGTCGCGGCGTTCATGCCGCGGTAGGCCGCGCCAGGCAACGGGAACTCTGCGGGAGCGGCCTTGGGGGCTGCCGCGGGCGGCGCGTCGTCGGCGATGACGAACGCGGGGGCTTGAACGAGGATGACGATGAGGCCAACGACGGCCAGCAGGGCGATGGACAGGGCACGCATGCGATTCCTCCCGGGAACCAGGGGATTGTAGGGAATTGCCGCCTCGCGGACGAGGGGCTGCCGCGCTTACTGCGGCTTCTCGCGTCCGCCCGAGCCGTAGCGCTTCTGGTCCTTCTCGGGGATGGGCACGGGGCGCTCCACGGGCTTGTCCGCCACGTGGAACTTCATCTCCTTGCCGCGCAGGACCTGCCCGTCCCGCGTGCGCTCGGCGTAGACGTAGTAGGCCCCCGGGACCATCGTCAGCGTGACGGGCGAGCCTGGATCCGACACCAGCTTCCATTCAGCCTCGACGCCCAGCGTCCGGGCCTGCAGGCGATCGTTCATCGAGATCACGCGCAGGTCGTAGCCGCCCTTGAGCTCCTTGTTGCGCTCGGGGGCCTTCTCGTCGAACAAGCGAAACGTGACCTTCGTCGCGCCGTACGTGCCCAAGCCGTAGCCGAGATGGATCACGAACCGGTAGCCAAGGTCCTTCGCGCGGGTCTCGGGCGGCAGGCCCTCGCGCCCGTTCGGGCCACGAACGACATAGGTGTCGCCCTCGTTGGGGCCGTGCGGATCGCTGACCGTCCACGTCGGTAGCGGTCCGAAGCGATCGAGCATCCACTCCCGACCGACGGGGGGCGCCTCCAGGTAGGGCAAGGCGAACTCCCACTCCGCCTCGGTAGGGAGTCGGAACAACCAGGTGTCCTGCCGCAGGCAGGCAAGCCTGGCGGTCTCTACCCCGTGGGCGCGCGTGACCCGCGTGAGGTCGCCGTCATCGACGACGATTTCCTGGCTACCGAGGATCACCTCGGGGTCGCGGTGGGTGACGCGCGTCGTCTGCACGTAGAAGCCGACGCCGATGTTGACGTCGTAGGTGCCACCATCGACCTCGCGCTTCAGCACACCCGCGGGCACATAGAGGAAGCGCATCCCGAACGCCTCGACCTCGTCCGGCACCCCCATGGCCTTGGCGGCCGCCAGGCGCTTGGCCTCCAGCGTGGCTCGCTCGTTCGCCTCGTCCCCCCCACAGCCGCCAAGCAGGGCGAGCAGCAGGACGGCGGGCAGGAGGCGAGCGCTCATCCCCCCCATTCTGGCCCCAACCCGGCGTCGGGGGGGCCTGGGAACATGCGGCCCGTGCCCCTCTCCCCCGAATCCCGCCAGCGCCTCCTGATCCGCGCCACGCTCGTGGCCGGCATGCTGCTCGCTGGGATCGGCTTGGTGGCCGTCCTCCAGGGCAAGAGGGGCGCAGCCCCGCAGCCTCCTGCCCTCGCGCGCACCAGCCTGCGGGTCAAGGTCGTCGACACCCAGGGGCGCACCGTGCGCGGGGCCGAGGTCTTCGTGAAGACGAAGGGTGGCGCGAAGCCCGCCCAGGCGCGCTGGTCACCCCAGGACGGCGTCCTCATGTTGCCCAAGCGCGAGCGAGCGCACGACCTCCGGGTGATGGCGCGCGGCTACCGCCTCCGGGACGTGGCGGGCGTCGGTAGCGACCGCACCATCACCCTCGAGCGCGGCCACCGGCTCCGGGTGACCCTGCGCGACGTCCCCACGAGCGGCCTGGCGAAGCGGCTGCGCATCATGCTGCGCGTCCGTCCCTTGGCCGTCGACGCGGACGATCCCGACGGACTCGACGCCAAGGCGTTGATCGACCTGATGGACAACCTCGGCGGCGCCGGGCCGCGGGGCATCTCGCGCAGCTTCGGCTATCCCGTCTCCGTCGCGCAAGCGAAGCGCGGCATCCTCGTGCCGCGCGCCGGGCGCTACCACGTGTGCTGGGGCCTGTTCGACCTCGAGGCGCGCACGTGGTTCAGCCTGCCCGAAGGCTGCGGACGTGACGTCGACGTCCGCGGTGCGAGCACGGACGCGAGTCTCGTCGTCGGCGTCGACTACCTGCAGGCCACGATCGACGGCCTGAAGGATGGCGTCGCACGCGCGAAGGGCACCTCCAAGCAGGGCCGTTCGAAGTAGGGCCGTTCGAAGCAGGAACAGGTAGCCGGACGCGGGGCTACTTCTTGTTGCTCACGAACTCGAGGACGACGTCCTCCGTTCCGGCCTCGACATTCTTCTGGGCGTTGATCCGCCCGCCGGACATCCAGCCTTGGACGGTGTACTTGCCCGGGCCGAGGCCGGTGATGACGAAGCTGCCGTCGAGCTCGACCTTCGCGCTGATCCAGACCTTGTTGCCGTAGGCGTAGACCTGCGCGCGGCGCTTCTGCTCGCTGGGCAGATTGTCGACGAACCCGGCGATGGTCAGCCCCTCCTGGAGTTCGACCGTGTACGGACCCGCGCCCGCTTCCACGTTCTCGAGGACCCCATAGCGAGTGTCGCCCGGCTTGTTGACAAAGATCTTCCCGAGCGAGTTCTTGACGTTCTTGATCGTGAAGGAGCCGTCCGCGCCAGCGCGTGTACTCGTCGTATTGCCGCTCGTGCCCGCGAAGTAGACGTTGAAGCCCTTGATGTCCGTGCCGTTGATGAAGCCGGTCACGGTCAGCGCCGGCTGTGCTGTGAACCGAAGGCTGCGGGCGCCGGCGTCGACCTCCTGCGGCTCGGGGTTGCCGGCCTTGTTGCCGTGGATCTGGACGGTGATCTTGTAGCGACCCGGCTGCAGGGGCCCGAGCTTGAACTTGTGCGTCCGGTTGAGGTGCGTGCTCACGTTGCGCAGGCCGGACCGCGGGTCGGCGGGTCGCGCCTGGACCCAGGCGCTGCGGACGGGCTCGCCGTCGATGCCGAACACCTCCCCCTCGATGAGGAGGCCGCGGCCGAGCTGGATCGTGACGTCTTTCGTGCCGGCGATGACGTCCTTGACCGTCTCGCTGATGAAGGGCTGGTCCTTGCCGTTGCCCCCGCCGCCCACGTTGAAGAGCGAGTCCTCCGGCAGCCCGGTGATCTCGAACGTGCCGTCCGCGGAGGTCTGCTTGCGAAGGCGCTGCGAGGCCATCCAGTCATGCCCGCCCTTGGCACCGCGCGAAGCCTTGGAGGAAGCGGTCTCGGTGAGCCAGACGTTCGCGTTGGCAAGCGGCTCGCCCTCCGGATCGAGGATCGTGCCCGAGATGGCGAGGCCCTTCATGAGCTTGATCTCGACGTCCTTCTGACCGGAGTCGACGTCTCGCTTGTCGGGCGTGATCCACGTGCCCCCGGGCGTGACGGTGAGCTGGTACTGGCCCTCCTTGAGGCCCTTGATGGTCCAGTTGCCCTCGTCATCGGAGCGCGCCGAGTTCTGCCCGCCGCCCCAGTACCAGTTGTTGCGGGCGCCCTTGGTCTGGGCGCGGATCTGCACACCGACCACCGCCGCGCCGGCCATGTCCGTCACCCGGCCGGAGAGTTCGAGGCCGCGCGTGAGCTTGACCTCCATGTTGGCGCCGAGGTCGTGGTCCTTGCTGCGGTCCGGTAGGTAGTTCACGGGGCGGCCCGTCGGATCGACGGCCTGCGTCACCTCGACGTCGCACTCGGTCTCGTCGGTCTTGACGAGGATCCGGAAGTACCCGCCCGTGATGGTCCCGCTGGCCTGCATGTTGCGCTTCTTCGCGTTGGGGCCGTACCAGATCCGGAGGTTGCCGCGCGCGACGGGGTTGCCGTCGGGGTCGAACACGCGCCCTTCGACGCTCATCCGCTCGGGCTCCTCGTACGTGAGCATGAGGTCGTCCGTACCCGCGCTGACGCCCTTCTCGTTCGACTGACCGGTCCAGACGGTGTAGTAGCCCTCCTGGACGTTCTTGATCTCGAAGTGGCCCTTCGTGTCCGTGGTCGCGCGGAACGTGCCGCCGCGCCTGCGCCCCTTCTTCTCGACGCGTGCGCTGACGGAGATGCCGACCACGGGCTTGTTGTCCGGGTCGGTGACCATGCCCTGGATCGTGAGCGTGACGGGCATCATCAACTCGATCTGGTCGACGATCTCGCCCGCGACGACCGTGACGGTCTGCCGCGCGCTTGCGGGGAGAGGACTCACGTTGCCCACCTGCACGTTCCACTTGCCTGCCTTGATGCCGGTGATCTCGAACGCACCCGTGGCGTCGGTGATCGCGCTTCGGTTGCCGTAGTTGCAGGTGACTGTCGCACCGGACGCGGGCTTGCCGTCGGCCTCGAGGACGCGGCCCTTGACGCCGCCGCCTGCCTGCAGCTTGATCTCGATGGGCTTGGGGTCGCCTTCTTTCGGCACCGTGACCTTCACGGGGTCGGCCATGTGTGTCTCGGACGCGGCCGTCACGTTGTAGGCCTTGTCCGGCGCGAGCCCTTCGTACTTGAATGTGCCGTCCTCGGCGCTCAGCGCCGGCTTGCTCCAGCCGTCGAAGCCCCAGTACCAACCGCCCGAAGCGATGCTCACCGTGATGCGCACACCCGAAGCCGGCTTGTCGTTCTCGTCCTTGACGGTGCCGGTGATCGTGCTCCCGCGCGCCAGCTCGACGTCCTTCTGCAGGACCTGCCCCTCATCCTTCGCGTCGTAGCCGACGCCGGTCGGCGGCGGCATCCACGGATAGGGTGACGCCTGCCCCTCGCGCGGCGGCTGGTAGTAGCCGTCGGCCTTCGCCTTGATCTCGCCCGGACCGAGCGCCACGTCCGTGAGGACGAACTTGCCCTCCGAGTCCGTCGTGGCCTCGGCCAGCTGCTGGTTCCAGCCGCCGTAGCCGCGCCCGACGCGCGTGGCCATGATCGTCGCCCCCACGACGGGCTGGCCCATCGGGTCGAGCGCACGGCCCTGGATGACCGCGCCACGAGCAAGAATGATGTCGATCTTGGTCGGCTGCTTCTCGGTGAGCGGCATGCCGCCGCCGAGGCCACCGGGGGAGACGTAGCCCTCAGCGAATACGACGACGTTCTGGATCACGCCGGGCGCGAGACGATTCACGGTGAACGAGCCGTCCTCCGCGCTGGTCGTTGCGCGCATGGTCGTGGACGCGAAGCCACCGACGCGCTCGGGCCTGCTGCGCACACTCACCTTGGCGCCGGCGATGCCCTTGCCGGCGGTGTCGATCACGCGACCGGTGACGGTGGCACCGGACGGGTCCTCGAACGAGAGCTCGACTTCCTTCTCGGCCGGCGTGTCCGCCGGGATGTTCGAACGCGATCCGCGCCCGAGCACTGCGACCTTGAACAGGAGGGTGCCGGTCGGCACCGACGGGATCGTGAAGCGCCCATCCGGCTTGGTCTGGAAGGGCAGCGGGCGCCACGTGCCGCTGATGTAGGTGCGGTTGCCGATCGTGCCCTGCTTGGACACGGTGACCCAGCCCTGCGTGCCCTTCCCGTCCGCGTCGACGATGCGACCCTGGAACGGCGTGCCCTGGCCAACGATCACGCGGACAGTCCACTTCTTCCCGAGCGTGGCGTTCCAATCCAGGCTGCTGGAGAAGGCCGGCGCGTCGACGTGCGCGCGGACGCGGTAGCGATCGTTCTCCATCAGGCCCTTGATGACGAAGTGGCCGTCGGGCCCGCTGGTGGCGAAGGCGACGGCCTTGCCGGGCAGCGTCGGCGCGCGGAACAGCTCCATGGCCTGGATGCGGTTGCGCTCGTTGACGTGATTGATCGTCTTGGCCCGCGGCGCCGCGCCGAGTTTGACGCCGCCCAGGGGCTTGCCGTCCTCGTCCATCACGATGCCGTAGATGGCGGCTTCGCCGCGCTCGGGCTCAGGCTCGACGACGAGCGGGACGTTGTCGCGCGTCTTGAGGCCCGGCCCTTCGGCCTTTGCCTCGTCGCCATGGTCCTCGGCTCCGGCCGGGTCGTAGGTGCCCCTTCCGGGGACGACGTCGTCGGCCCCCAGCAGGAACCACGTCAAGCCGCCCACCGAGAGCAGCACGACGCACCAGACCAGCAGACGGCCCATCGCACCCTCCCGTTGCACAATCGTTGGACGACATGGAGTGTAGGCGTATTCGCGGCTTCCGCACCGCCCCCGTCCGATCCGGGACACCCGCATCCATCTACCCTGCGAGCGTAGCCGCTCGCAGGCGCTCGGGTGTCATGAGATTGCAAAACGAGTAGCATCCGGCATGGCCGCGCACGCCCCCCTCCTGCCGCCCGTTCCGGACGTCGAGGCCTATCGCAAGCTGCGCGGCGACCCCACCCCCTGGCTCCCCGCGATGGAGGAAATCGCGCGCCGCCACGGCCTGGAGAGCGACGGCCTCTACGCCGAGCGGACCGGTACCAACATCGTGTTCCGCGCGCACGACGGGCCGTGGATCAAGCTGTTTGCGCCGCTGTGGCTCGAGGACTACACACGGGAACGCACCGGCCTCGCCGCGGTTCGCGGGGTCGCGGGTGTCGCCGCGCCCCAGCTGCTCCACGAAGGTGAGGTGGAGTCCTGGCCCTACATGGTGCTGTCGCATCTATCGGGCGTCGCAATCGGCAACGTCTGGCCACATCTGCCAGAACGGGAGCGCGTCGACGTTGCGCGCCAGGTCGGGGGCCTGCTCGCCCGCCTGCACGAGGTCGACATCAGCAGCTCCGGACCCATCCACGGAGACTGGGACGCGTGGACCGCCGAGGCCCGCACGCTATGCGTCGCGAGGCAGGGCGAGCGGGAGCTCCCTCCCGGATGGAAGGGGCAGCTCCAAGCCTGGGTCGCGGAGCTGCCCGCGATGATCGATCCGTCGGACCGGGCCGTCTTCCTGCATGCCGACGTGACCGACGACCACATCTTCCTGGAGAAGCAGGACGGGCGCTGGCGCGTGACGGGGCTGATCGACTTCGGCGACGCCATGGTCGGGGACCGGCTCTACGAGTTCGCCGCCCCCCTCGTCTTCCTGTGCCAGCGCCGGCCGCGCGAGCAGCGTGCGCTGCTGGAGGGCTACGGCTACGACGTGGCCGCCCTGGATCCGCTCGTACTGGACCGCATGGCGGCGTGGTGCCTGCTCCATCGCTATGGGCGGATCGAGTGGTTCCTGCGCTGCACGCCCGGTCCGCCGCCGGCGACGCTGGCCGAGTTGATCGCTGCCCTGCGGCCCACGCTGGATGTCGACGCCTCCTGACGTCGTCTGAAACCGGAGCCGCCCCGCGCCCGTCGAGGCGAGAGTAGAATCTCCGTCCCTGCGAAGGAGCCCGTATGAAGTCCATCGCCCTCTGGGCCGTCCCGCTCGTCCTCGGCGCGATCCTCGTGGTCGCGATCGCCGCAGGTCGGGACGGGCGGGTCCAGCCCGCCGCCGAGCCCGCGGGCGGGCACGGGACGCACTACGCCAACGCGATGCCGTCCCACGAAAGTAGGCCCACCTTGACCAAGATCGAGCGCAGCGAAGCAGAGTGGAAGCGCGACCTCACGCCGGAGCAGTTCGAGATCCTGCGGAAGAAGGGCACCGAGCGCGCCTTCACCGGCAAGTACTGGGACACCAAGGACAAGGGCACCTACAAGTGCGCCGGCTGCGGCCTCGAGCTGTTCGAGTCGGATACGAAGTTCGACTCGGGCTGTGGATGGCCCAGCTTCTTCAAGCCGCTGGAAGGCGCTCGTCTGACGGAGACGCGCGACGCGACGCTGGGCATGGAACGGGTCGAGATCACGTGCACGCGCTGCGGAGGCCACCTGGGCCACGTCTTCACGGACGGTCCGGCACCTACTGGCCTGCGCTACTGCATCAACTCGGTGTCCATCGACCTTGACAAGGCGGACAACGAAACGACTGACGACAAGACCGCCAGATAGGCACTCGTGCCACCCAGGAGCCCCATGTCCTCATCCCGAGTCCGCTTCGGCGCGATCTTCCTCTGCATCTGCGCGGGAGGTGCCGCGGCGCTCGCCCTGCTGCCGGCTGACGTGGCCCAAGCCGATGGATCCAAGGCCGGCAAGAAGAGTCGCGTCGCCATACCCAAGAAGCTCATCCGCTTCGACGACGGCGACACGATCGACATCCGCTGGTCGAAGGGCGTCGAGACCGTCCGCATCCTGGGCATCGACACGCCCGAGGTGCAGCACTTCGAGCACGACCTCCCCTACGCCCAGCCCTTCGGCTACCAGGCCGCGGGGTTCCTGCGCGGCGCCGTCGCCGCCTCCGACAAGGTCGAGCTGCTCCGCAGTGGCGAGAAGGACCGCTACGGCCGGACCCTGGCCCATGTGCTCCTGGACGGGAAGAACTACTCGGTGCTCGTGATCCGCGCGCGTCTGGCCGAGGGGCCCAACCCCAAGTTCGGGGACAACGGCATGCCGGAAGAGCACGCCGCCTGCCTCGCCGCTGCGGCGGCCGCCGGCCCGGTCCCCTTCGAGGCACCGTGGCGCTACCGCAAGCGCATGCGCGAGGTCAGCGCGTGGATGAAGGCGAACGGTTCCTATCCGCGCGTAGGCGGCGACACAGCGAAGAGCGGCAAGTAGCCATGCGGCGGACGGCCTTCTGCGCCGCCACGCTCGTGCTTCTGCTCGGTTCTGGGGCCGTCGCCGAGGAGGTGGGCCAAGGGAAGACGACCGTGCGCACGGGCAAGCACTTCCGCGTCGTGTGCCACTTCGACTCCGCCCGCGCGGCCGACGAAGCGCTTGCGACGGTCGAGGCGCTGTGGGCGAAGGCCGCCGCCTTCTACAAGATCCGGCGCGCGTCGAAGGCACCGCTCTCGCTGCATCTCTACCGCGACACGGCCTCCTACGAGGCCGCAGAGAAGAAACTCACGGGAGGTGCGTTCAAGCGCAACCTCGCGTTCGCCCACCACGAGTCGCAGTCGGCGCACGTCGCCCTGCAGCCCTGGGTGAACGACACGTTCCTCGCGGAACAGGGACTGCCTTACCAGACCCGCAATCTCGTCGCCCACGAAGCCGCGCACCTCGTGCGCTTCGTCGAGGCAACGAACTACCGCAGCCACCCGGACTGGTTCTGCGACGGGTCAGCGCAGTACCTCAAGTACGAGGCCATGGCGGAGCTCGGGCTGATTACCGACGTCCTCGCGGACCCGATGAGCGCGACGAGCTTCGGTCGGGTACTCGCGCTGCACAAGGCCGACAAGCTCCCAGCCGTGGGAGCGCTGCTGCGCGACGATGTCGCCGAGCTCGAGTTCTTCCAACGCTACGGCGCGCGCCGGCTCTTCTTCCGGTTCCTCGCGTCAGGCAAGCATCGAGCCAAGCTGCAAAGCCTCTGGAAGGCGATGCGCGGCATGGGTGGCGGGTCGGACTTCACGGAGCGCGTGCGCAAGGAGTTCAAGAAACTGCTGGGCAAGACTGCGTACGCACGTCTCGACGAGGACTACACCGCCTGGCTCACGCGCCAGAAGCCCGTGTGGGAGGAGGTCTTCCGTTCGCTCGAGACAGCAGGCGCCGGCTGGACGCAGGTCGCCTTCGCATCCAAGAACGCGCTCGCCTGGAAGACGCAGCCCGTCGGCGCCACGACGTACGTGCTCTCCGGCGCCGTCGAGATCCTGCCCGCGAAGGGCAAGCAGATGAACCTGTTGCTCGCACGCAGCGGGGCGGGCTTCGTCTCCGTCGCGTTTACCTCCGACTATGGGATCACGGTGTTCGACTACCAGTCGAAGAACGGCGGCTCCTGGTACAGCCTGCTCGCCGCCAAGTCCCCGGCAGTTGTCCGCGGCGCGCCGATCCCGTTCGAGATCCGGGTCGACGGCCGGACGCTGCGCGTGATCGTGGCGGGCAAGGACCTGGGCGAAGCCGAGATCCCCAAGCACCACACGATGTCGGGCGCGTGGGGCCTCGGCGCGCAGAGCGAGGCCGTCGGCATCTGGCATGGCGTCGCGGTGCGCAAGCCGTAGGTCGGTCGCCACCGGAAGAAGAGGAAGAAGCAACCACAGAGGCACAGAGGTCACGGAGGTCAACGGGCGACTAGGCACGATCGCCGGCGTGCCGAAGCGAGATACCTCCCGTGCACCATCGAACCCGCAGAGAGCCCTCTGTGTTCTCTGTGCCTCTGTGGTTCAATTCCGGCGCCGGCTGCGAGCTCAGCAAGATCTACGTCTTGCCCAGCTTCAGGTTGAGCTTGCGCTTCTTGCCGTCGCGCTCGACCGTGACCTGCACCTTGTCGCTGGGCTTGGCCTTCGAGACGAGATCGTTGTAGCGACCCGTGCTCGGCACCGGCGACCCGCCCCAGTCCAGCAGCTTGTCCCCGACCTTGAAGCGCGCCTTGCTCCCGGGGCTGCTCTTCTTCACATGGGCGACGAACACGCCGCCCTCCTTCTGCTCCACAGCAAGCCCTGTGTACGGCCCGACGCTGAAGCCGCCCGCGTCGCAGCGCGTGAACTGGGGACGACCGTCTCGTGTCGCCAGCTCGAAAGCCACCTCGGCAGCGAGGCGCGCGACGCGCTCCTGCCCCGCATAGTTGAGCGTCTTGGGGTCGTCGGACGGACGGTGATAGTCCCCGTGCAGACCCGTGAAGAAGAAGAGCACCGGCATGTTGGCCTCGTAGAACGACGCGTGGTCGCTGGGCGCCTTCCCGCCCGGCCAGGACGTCAGGTCGAACTTCCCGACCGTCTTGTTCAAGCGCTCGATCATCTCGGGCCAGATCGGCGACGTCCCCGTGCCACCGACGAACACGCGGTTCTTCTCCATGCGCCCGACCATGTCGAGGTTGAGCATGGCGTGGCAGTCGGCGAGCGGTACGCGCGGCTCACGAACATAGTGCTTGCTGCCGAGCAGGCCCAGTTCCTCGCCGCTGAACGCAATGAAGAGAACACGGCGCTTGAGGTCCGCCTTGCGCGACGTCAGATACTCCGCGATCTCGAGCATGGACGTCGTACCCGACGCGTTGTCATCGGCGCCGTTGTGGATCTTCCCGTTGGCCCCGCCCCCGGCGAGCGAGCCGAAGTGCCCCAACCCGACGTGGTCGTAGTGCGCGCCAACGATGACGGTGTCCTTCACCGCGGCGGCGTCGGCGCTGCCGGTGGTGACGGAGCCGCCCGGCTCGAGCAGGCCGAGGACGTTCTTCATCTTGCGCTCATCGGGGAGAAGATCGGAGGAGAGCGAGATCGTGGGGCCTTCCACGAGCTCGCTCCGGGGCGTGAACTTGGCGTCGATGCCGCGTTGCCGGCGCGTGAACGGCACACCAATGCGCGAGCCCAGGCGCTTCGCCGCGTTCCACGTCATGTGGTACACGGGCAGCTTGCCCGTGACACTACCGCCCGGCTGCTCGAGGTCGTCGTCGGAGCGCGACGTCGAGGCGGGGTCGTTGATCACGATGAGCGCGGCCGCGCCCTTCGCGGCAGCGGTGTCCGCCTTCGCCTTGAACGTGCCGACAGCCATCATGACGCTTTGCTTGGCGAAGGGGCTCTTGCGTTTGTCCTGCCAGCGCGGCGCCCGGCGCAGGACGATCACGACGCGGCCCTTCACGTCGAGACCCTCGTAGTCGTCGTAGTCGATGCCGCCCGTCGAGCTCGAGATGCCGTAGCCGGCGAAGGCGACCTTCGCATCCGTCAGCGTGCCCTTGGCAGAGACGGCGATCGGTGTGAAGTCCTTCGCCAGCTTGAAGGCGGTCTCCTTGCCCTTGGCGTCCTTGACCGCGAGCGACGTCGTGGGCATCACCTTGGTGCCCTTGGGACTCTTGAACGGCTGGAACCACGATCCGTCTGCGGTCCCCATCGGCGTCAAGCCGAGGCGCTTGAACTCGGCCGCGATGATGTCGGCGGCTTGGTCGCACTCCGGCGTACCCGACTCACGGCCCTTCATCTTGTCGTTCGCGAAGCGCTTGACGAGATCACGCAGCTCGCCGCGCGTGATCTCCGGCGGACCGCCCTCGTCCTCGGCTGCCGCCGGCAGCAGCCCGCCCAAGACGAGCAGCGGCAGCAGCAGAAGGACCAGTCGCCTGAGCATGGCGCCCATGTTACTCGCCCCTCGCGCCCAACGGGGGAAGGCCTACGCGCCTCCACGTCCACCAACCGCGAGCCCGTGGAGACCGAAGCGAGCCGGAGTTCACGGCTGGATTGGGACCGCAGGCGGGGTCTTCCCCGTTGAGGATCACAATCCAGCCGGGGACCCGGCGCAGCGAGAGGATCGACGGGCGCCGCCGAAGGAGAGTCGGCGCAGCGAGAGCGTCGCTGGGCGTCGCCTATCGATTCTCCGCAGGGGGCTCGTCGGAGCCGCCGGTAACACTCGGGAAGGGGATCGCGCCCTTGGTCGCGCGCTTGAGGAAGAGCAGCGCGAAGCACGTATCAAGGACGTCCTTCGGCTCGTGCGTGGAGTCGGTCTTCCAGTGGCCGTCGGCGTTCTGGCGGTTGATCAGCTCCTGGCCCATCTCGCTGTACCAGGCGTGCTTGCCGACGAGGTTGTCACCGATGAGATCCATCGCCCGCTCGAGCGAGTAGAGGTAGTAGATGTGGTAGCTCATCGGCTGCCCGGGCGGGTTGTCGAATGGGCTCCAGTTGTGATCGAGCCAGGCCAGCCCGTCGTAGACACTCTGCTGGACCTTCTGGGCGTCGGCCCGCTTCGCCCAGGTCTTGGCCTGGCGCGCGCCGTCGGTCAGCACGAAGCGCGCCATCATGACGTTGGCGAGCCCACAGGCGGTCATGCTGCCGCAGGGGTTGCCGTGCTTCGGCGCGCTGTCGCCCTTGATGTAGCTGAATCCGCGCGCGGCGGACGTGCGCTTCTCCTTGGTCGCAGGATCGACATACTCCTTCGCCGTCCCCGCGTCCTGCTGCTGCTCCATCGAGTACGTGAGGATGTCCTCCCAGATCGCTGGCTTGACCTTGATCCCCAACTGATGAGCCGAGAAGAGCGCGAGCGCGGCCAGCTGCATGCTGGACAGATCGTTCTCGCCGCCGTGCGTACTGCCGGGGTCGTTGACCTGATAGCGCCAGCCTCGGTCCACGCGCTTGGAGATCAGGTGGTCGACGAGCTTCCCGGCCCACTTGCGGAACTCGCCGGAGAGCTTCGGCTTGGCCTTCTTCGCCTTGGCCTTGCTCGCGCGGCTCGTCTTCATGTTGTCGGCGGTGGCGCAGACGGCGAGCAGCAGCACACTGGTCTCGTAGGAGCCGGTCGGCTTCTGCCAGTGCTTCTTGATGTAGGCGAAGCCCTTCTTCACGAGGGGATCCCGCGTGGGCACCTTGCACTTGAGCAGCGTGTAGAGCGCGAGCGCTGTCGGTCCGGCGGGATGCTTGTATGCCTTGTTCGGATCGCCGCCGCCGTAGATGGCGCTGGCTACGACTTCGCCCCACGAACCGCTGCGGGACTGCTTCTTGCGCAGCCAGGACATGCCCCTGCCGATGGCCTTGTTGACCTCCTTGGCGCTGAAGGTCGTCTCGCCCTCGAAGAAGTCGCCGGGCTCGTCGTCATCCGCATCGTCTTCGGCGACGGCAGCCGTATGCGTGACGCCCATGGAGGGCGAAGCGGCCGGCAAGAGCAGGCCGAAGAGAGCGAGAAGGAAGAGCGCCATCAAGGAGGCGCGGGCAATGCGTGTGATCGACATGCCCGTAGCTTAGCAAAACGAAAAACGGGCGGAGAGCAGCGTCCCGTCTCCGCCCGTGTGTCTGTGTAGAAGGCCGCTGAATCTCGGTAGGAGCCGGCCGATTGGTCCGTCCTACGAGGTCAGCCTCCGCAAGCCACGTTTACCCATCGATCACCTCCTATCGCTCGGAGGCGCCTGGCCTCCTTGGCCTGGTGCTGTCGCCCCGTCGGTGCGACAGATCGCCGCGGGCACGACGTACCCGGCCGACGACGACGCAAGTCTAGCGCTCGATGGCGAATCTCCCGAGAACCAGATTTGCGCCCCGTGACGATGGGCTCACGATCGCCGAAGCATGCGGGAGCCGCGCCATGCAGGAATCCGCGATCTAGGAATCCGCGATCTAGGAATCACTGCCGGGGAGTTCGGGCACGTCCGTCTTCAAGATGACGTTCGCTTCCGGCACGGCGACGGACGCGATGCTGCGCCCGGTCGACCCGTCGACAACCCAGATGGTGACGACGGCCTTGTAGCCGGACCACGCGGCGCGGCCGCGCACGGCGTAGGTGCGGCCGGCGACGGCGTCGAATGCAATCTCGATGTCGCGCGTCTCGAGATCCTTGTCGATCCAGGGCGTGCGCTTGTCCTGGAACGAGGCCCGGACCACGACGCGGCCGGGCAGGACCGCGAACTTGTCCTTGCTGAAGCCGAGCTGCTGGCCGTTGATCCGCATGAGGATGCGGCCACCGTCCTTGGGTGCGCCGAACGGCCCCGCATCTTGCTGACGCGTGCGCTGGTTCTCGGGGATGACATGGGCGACCTGGTCATCGTCGCGCTCGGGGCCCTCGTACGCTTGAACCGCGCTGCAGGCGACGCAGACGCCGGCCATGACCACGCTCAGGACCGTACGGACGGCGACTCGAACCATGACGACCTCCCGGAACGGCGTCATTCAACCACGCCACCCCCCTGCCGTCGCGGCCCGCCGAGGCCTGGGCGTATCATCGGCGTCCATGCGGACGATTTGGCTTCTCACGACATGCATCGCGATCCTGGCGGTGCTGCTCCTCGACGGCGGGCCGGCATCGGCACGCGGAGGTGCTGGCCCGCGTCGCGGCCGCCTGGCATCGGAACGCAGCCCCTACCTCCGGCAGCACGCGACGAATCCCGTCGACTGGTATCCGTGGGGTGACGCGGCGTTCGCCGAGGCCCGCAGGCGGCAGAAGCCGATCTTCCTCTCGATCGGCTACGCGGCGTGCCATTGGTGCCACGTCATGGAGCACGAGTCGTTCGAGGACCGGGCGACCGCCGACGTGCTCAACGACGCCTTCGTCTGCATCAAGGTCGACCGCGAGGAGCGCCCCGACCTCGACCGCTACTACATGAACGCCGTGATGATGATGACGGGGCGCGGCGGCTGGCCCATGACGGTCGTGCTCACCCCCGACGGGAAGCCGTTCTGGGGCGGCACCTACCTGACGCGCGGCGCGCTCCAGAAGCGGGTGCAGGCGATCCAGCGCCAGTGGCGCACGGGACGGGCGTCCGTGCTTCGCCGCGCGGAGAGCTACGCGCGGCGGCTGGCGCAGACGGCCGCGGGCCCGCGCATCCAGGCGGTCAACCTCAACGACAAGCAGCTGCTCGCCGCCGTCCGTGGCGCGTTGGCGAGGCGCTACGACCCGCGGCAGGGAGGCTACCGCTCCACGCGCAAGTTCCCGCCGCACGCCGGCCTCCTGTTCTTCCTCGAAGACGGCGCAAGCGTCGCGACGGACGGGGACCGCGCCTGGGTCAAGCGCACGCTCGACGCCATGAGCGACGGCGGCTTGCACGATCAGGTCGGCGGCGGGTGGCATCGCTACACCGTGGACGCCGTCTGGCTGGTCCCCCACTTCGAGAAGATGCTCTACGACAACGCGCTGCTCGTGCATGCCTACGCACGCATGTACGGCGCGACGAAAGCCCCCCGCTACCGCCGCGCCGTCGACCGCGCCCTGGCCTGGATCGAGCGTGACCTCAAGCGGCCTGCTGGCGGCTACGCCTCGAGCCTCGACGCGGACACGAACGGCCACGAGGGCACGACCTACCTCTGGTCGACGCAGCAGCTCCGTGCCGCCCTGCCCGGGACGGACTACGCCTTCGCGCGCGACCTGTTCGGAGCCAGCCGCAGCGGCAACTTCAAGGAGGCGTGGTGGAAGTCCGCGCGCGGACAGAACGTGCTGCACCTGCCCGCACCGCTGCGCACCTTCGCGAGCCGCCAGGGTCTGGGCGTGCCCGCGGCCGTCGCGGCACGCGACCGTGCCGTGGGACGTCTCCTGACCGTGCGGACGAAGCGTCCGCAGCCTGCGCTGGACGACAAGGTGATCACCTCGTGGAACGGCCTGCTGCTCTCGGGACTGGCTGTCGCCGGGGCGGCGCTTCGCGAACCGCGCTACGTCGAGCGCGCACGTGCCCTGGCGCGCTTCCTGCTCGCGAGCTGCCGCCGGCCTGACGGCAC
This sequence comes from Planctomycetota bacterium, assembly GCA_029259775.1. Taxonomy (GTDB): domain Bacteria; phylum Planctomycetota; class PLA2; order PLA2; family JAEUHO01; genus JAHEIK01. Next base: position 15,213 of record JAJDEN010000066.1, on the reverse strand, counting down.
CCTGCTGCGCTTCCCGCGCGGTTCGGGCGCGGAAATCGTCGGCTTCGGTGAGGACCATGCCTTCCTCATCGACGGCCTGCTGGATCTTGCCCTTGTTGACGACGACCCGACGTGGCGCAACGCCGCCTTCGAACTCGGCGCGCGCTTGCTCGGCGACTTCGAGGACAAGCAGGCTGGCGGCTTCTTCGCATCGGCGGAGTCCGCCCGCGACCCGATCATCGCGCGCGACAAGCCATCGCTCGACCGCCCCATCCCCTCGATGAACGGCGCCGCGATCCGTGTGTGCCTACGTCTCGCAGGCCACGACAAGACGAGCCCGTTCGCCAAGGCGGCCAACCGCGGCCTCGCGCTCTACCGGAACACGTTGGCCCAAGGCGGGCGCGCCCAGTCCACGATGGGGCTGGCCCGCGCGCTGGCGGCGCGGGTGCAACTGGAGGCCAAGCCGGTCTCGGGGCTGCCTCGACTCGGGGGGGCCATCCGGCAGGACGTCGTCTCGGTCGCTGCGATTCGACGCGTGGATGCGAAGGGCGCCTACGTTGACGTCCACGTCACGCTGGACGAGGGCTGGCATGTCAACGCGGCGACCGGCGTGCCCGCAGGCTACGTGCCGACACAACTCACGACGCGCGGGGCCAAGCTGCTGACCGACGTGAGCTACCCGTCCGCCGTGACGCGCACACTGGGCGGCACGCGCCTGCCGCTGCTCGAAGGTACGTTCGTGATCCGTGCCCGCCTCGGCGTCGCGGCCCGCGGCGCCACGGTCCCGCTGGTGCTCACGCTGCAGCCCTGCGACGAGCATCGCTGCAAGGACGCGCTCACGATCCGCCTCGACGTGCCCTAGCGCGAGAAGAGGGCGTGCTCCATGGTGAGCAGGGCGAACGCTGTCGTGAGCGTCGTGCCGCTGCGCTTGGTCCAGTTGCCCGTTTCATTCGGGAACGCGCCCGCGACCGGGCCGGACGTCAGCTGCTTGCGCGCCAGCTCGATGAGCCAGCCGTGCCACTTCGTCGTCAGCTTGCCGTGCACCCAGACATCCATGCGCACGCCGTAGTACAGGCTGTAGAGCCACGGCGATCGCCGGCCGCTGCCCTTGGTCAACCACGTGCTCCACGCCTTGTGATCCACCTCGGGGACACGCTCCCAGAGGATGCGCCCCATCAGCATGCCGGCCGCGTAGAGCGAGAACTGGCCGCGCTGCCCCCGCAGCGTCTGGACGGCCGTGTAGGCGAAGCGCTCGCCCTTGATCCTGACCGTCTCCAGGAAGGTCTTGAGACCCTCGCGCATGCCCTCGGGCACGGCGATGCCGGCGAGCGTCGCGTACTCCACGGCCTGGGCGACCCAGCCGGAGACACTCGTGTCGCCCGCCTGCTTGGGACCGTAACGGTAGCCGCCCTCGGCGCCGCGCCCGGCGTAGAGGCGCGCGAGGCCCTTGGCGACCGAGGTCTTCAGCGCCTCGTCGCCCGTCGCGCCCGCGGCCTGGGACAATGCCATGAGCGCGATCGCGTCGCTGTAGTAGGCACGCCCGCCCTTGGAGAACAGGCCTGTGTTGTCCTGCTGCTTGCGCAACCATGCCACAGCCCGCGAGATGGTCGGCTCGAAGAGGCCGCGACCGTCCTGATCGCGGAAGTCGAGGAACGCCATGAGGGCGAGGGCCGTGGCCGTGATCGCGTAGCGATCGTTCGCGACGCTGAGGTGGGACCGGCAGACCGCCATGCTCTCGTCGTCATCTGCGTAGAGCAGGGTGCAACGCTCGAGCGCCGCGCCGTCCGCGAACCGACCGTCCTCGCCCTGGTTCAGCGCGAGCCAGGCCAGTCCGGCGTGCAGGGAGTCGAGCAGCGTCAACGCGCCGCGCACGCGCAGCGCCTCGAGCTGCTCCATGCGCCGGCCCTCGACCGTCTCCGGTTCTTCGATCGGGAGCGGCACGGTCGGATCTTCGCGCGTCTCCTCGGCCGTCTGGACGGCGTCGAGCAGGGCGTCGACGTCCATGCGCGAACGCACGGTGTACTCCGCCCCCGCCTCGAGCTCGCGATCGTCGCGGTAGCCGCGACCGCGCGGCACGAGGAAGCGCTCCAGGTGGCGCATCAACAAGGCGCGCTGCTTCTCTTTCGGCAGCTTGGCGATGACGCCGGCGGCGTGCCTCAGTTGACGTTCGAGGGCCGAGGCCTTCTCGGGATCGTCCAGCGGCCTAAGATTGCCCCAACGGCGTAGTTCCTCGACGAGTTCCTTCAGCCGATCGGCGGCGGCGTCCGCCTTGATGATCTGGGTGGCGCCCGAACGGATCTGGGCCAGGATCTTCGCGCGCCGCTCGTCCTCGAAGAACGCCTTGTGACTCTCCAGGTAGGTCTCGAGCAGCGACAGGGCCTGCGCATCCCGCTTCATGCCATGCAGCACGAGCGCCCGCTCCCACAGCAGGGCGAGTCGATCGCGACGCGCGAGCTCGGCCTCGGTGGGCGGCGCAGCACGATCGGCTGCGAGCTGACGTGCGGCCTCGCCGACCCCCGTGTCGAGGGAGGGCTCGCCCTTCGTCGTCGTGACCGGCGCCTGCTCGGGCGGCATGAGCGACGAGTCCGCAGCCGGGTCGTCGTCGCCGGCGACGAACAGGAAGGCCGCTGCGCCGAGGACAGCCAGGACGATCAGCAGCGGTAGCACGCGACCCATGGTTCTGGAACAACCTCCGGTCGGTCAGCCTACCGGGAGTCGCGCCCTTCAGGGATCAGGCGGCCCTGCGCTGTTCCGGGCGGTCGGCGAGCGGGCTTCGCAGCCGCGTCTGCGTCGGCATCAGGCGCCGGGTCAGGTTGAAGATCTCCACCACGGCGTTGAGGGCGAAGTAGACGATCCCCATGCCGAGGATCATGAAGTACTGGCCATGGTCCACGCTCGGCATCTCGAGCCCGAGGAGCGGCTCGAGGGGGAGGATCAGGAAAGCGGACAGGAAGAAGGCCGCGGTGAAGCAGGTCCAGACGCGCACGGCCCGCTTGGCGCTCCCGACGACGGCGCGGATCCCGTCGCGCGCGACCGCGGCTTCGTGCCTGTGCGGCAGCCACCGGGCGAAGGCGAGACCGAGGAACGCCAGCACGCCCCAGCGAGCCGCGCCGGCGGGCGCCATGTTCCAGGCGAAGAGAGCGAACGGCAGCAGCAGCACCAGCGAGCCGTCCAAGATCCGCCGCGAGCCAGGCCGGCTCAGCAGCCTGCCGAGGAAGCTCGCGACGATCATGCCCAGCGGCAGAACGGAGGCATACACGCAGGCGAGCAGCTCGTACATCAGCCAGCCCGAGGCGTCGCGGATCTCGGAAGTCAGGCGGATCTCGCCGCCGATGTAGCCGACGAAGACGACGAGCAGGTAGCCCGCGGCCACGACGTGCGGCAGCGCGGCCCCGAGGCGCAGCGGCAGCGGTACGGGGCCCACGGCCTCCGGCTGCTCTACGACCTCTCTAGCAACAGGGTCTGCACTCGGCATGTCCACGCATGCACCTCCGGCTCCCCATCGGCCACCTGGGTGCCCTGGCGGTAGCAGGAATCGGGCGCGGCGACCGGGTCCTTCGGCGGCGCACCTGATCTGGAAGCCACAAGAGTGAGCAGGACAGCGAGGGCGGTGCGCACCGGAGTCTGCGGGGCGCACAGGCCACACGCCGTCAGTCCTCCTTGGGCTCCCGTGGACGCACGTCGATCAAGGGCGAACGCGGCCTGAGCGTGGCTCGTTCGAGGAAGAGCAGCGCGAAGCACGTCTCGACGACCGGCCACGTCGCCCGGGCGAACGGGACCGCCGCGCCCTTCTTCACCTTCTTGGGCGGCTTCGGCCAACGCCCATCGCCCGCCTGGCGGTCCAGCAGCCAGCGGGCGCCTTCGAGGTACCAGTCGTGCTTCCCGGCGTAGCGCTTGCCCGCGATCACGAACGCGCGCTCGAGGCCGTAGAGGTAGTAGTAGTGCCACATGCCGGTCATGGTCTGTGGCGCCACCCCCTGCCCCAGCAGCTTGGCCTGCTCCACCGGCAAGGAGGCGAGGTCCATGACGCCAGGGTTGCGGTCGACCGCGAAGTGTTTCGAGAGCCAGGCGATCGCATCCCAGATGCCACGGTCGAGGCGCCGCTCCAGACGCTCGGAGAGTTCCTCCTGCTCCCGCAGGATGGCCTTCGCGATCAACAGGGAGGAGAGCCCACCGCTTGTCATCGATCCCGTCATGTACGTGGCGATGTTGGGCCCCGTGGGTCGCGAGTAGGCGAAACCACGCGCGCGGTCGGTCACGCTGTAGCGATGCCCGGACCGGTCATCCCCAGGCGCTGGATCGAACGTGCGCTTCACGGCCGGGCCGCTCTTCGCCTGCGATGCCAGCAGCGCATCCGCGATGGAGGCGAGGTCCTTGACGGGAATCTCGACGCCGCACCGCGCGCAGGCCCAGAGGCCGAGCAACGCGTATTGCGTGTTGCTCATGTCACTGCGGGCAGCGGCCTTGTGCGGTGCGCCCCGCGGCAGCAGGCGGCGCATCTTGACGGGGATCTTGAGCGCCGGCGAGGGGTAGCCGAACAGGCCATCCTTCACCCGCGTCTGCAACAACCAGCGACCGACGACGCGCACCATGGCGAGGTCCTTGGCCGGGAGACCCAGCGGATTCGTACGCTCCGCGGCATCGTCAGCTCGCTCTCCTTGCCGCTTGTGCACCGTGTGCAGCGCCATGGCGAGCAGCGACATGGAGTAGGTCGCGCCCTGCGTGCCTTTCTTCATCGCACCGCGGTAGTTCTTGCGCAACCACGTCAAGGCCTTGGCCAGATGCGCATCGTCCGGAGCGGCGCCGAGGTGCGACATGGTCAGGGCGGCGAGCGCGGTGCGGCCGACGTGATGGTAGGACATGACGGGCGCGTTGACGCCCGCCATGGGAATGCGCGAGAACGAGCCGTCCGGCTGCTGCTGCTTCCGCAGCCAGACCAAGCCACGAGCGACGGCCTTGGGCACCTCGGCGCGGAGCGCCATCTCCTGCTTGAGCCGCGCGATCCGTGCCGCCTCGGCCTTCGCGGCGTCCTGGGCCTTCCCAGCGGCCTCGTCGGCTGCGCCCAGGGGAGCCAGAGTGAGTACCAGGGCCAGCAGCAGAAGCGGGGTGAGCTTGGGCATCTCCTCCATGAGAACGCCGGAGGCCCGGCCTTTCACGCCTCTTCGTGCCTCTTCGTAGGTCGGGGGCTACTTGCGCGCGTGCAGCTGGACCTGCCCGCTGCCCCCCGTGATGGCGAGGCGGCGCCCATCCGGCGAGAAGGCGAGGCCGTAGACGCCCTGCTTGTCGACGTCGAGGCGCTGCTTGGGCACGCCGCCCTTCCAGTCCCAGAGCCGGACGGAGCCGTCGTAGCTGCCGGAAGCCAGCCAGCGATCCTCGGTAGGGTGCCAGGCCACGGCGTAGATCTGCTTGGCGTGGCCGCCGAGCTGGACGAGTTGCTTGCCGGTCGCGAGATCCCAGACGCGGACGGTGAGATCCCCCGAGCCGGAGGCGAGGCGCGTGCCGGCCGCGTTCAGGGCCAGCCCGAGGACGCGCTTGCCGTGGCCGGTGAAGCGACGGGTCTCCTTGCCGGTCGCCACGGAGAACGCGCGGATCACACCGTCGCCCATCCCCGTGTAGAGGGTCTTGTGATCGCGGCTGAAGACGAGCGCCCAGATCTGGCGATGCGCGACGCGCTTGGCCGTGACGGTCCACGTGCGCAGCAGCGTGCCGGTCTTGAACGACCAGAGCTTGTAGACGCCGTCGTCGCTCCCCGACGCCATGACGTCCCCGCCCGGTGCCCAGGCCACGGCATGCACGAAGTCCTTGTGCGTGCCGATCTCACGCAGCACCTTGCCGCTCGATGCGTCGTGCAGACGCACCGGCCCCGAGGTGGAGCCCGTGAAAATCTGCTTGCCCTTCGCACCGAAGGCCATCGACGCCAGTCACGGGCCTCACCCGGAACGCGGGAGCTGATGCACGGCGAGGATCTTGCCCGTGGCGCTGTCCCAGACCCGGAGCGCCCGATCGGATCCGCCCGTGGCGAAGGTGGCGCCGTCGGGGGCGAAGCTCGTGCAGCGTGCGAGCGAGGTGTGCTCGAACGCCTTCGCAACCAGCTTGTAGTTCGCCCACCGAGCCGCCCTTTTCGCTGGGACAGGCTTCGCCGGGGCCTTCCTGCTGGAGGCACTCTTCGCGGAGGACTTCTCCGCGGGGGGGTTGGCCTTCGGCTCCTCGGCGATGGCCCGTCCGGCGTGTGTCGGCAGCGCGAACACCAGCAGGAGGAGCGGGGTCCAACGCGGGAGGCGTGTCACGCATCCAGCGTAGCCGGGGGCCCGGCCCCCGGGGATGGAAAGGGGCGGCGGCGCGGGAGAGCCCGTCGGAGCACAGCCGACAACACATTCCCAGGAGTGACAAACCCTCCTGGCGCCGCCGCCCAAGTTGAGTTCCACCTCCAAGAGCGAGGGCGGCGCGAACGTGTTTCGCACTACCCTGCGCGGGTGATCGACGAAGGCACCTCCAAGCGCCGGGCGCTGCTGTTCCTGATGCTCGCAGCACCGGCACCGTCGATCGGCGCCGCGTTCGCCTTCCATCTCGCCCCGGGGCTGGTGGGCAACGTCGTGTACGCGCTCGGCAAGGGCGTGCTCTACGGGATGCCGCTGCTCTGGTGGTGGCTGGTGCGCGCCGGACGTTCCACGTTCCCGACACCCACGGCGCACGGGTGGCGGACGGGGCTCACCTCGGGCCTCGCGCTGGGCGGGCTGATCCTGGCCGCGTGGTACCTGGTCGGCCGCGGGAGCCTCGACCCCGCGCCCCTGCGGGAGCGGGCGGCAGCGAGCGGCTTCGACACGCAGGCGCGCTACCTGCTCATGGCAGCGGGCCTGGTGTTCGCTAATGCGCTGCTGGAGGAGTACGCCTTCCGGTGGTTCCTCTACGGCCGCTGTCGCGAGCTCGTCGCTCCCGTCGGCGCGGCCGTGCTGGGCGCGTTGATCTTCACGGCACACCACGTGATCGTGCTGCGGGCGTTCTTCGACTGGCCGGTCGTCGTGGCCGGGTCGGCAGCCGTGTTCGCGGCCGGCCTGGTGTGGACGTGGCTGTACGAGCGCAAGGGCAGCGTGTGGCCGGGGTACCTCAGCCACATGCTCGCTGACGTCGCCCTGCTTTGGATCGGGTGGGAGTTGTTGTTCTAGGGCTCAGGTTGCGGACGCGCCTCTGCGTCCTCTGCGCCTCGGCGGTTCATCTTCTTGTCTTTGCCGTTGGGCATCGTTACGCAGGGTGCCCTCTGCGGTTCGACTTCTGCTGCTCTGATGCACGTCCGTCCCTACAAGTGTCGCTTGACGTTGCCGCGGAGCTTGGCGCTGTAGTCGTCGCGTGGGCGCTTGGCCGCCGTGAAGGCGTCGCCGATCGCCACGTAGACGGCCTCATGCCGATGGTCCTTGCCCGGCTCGCGGTCGAGGACCATCTCCTTGCGCGGCACGGTGATGTCGATCCGGACGGCGTAGACCCGCCACAAGAGCGCATCCAGTGGGCCTCTGGGGCGCAACCGGTACGGCAACGCTTCGCCGGCTGCGCGGAATTCCGCAGCGGGATCTGCGGCCCGACGGTCGTCCAACATGCGGACTGGAGGCCCCCATGGCCCATGCTCGCTTCACCCCCCACCGCTGGCGACGGACCCTGCAGGTCACCAACCTCGCGCTCGCAGGCCTGCTCGTCGCGACCGGGGTCGTCCTGCTCTCCAGCGACCGCGAAGCCCAGGCGCGTGTCGGCTCCGAGGCGCGCGCGGGCTACGAGCGCGGCCGGGCCTCAGGGCTTCGCTGGCGCCCCCCGCAGCCCGTGGCGAGCGACGCCATGACCCAGATCGTGTGGCGCTTCCGCGATCACAACCCGGGGCATTGGATCTTCTCCGGTCCCCTGCCGCCGGCGCCCGAGGCACCGGATCCGCAGGCTCCGCCGACGCCCGACCTGTCCGACGACCTCGCCTCGCTCGGCAGCGTACGCATGATCGCCCACGACCCGGCCGTCGCCACGGCCGTCGGCTTCCAGTTCCACGCGACAGGCAAGATGCTCGGCTTCGGTCCAGGGGAGATCCTGCGCGCCAGCCACGACGACCCGGCCCGCTTCCGCCTCACCGGCGTCACGCGGCTGGCCGTGCATTCGTACGTACTCCGCTACGACGTACTGCAGGACGGTGAGGTCCTGCTCTCGAAGACCTACCGCTACGACGCGGAGGACGGGCTGACGCTCAGCGCGGGCGGCTGCATCTGGCCGGAGAAGGCCGGCGGCGCGCACGACAAGAGCGAGGCCGAAGTCAGGATCCGGATTGGCGCGACCAAGGAACTCCCGCGCATCGAGGCGCTCCGCCCCACGGCCCACACGAACCCGCTCGACCGCTACGACCGGGTGATCGAGTTCGACGACCTGACGCACGGCTGGAGTCGGGGACGCGGGATCGCCGCGCTCGCCGAGAGCTTCAAGACCGCCGTCGCCGAGGACCCGACGACAAAGCGCATTCTCGGGCTGCGCATCACCGGCATGGCGAAGGGCCTCCCGGCCGAGAAGTTCGACGTGCGCCGTGGCGACATCCTGGTCTCGATCAACGATCGCCTGGTCCAGACGCGCGAGGATGCGATCCGCATCGCACGGAGCCTCGATCCGGACAGCGACGACCTGGTGAAGGTCGTGATCGACCGAGGCGGCAAGCGCTACACGTACCGCGTGGACGCCCGGGACCCCCACACCAAGCGCAAGTTTGCCTACTTCGTGCGTCCCAAGTAGCCGCCCCTGCGCTTGGGCTAGGATGCGCGCCCCCCCCCCCCAGGAGGCCGCTGTCATGGCCAAGCTCAAGCCCATGGTCGAGATCGTCATCAACGCGCCGCTCGAGCGGACGTGGGAGATCATGTCCGATCTGCACGGCGCCGCGGACCGCATCTCCGCGATCACCCAACTCGAGGTCCTCACGGAGGGCGACATCGGCGTCGGCACGCGCTGGCGCGAGACGCGCATCATGATGAAGAAGGAAGCGACCGAGGAGATGTGGATCACTGCCTGGGATCCGCCGAACGGCTACTCCGTCGGCGGCGACTCCTGTGGCAGTTCCTGGCTCTCGGAGTTCAGGCTCACGCCCCAGGGCGCGGGGACGCGCGTCGAGATGCTCATGAGCTGGAAGGCCAACACGTTCCTGGCCAAGCTCATGACGCCGCTGGGCTGGCTCATGTCCGGCATGATGAAGAAGTGCATGCGGAAGGACTTCGAGGACATCAAGGCCGCGGCGGAAGCGCCGGCCGAAGCCGCTACGAGCTGAGCGCGTCGGCCATCAGGAGCAGCATCATCGTCAGCGCGTAGACATTGAGCTGCGTGAAGAGCTTGCGTGCCGCCGGGCGGGTCGACTCGCTGCGCAGGTACCCGATCGCTTCGAACACGATCCAGATGGACCCGGCGAGGGCGATGAAGTTCCACGGCAGCGCGATGTCGTGCACCGCAGCGAGCAGGAGGCCCAGCACCGCGGTCATGAGGATCCAGTTGAACGTGATGCGCTGGAACTGCTTGGGCTGGAACAGCTTCATCGGTGTGGGCAGGCCGGCCGCTTCGTACTGGGTCCCGAACAGCCGCACGAGCAGCCAGAAGTGCGGGATCTGCCATATGAAGAAGAACGCGGCGACCTCGAGAATGCGCGGGTCGGAGTACCAGCCGCCGGCCGCACACCAGCCGAGGATCGGCGGCACGGCGCCGATCAGGGCGCCCGGGACCACGGCGAAGGCCGTGACCCGCTTGAGCGCCCAGTAGACGCCGTTGTAGTAGAAGACGGCGAACGCGCCGAGCAGCACGACGACCAGCGTGTGATGCTCGATCTGGGCCAGGAGATTGAGCCCTACGGCGAGAAAGAGCACGGCGATCGAGAGCGCGCCCTTCGGGCTGATCCGACCCGAGGGAATGGGGCGATTGCGCGTCCGGTCCATCATGGCGTCGGTGCGCCACTCCTGGACGTGGTTGATCGTCGCGGAGCCGCAGGCGAGCAGGAACACGCCCAGGACCGGCAGGATCATGCCGCCGTCGACCGTCTCAGCGAAGAGCACGTAGCCCGTCATCACGGAGAAGGTCACCGCGAAGGTGATGCGCGCCTTCGACAGCTCGAGCAGGAGACGCACGACGCCCATCAGGCCACCCACCTGGGTGCGCATGGCGGCGGCGCCGCGGACGGAAGCGAGGCCGGTTTGGGGGTCCATCGCCGCGTGGGGTACCTACTTGTTCGCGCTCTTGGCGACGATCTCGTCTATCGCCTCGTTGATCGGGAACTCGCGCGAGACCTTCATCTGCTCGTCGAGCTTGTACTCCTTGATCAGCTGCTCGTACTCGGCCTGGGTGGCAGCCGAGCGGCCCGGGCCCTCGACATAGAGGCTGGCGACGTAGTGCGCCAACGCGAAGCGATCCCATGCGGAGAGGTTGGCGAAGGACTTCATCCGCGTGTCAGGCAGACCGAGCGTGAGGGTGCGGAAGATGTCCGTGATCTTGACGCCCTTCTTCCACTTCGCGGGGCGGTCGGTCTGGAAACTGCGTGCCCCCTCGACGAGGCCGCCCTCCCCCTGGCCGCCGTGGCAGGAGGCGCAGTAGGTCTTGTAGAGCTTGGGTGCGTCGCATGCGCTCAGCGACTCGGCCTTCATCACCACCGCGACGTCGTCGATCGGGCGGAAGCGATGCTCGAGCTTCTTGTCCAACCAGGCGTCGAAGTCCTCCTGCGAGAGGACCTCGAGCGTGGTGAGCATCTGCGAGTGGTCCTTGCCGCAGAACTCGGCACAGAAGATGTTGTACGTGCCGATCTCGTCCGCCTGGAACCAGAGGTAGCTGGGCTTGCCCGGGACGCAGTCTTCCTTCACGCGGAAGTGCGGGAGGTAGAGGCTGTGCAGGACGTCGCCCTCAGCCGAGCTGAGCTTGCAGTGGATGGGCGTTCCGACGGGCACGTAGAGCTTGGTGTCCGTGACGTTCTTGGCCTCGGGGTAGCGGAACGTGAAGGCCCACTGGCGAGCCTCGACCTCGACGACGTACGCGTTCTCCGGCACGTTGCGAATCAGCTGGAACCCGTCCAGGCCGATGAAGAACATCCACACGGCGATGAGCGTGGGAATGATCGTCCAGGCGATCTCGAGCTTCATGTTGCCCGAGATCCGCGCCGGCTTCGGATGCCGCGTGCGGTGGTACTTCACGCTGAACATGACGAGGGCCGCCATGATCCCGATGAGGAAGACCACGCTCACGATGGTGATCGTCCAGAAGGCGCTGTCGACAGCGTCGATGATCTTTTGTGAGGCGAGAATCATGGGTTGTCCCTACCGGGTTACCTGTACGCGTAGTCGGCGAAGGTGAGGAGTACGAAGATCACGAAGGTGGCGATCGCCGACAGCAGGAACCACCAGAAGACGCGATTCTCGAAGGCGATGTGCATGAAGTACAGCACGACGAGAGTCGACTTGGCCGTGGCCACGAACAGGGCGACGAAGATCGCCTGGTGCTTCATGTCCACGACGGAAGCCAGGACGGTGACGCCGGTGAGGGCGATCAACGCGAGCCAAATGCCCACGTACACCGAGTACGGTGTCAGGTGCGGCTCGTCGTGAGCGTCGTGCGTGTCGTGAGCGGCAGCGTCCATTCGAGCCCCCTACGAAATCAGGTAGTACAGCGGGAAGAGGAAGATCCAAACGAGGTCGACCAGGTGCCAGTACAGGCCGATGTTCTCCATCAGCACCAGGCGCTCCTGGGAGATCGTCCCGTTCAGCGTCCGCTTCTTCACCCAGAGAATGAGACCCGCGCCGATGATCACGTGCAGGGCGTGGAACCCCGTCATGACGAAGTACAGGCTGTAGAAGACCTGCTGCCCGAACTCCATGGCGCTGACGTGGTCGGAGCCCGGCCAGATGCCGTGCTCGAACTTGCCGCCCCACTCGAAGGCCTTCACGATGCAGAACAGCACCGCAAAGCCGATCGTCGCGTTGAGCATCTTCACGGACAGCTTGACGTTGCCGCGCTGCAGAGCCGCGATGGCCAGCGCCATGGTCAACGAGCTGGTGAGCAGCACGACCGTGTTGAAGCCGCCGACCGGGATGTTCAGCGAGCTGGACGCTTCCATGAAGTACGTCGGGAACTTGTAGAAGTAGGCCGCGAACACGATGAACAGCGTGCCGAAGAGGAGCAGCTCCGTGAACAGGAACAGCCACATGCCCATCTTCGAGGCGGTCGGGTCGTAGCCCGGAACCCCGTAGTGGGCCTCGTGGTCCTCATGCCCGTGGTCCTCGTGCCCGTGCAGTTCGGCCGGAGTGGCGGTGGCGTCGCTCATGCCTTCCCCTCGTCAGCACCGCTGCCGGCGGACTCGTCATCCCCCAAGTGCGGGATCTTGTAGTCGTAGGGCTCGCCGACCTCGGGGGGGCCGTCGAACTGGTGCGTAGCGGGCGGCGAGGCAACGGCCCACTCGAGCGTGGCGCCGCCCCAGGGGTTGCGCTCCGCGCGCTTGCCACGCTTGATCGCCCAGATCAGGTTGGCGAAGAGAATGAGGATGCCCGTCACCATGATCCACGAGCCCACGGTCGAGAGAGCGTGGTAGCTGTGGTACTCGGGCAGGTAGTCCGCGTAGCGACGCGGCATGCCCTTCAAGCCCGCGATGAACAGCGGGAAGTAGAGCGTGTTGAAGCCCACGAAGAACATCGCGAAGCCCACATACGCCATCGTCCGGTTGTACATGCGGCCGAACATCTTCGGCCACCAGTAGTACATCGCGCCGAAGAACATCACGCCGGTGCCGCCGAACATCGTGTAGTGGAAGTGCGCGACGATGAATGCCGTGTCGTGGAGATGGATATCCACGGAGAGCGCACCCTGCAGGAGGCCCGTGAAGCCGCCGATCGAGAACAGGAAGATGAAGGCGAAGGCGAACAGCATGGGCGGGTCGACCTTGATCGAGCCCTTGTACATGGTCGCCAGCCAGTTGAAGACCTTCACGGCGCTGGGCACGGACACGAAGAACGTCAAGAACGAGAAGATGATGCGTCCCTCGTCCGCCATGCCCGAGGTGAACATGTGGTGCGCCCACACGAGCGAACCGATGGCGGCGATCGCGATCGACGACATGGCGATGAACCGGTAGCCGAAGATCCGCTTCTGGCTGAACACGGGCACGATCTCAGACACCACCGCCATGGCCGGCAGCACCATCACATAGACCGCCGGGTGCGAGTAGATCCAGAAGAGGTGCTGGAAGAGGATCGGATCGCCGCCCATGGTGGCGTTGAAGATGCCGATGCCCATGTAGCGCTCGATCAAGACGAGCACCAGGGTGATACCGATGACCGGCGTCGCCAGCACGGCGATCCAGGACGTTGCGTAGATGCCCCAGACGAAGAGCGGCATCTGGCGCCAGCCCATGCCGGGTGCGCGCAGCCGGTGCGTCGTGACGATGAAGTTGAGCCCCGTGAGGATCGAGGACCAACCGAGCAAGAAAGCAGCAAACATCGGCAACATGACGTTGGCGTCGGTGTTCGCGCTGTAGGGCACGTAGAACGTCCAGCCCGTGTCCACGCCACCTGCCGCGACCGAGAACAGCGCGACGATGGCGCCCGCGATGTAGAAGTACCAGGACGCCAGGTTCAGGCGGGGGAACGAGACATCGTTGGCCCCCAGCATGATGGGCAAGCAGAAGTTGCCGAACACAGCAGGGATGCTGGGAATGATGAAGAGGAAGATCATGATCACGCCGTGCAGCGTGAGGACGCGGTTGTAGGCCGCGCCGTCGAGGAACTGCTCGCCGGGATTGAGCAACTCGAGCCTCATCATGAAGCCGAGGCCCATCGCGACGACGAAGAAGCCGCCGATCGCGATCAAATACATCAACGCGATCCGCTTGTGGTCGATCGTCGTGAGCCACGACTTCAGACCCTTCTCGGCGTTGATGTAGTTGGTTTCCGGGAGGTCGGGCATGGCCGTGTCGGAAGACATCAGACGGTACCTCCTTCCACCACCTCAGTTGCGGCGGCGGACGGGTTGTTCGGTGAGGGGCGGGCAGGCCCGCGCCGGCGCTTGAGGAAGAGCACCAGGGCGAAGATGCCGATACCCAGCAGCGTGACGAAGAGCACGATGCGGTTGACGAGCAGCGTGTAGCGCTTCCCGTCGGGGTCGTAGCCGAAGCACAGGCTCTGGATCTTCTGGAAGATCGTGCGCTCCTTGCCGATGCGCGCGTCGTTCACTGCCATCTTCATGTCGAACGGCAGCATGGCGAGGCCGCCCAGGTAGCGGACGATCTTGCCTTCCTTGCTGACGAAGATGACGGTGCCGGCGTGGTCGTAGTCTTGGCCGTCCTTCGTCCGCTTGTAGCGGAAGCCCACGGCGTCGGCGAGGCGCTTGATGCTCTCGGCCTCGCCGGTGAGGAAGCGCCAGGCGTCCTCGGGCACGTCGCGCTTGATCCGCTTGAGCAGGTTCGTCTTGCCGTTGCGCGCCATCTCGGGGTTCTCGGCCGGATCGAAGCTCACTGTGATGAGATCGAAGTCATTGCCCGGCGCGAGGTCATCCACCTCATCGACCGTGTTCGCCAGCTCGTTGAGCAGCGGACCGCAAATGCTGGGGCAGCGGAAGTAGACGAGGGTGAGGATGGTCGGGCGCTGGATCAGGGACCTGAGCTCGACGGGCTTGCCCGCTTCGTCGTTGAACATCAGGCCCTGCGGGAGCGTCGCTCCGAGCTTCTCGTCGATGCCGACGGCCTCGGCTTCCTCCGCGCGGGCCTCCTCCGCGCCGACGCGGCCACCAAGACAGACCGGCGCGGCCACCGCGAGGGTGAGCACCAGGAAGATCGGAAGGGCGATGCGGCGGAGCGTCATGGGGTGCTTTCGGGCTAGGGCCTAGAGGCGGAAGTTCTTCGACTTGTCAAACAGCGGATCGCCCGACGCCACCGCACTGTGGCGACCGAGGAACATGCCGACGGCGAGCAGCAGCACGCCGGTGAACATGACGAGCGGCGCGACCTCCTGCCAGCCGAGCTGCGGGCCGGACGGGTAGAGGTTCGGCATGATCAGCCAGTACAGGTCGATCACCTGGCCCACGAGAATCAGGACCGAGACCTGCGCGAGACGCTTGCCATCCATCTTCGCGCCGCGTCCGAGCAGCAAGAAGAAGGGCAGGACGAATCGGAAGAGGACGACGGCGAGCGTGACGGGCTGCCAGCCGTTCTCGAGGCGCTTGATGTAGTAGATCGTCTCTTCGGGGATGTTCGCGTACCAGATCAGCATG
>JAJDEN010000065.1 GCA_029259775.1 Planctomycetota bacterium | reverse complement strand
CAGATCCAACACCGACGGCGGGAACAGCCACGTCTGCTCCACGTCCCACGAACGGAATCGCTTGCTCATGCCCGAGCCTAGCAATTCGCCCCCACATCGCGCAGAACGAGATCTACGGGATTCCGGGACAGGCTCCTAGCGGAGGCCTTGGCACGCGAACCCCAACCTACGCGCGGGACCGCGCTCAGAGTGCTGCGCCGCGCGCGAGCGAAGTTGCCACCGGGACTCACACCAGAGTTCATCGCAGACGCCGTCCTTGCGGTCCTCGAGTCGGCTCCAGCCATCGTGCCGCTGGACTACTTCATTTGCTACCGACGCGGCGACTCCGCGCCGGAAGCCCAGAGCCTGAAGACCGAACTGGACGCAAATCTTGGCCGCGGCGGAGCCTATCTCGATGTCCGCGATGTTGTGCCAGGTTCGAAGTGGCCGGCTGAACTTGAGGCCGCTCTTCGACGTGCGAGTGCCGTCCTTGTCGTGATCGGCCCAGGCTGGATGGTAGCTGGCGCGAGCGGCCAGCCTCGGCTCCTTGATCGAGACGATTGGGTTCGGCGCGAGGTGTCGCTCGCTCTCGATCTACACAAGAGGGTCGTGCCGGTTCTTGTACGAGGCGCCGTCTTGCCGCAGAGGAGCGAGTTGCCCGCAGTCCTGCAGCCTCTTCTGGACTGCCAAGCCGTTCGGCTGAGGCACGACTCATGGCCGCGCGACGTGGCGACCCTGCTGCATTGAAGAGAGAGTACGGAGCCAGGAGTACGGAGCCAGTGCAGAATTTCACCATTAGTGCGGCAGCCTCGCTAACGGTGAGGAAATGCTCTGGCTCGGTACTCCTGGCTCGGTACTCCTGGCTCGGTACTCGGTACTCGGTACTCGGTACTCGGTACTCGGTACTCGGTACTCGGTACTCGGTACTCGGTACTCGGTACTCGGTACTCGGTACTCGTGCGTCACTATGCAGCGTCGGTTATCCGATGACTCCGGACTCCGCAGATGTGTTGTCTAGGTGGCTGAGCCGCGGTTGCATCGGGCGCCTCGGTCTTCGTACGCTCTACAGAGACCGGAGGGGTTACGCGCGCCAGCTCCGGCGCCAGGAGGCTTCATGTCCGTACGCACGACGCCGTTCGAGCTGAGTGGTTCCCTGTTTCGCGGTAACTACCAGGAGAAGGTGATCGTCGTTATGGCGCCGGTCCTCTGGGACTTCAAAATGGAGGTTGGGGGGCTCGGGAAGGTACGAGTGAAGATCCGCGCGAAGGGCTGGACGTGGCGGGACCTCGACCGTGACTGGGTCACCTACGCTCATCGTGATGCAGCGACGTCCGACGAAGCCCTTGAGGGCACGATTGACCTGACGCCCGAGGGGCAGGAGGCGGAGGGCATGCACGCGGTCGGTCCCCTGATTTTTCCCGATGGACCTCCCGTGCTGATCCGGTTCAAGCGGCGGTTCCTGAGCTCGGGCGCCTCGTACAAGCTCACGCTCACGCCACGTAGCGGCTGACTCCGCGAGTACGGACGCGGCATGGATAGCGAGTGCGGTACCTACCATCGCGATTCGTCGTCAAGCACCGCGCCGAGTCCCGATGGTAGTTTCCAGGCTCGGTGTTCCGGTACGCCGGGACTCCCAGCCAAGTCGCGGCGGACGCAATGACCTCGAACCCTGCCCCTCGCACGCCCGACGAAGACGTAGTCGTCTACGAAGCGAAGCTGCGTGGGTACTTCCAGGTCGCGGCCGGCTTTGTGATCGCCTTCGTTGTTGTGCCAGCCATCGTGCTTGTTGCTCTCGGGCGCTTGAACTCGGGGCAGCTCCTCGAGATTGCCGTGCTCTTCGCCATCCCGTGTGTGCTGGTCTGGCTTGCAGGCTTGATGATCATCAGGGGCGGGATGGTGGCCAATCCGTCCCGCGACGGTCTGCCGGCAGAGGATCGACGTCCTCCCGTGGTCTTCCTGAGGTCATTCCGCAAGGACGGCACGGAGGCCCGCCTCTTCAAGCTGATCGGTCCCGTCGTCTGTATCGAGGATCCGCGCTCCGAGCTTCAGACGCCGGGCGCCATTCCGCTCCGCACCGAGGACTGGCGCCAGAGTGTGCGCGAGTTGATTGCTCGGGCGCAGCTTGTCGTGCTGCGCCCTGACGACACACCAGGGGTGACGTGGGAGACCAATCTCGTGGCCTCCCAAGTCGATCCCCGGCGCATCATCCTCGATCACGCCCATCAGGACTGGACGTCCATCCGCGCCGCCGTGGCCTCCGCTCTCCCCTGCGAGTTGCCGCGGCGGGCGGGCCGATGTCACTACTTCGCGTTCACGCGGACGTGGAAGCCGTTTCGCATCCGCAAGAGGCCCACGCGGATGTGGACCCTACGGCCCATCATCCGCAATCTCGGATTGGAGACTGTGCTCAGGCAGCCGAGCTTCCTCGTTGTTCCGGCGCTAACGATCCTGATCACGATTTTCGCGTTCGGCTTTGGCCTGACCGGCGACAGGAATCAGTTTCTCAAGCTCTGCGTTGCAACGGGCCTTGGCGTTGCGCTTGCAGCGCAAGCCCTTCGCCGCAAGGTCACGTCGGCCGTCGCCTTCGCGCTGGCCGTGCCGGGATTGATGTGGGCAAGTCACGTGACTGGTGTCTCAGCACTATTCTTGCCGCTGGTCGTGCTCTTCATGGCGGCAATCGTGTTCTACCGGACGGAGCGTGCGCATGAGGCCCACATGCGGACGGTTCCCCTGCAAGGGCCGGGAGATACGGAGACTGAGATTCCGTAGTGCGAGGTACCGGGGATACGGAGAACTACGGAGCCGCAGCAAAGATTAGCCGGTCGATGGCAGCGGCGCGAAGTGGCTAATCCTTGCTGCGGCTCCGTATCCCAGACACACGGCCTTCGACTCCAGAGCGCTCGAACCCCTTGAGGGCCGCACGCTTGATTGACGAGATGCTGGGGTCGCCAACGCCGTGGACGAGCATCGCTATTGTGAGTGTGCGCCCATCGTCGTGTGTCAGCGTCATGTGCGCCCCGAGTGAAAGTGGAGTACGAGCCCGGCAGTTTCCACCGGAGCCGGCAGGCTCCGGCACCGCGTGCCTAGAGTGCGGAGCCAGGGCACTCTCTCACTGCGAGTCGCTCACCGCCGACGCTACTGGTGACACTTTGCTCCGGCTCGGTACTCGCGGCTAGGTACTCGGCACTCGGTACTCCCGGTACTCCCCGGCTCGGTACTCCAGGGCGTCCCGGGAGGGCTACGGCGTCAACGCGTTGACTTCGACCCGGTCTCCGTGCCCTTCAGGGTTCGCGCCGTTGACGACGGCGACGCGACGCACTCCCTGCCGCGATGCCGTAGGTGCCACCCCGCCGCAATGAGAAGGTCAGGCGGTCGTCCTCGAGGCGGAAGCGGCGTACGAGGGACCACGCGCCGGACGTCGCGTCGTAGCGCACGACGCGACCATCGCACGTGCGCATCATCTCCTGCTGCTTGCCACTCAGGCGCCACTCCAGAGTCGTGCCCGCTCCAAAGCGGATCTCCTCGTCGCCCACCGCGATCATCCGCACACGCGGCTGGATCTCACGCGGGAAGAACTGCACATCCGGCGCTTCGTGCCGGCTCCCCAGGGCCAGACGCGCGCCGGCAGGGAGTTTGCCCTTCGACGTTGCGAGCCGGAACTCTCCCCGCTCAATGCTGGAACTGCCCGGCCGCACCCCCAGACGGGGCGGCCCTGACGTGCACGTCAGCTTTAGATTTGCGCTGGTGCCCTTTGATCCCGAGGGAGCCTTCGCATAGGCGTAGACATCCGCCGGGTTCTCGTCCGTCGAGATGACCTTCTTCCGCAGCCTCCCCGCGATGTGGCACTTCTTGTCGCAGAAGAGCGTGAATTTGGTCGTGATCACGAATGGCGTTCCACCGGGCCTTAGTACCTTGCCTGCCTTCTTCAGCGAGACGCTCTTGGTCCGCAGGGCCGTGTCGAAGAGGTCGTCGTCGTAGATCGTCAGGTCGTACGTGTCCTTACGAGTCGTTGCTGTCCCCGTAACGGTTGCCGACAGTACGAACCTGCCCGCGACCGTCACCACCTTCCCCTTGTTCTTGCCCTTCTTGATCTTCACCTTCGTCGTGCAGGGCACGGCGACCGCTGCGGCCGTAAGGGTCACGGCTCCAATCTTGACTGCCATGGCGATCTCCCCTCGTGGGAACGGGCGTCGTTCCCAGCATCGCTGAGCTTAGCAAGTTGAGCAGTTCCGCGCCTCAGGTACCGAGCTACCCAGCCGGGCTCGTTATCCACGATTTCGCAAGGGCGCCGCCGACGCACAACTCCTGCGTACGTTGAGGTACCGAGACCGGCTCACTATCAAGGAGTACGGATGCGGGAAGAGTAGTCGATAGTTCAAGGCTGCGGCCGCAGGACGCGGCGTCGGGACCCCGCTTAGCTGCCAACGCGCGACTACTTTTCCCGCCTCGGTAGTCCAGGTTCAGACGTGAATCCGCAACACCTGTTCACGCCTCCGTGCCCGTATCCCTTGAACTGTTGGTGCCGGGACGTGGCCAAGACCAAGCGCGGAAGCGTCACGTTTGAGCTGTGTTCGTGCGGGCTGTACCCTGGGTTCCACGTGGTGCGCGCCTTCATTAGCTTCAGTTCCTCCGACCGCGACTTCGTCGACAACGAACTCGAGCCGTTCCTGACGAACGCCGGCATCGAGGCGTTCGAGATGGAGCAGATCAATGCCGGGGAGGACTTCCAGGCGCGTATCCGTACGGAGCTCGCCCGCTCAGACTGGGTGATCATCGTCATCTCGGGTGCGGCCGCCGCATCGGCCTGGGTGCGTGCGGAGGCGCGGTGCGCCCTTTCCGACAAACCGGACCGCGTGCTTCACGTGTGTCTCGATGACACGGACCCCGGCCTCGTCGATCTTCGGCTCCCGAATCTTCACGGCGCCCACTGGCACCTCGACCCGGGCCGGGCGCAGGAGCTTCTGCGGGAGGTCCTCGTTGAGGGTGCGGCGACATCCACTCCATCGATTCCTGCACCCAGCAAGCATGGCGCCCCCGGCGTGTGGGCCTGGCGTGCGGTGTTCCTGATGGTCGTTGGTGTCGGGGCCTGGCTCGTGTGGGGGGGGGCCTTCGGATCGTCGGAGCCGGTCTCCCAAGAGCCCGCGGCGCGGCTCATCATTCGCCCACGCGTGACGCATCCACCCGAGGACGCCGCTCCGATCGAACGGGCTGCGCACTGGCTGACTCAGTTGACTGATGACGAGCGCCGACCCGGCAGCGTCCACGTCGTTGTCGTCCCAGGCAGCAACGGCGGCACGGATGTGACGCTCGACGCATCGAAAGGCGTGAGCTTGGTCAGGCCAGGTGGGGCCGTCATGCTCCTGAAGCTGGAGGGCGTGTCCTGGTCCGACATAAAGGGTGGTGAGGCGACGTCGACGCGTACTACGTTCCACTTCGACGCCACCGCGGGCGACGTCGCCGGGGCGGCCTACCGCGGCGTCATGAAGAGAGCGGTCGGCCTGCTCTTTGTGGACGTGGTGACGCGGCTAGCCACCCCCCGCGCCGATACGTATGTCGCTGAGAGAACGAAGACCGGTGTCCGTGTGCATGTCGCTTGGCTTCAGCCGCCGGAACCAGGGACGCCTGTGGTGGCGGCCCGCCTGCGCGAACTCTTGGTCGGGACCGGCGAGCCCAACGTCAAGGTCTCACAGCAGGCGTCAAGCCTCGAGGTGCAGTTCGAGGGCATGACCTTCGAGACGGTCTACAGGCTTCTCGGCGGCGAGTAGTCGCCTTGATTTCGACAGTACGTGGGGGTACCGAGCCGTGTGAACACTATGGCACTGCGAGACACTGTCACCGATAGCCATAGTTCTTACGCGGCTCGGTACCCTTGTCGATGACCTTCCCCCGTTTCGGTACTGGTTCGGTACCCGGTTCGGTACTCAGTTATCGCAATCGCTTGAACACTTGTAGGTTCGTGTGCTTACCTGGCTTGAAGTGAATCTCGTCGCCCCTTAGCACTGCCTCCCGCACACTGGAATCTGGGCGACCGAAGATTTCGGTTTGCAGTTCTTCGAACTTGTCGCCGTCGACGAGCCACCTTCCCCGAGCAGCGACCTTCCCCTTTCGCTTGATCTCAAAGCCCCCGCCGCGAGAGTAATGTCGGCGCAATTCCAATTGTGACTTCGAGGGAGCGGCTCCATCATCGCTGTAGAAGAAATACTCGCCTGCAATCTGACCTGCGCTCGGCACGGCGGGAGGCTCTTCGACAACTTCCCTGTACGTGGCGGCGGCACCCGACTCTCCAACCAACACCCCTTTGGCGTCCTCGACCACCGGTACGGGTTTGCTGTCCTCCGAGGTCAGTCGAATCCTCTTCCGCGGAGGTCCGAGTGGGTTCGGCTGGTCCTTCATGGGCTCCCAGCTCCCATGCCTGTACGGGCTGGCGAACGTTCCGTCGCTCCTGACTATCAAGGGCGACCCTAACCCTGGACCGGTGCCGCTTACGTAGCTCCAAGTCCCGGTGAAGTAGCCATGTTGTCTGCTCGTTGAGTCCCCGCAGCCCGAAAACACTGCGGCGGCAAGGAGCGCGGCAGAGCAAGATATGAGTACGACTCTCACCAGGGCGTCCTCCGTGTATGTAGCGCGCCTGTGATCAGGGTACTTGAAGTACGGTACCGCGTTCGTTTGTTGCAGATTCAGGCGTGAATCCGCAACACCTGTTCACGCCTCCGTGCCGGAAGGCACTCGCCTTCGCAAGCGGCGTTCGGTTGTGGCTACAGCTCATCCACAACCGCGTACCCGATACCTACGATAACCAGGAAGGCAAGCAAGCCCAGCCAGGGTCCTACGAGCGCAGAGAATACGAGGGCAGCAGAGGCAGCGCCCGCCCAAGCGGCTCCGAGTCGCATCGCCCGCTTGCGTTGGTGTGGCTTGTCGCACTGGGTGTGCGGAGGGCCAAATGATCGTTTTCCCCAATCGCAGGTGCAACTCAAGAGAGCGTTTGGATGTGCGCAGCTCGTGCATCTCTCAGCTGATTGGGCTTGCGCCACCGCCGCACCGCAGTGCGTACACCGTCCCGGCTTCTTGCCATAGAGTTCCAGCCAGCACTGCTGTGTATGGGGCCATCGTACCGGTCGCTATGCCAGCACTTCGAGCCCTCAGACCACGTGAATCGCTCTCTGACAGTTTCACCACACTGGAGGCAAAGTTTGCCGTCTCGAAAACGAAAATTACAGCCGCACGTTGGGCATGGCCCCTTAGCCCGCGGACTCAGCTTGGCCTTGCACTGCGGGCAAGGCTCGGCAAGTAGGGGCTGTCCCGCCAACTCGATTCTCCGATTGACCTGATGTCGTAGACGAGCGGCCCTCCGCTGGAGAGCGATGTCCCTCGGCATACCAAGAAGGGATACCGAGTGGATACCAAGTGCGTCACGAATCATCGCGATTGAGCGGCCAGTCATGACAGCGAATCGCGATGATAGTTGACGCACTCTGTATCCCAAGAGCTTCCCTGCGCGTCGTTCGGGTGGCAGTGCCCGCAATCCGCTGGTGGACAACTTTCGATCGACGAGGCTCATCCTCCAGGATTTCCTCAAGGGCGATCGGGAGGAACTCAGGATGCTGCTCGCGGTGAAACGCGATCCTGGCCGCGACGAGGAGCGGCTGGCCGACCTCGTGTTTCGCATCTGGAAAGAGACGGCCGAGGCGGGACGGGCCAAGGGTACCGAGCCGAAAGTACGGTACCGCGTTCGCTTGTTGCAGATTTAGACGTGAATCCGCAACACCTGTTCACGCCTCCGTGCCCCGGTCCGCGCAACAGATTGTCCCGCCTCCGTACCTTCTCCGCGAAACGCGCCTGACCCCGGTCCTCACTGATTCCGTACTGGAGCACTCATCGGGTGCCAAACCAGCGACCATGGCCCGCTTCACCCTTCCAGGTTCCTTCAAACTTGGATCCGTCCCCAACCAGCGTCCAAGAGAACGTCCCCCGGTTCTCGCTCCCTTTGCCACGCCAGTGGAAGTCTCCCTTCAGCGTCCGCCCGTCTGCGCTCAGAACACCGTTTCGAATTTGGCTCTTCTCTCCCTCCGTCTCATAGAAGCCAGAGACGGCGCCCTCCCTCTCCGTGAGAACCAACCTCCACGTTCCCCAGGTCGTCTGCCCCGCCTTCTCGTTGGTTCCGCCCATCTTCCACTCGCCGTTCCACCTGCCCGTAGGACGATCCGCTGCACGCCGCCAGATGGACGTGGCCTCGTCACCCAGGCTGCCCAAGGTCTTGCTTGTCATGCTGTTGCAATCTGCGGAGAGCGTGCTTGTCATCGACCCGCTCGGGCTTCCCTTTTCGCCAAACCACTTGTAGGTCGCCTGCAGCGTGTCGTCCTTGACGGTGCCTGACAGCGTGCCGTGAGCCGTTTTGTTGCTCTTCAGGAAGTACTCGTACTTCCCCGTCACCGTTGTCCCGCTCTGTGTCGTCACTAGCCGAAAACCAGCGGCTTCCCAGGTTCCAGCCCAGGCGTCCCTGCGCGCGCAGGCCGTCTTCTTGCGCAGGTCGAGTTTATCGCGCGAGCGGTCCTTGGGTGGCGGCGCCTTGTGCGTGCGCAGGAAGTGCATCGGGCGGGTCTTCTTTCTGGCGACGACGACGTGGAGGACCAGATGGTTGCGATCGAGAACGAACGCCCGCGCTCGCCGCCATCGACGGCCGGCTTCCTGAAACTCGGCGTCGAACACCGGCTCGGAGAACCGGTTGGCGTCCGGCTCGAGACGTCCGGTCCACGACGTGGTGCCGATGGGGAGACAGGGGTCCTCGGTGGCCAGCGTCGCGACTATCTTGCCGGTGTCGTTCTCGTGCACGATGTCCACTTCGTTGACAGTGCTGTTGCCGTCGCAAACGTAGCCTGTGCCCACCCAGCGACCCGTGAGGTCGAGCGGCTCGAAGGGTCGGATCTCGACGTTGTCGATCACGGGATCGCCCGCGCCGCCATTGAACTTCAGAACCCCTGTCCCCGAACGGACCGTGAACGCCATGTGGCGGCGGCGCCACCGGAGCCGCTTGTCGCGCGGCGGGCTGGCCTTGACCTGTCGTGTCGCATCGCCGAGCGCGACGTCGAGGAGCGCACCGTCCTTCGCGGAGGCGACATCGAAGCTCAGCTCGTAGCGGTCGCCCACCGGAAGGCCGAGGATTCGGGTCAGCAACGTGGCGCCGTCCGGAATCTGGACCGACGCGCGGCCGTCGGACGCCTGCCAACGGGCCGGCGTACCGCCGCTACGCACGTAGCGAACGGTGCCGCGGTCCACGTGCCACGCCTCGATGGCACTGCTGCCGACGGGCACGCGAACGCCGGTCGCGCCGTCGGGCACCTTCGCCCGTTCGAAGCTCCAGTTCGGCGGAAAGCCGGAGTGCGGCTCGCCCTTCAGCTCATGGAACGGAAGCCTCTTCGTGGCCATCTCGGCGGCGGGAAACACGAGGTGCACCATCCAGTCGTCTTCGACACGGTGACCAAGTCCGACCGGCACGAGGATGCGCGCGCGCCCGCTTCGTGGGAGGTAGATCGCCGGCGTCGTGAGCATCAGGCTCTTGGGGTCCTTTTTGCTGCGAAAGACCGCGAAGAGCGGTTGCCCGCGGCTGGGGAATCCCGAACCGAGGGCCTCGATCGTGGTTCCGGGCGCTGCCTGGTTGGGTTCAAGGCGCTTGAGCGCGAAGGCCCCGTCGGTGATGTGCAGCAGCTTGGTCCCGAGGCTCTTCTTGCCCAGGGTCACGGTGACCTTGAGTGGCCCCTTGGCGCGCCGGATAAACGTGCCGGGCAGGGTCGCGCGCAGGATCCAGCCGCCCTTGTCTGCCCGTGCCTTCGCGTCGACGATGCGCTCCTTGTTGGCGGCTTCGAACGTGACGACGGGGGAGACCACGCGGCCGTCCACCGCGCGCGGCCCGAGCATCGATCCCAGCAAGCGCAATTTCTGGGGCTTGTCGTCGCGCCGGATCGTTGGCGGGCGGACTTCGTCGAACTGCGGCGCGAACGCGACCTCGAACGACAGCTTGGCCGGGCTTCGGGAGATCTCCTGTTTCGCAGCCAAGGCGCCGCCGACCTTGACCACGCCCTTGAGGGCATCGTAGGCGGTCAGGATCCACGAAATGGCCTGCACGACCGGAACCGCCCCGAGGGCCTTCTTGGCGACGTACTTGGCGACCTGCTCCTTGATCTTCCTGCACAGCTCCTCGCCGAGCGCGGTCTTGGTGAGTGGTCCGACGGTCATGATGTCTCCGACAATGGTCCCGAAGACGACTTTCCCCGCCGCCGCCGCGCCCTCGTCGCGGTAGGCGGCCATGATCTTTTTGCGCAGGCCCGGGGTCTTCAGGATCACGCGCAGAAGGGCGCCCTTCCTGTTCTTGAACGTCGCGCCGATCACCGTCTGCAACACGTCCTCCGCTAGGTCGACCGTCCAACCGATGCACAGCGTCGTGTGGACCTCCGCTTCCTTCGCGTCGAGATCGTCGATCGCGAGCAGGCCGGGCGTCAGCACGGAGATGTGGACATTGCGACCGCCGGGTTGGTCGAAGACCTTGGCCTTGCCCGGCAGGATCAGTGCGCCGGCGACGTCGAAGATGGCCGTCTCGTAGTTGACGAGAACCTTGCCGGTCGCCGCGTCGACCATGCGAGCCGTCATGTACATGTGCGACGTCTCGTTCTTGACCCGGAGGTTGCCTCCCTCGAGCGCCGAGATGGCGACGCGGCCTTCCGCGGTGATCGGCGCCTTGACCTCGATGGCGGGAGGCTTCGCGGCAGCGGGGCTGATCAGCAAGACTAGAACAGTGACGATGATCCCGAACCATGCAGCGGACTTCACACGACCTCCATCCGACTCGATCGAGCCGGCGGGATTGTATCGGGCGCGCGGGAAGGATACCGGAGTACCGCGAGTACCGAACCGAGTACCGAACCGGGTAATTGTGCATCACAATTGTGACCGATCCGTGCCGGGTGATCACGTGACCCCAATCGGTCGATATATCGATGCACTTTCACCCGGTTCGGTATCCGGCTTCCTGGAAGCCGGATCGGTAGCCGTCGCATTGCTGCCGTTGCTGCTGGTGGCCTGAACTTGAGTGCGGGCGCGTGGAGCTAGGCCGCCTCCACCGGACCCGGGGAAGGTCACGTCCCGTGCAGCTGCGCCCGCATGCGCGTCCGCACATGCCAGGAGGGACAATCGGATGGATTCGTCGGTGGCCGACAGCTACCCTCCGCGACCGGGAGTACGGAGGCGGGAAAACTCGTCGCAGGTTCGCGGGCCCGGAGTACGGAGGCGGGAAGACTCGTCGCAGGTTCGCCGGCCCGGAGGTACGGAGTCGGGGCCCTTCTCATGGAGAAGTCAGCCCGGCCCGAACGCCAAGAGAAGTGGCCCGACCCCGTACTTCGGGACTCATTTACG
Organism: Planctomycetota bacterium; assembly: GCA_029259775.1. Classification (GTDB taxonomy): domain Bacteria; phylum Planctomycetota; class PLA2; order PLA2; family JAEUHO01; genus JAHEIK01. The sequence goes on along the minus strand of JAJDEN010000065.1, from coordinate 36,337 downwards.
TTCTGAGCTGGCGGCCTTCGCGAACGGATTCTTGGGCAGGATCTCGTCGGCGCTCTTTACGCGCCACGTCACGTAGTTGCTGAGGTCCTTGCGGGGGACGTTGCGAACGAAGAAGGCTCGCGCACCGAACTTGATCGGCTTCGCACCAAACAGGGACCTGACTTCTGGGCTGGCATCGCTGGGGAGCCGTGCCAGTCGGGGGACCAGTGACTCGGCGTAGCCCAGCCCGCGCCAGTCCTCATCAATCCCGAGTTCACGCTCGGTGAACTCGTTGGAGAGACGCATGTAGGCCTTCCGATGCGCGGCGGCTCCACCCTTCGTAGCCCACGCCTCAAGTGCGTGGGCAGCTGGTCCGCTACTCCCGAAGCCTCTCAGCGACCCTTTCACGGACGACTCGAGTTGCTCCATGTCCTCAGCGATCTTCAGCGCCGCGCGCCAGTTTGCTGGCCTCAAATGTAGCGCCTTCCCGTTTGGCGCTACTTGGAACACAGTCACCTCGCCGACGCTTGGATCCATGCCCAGCACCTGACAGGCCCGTGCGAAGGACTCGCCTGCGACGGTGGCGTAGTCGCCAACCATCACATAGGACTGGCTGTCACGTCCAAGGCGCGCACCGAGCTTCTCCTCGGGCCCAAGGCGCACGATCCGAACCGCGAATCGCGGTGTCTCCGCGCTGATCAGCTTGGCCAAGTCTACGTCCGCCGAAATGGGCGTGACGTCGGTTGCAGGGAGGTCCGCTGTGCGTGCGCTCGGAGTTACGCCCGGTGCTGACGTGGAACTCGGCTCTGAGTCTTCCGCTTGGGATCCGATGGGGGGCCACGGCCTGGGCCACTTGAAGAAAACGCAGAAGACCGAGAGGGTGATGGAGAGCAGCGCAAGTGCGAGGACGCCCCACGTCAGGACCTTCGCCGGAAGGCTGTCGCCCTTGATGACCAGCCCGACGAGCACAGTGAACACGATCATGGTGCCGAGCACGGCAATTGAGGCACCTAGGCTGCCTCCGAACAGCGCGATCGTTACCGCTCCGGCTGCGGCGAACGCGATCACGCCGTACGCGGCCTTGACCGCCTTGGGGTTCTCCTTCTTGGCGTCCCGAAGGGCCTTGAACGGATTCAATTCCATGGTCTGACTCCACCTTCTTCCCGCCGCAGATGATGTGGCACGCGGCGATGTCCTGCAAGCACCTACGTGCAGGCGGGCAGTCGCGCGAGGCCTCGACCGGCTCAAGTGACCTGCCCCCGTCTGAGCGGAGTACGGTGCCGCGTTCGTTTGTTGCAGATTCAGACGTGAATCCGCAACAACTGTTCACGCCTCCGTACCCCAGCTGTTCGGACCCTGCGAGAGCGTGTGCCAGGCGTGGGCATCGCGTTGGCCGCAACGATCGCTTCGGAGTCGGGACCGCTTAAGCGGTTCCGTAGCCCGAAGGCGTTCGCGCGCTACACGGGGCTGACGCCCTCGGATCGAAGCACGGAGTGCCAAGACCGGCTCGGTATCGACGATTTCGCCGCGGCGACGCCCGCAGGTTGCCACGCCGGATGTGTAGTACGGCAACTACCATTGCGATTCGTCGTCGCGTACCTCCCCGAATCCCGATGGTGGTAATCAGGCTCGGTACTCAATCTGGGACGACCCTTCCCGCTTCCGTACCCGCGACGGTGTCACGGACTGGTGAGTTGGTCCCACGCCTCCGTATCCTAGACGGCCCTCATCTTGGCCCGGAACGGTTCCACAACATGACATCGCCTCAGCTGTTTGAGCCGCGCCTGTTAATCGAGGCCGCGAATCAGGACAGCGGCAACGATCGTCCTTCGATCGCAGGCGCCAGCGAGCTACTGATGCTCGCGTACCAGGCCAGTCTCTTTAGGGAGGAATCGACACCTGTCCGCGGAACTTACGTGCTCGCTGACAGCGGCGTCGACTGGCAGCTCCTGCTTGAGTTTCAGTCTCCCCCTGTCGTGACGACTCAGTGGATGCGCAAGGTGGGAATCGGCTTCGAGGCTGGTCGTACGGCAATCCTCGTCACCTGGGATGGGACCCGCCACCGGGCACAGGGGGTGTTCTCGTTCGAGGAGAACTCCCTCATCCTCTCGATTCTCGATCGCACTCTCTGCCTGATTGAGGTGCGCGATAGCGCTGTGCTTCGATACGCACGAGGGGAGAGTAGCGTTCATTTCGTTCGCGGAGCTATCCGAGCCGAGCACTCTCTTGAGCAGATCGCTCAGATGTTCCCAGCCTACTTCTTTCACGATGTGAAGGAGCGCCTGATGCCAGGCGTGTTCCATATCTTCCACTCTCGGCTGGCCGATGAGCCGAGCTGGCGGGGCCGTGTCCGACTCTCGCGGCTTGATGCGCCGCCACTGCCTCTGGCCAGCGTCCTGCGCGAGGTCATGCGCATTTGCGTGCGCCAGGGTCGTGGCCTCGGGATGCTTGTCCTCTGTAGGGCTGAGTTTGAGGAGCAGCTGCAGGCGGTGATCGCGAGTGCAACGGATGTTGCCGAAGCAAGGAGGTCTTCTAGGCCATTCGCCTGGTCTGATGCCGTGCAGCATGCGGTTGTTTCTTCGTGCGTGCTAGACGAGGGAGGACGCGCGCTGCGCCCATCTGAGCACTGGCAGCAGCAGCTTCTCCGAACTGGTCGTCGGTTGGCTCACCTGTCCGCTGTAGATGGGGCTCTCGTGTTGGGTCCGCTACTTGCGCCCGTCGCCGTCGGGGCAAAGCTCGTGGTAAGGGAGAGTGACTTCGCGGGGCTCCCGCCCCAGTTGAGGTCGGAGTTGGCTCATCGCGGAACGCGCCACAAGTCAATCGCCTCAGCGTGCAATGCGATCGAGTCATCGCTCGGCGTGGTGGTGTCATCCGATGGCGAGCTCCTCTTGGTCTCGAACTGCCCGGTGTCCGGCTTTCAGTGGACGTCTGCATCAGTCTGATCCCTGTATGGAGTACTGAGCCAGAGTACGGGAAGTACCGAAAGTACCGAGACCGGCTCGATTTCGACGATTTCGTGGGTACCGAACCAGGTAAGAGTGCATCACAATTGTGATCGATCCGCGCCAGGTGATCACCTGGCACCGATGCGTCGACATGTCGATGCACTTTCACCCGGTTCAGTACCCCGCGAAGCCACAGCTGCCATCCCGCCCAGGCCGCCAGCGTTGCGCCGCGCTCACGTAGCACACGCTGTACTCGATGCAGCGCGGCTGCCGAATTCGCGCCCTTCCGCCGCTCGAGATGAAACACCGTCATGAAGTCGGCGGTCTCCTTGTCCGGCACGCGCCAGAGCGACACGAGCACACTGCGCGCACCGGCAAGCATGAAGGCGCGGGAGAAACCGATGCGTCCCTCGCCGTGGAAGTGCGAGCCGCGCGCCGTGCGGCAGCCGGAGAGCACGACGAGGGCGGCCGGTACGGGCAGCGCCAAGACGTCGCCGACCGTCAGCTTGAAGTCCCCGGGATCTTCGATCGCGGCGCTGAGAACGAGATAGGAGTCCATCGGGCGCCTGGAGTCGATCACGGCGTGCGTGGCGAAGTGGACCACATCCCAACTCGGCTGGGCCGACAGCTTCTTCCGCAGCTCCGCCACGGTGGCGTGCTTCCCCATGAGCGTCACCTGTGCCTTGAGTGCGTCGGCCTCACGCCCACTGTGCACGAGAGCTGGGAGCTTCCCTTCCGGCGCATCCGGAATGCGCGCAACGGCAAGCGACGGGGCGCGGCCCCCGACAGCTCGCGACGGCAGGGCCCTCAGCATGCTCCCGGACGGAACGTACGTGATCTCGCTGTCCGGGAGCAGTGCAGCGAAGGGGACACGCAGCATCGCATCGGCCGGACTGACTAGGACGCGGCGGATCGACGGCTCGAGGGCTAGCGGAGCAACGACGAGTTCGCGAAGCTCGTCGATGAGGCCCGACGGAGGCTGGAAGCGCGCGCCGTCCAGCGGAAGGCGGGCCAGGGCCTTGTCGATCTTGGCCATCTCCGGAAGTTCGATCAGCCGGATCTCCGATGCCATGAGCACGACCGCCGCCCAGCCCTCGGCGTGCCGTGCCAGGCTCACGAATGCTCCGTCAGCTCCGAGACGGGAGACGAGCCGATCACGATCCAGGCGGGGCGGCGCGCTGGGCGTCACAAGTGCGGTGCGCGTCCGCAGGCTCGCTTCGATCGAGCGACGCCGGTCGTTCGCCGCCGCTGTGTGAACCGCTCGCGCGCGCCGGATCGCCGGCTCCTCGCCTCCGACGAGCAGCGCCTTCAAGCGGCTGAGTGCCTGGGCTTCGGCCAGACGCTTGGCTCGGAGCTCGGCGATCGTCGCCGGTGGCAGTAGGGCGCGCGCGAAACCGGCACGTCCTTCGAGGGCCAGTCGGAGCCCTTGATTGCGCGCGCGTTCCATCACGCGCAGACATGTCGAGGCGTTTCCCGTTGCGACAGCAGCCTGAAGGGCCGTTTGGTGTAGCTCACGGAACAGCGCGGTGACCGAGCCGCGGGCGGTGAATAGCAGGCCTCCGGACACCCGCGCCAGTTGTGCGTATGCAGCGTCGCAGGAACGGAGTGCGTCGGCGGGACGCTTGTCTTGCAGGGCCTGTCGTGCGAGCTGCTCGTGGCACCGCGCCGCGACACGGGACAGTTCGAGCGCTTCGGCACGCTTGAGGGCCCGAGTCAAGTAGGTCCTCGCGACCTCGTGTCGACCGGCCGCGAGGTGCGCCTGTCCGAGATTCTCCCACGCGAATGCCGGTCCGGCGCCTCGTGCCCCCTTGGCGCGGTACAGACCCTCAGCGCGCTCGAACGCAGCCACGGCCTCGTCGAACGAGCCTCGCCGGAAGTTCGCCCATCCCTCGCCGATCCACATCTTCGCCACGCCATCGGTATCGACATCGTCCCCGGCGGCGAACTCCCGCCGTGCCTGTCGAATGAGCCGAAGCCCCTCATCAGGCTGATGGACCTCGATCAGGGCCAGGCCCAGACTCGAGCGCGTCATCGTGTGCCACTCGGCGTCGTCGGGTGAGTATCCCTCCTCCTCCAACCCCGCATACAGGCTCATCGCGCGACGGAGCGTGTCGACGGCGTCGGCGTGACGTCCGCTCTCGTACAGGACATCGCCCAGCTCGCGCAGCGTGCTGGCCTGGTATGACACGTCCTTCGCTGCCTCGTAGACCTTCAGCGCATCCTCGTACTCCACCTGAGCGAGACCGTAGAGCTGGAGCCCCGTCAGCGCGTTGCCGCGGGCAACCTTGAGATCGGCGACGGCGAGGTCCTCTTGTGCCATCTGGTCCAGGGGCTCGAGGACGGCCAACGCTTCGCCAGGGAAGCCGCTGTCCATTGCGGATCTGCCTGCCGACATCCCCGTCGTCAAGCTGTCCTGACGCGCGCCGGCCGCCGCATAGTGCGCGGCAGCGCGGCCGAACTCCTCTCGAGAAGCTCGCCACCCACGCGCCTTGCTCGCAATGACCGCAAGGCCGAGCATGGCGTCGCCCGCCCCCCTCACCCACCCGGCTGCCAGCGCGGCCCTCTCGGCCGCTCGGTACGCCGCAGATGCCGCATCGGGGTCAGTGTTGCCCTCCTTCGACTCGCCTGCTGCGAGGAAGGCGCGGGCGACGAAGTACGAGGGGATGCCCGTCAGATTGTCAGTTGCAGGGCTGGCCAGCGCCGCGCGGATGCGCTCGCGGGCAGCCGGAGGCATCCCGACCCAGATGGTCGTACGCGATACCAACCCGTCGGCCCCCCGACCCTTGCACTGCCCCGCGTACGCGGTGGCGGCTTCATCGAACCCGCGCAGCACCAGCGCACCCGCAAGGCGCCACGGGTCTCCGTCGTACGCCGCGATCAGTCCACCGAACTCGTCCTGTGCGCCGCGCGCATGCGCGTCACCGAGTCGCGCAAGAAAGTCGGGCTTCTCAGACTCAGCAAGCCAGAGCCAGAGCGCAACTGCGCAGGCGAGGAGCACGCATGCAGCGGCAGCCCACCCCGCCTTGCGTCTCATGCGGCTCCTCCGGGCTGAATCGTAGGCGTCGCTCGTGTTGTGCGCAACGAGTACCGCCGCGGGCGCGGGCGTACGCGATGGGGGGGGCTACCCCACGCACGCGGCGGAGGCATGGAACCGTCGGGATGTTCGCTGGAGGCCCGCCTGCGCGATCCGGGGCCGCCTGCGTAGCCAACGCGATCGAACTCTGTGCAGGAGCGCCCGACTACGGCTGGTGCAGGACCTCCCAGTCCCCGCTCATCGTCCTGTGGTGCCAGTGCCCGCACCAGTAGATCGCGAAGGCTACGAGTAGCAGGCACGTCACCGCTGACGCCGCGTCCGCATCGCACCACCGCGATGCGTTCCGAGCGATGGCCAGCTGGCCCGCGCCATGAGCCAGGCAAAGGAAGGCTAGAACACAGCGCGACGTCTTGTCCTGACGACGCGGTGTCGCACTCGCATCGTCTATCTCGAGCTTCGCGTGACCGAGCGCATGCCGCTTCACGAGGTGGCCCACGAACAGCGACAGACTGAAGAATGAAAGGGCGTACGCGGTGACGACCCAAGACATGTTGCTGGCTGCGAGCGCCGCGATGGCAAGAGCGGGCGTCTGTGTCAGCCGCTCCCAGAGTGTGCAGAGTTGGTAGCACTTGATCGCCGCTCGCCGCGTCTCCGCCACCTCCGGCGTGACCTTGCCCTTCGCTACGCTCTTCTTCAGCTTCCTACGGGCGCACTTGAGGTTCTCCTGACCGACCTGCGTGCTGGCGAACTCGACAGCCAGGTAGAACGCCAGGGCACCCGTGAGCCACCATTGCCCCCAGTGGGAAGCGCCGTTGACGAACAGCGTTCCCAGAGCCCAGAGGACGTTTCCAAGCACGGCCGGGATCAGCAGGGCCTCGGCAAGGGGCTCACCAGCTTCCACGAGTCTACGAATGGCCTGGATGAGCCTCATGCTTCGTACCGCTCCTCGCTCATCGAGCCTTGTGTCGAGCCGGCTGGCCGTGCTCGATCTGGGGCTCACGCGGTTTCAGCGTTTGGAAGATGTCCTCCAAGCGAACGCCTTCCACCGGGATCGTGGGGCCGGATTCACTCGGACTCACGGTCTGCCTCGTCGCCTGCTGGAAGTCGTCATCCGAGTTCCAGGGTGAGACACGCAGGCTGATCTCCGCCAGGATGCCTGGGCGCGTATCGCGATTGAGCGGGATCACGAAGATGCCATCGTTGGACAGGTGTTCCGCCTTGGCTTCATGCCACTCTCCGGTCTCTTCCAGTCGGTAGTCCAATCGCCAGTTCTCGCCGTGGCCCGGTGCGCGGACCCGGATGGGGATGTGTCGGTGCAGCAGCGTGCTGCCCTCGAAGTAGTCGGCGCTGGGTTGGCCGCTCTCGTCGTGGGTCCAGGGGTTCAGGATCCGGATCTCAAGGCTCATGCCCACCTCGAGTTCGTCCTTGGCTCCCGTCAGTGCGGTACTGAGGAACGTCGTGAAGAGCTTGACGCCTGCAGCGCCCGTGAGGCCGACGCCCTCCGACGACATCTGCGACAAGTCACACTCGAGCGATGTGAAGTCGCGTCGGTCTCGGCTGTCGAACCGGGCGTCCACGCCACGACCACGAACCGCGCACTCGACAGCCACCGAGGTCGGTATGCCTCGACCGCCCGGGGGGTCGTCGCCATCCGGGGGATTGATCGTCGTGATGATGAGCCCGCCGTCGGCACGCATGTCGCCGAAGAGGAACCGCCTCAGGATCTCGTAGCCTGACTTCGAGTTGACGAGTCCGAAGTACCCAGAGTGCGACCGATGGATGATCGCCGAGGGGGCGTCAACCAACGTGGCGTTGCCCGTGCGAACGAGTCCATCGCTCGCCTTGCCTGCGAGTCGTCGTGACATGCCGCGCGCGACGCGATAGTCACGAGAGTTGGAGCCCACCAGACAGAAGAAGCGGTCTGGGTCGAACTTGCCGTCCAGCGTGTCGACGCGCTCCTTCCACCGACGAGCTTCGTTGTAGGAGTCCGCGAGATCCAAGAAGGCCGCCATGCGCGTACGCCGGAAGCTCTGCGGGACGAGTCCGCGCGGGACACCTCGCATGTCGATTCCGTTGTGCGGCGTGCCGTAGGTGAAGACCTTGTCGACCACGTCGCTCGGCCCGACGTCGTGCGCCGCATGGAACTGCTCGCCGACCGACTCGTTCTGCAGGAACGTGCGGCACACCAGCCCGCCCATGGAGTGAGCCACGAGGTGGACCTTGAACCGGCGCTTCTCTTCGTCGTCCGCGCAGACTTGGTCGCGGATCCTGAGAATCAGGTCACCCAGGTCCTCTGCAAGCGTCTCCATCGTGCGCGGTCTCCCGTCACCGTGGAGTCGAGAGGACGGGTCGTAGTAGCGATAGATGACGATGCTTCGTGCCGGGAGAGGCCCAAGAATCTCCCGGCCGTCTAGATAGACGTCCCGATACCCGTACTCCTTCATCAGGCGGATGAGGGGGGACTCGAAGAAGACTTTCTCGATCTTCGCGCGCGCGTTCTGCTTCAGCACGGTCGAGCCGAGATTGAAGCCCATGTACGGCGTCGCCGCCGTGTCGTCGCGCTCACGCTTGGACGCGGCGTAGCCGCGTACGTAGATGATGGGGTAGTAGGGCGATTGGAGCATTCCACGTTCTCCTCTCTTCCTAGAGCCTAGCGGATCAGGCGTCTGCGGGCCATGGCGCCGGCGCTCGTCCGTGAATCGCGGCACGTGCGGGGGCCAAGGGCCCCACATGCCTCCGAGACCGCCGTCCCCATGGCATGAAGCCCGCCACGTACACTGTGGAGGCAGCAGGAGGGCGGGGTCGTGAGGGCGGGGTCGGGCGTTTATCGCCCCTCGTCGTGACACTGTCACGGGCTACTGCGAAACGCGCCTGACCCCGGTCCTCGAAACCGACAAGTCGCGAGGTCGTTCGCTCCGGCGGTTCTGAGTCGGTCTCAGTCCTCGCCGACCTGACCCTCGACTGCGCCGGCAGGCGCTGCCAACTCGCGAGGGCCCAGCGCTAGCCGTCGGCGCCCGCGGGTACTCGACTACGAGTACGGAACCAGGAAACGGAGTACCTGGTTCGGTACTCACGATTCGGTACGGAGTCGCCGCAAGGATCAGCCCCTCCGCCACCCCGCGGCTGAACGGCTGCTCCTTGCCCCCGCTACGTGCTCTCCAGTGCGTCCAGAACGGCCCTAGGACCCACGAGTACCGAACCGGGTAACAGTGCATCACAATTGTGACCGATCCGTGCCGGGTGATCACGTGACCCCAATCGGTCGATATATCGATGCACTTTCACCCGGTTCGGTATCCACGGTATCTCGGTTCGGTATCCCGGTTCGGTATCCCGGTTCGGTATCCTGAGTGCGGGCGCGTGGAGCTAGGCCGCCTCCACCGGACCCGGGGAAGGTCACGTCCCGTGCAGCTGCGCCCGCATGCGCCGTCCGCACATGCCAGGAGGGACAATCGGATGGATTCGTCGGTGGCCGACAGCTACCCTCCGCGACCGTGACAGCTCAGCCCTTCACACATCGCCGGCCGTCTCGCCGCCTTGGGCTTCTGCTCGCAGGCCTCGTGGCCGCGGGATTCCTCCTCGGGGCGGTCTCCATCGACGTCGCCACGGCTGAGGAGTTCACGCTCGAGGGCGCCGCACGTCGAGCGCTGGCGCTGTTCGCTGCCAAGGACGAGGCCGGGCTCGCCTCGCTCGCCAAGAGCTTGGTCGCGGAAGATGAGCCCGGTGTCTGGATCGCGGTGGATGAACTCTGCCGCCGTCGGGCCTTCGACGCGGCCGCGGCACTGGCCGGCGCCGCCAAGGGTCCCGACGTGGGGAAGCTGCCAGCCTACGTCGATGCTCTCCGCACCAACGAAGACGCAGCGATGCGCGAGAAGGTCACGGCCCTCGGTGCGGCGTTCGGTGCCCGCGACATCGCCAAGGGGCTCGCGATCACCGCCGCCCTGCCCCCGGCCGACACGGTCGTGCTCATCCGACTCCGCACGGGCAGGGGCCTGCTGCTTCGTCGGATCCATCGGCACGGTGAGAGCATGGCCGCGTTCCTTGAGGCCGCGAAGGGCGCCGAGAAGCTCGGTTGGGTTCGACGAGCCCAACTGGCCTACCGGGAGTGCGGCCAGAGCGCCGCCCTTGGGTCGGATTGGGCGTCCGCACTCGCGCACTGGAGTGCGAGCATCAGGATTGCCAAGCTGCGCGGCGACAAGAAGGGCGAGGCCACTGCCCTTGCGGACACGGGCATCGTGTTCTACCGGATGGGGCAACCGGGGCGCGCCATCACGACCTTGGAGGCGGCGCTCGCCATCCAACGCTCGTTGAACAACGAGAGGCAGGTGGCACACGCCCTCGGGACCATCGGCGGCCTCCTTCTTGCGGTGGGGCGCCGGGTCGAGGCGCGGCCGCGCCTGGAGGAGGCGCTCGCGCTCCAGCGCAAGGTAGGCGACCGGGCGGCTGAGGCTCTGACGGTTGGCAATCTCGCGAATCTGTACGTCGGGCTCGGAGACCACATCCGGGCGCGAGACATGTACGAACGGGCCCTTGCCCAAGCGCGGAACCTGGGGGATCAGCGAACCGTCGCGGCCCTCCTCACGAATCTCAGCCACGCCTACATGAAGCTCGGGGAGATCGCCAAGGCGATTGCGACGGTCGAGGAGGCCCGGACGAAGGCGATGGCCGCCGGGGACCGTACTGTCGCGGCGCAGGCTCTCGAGAGGGCCGGACGTCTGCACCTCGCCCTCGGTGATCCGGAAAAGGCTCTCGGGCTCTTCGAGCGGGCGATGGCCGAGCACAAGGCCCTGGGAGAACCCCAGGACGCGACGCTCGCGCTCTTCGGCAGCGGCGTGGCCCACTACCGAATGGGCAATCCGCGCAAGGCGCTCCCGATCTACGAGCAGGCACTTGCCTACTTCGAGTCCGTCGGAGACGAGAACGGGATCGCCAATGCCTTGGAGAACATAGCGACCACCCGAAGCCACCTCGGCGAGCCGGAGGAGGCACTGGCCATCATGAGGAAGGTCGTGGCGAGCGGCAGGGCCACCCCGGCACTGATGCGCGCCATGGGCTCCGCGTATCTACAGCTGAAGGACCTGGAGAACGCAACCAAGGCGTTCGAAGCTGGCCTCGAGATGGTGGCGGACCAGGCCCGGGCCCCCGCGCGGATCGACATCCTGTGGGATCTCTGCGGCATCCAACTCACCCAGGGGAAGTTCGCCGAAGGGGCTCGTCTTGCGCGGCGTGGCGTGGAGCTCACCGCTCGATTGGCCGAGGGGCTGGCCGAAACCGAAGGCGCTCGGCTGCGGGACACCTTTGCGAACCTGTACGCCGCCGGCCTGCACGCCTCGTTCATGGCGAAGGACATGGCGGGCTTCGCTTGGTTCCTCGAGCAGGGGCGTGCGGGGTCGCTTCGCGAGAGTCTTGGGGCGCGCGCGGGGTTGGAGGCGGCGGTCGTTCCTGCCGCACTGCGTGCTGCGCTTCATGACGCCCGCGCGCGTTCGGATGAGGCGGTCCGGCACCTGCGTGCGGCAGCCAAGCGCAGGGACTTGAAGAAGATGAGGGCGGCGCGGACTGCGCTCGCGACCGCAGAAGCCGGGGTCGACGAGGCTGCCCGTCGTATTGAGCGCAACGCGAAGGCCGCCGCGGCGGTCCTGATGGGCGTCGTGGACGACCTGCCGACGATCCAGTCGTATCTCGCCGTGGACGAAGCCTATGTTGCCTATGCATTCACGCCGACGGACACCTACGCCCTCGTGGCACGCAAGTCGAAAGCGCGGATGCTCAAGCTTGCGCCCCACGACGCGGTCGCGGCGGCGACGGACGCCCTTCTCACCGGCGAGAACTTCATCGCCGAGGCCGCGGTCGCGCCCCTGCGCAAGCTCGTCGTGGACTCCCTCGGACTCGGCCCCGACGTACGGCGCGTCCTCGTCTCTCCCATGGGACGTCTGGGATACGTCCCGTTCGCCCTGCTCCTGCCCGACCGGGAAGTCGTCTCGATGCCGTCGGGAACCACCCTCGGCCTGATTCGCTCCGAGGGTGCGAAGCGTGGGGGGGGCGTCTTGGCCTTGGGCGACCCAGACTACGGCACGGGGCCAAGTTCCGTCCGCCGTCGGCAGCGAGGCGGCGGCAAGTCACTCCGGCTCGCTCCCCTGGCGGCGACGCGCGGGGAAGTCGAAGCGGTCGGGACCGTGAAGCTCTTCGGCAGGGACGCGACGGAGAGCGGGCTTCAGGCGCAGATCGCCAAACAACCCCGCTGGCGCGCTCTGCACTTCGCCTGTCATGGGCTGGTGGATGCGGAACGACCGCGCTTCTCGTCGCTGGCCCTGACGGCGGACGACCAGAGCGACGGCTTTCTCACCGGGCTCGAGATCTTCGCCATGCGGGTGCCCGCGGACCTGGTCGTCATGTCCGCCTGTTCCACCAGCAAGGGGAAGATCTACAAGACGGAGGGCATTCTGGGACTGACGCGGGCGTTCATGCATGCCGGCGCCCCGCGCGTTCTTTGCTCGCTGTGGAACGTGGACGACGAGGCCACCCGCGCGTTGATGATCAAGTTCTACGAACTGTGGAATCCGGCGAAGGGCAAGCCGCTCAGTGCCAGCGCCGCGCTCAAGCAGGCGCAGGCCCATGTGCGCGGCCACGAGAAGTGGAAACACCCGTACTACTGGGCAGCCTGGGTCCTTTGGGGGCTCCCGGGCTGACGTGCCAGACGGTCTCTGATCGGGCAGTCTCGTCAGAGCATCGAACCAGAGACATCCGTCTCCGTCGCTGGCGCGCCGGGGGTGCAACTGTCTTCACTACCCGACCTGCTCCGAGTACGCAGGCTGCGGAGACGGCGTCGGGTCCATCGGAGGCATGCCCAAGGGGTGCAGGGCGTAGACCCTGAGGGGCGCAGTCGGACTCGAGTACGGAGCCGCAGCGAAGATTCGGCACGCAGTCATCACGCGAGTGAGTGGCAGCGCTTTCCCCCGCCTCCCTGCTCTCCAGTGCGTCCAAAACGGCCCTGGCACCCACAGCGGCGAGCCTCGTCCTATGGCGCGGCATAGCGGAATCCGCTACGGTGGCGCGATCGGGGGGTCCATGCGCCTACGAGTCTTGATCGTTCTTCTCGTCATCTTCGCCGGGCCGGCCGCGGACGCTTCCGCCGACGTCGAAGAGTTCAGCACCCGTGGACAGGTCGAGTTCACGACCTCCTGGGGTTGGGAGGTCTCCAAGTGGAAGACGTCGCGGCCAACCCTGCCCTTGCCCGCGTCGCTCAAACCGCCCAACTGCCCCGCGTCGATCGTGATCTACATCCACGGGTTCCAAAACACGGCCGCCGCCGCCACGAGCAACTTCAACACGGCCGCGACGAGCTTGGCGAATGCCGGCTACGCAGGAACCGTCTACGGATTCTCGTGGGATAGCGATGCAGGGAAGCTCGGGTTTGACCACGCACGCATGAGCGCGGACCTGAACGGCAAGGTCCTTGCCCAGGTGTTGAAGGACATCAAGCAGTGCTGCCCGACGACGAAGATCAACATCCTTACCCACAGCCTCGGCGCGCGCGTTGCGCTGGCCGCGCTCGAGTGCGGCGGCTGTGCGCATTCCGTCCAGATGCTCGGCCCCGCCGTCGACAACGAAGTCCTCGAGGAAGACGAGGAGTTCGGCGACCCCGCGATCGGCTCCAACGCCGGGACGTTGATGGTCTGGTACAACGACGAAGACGACGTCTTGGGCACCTGGTACCCACCGGAGGAAGGGGACAGCGCCCTCGGCTCCGCAGGCAGCGAGCACGGCGGAGGTTGTCTGCCCGGCAACGTGTTCCAACTGAACGCCGAGCCGAAACTCAAGAAGACGGACTCCGAAGACAACCATTCCGGCTACATCCTGAGCGCTGCCCTCATGGATTGCGTCGTCAAGTGGCTCAAGTCGTGATGCGCGGGCGCCTCGTCGTGTTGCTGGGTCTGCTCGGAGTCGCCGCGGGGTGCGGAAGTGGCGGCGGTACGCCCGCCGCCCCGGCCGGCCCCTTCACGCTTGTCTCGGGACCGCTGGTGACGCTGGTCTGCCTGCGCGAGCTTCCGGCGGCGGCGCCCGGCGCTTCGGTCGAGCGCACGGCCTTGGCCCCGGACGGCTCGATGGTCGCCGTGGGCAACGATGCCGGGCACGTGCGCGTGTTCGACCCCGTCTCGGGCACGCAGACGTCCGCGCTCACCCTGCCCGTGCCGGGTACGCGCTGGAACGGCACGCCGAGCGGGCAGTTCGCCGTCGGCTACGGCCTCCAGCTCACGGGCCTCGCGTTCCTCGCGGGCGGTGCTGAGCTCCTGGCGGTGAACGGCTACGGCACGCTCGTCCGTTCCGCCGCGGCGGACGGCACCGTCCTCGCCACGACGGAGTTGCCCGTCGCGGTGGCCTGCATCGCGGTCAATGCCGCCGGAACGCATCTGGCCGTTGGGACGGACCGGGGCGCGATCGAGGAGTTCGCCCTGCCCGGACTCGCTCCCGTCCGCACCTACCGCGCACCGGACGACGCCGGCCTCGTGCGCTTTCTGCGCTACGGCCCCGGCGATACGACGCTGCTGTCCGCGCTGCACCACTACAACCCCGAAGACGACATCGTTGGCGGGCTGACCGGCACGGTGCTCAACGGCGGGCTGACACGCTGGGATACCGCAACCGGCGCGCTCGACCTCCGCTTCGGCGGCCCGTTCGGTACGGCGTCGGCGTTCCAGGACCCGGGTACAAGCGAGGTCCTCGCGGGCACGGAAGGGCGGGTCGGCCACGTGTTCCATGGGACGACCGGGGCGGCGCTGCAGGACGGCTTCGAACTGCACGCCGGCCTCGGCCCGATCATGGTGGGCGGGGGCGTGCACGCGGCGTCGTGCGGTTTCCGCAGCATGGTCGTCGTGCGAGCTGCGGATCGTGCGCTCATCGCGCGCGCGGATCGCGGGGCGCGGCTCTCGCGCTTCACCCCGCGCTCCTTCTCCAGCGCCACGGCCACGGGGCGCTACGCCGTGGGCCGTCAAGACGGCACCGCCGCGGTGTACGAGGTCACAGCGCTCGCCGCACCTCAGCTGCCGCAGATCGTCGCCCTCGACGATCTGCTGGGCTCCGCCGCCGGCATCGCGCTCCGCGTGACAGGCGAACTCGTTGGCCACATCGACCAAGTCGTCGAGATCGCCGTCAGCCACGACGGCCGCTTCGTCCTCACGCGCGATGCGTCGGGCCAGGTCCTCGTGTGGGAGCCGCCGATCGCGCCGGTCACGCTCAAACCCGGCGAGACCGCCTCGACGACCGTCACAGCCTTGGGTACGAATCTGGGGATCTGCCCGAAGTCCCCGGCGCGCATCACATTCGGCCCCTCCGGCGACACGGCGCTGGCGCGTACGGCGTCTGGCGACCTGCTGCGCATCGCGCTTCCCGCGGGCACGGTCACCCAGACGGTGCAGGTGATGCAAGGCGCCGCGCCGGTCGATGTCCGCGCGGCACTGGACGTCGACGCCAGCCGCATGCTGGTCGCGTCGCGGCAGGGGGGCTTGTTCGAGTGCAACGCAAGCGGCCTGGTCCTGCAGGTCTTGGTGGCGGACGAACCCGTCGGCCCGGACCTGCCGGTGCCGATGCCGTTCTCGACGCTCATGCACTGGCCGGACGGCCAGATCCTCGTCGCCCCCCGCGCCTTCCAGCCCGACCTCGGAGGCACGCAAGCGCCGGCGTTCTTCGACACGGTCTCACTCACCGCAGGCTCGCAACTCATGGAGCCCTACAAGGATGGCCGCTTTGCGCCGCTGGCGGGCGGGAGTGCCTGCGTGCTCGGCGAGCGCTTCGGACGTCGCGGATTGCTCGTCTACACCGCTCCCACCTGGCTGCCCCAGGCTGGGGCGAATCGCGCAGCCCCGGGCCAGGGCTTCTCCGGGATCGGCGGCGGGAGCTTGCTCGGCGCCCACGGGACGCACCTGCAGGTCCTCCGCGAGCAAGCGGGTGCCATCGTGTCGGGCGCGCTTGCGCACGGCTTCGCGGCGCGCGCGACCGCCTTCGGCGGTTCCGACGTGTCTGGACGCGGCTACGTAGGGCTGGCGAATGGCCAGGTCATGGAGATCAGCGCCGACTAGGGTACCGAGCCAGAGCAATCTCTATCGGTTAGCGTGCGGCAGAGCAAGAACTACGGAGCCGCAGCAAAGACTAGCCACTTGGTCTACTCGGTGAGTGAACGGCTAATCTTTGCGGCGGCTCGGTACCTGCAGGCGTCACTCCGTACGCGCAGCTGACCCGGCACACCCCCCGTTCACGTCGGGAGATCGCCCTCGTCCCGAGGCAGGTCCTCTTCCCGCCGCTCGATGAAGACTCGTCCTTCCATGGTCTGCCAACGGGTGCGCTTCTTCCTCTCCAAGAAGCTCAGGCCCTGCCACGAGCCCTCCATGTACTGCCCCTCCCGGTCAACCTGCAGCATCGCCGTCCCACACCAGTCCGCCTCTCCTGGAGACCACCACGTCAATGGCATCTTCCTGCCTCCGGACAGGATGCCTTCCATGGGGTACGGGATTCGCTCGCCATCCGCGTCCTTCCTCCCCTGCCCAAGCCATCGGATGCGCTCTCCGGTCGTCCATGCCTCCAAGACATTGCGCGTGAGGATCTTCTCGCCACTCTCGTCGACAGCCGTCCATAGCGAGTACCACGTGCCCCGGAGACCCTTGGCAGCCTTGAGGTTGTGAAACTCACCCTCGAACATCGCCAGTTGCCGGAGCCGCGGTAGAAGTGGGGAGATCGCTTCGAAGTACTCGGCGAGCGGTTCGCTGCTCAGTGCCGGACTCGCGGCGGAAGCCTCGCCCTGCAGCTCCTGCAGTCCCCTCAGCAGGCTGTTCAATCCAGCGGCGCTCGTGCCGTCGAACCACTGCCTCTCGGTCAGCGTTCGCGGGAGTTCGTCCGACTCGACGTAGAAGATGACGGGAATGGGTCCGCTCTCACTTCTTGGCTTGCCTGTAGCTCGACCTCTCTCGAAGCCTGTCGCGAAGCCGCACTCCCAGTTCAGCCACTGGTTGTTTCGGGCCTGCGGCGTGACGATCGCAATAATGGCATCGCAGGCCTGGAGTTCCTTCTCGATCTGCTTGCGCCAGTCTCCGATGCCCATGCCGCTCGTCTCGCTGCTCGAATACCAGGACTCTACGCCTCGGACTGAACCCAACAAGTCGCTCAAGGCAGCAGCAAGGGCCCGCTCCTCACTCCAATGGCTGATGAACACCCTCATGGCCACTCCTCGATGTCAGCGGCACGTGTTCGTCCGAGCGGATGGCCCTGGTGGCCTGGCTCGCACGCGCACAACGCGTACGGTACCGAAAACGGTCCTCCGGCGCCCCTGCGGGGGAAGTACCGAAGTGCGGTACCGCGTTCGTTTGTTGCAGATTCAGACGTGAATCCGAGTGCGGTACCGCGTTCGTTTGTTGCAGAATCAGACGTGAATCCGCAACAACTGTGCACGCCTCCGTACCCCTTGGCTCTGTACTTGGCTCTGTACTTGGCTCTGTACGGAGGCCTAGCGGTAGTCGTCGTAGATCCACAGTACGAGCCGCAACCCCCGGTCGAACCACCTCTTGCTGGATCGCAGGGGTGGCCTCGTGGTGGCCGTGACCTGACTTGGATGGCTACTCCAACTCCCCCCGCAGGCGGTCCCACCTAGGTCCTTGCCGTTGTTTCGCATCGATCCGTTGTAGAGGCGGTAGCACCATTCAGCGACGTTGCCGTGCATGTCATGCAGTCCCAGCGGATTGGGCTTGAATGTCCCGGGAGGAGCGGCCCCGATGAAGCCGTCATCGAGCGCGTCGTCGTAGGATCCCCAGGACGCATTGCCGTTCTTCCCATGCACGCTCCCAAACGTGCGATCCGCGGAGTTCCCGTACTGCGTGAGCACGGATCTGTCGTTGCCCCAGTGGTACCTCCCTGGCGATCCGCAGCGACACGCCAGCTCCCACTGATCTTCTGTGGGAACGCGGTACATGCTCTTGAGGCCGACCTTGCGCGACACCCAAGCGGCGAAGCTCTTCGCCTCGTCGAACGTGATGCTTCCGGCGGGTTGCGAGTCGCGGTTTAGCCGAACGCCCCGCCACGTCTTTCCATAGACAGCGGCATTCCACCCCGTGACATGGCGGGCCTTGAACTGCCTGAATTGAGCATTGGTTACCTCGGTGGTCTGCATATAGAACGGATATTTGATGTGTACGGTCACTGTCTTGGACTTGTCGTACGGCTTGGGCCTGCGGAACTCGCCCGCAGGTACAAACACGAAGTTCATCCCCAATGAGTTTGAAAAACTTGTCGGCAGGCCGAGCTCGGCCGCCTGCTTCGACTGGTTCGCCATGATCTTCCGCGCTTGCAGAGTCGCGACACGTGCTGCGTGCGCACCCTCCTTGGCTTTGCGTTTACGATCGACTTCCGCCCTACGGACAAGGTCACGCGCGAGTTCCTTTGCACTGCGGGCCTTGGGCCGCAGAAAGGCCCCGGAGTGAAGAAGCACCACGACCGCGTACACCCTCGCCGTTCCGGGGGTGCGCTTCTCTCCTACGTAGATCCTTGCGATGGCCGGCCCGATCTGCGATCGCATCCACTGGCTCTCGAGGCTGGCTCTAGATAGTCGTTCGAACGAAACGATGGTTGTCGATGGATCTGATAGGAAGGTGCTGCGCAGCCCGCGGGGCGGTCGGAGTATCAGGGCGGGTAGGACCTTGAGCTCGCCAGCGACGTACGATCTTGCTGGGGCCGACTTGCCAACCCAACCCTGCGGCGTGACCTCTAGCTTGCTCTTCAGCTTGTGGGTCGCGCGAAGGGCCTGCTCCCACCGCTTCATTGGCATCGCGTGCATGATGTGGTCCCTGCGCCGGATCGCTTCGTGGCTGGACGCGAAGTCCTCTTCGATGCGAATGGCCGCGGATCCGTCCGGCTCCAATGCGCCGAAGACTCGGAAGTCCGGGGATGCGAAGTGTTCCTTGACGCGCAGGACCTTCTTCGAGCGTTCGTACGACGTCCACCTCGACTCGAGAGCCTTGCGGTGGTGAGCGATGTTCTTGACTGCGTGTTCACCGAAGGGCGGGGGCGCGGGCACATCTCTTGCCCAAGCGCCGCCGCCTGTTAGACACATCACCAAGCCTCCGAGTGCGGCAGAGAAAAGGGCTCTGTTCATCCTCGGTCTCCTTCTCGGGAAGAGGAACTGCGCTGCCATGTCGCGATCTGCTCCCCGCGGCTGCGCCTGCTCCGTTATAGCGCGCAGCGGACGCGCGTACCGGGATACCGGGAGTACGGAGATGGGATGGGCCGGTCCTCCCCCGTCCCGCAGTCATCGGATACAGGACGCTGCGGGTCAATACGCGGGCTGGTACAGCTCGATGATGTACACAGTTTGGCCGGACTCGACGGCCTGTACGATCGCGAGCTTGCGACGTGTGGCCATGTCACGCACGACCCAGGTCGTGCCGCTGGCCGCCTGCACGAACTCCGATGTTGACGCCGGCACGACGCGGCTCAGCTCGCCCTTGTTGAACAGCCCGATACGGCGGTCGATGGTGTTGATGAAGGCGACCCGCAGGGACGCGCCGAGGGGCGGATCCTCTACCGCAGCGTTGGGATGGAACACGGCCTCCGCACGTGAGAAGACGGCCACGCTCGTGACCTCGAGGACCGAGTTCCAACTCGGTCCCCAGCCCTTCAAACCCTGCTGCTCGACCATGGTCGAGCCATCGAGCGGCAGTCGGTACCGCAGATTCGAGCTCGTGTCCTTCGGACGCAGCACGACGTAGCGTTCCGACCGGTCCTCCTCCACCCAGCGGACGCCGTCGCCGAGCCAGGTGCCGTCGGCCACGGGGTGGAAGCGCTCCGTCCCCTTGCCCGTGGCGCGTGACCAGCGAAGGGGGAAGATGCCGGCGTACCCGCGAAGCGACACCGGCGCGTCCTTGAGCTGCGTCCAGGCGCCCTGCACGAACTTCTCGAGGATCGCCTTCGGCGTCTCGGTCCATCGCAGTTTCATCGCTTTCGCGCCTCCGCTCTCGAGGAGGACCGGCGTCCCGTCGCCCTCGCGCGCGAACCGGTCTCCGAGGCTGGGCGCATCAACCGCGACCCAGGTCGTGGGCATGCCTGTGTAGTACGGACTCGGCGGGCGCTCGAGGTAGCCCTTCCCCGCGTGCGCGAACCCCAGATACGGCCCCGCGTAGATCGGCTTCTCCTCGACGCCGCTGCCGCCACCGCCCAACAGCTGCCAGCCGGCGACGCCGGCCGCTCCGATGAGGAGCAAGAGCAGCAGCCACCGTGCCTTGGCGTTGCCGCGGCGTGTCGGCGTGGCCTGCGGCGGCAACTTGCGTGTCGGCACCCCCTTCATCACCGCGTCCAAGCGCTTGCTCGCCGTGGCCCGGTCATCGCTTCGGAAGTCGATGTACTGCGTGCGCCTCAGCCGCATCGGGATGCTGCACTCGCGGAAGTAGAGCGGGATCAGCTCCTGGCCCTCGTCGATGGCGTAGGAAACCTCGTCCATCACGTTCTCAGACGCAACGGAGTCGGGCGAGAGAATGACAATCAGCCGGTCGGACTCCTTGAGTCCCTTCTCGATCTCGCGGTCCCAGGCTTCGCCTGCCGCGATGTCCAGCTTGTCGAACCAGATGGCGTGGCCGTCCGCGCGCAGTTGCTTGGCAATCTCGGTCGCGAAGCCCGCGTCCTTGCTGGAGTAGCTGATGAAGGTCCTGGCGCTCATTCGGGCTCCCGGGCGAGAGTGTAGGCAATCCGAGGCCCGAGGGTACGCAGTCGCATGACCTCTTCGCCACCCCGGGATGCGGTACCAGGTCTTTTCCTACGGCTCGTTCGCCTGCGACTCATGACGACCACGGAGTCATCTCTCGAGTATCGGAGCACCGAGGCCGGATCGAGACCGACGAGGTCGCAGGGTATCCTGTCTTCTTGAGGAGAGTGATGGATGCGCGGAATCGCAGCGTGGCAGGGTCTCTTGATCGTCGTGGTGCTTGCCGCCGGTGTGTGGTTGGCCTGGCCCGCCGCGGACGACGGCGGCGGGACGGCGCCCGCGCGGCGTTGCGGGACGCCCTCGCCACCGCCGGAGGTTCAGGACAGCATCCGCGCCGAGCTCGAGCCGTTCGTCCTGTCGCGGACGGCCGAGGACTTCGACATCGAGCTGCGCATCCCGGTGCAGTTCCACGTGCTCCACGACGGAACGACCGGCAACGTCCCGGAGAAGCGCTTGCGCGAGCAGCTGCAGGTGCTGAACGATGCGTTCAAGCCCCACGGCATCGAGTTCACGTGGCACGCCGCGCCCACGCGCTCGAACAAGCGCTCGTGGTTCTTGGTGAACCTCGACAAGGACGGCTACTCGACGCGGGTCGAGCGCGAGCTCAAGCTGGCCCTGGCCGTCACGCCGGCGTCCGTGCTGAACCTGTACACCGCCGCACCTGCGGACTACCTGGGATGGGCCACGTTCCCGAAGTACCTGAGCAAGGAGCCCACGATGGACGGCGTCGTCGTCCACCATCGTTCGCTGCCCGGTGGGGGCTACGAGGGATACGATCTGGGACGGACCGCCGTCCACGAGGTCGGACACTGGCTTGGGCTGTGGCACATCTTCCATCCCTGGGACGACGCGGGGACGAGTGGGTGCGATGGCCACGGCGACGAGGTCGCCGACACGCCGCCGCAGAGCCAGCCTGGCGAGTGCTTCAGCCAGCCCGGACAACGGCGCAACTCGTGCAAGCACGACCGCCCCGATCTGGAAGACCACCTGCGCAACTACATGGACTACGTCCAGGACGACGCCATGGACGAGTTCACGCTCGGGCAGGTCCGGCGCATGAAGGAGATGACGGCCAAGTGGCGACCGGCGCTCATGGCGCGCTAGCCGCTCGGCCGCTCAAGGAAACTGCCGGGCTCGGTACTCCTGGTGCTCCCGGTACTCCGTCCTTGTGCAGCCAGGCCTTCTCTGCCCCTTCCAGCGAGCTTCGGCTGGCGGTACCGTGCGCATCCGCTGATGAGGGAGGAACCCATGCGCTGCATGTCCGCGAGCATTGTCGTCGTGTTGGCACTTGTTGCTGGTGCGCCCGCCGTTGCGTCGGACACGTGGGACAACCAGATCCGCGCGCAGCTCTTCCGGGGGGACATCCCGGAGGTGATCAAGGTGCTGAAGGATGGCGCGCTTGAGGGCATGGCGAGCGAGCCCGCCCTCCTCCTCCGGACCGCCAAGACGCTGCACCAATATGTCTACCGCACCGTTCGGCACGACGCGAAAGCAGCGACGCAACTCTTCGACCTGCTCGTCGAGCGCACGGCCAAGGTGCGTGACGCCCGTCCTGTAGATAGGACGGCGCGGGAGGCCTGGGCGTACTTCGCGGCGACCCGCGCTCGTAGTCGCCTGCTCCAGGGCGACAAGAAGGCTCAGCCCGAGTGGGTCGAGGCTGCCGATATCCTTCTTGGCCACCGCAACCGTGAGGACAGCACAATCGCCGCGGGGTGGATTGCGGCCGCGGCCGCCTGCCAAGCAGCCGATGAGCAAGCCCTCCTCGCCCGGGCTCGCACGGTGTTGGCCGAGACCTGGGCGAAGGAGAGCGATGCCCAGCGGAAGGCCGTGGCGCTAGCGCACGGGCATGTCCAGCGCGCCGAGGCGCTCATCCATCGCAGGGCGCTGGGTGCCGCCAAACGCGAGATTGCGGGGGGCGTAGCGCTGCTGGCGCCGTACGAGAAGGACGCGGATGACGAACTCGCCGCCGTTCGGGAGGAGCTGGCCTCGCTCAACCATGCGAAGCGGCTGAAGGTCAAGGGAGCGGCCTTCAAGACGCAGCGCATCGTGAGCCGAGAGAACACGCTCGTGGTCGACGTCCCGGCTTCGCCGCGCTGGGAGCGCAAGGCGGGCAGCAAGGGGGGCGCCGACCTGTGGCTCAACCAGAAGAACAGGCACGGCGAGATCATTCGCGCGATCCAAGTCAACGTCTACAAGTGGAAGAGCACGGTGCAGGGTGACGGGGGTCCCCGAATCTCGACCGAGAACGCGAAGGCGCTCGCACACGGCCTGTACTCGACCAACGCCAGAAGTTGCGGTGTCTCTGAGATCCTGAGTCAGAAGAAGCCCAAGAAGTCCAAGCTGCACAAGAGCTTGACCGACGTCTATCGATCCGAGTTGGTCGGTCTCGTGCATGACGACAAGTGGCGTAGCTTCCACATCTACTGGTGCCGCTCCAAACAGCTCCGTCGGACCTACAAGGTGACGGTCGAGAACTACATCGAGCCTCTCGATGGAGCGGCGACCTTCGTCCTGATGAACCTCTGCGCCAACGTGAAGAAGTGACCGTTCTCGGATACGGTTCCACGGCTACGGTCCCGCCTCGCTGCCTACGGGAAACCGAATGCGGTACCGCGGGATACCGGGATACGGAGTGCGGTAGCTTCCTTCGCGATTCGTCGTCGCGCACCTCATGCAATCCCGATGGAAGTTTCCAGGCTCGGTACTCTGGCACCCGCTCGGGAGTCAGGGAGAGGATGCCGCAACACCGGGTGCAAGGCCGGGCTTGAGGCCCCCGAGTGCCGAGGTGGGATGAGAACGCTGGCCCTCTTCCGCATTCGGCTACTGCTTGGTGAGTGTGACGTTGCGGACGATTGAACCCGTGGCGCCGGGGAACGTGAACGTCGCCGTGCCCGTGATCGTGTTTCCGTTGCGCGAGCCGACGAAGCTGACGGTCGGTGCCCCCGTCGCCGTGAAGTTCGGGTTCGTGGGCCCACCCGGTACAGACCCGGCGGCGCCCACCGGTCCGTTGCTGGGGTTGCACATGGTGTCGCCCACCTGCCCCTGGAGCGGCACGGAGTTCCATGTGCCGCCGCCGACGGCGACCGTGCCGCCTCCCGCCGCGGGGATGAAGATGGTGATCGTCCCGGCCATGCTGAGGTTGAACGTACAGGGGGAGATGCCGAACTGGCCGGAGCCGCTGAAGTTGCCGCGGAAGGTCTCATCGACCGCGGGCGGGGGCGGGGGCGGCGGCGGCGCGACGACGAGGTCCACGCTGTCCACCACGAACTCGCCGACCTTGCCCGTCCACTCGTACACGGCGTCGAAGACGCCAAACGCAGCGGCGGAACCTCCACCCGCGACCCGACTGATGCCAATGTCTGCGAACTGCCCCGTCACCGCGCCGAGCATGCTGCCAGCCACATGCTTCAGCTCAGGCATCACGTCCGTCCATGAACCGGGCTCGTCGAGTGCCGCGCGCCCTCCGAGCTTGAGAAAGGCTCCGATTGCTGCGGGAGCGAACGTCGTCACCATCCAGCCCACGGCACCGACGACGCTGATCGCCGTCGCCAGGGGGACAGAGCCGAGCAGCAGCGCTGCGCCGGCGCCCACGGCCGTGGCGATCGCAAGCCCCTTGCCGATCTTCTTGGAGAACTCGATCGACTCCGCAGAGATGTCGTCGAAGAGCGACGTGAAGTTCCGCGCCAGGTCGAGGCGATCGATGAGGGCGAACTTCGCAATGGCCGGCGTCTGCGGCTGGTGTAGCGCTGCGGCCACCTGGAGTTGGTCGAGGAAACCGGCGACGAAGTCGTCGGCCACCCCGAGGTTCTCGATGTCCACGCCAAGCGGGATCGCCGATCCGCCCGGGTCGAGGATGCCGAATGGAACATACGGCTGCATGCCAGACATGATCTCGCCGACGAGGGCGTCCCATGTTCCCAGGTTGGCGGCGTTGTCCAGCAGCATCGACCGCATGCCAGGCTCGACAGGCAGGTTGACGGTAGCGTCGGCCTCGACATCCCCGAGCGTCGCTTCGGCAGAGTCTTGCAGGTCGCGTGTGCCCCGCATGAAGGCCAGCGCCAGCGTGCCGTTGGGGCCATTGTCGGCCGCGCCGAGATTGTGAATGAAGAGGTCGCCGGGCACCGGCTCTGCCGGGCCCGAGCCGGTGAGAACCTCGAGTTGCACCGTGCCTCCCGAGAAGGATCCGGTCGCGGGGTCGATGTAGACGGGCACGCCTACTTCGATGGGTTCCGCAGACGCCGCGGCCACTTCGACCCAGTAGCCGTCGTCGTTCACGAACCGAACGGTCACGTCCTGATCGGACGCCAGACCAAGAGATCCGAGGATCAGCGTCGAGAACGGATTCGCGGCGGATACCGGCAACGCCAGACCCACGGCACCGCCCGTCCCCCCTCCGCCGCCGCATGCAAGCGGAAGCAGAAGAGCTGACACTAAGAGCACAACACGTGTGATCGGCATTGCAGGAGCCCCCTCCGGAAGGGGCCCGCGTCCGCAGGACGCTTCCGAGCAAGATGCGGTAGGTGGGCTAGATCGTAGTCAGGTCGCTCCTTGCGGGTCAAGGGCGCGGGACTCTCGGAGTACGGAGCCGCAGCACGAGTCGGACACTCTGAGACACGCAGCCGTAGCAAGGGGCGGTCGCTCGGCGGGGGCAGGGTCCTCGGCCTACATATCGAAGATGCGAATCTCGTCGAAGTGCGTCGTGATCTTGTCGCCGCCGAAGATCTGCACGCGCACGTTGGTCTGCGCGATGGGCGAGACGCTGGAGGCCTGGATCGCGCCGTCGCGCAGCCACTGCGTGTCGCCGTTCGGGAAGATCCGGAATTGGAACTCCCAGAACTGGCCGGTGGCCGAGCCTTGCCCCAGGTTCTCCATCACGGTGCCCGGCGCACCGGCGCGGCTGTAGTCGATGCGCGTCGCGTTGCCACTCGGGCACGTGAGACGCGTCACTTGCAGATTGCCGGCTCGGCCCCCCGTGTCGTTCGGGATCGTGATGGTCGCCTCCCATCCGATCTGCAGGGTGGGGGAGCAGGAGGGGTCGGGCGGCATACGCAGTCGTATGTAGATGTCCAGACCGCCCGTCGTGCTGAACGCAGAAACGGTGGTTGCGCCCCCTCCGGATGCAGCCAAGGACGGCGACGGACTACCCACGGCCTGGTCGAGAAGCGGCAAGACGCCCTGTGTCGTCCAAACGGATCCAGGGAACGAGATGAAAGGTTCGAGGAAGAGCAACTGCGGCCCGCTTCCCGGGGGGCCGCCCGTCGTGCTGCTGCCGCCACCCCCGCAGCCAATCGTCGCCAGCGCGAGGAGCACCGAGAGGAACGCGGCCCTGGCTTGGAGATCGGGCATGACGTGGCTGCGGAGCAGCGTAGCGGGCGCGGCACGTTCGCGTCAACAGGCCCACGCGAAGCGCTGCGTGGGACATGGCCAGGTTCAGGTTCTGAGGCGTATCAACCGGTGGGCGGGGACCTCGAGCTCCGACTTCGTGCCCGTGCGACGTGGTCGCGGGCTGCATCCGGTCACGCGAATCCGGTATGGTTGCTGGGGCAGGCGTTCTGGACGGCTCAATGTGAGACGCCCGGCAGCGCGCTGTGTGCCACCCCGTACGCTGAGGCTTGGTGATGTAGTGAACACCCCGACGCCCCCGGAGGCGGAGCCCCAAGAGGGGACACCCGCTTCGCAGGAACGCTCCATGCGGTTGCCCTTCGGCAGTCTGCGTTCGACCGTTCTGTGTCTCGTGGCGCTCGCGCTGCTTCCGGCAGCGGGCCTCATCTACACCCAGACCGAGAGCCGTCGTGAGGCGGCCGTACAGCAGGCCAAGACCGGCGGGCGCGACCTCGCCCGGACCGCCGCACGCGAGTTCGACAAGACCGTCACGTCCGCGGCCGTCCTACTCAAGACGATCTCCAACCTGCCCCAGGTGCGCCAGTTCCAGGCGGCGTTGTGCAAGCCGACGCTCGTCGAAGCGCTCGAGTCCAATCCGAGCTTCAGCAACCTCGGCCTCGTGGACGCCACCGGGAAACGCATCTGCGCCGCGATCGAGGATGCAGGGGGCAACGCCGAGATCCAGCTTGGTGACCGGCCGTACTTCCAAGAGGCCATGAAGCGCAACACCTTCTGGGTCGGTGAGTACCAGCTCGGCAAGGTCACGGGGGAAGCCGTCGTGACCTTCGCGCATCCCGTGCGCGACGATGACGGCAAGCCGCAGGGCGTGCTCTACGCGATCATCGATCTCACCGCACTCGTCGATGTTGCCGCCAGCCAGTCCCTTCCTCCCGGCACGGTGGTGGCCCTTTTCGATCGCAGGGGCACGGTGCTCGCGCGCAACGAAGACGGATCCCGCTGGGTGGGCCGCACCGTCACCTGGTTGCCGCAAGCCATGAACGCCCTCGAGGGCAACCAGCATGCCGACCTGCGCCTCAAGGAGAAGGACGGCGACAAGTACCACTTCGTTCGCCGCCTCGGTGCAGGCACCGGCGAGCCGGGCCTCCTCGTCAGCGCCACGGTGCCGCTGGCCTCCGTGACGCGGGCCGCCGACGAAGAACTGCGCACAGGTCTGATCCTGGTCGGCCTCGCGCTGCTGCTCACCGTCTTCCTCGTGTGGATCAGCAGCAGCATGTTCCTCGTGCGCCCCGTGCGACGGATGATCGAGGAGTTCCGACTGGTGGAAGCCGGCGAACTGCGCGAGCCGGGCAAGCCGGTGACGCGCCGCGGCGAGATCGGGGAGCTGGCGGACGCCTTGGAGCGCATGGTGGCCGGGCTGCAGCGTCGACGCAGGCAGCGCGACCGCGTACTCGATGCCCTGCGCCAGACCGCCGCAAGCCTCACAGCGGCGCTCGACGCCACGCAGGACGGCATCTTCACCCTCGACGATGCGGGCACCATCCTGCGTGTGGGCCCCGCGGCCTTGGGGACCTTCCGTACCGAGGAGGGCGCCCTGGTGGGCGCCGACTTCGCCACGGTCCTGCTCGCCCCCAAGTCGGGCGACACGTTCCGCGAAGCTCTCGAGGCCGCGCGGGACGACGAGGAGTCGGACCTGCTTCCGCCCCGCACCGAGCTGCAGGCGCTGCGCTCGGACGGCAGTGCCTTGCCTCTCGAGTGCACCACGACGCGCATCCGGGGCGAGGGGCCCGAGCGGCACACCATCTACGTGCGCAACCTGACGCACGAGAAGGCATTGACGGCCCAGTTCCTGGAAGCGCAGAAGCTCGAGGCCGTGGGCCGTCTGGCCGCAGGCATTGCGCATGACTTCAACAACGCGCTCACCGTGATCAACGGCTACGGGCAGTTGCTCGAGGCGAGCGTCGAGGAAGACAGCGAGATCCGGGAGTACCTCGCGCGCGTACGCCATGCGGGGCTGCAGGCGGCGGGGCTGGTGCGGCGCATCCTGTCGTTCAGCCGAGGCCAGGGAAGGGCGCCCGTGCGGCGCGACATCAACACGCTGGTGGAGCAGGTCACGAAGTTGCTTCCGCCTCTCGTCGGAGAGGACGTGCGCGTGACCAAGCGCCTCGACGAGAGCGCCTGCTGGGCCGAACTCGACCCCGGGCAGTTCGAGCAGTTGGCCGCGAACCTTGCGGTCAACGCGCGGGACGCCATGCCGTCCGGAGGCGAGCTGACGATCGCGACAGGCCGCGCCGTCCGCAAGGATGACGAGGGCAACGAGCGCGACTTCGCCGTGCTCCAGATCGAGGACACAGGCGTGGGCATCCCCGAGGAGATCCGCGATCGCATCTTCGACCCGTTCTTCTCCACCAAGCCGGAGGGCATGGGCACGGGCCTTGGCCTGGCGAGCTGCCGCGAGATCATGCATCAGCACCAGGGCGAGCTCGAGTTCGACGGCGGGCCCGAAGGTGGAACGATCTTCCGTGCCTACTTCCCCGCGTGCGAGGCCCCGAAGCACGTGCTGCCCGCCGACGCTCCGACGGTGGCCCAGGCCGGACCTTCAGGCACCGAGCGGATCCTGCTTGTCGAGGACGATCCCGGTGTGCGCGAGCTGGCCTACCAGGTGCTTCGCGATCGCGGCTACGAGGTCGTGCGGGCGACGGATGGCGAGGAGGCCCTGAGCGTCCTGGCGGCGCGCCGCGCCGAGCCGTTCGATCTCCTCGTCACGGATGTCATCATGCCGCGGCTGGGCGGGGTGGAGTTGGCCGACGGCCTGGCGCAGGAGCAGCCGGAGCTCCCCATCCTGTTCACGTCGGGCTACGCCGACCAGAAGACGCTGGCACCTGCGCTTGCGCGCCCGCTGACCGGACTCCTCCCGAAGCCCTACGCGACAGATCAACTCGCGAGGCACGTGCGCCGTCTGCTCGACCAGGCCGCCCGCGCTCGTGCAGCCGGGCAATCCTGATCGGCGCCCGCAGGTCGTTCCACGTGTAGGGAGCGGGCTCACGCCACGCGACGTCGCGAGGCCACGCGGAGACGTCACGTCGAAGGACGATCTCCGTACGCTTGGCCTCTAGAGGTCGAGCGAGAGGCGTACGACGATGCGCGCGCGGCCCGTCTCGGAGCCGTCGTGCAGCGAGAGGACGTCGTCCTCGAGATCCCCGTCGTTGGGGTTGGCGAGTCGCAGGGCGAACGCCGAGATCGTGCGTCCCGCGTTGAAGTCCTGGAGGAAGGCCGCCGTTACGTCGAACGTCCGCCAGCCGGGGTTCGTGACGTCGTCCAGGTTGCCGATGTCGTCGCCCGGGGGGTGCGGCACCAGACCCGGCGTGAGGATCGCGTCCGGGTGGCCCGGAAGGTGGGACAGCACGAGCGGTGCCATCTCCGACGGGTCGCCGCCGCTCACCCCGACGTAGACGTGCAGCGTTACGCTGTCGATCTCCGTGTTCGAGGGGAGCTGGGTCCCTTCGCCGAGCGGAAAGCCGAGGACGCAGACCGCGTGCTGGCCGGTCAGGCGATCGCCGGCGAAGTAGGTGTCCGGCCGGACGTCGCTGTCCGTGCCACCGCTGGTGCGCAGGAGCGTACCGCTGCGGTCCGGACGCGCCTCGACGGTCACTTCCTCGTCGTCGACGAACTTCTCGGCGATCGACTCGGCCAGGCCGCAGCCTCCGATGGCGAGAGCCGCGAGGGCCAGAAGACAGGTGGCGAGGACACGCTGGGGGCTGGTACGTGTGATGGGGGACCTCCTACTCCCTTGTCGACGTACCTAGCCCATCTCCTGAAGCCCCCGGACGCAAGAATCGCACGCGGGCGTATTGGACGGTCGCAAGTGCTTGCAACCAAGCGCCTTGGGGGCGACGGATCTGTTTCTGTCCTCAGCGCAATCTCAATGGCGCGAGACTGGCCAGGTGATGCGAACCGGAGCCAGCCCCTAGGCTGTTCGTTGTCGGGTGTCCCTCGTGTGGAGGGTGTGAGCTCGACAGTCACAGAAAGGGGAAACCATGAAGCGTTCTACGCTGAGATTCATCCTGCTTGCCCAGTTCGTCGTGTTGGTGTCTGTGCTGGGCTTCGCGCACTTCGCTCTGGCCGCGGATGGCGGAGGCGGCTGCACGGGCAAGCTTGTCAAGGACACCGCCGGCAACGTGCAGAACATCAACTGCATCAACGGTCTGCCGTGCTGGGGAACTGGCACGTGCTCGAAGATCACCACGGGGCCGCCCGCGCCGGGTGGGGGGATCGGCTTCCCGAAGACGATCTTCTGCGCCTGCGTACTCCCGAACACGCCGGTGAATGCGGTTCCCGAGTGCCTGAAGGCGATGATCCTCGCCGCGGACGGCACCAAGACCGAGAACGCGGCGTGCGAGAGCCAGTCGCCGTGTCCCAACAAGCCGCAGTGCAAGACGGTCGTCGAGCCCACGACGCTCCCGGACGGCACACCGAACGGCACGAATACGTACTGCGACTGCCCGTAGCCGCTCTGAGCCTCCGGCGGCGCTTGCTACGTTGGCGTCGCCGGAGCGCTCACCCTGGGGGACACCATGGAAGCGAAGAAGTACTTGGCCGCGACATGTCTGGTGGTGGGTGGCGCCGTCATCGGAGCGCTCACGACGACGCTCGTCGTGGCAGATGAGCGGGCGGACGCCACGGGATCGGACATCGTGAAGCGCCTTGGCCTGCCAGGTCATCCGGAGGCGGAGGGCCCGGCGCTGTCGGCCAAGGGGCTCGTCCCTGCGGCAGGGGCGCCGGCACCCGCAGAGACCCGTACGACCACATCCAACAAGAAGGACGACGCGGCCAAGGGCAGCCCCAAGGTCGTCTTCGTACGGACCGACGAGCTGCCTGAGACCCCGCCGGATGCGCCTGATGTGCGTGAGCTCTACCCGGCCGATCTCGTCCGCGCCGCCGGCATCAACGACAAGCATCGGATCTTCGGAGACCGGTCGAAGTACGCGAGCCGCATCCAGCTGTTCGACTACTACGGCAACGCGTTTCATCGCTCGGGCCTGCAGCCCCAGCCCGGGCGCACGTCGCCCACGTCCTGGGTGCCGCACGTCATTCGGCTGGCCAAGGCGAAGCTGACGCCCGAGGAGAAGGCTGAGTACCTGGAGAAGGCGTGGTCGCTCTTTGGCGAGGAGAGCCGGTTGCTCGGCTTGCTTGCCAGGCGTACCCAGGCCGTGATCGACGGCATGGAGCGCTCGACCCGATACGCCAGGGATGTCGTGGCCATCGAGGTCCGCAAGGGCAAGACCTACGTCGTTCGCTCGTCGGATGACGTCGATGTCCGCAGCCTCGCCGAGCAGCTACGTGGCCTCGAGGAGCGCCGGGTTGCGATGATCGCCGAGTTGAACCGCGACTGATCCGACGTGCGGCTCGTATTCGTCCTGGCCTTCGGGGCCGTCTTCCTCTACGCCGGTGCCATGAAGGCGCTGCACTTCGAGGAGACAGCCGCCTATCTGGCGACCGTACTCCATGCGCAAGAGGGCGTGGCGCGCACGCTCGCCGGCCTGCTCCTCGTCGTGGAGTGCGGCCTCGGCGCTTGGATCCTTCTGGCTCGACGGAGCGTCGTTCCCGTTCAAGCCGGCGTGTTGCTCATGATCGTGTTCGTCGTGTGGGCATTGCTCATGGCGTTCGCGGGCGAGGCCGTTGCTTGCGCGTGCTTCGGCGTGCAGGAGCAGCTTCTGGAAGGACGCTGGAGCATGCTTCTGCGCAACCTCGTGCTGCTCGCGGTTGGTCTGGCCGCGCTCAAGCCGCCCGCGCGTGACGACAAGCCGGAGCCCGCGACCCAGGCGTGAGCGGGCCGCTGCGGGCACGATGACGTGAGGCCGGCTTGCGAGTGATCGTTCCCATTTGCGCGGAACCCGCACCGGAGGGTGCGCGTCCAATCCGCCTCGGTCCTCATTGGTGAGGTCCGTCGTTCGTCGTACACGCCTTCGCGGCGTCCCCCCGGGCCGTCCCGTCGGTGATCCGCGACCACGCAGGATGACACCCGTGCTCCCGCTCCCTCCCCTCTTCCGGAATCCCCGACTGTCGCCCGCTTGACGCGGGTGTGCAGACGTGCGCGGACTGCCTCGCAGCCGGCGCGCAGCGTGTCGATTCCCTCTCGATTCACCCCGGAAGAGGTGTGCCATGTCCGAATCCAAGCAACGCGCTTCCGAGCGCCAGCGTCCCGTCCTGCCTGACCCGCCGTACCTCTGCGCAACGTGCCGGCACGGCCACATGATCGTTCAGAAGCTCCAGCCTTGGCTGCTCGCCAAGGAGACCTGGCAGGATGCCGGGCCTGCGTGGTTCTGGCAGGTCAGGTGCCATAGCCCGAAGGTCACACCGTGGAAGTTCACGACGTTCTGCCACCCCGTCGTGGAGTGCGACGGCTACCGTGCGCGCGAGGTCCTCACGACCGAGGACCTTGCGCGCAAGCAGGCCGAGAAGGCCGAGCGTGAACGCAAGCGCCAGAAGAAGCGCAAGCGGCGCAAGCTGCGGAACAAGCGCAAGAAGCGCAAGAAACGCTCCAAGAGCAAGTAGGGGGGGCGGCGGCGTCAGGCCGCCGCCCCGCGCTCCTCGCAGGTCGCGCACTCGGCCTCGGCGGACGCCTCACTTCCCTTCGCTTGGTACTAGAGGCAGGAAGGTGGACTGGTCGATCGCCCCAAGCCAGCGCAAGTAGAGGCGGCCCGCGCCGACCTTGGGAGATGCGGGATAGCGGACCGGAACGACCAACACAGCCATGCCGTTGGCGTGGTGGATGACGCTCTGGCCGCGCCGCCCGCCCACCTCCGACAGGGCTGTCTCCCCACCTTCGCGGAAGACGTCGCGGAAGCGATCCAGGCGGCGCTCGATGGTGGGTCTAGCGAGATCAGCTTGCGCAGCGGAGTCGTAGGCGACCGAGACCAACGTGATCTGCTCGCCATTGTCTTGTCCGTCCGCCATGGCGGCCAATCGGTAGGGGGGCAGCGGCAGGTCATCCGACAACTCGGCCCGCTTCTCCTTGATGACGTTCGGATTCGCCCAAGGCTCGTACATGATGTTCACCACGACTTCCACCGCCGCAGGCAGGGATTCGGGCCGCAGGTAGATTGCCTGCACAAGCTGCGCCGGCGCAACGGATGAGCGAAGCAGGGCGTCCGTCGTCGCGCGATACGCCCTCACCGAGAGCAGAGACGGCGTTCGGCGTGCATGCGTGAGGATCAGTGCTCGTGTGGTGGCTTCCCCCGGCGAGCTCACGAGGAGGCGGGGCGTCAGCAGGGCCACCGGATGGCGCCGGCCGGAACGACCGCCGAATGGGTTTGCGGATGTCTCGTCGAAGTCGAAGTTACTCGTTTGATCGTCGCGCTCATCCGCGTGTCGAAAGAGTAGGGCCGCCCGGTCTGCCGCCGCGGAGGCGCGATAGCCTCGCGCCTTGAAGGCCGCGATGATCGCATCGCGCGAGAAGCTCCCCGCTAGGAGTTGGGCCCCGCTCCCCGCCGAGCCGTAGCTCAGGATCTGGTCGACGTCGAAGAAGTCGAAGCCAACCGTCGACGGCATCTGCTCCGCATCTCGAAGGGACTCGGAGAAGTACGATGGCTCGGAGACCCGTAGCCGATCGATGGCCTTGTTCCACGCCTCGCGCCCCGCCCGGTCGAGGGCGCTGAACGCGGCCCATGTGAGCGGCTTCGTGATGCCGCTCACGGCTTCGCTGCGGCGCACATCGACGTACGTGAGGTGCCCCAACTGCTCTAGGTCCTTCTCCTGCGAGGGCGCAGGCACGCAGGCAAGAAGCCGGGTCAACGGATGGTCTGTCGTCCCGTCCGGCTTGTCGCCGCACCCGCCTGCCAGGACGAGGACCGAGAGGAGGAGAGTCGCGTGCAAGACGGGCGCGACAGGGTTGGGCAGGGGTCGCGAGGACATCGCCAAAAGATACCAAGCAGGCGCTCCTCCGTGCTGGCGGACGCGACGCCCGACCTTGGGCCTACCGAGCGCGATTCCGCGCCGCTAGTCGATCAGCAGGTTGGCGAGATCGAACTCGCGCGCGGCGCAACCTGCGCTGCAGCCGGGGTCCAGGGCCTTGGCGGAGAAGAGGGCCTCGTTGAGGTCGTTGAAGACGTCGATCTCCGGGGGGCCGTTGTCCGGCGGCGACGAGAAGACCGTCAGCATGTTCCCGGTCCTCGTGCGGTAGCCGCTGGAACAGATCGGGGCGTAGATGCCCAACGCGCCGTCGAGCGAGAGGATCTCCGTCGCTGTGCCTGCCACGGCGTCGATCCGGTAGACCGAGACGTGGCTCGACATCCGACTGTCGCCGACGTCCGGAAGGTTCATGTTGCCGAGCCCATTGTTGAAGCACGTGAGCAGCGTGCCGTCCGGGCTCACGCTGAGCGAGTGCTGGCCAATGGGCGCGTCGCCGGTCACGGTCAGGGCCAGCGGCTGCAGGCTGAGCGGGAAGCCCGTGTACCAGAGCTTGCCCGGGTTCCCGAGAATCCACGTGATGTCACCCGCCGCGTAGTCCGTCTTGACGATGAAGTTCTCACGGCTGGACGAGATGATGCTGTCGTCCGACGCGTCGTAGATCGCCGAGTTCATGTGGAACCAGTCGACGCCGTTCTGGACCAGCGGCGACGGGTTCCGCGCGCGTGAGTTCGAGCGTGGCCTTCACCGCGAAGGGGATCGGCCCACGCTCGAAGGTGACGCCGAAGTCGAGGGCTATGTCGCCGCCACCATCTCCGCCGCCGCCACCACCGCCTCCGCCTCCACACGCGGCCACGAAGGACAGAAGGGTGCATGCAAGGAGCACGCGCATCCATGGGAGTCGGTTCTTGGGCGCGAACTGGGCGTTGGCTTCGTCGTGCACGGTGACGTACCTCATGAGCCTCCGCGTGCGCGGCTCGCTCGTCAGGTGCCTGCCCCGTCGTCTTCTAACCGTTTCGCACGTGCGCCGGGCGGTCCGAATCGACGCGTCGACCAGAGGGCGGCCCTCGGCCGTGATTACGCGGATACCAAGACAGCGAGCGGAATCGCCCACGTGGAAACCAAGTCACCTGTTGCGCGGGCGAGCCACCGATCGTGGGCAAGCCAAGCCGACGCCTTGCCGCTCACACGTCGTCCGCACCGGCTTCCGGGCGACGGCGGATCCTGCCCGCCGATCGAGTGCCCGGCCTGTTGAGCGGGCCGAACCTGGCGCAGCGGCTGAGTACGAGCGGCCGGTTTGGAACTCCGGTCTCCCGTATCCTGTCTACGCAATCTCGTTCAATGGCGATGGGGGAGGCGATCCGATGATCCGCATGTTCGTTCGACACAGCGTTGCTGACTTTGCCACATGGAAGTCGCACTACGACGAGTTTGACGCCGCGCGTCAGGGGTTGGGCGTGCGGGCCGCGGCGTTCTTCCGCGGGGCGACGGACGCGAGCGAGGTCACGGTCTGGCACGACTTCGACACGCTGGAGGCGGCCCAGGCCTTCGTGGACGCGCCGCAGCTCGCGGCCGTCATGCAGGCCGCCGGCGTCTCCGGCGAGCCGCAGATCTGGTTCACTGAGCGCGACCTTCCCGCGTAGCGGAAGGGGGTTGCGCCTCGTCCGCGGGCGCGTCCTGCAGGCGATACCGTGCTTCGGCGGCCGCGATGTAGTCGCGGGTCAGCGGTGCCGCGTCACGCTTGTGGGCCAGCTGCATCTGGAAGACCATGTGCGCGCCCGTGCGAAACGCGTGTTCGCAGACGATCAGGTAGAATTCCCACATCCGGCAAAATCGCTCATCCAAGAGGGCGGCGACCTTCTCGCGGTTGGCCATGAAGCGCTGATACCAATGCTTGAGCGTCTCGGCGTAGTGCAGCCGGAGGAGCTCGATATCCGTGGGCCAGAGCAGGTTGTCCTGCACAGCCGGCAACACCTCGGATAGCGCGGGCGTGTAGCCGCCGGGGAAGATGTACTTGCGGATCCAGGTGTTGGTGGTTCCCGGCGGCGCACAGCGACCGATCGAATGCAGGACCATGACTCCGTCGTCGGCGAGCAGTTCTCGTACCTTGCGAAAGAATTGCCGGTAGTGGGCGCTGCCGACGTGCTCGAACATGCCGACGGAAACGATGCGGTCATAGCATCCGGTATTCTGGCGATAGTCCTGAAGCTCGAAGTTGACCCGGTCGCTTAGGTTCGACTCTTTGGCGCGACGCGTGCTGAACCTGTGCTGCTCGGTCGAAAGCGTCAGTCCCGTCACCCGCGCTCCGGTGGTCTGTGCCAGATAGAGAGCCATACCGCCCCAGCCGGAACCGATGTCGAGTGTCTTTAAGTCGGGCCGGTCAAAAACCAATTTGGC
>JAJDEN010000064.1 GCA_029259775.1 Planctomycetota bacterium | reverse complement strand
CTTCAACTTGTACTCGGCCGTGAACTGCCGGCGCTTGCTCTTGGCCAGCACCTCGGGGTCCGGTCGGCGGCCCCGGCCCGCAGGGCCTTCGCTCCGCTCAGGCCCTGCGGGCCGGGGGGCGTCTTGCTTCTCGTTCGTCATAGAGATCACCTTACCGCCCTTGTATGAGAAGGCCGGTGCCGTCAAGCGGTCGTTCTCGGCAGTTCCGGTTCCAGGGCACGCTCTCGCCCATGCTTGTATACGCACTCTTGGTGGGCCTGCATCTGAGGCCCGGTGCACGTTGGGGTCCGAGTGAGCCAGGGCGCTGCAATCTCACTAGCGACGTCTTGACGCGTCTGGCGGTTTGAGCCGCAGTCGCCCGGACTCGGGATGGAGCGTGGAGACTGGATGCCTGGCTACGCCGAGGCGATTGGGGTCGGGCCGCGCCTACGCAGCCGCGCTGCTTCGTTCGGCCACGTACTTCTCTCCGCTGCGCCACAGCGCGTGCAGCAGGACGGCCAGCTTGCGGGCCACCGCCACGACGGCCTTGCGCTTGGCGATCTTCCCGCCGCGCGCGGCAATGCGCTCCCCGTAACGACGTACGTCGCTGGGCGGGCCGTTGCGGCCAAGTACGTGATGGGCGCACTGCACAAGCAGCGTTCGCACCAGGCGATTTCCCGCTTTCGAGATCCTCAAGGCCTTGTCCGTCGCTCCCGACTGGTCGCGCTTGGGCACCAGCCCAAGGAAAGCACCCACGTCCCGGCTGGTGGGAAAGTGCGCCCAGTCCTCGAGCGTCAGGATGAACGCAAGCGCCGTCAGGTTGCCCACGCCCGCAACCTGCGTGAGGACACCTGCCTCCGGGTAGTCCTGTGCAGCCAACTCATCCACGCGCCGGTCATACGTCTTGATCTCGTCGCTCAGGGCCTCGATCGCCAGAAGCATCGGCTGCAGCGCCTCCTGGAGCTCCTCGGGAACCCGAGAGCGCGTGCGCACGCCGATCGACTTGGCTGCCTGCTTGGGAAGCCGGCCGCCGATGCTCTTCACCAGCCCTCGCAAGCTGTTCACCAGCTTCGTGCGCGCAGACACCAACGTCTCCCGCGCCCGGATCACAGCCAGGTCCTGCTGCGCCTTCACGCCCCGGTGTCGGATCGGCGAAAGCAGCGTCGGGTCCATGCGTCCGACACGCGCCAGGAGCTGCGCGTCCAATCGGTCCGACTTGCGGGCGTTCTTGAAGATGAAGCCCAACTGCCGCGGGTTCGCCACGAGAATTTCCGCGCAGGAGGAAGCCACGATCCGGCTCGCCCAAGGCGAGTGCGTTCCCGCCTCCAGAACCACGCGAGAACTCGCTCGCTGCGAGAAGAACTTCTCGAACCCGCCAGGCGTGGTGCGAACTCGCCCCTCGGACACCTGCTCGCCCGTTGCCTGGTCGATTACGCAGTACGCCGAGTACTGGTCCCCCAGGTCCACGCCGATCGTCTCAGTGATGCGCTGCTCCATGCCGGTCTTCCTCCTGGGCCGCCAAGCCCGTTGTCAGTTCAGCAGCACGGAGTACCGCGACTGCGCGACAGGGAAGACCGGCCTTCTCATCCCATCTCACTAATCTCGGTGGGGTCGGTGTCTCACATCACATTGGCACGTAGGGGCCCTCCCAAGGCCTCCACGGTGTTCTGCGTCGATCAGGTTGCCGGAAGCGGCCTTGCTCCCCAGGCGCCCCGCCGCGACACCCCAGGCTCGCGCGTAGGGGAAGTGGCGCGGGCAGTGCATCACGACGCGGCGAACGGATTCGGAGACACGCGCGCCGATCTTGAGCAGGCAAAGCCGAAGCCGGCCAACCTGTGCCCGCTCAGGCCTCGCACGCGTAGCTTGATTAGGGCGTCAAGCTGACGCTCGATGGAGGCGCGGGTCTTCTCCGTTCGCTTTAGATTGCTCGCTCTTGTCGCCCGCTCCTCCTCTGCAAACTCAAGCAACTGATCGGTCACGTGCGCTGCAATCTCCTGAGGCACTGAAATTCGGCGCAGGAACTCCTGGATCTGCTCCTCTAGATACGCAGCTTGCACCACAGGTTGCCGGCACTTGTAGTCCAAACGGCGTTTGGTGCAGCGGTAATAGCGATAGGTCGTTCCGTGTCGGTTTGTCTTCTTCTCGGCTGTGATGGCCCGACCGCACTCGCCGCATGTCATTAGACCGACGAAGGCGAACTTCCTTCGCTTCGGCCGCGGCGCTCCGGGCTTCCTGAACCTCGCCAGAATCGCCTGGTGCTCGGGCCTGAAGGTCGAGGAGGTCTCGCGTGGGATAACCGCGCTGATTGGAAGTTCACCTTTGAGCGAAAGCTCATGGCCAAGGAGCCGGCCATCTATCGCAAGATCTTCGTGCGCAAAGAGACCGGGGCGTTCGAGAGCCAGGTCGAGAGCCAATTAATCACCTTCGATGACGCGGTCGACACTCAACTAGTACTTCGATTTGCTCCAGCGTATCGGGGACAGTTCCTTCTCAGCATGCTCATTGAACCCACAGACGGGCCGAATAGCGTAGTGAACATCCTACGTCCGGAGTCCCGTGTCGATGAGTCAGGTAGCCACCAGCCTCCCAGTCCTTCCATGCCCTCGGAGACGCACCGACGCTAGAGGCCGCTTCTCGCTGAGTCAGGCCAAGCTGAACTCTGCCACAGCGCAACCAACTGCGAACGGAGTCGCGGCTCAGTCCAGCCAGAGATGGCCGCAGAGCCCTGACCGTTGCGTTCCAACAAGGGTCACAACCCCTCCGGCTTCGCCGTCGCTCCGGCTGCCCCTACGGCTTCCACAGCGCCAAGCGTCAGTCGAGATCGAGCGGGAAGCGGCAGCCGTAGGTCTTCGCGGTCGTAGGCGTGACGGGCTCGCCGGCAAGGATCGCATCGACCGCCGCATGCACGTAGCTGACGGTCGGCTCGTAGAGGTCGTCGTCGATGGCGCCGCGGAACCGGATGCGACCCTCGCCATCCAGGACCGCCACGGAGGCCGATGCCAACACACCCAGGTGCCGGGCGGTCGCCCCGTGCGCGTCACGCAGCACCTCGTAGGGCGAGTCCATCGACATGCGCAGCTTCTGGACGTCCGCCGCGCTGTCGTCGGGGTTGCTGTCGACAGCCAGGAAGTGGATCCGACCGTCGGCGTAGCGTTCCAACAGCGTGAGGATGCGCTCCTCGCAGTCGCGCACACACCGGCAGCTCACGCTCCAGAACCATACGACGACGGGCTTGCCGTCATGCGGGATCGCCGTCGCGTAGGGGCGCCCCTCCGGATCGATCAGCAGGAGCTCGTCTGCGACCTCGCCGAGGTGCAGCCGCGGCGCATCAGCGAAGCGCGCGAGGAGGCGCGCATCGCGCTCTGCTTGCGTCGGCGGGCGAGGCGTGGCGATGCCCTGGAACAGCACAGCGAGCAACGACGCACCTGCCAGGAGAAGCATCGCGGCCGGGCCAACGCCGAGCTTCATGCGTCCGGCTTTCCCTCGGGGTCGTACAGCATGAACAAGCCGCCCATGGCGTCGATCGTCGCGTCGGTGTCGTTCGTGTAGACCGTCGTGATGCGCAGCGGCTCCCCGCGCGCGACGTAGAAGCCCTTCACGCTCGAGTACGTGTCGAGGCGCTGATCCTCGATCTTGCCGTCCTTGCGCAGCTTCGCGGTGAAGAGCACTTCGTTCGTGCGCTCACGCTTGAGCTCCACGAAGTCGCCGTAGGGGTGGATGTGCCCGCCGATGGAGTGCACGCGACCGGCGAAGGGCGCTTCGACGACGCGGGTCCGGGTGTCGATCTTGCCCGCCTTGATCCAGTAGAAGTCGCGCTGCGCGACGCGCAGGGTGTAGGAGCGCAGCGCCCGCATCGGCTTCTTGGCCAGCGCCTGAGGCAGGTAGTCGATCTTCAGCCGCATGCGCGAGACGCGCGCCGTCGGCCGGCGGTTGTTGAACATCGGCGCGAACCACATGCGCCGTCCGCGCGGCACGGGGATGCCGAAACCCTCGGGCAGGCGCATCACGGGCGTGAAGCCGTCCGTGAAGAGACCCGTGAAGACCTGACCGTCGTCCTGGACGACCGCTTCGTCCGTGAGCTGCGAATGGCAGTGGATGTCATCCGGCTCCCGGTTGCCCTCCGGGTCCTCGGTGTTGGACTCCCAGGCGGTGATCCAGGCCGGCTCGCCCGAGCCGAAGATCCCGATGCGGAACCGTGCCGTGTGCACGTTGATGTCCATCGCGTTGAGCTTGTATCCGCGCGTGAGGATGTGCTTCCGGAAGTAGCCGGGCCTGCCCGGGATGGGCGCGTCCTCGTCCACGCCGGCCAGGAACGACGGGGGCGTCTTCGCCAGGTTGCCAGCGGACTGCGACTCGCCGCAGCCAAGCAGGACCAGCGCCAGGAGCGTCGTGAGGATGGCGGCGGGCGGGAGCACGCCGGGATTCTACCGCGTTGCGGGGCACAGCGTGC
Organism: Planctomycetota bacterium; assembly: GCA_029259775.1. Classification (GTDB taxonomy): domain Bacteria; phylum Planctomycetota; class PLA2; order PLA2; family JAEUHO01; genus JAHEIK01. The sequence continues at coordinate 99,797 of JAJDEN010000064.1, read as the reverse complement.
CTCCCGCTCGCTACCATCTCGCCCATGGCGCGAACAGACGCATACCTGGGAGTCGACCTCGGCACATCGTCGGTGAAGGTCCTTCTCGTGGACCCTGACGGAGCCATGCTCTCGACCGGAGGCGAGCGGATCCCTCTCATCGCCGACCAGCCGCTGCAGGCCGAGCAGGACCCCGAGATGTGGTGGCAGGCGACGGCGCGTGCGATCCAGGCCTGTCTCGCCGGCGCGCCCAAGACACGCATTCGGGCCGTTGGACTGACCGGGCAGAAGCACGCCCTGCTTGCGGTCGATAAGGACGACCGTCCGCTGGGCCCCGCCGTCCTGTGGGCCGACGGCCGCGCTACCGCGGAGGCGGATGAGGTGCGCATGGTCTTCCCCGCTGCCGCGCGGCGCACGGGGATGCTGCCCCAGCCCGGGTTCCTCGTACCCAAGTGGCTGCGCTTCCAGCGCGCCGATCCGGAGCGCGCCACGCGCGTCGACAAGCTGCTGTTCGCCAAGGACTGGCTGCGCCTCCGGCTGACCGGCACCTTCGCGACCGACCGCACCGAGGCCTCGGCGAGCCAGGCCTACGACTTCCGCAGCAACACCTGGTCGGAGCCGCTGGCAAGCCTCTGGGACCTGCCGACGCACGTACTCCCTCCGGTGCTCCCCTCGACCGCGATCGCCGGCACCGTCAGCGCCGAAGGCGCCGCCGCCACCGGGCTGCCCATCGGCACGCCCGTCGCGGCGGGGGCGGGGGACAACGAGGCGGCGGCGCTGGGCTGTGGGGCCCTTGGGGATGGACGCGTTGCTGTGATCCTTGGCACCTCGGGCACGGTCATCGGCTGGAGCAAGCTGCGCGCGACGGCGGGGGGCCTCTCCTGGAACCGCCACGTGGTCAAGACCGGCTATGCCCCGACGGGCACCGTGCTCTCGGCCGGGCGCGCGCTGCGCTGGATCCGCCGGGCCGCGTTCGGCCGCGAGTTCGATCTCGAGCAGGTCCTCGAGGCTGCGCAGGCCAGCGACCCCGGCCCGGCGCCGCTCGTCTTCCTGCCTTCGCTCGTCGGCGAGCGCAGCCCCGTGCCCGATCCCTTCGCGACGGGTGCTTTCGTCGGTCTCCGGCCCCAGCACGGCCGCGGCCACATGGCCCGGGCCGTGATTGACGGCGTCTCGCTGGCCCTCGCCGAGGTCCTCGTACTCATGCGGGGGGCCGGCGTGACCGTGGATAGTCTGCGGATCACCTCCGGCGGAGCCGCTTCGCAGTTCTGGCGGCAGACGATTGCCTCCGCGTCCGGCGTCCGGGTCCGGCGCGTCTCCCAGCGCGAGGGGCCGGCCTTGGGCGCCGCCATGTTGGGGGCCGCGATGGTCGGCGAGGAGGGCCGCCTGACGGAGTTGGTGGACCGCTGGGTCGAACCGGGACCGGTCGAGGAGCCTGCGGCCGGCGAGGTCACGCGCCTCGCGGGGCTGGGCGCCCAGGTCCGCGCGGTCAGGAACGCCCTCCGCGGCGTGAAGACCTAGGCGCCTGTTGCCTAGGCGCCTGTCGCCCAGGGGCGAATTGCCGGCAACACGGGCGGGGAAATCTTGGGGCGTCGCACGGTTACGTACAATCCTCCGACGTAGGTCCGGTGCCTGTTTCGGGCCGCATTCCACAGCACTCCGACGAGACACACCCCACCCATGTCTGAGCCGAGCACGGCGCCCGAAAGTGCGGCGCCCGTCCACGCCGAGCCGATCGTCAACCGCCTCTCGATCCAAGTGGCCACGGTCAATGGATCCGGCAGCCAAACTGCCAACAACACGCTCCTCCGAGCGATCTTCCAGATGGGCATTCCCGTCTCCGGCAAAAACCTCTTCCCAAGCAACATCGCGGGCCTGCCGACGTGGTTCACCATCCGCGCGAACGCCGACGGCTACACGGCCCGGCGCAAGGAAGTGGATGTCCTCATCTGCATGAACGCGCAGACGGCGAAGCAGGACGTCGCCGACGTGCCCGCGGGTGCCACAGTGATCCACGAGGAGGGCCTCAAGCTCTCCGACCTTCGCGACGACGTCGACTTCTACCCGGTGCCGTTCCAGAAGATGGTGCGCGATGTATGTCCGGTCGTCGCCCTGCGCCGCCTGGTCGTGAACATGCTCTACGTCGGCGTGGTGGCCGAGCTGATCGGCATCGAGATCGAAGAGATCGACAACGCGTTGACCAAGGCGTTCTCGACCAAGCCGAAGGCGCTCGATCTCAACCTCGCCGCCGTGCGGGCCGGCCTGACCTGGGCGCAAGAAAACATCACGGGTCGTCCGCGCTTCCGCGTCGAGCGGATGGACAAGACCACGGGCAAGGTCCTCGTCGAGGGCAACAAGGCCACGGCCATCGGCTGCCTCTTCGCCGGCGTCACGCTTGCTGCGTGGTACCCGATCACGCCGTCGTCGAGTGTGACCGAGTCGCTCATCGACTTGGCGGCGAAGTACCGCATCGATCCCGAGACCGGCAAGCAGAACATCGCCATCGTCCAGGCGGAGGACGAGCTCGCCGCCATCGGGATGGTGATCGGCGCCGCCTGGGCAGGCGCGCGTTCGATGACCGCCACGAGCGGCCCCGGCATCAGCCTCATGAGCGAGTTCATCGGTCTGAGCTACTACGCCGAGGTCCCCGCCGTGATCGTCAACGTGCAGCGCACGGGGCCCAGCACCGGCCTGCCGACGCGCACGATGCAGGGCGACACGCTCTTCTGCGCCTACAACTCGCACGGTGACACGCGGCATCCCTGCCTCTACCCGGCCAACATCAAGGAGGCCTACGAGTTCGCGCAGGTCGCCTTCGACGCCGCCGAGCGCTTCCAGACCACCGTGTTCCTGATGTCGGACCTCGACCTCGGCATGAACCTCTGGATGGCCGATCCCTTCGAGTACCCGCAGAAGGAGCTCGATCGCGGCAAGGTGCTCGACGAGAAGGGCCTCGCGGAGGCCGTCGACTGGGGCCGCTACAAGGACGTGGACGGCGACGGCATCCCGTACCGCTCCTTGCCGGGAACGCCCGGCGGCAAGGGCGCCTTCTTCACGCGCGGCTCCGGCCACGACGAGTACGCCCAGTACACCGAGAGCGGCGACGCGTACGCGGCGAACGTCGACCGCATCCAGCGCAAGATCCAGGGTTCGGCCGACGTCCTGCCGCAGCCCATCGTGGACGGCACCGGCAACGCGGTGGGCCTCATCGCCTTCGGCACGAGCGACGACGCCATCGGCGAGGCGCGCGACCAGCTGCGCGTCGAGGACGGCATCGAGACCGACTACCTACGCATCCGCGCCTTCCCGTTCCCGGACTCGATTCGCGACTTCGTGGAGGCGCACGAGCGCGTCTATGTCGTGGAGCAGAATCGCGACGGCCAGATGCGCATGATGATCGGCATGGAGATGCCGGACCTCGCGCCCCAGTTGACCTCGATCAAGCACTACACCGGGATGCCGCTCGACGCGCGCACGGTCAGCGAGGCTGTCGTCAGCCTCGAAAAGAAGGGCAGCTAGTCATGGGCGCCGCACCGAAGACCAACCACATCGGCTTGTCCGTCCAGGAGTACAAGGGTGGCGTCTCCACGCTCTGCAAGGGCTGTGGGCACGATGTCATCACCAACACGATCATCTCGGCTTTCTACGAGATGGGCGTCGAGCCGCACATGGTCGCGAAGCTCTCCGGTATCGGCTGCTCGTCGAAGACACCGGCGTACTTCCTGAACCAGGCCTGGGGCTTCAACTCCGTGCACGGCCGCATGCCGGCCGTCGCCACGGGCGCCGCCCTGGCCAACCGCAAGCTCGTCAACATCGGCATCTCCGGCGACGGCGACACCGCCTCGATCGGCATGGGTCAGTTCGTCCACCTCATGCGTCGCAATGTCCCGCTGATCTACATCGTCGAGAACAACGGCGTCTACGGCCTGACGAAGGGCCAGTTCAGCGCCACGGCGGACGAAGGCGCCAAGCTCAAGAACGGTACGGTCAACGACCTGCCCGCGATCGACCTCTGCACGATGGCCATCGAACTCGGTTGCGGCTTCGTCGCGCGCTCGTTCTCGGCCGACCGCAAGCAGCTGCTGCAGATCCTGAAGGCGGCCATTGCCTTCGGCGGCACGTGCATGCTCGACGTCATGAGCCCGTGCGTGACCTTCAACAACCACGAGGGCTCGACCAAGTCCTACGACTGGGGTCGGGACCACGAGGGTCCCATCCACGAGGTCGGCTTCGTTCCCGGCTGGGACACGCCAAACGTCGACTTCAACGACGATCGCGTCGCCGTCCCGATGCCCGGTGGCGGCTCGGTCTGGGTCAAGCCGCTCGAGAACACGAACCATGATCCGCGCGACAAGGCGGCGGCGCTCAAGCTTCTCGCGTCCGACCACCAGAACGACGACGAGTTCTTCACGGGCCTCATGTACGTGAACCCGGAGCGCGAGTCGCTCCAGGACGACATGGACATGCCGGCCGATCCGCTCTGGAACCTGCCGATCGACAAGCTCCGGCCGAGTCGCGACAAGATGGACGAAATCGTCGAGTCACTTCGCTAGGAGTGAATTCCGTGCGATAGGCCTTGTTGCTCCCCTTGCGGGGGGCAGCAGGTGCGGTTCTCCTGTCCGGGCCCTGAGGGGTGCCGCCTATGGCATCCGTACGCCCCCGGAGAGTCCATGCAGCGCGTCACGTCGTTCGTCTTCGCCCTCGTCCTCCTGACCAGCCTCGTCGCCTGCGGGGGCGGCGGAGGCGGCGGCGACGGCCCCGAGGGGGCCCCGGGCACCCTGCGTCTGATGGCGCTCGAAGGTGCCCCCGCCCCGGGCACGGCCGGCGTCTTCCTGGCGATTCCCGCGCAGCCGGTCATGGCCGCGGCCGAGGGCGGCTACTGCGCTTTCGTGCTTCCCACGACCGACGGCAGCCTGCCCGAGGTGCTCTACGTCGCCGAACCGGACGACGTCCCGACGATCGTGCCCGTCTTCGCGATCGGTGACCTGGCGCTCAGCCCCGGCGGCGGGACCATCGACGACATCTTGGCGACGTGGATCTGCGATGACGGCACGGTCCTGGCGTTCGTCTTGATCACGGGGGACGCCGGCGGCGTGACCTTCGGCGTGCTCTCGGCGAGCGTCTCGGGCGGTGTGGCGTCCGCCAAGACCGGTGTGATCTTCCACCACGACGACCTCACGGGGGTCGGCGGCGTCGGCGACCTGACGGCGTTCGTGCTCTCCTCGGCGTGCAAGACCTCCGATGGCGCGCTCTGGTTCCTGGGCGAGGACGACGGCACGGACATCAATCTGTACAGCGTCGGCAAGGACGGCACGGGCCTGACGCGGCGTGCCGGTTTCGGCGATCCGCTCGGTGTGGACCGCGGCGGCGGCACGATCATCTCGATCGACGCGTTCACGGTGGATTCGGCTGGTTCGATCTTCGCCTACGTGGTCACGGCCAGCACGGGCGTGCTCGAGCGGATGCTGGTCCGCGGGCCGGGGCTCAACGTCGAGTTCTTCGGCACCGGTGATCCGCTGCCCACCAGCGGCTCGGTGACCGATGCCTTCAAGGGCGGCAGTTTCGTGACGTTCACAAGTGGTCAGGTCGTGTGGGTGGCCCAGGGCAACGCCGGCGGCATCGACGACGTGATGATGCTCTACGAGCCCCTCAACATGATCAACCCCTGGACGGTGCTTGCCCGCACCGGCGACACCGCGCCGCAGACCGGGATGGGCACGATCGGTACGATCGACACCTTGCACGCAGCCAAGAGCTGCATCTTCCCGGGCATCCACGTCAGCGTGGTCGGCGGCTCGGGCAGCGCCTCGGAAGCGGTCTACCGGGTCCTTGGGGCCGGCAACGGGAACCTCGACCCCGACAGCTCGAACGTCAGCGCCTTCAATGGCGGGTTCGTCCCCTCGGCTTGGGTCGGCTTGACGACGGCGGCTCCGGCCAGCGGGCAGCCCTACAGCGAGGTCTCGCGCAACGGATCGACCCTCTTCGCCCAGTCGTTCGGCGGCACAAGCCAGGTGCTGTGGAGCGTCAGCGCGGGCACCTTCGTGCTGGCCGAGCCCGGCATGGCGACGCCCGACGGCGACATCTTCGGCAGCTTCGCGACCGACTTCGAGGGGATTACGGCGAACGACGTCGCCCTGTTCCGGGCCAACGTCGACACCGCGGGCTCGGGGCTCTACCGGCGAGGCCCGTAGCGCCCCACGCGGCCCGGCGGGCCACGCCCGCACGGTCCGCGCGGGACCCGCTCCGATACACCGGGCGTGTGATCACGAACCTGCACGAGCTGACGCTCGTGCGTAGCGTCACGCGGAACCGGCCCCTGGCGTGACGCCACGCCCTCTGGACACGGACACGGACACGGACACGGACGCCGGCACGGGCACGGACACGCGCCCGCGAGGGTCGTCGGCGGCCAACCGCTCCGGCTCCGCCGTCGCTCAGGCCGCCCCTACGGGCCACAGGGCCTCTCCTGCCCCAGGCACGGAGACGGCCCTGACGGGCGGTCCCCAAACTCCCTCTCCAGCAATCTGCGCTCGGCCACGGGCTGAGGGCTATCCTTCCGGACTGCCGTTACGGCACGCGTGGAGAGGTGGCCGAGTGGTCTAAGGCGCGCGCTTGGAAAGCGTGTACTCGTGAAAGCGGGTCGCAGGTTCAAATCCTGTCCTCTCCGCCACCTTCGCCCTGAGGCAAAGCCCTTCCGCCCCGGGCCGCGCGCAGCGATACTCCCGCCATGCGCTGGTGGCCGACCAAAGGACCGAAGTCGAAGGGCGCCGCTCTCGAGAGTGCGGTGATGTCGTGGCTGGGTGCCCGCAGCCCGCGCTCGATGGCCTGGGCCGTCGTCGGCGTCATCCTCTTCGGCATGGTGGGCTACTGGATCGTCGGCGCGGGCGACATCAGCCTGATCGATGCGCTGTACATGGCCATCATCACCGTCAGCACCGTCGGCTTCGGTGACCTCGTCGATTCGGACGCCGGTCGCCTGTTCGGGATCATCTACATCGTGGTTGGGGTGGGCGTGTTCTCGCTCACCATCTCCACGCTCGCCGCCGCCCTCGTGGCCGGTCGTGTCGGCGAAGTCTTCGGGAGAAGGCGCATGGAACGCGAGATCAACGCAGTCGACAATCACCTGATCCTGTGCGGCTACGGCCGATTCGGGCAGATCACGGGGGCAGAGATCATGGGGAAGGGCGTTGCCCTCGTCGTGATCGACTCAGACCCCCTGGTGATCGAGCAAGCGGAAGACGACGACATGCTCGGCATGATCGCCGACGCCACCGAAGAGGAGGCCCTCGACAGAGCAGGTATCGGTCGCGCCCGCGCCCTGCTCTGCACCCTGCCCACCGATGCCGAGAACGTGTACGTGATCCTCAGTGCGCGCGAGTTGGCGCCCAAGATCCCGATCGTGGCCCTGGCTCGCGACCGCCGCGCCGAGAGCAAGCTGCTGCGTGCCGGCGCGAACTACGTGGTCTCGCCCTACAGCATCGGCGCGACCCACATGGCGCGGCAGATCCTCTCGCCGCACCTGGCCCAGGTGTTCAACCTCGCGGCCGCCGGCGGTGAAGATGGGCTCAAGCAGGTGGGGGTGCAACTCGACGAGGTGCCGGTGGGGCCTGGGTCGCCCCTCATCGGCATGGCCCTCAAGGACTCCCCGATCCGGCGCGACTTCGGCGTGATGCTGGTCGCGGTGATCGACGCGGACGGCACGCGCCACTTCAACCCGGGGCCCGACCTCGTGATGAAGGAGCGCTCCGTGCTGGTGAGCATCGGTCCCGACGCTGGGCTCGACCGCCTGCGCGACCTGGGGGCCGGGCCCGTCTTGAGTTGACGGGCCCGAGGCGCCGGCCGCTCGCGGGCGGCCATGGCCACCAGAGGTGAATCGCCAGACGTGAGCTTGGGCGTTGCGCTACGCCGAGGACGGCCACGGGGGCCCAGAGACATCGAGAGGTATCTCTTAGGGCTGCTTCCTTCCGGACCTGACCCGGTTCGAGGCCACCGACCCTCCAGGTCGTGACCGTCCTCGGGGCAGCGCGGGGCACATCCTACGAGGCGCACTCCGCCCGCTGCACAGAAGCCGGGAGCCGCCCCGGATCTCGCCAGGAGGCTCCCGCTGGAGCCCCGGCAGCGGCCCAACCGCCCCGATGGGGGGCCAGGGCGCTCCGGCGTGACACGCGGGCCCCCCGGAGCCGGCAACTTGCCACCTGATGACCTGCGGAGGCACTGATCGGCAAGAAATGGGGCCCTCTGGACCGCTTTCCACAGGGATTCCACAGCCGACAGGGCGCCGAGGGCCCGCCTTCGCCTCGCGTTAGGTGACGTAACTTACTGTTTTGTAGGCACTTGGGGCGGCAGTGCGGCCCGCATTTTCGGGATTGTCACCTGGTGTCATAAGGTGTACATTCCGGACACTTGCTGGCACGCAGGCCCATTCGGGTGGGAACTGGCGGTTTCGGAATGCTCCTCTTCACAGGTCACAAGGACCACAGGCTCGATCCCAAGGATCGGGTCGTGATCCCCTCGGCTTTCGCGGCCGTGATCCAGGCCGAGAGCGCGGGCTGCCTGTACGTCGTCCCCAGCAGCGAGCTCCCCTGCCTGGAGGCCTATCCCTCGAGTGTATTCGAGCGGATGGCCGCCGGGCAGACGCCCAACCGCTTCGAAGGGGCCCAGCAGGCCCGCCGGCTCTTCTTCCAGAGCGCCGAGCGGATCGAGCTGAAGGGCCCCGGCCGCGTGACCCTCCCGAAGAAGTTCCTCGAGTACTTCCCGGACGGCGTCGTGCGTGTGGCGGGCATGAACACATACCTCGAGCTCTGGCACCCCGCATGGTGGGACGAGATGGTCGGAGCGGCCATCAAGCCCCCGCCGCTGCCCGGCGCCAAGCCCGAGGCGAACTGAGACGGGGATGTCCCCGGGCTCCGACGATCTTTCTCACGTCCACGAACCGGTCATGGTCCAGGAGGTCCTGGACTACTTGGGGCTTGCGCAGCCTCTGACGGAAGAGCGCCTCATCGTCGATGGAACGGTGGGGGCGGGCGGCCACGCGGCCGCTCTTCTCGACGCCGACGCGGGCATCCGCCTGCTCGGCCTCGATCGCGATCCGCAGATCCTCGCGCACGCCGAGCGACGCCTGGCGCCGTACGGCGAGCGGGTCCAGCTCGTGCGCTCGTCCTACATGCACCTGCAGGATGTGCTGGCCGCCCACCAGCTTCCGATGCCCTCGGGCATCCTGCTGGATCTCGGCGTCTCTTCGCTGCAGCTCGACGACATGTCGCGCGGCTTCTCGTTCCGCGGGGACGAGGAGGTCCCCGATATGCGCTTCGATCCCACCGATGACGAGGCAATCACGGCTCAGTACCTGCTGAACCACGCCTCGGAGCGTGAGCTCGTGCGCATCCTGCAGGAGTATGGCGAGGAGCCGCGTGCACGCGCGGTCGTCCGAGGCATCCTCCGCGCGCGTCCGATCCAGACGATCAAGGAACTCTGTGAGGTCGCACAACAGAACGCCCTGCGCGGACGTCGCCATCATCCGGCGACACGCACGTTCCAGGCGTTGCGTATCGCAGTGAACGAAGAGCTCTTGCATCTCGAGCGTGGTCTCGGACACGCGATCGAGACCCTCGCCCCCGGGGGACGACTCGTCGTCCTCTGCTTCCAGAGCGGCGAGGAACGCCTCGTCAAGGTCGCCTTCCGCGAAGCCAAGCTCGCGGGCAAGGGCGAGGTGCTCACGCGAAAACCGGTTCGTGCGACAGCTGAGGAACTGCGTCGGAACCCGCGGGCTCGCCCGACGAGGTTGCGCGCCTTCGAGGTGGGGGCGTGATGTCTCTCGATGGGGGGCAGGAAGGGTGTCGATGCGCTTCGTTGTGATCAGTGCCGTGCTGCTGGCCGTCGTATCCACGGCGCTGGTCGCGGTCTGCCAACACAGCGAGACCCGCCGCATGCAACGCCGCGTCTGGCAGCTCGAGCAGCGCCGCATCCGCTTGGAGCGTCAGGCCCAGCGCCTGCTCGGCGCCATCGACGCCACGCGCACGCCGCGGCGCCTGCTCGTCGAGCACGATCTGGGCGCCCCTTCGGGGGGCGCAGGTCCGAGCGAGGACAAGCCCCACGCCAACGCGCCGGACACGACCCCGCCGCGGGCGGGTGTCTCCGATGCGCTGCCCGCGGGCTTCGTGACGGGGCGCAACTTCGAGGGGGGCCGCTGATGGGCTCGCCCCGGACCACGGCCGCACCGCCGGACACGATGCCGAAGAGGGCGACCGGGCAGATGCGCCGCACGCTGCTGGCCGTGCGCCGCTTCCGGATGAACTTCCTGTTCGGCACGCTGCTGCTGCTCTTCGCTCTGCTCCTCGGCCGCCTCGGACAGCTGCAGCTCGTCGACGCCGCGCAGTTCCGCGCCGAAGCCGCGTCGAAGCACGACAGCGCGTGGACGTTCACGCCGCGCCGCGGTCGTCTCCTCGATCGCCACGGTGCCGTCCTGGCCTCGCCCAAGCCGGCACGGCGCCTGGGCGTGGATCCGAGCCAGGTCCGCGACGCGCGCACGTTCTCGCTGGTCCTCTCCGACGTGCTGGGCGGCGAGCCGCGCGCGTGGGAGATCCACGAGGTGCTGCGCAAGGCGCACGTGTGGGCCAAGGAGAACAAGAAGCCGCTGCCCCAGTACCGCGTACTCGTGCCCTTCACCGATGACCCCACGGTCGTCGAGCGGATCGACGACCTCGCGCGCATCACGCTCCGCCGCAAGGCCAAGCTGGGTGTGTACGGCGTGGTCGTTCACCCCGCCGAGGGCCGCCACTACCCCAACGGCAGCTACGCAGCCCACGTCCTGGGCCAGATGCCGCGTGAGAACGCACTCGGGACCGGTGCCGAGCAGGCCTTCGATGACGTGCTGAACGGCACCGCGCAGAAGGTCACGGTCTACCGCGACGGCCGCCGACGTGCCTACGCCAAGCGTGGCCTTGCCTCGCGCGTGACCACCGCAGGGCGCGATGCGCGCCTGACGCTCGACATCACGATCCAGCACGCGCTCGAGCGGGCGCTGGATCAGATGCGCGACCAGTGGAAGCCCGAGAGTTCCTGCGGCATCGTGCTCGACCCCCACACCGGCGACGTGCTGGCGCTGGCCTGCCGCCCCGACTTCGATCCGAACACCGAGGCGGCCAACGCCAACGTCGCAATCCAGGGCCTGTACGAGCCGGGCAGCTTCTTCAAGCCGTTCACGGTCGGCTGGGCGCTCGGCCACGGCGTCGTCCAGCCGGCCGAGGAACTCGAGATGCCCGCGTCCATCCTGCTCCGCCACGAGAAGCAGGTGATCCGCGACACGCACCACGTCGGTCGCGGGACGGTCGAGCGTCTGATCGCGCAGAGCAGCAACACGGGGTCGGCCGTTCTCGGCGATCGCTTGGGCACCGAGCGCATGCGCGCGCTCTATCGGCGCACGTTTCCCCGCAGCGGGCACGGCACCGACAGCGGCCTGCCCTACGAGCGGGGCGCCCGCGTCGCCTTGCCGACGCAGGACAAGGCGTGGCCGTGGTGGCTCGCCCACCGCGCCGCCTACGGCCAGGGCTTCCGCGTGACGCCGCTCCAGATGGCCGCGAGCTTCGCGGCGTTCGCGCGGGCGGACGCACGGATCGTGCAGCCGCGCTTCTTCCTCGATGACGATCGTCCGGCCGCGCCGGGGGCTGTCGTCTGCAAGCCCGAGCACCTCGCCGTCGTGCGCGCGGGCCTCGCCCAGTGCGTCACCGACGGGACCGCCAAGGCAGCCTTCGCCGGCGCGCGCTTCACGGCCGCCGCGAAAACCGCGACGGCCCAGCAGTGGGGCACCATCGCCGGCGAGCGCGTGCTGCTCGCCAACTGCAGCCTGGCCGCCTACGCGCCGGCAGACGACCCGCAGGTCGTCGTCGTGATCCTGGCGCAGATCCGAGACGACGCGGGCGGCTTTGGCGGCTCCGTCGCCGGCCCCGCCGTCCGGCAGGTACTCGAGCGCGTCCTCCGCTACTGGAACGTGGGTGCTGCCACCGATGCCGCGCCGAAGGGGGAGGTCCGATGATGGCCGCCCTCGCCCGCCCCACGACCGTCCAGGATCTCGTCGAGCTGCTGAGCGCGCGCGCCAGCGGCGTCGCGGGCGAGCAAGGCATCACGGGCCTCGCCGACGACTCGCGCGAGGTGGCCGCCGGCCACGTCTTCTTCGCCCGCCGCGGCTCCCAGGCCGACGGCGCGACCTTCGCGCGCGATGCGCTCACGCGTGGCGCGGCCTGCGTCGTCGCCGAGAGCGCGCTGGGTGACGATGTCCCCACCCTGCTCGTCGCGGACGTCGAAGATGCGCTCCGGCAGGCGGCCGATGCCTGGTACGGCCGTCCGCAGGACGACCTGGCGCTCGTCGGCATCACCGGCACGAAAGGCAAGACGACCACGGCATGGATCATCGCCGGCGCCCTGCGCGCCGCCGACATCAAGCCCGCGGTGCTCGGCACGATCGCGCACGACCTGGGCGATGGCAGCCCGGAGCCGTCCAAGAACACCACCCCCGGCGTGCTCGAGCTGCGCCGGCTCCTCGCGCGGGCCCGCGACGCGGGCTGCAAGGCCGCGGTCCTCGAGGTCTCCAGCCACGCACTCGATCAGGCGCGCACAGCGGGACTCGAGTTCCGCGTCGGCGTGTTCACCAACCTCGCGTCGGACCATCTCGACTACCACGGCGATCCGCAGGCCTACTTCGACGCGAAGGCCAAGCTCTTCGACGCCCTCGGCACGACCGGCACGGCCGTGCTCAACCGCGAAGACGCAACCTGGATGAAGCTCGCCCAGCGCTGCCGTGGCTCCGTCCTCACGTATGGCACGTCCCCCGAAGCCGATCTGCACGCCGAGGCCGTGGTCCTCGCACCGGGCAGCACGCGCTTCCGCCTGCACGTGGCCGGCGAGGCGCAGCGCGACGTGCATACGCGTCTCGTGGGCATGCACAACGTCCTGAATGTGCTGGCGGCGCTCGGCGCCTGCGCAGGATTGGGCCTGGATCCGATCGCCGCCGCCGATGGCGCCGCCGACGTCGAGCATGTCCCGGGCCGCCTCGAGCGCGTCCCCTCCGAAGCCGACCTGATCGCGTTCGTGGACTACGCCCACACCGAGGACGCGCTCCGCCAGGTGCTCATCTTCCTCCGGACCGTCGGTGCCGTGCCTGTCACGTGCGTCGTCGGGTGCGGAGGCGACCGTGACCGCAGCAAGCGACCTCGCATGGCCCATGTGGCCGCGGAGCACGCGGACGCTGCGATCTTCACCAGCGACAACCCCCGGACGGAGGATCCCGCCGCGATCCTCGCGGACATGACCGGCGGGCTCACGCCCGAGGCGCGCGAGCACGTGGAGGTCATCGCCGACCGACGCGCCGCGATCGAGTACGCCGTCCGCTCCGCGCCCTCCGGCGGGACCGTCTTGGTGGCCGGCAAGGGCCACGAGACCTATCAGATCCAAGGAACCGAGAAGATCCCGTTTGACGACGCCGCGGAACTCCGCCGCGCGCTCGCCAGCCGCGCCCAGCGCTGCGCCGACGGGACGACCCCTGGGGTGCCCCCCAGGGATAGTGAGGACTAGACGATGGAACCGATCCGATTCAGCGACATCCTGCGTGCCACCGGCGGCGAAGCCGCCGGTCCCGTCGATGGCAATCCCGTCATCGAGGCCGTGACCACCGACAGCCGCCACGTGCCGGCGCGGTCGCTGTTCGTCCCGATTCGCGGCCCGAACTTCGACGGCCACGCGTTCATGGACCAGGCGTTCTTGCGCGGCGCGTCGTTCACGCTCGTCGCCGCAGATACGGATGCCTCGCGCATCCCCGCCAACGCCATCATCGTGCGCGACACGGTGAACGCGCTGGGCGACCTGGCGCGCTGGCACCGCAGTCGCTTCGACGTGCCGGTCATCGGCATCACGGGCTCCTGCGGCAAGACCACCGTCAAGGAGATGACGCACCTCGTGCTGGGCGAAGACGTCGTCGCCAGCCACGCGTCCTACAACAACGCCATCGGCGTGCCGCTCACGCTGCTGCGCATGGATCGCTCCACACGCGCCTGCATCGTGGAGATCGGCACGAGCGCACCCGGCGAGATCGCCTACCTCACCAACATCGCGCGGCCGACCGTGGGCATCCTGACGAACGTCGAGGAAGCCCACCTCGAGGGCCTCGGCACCGTGCGCGGCGTCATGCGCGAGAAGGCCGCCATGCTCGCCGCCTTGCCCGACCGCGGCGCGGCGATCATCAACGCCGACAACTACTACTGCCGCGAGATCATGGAAGATCTCGACAGCCATGTCGTCACCTTCGGCACGTGGGAAGACGCCGACGTCTACGGCGTCGAGCCGCGTGCGACCGACCGCGGCATCGAGTTCAAGCTCTACGGCCGCATGCCGGTCGAGGTGCCGATCCTCGGCGAGCACAACGTCGCCAACGCGTTGGCCGCGGTGGCCGCTGGCCTCTGGCTCGGCCGCGAGCCCTTCGCCATCCGCGAGGCGCTCGCGCGCTTCCAGGCCCCGGCCATGCGCATGAGCCGGGAACTCGTGGGCCGCGTCACGCTCATCAACGACGCCTACAACGCCAACCCGCGCAGCATGGAGGCCGCCATCCGCGAGCTGTCGCGTCGCGACGGCGCGGGACGGCGCCTGGCCGTGCTGGGCGAGATGATGGAGTTGGGCGAGAAGACGACGCACCACCACCGCTCGCTCGGTCGCAAGGTGGCCAACGAGGGCATCGACCGCTTGTGGGCGATCGGCCCGAACGCCGCGGCCATGGTGGAAGAGGCGCTGACCCTCGGCATGCGGGCCGAGCACGTGGCCTGGCACGAGACGATCGAGGACGCCCTGGCCGATCCGGCGTTCGAGCCTGCCGCCGGCGACGCGTGGCTCTTCAAGGGCTCGCGCAGCATGACGCTGGAACTGCTCGCGGAGCAGGTTCGAGGCCGCGCCGCCGCCCTGGACCCTAGCGGAGGCAACCGGGCGGCCTTCCACTCGAACATGGGGCACTCAGGCCTCGGGTCTTCGACTGAAGGTCGCTCCGACCGCCGCCGTCCGTAGTCCCTTGGCCACCACGAGTCGGCGCGCGAGCGCCGAGGAGCCGCCTTGCTCTACCACCTCTTCGCTCGGCTCGAGGACGTCCTCTCCGGCTTCCGGCTGATCCACTACATCACCTTCCGCGCTGCGTTTGCGGCGATACTGGCGTTTCTCGTCGCGACGGTGGTGGGGCCGGGCATCGTGCGCTCGCTGCGCAACCGCAAGATTGCGGGCTTCAGCCGTACGGGCAGCGACGAGGTCGATGCCGAGCGCAGCGCCAAGGCCGATGTGCCCACGATGGGGGGCGTGATCCTCCTGATCGGCGTCGCGCTGTCCGGCTTCCTCTTCGCCCGCTTGGACACGCCGTACACGTGGATCATCCTGCTCTCGTTCCTGGCCTTCGGGGCCCTCGGGGCCGCGGACGACTGGAAGAAGCTGACCGACCCGGAGAGCCGCGGCATCAGTGAGAAGCAGAAACTCTCGGGGCAGCTGGCGATCGCGCTGCTCGCGATCGGCGCGCTCTACATCATCGGATCCAACCAGGACGACAAGCCCTGGCTGCGCGGACCGCAGATGAAGGAAGACCCGTACGCGCTGCGCTGGATCAAGCGCCACACCGTCCGCGAGGGGGAGTCGTGGGGTTCGATCGCCGGCAAGTACCTCGGCAACTCGCGCCGCGCCGGCGAGATCGCCGTCCACAACGGGGTGCCGAAGGAGAAGATGAACAGCGCCGTGATCAGCGCAGCCGCCGGCTCGGACCTGTGCGATCCCGACACGCCCGAGGCCGCCCTGTTCGCGCCCGTCGTGGACCGTGAGATCGACCTGCCCGCCAGCTGGCCGGATCCGCGCGATCACCACCGGGCCGATCTCCAGGTGCCGTTCTTCAAGCGCTTCTGCTTGGACCTCGGCCTGTTGTTCATTCCGCTCGGCATCCTCGTCATCGTGGGCGCGAGCAACGCGGTCAACCTCACGGACGGTCTCGATGGGCTTGCCATCGGCGTGACCGCCACCGTCGCGGTCGCGTTCGCCGTCATTGCCTACCTCGTCGGGCGGGTGGACTTCTCCCGGGAGTTGCACCTGTTCTACGTGCCAGAAGCGGGCGAGATCGCGATCATCGCGGCGGCCCTCGTGGGTGGCTCGCTGGGCTTCCTGTGGTTCAACGGCTTCCCCGCGCAGGTCTTCATGGGCGACACGGGATCGCTCTCGATCGGCGGCATCCTGGGGGTCATGGCGGTCGCGCTGCGGCACGAGATCACGCTCTTCATCGCGGGCGGCCTGTTCGTCTCGGAGGCGCTCTCGGTCATCTGGCAGCGCACCTACTTCAAGGCCACGCGGCGCAAGGCGGTCAAGGCCGGCGCCGAGGGCGCGACAGGCAAACGTTGGTTCCGCTGCGCGCCGTACCACCACCACTTCCAGCAGGGTGGCCTGCACGAGAACAAGGTCACGGTCCGTTTCTGGATCGTCTCCATGATCTGCGTCATGGCCGCGCTGGCGATGCTGAAGGTGCGCTGAAGGTGGCCCGCGGACGGACCCTCACGGTGAAGTCGCTCTCGACCGGGCGCGAGGTGCAGCACGCGGGCCGTATGGTCCTGGGTGTGGCCGCGGGCCTCGTGGCGCTCGGGCTCGTGATGGTCTACAGCACCAGTTCCGCGATGGGAAACCTGGCCGGCGATGCGCACTCCGGAGTGCTCGTTCGGCAACTGCGATGGGTGGTGCTGGGCATCCTGGTCGCGTGGGGCGCCGCGCGCGTGCCGCTCGAGCTCCTGCGCAAGGTGGCGCTGCCGCTGCTCGGCCTCGCCATCGTGCTGCTGGCCCTCACGCTGGTACTCGGCCCCGCGGTGAAGGGCAGCCGCCGGTGGCTGTACGTGGCGGGCGTCTCCATCCAGGCCAGCGAGCTCCTCAAGCTCGGTGTCTTGCTCTACCTCGCCGACCGCTTGGCGGAGCGCGAGAACGCGCAGGCCCTCGGCGCCAAGTGTCCGCTGCTTCCCATGCTGGCTCCGATCGGCATTGCCGTGATGCTCGTGCTGGTCGAACCCGATCTCGGCACCTCGCTCTTCATCGTGGCGGAGGCGGTGATCCTGCTCGGTCTCGCAGGCGTGCGGCCGACGCGCGTCATCCCCTTCGCCGTGACGGTGATCCCCGTGATCGTGTTCTTCGCCTACACGCGCTTCCCGCACGTTCGCAGCCGGCTTGCGATGTACACGGGCGGCCCGGGCTCGGGCAGTCAAGTGCACGAAGCGCTCGTCGCCATCGGCTCCGGCGGCGTGTTCGGCAAGGGCCTGGGGCAAGGTGCGCAGAAGCTCGGCTACTTCTCCGAGGCGCACAACGACTTCATCTTCGCGGTCATCGGCGAGGAACTTGGCTTTCTCGGCTGTGCCGGCGTCGTCATCGCGTTCATGCTGCTGGCCTGGTACGGCAAGACGATCGCGTGGCGGGCGCGGGTGCTCGGACCCCACGCCCTCTACCTCGCCGCCGGCGCGACGTTCATCCTCGTGTTCCAAGCGCTGATCAACATCGCAGTCGTGACCGCGACAGCGCCGACGAAGGGCGTGTCGCTGCCCTTCATCAGCACGGGAGGCAGCAATCTCCTGATGGCGTGCGCGTGCGTGGGCATCATCCTGAACGTGGCACGTAGGGCTGCGGCCGCGGCGCCCGACGAGCCCTGGGAACCCTAGCCCGCTTGCGGAGCTGCGGGCCGAGGGCCTCCGCGGAGCGGCCCGAGGGGCGCCAACGGCCCGGGATCCCGATTCGCTAGCAACCCGCGAACAGGGGCGTCTCAGAATGCTCCGCCCGGCTGTTGCGGCGGGGCCGAAGCCGCTACAATCCCGCCCTTGGATAGACGGACTTGGGTGTCCGTGGAGGAAGTTGACGATGCGCGCTGTTCATCTCGCCCTGGCCTTGGCCCTGACCCTCTCGCTCGCTGCCTGTGGCACCGGTGACTCGAGCAACAACCTGCAGACCGGCCTCGGCGGCGGCGGTGCGCCGTCCACGCCTCCTGGTCCGGTGACGACGCCCGTCACCCAACTCCAGGACGGCACGGGCACGGGCATGACCACGCGTGAGTTGGCCTTCGCCTCCGAGGTCTTCCGCCTCCTCAACGAGTACCGCACCACGAACGGCCGCACGGCGCTGACGTGGAACGCCTCCGTGGCGGCGGTCGCGCAGAATCACACGGTCGACATGCAGAACACCGGCGTCCTTACGCACGACGGCCCCGCGCCCTGCGCGGCGCCTGCCGACTGCCTGGGCATGCGCCTCACGACGGGCGGCGTCGCCTTTACCACGGCCGGTGAGAACGTCGCCCGCGGTCAGCCGAGCCCCGCCGATGTCATGGCAGCGTGGCAGGCTTCGGCCGGCCACAACGCCAACATGCTCGATCCTGGCTTCACCCAGATCGGTATCGGCTACCGTGAGGCCGTGAGCCCCGCGAATGCCGCCGCGTTCGGCCCCTGGTGGACGCAGGTCTTCCGGACTCCGTAGGTACTGCTCCAAGGACTCCTGCTGCGGGCAGCGATCCTCTCGCTGCGCCGGGACGCGCTGCGACTCCGTGTCCTCAGCGGGGACAGACCCCGCCTGCGGCACGTAGCCACATCGCGACTCCGGCTCGCTTCGGTCTCGCCGCCCTCGCGACGAAGTCCCCGGAGGCAGCACCTACGGAGTCCGTCCGGACTCCGTAGGTACTGCTCCAAGGACTCCTGCTGCGGGCAGCGATCCTCTCGCTGCGCCGGGACGCGCTGCGACTCCGTGTCCTCAGCGGGGACAGACCCCGTAGGTACCTCCTCACCTCGCCTCTCGGCGGCCGGGAGTGATCCGTCGGGGTTTGCCGCAGGGATGCCGCTCGTGGCGTCACGCCATGGCCCAAGGTCGAACATCAGGCTGGCTTGGGCGGCCACCCGGCCTTCGACAAGCTCAGGCCTAGGGCCGCCCCTACCCGGGTGCTGACGACGCCCGAGCGGGGCGATCGATCGTGGTTCACGGTCGCGGTCCATGCCCCTGCTCATGCCCCAGGGGCGTGCCGCTGCGGGCGACGGTCGGGGACGCACGCGCGGCATCTTCCTCGCCTCGCCTTGTCGCGCTCTGCCACCGGCGGCCCTCTGTGTCCTCTGCGCCTCTGTGGTTCATCATCTTCTTCTCCTTACTTCTCCTTACGTCTCCTTCTTCTGCCACGCGCGGAGCAAGAGGTTGCTTCGACCTTCGGTCGTTGCGTGCTACGCCTGCAGGCATGGGTAGCGAATCGCGTCTCGTCCTCTTCTCAGGTGGCGGGACCGCGGGCCATCTCGCGCCCGGCTTCGCCCTGGCGGACGCCCTCACCGCGCGCGGCGTGTCCGTCCGCTTCGCCACACCCGGCGAAGCCGTCGAGGCCGACTGGTTCCACGACCGCGAGACCCCCTGGACCCTGCCCGCCACGCGGCTCCCAAGGTCCCTTGGCTCCAGCCTCGCGTTCCCCCTCCGCTTCTGGAAGGGCGTCCGCGCCGCCCGGCGCACCCTGCGGGCCGAAGGCGTCGGCTGCTTGATCGCCCTCGGCGGTTGGCCCTGTGCACCCGCTGCCTACGCCGCGCGCGGGGCGGGCGTGCCTCTTGCCTTCCTCGTGCCCGATGCGGTCCCGGGCGTGGTCGTCCGCAAGTTCGCGAGTCGCGCAGGCCGGATCTACTGCGCGCAGGACGAGGCGCGCCATGGGCTCGGCGACCACGCAGGGCTGCGCGTCACCGGCCCGCTCCTGCGGCGTGCGGCGCTGGCGGGCGCCCGGGACCCGGCCGCGTTCGGCTTGCACGACGATCGGGCCACCCTGCTCGTGACGGGCGGCAGCCTGGGCGCGCGCCGGCTCTACGAGCGCTTCTTTGCCGGCCTGGAACTGGCGCTGACGGCCGATCCGTCCCTCGCCGAGCGCATCCAGATGATTCATGCCGAGGGCAAGAGCGGCGGCGACGCCGCGGCCACCTACGCCCGCCTGGGCATCGCCCACCACGTGGCGCCCTTCCTCCGGGCGATGGGGACGGCCTACCGGACGGCGGATCTCGTCCTCTGCCGCGCCGGAGCGAACACCTGCGCCGAACTGCTCGCCACCCAGACGCCCTCGATCCTCGTGCCGTATCCACACCACACCGACCGGCAGCAGTTCAAGAACGCCGCGCCGCTGGTGGCCTCGGGGGGGGCGCGCCTTCTCGAGCAAGCGGCGCTCGATCCGTCGGCCGTCGCCAGGGACGTTCTCACCCTGCTGGAGGACGCCGACGCGCTCCAGGCGATGCGAAATGCGCTCGCGGGCGATTCTGGCGATGCTGCCGCTGAAACCGCGGACGATCTGATCCGATTCCTAGACTGGTAGGCAAGCACAAGGAGGCGCGAGCGGCCCATGTCGGATCGGCCCGGGATCATCGGACGTTCGCAGCGCGGGAGCAGCTCCCGCCGGGATCCCAACGCCAGCATGCCCACCTCCGTGAAGAGCCCCGCGCCCGACCTCACCCAGGTCCGGCGTGCGTACCTGATCGGGATCGGGGGGGTCGGCATGAGCGGCGCCGCCGAGCTCCTGCGGGCGCGCGGTATCACGGTGCGGGGCTCGGACCGCGATCCGCCGCCCGGCGCCGAGCGCGACGACGTGCCGCTGCCCGACGCGCTCGACGCGGTCTTCTACTCGGCCGCCGTGCCCCTGGAGCATGTCCAGCGGGTGGCGGCGCGTGCGCGCGGCATCCCGCAGTGGCGCTACGCCGACCTCATCGGCGCGCTCATGGCGGACCGTGACGGCATCTGCGTGGCCGGCAGTCATGGCAAGACGACGACGTCGGCGATTCTCGCCAGCGCACTCATCCACGCCGGACGCGACCCGAGCTTCGTGGTGGGGGGGCAGCTGACGGGCGAGGGCCGAGGCTGGCGGAGCGGAGACGGCCCCAGCTTCGTCGTGGAGTCGTGCGAGTTCGACCGCTCCTTCCATGCGCACCGTCCGCGCGTGGCGATCATCACCAACGTCGATGAGGACCACCTGGACTACTACCGCGATCTCGCCGAGATCCAGGAGGCGTTCCGCATCTTCGCGTCCCTGCTGCCGGCGCATGGCGTGCTGCTCGTCAACGACGCCTACGCGTCCTTGTTTCGCGGCGACGAGCGCCTCCGCGCGGACATCGAGAGCTATGGCTTCTCGGACGATGCCCACTGGCGCGCCGGCGAACCCACCCCCGGTCAGGGCGGAGCGAGCACGCGCTTCGGCCTGTCGAAGGCCGGTCGGCTGTTGGGCGAGGTAGAGATCCCCATGACGGGGCATCACAACGTCCTGAACGCGAGCGCCGCGGCGGCGGCGCTGGCTGCGGCGGGCTGCGCGTTCCCCGAGATCGCCGCGGCGCTGGCGGCGTTCCGGGGGGTGGGCCGGCGGCAGGAACTCGTTGCGGAGCGCAACGGCATCACCTTGCTGGACGATTACGGCCACCACCCGGTCGAGATTCGGGCGACGCTAGGCGCCCTGCGCTCGCGCTTCGCCGGCCGGCGCCTCGTCGTCGTGTTCCAGCCCCACCAGGCCAGCCGTACGCGGTGCCTGATGAAGGAGTTTGCCGTGGCGCTGGCCCAGGCCGATGAGGTGTGGCTGCCGCCGATCTACTTCGCCCGGGACAGCGAGGAAGAGCGTCGGGCGGTCACGTCAGCCGATCTGGCGCACCACGTGCGCAACGAGGGCGGCTCTGCGCAACCGCTCGCCGACCTGGATGCCGCCGTCGAGCACGGCGTGCGGCACCTACTCCCGGGGGACGTCGTCGTCACCATGGGGGCGGGCAACGTCGATGAGGTGGCCCGTGGTCTTGCCGCACGACTTTGAGGACGCCCGCGAACGCGCGCAGGGCCTCGCTCGCCGGACGTCCCTCGGCGTGGGCGGTCGACCGCGCTACCTCTTCGAGCCAGAGACGGAAGAAGCCTGCCGTGAGATTGTACGCGCTTGTGGCGCTGCCGGTGTCCCGTTGCTGGTCTTGGGCGGGGGCTACAACCTGCTGGTGGACGACGGCGAGATCGAGGGGGCCGTCATCGCGACGCGCAACCTCAAGTACTTCCGCGTCCACGAGGACCGGGTTGCCGTGGGTGCCGGCAACGGCTTTCCCGATCTCGTGCGGAAGGCGATCGATCTAGGCATCCCCGGGCTGCCGGGCTGTCCCGGCATCCCGGGCAGCGTGGGCGGCGTGGTGTTCATGAACGCGGGCGGACGCTTTGGCAGCGTGTCGGACGCCCTGATCGAGGTCACGGGCATCGATGCGGAGGGCAACTCGTTCCGACGCTTCGTGCGCGACGGGGACATGGGCTACCGGCGCAGTCCGTTTGCCGGCTGCTTGGTGACGGGCGCCACGTTCCGGCGTGATCCGGCGCTGACGTCGGAGGCGGCGGCGGCGCTCTTCCAGCGCGCCATGGCCTGGAAGCGCGAGACGCAGCCGCTCACCGCGCGCAGCGCAGGCTGCATCTTCAAGAATCCGGATGGTCCGCGCTCGGCAGGCTGGTTCATCGAGCAGTCCGAGCTCAAGGGCCGCAGCGTCGGTGGTGCGATGGTGTCGACGCAGCACGCCAACTTCATCGTGAACACGGGCGAGGCGACGGCGAGCGACGTGCACGCCCTGATCCGGCTGGTCCAGGCCGAGGTGAAGTCGCGCCACGGCGTCGAGCTGGAACTGGAAGTCCAGCGCTGGTCATGATCGCGCAGCGATCATGACCCCCTACCCCTTGCCCTAGCCCACTACGATCGAAGGCTGCCTGTAGGGGGGGGGCTTGTCCCCGCCCTAGCGCTTGCGGACCTCCATCGGGACCTACCCGTAAGGGCACGGGAGGTAGGTCCGCCTGCGTCGGCGCGAACCGCACCGTGGCGTGGGTAAGGGGAGCCGGGCGACCACAAGGGTCGCCCCTACCACGCTGCGCCCGCGAGGCGGCCGCAGCTACATCTCCGCGTCGAGAAGGACCTTGTCCACCTTGATGCGGTTCTTGCCGAAGCGCTCGCGCAGATCGAGATCCTGGACGTCCTCGTAGAACAGACCCTCGCCGCTCTCGGCCTGGTCGGTCGAGACGATCGGCTCGAGCGGCGAGTCCGTCAACTGGATGACGCGGCCGACCTCGCCGGTGCTCAGCTTCACGCGGCTTCCCACCGGGTAGACGCCGTTCACCTCGATGAACCGGCGCAAGAGCGACGGCTCGAAGAAGCCCTGCATGTCCATCATGATCCGGTAGGCCCGCGCGGGGGCCATCTTGGGCTTGTAGGGGCGGACGGCCGTGAGCGCTTCGTACACGTCAGCGATCTTCACGATCATCGTTGCGGCGGACGGGCGCGCGAGGCGGATCGACTGCGGGTAGCCACCGCCGTCCTGGTTCTGGTGGTGGGAGAACGCGACGCTCACCGCCAGCGGGTCCGGATTGTTGCTGTCCAGCAGGATCTGGCCGCCATGCACCGGGTGCATGTTCATCTCGGCGCGCTCCGCGTCGGAGAGTCGCTCCGTGGAGTGCAGGACCTCGAAGGGCACCCAGGCTTTGCCGATGTCGTGCATGAGCGCGGCCATGCCGATGCGCTCGAGCAGTCGCTCGTCTTTCGTCAGGTGCCGGGCGAAGTTGAGTGCGATGAAGCAGACACGGATCGAGTGCCCGAAGGTGAACGCGTCGTACTTCTCGTAGCGCGACAAGCGCATCATCGACGTCGTGTCGTGGGTGAGCTGCGTGAGGATCGACTCCACGTAGCCTGCGGCCGGTGCGGTATCGAGGTTCTTGCCGCTGCACGACTGGACCATCGCGTCTTGGAGCGCACCGACCACGTCCTGGTAGATGCGCGCGGGCAGCTCCATGTCGAGATCGAGATCGAGCGCGGTCTGCAGGGTCTCGGACTCGAAGTCCTCCACCCACTCGGACTCGATCTTGTCGGTCCACGAGCCGGAGGCCTCCTGGTAGGGCGGCAGCAGGCGCACGGAACGGCAGCCCTGCTTGTCGAGGGCGCTGTTGGCAACGTCGAAACGATCCACGCGCTTCGCCTCGCGGCTCACGAAGCGCACGAGGCTCGACAGATCCTCCTGCGTCGTCGTGCTCTCGAAGGACAGGCCGCCGGAGCCGAGTTCCTCGAGGGTCTGCAGGAGGCGCTGGGCCGAGAGGGAGGCGCCGAGCAGCGGCTGGCCTGCGTAGAAGATGAAGCCGTCCGAGGCGCCGATCTGCACACGACCACGATCTGATTCGCGCAGCAGGTGCTGGAGACCCTCGTGCAGGACCTCCACGGCCGAGTTCACGCGCGGGTGTTCGTCCGAGTAGATGCGCGCGTTCGTGAGGGCGACGACCAGTTCATCGACGAAAGCTACGGGCCCGCTCGGGCGCGCGTCCCTCTCGTCGTCATGCAGATGCTGCTCACACATGGTCGTCCCCTAGGCTGCCTTGTAGTCACGAGAGACGGTGCGGGCGAGGCGGCGGACGGAGGCGGGCTCCTTGCCCCCAAAGGGGCCGAAGCCGGCCTTGGCGATCTCCTGCAGCAGATGCCAGCCGCGAGCAGACGGGAACCGCGCCAGATGCCGGATCGAGTCGAGCCGCGCCCGGTCCTGCGGATTCCGTTGGCGCATCGCCAGGATGTGCCGGCAGAGGACCTCGCTCACGGCCCCGTACAGGTCCTCGCGGGTGCAGCGCTTGAAGTGCAGGTCGATCAGACCGCGCAGGTAGGCCTCGGTCATCAGCGAGAACTCATTGAAGTGGAAGAGGAGGAAGTTCTCCTCCTCGGGCAGGTCGAGCGCGCGCAGGAAGGTGGCTGCCTCGATGACGCGGCTCTCGGGGTGGTGGGCGAGCAGGAGGGAGATCAGGGCCAGCCGGTCGCGGTTCGGGCGATTGAAGAGTGCGGACGATTGACGGCTTGTCAGCTTGGCGAGATCGCCCTGGAGTGCCGGTCCGGCCTCGAGCAGGCGTTCGTCGCCGATCTTGCGGCACACGTCATCCAGTTCTTCCGCGTCCCGGGGGGAGTCCATGTCGATCGTCTCGAGGTACAGGCCGAACCCTTTCGGGAAAGACTCGAGCACGTACTCGGGCGTCAGTGCGCCGCAGGCGCGCAGCAGATAGGGCTGCCCGGCCCGCACGAGGAACTCGATGACCGCGGCCCGGCGGTGCATACGCACGGCCTCGCTCTCGGCCTCGCCCTCGAGGTAGCGACGCAAGACGGCGAACTCGCCCGGCCCCGGCGACTCGAGCACGCGGTTCAGCAACGGATAGAGCCCGCGCAGCTCCGAAGGCCGCTCGAGGTTGACGAGGTAGTGCATGAGGACCGTGAGCTGCTCGGCCGCAGCGTCGGCCGCGTCGTCGGCCAGTCGCACGCCGAGCGTCGCCGGCAGCCGGTTGACCTCCTCGAGCAGCTGCTCCACGTCGTCGTCGATGTCGGCGTCGCGCGCGCGACCGCCGGCCGGCGTCTGGACCACGCCGGCGGTCTTGAGTCGCTCCAGCTCGGGCCCCTGCCGCGCGAAGTGCTGGCGGCTCACCTGATGCATCAGGTTGATGAAGCGCTCGTTGTCGGCGCTTGCGGGGTGGTTCGCCGCAGCGCCCCCGACGCGGCCCTCGATGCCCTCCATGACGTCGCAGACGGCCGAGATGAGGGCGTCCCGGCTGTGCATGGCATCCGCCGGAAGCTCGTCGACGATCGTCTTGAGCATGTCCGACGCGCGGCCCGTGGTCTCGCCTTCGGCGATCTGGTCCAGCGTGTGCGCCTGGATCCGCGCGAGGCGCTTGCTCACCTTGGGGTGGGCCAACAGGCTGTTGATGAAGTGGCGCGTATCCGTGCCAGCCGTCGCCATGCCCGAGCCGCCCGCGAAGGTGCCGGTGCCCCCGACGCCGCCAAACGTGCCGTCGAAGCGGCGGTCGATGAGGACGACGCCTTCGTGGACTTCCGGCCAGAGGTCACGCGCGGAGACGCCCGGCTCCTTGCGCAGGTAGTTCGCGAGCAACTGCCGCGAGAACCCGATCACGCTCTCCTCGGTGACCTCGGGGAGCAGCTCGACGCCCGCGAGTCCGGCGTGGTCCAGCCGCGTGCGCAGCCAGGCCAGCGCGGAGGACGGCGGGAGATCGTGGCTCTCGCTGGGGAGCACGACGACGTCCTCGCGGAACAGGATCGAGATCCCGCGCTCCGGATCGAGGCTGCGCTCGGCCTTCGCTTCTTGCAGCGCGGCCGCGAGCAGGGCGAGCATCTCGCGCAGCTTGGCGCGGACACGCTCGTTGGAGTCCGGGTAGATCGCAATGGCCTTGGTGAAGTCCGCCCAGCACTCGGCGAGACGGAACTCGGGCGCTGTCCCCGGTCCGGCTTCCGAAGCGATGGCTTCACTCATGCGCTACCCCTGGTTCCGGCCCCCTGCGCGGAACTCGCCGGCCTCCTCATCGGCCATCAGCCTCTGGCGGACACACAGCTTTTGTGCCAACACCCCCCATGCGGGGGCCTGCGCCGGCCCCAGGGCAGCGAACGAAGTACGAACCACCCTCTCGGAAGACATGAAGGCGTAGGTGGCTGCTAGGCCCGCAGCGGTTCAGGGGGCCCGGAGGTGAACCGATCTCTTGCCCTCGGAAGGGAGGCTCACGCGGCGACCCCAGGTCGTCCTGCGCCTGCCCCTCACCCCACCCATGGCACGACGCAAGCCCCCGCCGACACGCCTCCAGCGCCTCACGGCGTTGCTGGATACCCGCATGGGCCACGTGCTCGTACGGCTCACGATTGCCGCGCTCGTGTTCCTCCTCGCCGGCCTCGTGATGCGCCAAGCGCGTGCCTACACGTACCGCCTCGACGAGTTCCGGCTCACGACGGCGTCGCTCGAGTTCGCGGAGCTCCCGGCGTGGGCCGACAGCAACGTTCGCTGGACCCTCCAGCCGCGCATGTTCAATCCGCTCTCGATCTCGATCTACGACCCCGAGGCCGAGGGAGCCGTGCGCAACGTCGTGACGCGCCATCCGCTCGTGCGCGGCGTGAAGTCCGTGCGCGTGCTCTACCCCAACCGGGCGCAGGTGGAGCCGGTCCTGCGCGTTCCCGTGGCGCGGGTCGCTGTCTGGACGGCCGGGGCCGGTCGCAAGCAGGTTCGCCGCTGGCGGTTGTTGTCGGACGACGGTTGCCTGCTGCCGCGCGGGCCCTACCGCAACTACCTCGCGCAGCTGCCCTACGAACTGCCCGCCGTCAGCGGCATCACCGAGATCGTGCCGCTGGATCCAGACGAGGTCTGGGAAGACCGCACGGAGCGCGTGAAGGAGGCCGTCGCCGCCGCCGCTGTCGCGGCGCGCCTGTACCGCGACTTCCGCGGGCACCTCACGGTCACGCGGATCGACGTTTCGCGCTTCCCGGCCGAGGACCGCGCCGGGGGAGAAGTGCGCCTCATCCTGTCCTGCCCGCCCGCACGCCGAGGCGGGGAGCGTGTCACGCGCACGATCGAGTGGGGGCGTACCGATCGTGCCCGCCACAAGGTCGCTTTCGAGGACGACTACACCACCAAGAAGCAGCGCTTGGCTGAGCTCCTGACCGGGCTCCGCGCGCCCGCCTACCTCGATGTGCGTGCCCCGCTGCTCCTGGGCAGGCGAACCGCGCGCTAGCGAGCTACGTTGGGGGGCCTGTGGCCTCCGATCCCACCCCGTCCGTCCCGCCTCCGCCTAGGCGCCCCGCGCGAGGTGATTCTGCCGTGGTCGCGCTCGCCGTCGTCGCGAGTGCCCTCGCCCTGCGTACGAGCGGTCTGCTCCGCGTGCCGTTCCTGCCAGGGAGGCCGGCCGCCTACGGGGCCTTGCTCCTGGCCGTCGTCGCGGCCTTCCTGCTGATCGTGGGGCCCGCTCGGCGGGGGCGCTGGCGGGCGCCGCTCCTGCTGCTCGGAGCCGTGCCGTTCCTCGTGTTCACCTGGCTCGAAGCGGGAGGCGCCGCCGTGCCCGGACTGGGATGGATCGCTGTCGCGGTCCTCGCGGTCGCCCTGGCGTTCAGCGAGCAGCGGGCCCTCGTCGCCGGAGCCCTCGTGCTCTTGTTGGGCGCGGGCGCGGTCTTGGCCGAAGCCGGTCTGCCGCTGATGCCCGCGGGCTGGAACGCGGTCAGCGCGCCTTCGCGCGAGGCGCTCCCGCCGCGCGAACCGCGCGCCGAGGCCCACGCCAGGGACCTGCCCGAGGGGATGCGCAAGGGGGCTCCCGTGCGCGTCACGGGCGGCACGCCGCCCGCGCTCGGGATGGGCCGGGGACCGTGGTGGCGGCGCGCGGCGCGCGCGACGATCCCCGGGCCGCGGCCTGTCGTTCTCGTGCTGGACGGAGCGGCCCAGCCCGGCGTCCTGCCGTCCGGTGGCGAACTCACGGCGGTCCATGGCTCGCGTGTCCGCTTCGATCATGCCTTCGACCTCCAGGCCTTCGACGCCGTACTCGTGCGCGAGGGGGCCTGGCGCGAGGACGACCCGGCGGGTCGCAGCAAGGCCCGGGCTGTGGCCGGCTTCGTTCGCAAGGGTGGCCTCGTCATCGGTCCGGCGCCCGAGCGCGACTGGCCTCCGCACCTCGCGCGGGCGCTGCGCCACGCTGCCCGGTCCCGTCGTGCGGGGCCCGAGGGTGCTCGTGACCTCGGTGGGGGACGCGTCGTACGCGCCGCGACGGAGGCGGGTACCCGGGAAGTACTCTCGAGCGGCCTGTGGGTCCCCGAGGTCGGCACCGCCCTCCTGGGCGGGGCGGCATCGCCCCCGTGGCCCGACACCTTCGAGCGCTGGCGCGACCGGCCGTCGGAGCGTCGCACCCAGGGGCTCCTCCTGCTCGTCTACGTTCTCGTCCTCGCCGCCTTTACCCGTCTCCTCCGAGGCGGTGGCGTGCAGATCCTGGGCGTCTTCCTGGCCGCGGCGGCGGTCAGCGCCGGGTTGGCCTGGACCTCGCCCACGGATCCCGGATTCCGCGCCCACGGCCTCGTGATCGATCTCGGCGGCACCGGCGGGCGGCGGCTGGAGGCCGTGGCCCTGCACGCGGGACGGGCGGGTTACGTGGGGCAGGTGCGCTTCGAGGGCGGCGGAGTCGTCTCGGTTCGCGGCGGGATCCTCGACGCCGACGGGGCGCTCCACGTGCCGCCCGAGGCCACGGCGTGGATCGTCCGCGAGACCGACGCGCTGGGGCCGGCCGGCGGCGGTCCGGAGGACGTACGGGCGCTGGTCCTGCGGCCGCTGCTGCGGGGGGATGTGGACCCGAAGCGCCTCCGGCTGGGCCGGCTGGAGCGCCTGCCGGTCCGGGTGCGGGGCGCGGGGCCGATTCCCGCGCTGACGGCGACCTACCGTCCAGCCCAGGAATGAATCTTCCGGGGTGTGCGCCGCTTGACCGCCGGGTCCCGACCGCTACCTTCAAGCGCTTGGCCTGAGGAAACGCCCCACGAATCTGGGGGCTGCACCGGGCCTGCTGGACCGAGCCGATGCAGAAGACGACCGTAGCCAAGACCGACCGCAACCACGCCGAGTGGTACGTGGTCGATGCGTCGCAGGAGATCCTGGGGCGGATGGCGGTGGAGATCGCCCGCCGGCTCATGGGCAAGCACAAGCCCATCTACACGCCGCACGCCGACGTAGGTGACTTCATCGTCGTCATCAACGCGAGCAAGGTCCAGGTCACCGGCGCGAAGCGCGAGCGGAAGATCTACCGCTGGCACTCCCAGTACCCGGGCGGCCTCCGCGAGGTCCCCTTCGCCCGGATGAACGAGCGCCACCCGGAGGACATCGTCCGCCTGGCCGTGCGCCGCATGATGCCCAAGACGAACATGGGCCGACAGATGATGAAGAAGCTCAAGATCTACGCTGGTGACCGCCACGATCACCACGCGCAGAAGCCCACACCGTTCAGCATCATGAACGCCTCGGGCGGGAAGTAAGGACACGACATGGTTGGTCAACGCAGCTACGTGTGGGGCACCGGTCGTCGCAAGACGGCAGTCGCCCGTGTTCGCATCACGCCCGGTGAGGGCGTCATGCAGGTCAACAAGATGGACTGGAAGGAGTACTTCACGACTCCTGCGCAGAAGATCGCCGCGCGCCAGCCCCTCGTCGTCACCGAGACCGAGAGCCGCTACGACGTGTTCGTCAGCGTCAAGGGCGGCGGCCCGCAGGGCCAGGCTGATGCCGTACGCCATGGCATCGCCCGCGCGCTCCTCAAGGCCGAGGACACCCTCGAGCAGACGTTGCGTGACGCGAACTTCCTCACGCGCGACGCGCGCGTCAAGGAACGCAAGAAGTACGGCCAGAAGGGCGCCCGCGCGCGCTACCAGTTCAGCAAGCGCTAAGCGCTCCCTGCAGCAGCGTCCCCAGCTTGTCTGGGGCGCATCCAGATCATTCCGACGCCCCATGGCCAACGCCGTGGGGCGTCGTCGTTTAGATTGAACGCAGCCAGATGAGCACGGCGCTGCAGCGGGAGCCTCGCTGCCGCGGCGCATACCGGAGATCCAGTCCGTGGCAGGCCACAGTCATTTCGCCAACATCATGCACAAGAAGGCGCGCACCGATGCCAAGCGCGGCAAGGCCTTCTCCAAGATCTCGACGCTCATCATGGCGGCGGTGCGCGTCGGCGGCCCGAAGCCCGAAGACAACCCGCGTCTCGCGCTGTGCATCGACAAGGCGCGCGCGGCGAACATGCCGAAGGACAACATCAAGCGCGCGATCGCGCGTGCCAGCGGCGCGACAGGCGGCACGGACTACGTCGAGCTCACCTACGAGGGCTACGGGCCGAACGGCGTGGCGATCCTGATCGAGACCCTGACGGACAACCGCAACCGCACGAACACCGAGATCAACATCATCTTCAGGAAGAACGGCGGCTCCATCGGAAGCCCCGGTTCCGTCGCCTACCTCTTCGAGCGCAAGGGCGTGATCGAGATCACGGCGGCTCAGACGACCGAAGAGCAATTGTTCGAGATCGCCGTCGAGGCTGGGGCCGAGGACGTGGCGCTCCAGGGCGAGACAGACGACGACGCGTTCTTCCTCATCACGTCTGACGTGCCGTCCTTCGCCGCGGTCCTTGCGGCGATCAAGGAGGCCGGCCTCGAGGCACGGCGCTCCGAGCTGGCCATGATCCCCTCGACGACGGTCGACGCCGATGAGAAGACGGCACGCAAGGTGATGAAACTGCAGGGCCTCTTCGAGGACAATGACGACGTCCAGTCCGTGACCACGAACCTGGACGTGAGCGCAGAGGTCGCGGCGATTCTCGCTGCCGACTGAACCCCCGTGATGTGAACCGCCCCCCGGGCGGGACGTTGGAGCCGGCATGAGCGACACGAAAGCCCCGACCGAGAGCCAGGCCGACATCCACGCCCTGATCCAGAGCCTGCAGCGCAACATCGCCTCCGTCTTCCTCGGACGCCCCGAGGTCGTGCGCCACGTGATCACCGGGCTGCTCGCCGGTGGCCACGTCCTGCTCGAAGACGTGCCCGGCGTGGGCAAGACCGTGCTCGCCAAGAGCCTGGCGCGTTCCATCGACGTGGACTTCCGCCGCGTCCAGTTCACGCCCGATCTACTGCCGAGCGACATCCTGGGCGTCGCGATCTACGACCAGGCCACGGGTGCGTTCGAGTTCAAGCCCGGTCCGATCTTCACGAGCGTGCTCCTGGCGGATGAGATCAACCGGGCGACGCCGCGGACCCAGTCCGCGCTACTCGAGGCCATGAACGACGCGCAGGTCACGGTGGATCGCATCACGCATCCGCTGCCGAAGCCGTTCTTCGTCATCGCCACGCAGAACCCGTACGAGTTCGAAGGCACCTACCCGTTGCCGGAGAGCCAGCTCGACCGCTTCATGCTGCGCGTCCGCATTGGCTACCCTTCCGCGGACGACGAGAAGGCGGTCATTCGCGCGCAGCAGACCAGGCATCCGATCGAGGATCTCGAGCATGTGATCTGTGGCGCGGACGTGGCCCGGCTGCAGGCCGCGGTACGGGCGGTGCGGCTGGACGACAACGTGCTTGACTACGCGCTGGCGCTCGTGCGCGAGACGCGGGCGAGCAAGCATCTGGTCGTGGGCGGCAGCCCCCGCGCGAGCATCGCGTTGACACGCGCTGCGCAGGCGCACGCCCTGCTCCAGGGACGCGACTACGTCTTGCCGGACGACGTGAAGGGGCTGGCCGTGTCCGTACTCGCGCACCGCGTGTTGGGGGCCGGGTTCTCGTCCGAGGGCGGGATCGACGAGCGTGAGCGCATCATCGCCGACGTCGCGGAGAGCATCGAAGTGCCGGTCTAGACCCGACTTCGCGGCGGCGCCCCTACCCGTTGATGACCGAGCGCTGCGCGCTGATGGCCGAGCACTACCCGTTGATCACAGCATGGGCCGCGGCGAGACGCGCGATCGGCACACGGAAGGGCGAGCAGGACACGTAGTCCAGTCCGACCTCGTGGCAGAAGGCGATGCTGGCGGGGTCGCCGCCGTGCTCGCCGCAGATGCCGACCTTCAGCTTCGGACGCGCCGTGCGGCCACGCTCCGTTCCGATGCGGATCAGCTCGCCGACGCCGCTCTGGTCAATCGTTGCGAAGGGGTCGGCCGGCAGGATCTTCTGCTCGACGTACTCGGGGAGGAAGCTGCCGACGTCGTCGCGGCTGTAGCCAAACGTCAGCTGCGTCAGGTCGTTCGTGCCGAAGGAGAAGAACTCTGCTTCGGCGCCGATCTCCTCGGCGCGGAGCGCGGCGCGCGGGATCTCGATCATCGTGCCGAAGACGATCGGCACCCGGACGCCCTTCTTCTTGAGGACCTCCTTGGCGACAGCCTTCAGGCGATCGCGCAGCGTCACGTACTCCGTGACGGTCCCGACCAGCGGAATCATCACCTCGGGGCGCGGGCGCAAGCCCTTCTTCTTGTTCTGCGCGGCCGCCTCGTAGAGGGCGCGCACCTGCATCTCGTAGATCTCGGGGAACGTGATGCCCAGCCGGCAGCCACGATGACCGAGCATCGGATTCATCTCGTGCAGCCGCTTCGAGCGCTCCCGCACGTCTGCCTCGCTTACGCCCAGCGCCACGGCGACGGCCGCGATGCCGTCGTCCTCGTGGGGGAGGAACTCATGCAGGGGCGGGTCGAGCAGACGGATCGTCACCGGCAGCCCGTCCATGGCTTTCAGGATGCCCGCAAAGTCGCGGCGCTGGAACGGCTGCAGCTTGCGCAGGGCCTTGCGACGGTCGACCTCGGTCTCGGCCAGGATCATCTCACGCATCGGCGTGATGCGATTGTCGCCGAAGAACATGTGCTCGGTGCGGCAGAGCCCGATCCCGCGGGCACCGAAGTCGCGCGCGACCCTCGCGTCCGCCGGGGTGTCTGCGTTGGCGCGTACGAGCATGCCGCCTTCGGCCTTGCGGCAGAGCGTGTCGGCCCAGCCGAGCAGCGTCACGAACTCCTCGCCCGGATCCGCGGCCATGGTCGCGACCGAACCGACCATGACCTCGCCGCTCGAGCCGTCGAGCGATACAAGGTCGCCGTCCCAGACAACGATCTCACCGACGCGGAAGAAGCCGTCGTCCTCGTCGATGCGTACCTCGCCGGCGCCGGCGACACAGCACGTGCCCATGCCGCGAGCGACGACCGCAGCGTGGGAGGTCATGCCGCCCGTCGCCGTGAGGATGCCCTCGGCAGCATGCATGCCGCCGACGTCCTCCGGGCTGGTCTCGTTGCGCACGAGGATGACCTGCTCGCCGCTCGCGGCGCGCACCTTGGCCTCATCGGCGCTGAACACGACCTTGCCGCATACGGCACCCGGACTGGCGGGCAGGCCGTGGGCGATCACCTGACGCTCGGCCTTCGGATCGAACTGCGGGTGCAAGAGCCGGTCGAGCTCCTCGGGGTCGACGCGGCTGACGGCCTCGGCGCGCGTGATCAGGCGCTTGCCGGCCATCTCGACGGCGATGCGTACCGCGGCGCGGGCGGTGCGCTTGCCGGTGCGCGTCTGCAGGATGAAGAGGGTGCCCTCCTCGATCGTGAACTCGATGTCCTGCATGTCGCGGTAGTGCTTCTCGAGCAGCGTGCGTACGCCTTCGAGCTGGCGGAAGGCAGCGGGCGACTCCTTGGCGAGGCCCGCGAGATCCTGAGGCGTGCGGATGCCAGCCACGACGTCCTCGCCTTGGGCGTTCATGAGGTACTCGCCGTAGAAGACGTCCTCCCCGGTCGAGGGGTCGCGCGTGAAGCAGACGCCGGTCCCGGAGGTCGCGCCGAGGTTGCCGTAGACCATCGACTGGACGTTGACGGCGGTGCCCAGCAGGCCCTCGATCTTGTGGATGCGGCGGTACTCGACCGCACGGTTGCCCATCCAGGAACCGAAGACCGCGGAGATGGAGCGCAGCAACTGCTCTTCGGGATCGTTCGGGAAGTCGCGTCCGGCAAGCCGGCGGTAGAGCTTGAGGTACTTCGCGACGACCTTCTCGAGCGCGGCGGCGTCGAGCTCGCTGTCCGACTCGACCCCGGCGGAAGCCTGTTCGAGCTCGAGGATGTTCTCGAAGCGCGAGAGGTCGAGGCCCTCGACGACGTTGGCGAACATCTGGATGAAGCGTCGGCGCGCGTCGAGCGCGAAGCGGCGGTTGCCGGTCTGGCGCGCCAGGCCTTCGGTGGCAGCGTCGTTGAGGCCGAGGTTGAGGACCGTGTCCATCATGCCGGGCATGGAGAGCGCGGCGCCGCTGCGCACGGAGACGAGCAGGGGACGTTCGGGGTCGCCGAAGCCCTTGCCCGCGTCGCGCTCCAAGCGCTTGATCGCCTTGCGCACGCCAGCGATGACGTCTGCCGGTAGCTTGCCGCCGACCCTGTCGAAGCGGTCACAGACGGACGTGGCGATCGTGAAGCCGGGGGGGACGGGCAGACCGATGCGGCACATTTCGGCGAGGTTGGCGCCCTTGCCGCCGAGAACCTGCTTCATCTCGGCTTTGCCGTCGGCCTTGCCGGGTCCGAAGTGCCAGATGGTGCGGCGGGCGCCGCCCTTCCGGGAGCTGCTGGATTTCGAGCTCTTCGAACTCTTGGGATCGCGCGGACGGGCCGTCGCCATGGGCATGCCACTCCCTCCGTTGCCGGATGTCTCTACACGCGCGCAACGTACCGCGCCGGGACCCCGCTGCTAGCCCAGCCACGACCCGTTCTTGGGGGCTCCTCGGGGGCCTCCATCGCGGCCCCTGGGGCCGCCCGTCCATCGCCGCCGGACACTCCCACACCCACCCCAACTCCCACGCCCCCTAGCGCACTCTCCCTCGCACTGAGAACCCGCGCCCTACGAGGAACCATGCCTCCTGGACGACCCCGGCTCGCCGAAGGCATCGCCGCGCGCAGCAGGAGGGCTAGCCGTCGGGCGAGCCCCAGCCATAGTTGTTGTTCCCGCCGGGGGGCTGGCGGGGCGGGCGCGGCGCCGAGGGGGACGGGCCGTCGGGCGAGCCACCGCGAGGGGCGCCCGCGCGAGGCGCGTCACCGTCAGGTGAACCCCAGCTCGGCTGGGGCTGCGGCTGGGGCTGCGGCCGCGGTTGGGGTGCGGCGCGGCCATCACCCGCCTTGCTGGCGATCTGCTGGTCGAGCCCGCCGAAGTCATCCACGTACCACTGCGACTCGACGCGGAAGGCCTCGATCTGGTCGGGGCGGAACGTACGCAGCAGGCCTGCCGTCGCCTGGGGCGGGCGGATCATCACGGTGACCGAGCCGTCCTGGGCGATGCGGACCGCCTCGCCGGCGCTGGCGACGAAGTCGCCGTACGGCGTCTCGTCGCCAACGACCTTGAGTTCCCAGCGCGTCAGCTTGACCAGACGCGGCGTGAGGCTCTTGCCACCCGCCTCCAGGGTCACGACGGCCGTATTGCGACCGATCATCTTCTCGCTGACGTAGTTGCTGGTCATCAGCAGCTGCATGTCGGCCTGCGAGTTGTCGGCGATGGTCTGGCGCGCGAGGTTGTAGTCGCCCGCGTCCACGTTCCGGCCGACCGATTGGTTCAGCAGCCGCTTGAAGTTGGGGCTGAAGACCGACCATTCCGCCGCCCACTGGTTGTTGGCGACCATCGTCTTGAAGTAGTCGTACGTGGCCCGCGGCGTATCGCGGTTCATGGCCAGGGCCCGCGGCGCCGTAGGCGTCGGCGGGTCGATGAGGAAGCAGCCGCCCAGGAACAGGGGGGCCAACAGGAGCGTGAGGGGTAGCGAGGCTGTGCGAAGAAGGCGCAGCGATCCCTTGCGAGTCTTGTTCCGTGCCATCGTCTCGAGTCCTCCGTGCGGGCCCGCGTCGCCCGCGCGGCCCGAACCTAGCACAAGCGGCCCTGCGGGCGCCCCCCGGGGCGGCCGCGAGCCCCCTCAGGCCCCCTGACTTTCGTTCCGGGGCGGTCATGCGCCCGTCACATGGCGGAACTGGTCCACGATGTGCTATATCCGTGGCCCACCCGCCCTGGAGAAGCTGCGATCCCATGTCAGCCCACAAGAAGCTCGGCCAGATCCTCATCGACATGGGCCACATCGATGAGCGCAAGCTCACCGAAGGGCTGGAGCACCAGCGTCGGGTCCCCGGTATCAAGCTCGGCAAGGCCCTCCTCGACCTGGCGTTCGTCGATGAGACCCAGCTCGCGAAGGCCCTCTGCCGCCAGTTCAAGCTGCCCTTCGTGGACCTCTCGCGTGCGCTGATCCCCGACGACGTCGCCCAACTCGTTCCCACGAACGTCGTCAATGACTTCGGCATCGTCCCCGTCAAGCTCCACCAAGGAAAGCTGCTGCTCGCGACGGACGATCCGATGGTCACCTTCACGGCCGACGACATCCGCTTCGTCCTCAACCGCGATCTCATGTTCGCGCTCACGACGTCGTCCGCGCTCAACAACGTTCGCGCCGAGGCCTACGGCCTGGGTGAGAAGGTCGAGATCAAGGAGCGCCGCCGCGGCTTCGAGGACGCGGAAGCCACCGAGGAAGAGGCGCCCGTCATCCGGCTCTGCCACGAGATTCTCGAGCAGGCGTTGGGGCAGCGCGCCTCGGATATCCATGTCGAGCCGCTGGAAGAACGCGTGCGCGTGCGCTACCGAGTCGATGGCGTCTGCTACGAGGCGCACTCGCTCGAGAAGGACCTCACGGGCCCCGTCATCACGCGCTTCAAGGTGATGGCCAAGATGGACATCTCCGAGCACCGCAAGCCGCAGGACGGTCGCATCTCCATCAAACTGATGGGGCGGCCCATCGACCTGCGCGTGTCGCTCATCCCTGCGACGGCCGGCGAGTCGATCGTGATGCGTATTCTCGACCGCGAGGCCGGTCTCGTGGATCTGGCCGATCTCGGCTTCGTAGGCGAGGATCGCGACCGTTTCGACCGTGTGATCAAGCGTCCCAACGGCATCTTCCTGGTGACGGGACCGACGGGCTCGGGCAAGACGACGACGCTCTACGCCGCGCTCAAGACGCTCAACAAGCCGAACGTGAAGATCATCACGGCCGAGAACCCGGTCGAATACAACCTGCCCGGCATCAACCAGGCCGAGGTGCGCCACGACATCGGGCTCAACTTCGGCCGCATCCTGCGTTCGATGCTGCGCCAGGCGCCGAACATCATCCTCGTCGGTGAGATTCGCGACCAGGAGACCGCCGACATCGCGATCCAGGCCGCCTTGACCGGTCACCTCGTCTTCTCGACGCTGCACACCAACGATGCGCCGTCGGCGCTCACGCGCCTCATCGACATGGGCGTGAAGCCGTTCCTCGCCGCGACGGCGATCATGGCGGTCATGGCCCAGCGCCTCGTGCGCAAGATCTGCGAGACGTGTCGCCAGCCGCACGAGCCGTCCGGCACGATGCTGGCGGCCATCGGTCTGACCGCTGAGGGCGTGCGCGGACGGACCATCTACCGCGCCGTCGGCTGCAAGGAGTGCCGCTTCGAGGGCTACCGCGGCCGCATCGGCATCTTCGAACTCTTCCAGATGGACTCCGCCCTGCGCGAGCTGGTCTACAAGGGCGCGAGCGGCGCGGAGATCCGCGCGCAGGCGCGCATTTCGGGCGGGCTGCGCAGCTTGCGTGAAGACGGCGTCCGCAAGGTGCTCGAGGGGACGACGACGATCGAGGAGATCCTCCGCGTGGCGGGCGCGGTCTTCGCGATGGATGAGGCGGACGACGTATGACCCCCAGAGACGCCTGCGGCGAGGGCAGGCAGCAGCGGTAACAGCACGACCAGCGGCCCTGACGGGGTGTAAACCAACCTCCCGGTGGCCGGTAACGAAGTATGCAAGACGAGGATTCGACGAACCATGCCCATCATTGGCGATGACATCCATCGACTGTTCGACACGATGGTCCAGACGGGGGCCAGCGACCTCCACATCACCGTCGGCCGGGCGCCGGTCCTGCGCCTCAAGGGCCGCCTCCGGGACGTCAAGCACGACCCGCTCACGTCCGAGGAGGCGATGTCACTGATCGACGAGATCATTCCGAAACTGAAGAAGGAGGAGTTCTCCGAGTGCGGCAGCTCCGACTTCGCGTGGGCCCATGGCGACGCGGCTCGCTTCCGTATCGCCGTCTTCATGCAGCGCGGCCGACCCGCGATGGTCTGTCGGCTCATCCCCAACAAGCTGCTCAGCTTCGAACAGATCGGCCTGGCCGGCGAGGTCATCAAGCTGCTCGACCGGCCGCGCGGCCTGCTCCTGATCACGGGCCCGACGGGCTCCGGCAAGACGACGACCCTCGCGACGATGATCGACTACATCAACGAGCACCGCGAGCACCACATCATCACGATCGAGGACCCGATCGAGTACTACCACGATCACAAGAAGTGCATCGTGAACCAGCGCGAGGTCGGCATCGACGTGACGTCGTTCGCCGAGGCCATCCGGCGCGCGCTGCGCGAGGACCCCGACGTCATCCTGCTCGGTGAGATGCGCGACCTCGAGACCATCTCGACGGCCATCACCGCTGCGGAGACGGGCCACCTCGTGCTCGGCACGCTGCACACGACGGGTTCCGCCCGAACGGTGGACCGCATCATCGACCAGTTCCCGCCCGAGCAGCAGGAGATGGTGCGCGTGCAGTTGTCCGTGTCGCTCATCGGCGTGATCAGCCAGGTGCTGATGCCGCGCGCCGACAAGTCCGGCATGATCGCCGCCTTCGAGGTGATGGTGATGACCTCGGGTATCGAGAACCACGTCCGCAAGGGTGAGAGCTTCAAGATCAACAGCGCCATCCAGACCGGACGCTCGCGCGGCATGATGCTGCTCGACGACCACCTGAACGAGCTGTACGACAGCGGGAAGATCGATCAGACCCAGGCGCTGCTCAAGTGCCAGGACCCGCGTGCGATGCGGACCCGTCTCGGTCTCGACGCCGGAGGCCAGTAAGCGTGGCGAAGCAGATCAACAGGTACGCGCGCACCAAGAAGCTCCTGGGGCAGATCCTCAAGGAGATGAAGGCGGTGCACGAGGGGATGATCCAGGAGGCCCTCGCCGTCCAGCGCGAGGAGGGGGGCCAGATCGGCCAGATCCTCATCAAGCGCGGCAACCTCGACGAGGGAACGCTGCAGCAGGGGCTCGCGAAGCAGGCCGGCATGGAGATGCTGGACCTCAGCACGGTTCACTTCGACGAGGACCTGCTCAGCGCCATCGACACCAACACCGTCAAGATGTTCAACGTCTTGCCGATCCGCCGCGAGGGCAACAAGCTCGTCGTGGCCCTCTCCAATCCCTCGAACATGGCCGTTCTCGAGGACCTGCGCTTCATGACCGGCGGGGAGGTCGAGGGGGTCCTGGCCCCTGAGGAGCAGGTCAACAAGCTCATCGACAAGCACTACGGCGGGGCGCCGGACTCGATGGCGGATCTCGTCCAGGACGTCGTCAGCGGCGCCGGGGGAGGCTCGGCGTCGGCTCGCGGTGGCGTGGACCTCGAAGACCAGGAGGCGATGGCCAACTCGCCGCCGGTCATCAAGCTGCTGCAGTACATCCTGTTCCAGGCCATTCGCGATCGCGCGTCCGACATCCACCTCGAGCCCTTCGAGGAGGACTTCAAGATCCGCTACCGCGTCGACGGTGCGCTGTACGAACTCGAGTCGCCGCCGCAGCACCTGGCGCTGCCCCTGATCAGCCGCGTGAAGGTCATGTCCGGTCTCGACATCGCCGAGGTGCGCATGCCGCAGGACGGTCGCATCGAGATCTCGATCGGCGGGCGGCCCGTGGACCTGCGCGTCAGCACCCTGCCGACCATGCACGGCGAGTCGTGCGTGATCCGTGTCCTCGACCGCTCGGTCGTGTCGCTGGACCTGACGCAGATCGGCCTGCGCGAGAACGAGCTCGAGGTGATCAAGCACCTGATCAGTTTGCCGCACGGCATCGTGCTGGTGACGGGCCCGACGGGCTCCGGCAAGACGACGACGCTCTACTCGGCGCTCAACCACGCCAACGACGTGGGCATCAAGATCATCACCACCGAAGAGCCCGTCGAGTACGAGCTCGACGGCATCATGCAGATCAGCATCGACGAGTCCATCGGCGTGACCTACGCCAGTTGCCTGCGCGCGATCCTGCGTCAGGACCCGGACATGATCCTCGTCGGTGAGATCCGCGACATGGAGACGGCGACCATCGCCGTGGAAGCCGCCCTGACCGGGCACGTGGTGTTCTCGACCCTGCATACGAACAACGCGGCCCAGGCCGTGGCCCGCCTGCTCGACCTCGGCGTGGAGCCGTTCCTGGTCTCGGCGACGGTGGAGGCCATGCTGGCCCAGCGCCTTGTCCGTACGATCTGCAACGGCTGCAAGGTGAGCTTCGAGCCGAGCGCGGAGGTGCTGTTGGAGCTTGGGCTCGAGGCCGCGGACCTGCAGGGCAAGCGCTTTGCATACGGGAAGGGCTGCCGGGCCTGCAACGGGACCGGCTACAAGGGCAGGACGGGCATCTACGAGATGATCGTCATGTCCGAGGCCCTCCGCGAGATGGTCATGAACGGGGCGTCAGCCGACGCCTTGCGCGACCAGGCGCGGCGGGAAGGGATGCGGACCCTGCGCGAAGCGGGACTGTTGGCCATCTTCGACGGTGTCACGACCGTCGAAGAGGTCATCCGCGAGACGACGGAGATATGATCGCTGCCGCCCCAACAGGGGCGGCTGAGATCCCTTGCCGCCCTGCATGGGGCGGCTGACGGAGAGGAACGCGACGGATGCCGAAGATCCCCGCCAGTGGCAAGAGCAAGAGCACGGCACGCCCGACACGGGGAGGACCGCCGCGCGGCGGCGCCGCCCAGCAGGCGTCCGCCCCCCGCAAGAGCGGACGTCGCGTCCGGGTCTCGACCAAGGCCCTGACCCAGTTCACGACGCAGCTGTCGACGCTTCAGGATGCCGGTCTGCCGATCGTGCGCAGCCTGAAGATCCTCGAGGGGCAGATGGAGCGTGGCCCGTTCAAGGGCGTGGTGGGGGAGGTCACCGACGAGGTCGAGGCCGGATCCCCGCTGTCCGAGAGCATGTCACGGCACCCGAGCGTGTTCGACGGCCTGTACACCAACATGGTCAAGGCCGGCGAGGCCGGTGGTGTCCTGGATGTGATCCTCGCCCGTCTCTCCGGCTTCATGGAGAAGACCGAGCGTCTGAAGAAGCGCATCAAGGGCGCGATGATCTACCCGGCCGTGGTCTTCACGGTGACGATGTCGATCCTGCTCCTGATCATGGTCTTCGTCGTGCCGAAGTTCGAGCAGGTGTTCCGCCAGCTCCCGGGGTTGGGCGATCTGCCCGCCCTGACGCAGGGCCTGCAGGCATTCTCCCGCTTCCTCATCGACCGTTGGTACGTCATCGTCGGCCTGCTCGTCCTCATCGTCGTCACCTTCAAGTTCGTCGGCGCTACGAAGGGCGGACGGCGCCTCTACGACCGCATCACGCTCAACCTTCCGATCGTGG
This sequence comes from Planctomycetota bacterium, assembly GCA_029259775.1. Classification (GTDB taxonomy): domain Bacteria; phylum Planctomycetota; class PLA2; order PLA2; family JAEUHO01; genus JAHEIK01. The sequence goes on along the minus strand of JAJDEN010000064.1, from coordinate 58,055 downwards.
GCCCGCTGGCCCGCAAGATCGTGGTCGCGCGTTTCAGCCGGACGTTTGGCACCCTGATCGCGTCTGGCGTGCCGATCCTCGAGGCACTCGACATCTGCCAGCACACCGCGGGCAACGTGGTCATGGAGACGGCGCTCATCGGCGTGCGTGAGTCGATCTCCGAGGGTGGCACGATCGCCGAGCCGCTCGGCGAGAGCGGCATCTTCGACGACATCGTCGTGAACATGATCGATGTCGGCGAAGAGACGGGCGAGCTCGACAAGATGCTGATCCGCGTCGCGGACAACTACGATGAGGAGGTCGACATCGCGGTTGGCTCCCTGGTCTCGGTCATCGAGCCGATCCTCATCGTCTTCATGGGTGGCGCGGTCTTCCTGATCGTGCTTGGCCTGTTCCTGCCGCTCTTGAAGCTCATCCAGAACCTCGAAGCCACGATGTAGCGGCTTCGCAGGCGAGCGGAGCACGGCGTCGTAGCGAGGCTCGCGGGCTTTGGACCGACCGCCGTCGTAGGCGCGCGGTTGGTTGCGTCACGCCATGGCCCAAGGTCGAACATCAGGCTGGCTTGGGCGGGTACAAGGCCCGCCCCTACCCGGGTGCTGACGACTCCCGAGCGGGGCGAGCGGGCGCCTCAGGCACGTTGACGATGACGTCGCCCTCCACGTCCCCTGGCCGCCACCTGCGCCCTCCGCCGGACGCTTCGGTCCTTTCGGGGCGGTTCGTGTCCCGATCGCTGGCGTGCCCGGCTATCTGGGCTAGGCTCGCTCTGGGCTCGCCTCCGCCGCACCTCAGCCGTTCCGCAGCGGGAAACCGCAGACTGTTCCTCCTCGCATGACGTCAGCGCTCTCCCGCCCCCCGCACCTGCTCGCCCTGGCAGCCGCCCTGCTCGGCGCCTTGCTCAGCAGTGCGTGCGGCAGCGGCGGTGGCATCCCGACCGGGGACAAGATCGGAACCTGTGCCGCCAACGGCGGACCGCCGATCACCATCTCTGGCCAGGTGCTCTACACGCGGCTGCGACTGAGCGCGGCGGGGCTCGGGCCGGCGACCGAGAACAGGCCCGCCCGGTTCGTGGATGTCGACGTACGCTCGACCGGCGGCGAGAGCTGCTTCGGCCGCACCAGCACCGACGCCTCCGGCAACTACTCGATCGTCGTGGCGCCGCCCGTCGGCACGCAACTCGTCGTCGAGGTCTTCAGCCGCACGCTCGAGGACCCCACGCGCGACCTCATCGTGCACGAGGCGAATCCGCCGACGTTCAACGTGCACTCGGAGACCAACGCCTTTCGGCACGCCTCGAGCGCGTTCCTCGCAGCGAGCAGCACGCGGAACCTGACGGTCCCCTACGACACCGGTCCAGCCAATCGGCCCTCCATCGGCTTCGGCATGCTCGACACCCTGATCACATGCTGGGACGGCGCGGTCGGCGCGCTCGGAGCGCCCCTCGACCGGTGCAACGCCTATACGCGCGTCGGCAACAATTTCTCGCTTTCCGGCACGAGCTTCTACAGCCACACCGCACGCGCCATCGCGATCCTCGGCGGCGCGTCGGGCAGCCCGGACAACTCCGACACGGACTACTTCGATGACGCCGTCGTCGCACACGAGTTCATGCACTTCGTCGACAAGTCGGTCAGCCACAGCATGAGCCGCGGCGGTCCGCACTCGGGCGGCCTCCTGGAGCCCAACTTCGCTTGGAGCGAGGGGCTGGCGACCGGCTTCGGCTGCCTGCTCATACGCGAGCCGCGCTACATCGATACGACGACCACGTCGGGCATGGTCCTGTTCACGGCCAACGCCGAGAATGAGGTGACGATCGACAACAACACGATCGCCGATGAGTTCACGGTCGCCGAGGTGATCTGGGATCTGGGCGATGGCGGGGCGGGGCCCACAGACACGGACTCCGACGGCGTGAACGTGCCCTACGCCGACCTGTTCGGAGCGCTGGCCAGCTTCGATCCCCAGACGGACGCGCCCTACGTGGGACTGTTCCTCGACCGGGTCGTGCAGCAGTCGGCCGCGATCAACGCCGCGGCGATGGGCACCTTCCTGGACGGACCACCCGAGGACCAGCAGATCGGGTATCCGCTCGTTGGACTGTCGGTCTGGCCGCAGGCCCTCGCGGTAGGCGGCTCGGATCCCGACACGGTCGACGCCACCGGCGATCCGTCCAGCACGTGCCGCACCTACGACGCGTCGCGCTGGTATCAGTTCACCCTCGCGGCCGGCACGACGATCACGATCGATCTCACGATCTTCCCGCTCGGTGGATCCGGCGACAACCTGGACCTGTTCCTCACACGCAACGACGACGTGAACTTCCCGATTGCGTCGTCCACCAACGGCGGCGCCACGGCCGAGCAGATCAACATCAGCCTCGCCGCCGGCACCTACATCGTGCGCGTCGAAGCCTGCGGCGACAACAACGCCAACTTCACCCTCAGCATCAACTAGGATCCTGCCGTGCGCCCCCTGCGACCCCTGCTCATGTGCTCTGCTCTCCTCGCGCTCGGCCTTGCCGGCTGCGGGGACGTTGGCTCCCGGGACGAGGTCGCGCCGCCCGCGAAGGTCCAGTGGCGGGAGAGCAAGCCCAACTCGCACGTGGGCCGCATCCGCGCCGCGGTCATCGAGCGCCCCGCGCCGGATCGGGCGCTCATCGAGGCGCATTGGGAGAACCGCAGCGGTTCCGACAACTGCGCGGTCGAGCTGGTGGTGCCCGAGGGCGTCGTGCTGCTCAGCGGCGAGCGCCGGATGGAGCTTCCGGGCGAGGACGCCTCGGGTTCCGCGACCTGGATGGTCGAGTTCCCGTCCGGTCGGGCGCTTGACGCCGTCCTGCGCTTCTGCGCCCAGACGGACGATGGGTTGCGCGCGGCCGAGACGACGATCCGCTTGATCAACGCGCCGTAGGGCGCCAGATCAACGCGCCGTAGGGCGGCACAGCAAGCGGGCCTCAGTCTCCCTCGGGCTCCGCGACGATGCCTCGCTCGAGATCGGTGTAGTGCCCGAGCAGCAAGTGGGCCGCGACCTCGGACGCCTTGCGATCGAGTGCCGTCGGGGTGTGGTGGCGCTCGCGAATGCGCGATCGGGCGTGCCGGCAGAACAGGTCCGCCAGCTCGATCGATCCACGGTCGCCGCGGGAGGCTGCGCGGGAGATCGAGAGCGACATCGCCGTCAGGTCCACAGCCTCGTCGACCATGCGACCGAGCCAGCCCTGGCGACGCTCCAAGCGCGCGCGCCAGCGGCCCATCGCGTACGTGATGCGGCGCGACAGACGCTTCACTTGACGCCGGCTCCACGCCCAGTGACCGCGCAGCTCCGGCGGGATGCCCGCCGGCGCGCCGATGCCCGGCCACCACGTCGAGAGGTACCAGAGGGGGTAGTGTGCTGCGCCGCGGCCCATGGCCTTCAACTTGGCTCCGAACGAGGAGCCCGGCTCGGCCAGCGCGCCCACGCGCTGCAGGTGCGGGTCGAGCGCCTCCCGCGCGATGAACAAGCGCATGATCTCGCTCGTGCCCTCGACGATCGTGTTGAGGCGCGCTTCGCGGAACAGCCGCTCGACAGGCCAGGGCTTCTCGCCGCGCGCACGCAGCGACTCGGGCTTCTCGTAGCCGCGGCCCCCGCGGATCTGCACCGTCCGGTCCGTGATCTTGAAGAGCACCTCCGAGCAGAACAGCTTGGCCATCGCGGCCTCGATGCGGAAGTCGGTGTTGCCGCGATCGGCGAGCCCGGCGGTGTAGTCGCTGAAGGCTTCCATCGCGAAGGTGTGCGACGCGATCCAGCCCAGGTGGATCGCGACGGCTTCCTGCGCGCCGATCGGCCCACCCCACTGCTCACGCATGTGGGCCCACTGGCGCACGATCCGCAGGCAGGCCTTGGCGGCGGCGGTGTTGGTCGCCGGCAGCGTCAAGCGCCCCGTATTGAGCGTGATGAGCGCGAGCTTGAGGCCCTGCCCCTCGTTCCAGAGCAGGTTCTCGGCCGGGATGCGCATGTGGTCGAAGGCGAGCACGCCGCTGCGGATGCCGCCGTAGCCCATGAACTCACAGACGTGCTTCGTCGAGAAACCCTCCCACGCGGTCTCGACGATGAACGCGGAGATCTGCTTGCGGGCCTTGCCGTTCACGATCTTGTCGGGCGTGAGGGCCATGACGATCACGACGTCGGCCTCCGGGCCGTTCGTGCACCACAGCTTCTCGCCGGTGAGGACCCAGCCGCCGTCGGGATGGGGTTCGGCGCGTGTCTCCATGCGCGCGGGGTCGCTGCCCGCCTCGGGCTCGGTCAGTGCGAACGCCGAGATCTCTCCGGCGGCAAGTCGCGGGAGGTAGGCCTGCTTCTGCTCCTCCGTGCCGAAGAGCTTGAGCGGTGTCGGCACGCCGATGCTCTGGTGGCCGGACATCCAGATCGCGAGGGCGTTGCACCAACTGGCCGTCAGCGCGACCGCGCGGCCGTAGTTCGTCTGGCTGAAGCCGAGGCCGCCGGCTGACGTCGGCAGCTTGAGGCGGAACGCACCGGCGGCCTTCATGGCTTCGAGCGCCTCGGGCGGGATGAGATTCTCGCGATCGACCCTGTCGGGGTCGATCACCTCCCTCAGCACGCGCTCGAGCTCTTCGAGGACCGGCTCGGCCGCGGCGCGGTCGGCCGGATCCTGCTCCGGGAACGGGTGAACGAGCTCGCCGGCCATGCGGCCCAGGAACAGCTCAGCAGCGAACGACGGCGCGGCACGCGCATCTTCCCGCGAGCTCTCGGCCATCTCCCGTGCGTCGGCGGCGGCATCGGGATCGGGGCGTACACGGGCCATGGCTGGAATGTAGAGCCGCCCCCGCCGGGGGAGGCCCGAAAGCCGCGACCGTTTCCCGCCCGAGACGGCCGGAGGACGCGGCGCGCGCCCGCGGGCCAGCCTCAGGTAGCTTGGGAGCGGGATGTCACTTCGAACCAAGCTCATCGCTGCGATCGTCGGGTTGCCGGGCGCGATCCTGCTCCTGGCGATCGTCCTGTTCTCACGCGAGACGCGCGCCACGCCGCCCGAGGCCATTGGTGCCGTTCTCGATCTCGTGAGTTCCGACAATCGGCCCGCGATCGGGCCGGGCATCCTCGAGCAACTGCGCGTCGGCAACTTCGCCGCCGCGCACGTGGTCCGGGAGCCGCCCCAGAACAAGCCCGGCGGCGAGACGACCGTCTGGACCGCCAAGGCCTTCTTCGCGATCGACGGGCGCTCGTCCGAGCCGGACGTCACGGACCCGGACGAGATCGCGCGCGTCCTCGAGCGCCGGCGGGTGGCGCGGGGCAGCAGCCCGCCGCGCGCTGTGCGACGCGAGTACCTGGCCATCTCGGCGCGTCACCCCGACACGACCGACCACCCGTACGTGGTCGTCATGGAGATGAACGAGCCGCAGCACGTCGCCCGCACCGTCTACTGGGTGATGGTCGCCGGCATCGCGCTGCTCATCGTGGTGTTCACGATCTTGATCTCGATGTGGGTGATCCGACCCCTCGAGAAGCTCTCCGCCGCGGCGGACCGCATCGCGGACGGCGACTTCGGCGCGACGATGGAGCCGCACGATGCCGGGGACGAGTTCGGCAGGACGATCAGCGCCCTGAACCGCATGGCGTCGGAGATCGGCGAGTACCAGGGGCAGCTCGAGGAGAAGGTCCTGGACGCGCTGGGCCGCATCAAGAAGACGGAGCAGCACCTGATCATCGCGCAGCGCCTCGCCGCCACGGGCAAGCTTGCGGCGGGCCTGGCGCACGAGATCAACAATCCGCTCGGCGGCATCAAGAACGCGATCAACTCGCTGAAGCGCGGCGATCTCTCCGTGGAGAAGACAGGCCTCTACTTCGATCTCGTCTCCGACGGGCTGACGCGTGTCGAGCAGACCGTGAAGAAGTTCCTGACCTACACGCCCCGGCGCATCGAGCCGCGCCCGACGGACCTCGCCGACATCGCGAGCAAGAGTGTGGGGCTCGCCATGCACCGCATCCGCAAGCGCGGCATCGAGGTCGAGAGCTCGTTCCCCGAGGACGGCGACGCGATCGTCTTCGGCGACCCGCACGAACTTCAGCAGGTGGCTCTCAATCTGGTGCTGAACGCGGCGGACGCCATCGAGGCAGGCCGCTCGGACGGCCTCATCTCGGTTCGCGTCGAGCGCCGCGACGAGGATGTGGTCCTCATCGTGGCCGACAACGGCACCGGCATGAGCGCCGAGGACCAGGACCGTTGTTTCGACATGTTCTTCACGACGAAGCAGGTGGGGGAGGGCTCTGGCATGGGCCTCTCGGTCGTCCACAACGTCGTGAGCAACCACGGCGGCCGCCTCGAGCTGACCAGCGCCCTGGGCGAGGGGACCACGTTCGAGGTGATCCTGCCCCGGGACGCGCGCCCCGACGAGGAGGCAGGCCCTGGGGCGGGGGAGGCCGCGCCCGCCCCGGCCGCCCGCGAGTCCTAGGGCCCAGGGACGAGGCGCCGGCGGCGACGAAAGGTCCCTGCGGCCTCCCAGGGTGCCTTTGTGACCCCTCCGTGAGAGTTCCGCCGTACAAAAGAGGGCACGAGAGTGGGCGCACCACCACGCGTGGTGCGCTGCCTGAAGAGCCTGTGCCTGAAGAGCCTGTGACCGAGGGGACTGTCATGTCTGAACGTTCGACGACCCAACCGGAAGGCCGCGGGATCCTCTCGCGCCACGCCGGCGTGTGGATCGGCTTCCTCGCCGGCGGCTGGGCCGCCACGCTGTTGATGATCCTGCTGCCCTCCCTGGGCTTCCGCACGGCCTTGGCCGAGGATCCGCCCGAGTCGGCGGTCCCGCTGCCGCCCCCGGCTGTACAGCCCGGCGATGGTGGGCCCCTCATTCCGCCGATCACGCCTCCGAACACCTTCGAGCCCCGTGGGACGCAGGCGATCCCGGGCGGCGGGACAGGCGACTCCAACAACCACGCGATCGCCCTCGCCGCCTCGATCGGGCCGGGTGAGAGCGTCGTCTATTACTTCGACACCAAGGCCCAGCGCCTCCTCGTCTACCAGTACAAGGGGATCATCCAGGGCAGCAAGCCGCTGGATCGACGCGATCGGGGCGGTCTGAGGCTCCTCGCGGCCCGGCACATGGACTTCGACATGAAGCTCCAGGGCTACCGGGACCTCTCCGAGTACACCCGCAGCAAGCTCAAGGGCGCCTACGACAAGGCCTTCAGCGGCAAGAAGTCGTCCGGCAACCCCTACCCCACCCTCAAGGTCGGCGACCAGCCCAAGTAGTCGCCGCCCCCTACGGGCGGGCGTGGCCCCAGGGCAGGTGGCTCCGGCGGACCTGGTCCCTGGGCCGGTTGTCCTGCTGTTCGTGTCGAAGGACGTGGCTCCGAGCGCCGCAGTCCTTGATCATGAGCCCATGTTCTGGGATGCTTTCGGCGTGCGCCCGGGAGGGGCGCTGCGGCCATTCCCACGGTGCGGGAAGGCTGGAGACCGGAACAGTTTCCGAGAGCCCCGCCTAGCGAGTCTCTCGGCCAACGGAGTACGCCCGTGGCAAAGTCCAAGAGCGGTGAGTTCTACAACTTCGACGAGGTCCTTCGTCAGCTGAACATCGATGAGAACCGCCTCAAGCGCCTCGTCTCGGAGGGCGAGATTCGCGCTTTCCGCGAAGGCGGAGCGATGAAGTTCAAGCGCGTCGAGATCGACGGCCTCGCCGGTCGTGCGGGTCGCGGTAGCCAGACGTCCGAGACGTCGTTGACCGAGATCAGCCTCGAGGACGACAGTCAGCCGACCGTCAACGTCGGCGCGGGTGCTGGTGACACGCTTTCCGATGACCTGCTCGCCGAGCCGGATCTCACCGCATCTGGCGGTTTGCAGACGGCCGAGATCTCGAGCCAGGACACGTTCATCGACCAGGGCGACGTCGGCATGTCGACGGAGCCGATCGACTTCACCGAAGACGACGATCTCGGCGAGGACGAAGAGATCGAGGACATGGGCGTCGATCGTCCGTCGCGTCGTGGTGGTGGCGGTGGCCGAGGTGCCTCCGCACCGCGTCAGCGCGTCGTCATCGAGGAGCCCCGTACGGGCGCCCTCATGTACATCGGCCTCTTCCTTGCGGCCGTCGTCAGCATCTCTTCGGTGCTGGTCGTCACGTCCGTGAGCAAGGGCGGCTCGAACAAGGTGACCAAGTGGTTCGCTGAGCAGTTCGGTCCCAAGAAGGCCGGCGGCGGCGGCGCGGGCGGCCAGTAGGCGATTCCTCCAGGGGGAGGCGGCCTTCCCACGAGGCGCTTTCCCACAAGACCCTTTCAGCGAGACGAGCCGGGCATGCATGCCCGGCTCGTCTTCTTTTTGGCGTACAGGTTCCCTTTGGCGTGCAGCATCTTTCGGGGCAGCCAACGACCGCAGCGCCCCTTCGGGCCCCGGGGCGGGTTCCAATGGACGCATGACCGCCCAGCCCTCCCGTGCGAGCCGAACCGCTGTGTGCCTCGCTGCGCTCTGCCTGTTGGGTACGTTCGTGGGCAGCGCTGACGCGGCGGACCGCGAGCTCGTACGCCTCACGAAGGCGGGCGCGCAACATCTCGAAGCCGACATGCTCACCGAGGCCAGCACCGCCTTCGAGAGCGTCCTCGAGCGCGTGCCCAAGAGCGTGGCCGCGCAGCGCAACCTGGCCTTGGCGCTCAGCAGACGTGCTGCGCGCGCCATCACACACAAGGACGGCGCCGCCGCCCTCGCGCTGATCGACAGGGCGCTCGACCTCCACCCTCGGCGTCTGGTCTACGAGACCCAGCGCGGTCGAGCCTTGCTGCTGGCTGGACGCATGGGCGAGGCGCTGCGGCAAGCCGAGACGCTCGTCGAGCGGGACAAGCTCTACGGCGGGGCCTGGCTGCTGCTGGCGGACGTCCGCGAGCGCGCCGGGGAACTGCGCGAGGCGCTCGATGCCCTCGGGTCGCTGCAGGTACTCCGTCCGCGCGATGGGACCCTACGACGGCGCGTCCAGAACCTCACGCGCCGGGCCGACGCCGAGGCGCGCTTTCTCACGCATGGGTCGGGGCACTTCATCGTCCGGTATCCGCCGGATGCCGACGCCGAGGTCGTGCGTCTGGCGCTGACCATCCTGGAGGACGCCTACGCCGACGTGACGGCCGACCTGGGTATCGCGCCGCGCACGCAGGCACAGGTCGTGCTCTACGAGGGAGCCGAGTTCCAGCGCGTGACCGGGGCGCACTCCTGGGTCGGGGCGCTGTACCACAACGGCGTCCTGCGCGTGCCGGTGCGCAACCTGCAGCGTCACCGGGCGACCGCCGAGCGTGTGCTGGCGCACGAGTTCACGCACCACGTCCTGCGCGAGCGCACGCCGTCGCTACCAATCTGGTGGCACGAGGGCATCGCGCAACATGTCGAGAAGGACGCAAGCGCAGGCCGCCGTCGACGGGCTGAGATCGGTGCGAGCTTCAAGCGACAGAAGGAGGTGTCACGCCTCCTCACCCTGGATGAGCTGCGGCGTCTCAAGATCTCCACCGTGAAGAACGCGGGGACCGTGAATCTGTTCTACGCCCAGGCCCTGCACTTCACGGGGTGGCTCGTGGATCGCTTCGGCGCGGGCGCGCTGCCCTCGTTCCTGACGGCGCTCGGCACGGGGACCGACATCGATGCGGCCGCCAAGCGCGCCTTCGGCTCGAGCGTGGCCGAACTCTACACGCTCTGGCACGCGTCCATCTAGCGCGTCAGCGCTCTACGGCTGCAAGATCACTTCCGCGATGGGCAGGAAGGTGCGATCGAAGCGCTCGGCGAATTCGGCGAGCAGCACCTTCTTGCGGAGGCGGGTGCCGAGACGGCGCACCTTGCCGTTGAGCGTGACCTCGACCTTGTCGGCCGGATCGAACATCGAGGCGGCGAGCAGCAGTCGGAGCTTCTTGACGCCGCGCGTCGTGACCACGAAGCTCCCCTTGGCAGTCATGCGTGCTTCGACGCGCGCCGTGTGGCGCTCGGCCTCGAGCGTGACGAGCTCCCGCTGCTTCTCCTTGGTGAGCTTGCCCCAGCGCTTGGCGTCGATGTTCAGCCGGAACTGCTCCTTCGTCGGCGTCTTGGTCTCGAGGATCTCGACCCAGGCCGCGCGGCCGCTTCCCTTGCGGGCCGAGCGACGGATCACGCGGGCGGGAACCGGCTCGCGCTTGCAGGGCCCGAGGAACGCCGCCCAGTCGACCGCCTCCATGCGGAAGCCATGGCCCAGCTCCGGGAACGGGATGAGCTTCGCCTCCTTGGCGCCGTGTACCGCCAGGCGCTTGAAGATCAGCTGCAGGTTGGCGATGAGGCCGGGATCGTCCTTCATGCCCTGGAGGTCGCGGATGGGAACGCCGACGAGGTTCTCCGCGTAGCGCACGTTGTTGCGTCCTTGTGCGAGGCTCACGAGGGGACCACCGATCATCGGCGCAAGCGCCGCGAAGCGATCCGGCTGACGGAGCGCCATGTCCCAGAGGAGATGGCCGCCGCGGCTGATGCCTGTTGCGTACATGCGCCTCTCGTCGATGTTGAACGTGCGGCGGGCCCATCGCACGGCAGCCCAGCCCGTCTCGCGCTCGAGGGGCGTCATCGTGAATCCGCCGATGGCACGACGATCCGTGGGGGAGACGATGATCATGCCCAGCGCGTCGGCGACGGCGCGCCACGCCACGTACATCTCGGCGCCGCCGCCGCCCGAACCATGGAACGTCATCATCAGCCGAGCCGGCTTGTCGGGCTTGTAGCTCTCCGGCACGTAGACGGCCACGGGCGTGAGCAGGGACCTGCCGCCGATCACGATGCGTTCGTCGTCCTGCCGCGGACCTGTCGGCTGGCGGCGGAACCGTCCGAAGCGGCGTGCGGCTTCCAGCCATGCATCGAGGCTGATGCCTTTCATCTTGGCGAGCTTCGTCGCCTGCTCCGCTCGTGCGGCGGGCGTCGGCAGGTCCACGAGGTGCGCGAGCAGGGCGTCCGGCGTCTCCTCGGCGCCGGCGACCACCGGCGGCCGGACGAGCACGACGAGGGCGAGCGCGACGACCAGCGTGACAACCATCGGGACGGAGTAGGGACGAGGCAGCAAGACTGGGGCATCCTCCGGAGCGGGCCGTGCCCGCTCCCTACATGAACGCCGGTCGGCCGCGGCTGCCGATCATGACACGGAGTGGCGCGCGGTTCTTGCGCGCCGCATCAGTCCGGCAGCAGCCCCCGCTCCAGAAACGACACGTAGCGCCCGTCCCCGACGATGACATGGTCGAGCACCCGGATGCCCACCAGCTCGCCGACGGCGGCGAGCCGGCGCGTGACCTCGAGGTCCTCGGGGCTCGGTTCGGGGTCGCCGGACGGGTGGTTGTGCACCAGCACGATGCCAGCCGCCGATTCGCGAATGGCAGGTACGAACACCTCGCGCGGGTGCACGAGGCTCGCCGTGAGGATGCCCTCGGAGACGCAGACTTCCCGGATCACGCGGTTCTTGCCGTTCAGCATGACGGTGAGGAAGCGTTCCTTCTTCAGGTCGCGCAAGCGCTCGTGGAACGCCGTGAAGATCTCGGCACTCTCGCGCAGGAGTCGCCCGCGTGGCAGTCGCTCCGAGCGTACGCGACGGCCGAGAGCGAACGCAGCCGCGAGACGGAGCGCTGTCGTGCGGCCCACGCCGTGGGCGACCTGCAGCTCGCGTGCGGTGGCTGCGGCCATGGCTCGCAGCGAGCCGAAACCGTTGATCAGTTCGGAGGTGTCGAGCAACTCGACGGCGCCGGGGCGTTCCACGGCGGTGCTTTCGATGGCGGTGCTTTCGATGGCGGTGCGGGACGTGCGCTCGGTCACGAGGACGGACAGCAGGTCCTGCGTCGACAGGGACTCCGCACCCAGCGCGAGCAATCGATCGCGCGCCTCTTGGGGGCGGGGGGCGAGCAAGCGTTCGCGTGCCTCCTGGGACCGGGGGACGGCCATCGGAGGGGACGGAGAAGCTGACGGAGGGGGAAGCGAGTCGCGCATGTGGCTACATCGCGCGAGCACGCCCCGCCGTCACATCAACCCACCGAACTGCCCGGACTGGTTGCTGGGTCGCTCGGGATGCTCCCGCCCCGCGCCTTGCGCGGGGCCCCGGGTTGCTCGGTATAGCGCGTTGCTCGGTATAGCGCGTTGCTCGGACTAATTGTCTGCGGTGAAGTGGATCGTCCAGTCGTCGAGCAGCGCGCCGGCATCCGACACGCTCACGTTCGAGTTCAGGAACATCGAGATGCGAATCTGGATGAACTCGAAGCGTCCAGCACCCGCCGCGTTGAGGCCCGTGAAGCCGGAGCCGCTGTTGCCGTGCGGGGACGCGCCGTCGAGGGCGTTGTCGGGAGCAACCGGTACGTCGCCGGGCTGTCCGGGCATCCAGGCCGGGAGCGTCTCGACGCCTGTGTCCTCGAAGTAGCCGATCGAGAACCAGTCCGTCTCCGTCGTCAGGTCCGGCGTACCGTCTGCCGCGATCTGGTAGCCGCGCACCTCGATGAAGATGCCCGTCTTGCCGATGCCGGGAGCGCCCGCTGTCGGCAGGGCCGCGACGAAGTCGCCAGGGTTGGGCTCGTCGAACACGGGGTTCAGCGGACCGACCGAGAAGACCTCCGTCGTGGCCTGCGGCTCCAAGCCGCCGCCTTGGAAGCGTGTGGCATCGAACACACCGCGGAAGAAGCCGGGATCGCCTTCGCCCGGCGTGACGCTGGCTGCGCCCAGGCCGCTGATGATCGAGTCACCGTCTTCCATGACCAGGCGGCCGTTGCCGCCGTCACCACCGTCGTTGTCGTGCTTGATGATCTGGCCGGGCCGGGTGACGGCATGCCGTGCACCGACGCCGCCGGGGCCGCCCGCGACGGTCACGGTGGTCGTGCCACCGAAGATGATGTCGTTCGGCGTGAGCAAGCGGATGCCGCCACCCGAGCCACCGCCGCCACCACCCGTGATGCCGCGGTCGCCGGACGTGACGTTCCAGCGCTCGCCGTCGCCGCCACGGGCGCCGGCTGCGTCGAGGGTGCCGAACACGTTGATGTCGCCGTTCGAGGTGATGTCGAAGAAGCCGCCGCCGGCACCGCCGGAGCCGCCGCCGGTGCCTTCGCTCGTCGAGTTACGCCAGGGCTGGTCCTTGGCATGGCCCGCCGCGCCGCCGCCGGAGCCGGCCTCGGGCTTCAACATGCGCTCGCTGGGGTCAGACTCGTAGGTCGCGCCGCCCTTGCTGCGCACGGGGAGCTTGAGCTTCCAGTTCGTGCCCAGGTCGGGCGCGTCGCCGGGCAGTCCGGGCTCCGCATGGCCACCGCCACCGCCGGCGGAGGATGTGCCGTCCCAGGGGCTGCTCGTCGTGATGCCGACCGGCGCGCCACCTTCGCCACCACCGGTCGGAGCGACCGTCGTGGCAATGGGATCGGTCTGGGGCATCGTGGGGTCGTAGTCGGGCGAGCCGAAGCCGGCCAAGCCGTCGTGGCCGTACTTCCAGTTCTGGTTGTTGTTCTCGACCTTCGTGGCGTCACCGCCGTCGCCGCCACCGGCGACACCGACGCCGCCCTCGACCACGATGTCGGACTTCGTCCCCTGATCGCGGCCCTTGCCGCCGCGGCTGTCGGGCGAGCCGCCCTGGCCGTCGCCGCGCGCGACGAGCGTGCCGCCGCTGTCGATGGTGACATCACCCTCGACGAGGAGGATCGCCGGGTTGACGCCGATGATGCGGACCGTGACGCCCGAGCGGATCCGGAACGTCTGGAACTCATACACCACCGCGGTCGAGCCGTCGGTGCCGTTCGCGCACGTGTTGACGGACGCGCCCGTATCCAGAACGACATCGGCGTTCGGATCGAACGGGTCCTTGGTGCCGTCGTTGGCGCGCAGGTCGCAGCTCGGGACGTAGGGGCCGGACGGCGAGACGAGGTCGGAGCCGTTGTCGGCATCGCCGGAGAAGAGCAGGAAGCCCTGGACGCGGCTGGGCGAGCGGGCCGTGTTGACGTCGGCGGTCGTGCCGGCGTCGTTGTAGGCCGTCTCGCCCGCGCTATCGAGCAGGTAGGTGAGGTTCTGCGGGGGCAGGTTCTCGGTCGTGAACGCGAACGTCGCGGGCGAGAGGGCCTGGTTGCCGAAGTCCGCGATGTCGATGGTCAGCTGCACGACGAGCAGGGTGTTCTCGGGGAACAACGGCGCGCTCTTGAGCGGGTCCGGGTTGTAGCCCTGCAGCGGCGTCAGGATGATCTTGGTCGAGGAGAAGTCCTGCTCCAGCGTGATGAGCACCGGGAGAGACTGCGCCGGCGAGAGCGTCGTCGTCCCGGTCGCACCCCACGTGAAGGGATCGCCCGGGGTCTGGTCGTCGATGTCCGGGCCGACGGCGAAGCCCGAGTTCGTGCCGTTGCCTGACGCCACGTTCACGTTCGGATCGCCGACCTCGTAGATCTTCACGCTCACGCTCTCGTGGCTCACCGTGCACGGGTCGAGGTTCTCGGAGAGAACGATCTCCACGCGGTTGCCGGATTCCACCTTGACGGCCGCGTCGCCGTTCATGGGTGACGTGCTGGTGACGACCGGCGGGGCGCCCGGGATGGCGTCGCGGAACTTGGTGGGGTCGTTGTCTGCGCGGGTGTTGAACTCGTAGGTCTGTGTGTTGCGCAACTGCTGCCCAGCGCTGTTGCGAATCGCGAACTCCTCCGGTGCGCCGATGATCTGGACGCGGTACGTCGTGTTCGACTTGAACCCGGCGTCGCTCAGGTCGCACTGCGAGGGCAGCACGGGCTCGAACGTGACCGTGGAGCCGGAAACGGTGAACGTGCCGGGGGCCGTCACTCCGAACTGCGGGCCTTCCCGGATCTGGATCGAGGCGTTCGTGATCGTCGAGGGATCGACGTTCTCGCTGAAGATGAAGGTCAGGCGCTCGTTGAGCACGACGTTGTCCACGCCGGCAAGTCCGAAGCTCAGGAGGATCAGACCTCGCCCCGCTCCGGTGGCCGAGGAGCCTCCACAGCCGGGCGCCAAGGTGGCGGCGAGCCCCAACATCGCGAACGTGATTGCGGTGAGTGTGCGCCTCGTGCGGTTGGCCATGCCAGACTCCAATGCGTGCCCTGAACCGCTCCTGATGCAGCGGCTCTCTCCTTGCGCGGATCGCCGGCGGCTCACGTCGGGTCCCCTGCACTCCGGCACGCCTCGCACGCGTGCCTGCATCCGGGAAGACGCTGGCCTGATCCAGCGCCCTGAGGATAGCGGGAGGGGCCGATGGGATCGCGCCTCCAGATCCGGAGCCGGGGCGAGTTGCAGGCCTTCTGTCGGCCACAGAACGAGTTCGAAACCGTGGGGCGAAGGTCGATCCATCTCGCCGGGCCGTGGGCCCTTTGGCCCGGTTCGAACTTCGCAACCCTTTTGAGGACAAGGGGTTGTGGTGACCCGAGGGCCCCCGCTCGAGGCCGTCAAAGGCGCGATCAGGGTCCGAAATCAGCCCCGGAGGGCCCATTTCTGCGTCTGACGGGCAGCGCTTGGCCTGTTCACAACCAGCGTTTGCTTCGGCACTTACGTCCCGTCGATGGACGATTTGCCTGAACACGGCCGCCCCGGGGCCGTGCCTGTGCGCGGGCTGGCTCAGGTGGTGGCCGGCTCTGCGTCCGGATCGTCGTCCTTGGCGCGCACGATCTTGCTCTCGATGATCGCGAAGGCCGAGCTCATCACCATGTAGATGGCCAGCGCTGCGGTGTAGTTGTAGAGGATCACGGCGAAGATGATCGGCAGCCACTTCATCATCTTCATCTGCTGGGCCTGCTGTTCGTCCGCGGGCTTGGGCATGTTCTTCGTGTGCATGATGCTCAGGAAGACCATGAGCAGCGGCAGCACGTTGATGCTCTCGACCCAGAAGAAGCCCAGGTTGAGCACGGTGCGGCCAAAGTCGACCAGACGGTCCGGACCCGACAGGTCGGTGATCCACAGGAAGCTCTCGCCGCGAATCGTGTACTCCACCCGCAGGGAGGAGAACAGGGCGAAGAACACGGGGATCTGGATCAACATCATCAAGCAGCCCGTGGGGAAGCCCACGCCGTGCTGCTTGTAGAGCTTCATCTGCTCCTCACGGAGCTTCTTCGGATTGCTGGCGTGGCGCTTCTGGAGCTCCTTCACCTTGGGCTTGAGCTTGGCGACCTTGCGGCCGTACTTGCGCATCGAAAGCTGGTTGCGCACCGAGATGGGCATCATCGCGCCGCGCACGCACAACGTCATGAGGATGACCGCGAGCCCCGCACTGCCGAGGAGGCCGCGCCAGAAGTCGTAGATCCACATGAGGATCACGGCGACGAAGTCGGGCGCGTTGGGGTAGGTGACGACCGGCTTCAGCGGCTCGTAGACGTCCTGGGCGAGCGTCGTGCGCTCGAGCGGCCCGACGTAGAACTTGAGTTCCGCCGGCTCCTTGGCCCCCACGGGCAACTGGATCGCCATCCAGGCGTGATGCACCTGCAGGACGCCTTCCGCCACGCGCTTCTTCAGGTCGCGGTGCTGCCCGTCGACGGTGAGGTCGGCGTTACGGCGCTCCTTGTAGAAGCGCGTCAGCGTTTCCTCCATCTCCGGACGCAAGTTGCCTTGCTCGCCGGTGGCCCAGAAGTGGTTGATCACCGGCTCGTTGGCCGCGCCCGTGCCGTAGTAGGCCGTGAGGAAGTACGCCGACTTCGATGCCAGCATGCGCAACTTGGCCTGGCTGAGGCCCTTGGTGGCCAACTCGTGCAGTGCGAGTCCGTCCGGCATCTGGTCGGAGACGTCGCCGGAATCCGAGAGGCGGTAGAAGACCGCGTTGGGCGTCAGGAACGCGCCGCGTGTGTGTTCGCGCAGCTGCCCCGAGACGGCGAGGAGCTTGATCTGGACCGACTCCTCCGGCTGTGCGGTGCCCGGGGCTGCCGCGACGGAGAGGCGCAGCACGATGTCGTAGCGCTTCGCGCCGCTGACGAGCAGCCACTGCTTGCGGTAGATCAGTCCCGTCGCCGTGCGGAAGGTGAAGACGACGTCGTCTTCCTTGCTGGCCTGCTCCGCTGCCGTGTCGCGCGTCCACTGCAGTGCCGTCAGGCGCATCGGGCCGGGCTTCATGTTCTCGCGTCCGGCGCCGCCCGGGGCCTCCGGCGGGGCCAGGCCCGTGTCGTCGATCGAGCCCATCAGCATGAGCGGGTCGAGGGGCAGGATCTGATCGAAGGGCGTCGTGCGATCGGACTCGAACGCCTTGCGATGACGAACCGTCTCGATGGCGCCACCCTGGCTCGTGAACGTGACGCTGAGCTCGTCCGAGGTCAGCTCGGCGCTCGTCGCTGCCGTCCGGTACTGGGGGTGGTTCTCGAGCCCCTCGGCCTTGTCCGGGGACGTCGGTGCGTCGCCGTCGGCCTTCTTCGGGTCGTCGCCCTTCTTGCCCGGCTCGGCCTTGCCCTTGCCTTCCTTGGTCGCGTCCTTCGCCCCGCCGTCCTTCTTGGAAGCGTCCTTCTTGGCAGGGTCTTCGCCGCCGTCCTTCTCGGGCGGGGGCGGGGGGACGCAGCCACGGCCCGTGAGGGCGCTGTAGCCCATCACGGCGATGATCGACAGCACCACCGCCAGGAGCATCCGGCGTTCCATGTAGAGGGGCCCTCCCAAGGCTCGAATCCGGGAGTTTAGGCCTGCCGTCGGGGTCCCGCGATGGAAAGCCGACTCCCGGCGATCTCTGCATCTTGGGCGTGGCCCGGCTGCGACTTCCGAGCGGGGCAGCGTTCGCTAGGAGGCGAGCCGCGGGAGACCGAAGCGAGCCGGAGGCCATGCGCGGGTGGGCACCGGAGGCGTGCTTCCTGCACGTCGAGGATGGCCGCCCGTGTGGGGCCCCGGCGTAGCAAGAGGATCGCGCGGCTCGGCCCTAGCGGCCCACCAGGAGGCGATCGGCCAAGAAGTTCGGGATCCGTTCCTCGGCGTAGATCTTGTCGACGGTGGTCTGGATGTCGTACTCGACCCGGTGGAAGCGCACGATGTTGCCGTCGAAGGTGACGTAGCTCGAGCGCTTGTCGCCGTCGCGCGGCTGTCCGACGCTGCCCGTGTTGATGAGGACCTTGCGATCGCCCAGCTTGCGGAGGTCGATGGCGCCGCCCAGCGTGTCCGGAGCAGCGTGCTTCATGTCCGACGTATAGATGTGCGGAATGTGGCTGTGGCCGATGAAGCACACCCTCTTGATGAGCTCGAAGATGCCGGACATCTTCTCGGTGTTGCGCGAGTCGGCCGGGACGACGTACTCGCGCGTGGGAACGCGCGGGCTGCCGTGCGTGTACATCACGTCGTCGTCCTCGACGACCTGCTGCATCGTCCCGAGGAAGTTCCACAGGTCGTAGTTCTCGGTCCGCTCGTGATCGGTGGAGTTCAGCTGGTCCTTCGTCCACTCGAGGGAGGCGCGGGCCTTCGGATTGAAGTCCTCGCCGTAGAACATCACGGCCTCTTCATGGTTGCCCATGATCGCGACCTCGGAGGCGAAGCACATCTTCAGCGCTTCGCGCGGATCCGGGCCGTAGCCGATCACATCGCCAAGGCAGACGATGCGCGTGACGCCGCGCGCATCCATGTCCTCGAAGACCCTGGTCAGCGCCTCGAGGTTGGCGTGGATGTCGGCAAGGATGGCGATGCTCACCGTGAGGCACTCCTGGGGCGTCTTCGTGGGCCGGGCGGCCGCATGGCGAGGCGCCATTATGCGGAGCGGCGGCCGATTCATCGGCCGGAAATCGGACGCCAGGGGACCTCGATGTTCGGCGCCCGGGCAACTACATGTATGGTCTTTAGGGTTCTGTAGGTACGAGGTGTTGGGGTTGGCGGCCGCGAAGGCGCGGCAGGCCCGATCCCAGGAGAATGGATCCCGCCGGATCCAGTCTCCAGGCAGGCAGATTCTCGGACACCTTCGGGAGTACCCCGACAGGGCGGCTGAGGCGGGCTGAGCCCGTCGTGGAGCCTCAAGCGGGCCAGGCCCGCCTGAGGATCAACGACGGGCCAGGCCCGTCGTTGATCCTCAGGCGGGTCTGGCCTGCCTGGGCGTGGAGGACCACCAGCGCATGCGTTGCCCCTTCTGCAAGGAGGACGACGACAAGGTCATCGATTCCCGCGCCTCGAGCGACGGGTTCGCCATCCGCCGCCGTCGCGAGTGCCTGGCCTGTTCCCGTCGTTTCACGACCTACGAGCGGATCGAAGAGAGCCCCCTGCGCGTCATCAAGAAGGACGGGGGCCGTGAGCCGTTCGAGCGGCGCAAGGTCCTGCTCGGGCTGATCAAGGCCTGTGAGAAGCGCCCGATCCCCATCGTGACCCTCGAAGAGATCACGGAGCGCATCGAGAACCGCGTGCTCGAGGAGTACGACAGCGAGGTCCCCGTGAGCTACCTGGGCGAACTCGTGATGCGCGAGCTCAAGGACGTCGACCAGGTGGCGTATGTTCGCTTCGCTTCCGTCTACCGGGAGTTCAAGGACATCAACGAATTCATGGACGAGTTGAAGGGCATGCTCTCCGGAGGCCGCCACGCTGGCAGGAGCGCCAAGAAGGGCGCCAAGAAGGGCGCCAGGAAGGGCGCCAGGAAGGGCGCCAAGAAGGGCGCCAAGCGGAGTCCCCCGGCCAGCGCTGCGAGCCGCAAGAAGGCGGAAGGGGAGAGTTCTGCCACCCCCGCTGAGGAGAACTCGGCGGGCGCTGATCCTGCGGGCGCTGATCCTGCGGGCGCCGATCCCGGGAAGAGGCTCGAGCCTACGAAGAAGGGCGAACCGCGCACGTGAAGCCCCTTCGGCAGGTACGCAAGCGCGACGGCCGTCTCGTGCCCTTCGATCGCGGCCGCATCGCGGAGGCGATCTTCCGCGCCGCGCAGTCGGTCGGGGGTGAGGACCGCTTCCTGGCGGAGGAACTGGCCGGGGTCGTAGTGGCACGTCTGCACGGCCTGCTCTCCGAGCGCGGCGCCGGGGCGACTGCCACGATCGAAGATGTGCAGGACCTCGTCGAGCGCGTGCTGATCGACGCGGGCCACGCCCGTACGGCCAAGGCCTACATCCTCTACCGCGAGCGTCGCGCCGAAGCCCGCGCAGCGCGGCGTGTCTCGGTGGCGACCGAGACGATGGACGTGACGCCGCCGCTCGTAGGCGGCGATGCCGCCTTGCATGGCGGAGGCGCTGGTGGGGCCGGGGCGTCCGCAGGCATCTACCGCTTCTCGAAGGCCTCTGTCGTCGAGGGTCTCGTCCGCGGCGAGGACCTCGACCGCAATGAGGCGGAGGAGATCGCGCGCGCCGTCGAGGAGCGCATCCTGCGTGCGCGCGCACCGCGCCTGACCGAAGAGCTGCTGGGGACGCTCGTGCGAGCCGAGCTGTTCGACCGCGGCTGGACCGCGCGGGCCGTCCGTCCGCGCGCCGCGGCGCTCTCGGCCGGGGCCGTCCAGGAAGCCCTCGAGCAGGGCCTCGGGGACCGCCGTGCGCTCGATCCTGCCGCGCTGACCGAGGGGCTCGGCGAGAGCGTCGTCGCCCAGCATGTGCTCGACCGCGTCCTGCCTCCGGCGGTCGCCGAGGCCCACCGCTTGGGCGACATCCACGTGTACGACCTCGGCACGCCGCTGCGTTTCTCAGCCATCGCGCTCTCCGCGCCCGAAGCAGCGCCGGCCCGCATGCACGGCCAGCGCTTCTCACGCGAGGGTGGCGTCCAGCGCGCCTTCGCCGTGCTCGAGGATCTCCTGCTCGCCTACGCGCCGCATACAGCCCGCGTGCTCGCGCTGGAAGACGTCAATGTCTGGCTGGCGCCGTTCGTGGCCCACCTCGACGAGGATGCGCTCGGCGAAGCCGTGCGCCAGTTCCTGTTGTCACCGGTCCTCGGCGCCGCGCAGCGGCGCGGTGGTCTGCTGCGCCTCGAGCTCGGCCTCGCGGCCGAGATGCCGCCGCATCTTGCCTTCCTCGACACGCCCGAGCCCGCTCCGCCCGGCCGCCGCTTCGGCGACTACGGCGAGACGGCCCTGCACGTCACGCGCGCGTTCCTGCAGGAATCGTCGGACCTGCGCCGCGCCGGCCACTGGGTGGACTGCGCCATGACCCTGGTGCTCCCGCGCGGCGGTGCGCGCGACGCGAGCGGACGAGCGCTCGTGCGGCAGGCCTTGGCCGCCGCCGGCGAGGGGGGCGAGCCTGTCATCATCTTCGACGACCCGGTCACGCCGACGCGCGGCTCGCGGTGGTTCCGCCTGCGTGAGTCCGAGGCACCCGATCCGCTGCGGTTCGACCGCGGTGACGTCTCCGCCGCGGGCTCCGTTGGCATCAACCTCGTCGGTGCGGCGCTGCGCACGCGGCGCGGCGGCTTGGATGACTTCATCCGTGAGGTCGATCGCCTCGTGCGCCTCGCGCTCGACGCCGCCGCCGCCCAACGTGAGTTGCTCGACCGCGTGGGGGAAGCTCCCGGCGGTGCCCTCCACAAGCTGCGTCGCGGCACCCATCCCCTCGTCGATCTCGAATCCGCCTTCCACCTCGTCGAGGCCGTCGGGGCCGATCAGGCCGCGGCGCTGCTGCTGCCCGATGGTGAGGCCCTGGAGCGCCTCGGCATGCGGGGGCGGATCGTGAAGCACGTCCACGGTCGGGTGCGCGAGGAGGCGCTGGCCCGCCGCCTCCAGGCCTCGGTCAGCGAGGGGCTCGTCACCGAGGCAGGAGGTCGCTTCGCCCGCTGCGACGCCGAGCGGTACGCGCGCGCCGCGGACTGGTGGCCCGGGCTGGCCGAGCCTTCCTACGCCGCCGCGCCGGCCGAAGGTACCGGGCTCTCGCGTGAGCCGCTGCACCCCGACCGCCTCATGGGCGGTCCGAGCCTGCTGCGAGTCCGCCACCGGGTGGGGGGCGATCGCCACCCGCCGATGGAGGACCTGATCCGTGCCATGGAAGCGGCCGAGCGCGACACCGCCGTGCTCGAGTACGCGGTCGATCCGTGGCCGCGCCGCGTCATTCACCCGTCGCCGAAAAGCGACAGTCCGCATCGCGACGTCTCTGACGGGGGCAGGCCTCCCAATGACATGCCGAACGGGGGCCGACCGCCCACCTAGTGGGCGGCCCCGTGCGGATGCCGCAAACCCGGTGAGAGGTTCACCGGCGGCTGTTTCGCTCCGAATCCTCTGTTAGGAGGGAAGATCGTGCTCTCCGGCCACGCTGCTGTGCGTCGCGAGCACCTTCACCAGCCCACACATGAAGATCCGCCAGCTCCAGATCCAGGGCTTCAAGTCCTTCGCCGACCGCACCGTGTTCGACTTCGATGACGCCATGACGGCCGTCGTCGGGCCCAACGGTTGCGGCAAGAGCAACGTCGTCGATGCCATCAAGTGGGTGCTGGGCGACATGAGCCCCCGCAGCCTGCGTGGCAAGCGCATGGAAGACGTCATCTTCGCGGGCAGCCGCGGCCGCCGCGCCCTGCCGATGGCCGAGGTCACGCTCCTCCTCGACAATGAGGATGGCACGTTGCCAAGCGAGCACGCCGAAGTCGGCGTCACCCGCCGGCTGCATCGGACGGGCGAGAGCGAGTACCTGCTCAACGGCTCGGCCTGCCGTCTGCGCGACATCCGCGAGCTCTTCCTCGACACGGGCCTCGGCATGGAGGGGAACTCCATCATGGAGCAGGGGCAGATCGATGCCCTGCTCGCCGCCAACCCCGCCGACCGCCGCGGCATCTTCGAGGAAGCCGCCGGCGTCAGTCGCTACAAGCAGCGTCGCAAGGAAGCCGACCAGCGCCTCAAGCGGACGCGCGAGAACCTCGACCGTCTGCGCGACGTGCTCGATCTCGAGGAGAAGCGCCTTCGGTCGCTGAAGAACCAGGCCGCGCGCGCCCGCCGCTACCAGGCCCTGCGCGAGGAACTCGCCAAGAAGCGCGTGTTCCGCGCGGTCGTCCGCTACCGCGGCATCGCCACCGAGCGCAGCGGCCTGCAGGAACGCATGCAGGACGTCCTCGCCGACGAGACGAAGGCCGCCGAGGAGCTGGCCTCGCTCGACTCTCGCGCCAAGGAGGCGGAAGCCGAGCGCGAAGCCGCGCGCGTGCACGTGCACGAAATCGAGACGCGCATTACCGAGGCCCTCTCCGACGCGCGCGCAGCACGCGACCGTGTCGAGTACGCCGAGCGCTTCATCAAGGATCTCCAGCTGCGCATCGAGGACGCCGGGCGCAAGGCTGCGGAGGCGCGCACGCATGTCGAACGCATCCGCGGTGAGATCGTCGGTCTCGAGGACGAGGCGCGCACGTCGGATGAGGCGGCCCAGGGCCACGAGGCCCGCGTGGCGGACGTCGAGAAGGACCTGCGCAGGCTCGAGGACGACGCCGCGCGGATCCGCGACGCACATGACGGGGCCAAGCGCGATGCCTTGAACGCGCTCGGGCGCATCGGAGACGCGCGCAACGAGGAGGCCGAGCGCCGCACGGAGCTGCGTCAGGCCGAAGCGCGCCTGCAGCGCTTGGCCGAGCAGCGGCTCGAGCTGGACGCACGCCGGGAACGTGTCGACACCGAAGCTCGCGAACTCTACGCACTCTCCGCCAGCCTGGAAGAAGAGGGGCGTACGCGGGCCCAGGCCTTCGAAGCGGCCGAGCAGCTCAAGGCGCGCCGTGCGCACGAGGCCGAGGCGGCGACACAGCGCCGGCAGGAGATCTCGGAGGAGCGCGCGACGAAGGCGGCGCGCCTCGAGGTACTCGCCGGCCTGGCCGCGTCGCTCGAGGGCATCGACGAGGGCGCGCGCCTGATCATGGACGAAGTCCGTGACCGGGAGCCCGACGCCGACGGCGCACGCGGCGGCATCGTCAGCCGGGACGGGGTGGTCGGTCTGCTGGCCGACCTCATCCAGCCCGATGCTGCCCATGCGGCCAAGCTCGACAGCCTTCTCGGCCACGCGGCCGGCGCGCTGGTCGTTCGCACCCACCGTGACGCGATCCGCTGGATCGAGTGGCTGCGCGAGCAGGGGGCCGGCCACCGCGCCCGTCTGCTGAGCCTGGACATGACGCGCAAGGGCGGGACGAGCGACGCTGCTTCGGGCACCCCGCTCGGCCCGCTGGGGTGCGACGAGCGCATGGCCGCCCTCGTCCGCTCGGTCGTGGCCGGCACCGTGCTCGTGCCGGACCTCATCGCTGGCGTTCAGGAGTTCCGCGAGCGGGGGATGAACGCCGTCACCGCTCGCGGCGATCGCGTCACCGCTTCCGGTGCCATCCTGGGGGGCCGCGATGCCGTGTCCCTCGGCCTGGTCGAGCGCACGTCGGAGCGCCGTCGCCTCGAAGAAGAACTGCGCGGCCTGGACGCCGCGGTGGTGCAGACCCGTACCGACGAGTCCGATGCGGACGAGGCCGTGCGCGAGAGCGAAGTCGTTGTCCGGCGCCTGCGGTCCGAGATCGCCGAGCACGCCGCGGACCACAGCCGCCGCAGCGAGGCGCTCACGCGGGTCGAGAAGGAGCGCACGCACGTCGAGCAGGCGCTCGAGACGCTCGATAGCGAGATTCGCGAGATGGAAGGCTTCCGGACGGAGGCCGACGCATCGACGAGCGAGGTTGGCCTGCGCGTCGCCGGGCTCGAGGAGGAGCGCAGCGCGCTCGAGGAGCGCGCCGAGGAAGCCGGTCGCGGCTACGTCGCCATCGACACCGAGCGCAAGGCGGCCGCCGAGCGGCGCATGGAGGCGCGTCTTGCCTTGGCCGAGATCCGCTCGACGGCCCAGGCTGCACGTCAGCGGGTGGAGCGCTCCCGGGCCGAGATCGAGGGGCTCCTGCAGCGCGCCGGTGCCTACGACGGCGAGGCCGAGGAACTGCGGCAGCGCATCGCGTCCACCGAGGTCGATGCGACGGAGGCCGAAGCGATCGCGCGCCACAGCGAGGCCGCTCGGGCCGAGGCCGGCGACGTCCTGATCGAGGGGCGCCGTGTGCTCGCGGACCTCGAGTCGGGCGCCGGTGGCATCGAACAGCACCGCACGCAGGTCCAGCAGATGCACGAGAAGCTGCGCAACCAGCTCGAGAGCTTCCGCGTTCGCGATGGGGAGTTCCGGACGCGCATCGAAGCCCTGCTGGAGCAGGTGCGGCAGGACCACGACCTCGACCTGGACGCGGTAGCGAGCGAGAGCGAGCCCACCGAGGAAGTCGACCTCGAAGGCATGGATAGCGAGCTTGGCGAGCTGCGGCGCAAGCTCGAGAGCATCGGGAACGTGAACCTGAACGCGATCGAGGAACTCGCCGAGGTCGAGGAGCACGTGACGTTCCTGCAGTCCCAGGAGACCGACCTCCTCGAGGGCGCAGGCAACCTCGAGTCGTCGATCAAGGAGCTCGACGAGATCTCCACGGAGCGCTTCGAGAAGGCCTTCCACGTCATTCGCGACAACTTCCGCGAGACGTTCCGGCGTCTGTTCGGCGGCGGCCGCGCGGACGTGATGCTGGAGGATGCGTCGAACGTCCTGGAGTCGGGCATCGAGATCATCGCGCGCCCCCCGGGCAAGGAACAGCGCACGATCTCGCTGCTGTCGGGCGGGGAGCGCACGCTCACGGCGGTCGCACTCCTGTTCGCCGTGTTCAAGGCCAAGCCGAGCCCGTTCGCGATTCTCGATGAGGTCGATGCGGCTCTCGATGAGGCCAACGTGCGGCGCCTCGTGAACCTCGTGCGCGAGTTCACCGACGTCTGCCAGTTCGTGGTCATCACGCATGCCAAGGCGACGATGGAGACGGCGGATCTGCTCTACGGCGTGACGATGGACGAGCCGGGCGTGTCGCGGAAGGTCGCGGTTCGTCTCACCGAGTTCCCGGAAGAAGCGATCGCGTGATCGGCGAGGCTCCTCGGACGGATGCGCGCCGCACCTGAGCCGTCGGAAGGCGAAGTCAAAGGTAGGGTCACAGTCAGAGTGAGGGGAGACCCGCGCACGACTACATCAGCCGCTCGTACGTGGAATCTGGACACGTTGACTTCGACGTTGACTTCCACCTCCCCTGGCATGCCACGTGCGTTTCCACACGGACAAGGACACTTCAGGCTCGCGCACGGCTACATGAGCCGCCCCTGCAGGGGCTCAGGCATCCCAACGCCCACCCCAACTCCCATGCCCACCTCGCACGCGCACCCACCCCGACTGGCAGCCGTCCCGGGTACCCTCTCTCCCGTGAGCGACACCGACGATCCCTTCGAACTCGAGCCCGAAGAGGCACGCACCCATCGGCCCGCTCCCTACGACCCCGGTCCCGAGCCGGAAGCCGAAGAGGTCGTCGACACACGGACGGTCGCCGAGCGCAAGGGCGACGTGCGCGAGCGCGGCGCAGACGAACGCCTGCCGCCCCCCGCCGGCTGGCCCAGCGAAGCACTTGCGTTCCCGCTTCGGAAGCCAGGACCGGCATGCGTCGCGCTCGGCGTGATGGCGCTGTTCCTGCTCGATCTGCTCGGCACCGCAGACGCACTACGCTTCCCCGGCTGGATTCTCAAACTCTTCCTCCTGATGTTCCTGCTGCGCATGCAGTTCCGGGTCATCGGCACCTCAGCTGCCGGTCGCGACGGGCCCGAAGGATGGCGCGAGGCCTTGGCCTTCGACCGTGAAGAGCTGAGCCAGTACTGGCGCACGATGGCCTTCTTCGCGATCGCCCTCGTACCCGGCACGGTGCTCTGGCTCTTCGGCCAGGTCGGACTCGGCATCGCGCTGCTCGCCGTCGGGTCGATGTACGGCGCCGTCGTCGCACTCGGTGCGGCGCTCCGCGATCCTGCGCTCAAGTGGCCGTGGCGTGCGCTCACGTGGGTCGTCACCCGCCCCGTCCACTGCCTCCTTGGCAGCCTCGGGTGGTGGGTCCTGCTCGTCGTGGAGATCGCCCTGCACAACCTTCTCGATGACGGCCCCGTCGTCTACGGCTTCGTGGCGGTCGTACTACGCAGCGCGTGCCTCTACGCGTTGCTCGTCTCCGCCCGCGTGATCGGGGTGATGGGCCGGGCCTGGACGGTCTGATCCGTCCTCGCGGCTGGCCGGCCTGCACCGTCCTTCAGCGCACGCGCTCAAGCAGGATCACGAAGGCCACGGCGTCGGAGGTGGAGCGCAGCTCGTCCGTGACGTGCTTCGCGCGGTAGCCGAGTTTCGCAAACCGGTCGAGTGCGTCCTGCACGCCAAGACCCGTCGAGGGAGCGTCCTTGAACCAGGCTTTCGCCGACGGGCCTTCGCCCGTCACGAACAGGTACGCGATGTCGACGGTGCCCTTCGCGTCCGCATGACTGATGGACGGGCTGCCCCCAATCGCGACGACTGCGAGTACGACGACGGCGATCGCGAGGATGGCCGTGACGGAGTTGCGAGCGAGGAAGGTGGACGTGTGAGGCATCGGGGGCTCCAAGAACGGCGAGCTTCCTGCTCGCGGGGTCTCCTGTATATCCTCGGTCGGTCGGCAGGCACGTGCCGGACACTCCCCGGAGGTCGATGCACGCCCGAATCTCCATCCGAGCCCAAACCTCGGGGCTCCCCGCCTGCATCGTGCCCTTCATGGGTGGGATCGCGCTCGTACTCGCGCTCCTGGGCGCTGGTACGCCGGCCGCAGCAGGGCCGAATCAGGCCGTGGCGGACCACGAGCCTTCCGTGCGGGTGCACCTCGCGCGGTACGAGGGCCGCTACAGGCAGGACGCTCGATTCGGGCGTGCGTTCCGGCGGATCGACGCCGAGGTAGCTCGCGCGCTGGACGTCATCGAGGACCGTCTCGGCATCACACCGAAGTACCAAGGCCGCATCCACGTCCACGTCCGGGATGCCGACCTCAAGCGCTTCGGCACCGATCGAGCACGCTGCACCACCCGGCGCGTGGGGAACGAAGCGCACGAGCACATCGATCTCTTTGCCGAGTACTTCGTGTCAGGCGACAGCGACGTGCGCACCGTGCTCACGCACGAGCTGGTTCACGCCGTGATGCGCCAACGGGCGGGTCGGAGCGTCTATGCCCGCCTGCCGCACTGGGTGCGCGAGGGCCTCGCCGTGCACACGGCCGATCAGGGCCTGCGCCACCTCCGACGCAACCTCGTCGCCCAGGAAGATGTCGGTGCGTTGATGACGGGCCTGATGACGTCCGAGCGCAGCATCGTCATGTACCCCTACGCTTGGCTCGCCGTGGAGTTGCTCTCTCGACGCGGAGGTCCGACGGCGGTCGAGCGCTTCACGCGCGGTGTCGTCGCGGGCCGGGACGTCAAGCGGTTGTCCGGTCGCATCGCGGGCACGACCTGGAAGAAGTTCGGCACCGACCTACGCTCCTTCGCCCGCCAACGGATCGAGCAGGAGGCCGCCGGTCTGAAGGACATGAAGGCGGCGCGCCGGCTCTACCGCGCGAAGCGCTGGCCCGAGGCGCGCAAGGCGTTCGCCGCATTCGCTGCCGCGTGGCCGGGTTCCGCGCTCGGGCCCACAGCGCGCTACTACGCGGCGCGCTGCTGGTTCCGTGAGGGGCGCTACAAGGAAGCCGCGGCTGGCTTCCACGCATGCATCGAAACGGACCTGGGCCGCTCGGGCTGGATCGATGAGTGTCACCTGTTCCTGGGGCTCGCCCGCCTGGAGCAGGAACGTCATGGCGAGGCGTCCGCCACGTTGCGTGACTACGTCGACTTCCATCCCTACGCCGGACAGCGCGACCTCGGGTACCTGGCACTCGGCCGTTCGCTGACGCGCCAGGGCCGAGACGACGAAGCGCGCGCCGCGTTCCGCGCGGTGGCGGCCGTCGGCGGCGCACGTTCGTCGAACAAGGCTGCGGCCGTGCGCGAACTGCGCGCCCTGGGTGAGTCCTGATGGCGCTGGCGGGCGCCTGCGCGCTTGGCTCGTTCTGCGACCGCATGCCGTTCACCGACGAGATGGGTGACCGCGCGCATCTCCCGGGCAGCAGCGGCATCCTACGGCCGCCGACGGCCGTCATCGGGCTGGCCCTGGGCGGCGGCGCGCTGCCCGAGGCCAGCAGCGCGGCCTTGCTCCTGTTGGTCAACCTCATCTCCGTCAACCTCGCGGCGACGGCGACCTTCTACGTGCAGGGCATCCGGCCGCGCGCGTGGTGGCAGGCCGATCGCGCCCGGCGGTCGGCGTTCATCGCCATGGCGATCGGCGGCGTCCTGCTCGCCTCGCTCGTCGGCATCACCTACTTTGCGCGGCGCTGACGCCGCGCCCACGGAGGGCTCCATGGACAAGACCGCACACATCGCACGGCTCGTGCTCCCCGGTCACACCAACCGCCACGGCAGCCTGTTCGGCGGCATCGCCTTGAGCCTCATGGACGAGGCAGCCGGCATCGTTTCCACGCGCGTCGCGCGCGGTCCCGTCGTGACGGCTCACATCGCCTCGGTCGACTTCAAGGCGCCCATCTGGCAGGGGGAAGCCGTGCTCATCACGGCCGCCCTGGTCAGCGCGGGGACCAGCTCGATGAAGATCCGCGTCGAGACCTGGGGCGAGTGCCTCGAGAAGGGCACCAAGCGCCACTGCACGACGGCGGACTTCGTGATGGTCGCGATCGATCAACACGGCCGGCCGCGCCCCATACCCAAGGAGGCCCGCGCCGACATCGAGGCAGCGCGCGCCGCGGGCGGCAGTGCGGACGGTGACGAGGGCGCCTAGCGGGTCGGCGCGAAGTCCCTAGCTGGCCAGCGCGAAGTCCAGTGCCTGCAGCATCGGCTCGAGGTCGAGCGGCTTCTCCAGGATCGTGCAGGGCTGCAGGTCTTCACGCTCGCGCTCGCCGAGCAGGGTCGCGTAGCCGGTGATCACGATCACGGGGCAGGCCGAGCCCTCCGGGGTCCCGCGCATCTCACGGATGAGGTGTTGGCCGCCGCCGAGCGGCATGGCTAGATCGGTGATGACCAGATCGGGCTTGGTGCGTTGGAACGCCTCGAACGCCTGGACGGCATCGCGCGTTTCCTCGACCTCGTGGCCCTTGAACTGGCAGATGCGCGCGATCATCTCGCTCGCCTGCGGGTCATCTTCTGCGATCAGTATGCGCGCCATGCAGTCCCCCCCTGCTCTCGCGTAGCCCCTGTCGGACGATAGCACGTGCCGCATGTGGCATACGTTCTCAAATGTTGGCTGGTCCAAACGGGTGGCCGGCAACGTTACGATGTGTGTCGATGGAGGGACCCGCATGATCGACGCCCAGGCCGTACGGACGTGGCTCGAGGACAAAGGCGTGAAGGGCTGCAGTGCCTGCAAGGGCGAGGAACTGCAGGTCAGCAAGGACCTCTACGCACTCGTGTGCATCAATCGGACGACAGGCGGCCCGGATATGCAGCGCGGCTCGCGCGTCGTGCGGCTGCGCTGCGGCCACTGCGGCCACCTGATGCTCTTCCACGCCCGGCAGATGGGCCTCGAGTAGTCGTCGCCCGAGCGCGAGTCGCTGTTGCCCGAGCGCGCGTCGCCGCAGCTCAGCGGCGTGCGTTCATCTTCTTGGCGTAGGCCACGACCCGGCGTCCAAGCTCCTCAGGCGACATACCGAAGACGTTGGCGATGCTCTCCTGCTTCGGCGGCAGGCCGCCGGTGTAGTACTGGCGGACGTAGTCCAGCAGCGCCCTCCGCTCCTTCGCACCCGCATGATAGAGGTAGTGGCATGTCGCGGCGGCCTGGTCGTAGAAGATGCCCGCCTCGCTTACAATGTGGCTGTAGCCCAGCCGCCAGCGCATGGGGATCTTGCGCGCCTGGTCATAGCGCTTGAGCCGCCAGAACACCGGCTGGCTCGCGTTGTAGACCATGCGCCACGAATGCAGTTGCTTGGGCGTGGCGTTGGCGATGACGTCGAAGCTCCCGGCACGCGGATTCACCGTGTTCCACGTGCGGCGTTCGAGGTCCCACGCAAACTGCTCCACGAACGTCGCCATCCCCTCGACGATCCAGTAGCCGGGGATGCCCGCAAGGTGCTTGCTCTCGCTCGTTTTGAAGAGCGGGCAGCGCTCCTCGATCCAGTGGTGGGTCAGCTCGTGTGCGTACGTCGACATGACGCCCTTCCAGGCATCCGGCCGCTCGGGCAGGTAGATGCGCGAGAGCCCTTCGCTGGGGGAGTAGTGCCCGCCCGTCCACTCCATCTGCTTGCGATCCTCGGCCGAGTCGCCGGGGCGTGTCGAGGCCGCCAGGTACTCCTTCTGGCTCTCGTACAAGCGCAGGATGAGCGGCCACGGATCGGTGCGTACGTTGGTCCCGCCGCTGAAGACTTCCGCGAGTGCTCTCGTGACGAGCGTACCCATGGAGAGGCATCCCGCGATGCGCCCGGGCTTGGCCAGCGGGGTGAGCACGAGGAGCTCGCCCGCTTCCAGGGCCACCAGGTCCTTGCGCCACGTCGTCAGCGCGCTGCCGTACTCGCGGTCCAGGTGGGTGAGATCCTTGCGCTCCCCGGTTGGTTTCTCGAGGCGGCGAGCCGTCGTGTGCTGGAGCTGATCGACGAAGTCGATCCAGTCCAGCGGCTTGAAGTCTGCCGGCGGCGGAATGAACGCTGGAAGGCGCGCTTTGATCAGCGCGGTCGCCTTGGCGGGAGCGTCCCCGTGCTCAAGCATGCGACGGATGAACGCCTGCTGCACAGGCCAGCGTGGGTCGTCGAGGGGGCTCACGAGCACCGTGGCATCCAGGGCCGCGTCGGCGGCGGCGAGGGCCTGCATCTCGTCGACGATCTTCTTGCGCCGCTTGTCGTTGCGCTTCCGGGGGCGGGTGATCAGGGCCTGGTGCTGCTTGCGCGGGAACTTCAGCTTCTTCTCGTCGATGCCGCGCGCCGACGCCTCGGCGATGAGCCGGCCCATGAGGTCCGCGTCCGCGGTCTTGAAGGCGTCCTTGGCGAACTTGTAGTACGCCGTCGCATGGCGCAGGTAGTGGTAGCGCGACAGGGCACGCCGCATGCCGGCGGGCGCGCTCGTGTAGAGAAGTCGCTGCTGGTCGTCCAGGGCGAACGTCACGCGCTGGATCTCGTGCGTCTCCTCCTTCTCCTTCTTGCCCCGCTTCACGAACAGCTTGATCGTCGTCCCGTCGGCGGCGAGTTCGAACGCGCCCTCGTGGAAGCGCTCGTCGACGAGAAACACGACGCCTTCGCGCCGTACCGGAGCCGGCGCCGCGCTTGTGCCGATCGCGTGCGCCGGCCCGAGGAAGCTCGCGCCCGCGGTGACGGCCCCCTCCGGACGGAGAGCCGTCATCTGGCGCGTGCCCGTGACGAGCAGCAGAGCGTCGTGGGCGGGTACCGGGCGCGTGAGCGGATCCCCCTCGCGACGCCACGTGACCTTGCGGCTCTCGAGTTCGACACCACGGCCGCCTGCGTACATCATGCCGCCCGCCACGGTGTATGGCGTACGCACCGACAGGTAGTCTGGGTGACTCGTCCGCGAGGCGAGCACGTAACCGAATGTGCGCGCCCGGTCCTTGGCGTCGTTGCCTGACAGCCAGAGCTCGATGCCATCCTTGGGGTCGTCGTCCGTGACGAGCCAGCCGGTCTTGGTTTCCACAGGCGGCCGCAGGAAGCTCATGAGCCCGTTGTCGACGATCGTGCTCAGCCCGGCGCTTGCCGGCAGGCGCAAGAGCCACGACGTGCGGAATGCGCGCGTGCTCTTCGAGCGCAGCGCTGAGCTGAAGCTGACGAACACGTTCTTCTCGAGCGCGGTGATGCGTACGAGGTCACCTCCGGCAGGCAGACCCTGGCGTGCGAACGCGCCCGTGAAGGTCTTGCCCCCCGGGCGGCCCGAGAGGCGGTGGATCGGCACCAGCCACGTGTTGCCGAGATCGTCGACTCGGAGTGCGTACAGGTCCAAGCCACGGATCGCGAGCCGGCCGCGGTACGGGCCGTGCGCCCGCCACAGCGGGGTGTCGGAGCCGAGCTTCCAACTCACCACGTCGCTGCCGTCGAGGGCATAGACCTGATCGTCGAAGAGCATCGGCGAGTGGAAGGCCGACTCGGCCGTCACCGTCCAGGTGCGCTCGAGCTTGCCGCCGCGCAGGCGGTACGCGCCGAGCGTCCCGCTGGCCATGCGCACGAGGACCGATTCGTTCCACACCGAGATGTCGAGGGAGCGATCGGTCGCGAACGCAATCGGCTTGGCCAGGGGGCGTCCGTCGGCGAGCGCCAACACATGCAGGCTGCGCTTCGTCGATCCGCTGCGCGTCGTGACGAACACGCGGTCGTGCCAGACGCGGGGCTCGTCGTCGATCTCCTCGCTCGCCGTCCCCACGAGCTGCTTCCAACCTTCGACCAGCGGACCGCGTACGCCGGGCGTGTGCGTGGCGCCCGTACGGGCGGCGCACCCGTCGCGCATCGTCCAGCAGCCCTCGGGAGCGGGGCCGCCCGCACGGGAATCGTCACCGGCCAGCGCCGCAGCGGGTGTCGTCACGCAGAAGAGACCCAGCAGCAGCAACCAGCGTGCGCGATGCATCGAGACCGACCTCCGCGCGCATCCTAGGGACGTGGGGGGAGGGCGTCCAGCCGCCCGCGCCGGTCACTCCTTGTGCAGCACGAACTCGAAGTCCTGCCGGCCCACGGCCTGGAACCGGAGGAGTTTCTCGTCCCACCGGACGCTGTGCTTGCGCCACGCAGCGGACCAGAGATCCTCCGCCGGACGTCCATGCTCGTCGCGCACCTCCTGGACCCAGAGCGTGAGCTGCCTGCCCGCCAGGCGCCAGACGCCCGCGCGCAGGTATGTGGGGATGGCCAGTTGCGTGAGGCGGTACGTGAACGTCCAGTCCGCCCGCAGCGTCAACTTCATCGACCAGGCTTTCGCGAAGCCTTCGACCTGCGTCTCGATCTCGGTGCGTTTGGCCGCACGATCCGTCGGCGGCAGCTCGTCGACCCCGTGCGAACGCAGCAGCATGCGCAGCGCCGTCTCGCGCACCGCGCTGCCGTCGGCTGTCCACATGCCGATGAGTCCCGCCGGGGCAGCTTGATCCGGCGCGGGAGGTACGTCGTCCGAGACGGGCGCCATGGGTGCTTCCCCGCCGCAGGCCGTGGCCAGGACGAAGGCGAGCACCGCGAAGGATCCGGGCGAGGGCATGCGGCCAGCCTACCGGCTCTCCAGCCCGGGCGAGAGCAACGGGGAACCGCCGCCGCCGAGGCGTGTCCTAGACTGGCCAAGCCCTCAGGAGGAACCGCACCATGCGCACCGTCATCATTCTCGCTCTCGCCGCCGTTCTCGTGCCCTTGGCGGCTCATCAGGCTGCCGTGGCCGAGAAGGTCGACACGCCCCCGGCCGCGCTGCACAAGGCGGCAACGAACGTCATCGTAGGCACGGTCAAGGCGGTCTACACCCGCACGGAGAAGCAGGGCCGCTATCTCGTGTTCAAGCACGTCGCGGAAGTCGAGGTGCTCAAGGACGAGAAGGGCAAGCTTGCGAAGGGCACGCTGGCCTACGTGCGGTACTGGCGCCAGCGTTGGCAGGGTCCGGGCACACCGCCTCCTGGCACGGCTGGGCATCGTGGGGTTCCGCAGCCCGCCGGCGCGCGGGGCCGGAGCAGCCTGCCCCAGGCGGGGCAGACGCTGCGGATCCATGCGGTCAGCAAGGGCTACAACGGCTTCGGCACGACCACGGATGGCGGTCTCGACGTCTACGGCGCGAACGGCTTCCAGCCCTACGTAGCGACCAGCGCGAAGAGGCCCAAGGCGGGGAAGTAGCGCACTACTTCGCGAGCTTCTTCAGCAGGTTCCACAGCCGCCCCAGATCGAGGTTGATGCCTCCGGCTTCCTCCCGCCCGACCTTGGGCGGACGCCAGGCCTTGACGACATCGCCCATGTCGCGGCAGCGGGGCCCCGCGGAGTTCGCCGCGTCCCGGCGTCGCTGCAGCGCTTCGTCCACGCGGCGCACCATGCGTTCCGTGTCGGGACCTGTGCGCTCACCTTCCTGATCGAGGAAGGTCGCGCCCAAGGGGGAGCTTGTGCGGGGCGGCATGACCGGCGTCGTCGGCCCGTGGGCCTCGGCCCGCGGTTGGACGCGTGACATCAAGGGAGGGCCATGGCAGGCGCCGAGCAGCGCCATGCCTACAGCGGCGGTGATCAGGCCGTGCCTCCTGCCCATGTCGCGTCCGGCCTCCCAACCGGCCCTTCATGCTAGCGGTCATGGAGGGGCGGGCCTCCCTGACGTATCCTCTTCGCGTGCAACGAGATGCGACCTTCAGCCCGGATCGCCGGTGGCGCTATTCCCTCCGTCGGCGGTGGGGCCGCGGTCGCCGGCTGCTGATGGTGATGCTCAATCCGAGCGTCGCCGACGAGCAGCGTGATGATCCGACCACGACCTTCTGTGTGAACCGCGCGCGGACATGGGGCTACGAGCGCTACGAGGCGGTCAACCTGTTCGCCCTCGTCGACACCGACCCGGCGGGGTTGCGGAGCACGGACGATCCCGTGGGCCAGGGCAACGACGCCTGGATCCGCCGCGCGGCCAAGCGGGCCGAGCGCATCGTCGTGGCCTGGGGCAATCACGGCACCCGCGGCGGCCGCGACAGCGCGGTACTCGACCTGCTCGCGCCCTACGCGCTCTGGTGCTTCGGGCGTAACAAGAACGGCACACCTGTGTTCCCCCGCGCCTTGTCCCGCGACGTCCGATTGATCCGCTACAAGCGCCGCCCTGCTGCGCACGGCTAGGATACGAGCCGTGAACCCGCGCCCTCTTTTCGCCGTGCTGCTGCTCCTCTGCACGCCGGGGCCCGTGGGCGCGGAGCCGAAGCCGTTCGAGAAGCACGCGAAGACGTTCAGCGTCAAGAAGCCGCCGCCGCTGCGGGTCGCCCACAAGCTGCCCGAGGGCGTGAAGGCCTCCGCGACGATGGGGGTCTGCAAGGCGAAGGTCGGCAAGGTCCAGCTGCTGTTCGTCGACGTCGACGGCAACGGCGCGTTCGACGATGCGGGCGTCGATGGCTGGACCTTCGAGCGCATGCCCGCCAAGGCGCGCATGCACTACGTCTTCCCGCATGCTCCGAGCCTCGTGCTGGGGGCGAACGTGGCTCACTACCGCGTCGCGAAGGACGGTAGCGGTGTCGACTTCACGCTCACGAAGCCGAAGCTGAGCGCCGCCGTGCGGGCCGGCGTCGAGATGCTGAATCGGTTGCGGGTGCGCAACGCGCTGCCCCCGGTGCCCGTCGATGCCACGCGCTCGAAGGCCTGCGCCAAGCACATCAACTACATGATCGTGAACGACGCCTACGGCCACGCAGAGAGTGCGGACAAGAAAGGCTGGTCCGAAGACGGGGCCTACGCCGGGATCCACTCCGTGATCGACGCCCTCGTGGGCCTCGACGATGCTTCGATCCGGTGGTTTGCGACGCTCTACCACCGCTGGCCCATCTCCGATCCGCGCGTCACCTCGGTGGGGGCGGGCACGGGCGGTAGCTACGCCATGTTCTCGTCCATCCGCGACATGAAGGACCAGCGCTGGGCGTGGCCGGTGATCGTGCCCGCACCCGATAGCGAGGATCAGCCGACGACCGCGGGCCGGGAGCGGCCTTTGCCCTATCCGCCCGGTGAGTCGGTGGGCTATCCGATCACGTTGCAGTTTCCTGCGTGGACCAGCGCGGTGACGAAGGTGAAGGCCGCGCTACGTCTGAAGGGCCCGAAGGGAACAGAGGTGCCCTGCTACGTGACAAGCCCGCTGAATCCGGCGAACCCCTCGCGGGACCGCAACGATGGCAACATCTGCCTGCTGGCGAAGCAGCCCCTCAAGGCGAAGACGCTCTACTGGGTCCAGGTCGACTACGAGTGGAACGGCGAGAAGGAGCAACGGACGTGGTCGTTCCGCACCGGGCGCGCGCGCGAACTGCCCGAGGGCTATCGGAAGAAGTAGCGCCACGGACGGCGTCAGCGGACGTAGCGACGCTGAAGCTGCTCCTCGCGCTTGCGACCGCGCTCGACGGCCTTCCGGGCTTCGGCTTCGCGCGTACGCGGCTCGGCCTTCGTCACGAGTCCGGCGAGCAATCGCTCTGTCGAAGCCGTGATCTCGGCGACCGCTCGATCGAACACCTCTTGGTTGGCCTGGGATGGCTTGGTCGTCCCGCTCAGCTTGCGGACGAACTGAACGGCTGAGGCACGGACTTCGTCAGGCGTCGCCGGCGGCGCGAAGTTGTGGAGTGTCTTGATGTTGCGGCACATGGCGGGCTCCTAACGTTGGGACGCCTTGGCGGTGCGTCGCTCGCGGACGGCCTGCACCGCCTTGAACTTCGCGAGGGCCTCCTCGAAGTCCGCGCGCATGCTGTCGTCCTTCAGCTTGCCGAGGGCTTCCTTCTCGAGCGTGATCGCTTCGGCGAGCTTGCCTTGACGAGCCAGCAGGTGCGCAAGCGTGTCGAGCATGTGCGGCGCACCCTGGGAGAGCTCGACCGCCTTGCGGGCCCAGCCCACGGCCTTGTCCGTGTGCCAGGTGCGGAGGTAGCACTCCCACGCGACGTTGTTGAGGACCTCGGGTTCGTCACCGGCCTCTTCGCCGCGCCGCAGCCACTCCGCCTCCGCCGCCTTGGCGTACAGGTAGCCGCGCGTGTACTCGAGCGACCGTCGATACTTGGGGTCGACGCGCATGAGCGCCTTCTCGAGGAAGGCGAGGCCGCGCGCGGGCGGCAGCAGGGGCAGCACGTTCGTGCAGAAGATCGCGGCGTCGCCCGCGGCCTTGGACTTCGGGTACTCGACCAGGACGCGCTCCCAGAGAGCCAACGCCTTCTCGTTCTGGTTGCGGTTCGACTCGGCGTAGCCGTGCAGGAAGAGGGCCTTGGCGATCCGTGGGTCGGCCGCCTTCATCCCGGTGACGACCTGCGTACAGATGGCCGCCGTCTGCTCCGGGTAGCGGTTGGCGAGATAGCCGCCGAGCTCGAGTGCGGCGTCGGCGTCCTGCGGCGCGGCCTTGACCGCGGCCTGCAGGCTCGGCAGCGTGCCCTTGCCTGCGCGGACGTCCGCCAGTTCCTGGACGAACTCCTTCGCCTCGAGGGGGGCGACGGTCGCGACTTCCGCTCCGTTCGAATCGAGGACGAGCAGTGTCGGGTAAGCCTGGACGCGGAACCTTCGGATGACGGGTGCCGCGTTCGCGTGGCCTTCCACGTAGCGCAGCGTCACGAACTCCCTGAGCGACGTCCCCACCTGGGGATCCCGGAGCGTTGTGCGCTCCAGGTGCATGCACGGGCCTCACCCCTTGAGGAAGAAGTCGATGAAGATGAGCTTCTTCTCGGCCTTGGCCTGCTCCATCACCTTGGCCAGCGGGACGTTGACCGCGTCGAAGGAGAAGGGCGCGAGGGGCTCGGCCTCTTCGGCGAGCGCGGGGGCACCGCAGGTGGCAGTGAGCAGCAACGCCAGCATCAGGGTGCGAGTCATGACGACCTCCGGGCGTCGATTCTATCGAGATCCGCGCCTCGGCTGTGTCACCGCGGACTTCTGTCAGTCCAGTCTCAGGTACGGCTTGGCCAGCTGGTCACCCAGGGCAGTGCGCCGCGTACTGGGGGTGCTCCGGAGCTCCCCCCACGGTCCGGTGGCCAAGCCCGCACGGCCCGCACGGGACCCGCTCCGATACACGTGGCGTGGGGGAACGAACCTGCACGAGCTGTCGCTCGCGCGTAGCGTCACGAGACTTCGGCATGAATGCGCATCCGGAGCGGTCACACCGCGGCTGGATAGACGTACTGGGACTGCTACGGGAAGTGACGCATCCGGCTCAGGCCGATCTGATATGTCGTGCGTTGCCATCCCACCCGTGGTCGGGCTCCGGTCCGCGGGGCGCCGATGCCGGGATGAGCTGTTGCTCCGCCCCTTGCGCTGGGGTTGGCCTGGCATCGGTGGCTCCGGAACTTCATGTTGGGGTCCGACCCTCCGGGGGTCCTGGACACTCCCACGCCCACCCCAACTCCCACGCCCACCATCGCACGCACTCTCGCACGAACCACACGGACACCGCCTCTTGCGGACGCGCGCCCGATCACCCGATGGGCAGCCAACCGCCCCGCTCCGCGTGGCTCAGGCTGTCCCTCCTGGGACGCCAACGACGCCGCGGCCGTGTCCCGGGCGATGGCCCCCGTCGCGAGAGTGGGCGCAGCTCGTAAACCTGCACGGGCTGGAGGGGGAGTGGGAGTTGGGGTGGGGGTGATGGTGCAGTCACCCCATCCCATAGGGATCATGCCCCCTTGCCGAATAGGTGTGCCTGGGCACCCCATCCCATAGGGATGGGGTGCCTGAGGGGACTCGAACCCCCGACCTCCCGGACCACAACCGGGCGCTCTAACCAACTGAGCTACAAGCACCGTGCGTCAAACGCGGGCCGCGAGTATCGGGCCACGCGCCTGTTCGTCAACCCTACTCCGGCGCGTCCGTCGCCGAATCGGCCTTGGGGCCGTCGCTCGAGGCGTCCTGACCCTCTTCCGCGATCTCACCCTCGGGCTCATCGCCGTCAGGCGAATCGCCAGCCAGGTCTTCGCCACGCTCCTCCCGGAGCTGGGTGAAGATCGTCTCCAGCTTCTCGGCGTTGGCCAAGCTGTCGTCGTGCCGGAGGATGAGCCTCGGGGTGGTGCGCGTCTGCAGCGCAGCCGCGACAGCCCGCTGGATCGAGGGCAGCGCCCGCTCGAGGCCGCGTTCGCAGGTGCGGACGGCATTCTGGTCGCCCAGCAACGACCAGAAGATCTGGCACTGGGTCAGGTCCGGCGCCAGCTTCACACGCGTGATCGACACGAGGCCGATGCGCGGGTCGCCCAGCTCGCGCTGGATGTGGGTGGCAGCGCTCTCCATGATGAGCTGCTGGAGACGGAGGACGCGGCGGCGGTTGGCCATGGTGACGGCTCGGGGCCTGGGGTCCCTCGCTTGCTTCTCTCTGCCTAGTTCTTCGTGACGAGCTTGCGCTTCTTCGACTCGATCTTGTGCGTCTCGATGATGTCGCCGACCTCGAGCTCGTCCCAGCCCTTGATCGTGATGCCGCACTCGAGGCCCGCGCGCACTTCCT
The DNA here is from genome assembly GCA_029259775.1 of Planctomycetota bacterium. Classification (GTDB taxonomy): domain Bacteria; phylum Planctomycetota; class PLA2; order PLA2; family JAEUHO01; genus JAHEIK01. Next base: position 18,321 of record JAJDEN010000064.1, on the reverse strand, counting down.
GCGCTTGGTCCTTCTCGCGCTGGAGCGTGGCGATCGAGCCCTCGTGGATGATCTCCTCGCCGCGGCGCACGCGAATGAGCGAGTCACGCCGCACGATGCCCTCACGCACGCGGCAACCGGCGATGTTGCCGACCTTCGAGAACGTGAAGATCTGCAGCACCTCGGCGGCACCCGTGGAGACCTCGCTGAGCTCGGGCGTCAGGCGGCCCTCGAGCAGGTCGTTGATGTCGCCCTCGATCTCGTAGATCACCTTGTAGGTGCGAACCTCGACGTGGTCCTGCTTGGCACGGGCGCGCGCCTTGGCGTCCAGCGCGACGTGGAAGCCGATGACCCACGCGTTGGAGGCCGAGGCAAGGACCACGTCCGACTCGTTCACGGCGCCGACGGCGGCGTGGATGATCTTGGGGCGCACCTCGTCGTTGCCGAGGCGACCGAGAACCGTGCGAAGCGGCTCGAGCGAGCCCTTCACGTCGGCCTTCACGACGAGGTTGACGTCCTGCGTCTTGCCCTCCTCGATCTTGCCGAGCAGGTCGTCGATGGTCGCAACCTTGCTCTGGGCGGCCTGCTCGAGCGTGCGCGCCTGCGTACGTCGCGCTTCGACGATCTTCTTGGCCTCGATGGCGTTCTTGGCCGAGTAGAGCTTCGTGCCGACGTCCGGGACGCGGTCGAGACCGATGATCTCGATCGGCATGCTCGGGCCGGCTTCCTTGACGATGTTGCCGAAGTCGTCGAACAAGCCGCGGACTTTGCCCCACGCCTCGCCCGCGATGACGGCGTCGCCCTTCTTGAGCGTTCCGTTCTGGATGAGCACCGTGGTGACGATGCCGCGCCTCGGGCTGTTCTGCGCCTCGATGACCGTGCCTTCGCCGCGACGCTCGGGGTTGGCGCGGTACTTCTCGGCGTCGACCTCGGCCATGAGCGCCAGGTGCTCGAGCATCTCAGGGACGCCCTGGCCGGTGATGCCAGAGACCTCGAACACGGAGACGTCGCCGCCGTAGCCCTCGACGTAGATCTCGTGCTCGGCGAGCTGCTGCTTGGCGCGGTCCGGGCGAGCGTTGTCGCGGTCGACCTTGGTGACCGCTACGACGATCTCGACACCGGCTGCCTTGGCGTGGCTGATCGCCTCGACCGTCTGCGGCATGACGCCGTCGTCCGCCGCGACGATGAGGATGACGACGTCGGTGACCTGTGCGCCGCGGGCGCGCATGGCGGTGAACGCCTCGTGGCCAGGCGTGTCGAGGAAGGTGACCTTGCGGCCGTCAGGCAGCGTGACCTGGCTGGCGCCGATGTGCTGCGTGATCCCGCCGGCTTCCTTGCCTGCGATGTCCGACGAGCGGATGAAGTCGAGCAGGGTCGTCTTGCCGTGGTCCACGTGGCCCAGGATCGCGACGACCGGCGGGCGGGCGACCAGGTTCTCGTCGACGTCCTCGGTCTGGAACTGCTCGAGCAGCGTGTCCTCGGCCGTGACCTTCTTCTTGAAGGCGACCTCGAGCTCGAGCTCGAGGCAGACGATCTCGACCGTCTCGCGGTCGAGCGAGGAGTTGGGCGTGACCATCATCCCGTGGTTCTTGAACAGGATGCGGACGATGTCCGCGGCCTTGTAGCTGCTGAGCTCGCCGAGGCCCTTCACGGAAATCGGGAGCTCGACCTCGATCGAGGTCGGACGCACGTGGGGGACGGCCGGCGCGGACTTGCCGCGGCGGCCGCGGCGACGCATCGTGAACGTCTCCTTGCCACGCTTGCCGCGGTAGCGATCAGCGACGCGTCGGCCACCGTCACGTCGCGCACCCGGAGCGCGGTCTGTGCGGGGAAGCGCGGGGGCGTTGCTGCCAGGGGCGCCGGGCGCACCGGTGCGGGCGGGACGCGGCTGCGCGCTGGGGACACCGCCGACAGGCGCATCCTTGACCAGTCGGCCCGCGCGCGGATCGAGCGTGGGAACGAGGCGACGCGGGGCGCGACGCGAGGGCTGCGTGGTGGGGGCACCATCAGCGCCGGCTGCGGCGTCGGCCGGCACACCTTCCGGTGTCTCCGTAGGCGCGGCGACCTCGTGCGCATCTCCGTCGGCCGGGACGTCGCCGTCGTCGCTCGCGGCCGCCTCGGCGGGCGGAAGCTCGGCGGGGGCGGGCGGCTCGACCAATTGGCCGAGGCGCGAGCTCGGTGCGTCGGGTCCGTTGTCGCCCATCGGCGCCGAATCGCTCATCACGGCAGCGCCCACAGCGGCGGACTCAGCGTTGGCGGTGGCACCCGGCACGTTCACCGGATGCAGGGTCTCGAACATCTGGTGGATGCGAGCCTCGAGCTCGTCCGGAATGACCACCATCTGGTTGCCGACGGACAGACCGACGTCGCTCAACTCGCGCATGAAGGTGCGCGGCGGCATACCGAGGTCGATGGCGATCTGATAGAAGCGCTTGCCCAAACTTGATTGTCCTACGGGGGTGATGGCCGCTAGAGGGCGGCTCTCGTTGGCTCAACCCCTCACGCAGCGTCTTGCGGCGAATCGGGATTTGAACCGGGGATAGTACCGGAGTGCCGCGGGGAGGCTCAACTCCCCGCGGGCGCCTCCTCGTTGGAATCCTCTGTCTTGGGGGATTCCGACTTGGGGGATTCCGCCTTGGGGGATTCCGCGCCCTCCCCGTCAGGGCTGGCGTCGGCCGTGGTGTCCGCTTCGACGTCCGCCGGTCCGGAAGCGTCGTCCGCGGGGGCAGCCGCCTCCGCCGCGGGCGACTCGGCGGACGCTGCGGCCTCGCCGCTCGGTGCGCCCTCGGCGGGAGCATCACCCTCCGCCGGAGCCTCACCGGGCGTCGCCGCCGCCGGAGGGGTCGCGACCGGCTCCCCGGAGATGTTGATCTCCCAGCCGGCCAGGCGCGAGGCCAGGCGTACGTTGGCGCCGCGGCGGCCGATGGCCAGACTCAGCTGGTCCTCGTCCACCAGGACGTCCGCGGACGTCGTGTCCCAGTTGAGGGTGATCGAGTTGATCTGGGCGGGCTTGAGGGCCGTCGCGATCATCATCTCGGGCTGCTCGACGAAGGGCAGGATGTCCACCTTTTCACCGTTCAGCTCGTCGATGATGTTGCGAATGCGGCTGCCGCGAACGCCGACACAGGCGCCGATGGGGTCGACCTTGGTGTCCAGGGAGGCGACGGCGAGCTTGGTCTTGTAGCCGGCCTCGCGCTCGATACGGCGCACGACGATCACGCCATCGGCGATCTCGGGCACCTCGAGCTCGAAGAGCTTCGCGACGAACTCGGGGCGGCTGCGCGAGAGCACGATGCGGACGCGCTGGCCCATCGGGCGCACCTCGAAGAGGAACGCGCGAATGCGGTCCCCGACCTTGAACGTCTCACCACGGATCTGCTCGGAGCGGGGGACGATGCCCTCGACCCGGCCCATGTTCACGATCAGGTTGCCGGACTCGATGCGCTGGATCGAACCGGTCACGATCGAGTCGAGGCGGCGGTTGTACTCGTCCAGATGCTTGTCGCGCTCGGCTTCGCGGATGCGCTGGTTCATCACCTGGCGAGCGGTCTGCGCCGCGATCCGGCCGAACTCCACGGAGCGCTTGGAGCCGTTGACCATGCAGTCGATCTCGCCCGTGCGGCGGTCGAGGCGGCACTCGATGACCGCGTCCTCGCCGAAGCGCTTGCGCGCGGCGGTGAGCATGCCCTGCTCGATGGCGGAGAACACGGTCTCCTTCTCGATGCCGCGGTCGCGGTGCACGACGTCGGCGAAGCGGAGGATGTCAGCAGGATCCATGGTGCTCTCCTAGGCCCGGCGGGCGTGCCGTGGGCCGGTCCGAGACGACCCGCGAAGGTCGCCGCACGCCCGGAAATCAGGGGTTTGGTCTGCGACTGCAGGCACGAAAAAAGGCGGGACTCCGCCCGCCTTCGGTCGAACCGTAGGTGCAGCTAGATAGTGTCCTTCGCGTGCCCTGGGTCGTCAAGCCGGAGCGGGGGTGGCGAACGGGCTGCGAACGGCCATTTCTTGGCATCCTGCGGGGGGTGCGCGCCGCACCGCGGGCCGGGTAGCTTGGCGCCCCATGAGCGCACGACTCCAACTCGCCCTCGATCAGGTAGACCTCCACCGCGCCCTGCGCGTCGCGCACGAGGCCGTCCGGGCCGGCGACCTCATCCTCGAGGTGGGAACCCCGCTGCTGAAGGCCGAGGGCCTCGACGCCGTGCGGAAGCTGCGCGAGGCCTTCCCGAAGCACGAGATCGTCTGCGACGCCAAGACCATGGACGCCGGCCGGCTCGAGCTGGAGACGGCAGCCAAGGCGGGCGCCACCACCATGACCGTGCTCGGGGTCGCTTCCGACTCGACGATCGAGGACTGCGTGGAGGCGGGCCGGAACTACGGCATCCGCGTCCTCGTGGACCTGCTCGGCTGCCCGGATCCGGTCGCCCGCGCGCTGTTCGCGGCCGAGGCAGGGGCCGACGCGGTCAACGTGCACTGCCCGATCGACGAGCAGGTGCGCGGCGGGGACCCGTTCGAGACCCTGCGCCAGGTGCGCGCCGCGGTCGCGATCCCCGTCACCGTGGCCGGTGGCATCACGCCCAAGACCGCCCCCGAGGCGATCTCGGCGGGTGCGGACGTGATCATCGTGGGCGGCGCGATCACCAAGGCGCGCGACGCCGAGGCCGCCACGGCTGCCATGCTCGAGGCGATGGCGTCGGGCGTGCCGGGCGAGAGCGAGATGGCGGATCGAGTCTCCAGCAAGGACGGGATCCGCGGCCTGCTCGCGCAGGTCTCGACGCCCAACGTCTCCGACGCCATGCACCGTGCCCCGGGCTGGCACGGCCTGCACCTCACCGAGCCGGACGCCCACGTCGTGGGCCAGGCCGTCACCTGCCGCACGGTGCCGGGCGACTGGGCCAAGCCGGTCGAGGCGATCGACGTCTGCGGCGAGGGCGACGTCCTCGTCATCGACGCCGGCGGCGTGCCGCCGGCCGTCTGGGGTGAGTTGGCAACCAACTCTGCCGTGAACCGGGGCCTGGCCGGTGTCATCGTCCTCGGCGCCATCCGCGACACGCGCGACATCGCGAAGCTCGGCCTGCCGGTCTTCGCCCGCACGACGGCCAGCAACGCCGGCGAGCCGAAGGGCTTCGGCGAGATCAACGTCACCCTACGGGTCGACGGGGTCGAGGTGCGCCCCGGCGACTGGATCGTGGGGGACGCGGACGGCGTCATGGTCGTGCCCCAGGCCAAGGCGGTGGAGATCGCCAACCGGGCGATGTACTGCCTGGAGGCCGAGAACCGCATCCGCGCAGAGATCCGCGACGGCGGCGAGACGCTCGCCAAGGTGGTGGACCTCTACAAGTGGGAGAAGAAGGTCGTCGGCGGCGCCAGGGACTGACCGGATCCGAGGCGATGCCCCGGTATGGGCGTGGGCAGCCCAGCCCCCGTCCGTATGGTTACGGCCATGACCGCGCCCGACGTCGCCATCAAGCTCAACGGAGAGCGCCACGAGATCACCTCCGGGGGCCCTTCGCCCACCGTGACGGCGCTCTTGGCGCAGCTCGAGCTGGCCGGGCAACGGGTGGCCGTCGAGGTCAACGGCGAGGTCGTGCCGAGGGCCGACCACGCCGCGCATGCGCTCCAAGACGGCGATCAGGTCGAGGTCGTCACGTTCGTAGGTGGGGGATAGCACGTGTTCGAAGACGCACCGCTCATCGTCGGGGGCCTGAGCTTCAGCAGCCGCCTCTTCGTGGGGACTGGCAAGTACGCCTCCAACGAACAGACCGTGCAGGCGCTCGAGGCGAGCGGCACGGAGGTCGTCACGGTCGCGCTGCGCCGCGTCGATCTGAAGCGCGAGCAAGGCCCGAACCTGTTGGACGCTCTCGGCGATCGCTGGACGCTCCTGCCCAACACGGCCGGGTGCTTCACAGCGGACGACGCCGTGCGCACGCTGCGGCTCGCCCGTGAACTCGGCATCGCCGACCTGGTGAAGCTCGAGGTGCTGGCCGATCCCCAGACGCTGCTACCGGACGTGATCGAGACGCTCGCCGCGCTCAAGACCCTCGTCGCCGAAGACTTCCAGGTGCTCGTCTATACGAACGACGACCCCGTCGTGGCTCGCAAGCTCGAAGATGCAGGCGCCGCCGCGGTCATGCCGCTCGGCAGCGCGATCGGCACAGGCTTGGGCATCCTCAATCCGATCAACATCGAACTCATCGTCGCGCAAGCGCGTGTGCCGGTGATCGTCGATGCCGGCGTGGGCACGGCGTCCGACGTGGCTGTCGCCATGGAGCTAGGCGTCGACGGCGTGCTGCTCAACACGGCCATCGCCGCCGCGCAGGATCCCGTGCGCATGGCGCTCGCCATGCGCGAAGGCTGCTCGGCCGGGCGCCACGCTTTCCTTGCCGGTCGCATGCCCAAGGGGCGTCCGACCCCCTCCAGCCCGACGGCGGGCGTGATCACCGGGGAGGCGAGCGCGTGACGATCCTCCAGCGTCTCGGCCGCCTGCTCACCATCCTGCTCGTCGTGGGGGTCGGGCTGCTGCCGCTCGCCGCGCCCGCGTTCGCGGAGGAAGGCGGGTCGGACGCCAAGCCCGCCGACGAGAAGAACGAAGACCTCACGAGCCAGAAACTCGAGAACCGCTTGATGGAGCACGACGGTGCCCGCTGGGCGCTGCTGCTCGGCAAGTTCGTGCCGATCCTGATCGGCGTGGGCCTGCTGATCCTGTGGTACCTCAAGCGAGACAAGATCAAGGGCGGGGTGCTGCCGCCGCCTCCGCACGTCGAGCCCACGTACGCCTTCTCGATCGGCGAGGGCACGCTCTGGGCCGCGGCGGGTCTGCTCATCGGCCCGGCCCTCGTGTTGATGGTGCTGGCGGGCGGCGCTGACATCGCCAGCGTTCCGGTCTGGCAGCAGATCGGGGCCATGGCCGGCTGCACGATCGCCGTGGCTGTCCTGGTTCTCCTGCGCCGTCAGCGCATTCAGCTCACGCCGCCTGCGGAGCTCCAGGCGGCGTTCGGCCCGGATACGCCGATCCCGACCCCGCCCCCCGGCATGGGCAAGGCGATCGGCATCGGCGCGTGGACCTACTGCGTTGCCGGCGTCGTGTTCGTCCCCGCCGCGCTCGTATGGGCGCTCATCCTGCAGGGCATGGGCACCGAGCCCGTGACGCAAGGCCCCGTCCAGGACGTGGTGGAGTCCACGTCGAATACGGTCCCGATCCTGATGCTGATCTTCGGCACCCTGGTCGCGCCCTTCACGGAGGAGTGCATCTTCCGCGGCATGCTCTACCCGGGCCTGAAGCGCGCCTTGGGTGGTCGGAAGAACGCGGCGATCTGGGGCGCTGTCATCGTGTCGGCAATCTTCGCCGCGGTGCATGCCAACCTCTACGCGGCCGTGCCGCTCTTCGTCCTCGCCATGGTCCTCAACTGGGTGTTCGAGAAGACGAACTCGCTCGCCGCGTGTGTCATCGCGCATGCGCTGCACAACGGCATCACGATGATCCCGCTGCTGCTGTTGAGGTTCTCCTGATGGCCAAGGGGCTGCGCAAGGCCCGCCTGCTGCGCGTCGGCAAGGCGTTCGTCGCGGACACCGCGACGGTCACAGCCGCCGTCACGCTCGGCGAGGACGTCAACATCTGGTACGGCGTGGCGATCCGCGGCGACGACGCGCCCATCTCGATCGGCGCGCGCACGAACATCCAGGACAACGCCGTCGTACACGTCGATCCCGATGCCCCGAACGTGATTGGCAGCGATTGCACGATTGGCCACGGCGCGCTCGTGCATGGCGTCGAGGTCGGTGACCGGGTGCTGATCGGCATGGGGGCCATCCTGCTGGGCGGCACCAGGGTGGGTGACGGCTCGATCATCGGCGCCGGCGCGCTGGTGCTCGAGAACACGGTCATTCCGCCGCACAGCCTCGTCGTCGGTTCACCGGCGCGCGTGATCCGCGAGCTGGATCCGGAGGAGCGTGCACGTCGTGCGGTCGTCCACGCGGCGCACTACGTCGAGCAGGCGCGGCGGCATGCGGGGGATCATTGGGATGGGTTGGTGGAGGGGTAGGGGCGCGCCGCCGAAGGCGGCGCTCCCGAAACACTCCCACGCCCACCCCACCTCCCACGAATCACTAGCGCACGCTCACTCGCACGAAACACACGCGCACTACCTCGCACCACCTCTCACCCTCACGTGCGTGTGCGAGGAGGGGCGAGTGCTGCTAGTGCGCGTGTGGGTGCTCTAGGGGGAGTGGGAGTTGGAGTGGGAGTTAGGGTGGATCCACAGCTCCGCTGTGGATCACACCCACAGGCCCGTGATCTTGGCCTGGAAGATCATCTTCTCCAGATCCGCGTGATAGCCCTGCGTCTCGAAGATCGCACGACGATTGCTGATCTGCAGCGGCTTGCCAATGATGATCATCCGATCCGGCGGGAAGATCGCCGAACGGAACTTCACGTTGTCGATGCCGCCGAAGCCGAAGATCTTGCCCGGATGCTCCCCACCATCGACCACCTGATGCACGACCCACGAGCAAACCTGCGCCGCCGCCTCGAGCATCAAGACACCCGGCATCAGCGCGCGCTGCGGCACGTGACCGTTCGCCCACCAGACGTCCTTCGGCACATCAAGCACCCCGGCGACTTCCTTCGCCTCCTGGTCGAGGTGGCAGATGTGGGACAGCTGCTCGAACTCGTACCGCTGCGGGTTGTAGCGGCGGATGTGCTCGATGTCGGCGAACACCTTGTCGGGGTCGATCTTGCTCAGCTCGAAGAGGGGACGCGGGGGCATGGGATCTCCGAATGGGCAGGGGCGAGGGGCCCGGGACGCGGAGGATAAGGCCCGATCCGCCTCCTGGAGAACAAGAGGGCGGGGCGCGCCGGCCCAGGAGGTCCTATCCTGGGCCCATGCCGGCCGCCACCCTTCGTCTGCTCGCGCTCGCCCTGCTGCTGCTCGGCGCAGCCTGCGGCAGCGGCCGGGGCACGCCGAGCGACGGCCCAGGCGGGGAGCCCGGGCCCGTCGAGACCGCCGACCAGCGGCTCAACACCGACGGGGCGGGCAACGAGCTCTCCCTGCTGCCGGACCTCTGCTGCGATGGCGAGCGCGTCTACGTGGTCTGGTACGACCGCCGGGCGGGCAACATGGACATCCGCTTCAACCGCTCGCTCGATGGCGGCGCGACCTGGCTCCCCGACGACGTGCGGCTCGACAGCGGCCTCGCCGGATCGTTCGGATCCCTCGTGCCGCGCATCTGCTGCTCCGGCGACGCCGTCTACGTCGTCTGGTACGACGACCGCTCGGGCTCGAATGACATCTACTTCAATCGCTCCCTCGATGCCGGCGCGACCTGGCTGCCGACCGACCAGCGCATCGATACGGCCCAGGCGGCGGCCGACAGCCGCGAGCCGGTGATCTGCTGTGACGGCGCCCGGGTCTACGTCGCCTGGTTCGATGATCGCGGCGGAGATGACGACATCCGCTTCAACCGCTCGCTCGACGGGGGCACGACGTGGCTGGCCTCCGACCTGCGCATCGACCGCAACTCGAGCATGGCGCATGCCATCACCCCGCGCATCTGCTGCGCCGGCGACGCCGTGTACGTCGCGTGGTCCGATGACCGCTCCGGTGGCTCGAGCGTGCGGTTCATCGCCTCGGCCGACGCGGGCGCAACGTGGCCGGCGACCGACAAGCCGCTGAGCGGCGGGAGCGCGGATGGCCCGCCGCGCCTGGCGTGCAGCGGACCCAACGTCTACGTCACGTGGAGCGACTTCACCCTGGCGGCGGCCGCCGTGCGCTTCAACCGCTCGCTCGATGGCGGCACGACGTGGCTGGCCGCCGACATGCCCGTGGACGCGGGCCTCGGCGACGCGCGCGAGGCGGACGTGTGCGCCGACGGACTCAACGTCTACGTCGTCTGGCGGGACCAGCGGGACGGGAATGCGGACATCTACTTCAACCGCAGCCGGGACGGCGGCTCCACGTGGCTGTTGTCCGATGAGCGCCTGGACGACGATCTGGCGGGCCGCAGTACGTCCTGGGAGCCGCGGATCTGCTGCGACGGCGAGCACCTGCATGCCGTCTGGCGTGACGACCGCAACGGCCGCTTCGACATCCTGCTCACGCACTCGGCCGATCGCGGGCTCACATGGCGCCGCCCCGAGGTGCGCGCGGACGCTGACGTGGCCGGGGCGGGCCATTCGATCGCCCCGCTCGTCTGCTGCCAGGGGGCGCGCGCCGTCGTCGTCTGGTACGACCAGCGGGACGGCCCCGGGGACATCTACGGCAATCGGGCCGACTTCGACGTCGATCCCATGGATGCGCGGAAGCCCGAGCGGTAGCATGGCCACCTCTCGCGGAGGTGTTCCATGACCGACCGTCGTCTGCAGCTAGCCAGCCTCGCCCTGCTTGGCCCCATCCTGGTGCTCTTCGCCGCAAGCCTCGTTCTCGCCGGGCTGACCGAAGCCATCGCGCCTCGTACGGCGCACGCCGACGACGCCGACAAAAAGGGTGAGGAGACCAAGGGCGACGAGGGCAAGGGCGAAGAGGACGCCAAGGGCGGGGACGAGAACCCCCTCCAGACGTGCGACGACAAGAAGGCCAAGGCGCTCGCCACCGAGGTCAACAAGATCCGCAAGAAGAAGGATGCGAAGGTAGTGATCCCGGTGCTCGAGAAGATCGAGGACTTCCAGCACAAGGACTTCGAGAAGCCCCTCCTCAAGCTCCTCCAGCATCCGTCGAGCCTGGTCTCGGTGCGCGCGGCCGAGATGTGGGAGTGGCGCAACCACAAGAAGGTCGCGAAGAAGGTCTGGGCCGCGACATGGGGCGATCGGAGGGTCAACAAGCGGCGCCACCACATCAAGGCCCTCGTGCTCAAGTCGTGGCCGCGTGCCGGGCTCACGCTCTCCGACAAGGAGTTCAAGGAGGTCAAGAGCACTTGGCGTTGGATTGTCGGCAACCCCGACGAGATCCTGGCTCCCGCATTGACCGCGATCGCGGAGTACGTCGAGCTCGCCAAGGACAAGCGCTTGTGCCGCAAGCTGGCCGAAGAGCTCGACGAGCCCGGCACCAACGTCAACGTGAACGACGCCAACAACCCGCCGCAGTCATGGTGGGAGAAGCGCTGGAAGCTCTGGAAGGCGGCCAAGCCGGCCGTGGTCTCCGCCCTGAAGGAACTCACGGGCCAGGAGTTCGACAAGACGGCCGTGGCCAAGAAGTGGTTCGAGGCGAACGAGAAGACCTTCGGATTCAAGTGGTAGCGCCCGGACGCTTCCGGCGCTCCGTGTTTTCTCCGAGGGCTGCAGGCTCCCTACGCGACGAGTAGGTTGAAACCCATGCCCCGATCCGAACCGAGTTCCGCGCGTGAGCGCCAACGCAGGAGCGCCGCGCGCGCAGCCCAAGGGGGCTCTGCGTCTTGGATCCAGGACCATCTCGACGCCGTGTACCGCTACGCCCGCCGCCGTCTGAACCACGCCGATGCCGAGGACGTTGCCCAGCAGGCCTTCGAGGCGCTCTTCCGCGCCGAGGCCGAGGGTCGGCCCGCCGACGATCCCGGGGCGTATCTGCTCGGGACGGCGCGTCGCCGGGTGGCCGACGTGTTCCGGCGCCGCGCTCAGCGGCCCGAGCCCGTGCCGTTGCCCGAGGGCTGGGAGGGCTACGGCCACCAGGCCCTGCCGGCTGATGTGCTGGAGAGCGCCGAGCTTCGGGACCTCGTGCACACGGCCCTCGGCCTGCTGCGCGGGGTGGACGCGGACCTGCTGCTCGACCGCTACCGTCGCGGCGCGTCGGTCGCGACCATGGCCGCTCGTCTGGCCGCGAGCGAGAAGGCCGTCGAGATGCGTCTGCGTCGTGCGCGCCAGGCTTTCTCGGAGCGGTTCCTGATCGTGGGCCGTGACTGGACCGACACGACGGACGATCGTCCCGCCGCGGGTCCCTCCACGGGTCCCTCCAGAGGGGAAGGAGCGAGCGCATGAGCGACACGCCGAACCCCGCGCCGAACCCCGAGGAGCGTCCCCCCGACGGCGACGACGCCCTTGGCCGGAACCTCGCCGGGACACCCCCGTCCGCGCCCTCGGAACAAGCCGCGGAAAGCGCATCCCAGGGGCTCCGTGAGCGCCTGGAAGCGCTCCAGGAACGCATGCTGAGGGACGGGCAGGGCCCATCTTCCGCGTGCTATAACGACCCGACTTCCGAGGGGGATGACGCCTCTCGTACGCACTCGCGCCAGACCCAGCGAACGCCGGCGCATGAAGGAGTCCCCATGAAGCTGCAAGCGTGCACGAAGTGTGGAGCCCAGTTCGACGTCTCTACCTTCAGCTCCGGCCAGCAGTTCTCGTGCGGCGCCTGTGGTGAGGTGCTCACCGCCGGTGGCGCGCCTGCGCCCGCCGCGCCTCCGCCCGCGCAGCGCACGCCGGGACGCAAGCCCGGGGGCGCACCGGCTCGCGGCGGAGCCCCGGCTCGCGGCGGAGCACCGGCTCGCGGCGGCGGCCGCGTGCCTGGCGGAGGGAAGGTCGTCGCCGGCGGCCCCGGAGCACCTTCCAAGGGGCCCCAGTACCAGCCTGTGAAGCGTGCCGGCGCGGGTGCGCCCGGCAAGGCGGGCCCGGCCAAGAAGGCCGGCGCGCCGAGTCGTGGGGGTGCCCCGGCCACGCGCCGTGCCGGTCGCGGCGGGGGCGAAGATGAGGGCCCGCGCGGGCGCGCGCGCCCGGCAGCGGGTCCGAACAAGGGGCTCCTGATCGGCGCGGGCGGCGTCGTGGTGCTGATCGTGGTCCTGCTCATCGCGATGGGTGGCGACAAGGGCGACAAGAACACCGACGGCAACGGCGACGCGAACGTCGCCGATGGCGGCGGGCATGGCGCGAGCACGAAGGGCCCGATCGCCGACACCGAGCCGACCGAGAGCGTCAAGGACATCATGGGCGAGTACGGGACCGAGCGCCCGACGATGCTGAAGCAGTACCGACGCTTCATCGGTCGCCTGAAGGCCGTAGACAGCGAGCAGTCGAAGAAGGCGCTCACCACCGTCTACGAGGACTTCATCGAGGGTCCGGGCCGCGACGACAAGGACGCGCGGAAGTTCCTTGGCTACAAGGAGTTCGCGCACGAGATTCCCGAAGACATCTCCTTCCGCAAGTTCGACTACCTCGACGCCGTCACGATTGCTTTCAACAAGCACTGGTTCGGGCCGGACGAGCAGGAGGAATACGACATCGCGATGCGGGCTTGGCAGAAGACCGAAGAACACCGCGACAAGGAGATCAACGATCACCGCTTCCGCGCGAGCATCGGCATTCGCGCGAACATCGCCAAGGACCCGTGGTTCAAGGACTACAACTACGCGGCGCGTTGGGCGGACCCCTACCTCATCTGCTACGCCTCGACCGAGCGCATGTCCGAGTTCAAGCTGCTTGAGATCAAGGACAAGGACGAACGCCGCCTCAAGCTCAAGGAGCTGAAGAAGAAGCGCGAGAAGTTCGAGAAGGTGCTCGACGAGAAGGCGAAGATCTTCCAGGGCCTCTACAATGAGTTCTACAGGCGCTTCGAGAAGAGCCTGAGCCTGAAGCCGCTCATGGGCGAGTACGGCGGGCGCGGCGACTATCCGATCGGCGTTCGCTCGTTCACCGACGGCGTGCCGCTCGTCATCTGGATCTTCGACACCAAGAAGGCCTTCAACGAGTACCACTCGAAGGTCAAGAAGGAGATGATCCCGCACAACGTGGCCGGCTACTTCAGCCCCGCGACGAGCTACGTCTACCTCTACGACGAGGGTGAGAACCCGAGCGGCCGTGTGTTCGAGATCAACAAGAACGTGCACGAGGGCACGCATCAGCTGGAGTACTGGTTCACCCGTCAGCGCAACCGGTGGCGCAAGCCGCGTCCGGGGCAGGACTGGTTCGGCGAGGGCATCGCCGAGTTCATCGGCTCCGTGCAGATGGACAACACAGGCAAGCTCAAGTTCCTCGAGGTGAACGTGCCGCGCCTGAAGGGCATGCTCGGTTCGAAGAAGATGCTCGAGGGCCAGGGCAACAAGTACCACCTGTTCCCGGTGGACAAGCTCGTTGGGTTCCTCGGCTATCACACCGTGAAGGCGTGGGGCTTCAACGAGTGGAAGATCAACCCCGACTTCGTGCTGGGGATGTTCTATCAGCAGTCGTGGGCGTTCACGTACTTCCTGAACAACTACAGTGGCGGTAAGTACAAGGCCCAGTTCGAGAAGTTCTTCGACCTCGTGCTGCACCGCGAGACCGGTGGCGCCATGAGCGACAAGGCGTTCCGCGAGGCGTTCCGGATCCAGGACGAGGACGACTGGGAGGACCTCAACGATGAGTTCCATACCTACGTCGAGAATGTCATCCAGAAGATGGACCCCAGCAAGTACGACTACACGCCGCCGAAGCGCGGTGAGGTCGGCGGCCCGTCCAGCGACAAGTAGCCGGACACGGCGCTCCGCTCCCTGGGGAGCGTCTCCCCGCGGCCTCCCCTGGAAGGTGAACCCCTCCGCGTGCGTTGCGTTACCGTGCCCAGAGTCCGGAACGCACCCGCATGAGCCCTGATACGTCCTTGGTCCCCGACTTGCCGCCCGCACCCGGGGAGGGGACCGCGAGTTGGCTGCGCTGGGCCCCCCTGCTCCTGATCGCGGCTGCCTGGCTGGCCCATGCCGGTGCGCGCCAGAGTACGTGGGTCCTCGACGACGCCCGGCTCGTCCGGGATCACGAGCTCGTGGCGCAGGGGCCCGCGGCGATCCCGCGCATCTTCGCGCGCTCCGGGACAGACGACATGGTGGGCCGCTACGGCGCGCTGACCGTCTCGAGCTTTGCCCTCGAGGCCCCGCTCTGGAAGCAATCCGACGGCACCCTGTCGCCCGGCGGCTTCCATCTGACGAACCTCCTGCTGCATGGACTGTGCGTCCTGCTGCTCTTCCGCGTCCTGCTTGGCGCGATGCCGCGGCGCGTCGTCTTGGCGTTCGCCGCCAGCGTCCTCTTCGCGGTCCATCCACTCGCGAGTGGCACCGTGACGTCCCTGATGGGGCGCAGCGACTTGCTCGCGGTGCTGTTTGCGCTGCTGACCGCGCTGGCCTGGCGTGCCTGGGCGGGTCGCCACATCGCCTGGCTCCCCGTCGCGGCCGTAGCGTGGTTGCTCGCCCTGCAGGCTTCGCCCGTCGCCCTCGGCGTTCCGCTCGTGCTCTACCTGCTGGATCGAGCACGCCGCGCGGACGACGCCGACGCCGACAGGCATCATGGTGCGCCGGCAGGCTGGGCACGTGCGGCGGTGCTGGTGTTCGCCGTACCGCTGGTGGTGTTCCTGACCACGTGGTCCGGCGTGCCGCCGGCCGGTCTGGACCTCCCGGCGCAGCCCGTGCTCGAGCGCGTGGGCGTCGGCTTCGAGGGCTTGGTGCGTCTCGTGCTCGCCGTCGTCTTGCCGATCGGCCTCCGGGGTGACCACTCCGACGAGGCCCTGCCCGACACCGGCTACGGCGTCGGCACGGGTGCGATGATCGCCATCGTCGTCTGGGCCTTGCTCACGCTGTTCGTGCTCGCAAGGCGGCGGACAGGCGTGCTTCCGACGTCCTGGCTCGCGCTGTCCGGGCTCGCCCTGCCCGCGTTCCTCGTCCTGCCCGTCGGCGCGCCGCTGGAGCTCGGCTTCGGCTACCTCGTGGCGCTGCCGCTCTTCGTGGCCGCCGGCGCTCTGGCGGAGGCACTGTTCGCGGGGCGCGGCGCCCCGGTGTTGTCCGCGGGGCGCGGCGCCCCGGTGTCGCAGGGCTTCGCCCTGGCGCGCGGAGCTCTCGTCGGCGCGCTCGCCATCATCTGCCTGGTGGGGCTGACGCATCGGGAGGCCCTCGGCTGGCGTGACGACGAGGCGTTCCACGAGCGGCTCCTCGATCGCAATCCGCAGCACGTGCGTGCGATGGTCCGCCTCGCGCGCGCCCAGCGCCAAAGCGCAGAGCAGTTGCGCTCGGCGGCAGCCCAACTGCCCTCCGACAGTCCGCAGCGCGCCGCGTACCTGAACCTGCGGCTCGAAGCGCTCGAGAAGTCGGCGGCCTGGGCGCGGCGCGCCGTGCGCCACGATCTCGGCCGCCGGAGTTCAGAGGCCTGGCGCGAGCTCGGCTTCACGCTGCTGGCCGGCGATACCACCGCGGACGCGCTCCGCGCGCTCGAGATGGCGCGCAATCTCGACCCCGTCCTGCGACTGCCTCCGGCCGAGCTCTTGCGCACGGGATCCACGGCGCGGCTCCGCCTTGCTGCGGACACCTACTACGCGATCGCCCGCTGCCGCGAGGCGCTCGGCGAGGTGGGCACGTCCGCCGACGGTTACCTCATCGCCCACCAACTCGACGAGTCGAACCTCGTCTACCTGCGCAAGGCCGGCACCAGCTTGTGCCGTGACAACCGGTACGCCGTCGGGTTACGCCTCCTGATCGAAGCGAAGCGTCGCACCGTCGAGCCGGGCGCGCGGGCCGAGCTGGAGTCCATCATCACGAAGGCGCGACGGAGTGCGCGCGACATCGCCGCGCGCATGATCTCTGAGGGGGACGCGGCCCGGCAGGACAAGTCGGACTGGCGCACGGCGGTGGCTCGCTACGAGCAGGCCACCGAGGTCAATCCGGCATCCGCGCGCGCGTGGATCTGGGCGGGCTGGGCACGTGGGCACTGGTTCGGTGACTACGTTCGGGCTGATGCCCACTGGAAGCAGGCTGAGGCGTTGCTCACCGAGGGCAAGGTGCCGAAGACCAACCTCGACTGGCGCCAGCTGCTCGATTTCCGCCAGCGGCTGGCGGAGCAGAAGGCCGACGAGGATGACGAGGAGCTGGGACGCAGGGACCACAAGAAGGACGAGAAGAAGTAGGCGGCGCGAACCGCGCGTCTACGCGTCCTCCTCGGCCGCCGTCTCGGGCTCCTCCTCGGCGCTTTCAGGCTGCAAGCTCTCCGGCAGATGCTCGGCGATGGCCCGGATGGCGTCCTCGTCCCCGATCTCGAGGTAACAGGTTCGGGCATCCAGCCAGCGGCCGGCGGCTTCGGCGGCCTTGGCGCAGGCGCGGAACTCCTCCGGCGAGACCTCACGGCCGAGGCGGAGTACGGACAGCAGGTGGAAGCCGTTGCCCTCCGCGACGGCCCACAGGGCCTCCTCGCGAAGGAATGCGTGGTCCCCACGCCCTTCGAACAGCAGAACAGCCTCGGCGCGGCGCCCCGCAGCCCGCAGGTCCTTCGCGACGGCGTCTCGTTGGGCGTCAGAGACCTCGCCGTACTTCAGATGCTGCATCTGCAGCGCGTTGGGGATCTTGGATCGAGCCACGGGAACCTCCGAGCGGACAGGCTACCTGTGCCGGAACCGGCCCCGGGCGAATTTGCCGGGACCTTTGACAGCCTCACGGGCCCTCCCTAAAGTGGTGCAGGAAAAGGATCTACGTAAATCGGACGCCCTCGGAGGGTGGTGCCGGATCCGGAACAGGGCAAGGCAACGGCGTGTGCCGGCTGAGCTCCGTGAAGGCAGACGACGCCACCCACGCTCGGAGACCCCAACGGATGACGATGCCCTCCTCCTCTTCTCCGCAGGACGGTGCTCCGCCCGAGTCGCGGACCATCACGAAGAAGGAGCTGGTTGCCCGCATCGCGGAGAAGACCAACCAGACCAAGGTCGTGGCCAAGGACATCATCCAGATGTTCCTGGACGAGATCATTCACGAGCTCGGACGCGGTAACCGCTTGGAGTTTCGTGAGTTCGGTGTGTTCGAGATCAAGGAGCGCGCTGCGCGCAAGGCACAGAACCCGCGCACGCTCGAGAAGGTCGACGTCCCTGCGAAGCGCGTCGTGAAGTTCAAGGTCGGGCGCCTCATGAAGGAGCGCGTCAGCTCGTGCTTCCCGAGCAGCCCACCGGAGCCTGCGGAGCCCGCCAGCGAGAGCCAGGTCGAGACTCGCCCCCAGCCTCCCGGCGCCTGACCCCGCTCGCCGAACCCATGTGCTGCCAGGGCGGTGAATGTCCCCAGTGCGGGGTACGTTTCTGGCAACCGTACCGAGGGACAGCTGGCGAGACCCGCCGGCCCGGCACCCCTTGGCGGCTGGAGGCTCCGATGTCCGTTCGCCAGGCCGCGTCAGAACTCCCCGTGCTCGCCGGTCTCGTGCTAGCCATCGTCACGTTCTTCATCCTGTAAAGGGCGGGCGCCCAGGGCGTAAGAGAGCGCACGCGATCTCCCGTCCCGGACCCGCTCAACGACCCCGGTGGGGTCGCCCTCGCGTGCCCGGAACGAGATCTCACGCACCCTGAACCGAGCGCAAGCGAGGTCGCTGCGTGCCCCAGGCACGTTAGGCAACGCCCTGGACAGTCAGCGCCGGGTCGGTCTAGAGCCGCATCGGCGCACATCGCACGCACCACCAGCACTTCA
>JAJDEN010000063.1 GCA_029259775.1 Planctomycetota bacterium | reverse complement strand
AGTGCCGCAACTACGCTCACGGCGTCTTCGGTCGCACGAGCCCCTGCTGCAACTTCCTGGACAACGACTGCTGCTGCTACGGCGGCATCGAGATCGCGGCGCGTTACAGCACCGTGGATCTCAACGACGGCGCCATCAACGGTGGCGAGCTGACGGACTGGGTGATCGGCTTCAACTGGCACCTCAACTCCAACGCCCGCATCCAGGTCAACTACATGAACGTGAACGTCGAGCAGGGTGCGTTCGATGAGTCGATGACGGCTCTGGGCATCCGTTGGCAGGTGGACTGGTAACCCCAGTCGCGATCCCGCCACAAGACGTGGTGGGGCGGCTCAGGCCGCCCCATCCCACTTCGCTCCGGGGGAAGGCCTTCATGGCCTTCCCCCGGTTCTCGTTTTGGGCTTCACGCCCCCGAGCCCGGGCCCTGGTCTTGAGGCGATGGGGGGGCTGCCGAGCGCGGCGCACCGCACCCTCCAGGTCGTCGATCTGCTGGCCGATCGCGGCGCACCGAGCCGCCCGGGTCGATGATCTCCTGAGTGTCACGGGATCCGTCAGATGGCGAGCCAGGATCCGGACGCGGTCGGGCAACCCACGTCGGCGGAGGAGGCCCGCAGGCACGGTTCCGGGCCACCCATGGGCCTTTCGGCGAGTTCTTGGGCGAACTCCAAACGAACGTTGACCATGAAGGCCGTTCATGAGGAACTCATGCCGGGTCACGGGGGACCCGAGACATAGGGCGAGCCCGCACACAAGCAGGGCACGACAGGGAGCTACCATGCGAAGCAACTTCGTACTTTCCGCCATTGCCGCGCTGCTCGCGCTGGTGGTGTTCGCGTCGCCGGCAACGGCGGACGATGACTTGAGGTCCACGATTCGGGATGAGATCTCGAAGTGGTCCGAGGCCAAGGACGACAACACGTTCAAGGTCCACTGGAAGAACGGTCTGCATCTGGACAGCAAGAACGTCCAGATGAAGCTCGGCGGTCTTCTGATGATCGACCACTACTTCGTAGATGACGATGACTTCGTTGCACGTGGCGGCCCGGCCGACGCGTCGTTCGAGTCGGGTGTGGAGCTGCGCCGCGCGCGCATCGCCAACTCCGGTCTGCTGCACGGTCACGTGGAGTGGAAGCTCTCGGTCGACTTCGCCAACCCGAACAGCCCTGAGCTGGCGGACGGCTACATCGGCTTGGTCAACATGGACGACTGCTTCGGCTGCTTGATGCCCAACATCCGTGTTGGTCACCAGCGTGTGCCGTTCGGCCTCGAGCGCGTCACGCCGCTCAAGTACAACACGTTCATGAACCGCTCGAGTGCGACAGACACCTTCACGGTGGGTCGCCGCTACGGCGTCATGCTCCACGATCTGTTCCGCGGCGGTCAGCTGGGCTACCAGCTCGGCTACTTCGGCCACGATTCGACCATGGAGAGCGACGGCGAGATCGAGTTCGATGACGGCTACGCCCTCGTCGCGCGCATCTTCTACACGCCCTGGTACGACTGCGAGTGCAGCTGCCGCCGACTGCACATCGGTGCCGGCGTGATGTCCATCACGGACGCGCAGAACATCTTCGTGGGCAGCAATGGTCCGGTGGGTGTCGGCACGACCCCCAACCTCGTGGGCGGCAACGTCACAAGGCTGGGCGCTGCGGATCTGGATCACTTCGCTTGGAACATCGAGCTCGCGCTCGTCTACGGCCCCTGGTCGGTCCAGGCTGAGTACTTCAGCACCAACTTCGATGACGGCACGAACGACTTCACCTTCACTGGTTGGTATGCCCAGCTCAGCTACTGGCTGACGGGCGAGTGCCGCAACTACGCTCACGGCGTCTTCGGTCGTACGAGCCCCTGCTGCAACTTCCTGGACAACGACTGCTGCTGCTACGGCGGCGTCGAGATCGCGGCCCGTTACAGCGTCGTCGACGCCGTCGACGCCGGCATCAACGGTGGCGAGATGACGGATTGGGTGATCGGCCTCAACTGGCACCTGAACCCGAACGCCCGCATCCAGGTCAACTACATGAACGTGAACGTCGAGCAGGGCGCCTTCGACGAGTCGATGACGGCTCTGGGCATCCGTTGGCAGGTGGACTGGTAACCCCAGTCAGGATCCGCTGCGAGCGGGGCGGCTTTCGCCGCTCCGCTTCCCACCTCACTCCGGGGAAAGGCCCATTGTTGGCCTTTCCCCGGATCTTGTTTTGAGCCCCATAAAGAGCTTTGGAGGCCGGGGCATCCGGCGCCTATCCTGTTGCGCGAGGGAGTCTTACATGCACAAGTACATGATCTTGGCCCTGGGCCTCGTCTTGGCCCTGACCGTCGTTGCGACGCCGGCTCAGGCAGACGATGACCTGCGCGCCACCATCCGTGACGAGATCTCGAAGTGGTCCGAAGCGAAGGACGACAACACGTTCAAGGTCCACTGGAAGAACGGTCTCCGCCTGGACAGCAAGAACGTCCAGATGGCGATCGGCGGTCAGCTGCTGATCGACCACTACTTCGTCGACGACGACGACTACGTTGCTCGCGGCGGTGCCGGTGGCGACGCGGCCTTCGAGAGCGGCGCCGAAGTCCGTCGTGGGCGCCTGCACAACGCGGGTCTCCTCCACGGTCACGTCGAGTGGAAGCTCGAGGTCGAGTTCGGCAACCCGAACAACCCGACCCTCGCCGACGGCTACATCGGCCTCGTCAACCTGGACGACTGCCTCGGCTGCTTGGCGCCGAACCTGCGCGTCGGTCACCAGCGCGTTCCGTTCGGTCTCGAGCGCCTCACGCCGCTCAAGTACAACACGTTCATGAACCGCTCCGGTGCGACGGACGTGTTCACGGCGGGTCGTCGCTACGGCGTCATGATCCACGATCTCTTCCGCGGCGGTCAGCTCGGCTACCAGGCCGGCTACTTCTCGGCGGACTCCTCGTTCCAGGCGGACGGCGAGATCGAGTTCGACGACGGCTACGCCCTCGTCGCACGCATCTTCTACACGCCCTGGTACGACTGTGAGTGCAGCTGCCGCCGACTTCACGTCGGTGCAGGCATCATGACGATCGAGGACGCGACGTCGATCGACGTCTCGAGCAACGGTCCGATCAACGTCGGTACCAACCCGATCCTCGTGGGCGGCCCGGTCGCGGGTGCCAACCTCGACCACTTCGCGTGGAACATCGAGCTGGCTCTGGTCTACGGCCCCTGGTCGCTCCAGGCTGAGTACTTCAGCGCCAACTTCGAGCAGGGTGCGCAGGATGCGACCTTCACCGGTTGGTATGCCCAGGTCAGCTACTGGCTGACGGGCGAGTGCCGCAACTACGCTCACGGCGTCTTCGGTCGCACGAGCCCCTGCTGCAACTTCCTGGACAACGACTGCTGCTGCTACGGCGGCGTCGAGCTCGCAGCCCGGTACAGCGTCGTCGACTTGAATGACAGTGGTGCCACCGGTGGTGAGCTGACGGACTGGGTCATCGGCCTGAACTGGCACTTGAACTCGAACGCGCGCATCCAGATCAACTACATGAACGTTGGTATCGAGGGTGGCCCGAGCGGTACGCTGTTCGACGAGGACCTGACGGCCCTCGGCATCCGCTGGCAGGTTGACTGGTAACCCCCAGGCGGCACATGCACCGAGCGGGGCGGCCTCAGCCGCCTCGGCTCACACCTCGCTCCGGGGGAAGGCCTTCATGGCCTTCCCCCGGTTCTCGTTTTGGGCTTCGTGGGCACGAGGCGGCGGCGGAATCCGCGAATTGGATGGAATAGGCGACCCCCTTCCGGGCACCTACTAGGTAGGAGGTTCCCAGGGAGTGTCCCCGTCCGCGCCCAGCCCCGGGTCGCGTGCGCTCTACGAGCGGCTCGTGGGTCAGCACGCGACGGCCGTATGGAGGATGGCGCTGCGCCTCACGGGCGACAGCGACGACGCCGAGGACCTCACCCAGGAGGCGTTCTACGAGGCGTGGCGCTCGCTCGACTCGTTGCGCGATCCGATCGCTGCGCGGAGTTGGCTCTTCACCATCCTCACGCGGCGTGCGTCGCGCCGACTGCGCTCCCTCGGCCGCGCCCCGAGCCGGGATCGCTCGCTCGACGAGACGCGCGACGCGGCGCCGGCCGTGCGGCCCTTCCTCGCCGCGCTCGAAGACCGGGAAGACCTCCAGCGTGCGCTCGACGCCCTCGACCCCCTGCGCCGCCAGACGTTCCTCCTGGTCGTTCTAGGGGGCTTCACGTGCCGCGAGGCGGGTGAGATGCTCGACATCCCGCTGGGGACCGTCCTCTCGCGCATCCACCGCGCCCGCGCCGAACTACGGTGCGGACTGGTGGCGTCGTCCACGCGCGAGAGCGCGACGATTCAGGACCTCCCTCCGCAGACGGGGCAGGCATGACCAGTTCGTCCGGCCCCGACCGCCAGGCCTGGCTCGAGCGCCTCGAAGAGGCCGCCGCCCTGCCCCCGGGCCATCTGCGCCGCGAGGCCCTCCAGCAGGAGGTTCAGCAGCGTGGCGGCTGGGCCGCGGCACATTGGCAGACGCTCGTGAGCGAGCAGGCCGCCCTCCGGGCCGCTCTGGAGGACGCGGAGCCCCCTGCGGGGCTGCAGAGCCGCCTCCGCGCCATCCCAGGGCAGCATCGGCGCTCCCAGCCCCTGGGGCGCCGCTCGCTGCTCTGGGGCGGCGCCGCCGCCGTGATGCTGCTCGCCGTGGGCGCCCACGTCCGGATCAGCCCGGCGGACGACCCCGAGCGCGTGGTCCGGGAGGTTGCCCTCCTGGCCCTCAACGACCACCTCGACACGCACGAGCAGGACGTGCTCACGACGGATGCCCGCGCCCTCCAGCGCGACCTCCAGTCGCACATCCCCTTCCCGCTGGACCTGCCCGACATCGGGCCGGCCATGCAGGCGGTGGGGGGCCGGCGCTGCACCCTTGGCTCGCACGTCGTGGCGTTCACCGCCTGGCGTGGTCCTGGCGGTCGGCTCACGCTGCTCCAACTGCGTCGCGGCGACTTCGGTCTTCCCGCCGACATGCCGGCGCGCATCGTGCCCATGGACGGTCCCGCTGCGCGAGGCCGCCCCCTCGACGTGTTCTTCTTCGGTCGCGGCGACGTCGTGTGGGTCGTCGTGGCAGATGACCCTGGCGATCTGCGCAGCGTGCGCCAAGCCGTCTCCCGCTCCTGATCCGCCCCCCAGCCTCGTAGCCCTCCCAGGACAACTCCTCCATGGTCAAGTTCGCTGTCCGGTATCCCCATGGCGTGCTCGTGTTCGTGCTCGCCGTGCTCGTGCTCGGCTACGCGGTCATCAACCGCATGCCGACCGATGTCCTGCCGACCTACAAGAAGCCGGCCGTCCAGATCCTGACGATGTACCCGGGCATGCCCGCGGTGAACGTCGAGAAGGACATCACGAGCCGCATCCAGCGTTGGACCGGCCAGAGCGTGGGCATCGAGCATCAGGAAGCCAAGTCGATGCTCGGTATCAGCATCGTGAAGGACTTCTTCCACGAGCACATCGATCCCGACGCCGCCATGGCGCAGGTGTCGGCCTATGCCATCTCCGACCTCTACTACCTGCCGCCCGGTACGTGGTCGCCGATGATGATGCCGTTCGACCCGACGGCGACCTTCCCCCTCTGCCTGCTCGCGGTCTCCAGCGAGAAGGATGAGAAAGGCAGGGTCCGCCACGACGAGACCAAGCTCTACGACATCGCCTACTACGAGCTCCGTAACCGGATGCAGAGCATCGAGGGTGTCGTCGCGCCGGCGGTGTACGGCGGCAAGCTGCGGCGCATCCTGGCCTACACCGATCCCGGGCGCATGGAGGCCATGGGGCGCTCCTCCATGGATGTCGTCGACAAGATCAAGGCCAACAACGTCTTCATCCCGGTCGGAGCGGCGCGCATCGGCGGCATGGACTATCTGCTCGACTCCAATGCCTTGCCGCCCGACATCGAGGAGATCAACGACTTCCCGCTCTTCGAGGAGAACGGTCGGCTGGTACGCATAGGTGACGTCGCCGACGTCCAGGACACCGCGGAGATCCAGTCCAACATCGTGCGCATCGACGGCGCCCGGCAGGCCTACATCCCGATCTACCGCCAGCCGGGCTCCAACACGATCCAGATCGTCGAGGGCGTGAAGGAGAAGCTCGGCCCGATCAAGGAGCGCATCGAGGACGGCGTCAACCTCGACGTGATCTTCGATCAGTCGGTGTTCGTCCGGAAGGCCATCGACAACCTGTTGCTCGAGATGGCCATCGGCGGCCTGCTCGCCGCGCTCATGATCCTCGTCTTCCTGCGCTCGGCCCGGACGACGCTCTTCATCCTGATCCAGCTGCCGCTGACCGTGATCGCTTCCTTCATCGGCCTGAGCGTGATGGGGCAGACCATCAACATGATGACGCTCGGCGGGCTGGCCCTCGTCACGGGCATGATCCTCGATGAAGGCATCGTGGCGATCGAGAACATCGCGCGGCACATCGAAGAGGGCAAGAAGCCCATGCAGGCATCCATCGATGGGATGATGGAGATGGCCCGGCCGCGCCTGCTCATCATGATCACGGTGACCGTCGTGTTCTTCCCCGTCATCTTCCTCGTAGGCATCGGCAAGTACCTGTTCGTGCCCATGGCGATCTCGGTCGGCCTCGCGATGATCTTCTCGTTCATCTTCACGATGACCTTCCTCCCCCTGCTCGCCTCACGCTTCCTCTCGGAGCACAAGGAAGAGCGTGGCATCGCGTTGGTCTTGAAGAAGATGCTGGAGGGCCTCCAGGAGAGCTACCGCAAGCTGCTCGGTGTCGCGCTCAAGGTGCGTTGGCTGACCGTGGCCGGCGCGCTGGGGCTCACCGCCTTCAGCTTCGTGGCGCTGGTACCCCTGTTGGGGCAGGAGCTCTTCCCGCAGGTGGACGCGGGCCAGTTCATGATCCGCGTGCGCGAGACGCCGGGCCTCGAGCCGGCCGAGACCGAGAAGACCTGCATCGAGATCGAGCGCGTCATCCAGGAGGTCATTCCCTCCGACATCCTCGTCAAGATGATCACCAACATCGGCGTGCTGAACGAGTGGCCCGCGGCCTACACGCCGAACTCGGGTTCCGGTGACGCGTTCGTCAACATCCAGCTCAAGGACACGCCGGATCGGCCGTCGGTGCTCGACTACGTGGCCAAGCTTCGGCCGCGCCTGCGCAACGACTTCCCCGGCGTGGAGTTCTCGTTCGACACGGCAGGCATCCTCTCGGCGGCCGTGAACAACGGCGTGGCTGCGCCCATCAACGTGCAGGTCGATGGCAAGAGTCTCGAGGTCGCACGCACGATCGCCGAAGAGGTGCGCACCCGCGTCGCCCAGATCGAAGGCGCGAAGGACGTACGTATCCAGCAGCAGTTGGACTCGCCCATGTACAAGATCGAGATCGACCGCGAAAAGGCCTATCTGCTCGGCGTGAACGCGGGCGACGTCGTGAAGAACGTCGTGACGGCCTTCCGATCGTCGATCTCGTTCGCGAAGTCCTTCTGGCTCGACCCCGGCAACGGCAACCACTACTTCGTGGGCGCCCAGTACCCGACGGACAAGATGGACCTGCGCCAGGCGATCGAGGAGACGGTCATCAATCCCGGCGACGGCCGGCGCCCGATCCAGTTGAAGACCCTGGCGACGATCGTGCGTGACCAGACGCCCAACGAGGTCACGCACCTCAACATCACGCGTGTGACGGATGTCTTCGCCAACGTCGAGGGGCGTGATGTCGGCGCCGTAGCTGAGGAGGTCGACGTGATCCTCCAGGACATGCGCGACAGCGGCAAGATCCCCAAGGGCTATGCCATCCACAACCGCGGCGAGGTGAGCATCATGCGGGAGTCCTTCAAGGGGCTCACGTTCGGTCTGCTGCTCGCGACGATCCTCGTCTACCTCGTGATGGTGCTGCTGTTCCGCTCGTTCGTCGATCCATTCATCGTGCTCTTTGCGGTGCCGCTCGGCTTCGTCGGCGTCATCGTGATGCTGCTCGTGACCGATACGACGATCAACATCCAATCCATCATGGGCGTGATCATGATGGTGGGCATCGTGGTGGCGTTCTCGACCCTGCTCGTCGAGCGCGCCAACCAACTTCGCGCACGCGGCATGGACGTGATGGAAGCGCTGGTCGAAGCCGCCGTCACACGCCTGCGCCCGATCCTCATGACATCCTTCGCCGCCGTCCTGGGCCTGCTGCCCATGGCTCTCCACGGTGGTGCCAACATTCCCCTGGCCCGCGCTGTCATTGGCGGCGTGCTGGCCGCCACGGTGCTCACGCTCTTCGTCGTGCCCGCCGTCTACCTATTGATCCGCGGTCGCTCGGCGCCGCGGAAGGAGGTCGTCTGACCATGAACAAGGAACGCAAGAAGCTCCTTCTCTCCCTTCTCCTCATCGGAGGGTGTGCGGCGGTCGCGATCGTCTTCCGCAGCAGCGTGCTGGACGTGGAGCATCCGGCCCACGCCAAGGAGGCCGGCGGCGGTCGCGCGGCCTCGCCGGTGTCCTACGTCACGCCGAGCAAGGACGACATCCAGAAGACGGTCCGCATGTCCGCGGAGGTCCGTCCAAGTCGTGAGGCGATGATCTACGGCAAGGTCTCCGGCTACGTGCTGCCGCATCCCGTCGAGGTCGGCACGCGCGTCGATCCGACCGGGGCGGGCGGGGCGACGAAGGTCCTGCTCCGGATCGCCGTCCCGGATCTCGACGCCAAGGTGGTGACCGAGGCGAGCCGCGTGGCTCGGGCCGAGGCGGGGATCGCCGAAGCCGCCGCCCACGTCGCCGAGGCCGATGCTGCCGTCATCGGCGCCCAGCAGGGGGCTGCGGAGGCCGAGGCGCTCGCACGCCAGGCGTCCGGCATGATCCGGGCGGCCGAGGCGAACGTGGTCGAGGCCCGCGCCGAGCTCAACCTGCGCGAACGCATCGCCGGCCGCCTCGAGAAGGTGTTGGCCGACAGCCCCAACCTCGTGGCGCAGGACCAAGTCGATCAGGCTCGCGGCGGACTCGAGATCGCGAAGGCCAAGTTCGACGGAGCGTCCATCGGCGTCAAGAAGGCGCGCGATGACGAGGCCGTCGCCGTGGCGCGCGTGGCCGCGGCGAAGGCGCGCATCACGGCCGCCAGGGCCATGGTCACCGCGGCGAAGGCCCAGGTCACCGCCTCCGAGGCCCAGGCCGCGTTGGCTGCGGCGCACAAGCACGAGGTCGAGACCATGCGGGGCTTCGGCACGATCTACGCGCCGTTCGCGGGCGTCGTGGCCGAGCGCATGATCGACACGGGCGATCTCGTGAAGGACGCCACGAGCAACAGCGGGGCCAAGCCTCTCTTCCGCATCGTCGCGGACGACAAGCTGCGCGTGCGCTTCTTCGTTGCCGACCCCGACGCACCGACGTGCCGCGTCGGCTCCCGCGTCGATGTGACGATCGACGTCATCCCGGACAAGACGTTCGAAGCGCGCGTCTCGCGCGTGGCCGATGCCCTGGACGCCAAGACGCGCACCATGGAGGTCGAGGCCGAGCTCGACAACCCCCGGGACGAGAACGGGAAGAAGCTGCTGCGAGCCGACATGTTCGCTCGCGTGCGCGTCTACCTGGCCGTGAGCAAGGATGCGATGGTCCTGCCTGCACGCTGCGTCCTCACGAAGAAGCGCAAGAGCTCCGTGATGGTGATCGGCGAGGGTGATCGCGTGAAGATCGTGCCCGTCGTGATCGGCTTCGATGACGGCGTCCGGATCGAGATCAAGAGCGGCATCGACGCCAACACGCGCGTCGTCTTGCGTGGACGCAACACGGTCAGCAAGGGCGAGAAGGTCGTGGCGCACAAGGTCGATGCGCCCGAGGTTGGGAACTAGCCATGCATCATCCGATCCTGAGGGGCGGCCTGATCGGCCTGCTTCTGGCGACCGCCGCTTGCACGTCCGACGACCGCGTCATGGACGCAGGGGCGGCCCCGCGGCCGTACCAGCCCTCGCGCTACACGGCGGCGCTCCGCACACCCAGCGCGAGCGGGGTGGGGCATGCCGACATCAGTCGCAAGCCGGTGGACCTGCCGACCGTGATGCGGTTGGCGTCGGGACGCAACCTCGACGTCCAGCTCGTACGTGAAGAACTGCGCGAAGCGCATGCCGACATGGTCAGCGCCGGCTGGTGGGCGCTGCCCACGATCCGGCCGGCCGTTCGCTTCAACTGGATCGACGGCAACGTCCAGGGCACGTCGGGCAACATCGTCGACGTGGACAAGCGGAACGCCTTCGCGGGCGCGGGTGTCTACCTGGACTGGGAGTTGGGCGACGCACTCTTCGAGCAGCTGGCGGCCAAGCAGCGCGCCAACGCCAGCCGCCAGGGCGTCCAGGCGGGCATCAACGACGCGACCGCGCGTGCCGCCGAGGCGTACTTCGACCTGCTCCGCGCCCAGACCTCGCTCGGCATCGCGGACGAGTCGCTCGCGCTGTACGACAACCTCGCCAAGGAGACGCAGGCGCAGGCTGATGCCGGCGGCGGATTCCGCGGCGATGTCCTGCGGGCGCGCGCCCGCTTCAGCCATGCGGTTGTCGTGCAGCGCAAGGCCCAGGAGAGCCAGCGGGTCGCCGCGGCGCGCTTGCGCGAGATCCTTGATCTGCCGCGTGATGTCCAGCTGTTCGCGTCGGAGAGTCAGCCGGTCAAGCTCGATCTCGTGGACGCGGACGCGCCCGAGGCCGAGCTCTTCTCGAAGGCGCTCGCCGGCCGGCCGGAGCTGCGGCAGGCGCGCTTTGGTGCGCAGGCCGCCAAGGCACGGCGGGATCAGACGACGATGGGCCCGCTGATCCCGCGCGTGACGGCGGGCTGGGAGGGGGGCACCTTCGGGCGCAGCCTCGGCAGCTCGAAGGGCACGTCGGATGTCGGCGTGGGCCTCTCGTGGAAGGTCGGACGCGGCGGCATCGGCGACACATCGCGTCAGGCGGCGGCCGCGGCGCGTGAGCGTCAGGCGCGCATCAAGATCCGCATGACCGAGCAGCGCATCGTTCGTGAGGTCGCGTCGGCCCAGGCCGCGGCGCAGTCACGCGCGGAGGCGATTGAAGCCGCCGAGGTGGGTGCGCGGGAGGCCAAGGAGGCGCTGGGTCTCTACCGTGAGCGGCAGAAGATCGGCGTGGGCATTCCGCTCGACGCCATCGTGGCGGAGGAGACCTTCACGCAGGCGCGCCTCGACTACCTGGATGCGGTCATTGGCTACAACAAGGCCCAGATCCAGCTGCTTCGAGCCGTCGGACTCCAGGTGCGCTGAAGGCACGATCGAGCGCCCAAGTGGCCCTGTAGGGGCGACCCTTGTGGTCGCCCTCCGTCGATCGCCCCAGGCGCCCCAACCCCACGCCGTCCGCCTTCGAGGCGCAACCGCCACCGCGTACAGGTCACCGGTGCCGCGGGCGGGCACAAGGCCCGCCCCTACGTGGTAAGTCCCGACGTGGCAGGACGCCCTCGGGCGGGCACAAGGCCCGCCCCTACGGCAACTTGGCCGGCGTCCGGTGGACGTGGCCGAATCACGTATCCGCCCACGAGCCTCGTGCAGACCCGCCCTAGCTGAACAACGGCAACTGCCCCGGGGCGTCCTCGACACGGATGCCCCGCGCGGCCAACACCGTGTTGCGCATGAGCATGGCGACCGTCACCGGCCCGACGCCACCCGGCACCGGCGTGATCGCCGCCGCCTTCTTCGACACCGCGTCGAAGTCGACGTCGCCCACGAGCCGCATGCGGCCCGGGCCCTCGTCCGAGGGAATCGCGTTGATGCCTACGTCGATCACGACGGCCCCCTCCTTGACCATGTCCCCCGTGATGAGACCGGCCTTGCCCACCGCGACGACGATCACGTCCGCGCGCTTGGTGTGGGCCGCGACGTCCTGCGTGTCGATGTGACACACGGTCACGGTCGCGTTGCGCGCAAGCATGAGCAGGGCCGCCGGCTTGCCGACGATCTCGCTGTGGCCCACCACGACGGCTTCCTTGCCGCGCAGGTCGACACCGCTCTCGTCGATCAGGGCGAGCGAGGCCAGAGCCGTGCAGGGCAGCAGGCCGTAGCGCGCCCAGAGCAGGCCTCCGAGGTTCTCGGGGTGCACGCCCTCGACGTCTTTGCTCGGGTGGATCTGGTGCTGCAGCGCGCGCGTCGGGAGGCCGTCGGGCAGCGGCAGCGAGAGCAGGATGCCCGAGACGCCGTCGTCGGCGTTGAGCGCCCGCAGCGCCTTGCGGACGCCCGCCTCCGTTGCCTCAGCAGGCAGCGTCTCGAGGTGGAAGTCGAGCTGCCACTTCTCGGCCCCCCGGCGCTGACCGCGGATGTAGGCCTGGGCAGCATCGTTCTTGCCCACCTGGACGACCACGAGGCGGGGCCGCTTGCCGGCCTCCACCATGGTCGTCACCTCGGGCGCGAACTCGAGGCGGATCTTCTCTGCCAGGGCGCGACCGTCGAGCAGGGTGGGGGAGGTGGTGGAGGTCATGCCCCATCGGTACCCGGATCTGGTGCGGGCCGCAAGCCCACCCGGGACAGCCGTTCGTGGGCTGATAGATTGCGCGGATGGGCGTAGCTGGCCGGGACTACATGCGGGACGACGGAGGGCGCCGTGGACGGTGGTCCGCGGCCTCCGTGACGTGGACGATCATCGGCATCAATGCGCTGCTGTGGGTGGTCTTCTCGTCCGCGGTGAACAGCGGCCTGAAGACCCACGGGCTCCGGGTGTTCGAGAATGGGCTGGCGGGCTTCATCTGGAAGCACCTCGTGCTGCACCCCGAGCAGGTCTTTGGCGACCTGAAGCTCTGGCAGGTCTTCACCTCGGCCTGGCTGCACGACTGGCAGGGTGCTTCGCATGTGGCCTTCAACATGCTGGCGCTCTTCTTCTTCGGGCGGGCAGCCGAGTCCCATTTGGGCCGCGGCGGCTACCTGAAGCTCTACATCGGCGGGGCTCTCCTGTGCTCGCTCATCTACACGGGCTACGCCTACCTGACCGGCAACTTCATGCCGGCGCTCGGCGCCTCGGGCGCTGTCTATGCCGTGCTCGTGTGGGTCGCCTGCATGAACCCGCGTGGCACCGTCTACATGATGATGATCATCCCCATGCCCATGTGGATGGCCGTCGGCGTGTTCATCGTGGGCATGGAGGTCGTGACCCTGGCGCAGAACGCCTCGGACGCGGGCGCCGCCGTCGGTCATCTCTCGGGCGCGGCCTGGGGTCTGCTCTACTTCCGCTTCGCGCGCCGCTGGAAGAGCGAGCGTGGCCCCGGCGGATGGCTCGTCCGTAAGCGACGCGAGCGCAAGCCCCAGCGTGAGGCCAAGGAGCGCGCCACGGAGCCGCGCGTCAGCGGCGGCGAGAAGGCCCGCGTCGATGCACTGCTCTCCAAGATCTCGCGCGAAGGCATGGACGCGCTCTCGCAGGAAGAGAAGGACTTCCTCGCTGACGCATCGAAGCGCTTCTGAGCTCGGCCGGTAGGATGCCCCCATGGGCACCTCCTCCAATCCGCCGCCGGTCGTCAAGGCCTTCCTCGTCTGCGATCAGGTCATCCACGATGCCCAGACCGGCAAGAAGACCCTCGTCGGCGTGTTCCATGAGCTGCGTGCCGACCGATTCCCGGCCGTGCATCCCGTGCTCTGGATCTACGCCAACTTGACCGACGCGCGCGGCCAGTACGCCTTCGAGATCCGCTTCGTGGACGTCGAGCGCAACAAGGTGCTCGGCAACGGCACGCCGCCGCCCATCAAGATTCCGGGCCCTCTGCAGACGACCGAGCTCTCGGCGCAGCTGCGCAACGTGCAGCTTCCGGACGCCGGCACCTACGAGTTCCAGCTCCTGACCAACGACGAGTTGATCGCCACGAAGGCGATCCGCGTCTCCCTCGTGGATGGCACCGAGATCCCGGCCACGGACGAAGAGATCTAACGCGGGTGGGCGGGGCTACCGGGTCGTCCTCCGCATTGCGGAATGTCGAGCTGAAGGTGCAGCTGGACGACGGGGACGCTGCCGCCAGGACCGCCCGGCGCCTCTCGGGCGCTGCGCCGCTGGTCGTGACGCAGACCGACACCTACTTCCAAGCGCCGTCGGGCCGCCTCAAGCTGCGCGAGGTCGAGGGTTACGAACCTGTGCTGATCGCCTATGCGCGGCCGGATGATGGGGGCGCACGCACGAGCGCCTACCACCTGATCCCCGTCGCGGATCCGGGCAAGCTGAGGGCCGGTCTCGCGGCGACCTTGGGGCTCCGCCACGTCGTCGTGAAGGAGCGCCAGATCTCCCTCTGGAAAAACGTGCGCATCCATCTCGACCGCGTCGAGGACCTGGGCATGTTTCTCGAGTTCGAGGCCGTGCTGCAAGACGGCATGACCGAGGCCGAGGGCCAAGCACAGGTCACGCATCTCTGCGCCGAGTTCGGCCTCGACGAGAGCGCGGGCATCGCGGGCTCCTACGTGGACCTGATCGCCGCGAGGTAGCTGTGGGCACCCCGAGCCAGACAGCCGCTGCTACAATTCGCTGGTGCCGTTCGGACCTCATAGACACGATCGCCCCTGCAGTCTCATGCCAGCGCGCCGTGCGCTTCTCGCCTGGGTCCTGATCCTCCTCGCGGCTGCCTCGCTGCACGCCGCGGACGCTCCCAAGGGGGCTTCGAAAGCCGCCCGGCAGGAGGCTGCGCGTGTCGCCCTGCTCCGGGGCTACCGCCGCCAGGAGAGCTACCACCATGTCTACATGACCACGCCGGCGAAGGACGCTCAGGGGGAGAGCGTGAGGACGCTCATGACGCTCCTCATGGACGGCGAGCGGGCGATCATCCACGTGACCTCATCGAGGGAGTCCGAGGCCTCGAAGATCGTGGTTCTCACGCCCGAGCGCTTCTGCATGGTGACGACCGGCGACAGCACGAACCGGATGATTGCGCGTGGTCTCAAGTTCCACCGTGCGCGAACGCGGCGCGTCAATGCGGCCCTGACGGCTTGGAACGCCAAGTCCAAGAGCAACGTGAAGGCCCTTCCGCGGTGGATGCCCCGCTTGGACCTGGGCATGGAGCGGGATGCGGAGGGTGGTCCGCAGGTCGACTTCGGCTTGGCCATCGGGCACGTCGACGACACCGTGCCCTCGTGGCTCAAGCCAGATGTCTGGCGGGGAGGCACATACAGCGAGCCGGGCGGCAATCGGATCATCATGACGAACAAGGGCCGCTCCATCGTGATCGATCGTGCCGCCGGACTGCTCATCGCGGACCGACTCGTCGATGCGCAGGGCAAGACGACCTACGGCATCGAGCGGGCGAAGAAGGTCGAGATGGAGCTGGCCCTGCGGGATGCGCAGGCCAGGCTCGAGAAGGAGGCCGTGAACGAGCGCGGGCGGTCCGCAGACCACGCTGTACGCACGCTGGAGTTCTTGAATCTGATCTCACACGCCATGTGCGACGAGGCGCTGGCATCGGCGCGCACCCCCACGGCTGAGCAGGCACGCGCTCGACTTCTCGAGGCGCTGTTCGGCGAGGCCCTGGCGAAGGAGGAACTGGCCGGACTCATCTCGTGGGGGCGCGGGTGCTTGACAGGTCCTGGCAAGCCCACGGTCGGGAGCGTCCTACGCGACCTGCAGGATCGACTGTTGCAACGGTGGTGGGGGAGCATGGAGAAGGCCCTGCGCCCCCGCGCGGATGCTCCGAAGGCTCAGAAGGGCGAGGTCAAGAAGCGCGTGGCCCTCATCGCGGCGTGGCGTGACGCCGTGCGTACCTACGCGTACAAGCGCATCCAGCAGGCTTGGGTGGACTGAGGCGGCTCGATCGGCGCGCCGGAGCCATCCCGACTCAAGCGTGAGCGACGTAGTCGCGGGCCCGTTGGCCACGAGCGGCGTTGCCTACGACGGCGATCAGGCACGGAGCGGAGTCCGACGCCTGAAGCTCCAAGTCGATGGCGCAGTGCTGCGCGAACCAGATCGCATCTTAGAGCGTCTCGTGCGCGTGCCACGTCGTCATGAGGAAGGCCTCGGGTAGCCCGCGGATGACGTGCCGCTCGACGAACGTCCCGTCCATCAGGTCATGGGCCCGCTCGCAATCGGGACCCACGCGCAGAAGTGGGCGATGCCCTGGTCGATGACCCGGTCCGCAAAGTCGTTTCACGCCGCGTGTTCGTCCGTGCGCAGATCGGTGTCGTCCAGCACCAGCAGCAGGCTGAACCTCTCACCTTGGAATGGCACCTCGAGGGGCCACGCCTGGAGCGAGGAAACGTCGACGACGGCGATAGGGCGAGACATGGCAGGGTCTAGTGTTCTCTCCGGCGTGCCGGACACCTTCCGCCACCCGCCCAACTTGCCAGGGTGGCTCAACTGTCGGTACGCTGCGCTGGTGGCGTCACGAAGGCGACCGGCTGCGCCCGCACCTGCCACAGGAAGCTGGACTCCGCATGACCATGAGATACCTCGTCGCACTCGCAATCTTGATGGGCGCCGGCACGGCCTTGGGTGACGACGGCAAGGGAGAGGGATCTGCCGCGACCGCCCCGTCCCCCGCCCAGGTCTACGCGGCGTCGCAGAAGGCCGAGGCCCGCGGTGACATTCCCGCGTGGCTTGCCACGTACACGCACGCGTCGCAGGACCGCCTTTGCGAGTTCACGCTGATGGGGCTGGACTACGTCGCCTTGGGATCTCCAGGCGGGACGGCAGAGCCGGCGACGGTCATCGCAGCCGCCAAGGCGCTCAAGGCGAAGTACGCCGCGGACTTGAAGATGGTTGGTGAGGAGGGCAAGAAGTCGCTGGTGGTCCTGAAGGACCACAGTCGGCGGATCGCCTTCATGGTCGAAGTGTACGCCCTCGATGAGAAGACGAAGTCGAAGTCGGACAAGGCCAGGGACAAGGCCAAGGTCGCGCGCGAGCTCACGGACGTGACGATCGACGGCGACACGGCGGTCGGTACCGCGAAGAGACCAGGCTCCGAGGGATCCATGGGCCGTCAGGTGCACTTCAAGAGGGTCGACGGCAAATGGAAGATGGAGCTTCGGTTCCCCAGCGGCGGCTCCGCCGACAAGCCCGAGACGGACACGCCGAAGCCGGACGCGCCGAAGCTGGAGGGGCCGAAGCCGGGCACACCGGCCTACGTCTACACGGAGGCCGGGAAGGCGTATGCCCGCGGCGACCTCGCCGCCTGGCTCACCGCGTACACCCGCAAGTCGCAGGACGTCTTCTGCAAGAACCTCCTCGATTCGGTCGAGATGATTGCCAAGGGGAAGCTCCAAGGCCAAGAGGCCCCTGCCTGGGCGACCGCGGAGGCCAAGGCGCTTCAGACGACGTACGCCGCGGAGTTGAAGACGGTGGGCGAGGGAAGCAAGAGGTCGATGCAGGTCCTGAAGGACAACCGTCGGCGGATCGCCTTCATGGCGGGCGTGCTGGCCCTCGCGGAGAAGGTCGCTCCGGGCTTCTTGGACAAGGACCTGTACTCGGGCAAGGTCGGGATGATCGAGATCACCGGTGACCTGGCCATCCTCACCGTGCACCGCGAGGGCGCCAAGAGCGAGCACGTGAACCTCTCGTTGGTCGGAGGGGTCTGGAAGCTCCGGCTGAAGTAACTCACCCGCAGGCTGCCATGACGGGTTGCCATGACGGGTCGCCATGACGGAGAGGTGAACGCCTCCGCGTGAGATGGGAGCATGTCCCTACGCGCCCGATGGCTGCCTCTCGTCTTGATCGGGGCCGGTCTTGGCTGCATCGGCTACGCCGTGTGTACCCAACGTGCAGCCTCGAGCCCCGAGGGCGCACGGCACGCTGCCGCCCCCGACGTGGCCCCCGCAGCGGGGGTGCAGCCGCTGCTGCGGGTGCAGGGACGTCCCGCCGCCACGCCGCCGTCTCCCGTCGAACCGTCCTGGCCGAACGCGCCCGCGAACTCCCCTGCGGCGAGCCGCCAAGAACTCATCGACACGGTCTACGAACTGCCCGTCCCCGCGGCCGGGCGCGTGTGGATCTCGGCGCACCCGCTGTTCGACGCGACGATCCGCCGCGGGACGCAGCGCCCGCTGATGTCCTGGCCGCCGACGGACTTCGGCGGACGGGCACGTCGGGTGATCGAGGTCCTGAGGGAGAACGTCGTCCCAGCATCCTGGGGCGCCGGAACCGGCACGGCGTTGCAGCGTCAAGGCGACTACAAGTTCCGCGCGAAGACGACGGAGGCCGTCCACGCAAAGATCGAGCACTGGCTCGAGGGCCTTCTTTGGACGGCCGCGCCCACGGCCAGGTCCGTCGTGGATGAGTTGGTCTGGATGCTCGAGCACGGCACGGAGCGCGAGCAAGGTTGGGCCGACGACGCGCTGGCGCGAGTGCCTGCCACGGTGCGCGACGCGGTGGAGCAGAAGGTGGCCTCCGTGCCGCCGGCAAGCAAGCCCCAGGCTGCCGCGTCGGCGGGACCACGGTTGTTCGTGCGCCTCGAGGCGCATCTCCTCCGGATGGACCGCAGGATCGAGCAGGACCTCGGGATCGATCTCCGCGGTTCGTTCGGCGTCTTGGTACACGCCCGCTTCGGCACGGAGGTGTCGACCCTCGATGACCTGCACTGGGTGCTGATCGAGCGTGTGCTGAAGAAGAGCACCCGGATCGAGCGCGTGGCCCGCCAGGAGAGGATCCTGGGGGTCGGCGCCAAGGCGCAGCTCGCCTTGGGGGAGAGCGCCGTGCTGCACGTCCGCGCCGACGCCTCCAAAGACCTGCGCTACGTGAAGGTCCAGGCGCGTGCGCATGCCATGCACGGCGGGTCGCTGCTCTTCGTTCCGCGTTTCGACGGAAGCGTTCCGGACCAGGGCTCGTTCCTGATCAGGGTTCGCAACGTGCTGGCGGGCGTCGCCCCGGCGGCCCGCCCGGTCGCCATCGCGCTGCGAGTCACGATCGTCGACGCCGCGGGACGGCCGATCGAACGACCTGCCCCGGTCCAACCTGTCGAGGCCGAGGCGTTCGTCCCCGTGCGCCCCCTCCCGGACGCCGACGACGGCTGACCGCCCGGTCGAAGCGTGCGGCGCCGCCTGTATGCTCTCGGCCATGAACGAAGCCGAAGGCGCCGCGCAATCTCCGACCGATCTCCGGACGCTGCCGATCGATCGCTACGGCGAGTTCAAGCCCGCGGGCGAAGGCGGCATGGGGATCGTGTACTGGGCCATCGACACGGACCTCAACCGCGAGGTCGCGTTCAAGATCATCCGCCCGATGGACGGCGAGGGCACCGCGACGCCCGCGCGCCCGACCGACCTCGCGACCCCCGAGAAGAACAGCGCGGCGTCCGACAGCTTCGAGAACCTGAAGCAGCGCTTCCTGCAGGAGGCGTGGATCACCTCCGGCATGGCGCACCCGGGCATCGTGCCGGTCTACGAGCTCGGCCAGACCGCCGAGGGCGTGCCCTACTACACGATGCGCTTCATCCAGGGCGAGACGACGCTCGCCACGGCCGTCGAAGGCGTGAAGGGGAAGGGCATCGAAGAGCGCCTGGCGCTGCTCGAGCCCTTCCTGAAGGTCTGCGACGCCCTGCGCTACGCCCACAGCCGCGGCGTCATCCACCGCGACCTGAAGCCCGAGAACGTGGCGCTGGGCGAGTTCGGCGAGGCGGTGGTACTCGACTGGGGCTTGGCCAAGGTGCAGGGCACGGACGAACCTGGAGGCAGCCGCCTCGCCGCGCACATCGAGGCCTACCGGGACGCGACCGACCTCCGAACCGTCGCGGGCGCGATGGGCACACCCGGCTACATGCCGCCCGAGGCCATCCGCGACGACGGCGAGGCGATGGACGAGCGCAGCGACGTCTACAGCCTCGGGGCGATCCTCTTCGAGATCCTCACGGGCACGCTGCCACACACCTTCACGACGTTCCTCGACCTCGCGAAGAAGCTCCTGGACGAAGACCCCGGAAGCGCGCGCGACGTCGACGCCTCCGTGCCCGAGGCCCTCGCCGACCTTTGTGCGGCGTGCCTCTCGCGCGACATGGACGCGCGACCGCCGTCGGCCGATGCGCTGGCCGACGCGATTCGCGGTTGGCAGGTCGAGCGCGAGCGGGAGCGCGAGGTCGCGGGCTTCTTGCGTGAAGCCCAGACGGCCATCGAGGCAGCCGAGAGCCTGCATGGCGCCGATCTGCTGCACCAGGTGGACCGCGTCACGATGGCGGTAGCCCAGGTGCTCGAGCGCAGCCCCGAGAGCGCACGCGCAGCCGGCTACCAGGACCGTGCGGCCGAGCTGCGCGAGACGGGCATCCGCGAGCGCGAGCGCGGCGCGCGCAAGAAGGTGCTCGTGCGCGGCGCGGCCCTCGTGCTGGCCGCGGCGGCGGTCGCCGGCTTCGTCGTGTCCGGCGCGCTGCGCACGGAGCGCGACCGCGCCGACGTGGAGCGCACGCGTGCCGTCGGCGCGCTCGAGACGGCGGATGCCGTCACGGGCTTCCTCAACGACGACCTGCTCGGCTCGCTGGACCCCCGCGAGAGCCGGGGGCGCGACGTCACGGTGCGTGAAGTGCTCGACCGCGCCGCGGCCGACGTCGGCACGCGCTTCGCGGATCGGCCCGCCGTCGAGGCGCAGCTCCGCCGCACGCTGGGCAGCGTCTACCTGGGCATCGCCCGCTACGAGGAAGCGGCCGTGCATCTCGAGCGCGCGCGCGCGCTCTTTCTCGAGCTGGACGGCCCCGACAGCCTGGACCTCGCGCGCGCGCTGGAGCATCTCGCGCGCCTGGAGAGCGTGGGAGACGGCACGCCGGACCGCGCGCTCGAGCTCGCCACCGAGGTCATGAGGATCCGGGAACGCGTCCTCGGGGCAGAGGATCCGCTCACGCTGCGCGCGTCCGCCGACGTCGGCATGTACGCCGCGCTCAAGGAGGGCAAGCTCACTGCGGGCTTCGACAACCCGATGATGCTCGGCATGCTCGCCACCATGCGCGGTCGCGGGGAGAGCAAGGACGACATGCGCCAGGAGCTGATCCGGCTCACGTACGAGGCGGAGCGTCTGTGGCGTGCGGACGACAAGGAAGGCCTGCGCGCCTTCGCCGAGCAGATCGCCAAGCCGTTCCTCGACAACAAGGCGTTCGCGGAGCGCGTGCCGTGGGCGTGGGCGGCGATGGCGGTCTCGCTCCAGAAGGACAAGCGCCCGGACGCGGCGCGCGCGCTGGCGTGGGCAGCGATCGCGGTGGGGGAGCCGCGCTTCGGCGAGGGGCACCCGCAGGTCATCTTCGCGATCCAGACGATGGCGCAGCTCGCGCACGACCAAGGAGCCCTCGAGGAGGCGGTGACCTGGATCCAGCGCACGCTCCGGCTCCAGCGCAAGGCCCTGGGCGCGGAGCACGACCGCGTGCTGGACGTGCAGGAGCACCTCGCGCTCGTGCTCTTCGAGGCCAAGCGACACGCCGAGGCCGTCAAGGAGGCCGAGGCGGCCTACGCGGCGCGGGCCAAGGCCGGAGACGCGGCGTCGGAGGACGCGCGCTGGACGGCCGACCTGCTCGCACGCATCTATGCGGCACTGGGCAACGCCGACGAAGCGGCAGCCTGGAAGGCGCGCGGCGGCGGCTAACCTCCCAGGTCCATGACTTCGAGGTCCATGACCATGTGGATGTCCTCCGGCTCCGCCGCGAACATCGCGGGATGGGGCGTCGGCGTCCTCTCGAAGCCGCGCGCCGCGTAGAAGTCCACGGTCGGAACGGTGGGTGTGGCCGACACGTAGAGTCGCTCGGCACCGCCCTCGCGCGCGCGCGTGACCACCTCGTCGCAGAGTCGAACGCCGATGCCGTGACCGCGGTGCTTGGCGCCCACGTAGAGGAGGGCCAGGTCGGCCAGCCCCGGCTCGAGTTCCGGAAGCAGCAGTGCGAATCCGGCAAGTGTGTCGGCTCCTTCGAACGCTCCGAGCAGGATGCCGCCGCGCTCCAGCAGGGCGCGCCACGCCGCTACCTGGGGGTGTTCGTGCTGCCCCGGTTCCGGGGTGCGATCCCAAGGGCCTGCGTGGATGTCCACCTCGCGAACGACCAGCGTGTCACCGACGACGACGTACTGCCGCGTGATGTGCTCGCTGCGGTCCACGGCGTTCAGCCGCGGCAGGTCATCGACAGACATCATTCGAAGGGTGATCATGCCGTCTGCGTACCGCGCGGCACGCGAGGGGGCAAGTCTTGGGTGCGGGCGCCGACGGGCTCAGCCGAGCAGCACCTCGAGGTCGTCGCGCGTGATGCCCCGGAGCGGCGCGTCGCTGACGCCGCCGAGTACCGCCTGCACGAGGTCGCGCTTGCGTGCCTGGAGCTCCAGCACGCGTTCCTCGATCGTGTCCTCGCCGATGAGGCGATAGACGGTCACAGGATTCTCCTGGCCCATGCGGTGGGCACGTCCCACGGCCTGGGCCTCGACCGCCGGGTTCCACCACGGGTCGAGGATGAAGACGTACTGCGCGGCGGTCAGGTTGAGACCCGTACCGCCGGCCTTGAGGCTGATCAGGAAGGCGGACGTATCCGGGTCTTCCTGGAAGCGGTCGATGGCCTCGCCACGGCGTGTCGTCTTGCCGTCGAGGTACTCGTAGCGGATCGCCCCGTCGTCGAGACGTTGCCGCACGATGCCTAGGAACTGCGTGAACTGCGAGAACACGAGCGCCTTGTGCCCGGCGTCCGCGATCTCCTCCAGCATCGGGATCAGTTGGTCGAGCTTGGCGGAGGTCTCCGCCTTGCGGGTCGCATCGATGAGCCCCGGGTGGCAGGCCGCCTGGCGCAGGCGCAGGAGCGCCTCCAGGACGTGGATCTTGGACTTGGCGAGCCCGCTCTCCTCCACGCGGCTCAGTACGCTGGCGCGGTAGTGCTCGCGAATGCCGTCGTAGGCAAGCCGCTGCTCCGGGCCGAGGGGGCAGCTGAGGAGCTGCTCCTCCAACTCGGGCAGCTCGGTCAGGACCTGCTCGCGCGTGCGCCGAAGCACGACCGGCCGGAGCGCCGTCTGTAGCCAGGCCAAGCGTTCGGAGGAAGGCGCGTCCGTGGTGCCGAGCAGCGCTTGAAACTCGCGCCGGTTGCCCAGCAGACCCGGGTTGAGGAAGGCGAAGAGCGAACCCAGCTCGTCCATGTGGTTCTCGATGGGCGTGCCGGAGAGCGCCAGGCGGTGGCCACCGTCGAGGCGGCAGGCGGCACGTGCGGTCTTGCTCGCGGCGTTCTTGATGGCCTGGGACTCGTCGAGGACGACGTAGTCAAACGGCACGGTGGCCAGCGCGTCGATGTCTCGCCGCATCGTGCCATACGTCGTGACGAGGAGATCGAGGCCGGTGGTGTCTTCGAGCACCTCCGCGCGTCCGGCACCGTGGTACGTCGCCGTCCGCAGCGTGGGGGCGAAGCGCTTCGCCTCGCGGATCCAGTTCGACATCACGGAGCGCGGTGCGACGACCAGGGTCGGTCCGCGGCGGTCCTTCGCCCGGCGACGGGCCAGCAGCATGGCAAGCACCTGCACGGTCTTGCCGAGGCCCATGTCGTCGGCCAGGCAACCGCCGAGGCCCGCGTTGCGGAGGAAGGTGAACCAGCCGAGGGCCTCGCGCTGGTAGGTACGCAGCGTCCCCTCGAAGGACTTCGGCTCCCGGCGCGCCCGCACACCACGGAACGTGTGCAGCGTCTCGCGCAGGGCATCGAAGGTCTCGTCGGTCTGGAGGTTCGCGATGTCCGCCAGCAGGACGTCCAGCAGGGGCCCGCGCGTGCGCGCGACGCGCACGGCCTCGGAGTTCTCGACGGCATTCGATAGCGCACCGATCGCCTGCAGGCGGGCGGTCCACTCGGGCGGCAGGAGCGCGGCCCCGCCGTCGTCCAGGGTGACGAAGCCCTTGCCTTCGGCCACCGCGCGCAGGATCGCCGGCAAGGAGAGGGCGGAGGAATCGAAGCTCACCTCCGCCTCGATGTCGAACCAGTCGATGCCCGAGCGCACGCGCATGGCCATCGTGCCGCCGGACTTGAGCGGCTTGCGCTCGACCTGGATGCGCCAGCCCGCCTCGATGAGACGTGTACAGCTTCCGGGGAGATCCTGCGTGGGCACGTCGTAGGCGTGCGCGCCGCGACCGGGCGCTGTGCGCGCGAGGCCCTCCTCGGTGAGCATCTCGAGCAGGAGGCTCTCGGCCTTCCCGTCGCGACGGAGGATGCGCGGCACGGTGCCGCGCTCGAGCACGTACGGCGTCGGGTCGTGCGCCGCGATGTCCGCTTCGCCGTAGAGGAACGTGACGTCGGCTGCCGGCGGCTTGCCCGCGGGCAGGACGAGCTCGAGCAGCCCCGCCGGCGCGCCGCCCTCCTCGGCCATGTCGCCCAGGTCGAGCGGGATGCCCGCCGTGATGTGGAGCAGCCGTTCGAGGAACGGCGAGACATCGTCGCCTCGCACGTCGAGCGGCCCCTCGCTGCGGAGCGTCGTGACCCAATCGAACGCACGGGCATCATCGAGCGGCGCGCACGCGTTGCCGAAGAGCACGACGCCGCTCGCCAGCAGCAGATCGGCATCGTCCAGCGTGCGACGCTCGGAGCCGCGGGTGAGCACACCCTCCAAGCGCGCCGTCTGTTCGCCTTCCACGTGCTGCGGGTGCAGGACGAGGCCGAAGTGCCAGGGATCTTGCGACCACCGCAGCGGCTCGCTCCAGGTCCCGTCGTCGCCGAGGCAGCGCACGGGCACGACGCCGTCGCAGGCGGCGAGCGCGCGCGCCGCGTCGCCCGGCTGCACCAAGAGTTTCGAGCGTTCGTTCCAGCGCCATCCGAAGACGTCGTCCTTGCCGACCTTCAGGACGCGGCTCAGCGCGAGCTGGGCGTCGCGCGACATGGACGAGAAGCTGGGTACCGAGGACCACTTGGCTTCCTTGGGCTCGCCGAGGGTGCCGTTCTTGCGAGCCGACCTCCGCGTGAGCGACAGCACGAGGCCCTGCCTGCGGTGGCACTCCTCGGGCTCGAGCCAGAGTTCGAAGAGGGCGGAGCCCATCTTGTCGCGGCCTTCGACCACGTCCCGCCGGCGACGGGCTCCCTCTTCGAGCGCCGCAAGTCGCGCGCGCCAGCCCGGGCCACGACGCGCGCCTTGGCGCTCGGGCGCTCGGTCGTCGGACGATCCCTCACCCGAGGGCGCGTCCCCGAACAGGGCGCGCGTCATGGCGTGGGAGAGCTCCTCGTCATCGGCGTAGCAGGCCAAGGCCACGACGTGCTTGCACATCGACTCCCGTGGCCACGCGGGGCAGGAGCAGTCCGTGCGGAGGCCTGAGCTGTGCAGGCTCAGGCTGACGTCGTAGGAGCGCGTGCCTTCCACGACGGCCTCGAGCGCGCCGGAGCTCGTCAGCGTCGGCTTGCCGACGCGACGCTGGCGGTAGTAGCTGAGGCCACGGGCGAGCGTCTGCTCGCTGGCCATGTCTTCGAGGAGGTGGAGGAAGGGACCGGATGACATGGGGCGTGATTGTAGGGCGTCTCGGCGGAACGCCTCGCTGCGCCCGAGCA
The DNA here is from genome assembly GCA_029259775.1 of Planctomycetota bacterium. Classification (GTDB taxonomy): domain Bacteria; phylum Planctomycetota; class PLA2; order PLA2; family JAEUHO01; genus JAHEIK01. The sequence continues at coordinate 5,986 of JAJDEN010000063.1, read as the reverse complement.
GGATGCCGCGCTGCCCAAGGAAAGCGCTCCGCACCCCGAACAGGAGCCCGGCTGGTCGAGCTCGCCAGCGGCGGACGGAGCGCCGTGTGACCTCGGTGGGCATCGCGGCGATCCAGGGGAGGGGAACCCACCGGAAGACGGCGGCTGGTGCCCTCCCCGCGCTCCCTCCTTGGATGCTGGCGATCGGAGGTCCTCTGCGTACGCGAGGCGGCTGGCCTCTTTCGCCCGCGCCGACCGCATCGAACGAGCTTCTACAAGCTCCTGGAAGATCACTTCGAGGCCTTCGCTCGCGTGCACTCCGAGCGCTTCGCACCACGCCACGGACACCTTCGGCGCGTGGTGCGCACGTGCGTCGAGCAGTTCCTGGACTGTGGTCGGTAGCAGTCCGGCTTCGCACGGCTGCGCTGCGAGGCCTGCGCAACCGAGCACCTGGTTGCCTTCTCGTGCCAGACGCGCAACTTCTGTCCAAGCTGCCAGGCCAAGCGCGCGGCGCTCTTCGCCGAGCAGTTCGTCGAGGTCGTGCGGCTGCCGGTAGCACATCGGCATGTGATCCTCACCGTGCCGAAGGCCCTGCGGGGGCTCTTCGAGCGCGATCGTCGCCTGCTGTCGATCCTGAGCCGGTCGGCCGCTCACGCAATGCGCGCCGGTGTGCAGGCAGCCTTGGGTCGCCGGGATGCGTTGCCGGGCATCGTGGCCTCGATCCAGACGTTCGGCTCCTTCGGCAACTGGCACCCGCACATCCACACCCTGGTTACGGACGGGCTGATTCGGCGCGGTGGCGCGTTCCATCCGTTGGGCCGGTTCCCCAGCCGGGCGATCGAGGAGCGCTTTCGCCAGTTGGTGATCGCTCGCCTCACGCGCGCCGAGCGGCTCTCCGAGGCGTTCGCCGAGAGTCTATTGAGCTGGGAACACTCGGGCTTCTCGGTCCACGCGGGCCCGGCCATCGAGCCAGGCGAACCAGGGGCCATCGAGCGCGTGAGTCGCTACCTGACGCGCGCACCGGTGGCGCTTGGCAAGGTCCACCCGCAGAAGGACGGTCGCATCAAGCTGCTCACGCCGCGCGATCCCGTCACAGGGCTGGATCACCGGGTCTTCGATCCGCTGGACTGGATCCACGCGGTTACGACGCAGATCCCCGATCCGCGCCAGCACCTGGTGCGCTACTACGGCGCGTACGCCAACCGCGCACGGCGGCTCTATCGTCCCTCCGAGGGGCAAGCAGAAGCACCACCCACGAGGTGCGCGGCCCCCTGTAGCGCGCCGGAGGATCCCGAGGACAGCGAGGACGCATGGAAGCGCGCCCGCCGCCGCTCGTGGGCGCGGCTGCTTGCGCGCATCTACGAGGTCGATCCGCTGACGTGTCCGCGCTGCGGGCACGAGCTGAAGGTCGTGGCGGCGATCACCGACCCGGTGGTCATCGACCGCATCCTCAAGCATCGCAAGCGTGCGGGCGTGCGCAGTCCCTTCGAGCCGCGCGCACCGCCGGCTGCCTAGCGCAGATGGGGGAGCCGGCCGCAACAGAACAAGCGCGCACGCGTGCTTGATGGGGAAGGTGCGTGCCGGCTTCATCGAGGCGTGCTTGCACGGGCGCGTGGGGCGGCGTCGAGCCTCGTGCGGGTGGTCATGAATGGGGGAGGGGGCGTGGAGGTCGTCGCGAATGTGTAGTGCGCAGGGGTGATGGAGCCGTGCGCGTCGTCCGAGGTAGGCTGGGGTGGTGGATAGAATCCCCTATCCTCCGATCCTCCATGCAACCTGATGCCGCGAAGAACCCTGAGACGCGCTGGGCAGCTTAGGGGCCTCTGGCGTCCACGAGACGAGGCCTCCTTGCGCCGAGGGAGACGCTAGCCTTCGTAATGTGACTACTCTGACCGAAACCAACGTCGTGCGAGATGTCTAGCGTCAGCGAGAAGAGTTCAGGCTGCTTTCCGCGCGGACCGATGCCACGTAGGAGGTCGCAACACGGGTCTCCAGCATCCAGACTTCAAGGAGCTCTCGCCCCTTCTCCTGCGACTCCAACGAGACGGCCTTGCGCACCGGGGTGCGCGCGACGCTGCCGTCGGCGAACACCGCGACGGCCACGAGTCGAGAGCCTGGGACGTCGATCGGATCTACCGTGATGCGCACCCACCGGCTCGGCTTGTCGGGGTAGAGACGACCGTACACCTTCACCATTTGGTTCCGCTGGACCGGGATCGCGCCGCGGGAAAGCACGACGACAGGGGGGGGGCGCGTCTCTTCGGCTCCCGCTGTGTCAAAGCTGGAGGCCGCCGAGCCCGAATCACGCGGGCCCGGCAGCAGCAGCATGGTCAGCGCAATCGCTGTGAGAATGCATAGGGGGATTGCGAAGCGGGGCACGAGATCACCGCCAGTCGACTTGGGCTGTACGCCCCATCGTCACCGTCACGTCGGCCTCCATCGTGCGATCACCGAGCTGAAGGCGTAGGTGCCACGGTCCAATGGGCACGACGGGGAGTTCGATGGACTCGCTGATCTCCACGGGCACAGCGGACAGAATCGACCCCTCGCCGCCCTCTCGCTCAGCGGTCAACAGAACGGTCCCACTCTTGGCAGTCGCGATGCGATCGGGGTCGAGACGGAGCTGTATGGACCCGAAAGGAAGCAGCGCGATTCGGGTACTCACTTTCTGCTCGGACTGAACTTCGATCTCAGCGGTCGCGGAGATGAGGCGACCAAGGGCACCGTCCGGGTACACGCGCAAGAACCAGCGGCCCGCCGGTGTCGCGCACCGGAACCTGCCGGGGGCGATCATCTCTGGGATGACACTCACGTGGCCGTGCGTCCGGTTGGCGTGGCTGACGAAGTCGATGCGGATCTTGCGGCCGAACGGCTCGCCGTCGGCGTCGTGAACGCCCAATTCGAGCGTGCCCTCGTCCTCCTTCTTCAGCCGGACTTCGCCCGTGGCCATGTGCTTGCCTGGCTTGGCTGCGAATTGCACGGGGCGCGACACGTAGCCCGGCGCCTTGACCTGAATCGATGCGCCGAAACCCGCATCGATCTCCTTGCCGTGCGCTCTCCAGAAGGCGTGAACGCGGCCCGTGGGCGACGACATGCCGGTCATGTACTCGTTCGTCTCGGGATCATTCGGCCGGATCTGCACCATGGCCGAGATCGGCGCTATGAGTTCTCCGGTGTCGTGGTCGACGATCGTCAGATCAATGCCTACCGCAGCGTACGCGAGGATCTCGTGCTCGGCCGGCGACTCGTCATACGTCGGCTTGAGTTTCCCAGGCGGGGTCAGAAACCAGCGGTTGTCCGCAGAGTACAGGTAGTAGCCGGCTTCCTTCAGGCCGGCGATCGTGAACCGCCCTTGCTGGTCGGTCGTCGCCCGCCCCAGGGCTACAGCCCGACCGGCCGGAGCTTCCACTCGTGCGGCCGTGGTCAGCGTCTTGGTGCTGATCAACATGGGTAGGGCCTGGCGCGTCTCCGCGATCAGGGCGAGCCCCGACACGGCCTTGCCCCACTCATCGAGGACGCGTCCGCGCAGGAGTGCACCTACGCTCACTTCGAACTGGACGTCGATACCGGCGACCGGGTCAATGCGGACGAGCTGACGCTCAGCTGCGTAACCTGGACCGTGGACGCCGACGACGACCGATGCAACGCCACCGAGTGCGCGCAGATCGAGCTTGCCTTCAAAGGTGTCCTGCTTGACGGGGAGGGTCAGAAGTCGCACCCACTCCGGCTCCGTATTGGTGACGACGAACGCCGTCCAACCCTCAGGCAGCGCTTCCCCGTCGCTGGTCGCGATGCGCCCGCGCACGCGGATGCTGGCACTCGACAGCCCCGATTGGTGCTCGGAGGCCTCCAACTGCCTGAAGGTCTTCTGCCAGTCGGTTCCTCCCTTGAGCGTCGGCGCACCTGTGCGAACGCCGCCAAGGGTCGGCCCCGCACCCGTGTCCTGTCCTTCCGCCTTGTTTTGCGGTAGGGACCGGTCGGAGGGTGCGGGGCCGGACGGGAGCCACTTCCAGACAAGCAAGATCAGCACGCAGAGCGCGGCCCCTGCTGTGAGTACGCGAACTACGACGCGCGAATGTGAGACCATGGGCTCCTCCTCCACACGCAGCGAGCGCTGCGCACTCTTCAAGGACATCTACTACATCTTGCTCAACGGAAATGGCGCCGTCTTGGGGCTAGTCGAGCTCCCAGGTCGTGCTCGCGGCGGTTGTCTCGTGAATGCTGATGGTCTTGACCTTGCAGTTGATGACGGTGGACTGACCCGGGGTGAGGTTGATGGCCACGGTGTTGCCGTTGGCGTACGTCACGCTGCCCGTCATGTTGCTCGATCCAGAGCCCGTGTTCGTCAACGTCTTGTTGATGCATACGGTGCCGTCACTCATGTAGATGTTCGTGGCGTTGCACTTCTTGATCTTGCCGGCCGAACTCCCGCTTGCGCTGGGGCCAGCCGTCGACGTGCCGTTCGTGACGCTTCGCTCGTGGATCACGATGCTGGTGATGTTGCACTGCAGGACAGTTGCGCCCCCGGCGGTGATGGTCGTGCTCTGGCTCGTTCCATCCGCGAACGTGACCGTCACGTCCTGGGAGCTTGAGCTGTTGCTCGGGGAGCCGTTCTTCACCTCGTAGGTCACGCACGTGCTGCCATCGCTCGTGTACGGCGTCCAGGGGACGCATTTCTGGACGGTCGTTCCCTCCGCAGCAGTGCAGAGGATGGCGACCAGTGCGATCGCAAGGAGGGCTGGTGTGAATACGGGTCTACGGATACGAGTCATTGGATCTCCTTCTCTTGGCCCGAAAGGGGCCTGGCGTCTTCCACAACGCCGCGAATAGTTCGCGGGCCACCGTAGGCCTCTTGCGCGCGCTTGTCAATGGGCCGAGGTGAGCACCATGAGACTCGACGCAGGCTGCGAAGTATTCAGATTGCGCCTATATCAAGGAAGTCTCAGCACAATCTGAGCGCACTCTCAGTGCAGTTCGAAGACGACGTCCACGATGCGGGGCCGTAGGCGGGTGCGCCTCGTGGCCCACCTTGGAGACTTCTCGCGCCATGCTGTGGCCTCGGGCGACGCCGCGTGACGCGCACGGCCTGCGGCCGTTGAGCGTGCACCTGGAGAGGCGGTCCATCGTCCCCCGGGGATAGCGACGGCCCGAAGGCCGCAGCGTGGAGCAATCTCACCCGAGCCCTCCCCGACGTGTGCGAGGCTTCAGGGTTGTTGACTCGCAGGGATCCATCAACGTGGGTTTCAGACGATAGGCAGTCAAGGATATTGCCCTGCACACGCCCTCCAGCTTGGCTAGCAACTCGCGGAGATGACGGCCGTTCAGAGGAGTTCCGGAGACGTCGAGCCGGGTGTTACCCATGGATGTAGGTGGAGGCGCCCTCCCCCCGACTCGACGCACCGCGGACCGAAGCCCGACCCTGGGTGGGATCACCGCCCATACAGAGGCCGGGCAGCGCAGCCCAGCCGGCGGTTTCCCAAGGCTCCCTCATTGCGCCATGGCCGACATGTCTAACTCAAGAATTTGTGACCGTTTGCAAGAGTGCGCTGAGACGGCCTGCTTGACTCATGTGGCCACTCACTGCCTAGCGCTTATGCACTAGCGCCCCTTAACCTGATCCCCGAAAACTGATCCACGCGGCGTTCCATTTTTCCCACAACGGAAGGTGAGGAAGTGGCCATGAAGCTGAAGCAGTTTTCAGAGCAGCAGATCGCCATCGCGCTCGAGCAGGCACGAGCCGGCCTGAAGGTCGAAGAGGTGTGCCGCAAGCTCGGCGTCAGCCAGAACACGTTCTACCGCTGGCGGAAGAGCCGGGTGCAAACGATTCCGGATCGTCCCTGCTGCTTGGTGCCAGCTGGCCGCAGCTGGGGCATATGCACCACTCGTGTGCCAACTGTTCCATCTGGTGCTCGCCCGGGCACTGACCACCCTCCCTCATCGTTTCCTCCCACGACTGAGGCTATTCCAGATTGCAGGGCGCGCTTGAGTTGTGTGGCAGAGGGAGGATGAG
>JAJDEN010000062.1 GCA_029259775.1 Planctomycetota bacterium | reverse complement strand
GCTCATGCCGCCCCCCCGAAGCAAGCCTCGGCGGCGGCCTCCTGCGCTGTCTTCGTCAGCGTGATACGTCCGCGCGCCACGCCCGCCTGGACGGCGAAGCGGATCACCTCGGGATACGTGCCCCGGTTGGCGTCCACGCGCTTGCCGTCCGCGAGGACGGTGACGTTGAACTCCTCGAAGCCGTAGTCGATGGTGGCCGTCCTCATGCGCCACCTCCATTCTTGCTGGTCTGGTCGGCGGCGAAGAAGCGCGGGCCGCTGATGGAGGCGTAGCCTGTGATCACCTTGGCGATCGCGGTCAGCGAGCCGTACTCCGCGCCCTTGTAGCTGTAGCCGTCGGCCGTGACCTTCACCGTGTGCTTCGCGCCCTTGAACTCGCGCGTGATCGCCGTGCCAGTCTTGGGGCGTTGCACCACAGTTGCGCTCTTCCTCGTCGCGGCACTCTTACGCTTTGTCGCGGCCTTCTTCTTTGCCGCGCTCTTCTTCTTCGCAGCCATCATTCACCACCTTTCTTGTTGAGCCGCTTGCGCAGCGTCCTGATCAGTTCCTCGGCCTCTTCGCGGGTCTCGCAGGCGCACACCAAGCCGCGCCCGATGACGTACAAGCCGTCGTGGCGCTCCTCGATGCGCAGGTCGCCGCTGGCGTCAAACTCGACGCCGTCGCTGAACTTCAACGTCATGGGGATCTCCTTTCGGGCGGGCCCGTCCCGCCGTGGGGACACATGCACGCTCCGGTCACGCGAGACATCCACTTGTTCTTGGCTCGGAACCGAGACTCGCCACAGAGGGCCATAGGTGCGCGAGAGGTGGGGCAGATGAGGGAGCGTCAGCGGTCGCCCCTGGCTAGAACGGAATGTCATCGGCCTCGACATCGAAGCCCTCGGGCGGATCGCTGGGCGCCCGGTAGCCAGCGTCGCCCTCGCTGACCGACACCGCACAGTTGGTCCGCTGCTCGCCGTTCCACTCGTAGCCTTTGTGGAACACATGAACAAACGCGCGCGTACCGATCAGCCGCTGCGGCGGGTGGATGTCCCAGCCGGTGTCTTCTGCGTTGCGCTGGGCACCGCCCAAGACCTTGAGCTTGCGCAGGCCGATGCCCGCGCCCTTGCCCGTGAGCATGATGTTGTCGTAGGCCACGCGATGGTCCGAGCCCACGCTGACAAGTTCGAGGTTGTAGTAGTCGTTGCCGTTGCTCGATTGCTTCTCTTGGCTTTCACGTACTTCAACGTGATGCCAGCCCTCCTTCGCGAGTGCAGGGCCATCGCCTACGTCGCCATCAAGAATCTGTCGCATGGGTACTCCTTCGTGTTGCTCGGCGGTCCTCGCGGACCATCGGGTGGGTTGCCGCCAAGGCGTCGCGGGGCTCCGTGCCTCGCAGTCGCCGCCTCGGCGGTGCATTGCCTTCGGGGGGCCCCGGCTGTCGCACTCGCAGGTAGGCGCCAGCGAGCAGGGCTGCGAGTTCGCGGAGGTCGGCTGTGGCCGAGGTCATGACGGGGTCCCGGCGTGGTCGCCCGCAGCCGCACAGGCCCCACAGTGGCCCGAGAGCTCGTAGGTCGGCCGTTGGCAGGACGCGCAGGGGACCGAGGAGGACCGCCAGCGGGGAACCTGGAGCGAAGCGGGGCCGGCACCCCCTTCCGCAACCGCAACACCGCCACACGGTCCAGTACTAGGGCTCTGCGGCGAAATCGCAACCGCAACATCGTGCTCCATGTTGCGGTCTGGGGTCAGCCCCAGAAGCCCATTCGTTGCGCTTGTGGCGGTGTTGCGGTTGCGTGCGGGGATAGGGGCCGTCTCGCACGCCTCGGCGTCGCCCTCACCCAGCCAGCGATCGAATGCGTCCTGGCAGTCGGAGAGGAGGTAGCCCCTCGGCGTCGTGCCGTTCGAGAGGCGGATCGTCCGGGGCCGGATGTCGAAGCCCTTGAGCAGCGTGGCCAGCGCGGTCTTGGATAGCTGCTTGCGGGCCCGACCCCACTCCGACCAGGGACGGTCTTCCATGCTGGCGAGGGCTTGCGCTACGGCCTCGCTGGCAAGCCGGTCGGTCTCGTTCGCGCGGAACAGGTCCCGAAGATCGCGTAGCGCCAGCGTCTTCACGTCCCCGTCGTCGGCATCCGCGTCTCGGCTGGCCGACAAGTCGAGCGCCGCACCACGAACTGCGGCAGGCCACTCTCCTCCGGCCAGATCAGCAATCGCCAGCAACGGCTCCCACAGGTCGGCCGCACGGTCATCCAGCCCCGCAGGCATGGACGGCTCTGCGTCTGAGAGCGACGCCACCTCGTCCTCGCTCCACCGTGCGAGCATTCGACGCAGGTCTTCGGTTTCGATCCAGAGCCTCGCCTCACGCAGTCTGGCGACGTTCTCATTCTTGCGCTTGCGTCGCATACGCAGGACAACGCCCCGATCCTCGACCGTTGCGGGAAGCCGCCCAATGCGTGCGATGGCGAAAGGTCCAAACACGGAGAATCCGGTGGGCTCATGAGCGTCGCCAACGCAGCGCCACAGCATCCCGCTTCTCTCGAAGCCAGCATTCAGCACCGCGCGAAGAGCTTCAGCCGTCTCGTCTCCCAACGTGTCAGCTTCGTCAAGGAGGATCGTTGGGCTGTACGCCTCGATCAGGCGGAACGCCACGGCTGCTGTCATGCCGTCCCCCTTGAGGGGTCTGCGTACGACGGCCCGCAAGACCTTCAAGACTTGCGACTTGCCGCAGCGCATCGTGGC
>JAJDEN010000061.1 GCA_029259775.1 Planctomycetota bacterium | reverse complement strand
CTCGGGCCCGGGACGCACGATCGGTCTCGCGTGGCGACAGAGCAGTGGACGCAGCGAGGAGTTCCGACTCCTTGCCGGCGCCATCGCCCCCAAGTGACCCGATCCGACCCAGGGTCCGATCGGGGGGATTGCGAGCGCTAGTCGACGCCGAGCTTCTGCGTGGCGCGCGGCGTCAGATCGTGCGCGAAGCTGAGCTGCAGGCGCACGCTCTGGTCGTAGGGGCAGACCTCCACGGCCGAGAATCGCGCGGCGCCGGACCACACGGGCTCCCCGCGCAACATGATCACCGTGCGTGGTTCGCCGCCGTAGGTCTCGGCGAGCATCTGCAGCACACCGGCTGCGCCCATCTGCTCCGGCAACACCGGCAGCCGGTTGGCCGGACCGAGGTCGGCGCGCGCGCCCTGACGATCCAGGTGCTGCGGCACGACGCGCAAGGGAGGCGTGCGATCGTCGGCTTCGTTGCAGAGCACGACCGTCAAGGGCGGCGTGTTGCCGCTGCTTGTCTCGATGCTTTGCGCCGGCAGCCACGTCGCGGGTTCGTCGTCGCGAACCGACGGCAGCGGCAGGCCGAGGAACTCGACCTCCATATCCGAGATCGGGACCATCAGGTCGAGACCGACCTCGATGAAGTCCTGGCCGAGGTGGGCACGACCGATGCGCACGGGTCGCGCGTCGCGCTGGATCAACGTGCCGAGAATCTCGTAGTGCACATCCAGGCGCACGATGTCGCCGAGCAGGAACGTCGCTTCCCGCCCGAGTTGGGCGAGCGGGATGTCACGGTCCAAGCCGAGTTCAGCGAAGGGAACGCGCACGAGCGCGCCCACGCGACTGAGGTCGACGGCGGTGGTTCGCAGGCTGCGCCCTGAGCTGTGCAGCAGAACGGGAATCTTGCAGTCAAGCCGCGTGGCGCGGCGGCGGTCGGGGAGTTCGGAATGCATGGAGTTGGCCTCGGGGCCCCTGTCAACCGGGTGCGTCCGAAGCGAAGGGACTCCCCCATCGACCAGCCCGCGGCCTCTCCTGTGCGCAAAACCGCGAGCGGTCTAACGGAAGTCCACGTCGCGGAAGCGCAGGTCGCCATTGTCGAGGGCCAGCCCCAGGGCGGAGCCGGGCAGCGCCCAGGCTCCGATGCGGCGCCCATCCAGGAAGAAGGCCACCTTCGGGCCCTCGCGCGTGGCCCGCAAAGCCCTACTTGTCGAGCTTTCAGACGCCGGCCAGCGGTCCCGAGCGAGACGCTGCCAGCGTCCCTGGAGGCGCCGGTCGATGGCGATCCAGCCGCCCTTGGTGACCAGCGCGACGGTGTAGTCGTCGGCGCTCGTCCAGTGGAGCAGGAGCCCCGCACGCCAGCGACGCTTGCGTGCGGGCAATTCCACGACGGCGCCGAGGGTCGTCGCCGGCTCCTTGAGCCGGCAGGCGGACACGACGCCCGCATGGCCCCGGAAGGCCTGGGGGCCGATCTGCTCCCACTGGTTGAAGACCTGGGCCCAGGGCGACTGATGTTCCCGCAGCCACGAGAGGAAGCGCGGGAACAGCTTGGCGGGACGACCGAACGCCTTCTTGAAGAGCGCGAAGGGCTGACCGCCCTGATCCATCTTGCGACAAAAGGTAGCGAAGCCCGGAAGCGGCTTGCCCGCCTTGCCCGTGGCCAAGAACCGGAAGATCGCCCAGCCGAGCGGCCGGGACACCTTGGCGTTGCCGCCGACCGCGGCAGCCAGATCGAAGCCGGGCGCTTCGAGTTCCTGGAGCGCGACGGCGGGGTAGTCCTTCAGCGACACGCCGGGGATCACGCCGAGGACGAGCTTGCGGCCGTCCCATTGGTGCCACGACAGGTACTCGGCGACGCCCTCCGTGTACCAGCCGGCCTTCGGGCCCTTGTTGCGCGTCCGCCCGAGGAAGTGGAACTGATGAGCCGCCTCGTGGATGAGGAGCGCGCGCGTGAAGTACTGGGTCGGCTGACGGTACAGATGCGCGGTCTTCGTGCCCGGCCAGTAGTAGCCCCCGGCCGAGCCAGGCGGCTTGGTGCCGTCACGCAGGATGCCGGCGGCCCACGCCTCGCGTGAGGTGTAGTAGCGCACGGTCAGCTTCTGCTCCGACGCGAGCTTGGGCTCGGCGCCGAAGAACGCCTTGAAGGAGGGCCACGCGGCCTCGAGCACGCGCGACGCTTCCTCGGCATCGACGCGCGCACCCTCGTAGTGCAGCTGATAGTGCGCGCTCGCGATGACGTGCACGTCGGCCCGCGCACGCGACGCGAAACCGAGCGTGCACAGCAACGCGACCGCGGTGAGGAGACGTGCGGTCAACGCGCGACGTCTACTTCCGGACCATGCGGATGACGATCGAAGGGTCCTTCGAGTCCGTCATGAGCAGCGCGCCATCCTTGTACGTGGCGACGTCGTCCTCTTCCTCTTCCGTGGCGGGCTTGCCATCCTTCATCGTGGTGACCATGGTGAGCTTGTCCCCGTCCATGGTCCACGTGCCGGACCCCTCCTCCTTGGGCTTGCCCGGCATGGCAGCGCTGCCGGCCCACGTGCCGTCGCTCTTGATCACCAACGTGGCCTTCATGTCCTTCAGGCCCTGCTTGATCATGGCCAAGGCGGCCTCGGGAAGCTCGTCGACCTTGGCCTTCTCCTTCGCGCCCTCGATGGCCATCTTCTCGAGCGCCGTCTTGTCGATTTCGTAGGTGCCGGCGACGCCGCCCGAATCTCCACCGCAGGCGGCGAGGGTGAGGCTGGTGATGAGTCCGAGGGTCAGGAGCAGGTGGCGCATGGGATCTCCGTCGATGGGTGCCGCGGGAGGGCCGGATCCTACGAGAAGGACCGGGCGGAAGACTAGGCCGAAGGCGTCGTGCGCTGGAACTCGCGCACGAGCGCCGCGGCGAGCCGGTCGGCGAGCTCCGGCGGGAGATCGTCGATGCGCGCGCGGACGCCGTCCACGACGTCGCGCGCCAGGCGCTCCTGGACCTCTGGCGCCTCCGCCTGGTCGAGCTTGCGGGCATGGTGGATCTCGGCTGCCCCTTCGGCCACGAGCACGAGGGCCGAGGCCAGCGGCGAGGCGGCGGCGAGCGCCGCGAGCGCCAGCTTGAGGGCCGCCCGGTTCACGGGGCGCTTGCCGCCCCCCTGCGCGCTTGTGAGCTTGCCGAGCATGCCGTGCGCGTCGCCGGAAAGGGACGGCGCGGCACCGGAAAGCGCCTCGAGACGGCGCGCTGCGAGCGCCCTGTGGTCACGGACGGGACGCTCCCGACCCGACTGGGGGTCACGAACATGCACGCGGCCCGCCTCCGCGCTGAGCTGGTAGGCGGCCGGATCGTCGCCGAGGCCGTGGTAGCGCTCCGTGCGCGCGGCACCGCGATGGTCGAGCACGTAGAGGCCCCCGACGAGTTCGGAGTCGTGCCCGGGCTTGTTCAGGGTGACGCCGTGCATGACGACGTACACCGTCGGCGCCGCGGGAACGTGATCCTGGATGTCGAGCACGCACTTGCGGGCCTGGATGCGCGCGAGAGCCAGCGCGCCGAAGAGGGCCTGCCGCCCATCTGAGGCGAGCTCGGGCGCCTGCAGCGATGCAAGGCGGTCCGTGCCCTCCGACAGCAGGTCCGCGCGCAGGTCCGCAGCGAAGGGAACGGTCGCGCCGTTCAGTACCGCATCCACCGCACCGCAGTAGACGGAGTCGTCCCCGTAGCGCTCCATCGAGCCGAAGCGCAGTCCGGAGGCGCCGGTCTGCGTGGCGGCGACGTGGCCGTTGATCTTGACGACGAGCGCCAGGCTGTCGCGGCGCGCTTCGGCGGTGGCGAAGTGGTTCTCCGCGATCTGCACGGCGCCCCACTCGTAGCGTGCCCCGGGATTGGCGATCCGAAACGGGACCCGCTCGCCGTACTTGAGGCGCGGCAGCATCTCGAGCGCGAAGCCGCGCTGGAAGGCCTGCGCGCACTCGTGCTCGGACTCATCCGAACAGGTGACGAGGAAGCCGCCGACGCCGCTCGCGCCCAGGCCCCGCACGGACGTGCGGATCTCCCGCGCAACCTCCGCGAGGTCGTGCTCGGCGCCAACAAGATCGTGGAGTCGCTGCATGCGCCCCTCTTACCCGGGCCCGATGAACTCGTCCACGGGGATCTGCAGTGCGTTCGCCATCTGGCCAAACAGGCTCGCAAGCCCCATGAGCGCGACGAGGTTCACGATCTGGCTCTCGCTGAAGTGCTGGGCCAGCTCGCCGTGGTGCTCGTCGGTGATGCCGAGCGGGTCCGCCTGGAACTGGGCCGTGTAGCCGAGCAGCGCCTGCTCGTTCGCAGGGAACCGGCCCCAGTTGGCCCGGTCCTCCATGGCGTAGATCTCCTCGTTGGTGATGCCGCGCTCCAGCGCGAAGGCCTTGTGCATCGTGAGGCAGTAGTCGCTCTGGTAGCCGTAGGCGATCTTCAGTACGACAAACTCGAGCAGGCGCGGCTCGATCTCGCTCTGCTCGTAGAGGGCCCCGAAGAGCTCCAGCATCGGCTTGAGCGCGGGCGGGTGGTGTGCGAGGGTCGCGAACAGGTTGGGCACCTTGTCGAAGGCGCCCTCCAACATCTCGTAGACCGCCGCCACGTCGGGCGACGCCTCGTCCTTCCGGACCAGCGGGATACGGCTCAAGCGGACTCCTCTCCGGGCAGCAGGCTGCGCGGCATTGTACGTTCAAGCAGCACCCCCTCGCTGGAGGCTTCATGACACGGTCGTTGCTGCCCCGGATCGCCCTCGTCCTGGTCTTCGCGCTCGCGTGCGCCACGGGAGGGGCCTGCGCGGAGGACGCGCCGCCGAGCAAGCCGCCGAGCAAGCCGCTCATCCAGCCGCTCATCCAAAACGGTGACTTCAAGCTCTGGGAGGGCGGGACGCCGACGTCGTGGACGACCGAGATCGGCGCGCGCAACGGCTACGCCAGCCCCACGAATCCGACGAACACGTTCAGCCCGCTCGAGGGCGGCGGCGTCGCCAGCACGGGACACGCGAAGGTGATCGACTGGCGGATCCTGATGCAGCGCTTCGCGGCCAAGCCTGGGGAGAGCTTCAAGATCTCCTGCCGCACCCGGGGCGTCGGGCTGAAGCGTGAGGGCCATCAGTACGACAACTGCTGGGTCGGCGCGTTCTTCAAGGACGCCGCAGGCAGGCGACTCGCCTTCCCCATGGTGGACGTGCATGGTGCGGACTGGAGCGACGGCTTCCTGCACGTCCGCGCGCCGGGCGGCACGGCGTACGGGGAGGTCGGCTTCTTCTGCTCGACGAGCGGGCGGTTCGAGGTCACGCGCCTCGACGTACGCCGTGTGGATCCGCAGGAGAGCTTCGACGTCCTCGTCGAGGACATGGACCGCTACTACTCATTCTTCGCTGCGCACAAGATCGACTGGCCGGCCCTGGTGGAGAAGCACCGCCCCGCCGCGACCGCCGCGACGACGCCGGCCGCGTTCGCCAAGGCGATCACGCCGCTGCTGGCCGAGCTTCAGGACGGCCACATCTGGGTCGACACGCCGGAGCGCGGCCGCAGCGTCCCGTGGGCTCCCAAGGTCGCGACGAACTTCGAGCTGCCCGCCGCCCTCGCCCGCCTGACGTCGAAGCGGCAGGTGATCAGCAACGTCATGGCCGGCCGCACCAAGGAGGGCTACGGCTACCTGGTCATCGGGTCCATGGCCGGCAGCCGGCCGCAGCTTGCCCAGTTGGACGGCGCCTGGCGCAGCCTCTTCGACGCGCCGGCGATCGTGCTCGATCTGCGCGTGAACGGCGGCGGCCAGGAGGTGTGGGGCCAGAAGCTGCTTGGTTGCCTCACGCAGACCTCCGTGGCGTACGGCACCGCCAAGGTCCGCGGGGGGCCGAAGCACGACCAGTTCCGGGACGGGGGCACGCGCTACGTGAACGCGCGTCCGAAGGAGCGCTACCGCGGCGAGGTGATTGCGTTGATCGGTCCGGGCTGCGTCAGCAGCGGCGAGGGCATGGCGATGATGCTGAAAGCGCTGGGGGTGACGCTGGTGGGCCAGACCACACGCGGCTCCAGCGGCAACCCGGCGCCGGTCGTACTGCCCAACGGCGTGACGGTCTGGTACTCGCGCTGGCAGTCCTTCCTGCCGGACGGCTCGCCACTGGAACGCCACGGCGTCGCACCGGACGTGGTCGTGAAGCACGAGCGAGGCAAGGACGACACGTTCGACAAGGCGCTCGAGATCCTCCGCAAGCGGCTCCCGCGGTAGGCAGCCCCTCCACATCTGCCCCCGGCAGGCGGCTCGGGCTAGAGTGCCGCTCCCGCGCCGCGGGTGAGGAGGCACGCCATGCTGAACACGGTCTTCCGTCGCGATGAGCCCAAGAACGAGCCCATCCGCATGTACGCACCCGGCTCCGCCGAGACCGCGTCGCTGCAGGCACGCCTGGCCGAGATGTCGGCCGAGACGCTCGAGATCCCCTGCATCGTCGGGGGCGAAGAGATCTTCACGGGCGACGTCCGCACCACGACGGCGCCGCACGACCACAGCAACAAGATCTGCCGCTGGCACGCCGCGACACCCGAGGTGCTCGCCAAGGCCACGGCCAGTTCGCACGAAGCCTGGAAGACGTGGAGCGAGACCGCGCCGCATGTGCGCATCTCGGTCTTCGAGAAAGCAGCCGAGTTGCTGGCGACGTCGTGGCGCGACACGCTCAACGCTTCGACGATGCTCAACCAGTCCAAGACCTGCTTGCAGGCGGAGATCGACGCGGCCTGCGAGTTGATCGACTTCTGGCGCTACAACGCCGGCTTCGCGCTCAACCACATCTACCCCGAACAGCCCGGCAGCCCGACGGACATGTGGAACTACGTCGACCACCGTCCGCTCGAAGGCTTCGTCTACGCCGTCACGCCGTTCAACTTCACCAGCATCGCGGCCAACCTCCCGTCGGCCCCGGCGCTGATGGGCAACGTTGCCATGTGGAAGCCGTCCGAGCACTCGATGCTCAGCAACTACTACCTCATGAAGCTCATGGAGGAAGCGGGCCTACCGCCCGGCGTCATCAACTTCGTACCGGGCGACCCGGTGCAGGTGACCCAGCACGCACTGGACGCCCCGGACTTCGCGGGCCTGCACTTCACCGGCTCGACCGCCGTCTTCCGCAACCTCTACAAGCAGATCGGCAACAACCTCGATCACTACCGCTCCTACCCGCGCATCGTCGGCGAGACGGGTGGCAAGGACTTCATCTTCGCCCACGAGTCCGCGGACATGGAGGCGCTCGTCGTGGCCGCGCTGCGCGGCTCGTTCGAGTTCCAGGGCCAGAAGTGCTCGGCTGCGAGCCGCATGTACGTGCCTGACACGATCTGGCCGGAGTTCCGCGACCGCCTCGTCGCCGAGATGCAGCAGATCAAGATGGGCGACCCGGCTGACTGGAGCAACTTCGTCGGCGCGGTCATCCATGAAGGCTCGTTCGACAAGCTCCACAGCTACATCGAGCGCGCGAAGACGGGCGCCAACGTCGTGCAGGGCGGCGGCACGGACAAGTCACAAGGCTGGTTCGTCGAGCCGACGCTGATCGAGTGCGAGGACCCGCAGTACGAGACGATGCGTGACGAGCTGTTCGGCCCCGTGCTCTCCGTGCACGTCTACGACGCCACGAAGATGGACGAGGCGATGGCGCTGTGCGACCAGACGAGCCCCTACGCGCTGACCGGCGCGGTATGGGCGCGCGACCGCACGGTGAGCGAGTCGATGGCGACGGCGCTGCGCCACGCGGCGGGCAACTTCTACATCAACGACAAGCCGACGGGGGCGGTCGTGAACCAGCAGCCCTTCGGTGGAGGTCGCGCGTCCGGCACGGACGACAAGGCCGGCGCACCGCAGAACCTGATGCGCTGGGTCGCGCCGCGTTCGGTGAAGGAGAACTACATCCCGCCGAAGACCTGGCGCTATCCGCACATGGGGTAGGGCGCGCAGCGCATCCACGACCACGAACACGGACACGCGGCACGGACACGGACACGGACACGCGACACGGGAGGTGAAGGCGGCCACACGGCCGGCCCCTCCAGCGTGAGGCCGTCCGAGCCAGCGCGCGAGCCGGCGAGTGCGCATTGGCGTGCGAGTTCCCCCCGTGGGCCCCGCGCGACCGGAGGTCGTGTGGGAGTCGCCCCTACCGTTCAACTGACGGCTTCGCCGTCAGTTGAACTTGATGCTGAACCAGTCGATCTCGACGGCGTTCAGGATCTCGATCTGCTGGGGACGCAGGAACGTCTCGATCTTCTTGCGGTAGGCACCGCCCATCTTCATGGCGCGCTGCATGTAGGTCTCCTCGCTGCCCGGGATCTTCAGGGTGAAGAGCTTCATGAAGTACTCGCCCCGCTTCGGGTCGCCCTGCTTCAGCTCCTCTGCCTTGGCGATCATCTCCATGGGCACGACGCCGTCGTCACGCTCCTCGCTGAGGACGGCGAACAACTCGCCCTGCATCTCCTGCAGGTCCTTGCTCATCTGCGCTTCTTGCGAAGCGTCCAGCTTGAGCGTCTCGGCCACCTTCGTGAACGGCGAGTTCTTGGCCAGCTTCGTGCGCTGATCGCCGCCGACCCGGGCCCGGAAGTCCACGTCGTTCGTCGCCATGTCGAGCACGACCTCGCGCACCGCGTCGGTGAACTCCGGCTTCTCGGCCAGGGCGCCGGCGCTCAACGCCGCGGCCGCGCCGGCGGGCACATCCGCGGCGGCCTTCTCCATCGCGCCCATGCGATCGGTGAGCGTGTTCGTCAGCCGGCGCAGCTGCGCGAGCTCACGGCGCGTGCTGGCACCGCGCAGCGTCGCGCCCGGGGCGCCAGACGCGGCCGCCTCCCCCTCGTCGTCGAAGGGCCCCTCGAGAGCCGCGAGGCGATCCTTCAGGTCGGCGTTCTCACCGTGCAGGTAGAAGCCGGCGCCGGCGGCGACGCCTAGCGAGAGCAGGGAAACGAGCAGTGCGAGCTTCATGGCGGGCCTCCTGGGTGATCCAGCAAGCCATACCGTCCATCCGCAGCGGGGTTTCAGTCAAGCCCGCAGCGTCCCCAGGCCCGCTGCTAGCTGAGGCCTTCGATCTGGATAAGAGGCCCGGGCGGCTGCATCTCCTTGAGGATCGCCAGCTGCTCCTCGAGCGCGGTCGCCACGGCACGGAACGACGCACGAACGTGGTCCGGCGTGCGCTCGTCCACGAGGGCGGGCTTGCCTTCGTCACCGCCGACGGCGACCGACGCGTGCAGCGGCACGCCGCCCAGGAAGGGCAGCTTCTGCGCCTGGCTCCACGTTTCAGCACCGCCGTGGCCGAAGATGTCCTCGCGGGCACCACACGACGAGCACTCGTACCAGCTCATGTTCTCGACGACGCCGAGCAGCGGCACGTTGAGCGTGCGGAACATCGCCACCGCCTTCTGCACGTCGAGGAGGGCGACATCCTGCGGCGTCGACACGACGACGGCGCCGGTCAGCGGCGCGGCCTGCGCCAAGCTGAGCGCGACATCACCCGTCCCCGGCGGCAGGTCGACGAGCAGGTAGTCGAGCGCGCCCCACTGCACGTCGTTCAGGAACTGACGCACGACCGAGTGCACGATGGGACCGCGTACGATCATCGGCTTCGCGGGATCGAGGAGGAACCCCATCGACATCAGCTTCAGGCCGTAGGCCTCGTTGGGGTCGATGTGGTTCGGACCGGTCCCGCGCGGCTGGTCGTCGTTGTTGAGCATCATCGGGATCGACGGCCCGTAGACGTCGCCGTCCATGATGCCGACAGTCTTGCCGGCCTCGAGCAGGGCAAGCGCGATGTTGACCGTCACGGTCGACTTGCCGACACCGCCCTTGCCGGCGCCGATGGCGATGATGTTCTTCACGCCGGGGACGGGGTTGGCCGCGGGCGGGCCGCCGGGCGCGCCGGGACTCTGGGGGGCTTCTGCCACGTGGAACTCCTTCGCCGCCTAGGCGACGCCGGCCGGTTGGGCCAGCTTGATGACTTCGGTGACGCAGCGCTCGATGCCCTCGGCCACGTGCTTGATCGTGGGCCCGAGCATGTAGGCGGGCGTGCTGACGATGCGCTGCTCGGTGTCGACGACGAAGTCCTCGACGGCGCAATCCTGGTGGCCTGCGCCGCACGCCTCGAGCGCGCTCGCCGTGCCCGGGTCGGTGCCGATGGTCAGCGTCGGGCCGCCATCGGAGCCGAGTACCCTCGCGATGAGCGCGGGGGCGATGCAGATCGCGCCGATCGGCTTCTTCGCCGCGTGCATGGCGCGGACGAGGCCGGCCACGTCCTCATTGACCTCGGCGTCGGGACCCTTCACCGCGAAGTCGCAGAGATTCATCGCCGCGCCAAGGCCGCCGGGCAGGATCAGCGCGTCGAGATCCGCGGCGTCGGCGGTCTTGACGTCCGTGATCTCACCGCGGGCGATGCGCGCCGACTCCACGAGCACGTTGCGGGTCTCATCGGCGTCTTGGCCGGTGATGTGGTTGACGACCTTCGCCTGGTCGATGTCGGGGGCGAAGCAGACCGCCTCGGCGCCGGCGCGGTCGAGGGCCAGGAGCGTCAGGACGCTCTCGTGGACCTCGGCTCCATCCTGGAATCCGCAGCCGCTCAAGATGACTCCAACGCGCATGGCAGGCCTCCAACAACAGGGCAGGACAGGATACCGATCGAGGCGTGGCGGGACGCCGGAAGGCCGGGAGCGGTCTCAGCCCAGCCGATCGGGCCGGGGATGGGGCGCCATGTAGACCAGGAGCCGCAGATCGCCCTCGGCGGCGGAGTTCTCGACGCCGTGGTCGTCGCCCGCCGGGCACCACACGAAGGCACCCGGGCCAGCCTCGTGGACCTCGGCGCCGGAGGTGATGCGTGCCCGGCCCTGCAGGACGAAGTAGCACTTGTCCTCGCCCTCGTGCTTGTGCACGGCCTGCACCTGCCCAGGGCGGAGGACGTACACATCGGCGAAGAAGCGCGCGGTCTCGACGAGATTGTGCTTCGCGAGCTTCTCATCGCGGCCTTCGGTGACCGAGTTCGTGTCGTGCAGACGCTGCATGGGGACCCTCCGCTTGCGGGGTCCTGTCGTACACTGCCCGCATGTCCACGCTGAAGTCCAACCCGGTCGCCATCGTTCTTGCGGCCGGCGGAAGCGAGCGCATGGGGCAGGACAAGCTGCTCACGATGCTCGGCAAGAAGCGCATCATCGAGCACACGCTACGCACCTACCGCAAGGCCGAGCGGGTGCAGGACGTGATCCTCGTGGTCCCACCGGGCGCCACGCAGACCTACGAGCCGCTCCGGACGGCGCGCCTGCACATCGTGGAGAACCCCGATCCGAGTCGCGGGATGATCACCTCCATCCGCGCCGGGCTCGACTGCAGCTGGGCGCAGGAGCGCAACTTCCTGATCACGCCGGGCGACGTGCCGTTCGTACCCCCGGAAACGGTCGACCAGATCGTGACCGAGTTCGTCACGAGGCGCTGCAAGGTCGTCATCCCGACCTACAAGGGCCTCGGCGGCCATCCCGGACTCTTCTCCCAGGAGCTGCGCGACGACTTCTTCCTCCGCGGCGACAAGAACGGCACACGCGAGATCCTCTTCCGCCACCAGCAGGACACCGTCCGCCTCCATCTGCATGAGCCGGACATCTGCTTCGACATCGACACCCCCGAGCACCTCGCCATGGCGGCGGACCCGGGCGCACGCTGGGCGCGTGTGATGGATCAGGTCGAGGCGAAGCGGAAGCCCCGGCTGCGCTGATCGTTGTGCCCGGCGTGACCGCTCCCCGTGCCACGAGCTCCGCCCCGCTGATCCTGGGCGCCTCTGCCCTCACCGGGGCGGTCACGCTCGCGGCCGAGATGCTCTGGATCCGTGGCCTCGGCCGCGGCGTAGGCACGACCCAGGAAGCAGCGGCCACCGTCGTCGGCCTCGTGCTGGCGGGCTTGGGCCTCGGAGCCGTCCTCGGCGCGCGCACGGCGCCGGGGAGCAAGCGGCCCGCCCGCCGCGGCGCCCTGCTGCTCCTCAGCGCGGGCCTCTGGACGGCCCTGTCCCCGCTCTACGTGCGCATGATCGGCGATCTGCACGGCTCGCTGTTCGACGGGGCGCCGGGCGGCATCCTGCCCCCCTTGGCGCTGGCCCTCCCGCTCGTCCTCGTACCCTCCGTCTGCCTTGGGGCCGTCTTCCCCTACCTGGTGCGGGCGCGCGTGCATGACGTCCATCATGCGGGCGGTCGCGCCGGCATGCTCTACGCGGCCAACACCGCGGGCGGGGTCCTCGGCATCGTCCTCCTCCTCCCAGCCATCGCGGCGTTCGGCGAGGCCCTGGCGCTACGCGGTGCGGGCGCGGCGGGCGTCGTCGGCGCGCTGCTCCTGTTGCTGGCCGATCGCCCGCTCCCCCACGGCGATGGTCCGCCCGCGCAGGGGACGCCCGGCAAGGCGCTCGCCGCCGGCGGCCTCGGACCGGTCCTCTTCGCGTCCGGCGCGGCGGCCCTGCTCGCGCAGCTCGCCTGGCTGCGCATGCTGCAACCGCTTGCGGGAGCGCACCTCTACGGCGTGGCCCTCCTGCTCGGCCCTCTCCTGGTGGTACTGGCCCTCGGCTCGGCGTGCGCGGGCTTCCTCGCCGATCGCCTGCGACACCCGTCGCTGCTGGTGCCTGCCCTGCTCTCCGTCGCGGGAGCCCTCCTCCTGCTTTCGCTGCCCGTCGCCGGCGCGGCGCCGTTCCGGGTCGCTTCGGCCGCGGCGGAGGGCGACAGCCACCTCACGTCGCTCATCTTCGCGTTCCTGTTCACCGTGGCGCCCGCGACCTTCGTCTTCGGCGCCCTGCTCCCCACGGCCATCCGGCTCCGCTCGACCTGGACCGGCCACGTCTCCGGACCCGCCGGCCGGCTGTACGCATGGAACACCTTCGGCGCCCTCACCGGCAGCCTGCTCGCCGGCTACCTGCTGCTGCCGAAGCTCGGCGCCGAGCGGACGCTCTTCCTCGCGGCCGTCATCGCCGTGGTCGCCGGCGTCGTGGCCCGGTGGAGCATCCCCAGCCAACGCCGCGCCCCCGTGGCCGCGCTCCACGCGCTGCCGCTGCTCGTCCTCCTCTGGCCCGGCCTGCTCAGCGGCTGGATCGAGAGCGGGCCTTCGACTGTGGAGCTGATCGCGGCCCGCAAGCCCGTGCCGGCCGGCCTCGCCCTCGAGAGCCGCGAGGACTTCGCGCTCTACGCCACGTGGTTCGGTGGCCGGCGTGCCCAGCGACCGGGCGACCCCAACCAGGCGCTGCTCCCGCAGTTCGAGGGCCGCGGGGGCCGCATCACCCTGATCGAAGAGGTCGATGGCCGCATCGGCCTGCGTCGCGGCGTCCTCCGAGAGAGCATCTTCGACGGCGACGATCCCTCGGTGCCGGCGCGCACGGAGTTCGCCCTGGGACTCTTGCCGACGCTGCTGCACACCGCACCTGAGCGCGCGCTCGTGATCGGCCATGGCGCGGGCTGGACGGCGGAGGCCGTGATGGCCGCGGGCGTAGGCGACATCGACGTGGCGGAGATCGACCCCGCCGTGCTCGATGCCGCCCGCGCGGTACGCGGCGTACAGCAGCTTCCGATCGAGCGCGCACCCGGCGCGAGCGTGATCGGGACCGACGGCCGGGTGCTCTTGCGCCGTGCAGGCCGCGCCGCGGAGAGCGGCCGCTACGACGTGATCGCGTCGCAGCCGAGCCATCCCTGGCATCCCTCCAGCGGCCACCTGTTCACGAAGGAGGCCTACGCGGCCGCGCGGGACGCGCTGCGCACGGACGGCGTTCTGGCACAGTGGCTCAACCTCTTCGACATGACCCCGGACCTGCTGCGCAGCGCGCTGGCCTCGTTCCGCGCGGTCTTCGATCACGTGTGGGTGTTCCGCTTCCCTGACGAGCTCGTGCTCGTGGGCTTCCGCGACGCTCCGCGCCTGGATCCGGGCCGCTGGGAGGTGTTCTTCGACGAGAAGAACCGCCGCGCAGCTGGCGCGCGTGCGGCGGGCTTCCGCAAGCCCGGCGACCTCTGGAAGCACTTCGCCCTCGACACGGCCGGCCTGGACCGCGTCGTGCCCGCCGACGTGGCGCCTCTGACCGATGACGTACCGCGGCTCGAGCTGGCGCTCGCCCGTCGGCGTCTGAGCGGTGCGGATCCGGAACACGCTGCCCTGCTGCTGCTGCCCGGCTTTCCGCCGGACATCGCCGCGGCCCTGCCGCAGGCGGCCGTCCGCGAGCGTTGGCTGACGGACGGCGTGCTGTCGTGGCTCGACGAGGGCGCTACGGCCGAAGCCAACATCTGGTCCCAGAAGATCCGCTGGGGCTTCAGTGCGGATGGCCGCATGGCGCAGGCCCGCGCCGCATTGGCCAGCGACCAACCACAGCGCGCCGAGACGATCCTCCGCGCGGCGCGCCAGCTGGCGCCGGAGCGGGGCGACCTGGCCGCACTCTGGATTCGCGCCGCCACGGCCCTCCAGGGCCGGGGCGACGCCACGAGCGACGCCCGCTTGCTGGCGTATGGCGTCGAGATCGTCAAGGCCATGCCGAACGACGGCCGTGTCCTGGCCGCGGCCGCCCGGATGGAGCGCGGGCGCGGCGGCATCAGCGCCTCCCGCAGCCTCTTCGAACGCGCCGTGGCGGCCACCTCGCCCGGGCCACCCGACGGCGTGCGGATCCAGCTCGCGCGCCTGTTGCTCTCGGGCAAGGCGAGCGATCAGGACATCGAACGCGCGCGCAAGCTGCTCGCTGCCGATCCCGGCACCTTCGCCAACCTCGACGGCCTGGACCTGCTGCTGCGGCTCACGAGCGCGATGGGCGACGAGGACGAGTCGCAGGAGTTCGAGGCCGCGCTCACCACACTCCAGCGGACGCGGGGCCTGGCCCTGCTCAGGACCGCGTCGAGCCTCCTGGCCCGGCATGAGTTCGCCGCGGCCGTCGAGGCCGCGCAGCGATGCACGGAGGTGTGGGCGTCCAAGCCCCAGGCGTTCGAGATCGAGGCGCTCGGCACGCTGGCTTCGATCCGGGCCGATCCCCCGGAGAACGGGAACGCTGCCCCCTTCGAGGCGGATGCTGTCGCAGCGTTCCGGGAGGCCATCGAGCGCAGCAGCGACAAGGCGGCGGCCCGGCGGCGCGCGGAACGGGTCCTCGCCTGGTTCGGGGTCGATGCGGCGAACCTCGTCGTGACGCCCGCGCCCGACACAGAATGAGCCGCATGCCCGAGAGCGAAGACATCGCAGACGAGACGGAGGAGCAGGAGGCGGCGCCGGCGCGCGCCCTCTTGCCCGTCCCTGATGAGCACGACACGGCCTTCATCGACGGGCGCGACGACCTGCTTCGGCTGGCCGAGCACATGGCGACCTGCTCCGCCGTCGCCATCGACACCGAAGCGAACTCGATGCACGCCTACCGCGAACAGACGTGCATCATGCAGGTGACGGCGGGTGGGCGCAGCGCAATCGTGGATGTGCTGGCCGTAGAGGACCTGGGGCCCGTGCGCGACGCGCTCGACCGCGACGACGTCGAAGTCATGCTCCACGGCGGCGACTACGACATCACCGTGCTCACGCGCGATCACGATTTCCGCTTCAGCCAGGTCTTCGACACGATGATCGCCGCGACCCTGCTCGGCGACGCAAGCGTCGGGCTCGCGAGCCTCGTGGGCGATCACTTCGGCTACGTGCTCGACAAGCGCTTCCAACGAGCCGACTGGGCCCGGCGTCCTCTGACGGACGAGCAGCTCGACTACCTGCGCCGGGACACGATGTACCTTCCGGCGCTGCGCGAGCACTACGGTGCGCGGCTGCGCGGCGCGGACCTCGAGGAGGAGGCCGCGATCGAGTTTCGCCGGCTGGCGGCACGCCGCGGCACGAAGACCACCTTCGACGAGGACGGCTGGCGGCGCATCAAGGGAGCGGGCCGACTGGACGACCGCGGGCGCACCGTGCTGCGGCAGCTCTTCCTGTGGCGCGACGCCCAGGCCGAACGACGCGATCTCCCGCCCTTCAAGGTGCTGGGCCCCAAGACGCTGCTCGCCATCGCCGAGCGACCGCCGAAGGAGTTCCGCGGGCCGCGCGACATCCCGTTCCTGGGAGCGCGCGACCAGCAGCGGCATGGTCGGGCGCTCGTGGAGGTGCTGACGAAGGCACGCAGCGACTACAACGACGGCGTCATCCCGCCGAAGTCGAACGCGCCGCCCGTGCCCCCGGACGAAGCGAAGCTGGCCCGCGTATGGCGTACGCGCGAGGAGCGCGTGAAGGACTGGCGCCGCAAGGAGGCCCGCAAGCGCGACGTACCGAACGTCGTGGTCCTGCCCAATCCGGGCATGGTGTGGATGGTGCGCGAGATGCCGACCCGTGTGTCGGAGCTCGCGGCCTGCGCGGACATCGGACCGAAGCGTGCCGCACGCTACGGCGACGCCTGGCTCAAGCTGCTCGCCAAGGGCTAGCCTCCGACGAAGCGGAGCCACCTGAATCCGCGGTCAGCTCTCGAGCTCCTCGTCGTCATCATCGTCGTCGAGGTCGTCTACGTACTCGACGTCGTCGTCGTCATCGAGTTCCTCCTCGAGATCGTCGTCGAGATCGTCCTCCTCGAGGTCGTCGTCATCGAGATCGTCGTCGTCTAGGTCGTCGTCATCGAGATCGTCATCATCCAGGTCATCGAGTTCGTCATCGTCAAGATCGTCATCCTCGAGGTCGTCGTCGAGATCGTCATCGAGGTCGTCTAGGTCATCATCGAGATCGTCGTCGTCGAGATCGTCGTCATCCAGATCGTCGTCGTCCAGATCGTCGTCGTCCTCGAGTTCGTCGTCGTCATCTTCGTCGTCATCTTCGTCGTCATCTTCGTCGTCATCTTCGTCGTCATCGAGCTCGTCGACGTCGTCGAACTCGTCGCCCTCCCCCTGGAAGGCGGCGTGAGCACGGTGCAGGGGGGGCCACACGTCGGCCCATGTGGCAGACGTGGCGAGGATCGAGAGGAAGATGTCGGATGCTTCGGCCATGGCCACGGTCTCCACGCGGGTCTGCGTGCTCTGTGAGGCACCCACCTATACGCTTCGTACGACGTGAGTCAAGGGGACCCGAGCGCTCCTATCGACGGATCCCCCCCCGCGCTTGTGCGAAGTAGACTGCCCACGTCCCGGAGATCGGATTCGTGCGCGTCGCCCTGGCCCAACTCAACACCACTGCGGGGGATGTGCCTGGCAACGCGGGCCGGATCCGCGAGGCCTGGGCCTGGGCCCGCGAGGAAGGCGCCGATCTGCTCGTCGTGCCCGAGCTGGCCCTGCTGGGCTACCCCCCGCGGGACCTCCTGCTCCGGGAGAGCGTCATCACCGCCGCCGAGAAGGCCCTCGAGGCCCTGGCCCGCGAGCATGCGGAGGGGCCCGCCGCGATCGTCGGAACGGTGGCGCGGAACCCCCGCGGCGCCGGTCCGGGCATCGTCAATGGCGCCGCGCTGCTCCGCGGAGGCCACGTCGAGACGGTCTACGCCAAGCGTCTGCTGCCGACCTACGACGTGTTCGACGAACGGCGCTACTTCGCGCCGGGCGATGCGCCCTGCGTCGTGGAGGTCGCCGGCCGGCGCGTAGGCCTGTTGATCTGCGAGGATCTGTGGGTCCGTGACCTCGTGCGCGGGCGCCACCTCTACGAGGCGGACCCGCCCGGGGATCTGCGTGAGGAGGGCATCGACGTCGCCGTCTGCATCTCCGCCTCGCCGTATCACGCCGACAAGGATGCGCACCGCACGCAGCTGTTCGCGGCCGAGGCGCGTCGCATGGGCGTGCCGCTCGTGACCGTCAACCTCGTCGGAGGAAACGACGACGTCCTGTTCGACGGCCGCAGCCGTGTCTTCGACGCGCAGGGCGCGGACGCGATCCACCTGCGCGGCTTCGTAGCCGACCGACGCATCATCGAGATCGATGCCGACGGCGCCGTCCTCGACGCAGGCCCGCCGGCGGCTCAGCTGGACGAACCGGATGAGCTGCGAGAAGCCCTGCTGATGGGCCTTGGCGACTACAGCCGCAAGACGGGCCTGCGCACAGCGCTGGTCGGACTCTCCGGCGGCGTCGACTCCGCCGTGGTGGCGTGCCTGGCTGCCGAGGCGTTCGGTCCGGAGAACGTGCTCGCCGTCGCGATGCCGGGACCGTTCACCGCCGAGATGAGCAACGAGGATGCGCGCGCCATCGCCGAGGCGCTGGGGATCGAGTTGCTCGAGATCCCCATCCTGCCCCCCTACGCCGGCTTCCTCGACGCGCTCCAGCCCCACTTCGGCGAGCGCTCCTTCGACGTGACGGAGGAGAACCTCCAGGCGCGATCGCGGGGGACCATCCTGATGGCCCTGAGCAACAAGCTCGGCTACCTGGTCCTCACGACAGGCAACAAGAGCGAGGTGGCGGTCGGCTACTGCACTCTCTACGGCGACATGAACGGCGGGCTGGCCGTCATCTCCGATGTGTGGAAGACGCAGGTCTACGAGCTGGCACGCCTCTACGCGGCGCGTGGATGGATGCCGGAGCGCGTCATCGATCGACCGCCTTCCGCCGAGCTGGCACCGGACCAGAAGGACAGCGACAGCCTGCCGCCGTACGCAACGCTCGACCGGATCCTCGAGGCGCGCATCGAGCGCGGCGCGAGCCTGCACGAGATCGTGGCAGGTGGTGAGGATCCCGAGGTGACCGAGCGCATCCTCAAGCTGGTCGAACGCAACGAGTACAAGCGCCGGCAGATGGCGCCTGGCCTCAAGGTGAGCCCGACCGCGTTCGGCGTAGGCTGGCGGATGCCGATCGCGCGCCCGGTGGACCTGAGCGGCGAGGCGTAGGGGTAGGGGTTGGCGCGTGTAGGGGCGGGGCTTGTCCCCGCCCTTCTTGGTTGGCGCAAGAGGGCGACCACAAGGGTCGCCCCTACACGTAAGGGCACACGACGGAGGTGGC
This sequence comes from Planctomycetota bacterium, assembly GCA_029259775.1. Lineage (GTDB taxonomy): Bacteria > Planctomycetota > PLA2 > PLA2 > JAEUHO01 > JAHEIK01. The sequence continues at coordinate 25,230 of JAJDEN010000061.1, read as the reverse complement.
GTCCCGGGCGACCACAAGGGTCGCCCCTACAGGTCCAAGGACGCGCGACTACTTCTTGCGATCGTCACGGAAGGAACCGCGACGGGCACCCCCGCCGCCGCCACCACCGCCACGGTCGTCGCGGCGCGGGGCACCGCCACCACCCGTGCGCGGTCCACGGTCGTCGCGGCGCGGTCCACGGTCATCCCGGCGCGGTCCCCCGTCGTCCCGGCGAGGCGCGCCACCACCCGTGCGCGGTCCACGGTCGTCCCGACGCGGGGCACCGCCCCCACCCGCGGTGCGCGGTCCACGGTCATCACGGCGCGGTCCACGATCGTCGCGGCCCCGCGGTCCCCAGCCACTGGTACGCGGTCCGCGGTCATCGCCGCGCTGCCCGCGGTCGTCCCGACGAGGTGCCCTGTCATCGCGGCGCGGTCCACGATCGTCCCGACGCGCTCCACGATCGTCCCGGCGCGGCCCACGGTCATCCCGACGAGGTGCCCGGTCATCGCGACGCGCTCCACGGTCGTCACGACCCTGGCTGCCCTCACGGTCCCCGCGCACGAAGCGCTGATCGTCCCGGTCCTCGCGCGTTTCCGCGCCAGGGCCGGTGCCGGCGTCGCCGACCTGTAGCACGATGCACTTCAGGTAGCGGCTCTCGGGGAAGTTGGCGGCCATCGGGTGATCGGAGCCCGCGCCCGAGATGCGCAGCAGGCGCAGGGCACGCTGCGTGTCGAGCGAGACCGCGCGCAGCATGCCAAGGAAGTCGTGCTCCCCCACGAGACCGGAACACGAGCTCGTACAGATGATGCCGCCGGGGGCGATCGCGTCGAGCGCGAGTCGATTGAGGTCGGCGTAACGACGCATGGCCGTGCCGAAGCCGGCGCGGTCCTTGGCCCACTTGGGCGGATCGACGATCAGCACCTCGGGACGCAGCTCGGGTGCGGCGCCGGCGTAGACGCGCAACGCGTTGAACACGTCGCCGTGCTCGAACGTCACCTCGACGTCGTTGGCCTGGGCGTTGTTCGCCGCGTGGGCCACGGCCTCTTCGTCGAGGTCCATCGCGCGTACGGACGCGGCGCCCGCCTTCGCGGCGTGCACGGCGAAGCCGCCCGTATAAGTCATGCCGTCGAAGACACGCTTGCCGCGGCAGAGTCCGGCCACGAACTGGCGGTTGTCGCGCTGGTCCAGGAAGAAGCCCGTCTTGTGACCGCCCGCGGGATCGACGAGGAACTTGACACCGTGCTCCACGACCTCGATGAGCTCGCCGCCCGCCGTGTCTTCGACTTCGAAGCGCTCGTGGCTGGCGGTGCGCGTGTCCACGCGAGCGACGACGTTCGTGACGCCCGTCTCCTCCTTGAGGACGCGCTCGACCTCGGAGAAGCGGCGGTGCCAGCCGAGGCTGTAGATGCTGACCGCGGCGGTGTCGCCGTACCGGTCGACCACAAGGCCGCTGACGCCATCGCCCTCGGCATGCAGCATGCGCCAGGCGTTCGTGACCTTGGGCAGCTCCATGACCTCGCGGCGCAGATGCTCGGCGGAGCGGATCTTCTCGCGCAGCCACGCCTCGTCGGGGACCTCGTCCGGGTTCCAGGTGAGCACGCGCACGGCGATGAGGGAGGCGCGGTGGGCGAAGCCCCAGCCGAAGGCCTTGCCCTCGCGCGTCTTGAGCTGCACGAGATCGCCGTCGAGGACGTCGTTGCTCATGCGGTAGACACGCTTCGAGAAGACGTACGGATGCACGGGCGGCCCGCCGCGGAGCAGGACCTCTTTGCTGCCTGACATGATGAGGCCCCCTCAGGCCGGGCCGGCGTCAGAGGGAAGCCAGCGCTCGCACCAGTGTCGCAGCGTCGGGCCGTTCCGTCGGTTCCGGCGCGAGAGCCTCCAGCAGCACGGATTCGAAGGCCCCCGAGAGCCGCGCTCCCATGGCGCTGGGCGGCGTCGCGGGGCGCGCCGCCCCAGCCAGCACGTCCAGCACGTCCTGCCCGCGCGCCGGCGGGACGCCCGTGAGCAGCGCGTAGCCGACGGCGCCGAGCCCGTAGACGTCGACGGCGCGCGTCACCATCACCGGCCCTTCGAGCACCTCCTCCGGTGCGACGTAGCCGGGCGTGCCCACGACCCCGGCGGAAGGGAACAGCGCGCCCTCGGCCGGCGCGGCATGGCCGTAGTCGATGAGCACGGCCCCGTCTCCCGTGAGGATGACGTTGCCGGGCGCGACATCGCGGTGGATCACGCCGGCGGCATGCAGGTGCTCCAACCCACCGGCGAGCGCGCGCAGGACGTCGAGCGTCCGGTCGGCGTCAAGCCCGCCGTCCTCGACCTGCTCGCGTGCGCAGGTCCCCTCGACCCAGCGGGTGAGCAGCCGACGGCCGCGTCCCTCACCGGATGCCGAACCGCCCACGACGCGGGCCAAGGCCGGGTGACGCAAGCCACGCAGCGTCCGAACGAGACGCTCGTACTGCTGCGCGGCGGCGGGCGAGCGCGACGGCGGCAGCTGCTTCAGCACGCAGCGCACGCCGTCCTGCAGGACAACACGGAGCTGCCCGGAGGCGGCCGGCTCAGGTGCCATCAGGACGTCCTGTAGAGGATCGTGCAGCCGCCGACATCGACCACGTCGCCGTCCTGCAGCGGGATCTCGCCGGCGAGGGGTGCCCCGTTCAGCAGGGTGCCGTTGGTGGAATCGAGATCGACAGCGAGGTGGCCCGTCCCGGTCCCGCGGACCTCCATGTGGCGGCGCGAGGCGCGCTCGGCGGTCACCGGGAGGTCGCAGGCGTGGGCCCGCCCGACGACCAGGCATTCCGCCGGCTCGATGTCCACCAGGTAGGTGTGCTCGACGTCCTGCACGATCAGCTTGGCCACGGCGGCTCCTCCGCTCCGCAGTATGCCCGAATCGGGGCCCCATGACGGTGGATCGCTTCTGGACCGGGGCCAGGGCAGGCATACGCTGTCGCCCTCGCCCGCGGGTCCGGCCCTGCCTGTTGCGGAGCCGGCCAGCGCGCAGATGAGGGCTCTGCCATGGACACCTCCGCGACCTCCTCCCCGGCACCGGAAGCCGCCGACACCCCGATGACGAAGGCGGCGCCCATCGAGGTGAAGGAGTTCGAGAACCTCTACGAGATGGCCGTCGCGCAGTTCGAGCGCGCCGCGGACATGACGGATCTGAATCCGGCCCTCCGCGCCATCCTCAGTCAGCCCAAGAACGAGATCATCGTCAACTTCCCGGTCCGCATGGACGACGGCTCGACCACGATGGCCAAGGGCTATCGCATCCAGCACAACAACATCCTCGGCTGCTACAAGGGCGGCTTGCGCTTCAGCCCGTTGGTGCATCTGGATGAGGTCAAGGCGCTCGCGGCCTGGATGACATGGAAGTGCGCGCTCGCCGACCTGCCTTTTGGCGGCGGCAAGGGCGGCATCCAGATCGACCCGACGCAGTTGAGCCGCTCCGAGCTCGAGCGCGTCACGCGTCGCTTCACGCACGCCCTCGGCAACAACATCGGCCCGGACTACGACATCCCGGCGCCGGACATGGGCACCAACGCCCAGACGATGGTCTGGATGATGGACACGTACATGAACACGATTGCGTACGCGAGCAAGAACGTCTCGCGTCACGTGGTCACCGGCAAGACCGTCGCCTCCGGCGGATCGCTGGGTCGTGACGAAGCAACCGGCCGCGGCACGGTCTACAACATCGCCTCGTGGGCCGTGGAGAACGGCGTTGACCTGCAGCACTGCACGGTCGCGGTGCAGGGCTTTGGCAACGTCGGCAGCTACGCCGCGCGCATCCTCCAGGACGAGTACGGCGCGAAGCTCGTCGCCGTGCAGGACCACACCGGCAGCATCGGCAACAAGAAGGGCATCGACGCCAACGAGTTGGCTGGCTACGTAGAGCAAGACGGCGGGGTCAAGGGGTACGGCAAGGCCGACGAGATGTCCGCCGCGGACTTCTGGACCGCGGAGTGCGACATCTTCATCCCCGCCGCGCTCGAGTGGCAGTTGACGTCAGACAATGCACCGAACATGAAGTGCCGCATCATCGCGGAGGGCGCCAATGGCCCCACCACGATGGCCGCGGACAAGATCCTCACGGAGAACGGCATCGAGATGATCCCGGACATCCTGGCCAACGCCGGCGGTGTGATCGTCTCGTTCTTCGAGTGGACCCAGAACCGTCGCGGCGAGACCTGGTACCTCGACGAGGTCCGTCACAAGCTCAAGCGCCGCATCGCGGACGCCTACGACCGCGTCACGCAGACGATGAACCACTACGGCTGCACGCGCCGCGAGGCCACGAGCATCGCCGCGCTCAACCGTGTCGCGCAGGCCTACGACGAGCGGGGCATCTTCCCTTAACCATGCCGTCCTCCAGCGCCGCAACGGACGTCCTCGACCACCCGCTCCGCGGCGTGGTCGGCGCCGGGACGGCAGAGGACCCGCGCCTGATCGTCGAGATCTGGCTGGTGCTGCCGACGGACGAGACGTCGTCTGGGCAGGGTGGCTGGCGCCTGCTCATGTGCCGCCGGGTCGAAGCGCGTGGGGGCTTCTGGCAGGGCGTGTCGGGCCGGGTCGAGCCCGACGACGCCACGTTGCGCGCGGCCGCCCTACGCGAGATCGAAGAAGAGCTCTGCATCAGCCACGTCGAAGACCTCTTCGACCTAGGCCGCTGGTACGAGTTCGAGTCGATGATGTCGAACAACGTCTATCGCAAGCGCTGCATCGCCGCGGTCCTGCCGCGTGGCACGTCAGCGGAGTCGGTCACGCTCTGCGACGAGCACGACGACGTGCAGCTCATGACGTTCGACGAAGCCCGCGCGGTCGCGAAGTTCCCCGAGTACGTGACCGAGCTCGACGCGCTGGAGAAGCGACTGGGCGACCTGTAGGGTCTCGTCATGAGCACGCGTTGGAAGAAGGTCTTGCGAGGCAGCCTGAGCGAAGCGAACGACGTCGTCGCCCAGCTCTCCGACGCCGGCATCGAAGCGGAGATGACGCACAGCCACCCGAATGCTCGGGTGCGCTGGGAGCGCTCGCCCGACGCCGCTACGCACACAGTGAAGGTCCCTTTCGCCGACGCCCTCCGCGCGAAGGACGTGGTCGAGGCCTACCTGGCGCGCGAGGAGCAGGCGCTCGACCAGCACATGCCGGCGCTCAAGCGCGACCTGCAGATTGGGGCAGGCCTGGTTGTCGCGTTCACCGCCGCGGCGTTCTACCTCTTCCCCGATCAGGGGCTCCTCTGCCTCCTCTGGGGCCCCTTGGCCACCCTCGCCGCGGCCTTCCTCTGGCGCGCGCGACCGGGGCGTCCGCCCACCGACGATTAGGTCTGACGCTTCGAGGCGACGGTGCCTGGCCGCCGCCTATAGCCCCATGGCTGTGAGCGCGTGGGCCTTGAGGTCGGCGAGCGTCTCGATGGTGTCGCCGGCCGCCGCCTCGGAGGTGATCAACACCGGCCCTTCGTTCACGTCGATCGGTAGCAGGCCATGGCTGCCCTTCACGAGCGTGGGATCGAGAGGCACCACATCCATCAGGTAGCGGAAGCCGAGCTTCTTCGCGATCAGCTTGCGACCCGCACGGAGCTTGGGCGCCAGCAGCTTGGGGTCGAAGAACAGCTCGCACGGGTCGTAGCCAGGCTTGCGGTGGATGTCGACGGTGCGCGCAAAGTCCGGCGCGCGCTTCTCGTCCAGCCAGTACGGAAACGCGAACCAGGCGTCGGGGCGCGCGAGCAGCACGAGGTCGCCCGAGCGCGGATGCTCCAGCCCCATCGCGACCTTCGCGCGCTCGTCCAGCACGCGCGCCACGCCCTCGCGCGACTCCAAGAGGGCTGCGACCCTCTCGCGGTCGGCTTCGTCCCGCACGTAGACGTGGGCCACCTGGTGGTCGCACACGGCAAACGCGCGCGAGCGGAAGGTGTCGAGCACCTCGCCGAAGGGGCCGTCGCGCACCTCGAGCAGGCCAGCTTCACGCAGGACGCGGTTGGGCAACTCGACGCGCGTCACCGGCAGCAAGCCGTACTCGGAGAACGCCACGACCTCAGCGCCGATGTCGGCCGCGGCCTTCAGCACCTCACCGGCTGCCGCGTCTACCTCGCGTACGCGCTGCGCGGTCTGGGGGGTGTCGGGCCCGACGCGCTGGAGGTCGTAGTCCAGATGCGGCAGGTAGACCATCGTGAGCGTCGGACGCTTCGTGCGGATGACCTGCGCGGACGCACGCGCGATCCAGTCGCTCGACGGCAGCCCCGACATCGGGCCCCAGAAGCTGTGGAACGGGAACTCGCCCAAGGCGGACTCGAGCTCGTCGCAGAGCTCGGGTGGGCTGCCGTGGATGCCGAACACCTTCGAGCCGTCGGCGCCGTACCAGGGCTTGGGTGTGACCGACCAGTCGACCGGCGCGCCCTGGTTGAACCACCAGAACATCTTGGCGCAGGTGAAAGCCTCGCCGCGCTCTGCCGCGCGCTGCTTGGCGGTGGCGTAGATCGTCTGGCCCTGGATGAGCGCGTTGCTCTGAAGCCAGAAGCGCACCTCACCGGTATCGCGATGGAACCAGCCGTTGCCGACGATGCCGTGGCCCGACGGAGCCAAGCCCGTCAGGGCCGTGGCTTGCGCCGAGCAGGTAACGGCGGGGACGATCCCGCCCAGGGGCTTGCCGCAACCCTGGCTCGCCAGCGCCTTCAGGTTCGGCGCATGCTCGAGCAGCCGCGGCGTGAGGCCGACGACGTTGAGCCAGACGAGGGGACGGAGCGAAGTCACGGGCCGATGCTAAACGCCCGCGACCCGAGCGGGTTCATCCTCCTGCGCCGCCGCGCAGCCGATGCACGTATCCTCTCCGCCATGCTGCGCCTCGCCCTCCTTCTGACCGCGCTGTTGCTGCCCGCTCTCGCGCTCGCCGGGGACGAGGCCCCGAAGAAGCCGACCAAGATCGACCCGAGCATCACGGCCTTCGTGAAACGCGCCCAGGCAGCCGCGGCCGGCACGGACGATGACGCCCTGCACGCGCTCTTCGACGTCAATGCCATGTCGTCGGCGCTGGAGGCAGCCGGATACATGAACCTCGTGCCGGCGGACAGGCGCGAGCGCCTCAAGCGCCAGGCTGAGCGGGGCCTGATACGCGCCATCCTGGAGGGGCGCCTCGTCTCGGCCTTCGACTCCTTCCGCGTGCGCACGGTGACCAAGGGCGAGAGCGAGGGCGCGCGCGTGCTCTACCTCTGGCTCCTGGACGAGGTCGGAGGAATGGTGCGAGCGCGCTGGTACCTCCAACGCAACGATGCGTCATGGAAGATCACGGACGTCGAGCACCTGGACATCGGGGTTCGCGTGATCCCCTTCATGGGCATGCTGATCCTGGAGAGGGTGAGCGGCGGCCTGGCGCCTTGGATGATGCACGCGCCTGCGTTCTCGCGGAGTTACGCGCTCCTGGGCGAGGGCAAGTTCGCCGAAGCCCTTCTGCTGCTCAAGCCCCTCGAGTCCGTGGTGTTCCCGGATGCGCTGGCCGCGATTCTGCAGACCCTCTTGGGTCTGTGTGAGATGACCACCGGCTCCTTTGACGCCGCCATGGTGCACCTCGATGCGGCCGCCGAGCTGCCGGGCGACACGCCGATCGTTCATCTCATGCGCGGCACCATCCACAACCTGGAGTTCCGCCACGGGCTGGCACTGCGCGAGATGAAGCGCTACGAGGCACTGCTCGACGCGGATCCGGAGTCCGGGTTGGAGATGGGGATCGCGCTGCACGGCCTCGACCGCAAGGCCGAGGCGCTGCGCGTCCTCACGCCCGCAGTCCGCGGGGCTCCGAAAGACCCCGAGACGCTCGCCTACTACGCCCTCTGCCTGCCGGCCGCCAGGCGAAGCGAGCTCGGCAAGCGGTTCGGTTCGCTCGATGACCCCGTGCTCGGCCACCGCGAGATCGCCGACATCGTCTTGGAGAAGGGCGCTGTCGCGCTGCTGCGGTTGTTCGGTGGATACCTCCAGGCGGCGCGCCCCAAGCACTACGACGTCCTCCATTACGAGGGGCAAGCGCTCTACCTGGAGAAGAAGTACCGCGAGGCCGCGGATCGCTTCGAAGCCGGGCGCGATGCCATGCTCGCGGCTCCCGAGGGTGAGCGTCCGGATGATGCCGACACGCGGCAGGTGTACGTGGACGCAGTCATGGACGCCCTGCTCGATGCTCGTGCGCCGATCGAGGCCTACACGCGCACGCCGCAGAAGGCACATGCCTTCACGTACATCGGCGAGGAGCTCCTCTGGAGCATGAACGCGGACACGATGCGGTCGTACCTGGCGCACGTCCGGACAGATCCGCCCAAGATGGGCGCCGACGAACTCCGTTGGCGCCTTGCGTTCTATGCCGCCGAGGCCGACCGGTTCGAGGGCAAGGACGACGCCGTCGTCAAGGCACAGCGCACGCTGCTCCCTCTGCTCCGTGCCGCCGTGGCCGAGGACGACGAGAACGAGTCGCTGGAGTCCTTGCTCTGGGACGTCGAAGACCGGTTGCTTCGTGCGCTGATCCGCCTCAAGAAGTTCGACGACGCGCGTCCGTTGGCGGCCGAAGTGAGCACGCGTGACGAGGACCATCGCTACCTCGTGCTGATCCATCTGGCACACGGCAAGGCCGCGGAGGCGATCGCGCTGATCGAGCGCGCCGTCCGTGAGGGCACGGACGCTCTCGACTACTTCGAAGATCCGGACATGAGGGAGGCGCTCGCGGCCCCCCCGTTCGCGGCGCTTCGAGAGAAGCTGCTGCCGAAGTAGCGCGGATCAGCGGGCGCCCAGCGACCGGCCGCGCGCGGCGCGCTGAGAGACCGGCGCGCGCTTTGACGGGACGAGCACGCCGATGACGACGCCGAGGATCGCGAGCATGATCGGCGCGTAGGCGTAGAGCAGGATGTCGAGGTCGCGGGGCTCCGTGCCGACGACGGCGAACGCGAGGAGCAGGCCGGCGACCACGCCGATGCCCGCACCCTTCAGCGCGCGCATGCCGATCGTGCCCAGGCTCTCGCCTGCCGCCGTCCGGCGGACGGCCGGCGCGTGACCGCGACGGGAACCGATCGCACCGAGCACGCCGCCGACGAGGCCGAAGGCCAGGAGCGCAAGCGTGAGCTTGTAGGAGAAGCCACCGGCCAGGCGGTGGCCCAGCCAGCAGGTCGCGGCGCCGGCGACGGCACCCCGGAAGAAGGCCACGCCGTGGGCGCGAGCGCCAATCCAGGGCGTGGCCGAGAGTGCGCCGACGATCAGGCCCAGGGCCGCGCCGGTGAGGCCCGCGGCCTGGCGGACGGCGGGATCGAACTCGAAGTAGCGCTCACCGACGCCGTAGCGGTCACCGAAGAGCATGCCGATGACCCATCCCAGGGCGGTAGCGACGGCGAGGCGGAGGGCGATCGGGAGGATGTGGCGCATGGCGTGGCTCCGGGACCAAAGCGGTCTCGCGGGGCATGTACGGATCGATCGCGCCGGATCGCAGCTCCGCCCCGGAATACCCCGGTAGGCTCCTTGGATGAGGTCGTGGGCTCCCGGGCTGGTGTGCATCGCAGGTGTGCTGCTCGTCGTGGTCGTGCGCGCCTCGTGGCGCCGCGTCGATCCGACGCACGGTGTGCTCGAGGAGAACGAGCGCATCGCCGAGCGCATGCTCGCGGAGCATCTTGCGCGAGACCCACACCGCCCGACGCTCGGGCCTGCGCTCGCAGCGGGCGACGCGGGTGCCTTGTACGGTCGCGTGTTGCCGCTGTTTGGGAGCCTGTCGGAGCGCGAGCGCGAGATCGCAGATTGGCTGAACGACCCGACGTCCTACCGCCGCCCTCGCCCGGCGGAGATCCAGGCGTTTCTCACCAAGACCCGCCGCCTGCTACGACTGCTGCGCCCGGCGCTGACCATGCCGCTCAAGGCGCCGGAACCCCTGGGGCGACACCCGCTATCCAAGGATGACGCCAGGTACATCCGCCCTTGGCAGACGCTGGGCCCCGTAGCGGGAGCGCACGTCAGCGTGCACCTGCGCCGCGGTTTCGAAGAAGATGCGCTCGATGATGCAGTCCTCGCATGGTTCGTCGGACTCGACCTCGCCCGTCATGGCCTGCTCCTGGACTATCTGATTGGCATCTCCCCAGGCTGGAGAAGCCAGAGACAACTGCGCTGGGCCATCGCGCACTGCCCCATCTCGTCGCGACGACTAACGATTCTGGTCCACGAGTTGGCGACGCTAGATCGCGTCACGCCCAACATCACCGATACCTGGCGCAACGATGAGGCCTTCATGCGTCTGGGTTTCACGCAGCGCATGAGCCTGAAGCCGGTGGAAGCGGAAGAGAACGCCAAGCGACACGGGAGCACGCAGCAGTACTACGTTGATCGGCTGGGAGCAGACATGCTCACGCAGTACACAACGACGCGCCGAACGTTCACGGAGGCGGTCCGTAACCGCTCGGGACGCGACGGGACCGAGGCGTGCGCGTCGCTGTTCACGAAACTCAGGCGCGGCACGAATCCTCTCCTGGCGTACTACCACGGCCTCCATGGCACCGTGTACCAGCGGGCCGCCGAGTTGAACATGCACACGGCCCTGCTGCGCGCCGCCGTCGCCATCGCGCGACACAGGGCTGAGCTTGGTCGGTTCCCCGAGAGCCTGGCCGCCCTGGTGCCCGCCTACCTTCCATCAATCCCACGCTGCCCCTACTCCGGTGAGCCGCTGCGCTACGCCGAGGGCCGCGTCTGGTCCATCGGCGGCGACGGGGACGACGACGGAGGCGTAGACCAACTCGAGTCGGACGCCATCGAGGCCGACGGCGACGTGGTCTACACGCTCTACGACGATCGCCTCGCGAGCGTGGCGTGGCCCAAGGACACAAAGCCGGATCTGGTCCTGCAGGTCGAAGGCGCGATCCAGGACCTGTACCGCGGAGGCAAGGTGCGGAAGGAAGCGCGTGCGCTCTTCGCGGATCACGACGGCGACATCGACGGCCGTCTCGTGGGCGAGTTCGCCAAGATCGACGAGGCGCCCGGCCTCGACACGATCGAAGGGCGCTCCCGGGCCGCCGAGATCGACGCCGTGCTGCGCCGGCGGGATGGGTTCATGGACCTTGCCTGGCGCGCGCCGGAGCTCACGAAGGTCCCCACGGACGAGACCCTCGCACGCACGGTGGCGCTGCGCTGGGCCAACTGGTGGCGCGCCGATCTCTGGCGCACCGATCCTCGCGACCCCATCGACCGCGAAGAGGACAAGTAGCGACCTACGCCGGCGGGGTGCCTTGAATCACGTACCGCAGCGCCTCGACGACCTGGGCGGGCTCGCGCGCGACGGCCAATGCAGCGCGGTCGACCTCCTTCATGGCGTGGTCGAGGCTCTCAGGGTGGAGCGTAATGATGCTCTTGCCGAGCGCGGAGGCGTAGCCGGCGTCGAAGGCCGCGTTCCACTGGCGGAACGTCTCGCCGAAGCGCACCACGACCACGTCAGCGCGCGCGATCAGGGTGCGCGTGCGTACCGCGTTGAGGCCGGCGCCCTTCGTGTCTTCCCAGAAGCGCAGGTCCTCGTCGCCGAAGGTGCGCACGCCGCACTTGTCGCTCGCCTCGTGGTCGGTGACGGGCGCCACCAGCGTCACCGGCAGGCCCAGGGCCTCGACGCCGTGCTGGATCTGTTCGCGCCAGTCGCTGTGGATCTCGCCACTGAGGTACACGGTCCACTGCATCGCGAGGCTCTCCCTGGGACGGACGTCGGCGCGGAGCCTACCCCAGGCTAGTCAGGCAGGCCCCAGAGCACCCAGCCGGCCCAGTAGTAGGGATGCTCCCACTTCGGCTTCGCCCGGACGTAGGCCTGCGCCTTCTGGAGCGCGGTCGCAGCACCCATCCGCTTCGCGCCCTTCGTGGCCGCAGCGCCCTTCGCCGGGGCTTTCGGGTTCCATAGCTCGTAGAACTTCACCATCAGCGCGCCCGTGGCCTCGTCGTCGACCTTCCACAGCGAGCAGAGAACACGCGGCGCGCCGGCGTACATGAATGCGCGCGTCAGGCCCATGAGGCCCTCGCCCTTCACGATGGCGCCGTGGCCTGTGTCGCACGCTGAGAGCGTGGCCAGGTCCGCAGGGATGTCCATGCGCATGATCTCTTGCATCGTGAGGAATCCGTCCTGCCCCTCCGAGAGCGACAGGGCGAGCGAGGAGAGCCGCGGGCGCTCCTCGTTCACGAAGCCGTGGCAGGCGAAGTGCACCGCACGCCAGCGCTCGCGCTCCGTCAGGGCCGATCGCAGGCCCGTTTCGCTGGCCTTCTCGCCGAGCAGCACCGTGTCCCCCACCGCCTTGGCCTCAGGTCGCGTCGCGGGCAACGGGGAGAGATCGCCGCCACGCACGTAGACCTCGCGCGCAGCGGCGTCGACGGAGCCGTAGTCCGGGTCCCCCAACGCCAGCACGCGGTCGCCGCGGTGGCCTCCATCGCGAGCCAGCTGCACCTGCGTCGTGCCCGACGGGGTGAGGGCGACCGCCTGATCGAAGACCAGGGCATACGGCAGGTAGCTCAGCGTGGACTCCGGGGAGATCAGCACACGCTTGACGCTCTTGGGGAGCGCCAGTGGCTTGACGATAAGCTTCTTGACCGTCGCGATCGCCTTGCTCGGGTCGATGTCGACGTCGGATGCGTTCACCGCGGCCACGGCCTTCATGATCTCGTCCGCAGGCCCCAGCTCGAGCACCTTGGACGTCTTCGGCGTCAGGACGATCGCCAGCGAGACGCCGTCCCCCACGCTCCAGAGGATCAGCGCGTCCGCCGGCTTCAGCAGCTTCTGGATCTCCTCGACGGTGGCGGCGCGGGGAGCCAGGAGGGCCGAAGTTCGCCGCCCGACCTTGGCGAGGATCTTGGCCATCACCTCGCCGACACGCACTTGGGCGGCATCCAGCGCACGCGCCGCGGCCTGGGACGCCCTGAGGTCTCGTCGCTTCTGCGCCGCCTGGTAGGCCGCGCGCGCTTCCGTCTCGCGCAAGCGCGCCGCCGACTCGAGCCGCCGAAGGTCGTCCGGCACGTCGGACCAGCGCAGCGCGCGGCGCCCCCCCAACAGGTCGAGCAACGCACCCGCCCGGCCCGTCTCGAGGAACGTCAGCGCCTCCGCCGTGTCGCCGATACGCGCGGCGGCCAGGGCGCCGCCCGTGAACAGGCCCGTGAAGCGGCCGCGAGCACCCGGCGCGTCGTGCACGCCCAGCCCTGCCATGAGGCGCTCGACTACGGTGCGCGCCTCGCGTGCGAGGAACATCGCCCGCTCGGGCTTGCCGGCGGCCAGGTGCACCCGGACCAGCGAAGTGAGGCTCGACACGAGGGCCTCGGGGTAGCGCAGCCGGCGCGCTTCGCGTGCGGCCTGCTCGAGCAGCGGCACGCCCTCCTGCGGCTTGCCCTGGTGCACGAGGCAGCGGCCGACCGCACTGAGACACGTGGTCTGGAGGGGGGCGTCAGCAAGCTTCTCGGCGATCACGCGCGCGCGCTCGTACATCTCGGCGGCCTTGACGAAGTCGCCTTGCGCGAAGTGTGCGCGGGCCAGGTTGCTGAGTGTGCCGGCCTCGAGGTTGGGATCGTCGAGCAACTCGGCCTGGACAAGCGCCGACTGCAACATCCTCAAGCCACCCTCGTGGTCGCCCAGGTCGAAACGGAGGACGCCCAGGCCCGCCATCGCGCGGGCAAGCGACCCGGGGTGGCCCGCGGCCTTCATCTTCTCGAGGGCCTGCTCGGTGTAGCTCAGGGCTCGGGGCAGGTTGCCAATGTGCCAATACGTGCCCGCGATGTTCAGCAAGCCGTTGGCCTCGTACTGCGGCTTCCGTGCCGCGCGTGCCGCCTTGATCCCCTTCTCGTACCACCGGATCGCGCTCGTGTAATTGCCGAGGTTCGTCTGCGCGCTGCCCATGTTGATGTGCACGCCGGCCCACTCGCCCAGGTTGCCGAGCTTGCTCCAGAGTGGCAGGGCGCGCTCGTTGCACTCGACGGCGCGACGGAAGTTGCCGACATCGTCGTACGCAATGCCTAGGTTCTGGAGCGTCATGGCCACCGAAGCGTGCTGCTTCGTGGACGACAGCATGGGCAGGGCGCGCTCGTAGTAGCCGATCGCTTCCAGCACACGGTGATCAGCCCGGGCGGCCTCGGCCATCGACATGAGCGCCGCTGCCGCTCCATAGGTGAACTCGATGCCCTTGCAGTGCTCCAGCCCGCGCTCGAAACACGCGTCGGCCTTCTGGCGCTGCTTGTCCATCGCGTAGAAGCGGCCCGCGTAGACGAACATCAGGCCCGCCCAATGCCGCCAGCCGATCGCCTCCGCGCCGAGCCCGGAGCGTTCGTAGGCGGGCGCCGATTCGGCGTGCCGTGAAACCACGCGGTGCAACTCCGCTTCCATGTGCGCCAGGCGCACGCCGGTCACGGTGTCGGTCGCAGCGCGCGGCGAGGGCAGCGCGGCAAGGCCGTTGTCGACCAACTTCATCGCGAGCGCCGCCTGCGCCTTGAGCAACTCCGCGTGCCCGGCCTCCGGATTGGGCACGCCGCGCCGGGACGTGATGTAGCCCTCCAAGGCCTTCGTCGCCGGCCTCAACCCGGCCCGCGCATAAGCAATGCCGGCATCGATCTCGCCGCGCCGGATGAGCTCCTCCGCCACGATCCACGAGTCGGGCGAAGGCTTGTGGGCGAGGGCCTTGAGCTTGACGTCGTCCTTCGCCTGGAATGCGACGAGGACCTCATCGGCGATCTGCGCCATCGTCATGCGTGCGGGGCGCCCGCCCTTCGCCGCGGCAGGCGCACACAGCAAGCAGATCGTCAGAAGGGGAAACAGGAGCCGCATGACCACCTCGTCACTTCCCCGAGAGCGTCGGCCGAGCATAGCTCTTGAGCGGAAGCCGAAGCGAGGCGTTTCGCCCTTCTCGCCCGAGCACGACCCGCCTCGCGGGGCCCAGGGCACGTAGGCTGGGCCCATGCCGGGCAGCGCCGGTTCGGCCTGCGGCTAGCTACCAGCCTCGTCCTTCAGGAACCACACGTTGCGAATGAGCCCATCACGCACCTCGTAGGTGGCCACGGCGTGGACGACCTCGACCTCGCGCAAGCCCTCGACATGCTCGTGATCGATCGCGAAGCACTCATGCTCGACGCGTGAGAGCAGCCGGCAGTGCAGCGCCGGATGCGCCTCGAACAGCTTGCCGTAGCGCGTACGCATGGCCTCGCGGCCTTTCAGCGTCACCTCGCCGGACGGAAACGCATGCACCGTGCAGTCCTCGGCGTAGCAGGCGAGGAACGGCTCGAGGTCGCGGGCGTTGTAGGCGTCGAGCTGGCGCTGGGCCGCGTCGGAGGGGCTGTCCACGTGGTTCATGGCGGCAGTCTACGTGCCGCCCCCACCGAGGGCCCCGGCCGCGTAGAATCCGCCGCCATGAAGGTCTTCATCAGCGTCGACATGGAAGGCGCCACCGGCGTCTGCCACCGTGAACATCTCCTCCCCGGCGGGGACGACTACCAGTACGCCCGCAAGTGGCTCACCAGCGACGTCAACGCCGCCGTGAAGGGCGCATTCAACGGCGGTGCGACGGATGTGCTCGTCGCCGACGGGCACGGCACGATGCGCAACATCCTGTTGGATCACCTCGACGATCGCGCGCGCCTGCTCACGGGCCCCGCGCAGCCGGGCAACCGTCCGCTGGCGCAGCTCGGCGCGCTCGACGACGGCGCGTTCGACGTGGCGATGCTCGTCGGGCATCACACGCGCGCCGGTACGCCGGGCGGTCTGCTGGCCCACACCTGGATCGGCATGGTCGTGTCGGAGATCCGCCTCAACGGCAAGCCCGCGAGCGAGTCCATGCTCAACATGGCGATCCTCGGCCACTACGGGATCCCCGTCGTGATGGCGTGCGGCGCGAGCGACTACTGCGAGCAGATGCGCGAGGACTTCGGTGACAGGGTCGCCCTGGCCGAGGTCAAGCAGACGCTCGGTCCCACCGCGATCGTGACGCTGCAGTTGGGCGCAGCGGCGCACCTCATCACGCTGGCGGCGATGGAGGGCATGGCCAACGTCGGCGAACCGTACGTGGTCGAGATGCCGGTCACGATCGAGGTGGACGTCCATCGCGACGCCATGCGCGAGCGCGCCCTCGAACTCGGTGCGGAGCCCGTCGGGCGCCTGGGCTTCCGCTACACGGGCGACGACATCGTGAGTGTCGTCGAGAAGGTGTGGAGCACTCTCGTGCACATCACGCGCGAGGACACGGCCTTCCTGCGCTAGGAGGCGTCGGGCGCCGCGGCGGCTGGCGCTGCCTTCGGCGCGCGCAACGTGGCGTAGAGGCAGAGCAGGACGAGCAAGATCGCTGCGAAGAGCGTGCGCTCGTAGCGCAGCCAATCGAGCCACGTCACGGACCGCGCTTCGGGGAGCGACTCGAGCTCCATCTTCGTGACGGCGGCCAGGTAGCGACGGTCCCCGCTCTTGCGCCCGCCGTGGCGGAGGAACGAGCGCACCCAGTTCAGGTCGAGCCCCTCGGGCACGCCGAAGATCTTCATGAGGCGCACGGCGCACCACGTGCCCTCGTAGGAACCCCACGAGTCGCGGTCGTAGGTCTGGAAGCCACCGGCGACCTCGAACCCGCCGGCCTTCAGGCTGTGGCATGCCTTGAGCGCGGCGTGCACACGCGGTCGCCAGGCGTCGACGTCGATCGGACGCTCGATCGCACGAAGCAGGTCGATGGCGCCCACGATGTCCTGCAGCAGGTCGTGGTCGTCGTCCTCGAGGACGTCCAACCATCGCTGGACGCGGTGCGCCAAAGAGTCGCGCTCGGCGACGGTGAGACGCCCCTGCGCCATCAGCACCCGGATGGCCCACTCCCCCTGCTCCCCGTACACAGAGAGGGGACGGTCGGCGTACTTGGGATCGAAGATGCGCGGGCGTCGCTTCTCGATCCCACGCAACCGGTGGAACGAGGCCGGCTCGATCAGCCCGAGGCGCATGGCGTGATTCAAGGTGTAGGCGCCTTGGCGTCCGCCGAGCGTCTCTTCGAGCAGCGCGCGGGGCTTCGACCAGTCGATTTCGCGCCCGCTCTCGCGCGCCCAGCGCGCGATCATGGCGTAGGTGCTCCACGTCGCGGAGCCGTACTCGGCTTCGTCGAAGCCCTCGACGAACTCGTGCACGTCATCGGCGGTCGTGGTCTGCCACAGCGGTAGCGACATCCATCCGATCAGGATCACGAAGGGGATGTAGACGACGTAGATGGTGATGCGCTCCTTCGCTCGGACCCTGGCTCCGACCCCGAAGAGCGAGACCACGATGAGCCCGGCGTAGAAGATGATCTGCACAAGCTTCTGATCGACGAGGTGGATCGAGTCCTGGCCGACGCGTGGCCCGCCCAGGCAGATCGCCAGGAGCATCAAGCCGAAGGAGCAGGTGTTCGCGACCACCTGCCGCGTCGCGAGACCGGCGCGTGAGAACGCTGTAAGCAGAAGCGCGAGCGCGACGGCGGAGACGAGCAGCATGGTGAAGAGCCAGCGCACGTCCCCCCACAGGGGGAAGAAGATGAGGGCGGCGTAGCAGGGAATGGCCATCCACCAGTGGCGCCGCCACCAAGCGCGGACGGCGAGCTGAACCGCCTCGTCGTCCCCGCCCGGCGTCACCTTCGCGGCGCGGATCTTGAGAAGACTGAAGACAAACGCGCCAAGCATGAGGAACACGCTGACAGCGGGCAGCGCGGCGTAGCCGAGGATCTTGGCACCCGTGGAGGCCGTGCCCGACTTCGCGGTCGTCGCAGCCAACTTGCCCCCCATGAGGAGAGGTACGGGGATGAACGACGCGGCGGTGCTGAGCAGCGACGAACGCTCCAGCGGCGGATCTTGGCGATCGTCGGCCGTGGCCTCCCCCTTGGCGATGCGGTCCCGCACACCGGCCTCGAAGCCAGTGGGGTCGGGACGCAAGGGACGGATCGCGTCGCGGAGTTCCTTGCCGAAGGCGTCGTTCAGAGACATAGCAGCACCCTTCCGACCTCGGTGCGCGCGGGCGCCTCGCCGAGCAGCCGAGTGAGGGTGCGGCGTGCTTGGTAGAGCCGGCCTTCGACGGCCTTCGCGGTGACGCCCAGCAGCGCGGCGACATCGGCGACGCGGGTCTCCTCGAGGTAGTGCATGAGCACGACGGCGCGCTGCTTGGCAGGCAGACGCTCGATGGCGTCGCGCAGCGCGAGGACGCGTTCCGTCGCGGCCGCCATTTCGATGGGTGCCGCCGCCGCTTGCACGACCTTGTCCGAGGCCACGATGCGCAGTCGTCTGCGCCGATCGGCGCGGCCGCGGTTGCGATGCACGTTGCGGGCGACGCCGCGCAGCCAGGGGCCGAACACGGCGGGGTCGCGCCAGTCGCCGCGGCAGGCGGACCGCCTGAGGTAGGCCTCGGAGAAGCTGTCTTGCGCGATCTCGTTCGCGTCGACCCACGAGGCGCCCCAGGCGGCGATCAAGCCGACGAGCGGTCCGCGGAAGGTGTCGATCAGTTCAGCCAGCGGCACGAGGGCTCCTCTTGCCCATGAGTGTCCGCTCGCGCGCCCGATCCCTCAACGAAACCGGGCTTTCTCCGCGCCGACACGTTGGGCGGCGGCCTTCCCCCTTGCTCGGCCACGCGCGCGCGGCATCGAACTGTCGAGACGCCTCTTCGGGGGGTGCGGCCGCGCCGGAGGCGCCTGGCCGCAGGGGGGCAGCGCCCCCCTGGGATGGTTAGGCAAGGCACGGCCGCGCCGGAGGCGCGGGCTTGGGCAAGCGGGACGCCCGAGGGCGTCCCGAGTAGCCCATGCGGCGAGGCGCGAAGCGCCAAACCGTGGTGCCGGTCTGCCGCGCGCCTCCGCGCGCGGTAGATGCATGCGGGGCAGAGCCCCCCTAGCAGAAGGGAGGCAAGGCCCTTTGGCGCGGAGCGCCAAAACACACAAGCGGGACGGCCATGAGGCCGTCCCGCGTGGTGTGTGCGCCGCGTCGCTTTGCGACAAGGCGTGGGGCCGGTTCTTCAGGCGCCTGCGGCGCCTGAAGCATGCCTAAAAGCCGCCCATGCCACCCATGCCGCCCATGCCGGGCATACCGCCCATGCCGGGCATCCCGCCGCCGCCGCCGCCAGGCATGCCGCCGGGCATCTCCGGCTTGGCCTCGGGGATGTCGGAGATGATGGCCTCGGTGGTGAGGAGCAAGGTGCTGATCGACGCGGCGTTCTGCAACGCGGTGCGCACGACCTTGGTCGGGTCGATGACGCCGTCCTTGATCAGATCACCGTACTCGAGCGTCGCGGCGTTAAAGCCGAACGAGCCGCTCTTGGATTCGACCTCGTGGACGACGATACCCGGCTCTACACCGGCATTGCGCGCAATCGCGCGGATCGGCGCCTGCAGCACCTGGCGGACGATGGCGACGCCGGTCTTCTCGTCGTCGCTCTTGCAGCGGACGCCGTCGAGCGCCGAGGCACAACGCAGCAGGGCTACGCCGCCGCCGACCACCACGCCCTCTTCGATGGCAGCGCGGGTGGCGTGCAGTGCGTCTTCGATGCGGGCCTTCTTCTCTTTGAGTTCCGTCTCGGTGGACGCTCCGTCGTTGATCTGGGCGACGCCTCCGGCGAGCTTGGCCAGGCGCTCCTGAAGCTTCTCGCGGTCGTAGTCGCTGGTTGTGTTTTCGATCTCGTTGCGGATCTGGCCGATGCGCCCCTGGATGTCTTTCGTGGCTCCGGCACCTTCGATGATGGTGGTGTTGTCGGAGTTGATGCGGATCTTCTTGGCTTGGCCGAGGTCGCTGATGCTGATGCTCTCGATGTCGACTCCGATGTCCTTCATGACGGCGTTGCCGCCGGTGAGGACGGCGATGTCCTCGAGCATGGCCTTGCGGCGATCGCCGTACCCGGGCGCCTTGACCGCGCAGATCTGGATGATCCCGCGGAGCTTGTTGACCACCAGTGTGGGCAGCGCCTCACCCTCGACATCCTCAGCGATGATGAGCAGGGGGCGTTTGGCTTTGGCGACTTTTTCGAGGATCGGGATGAGCTTCTTGGCGCTGCTGATTTTGTCTTCGTGAATGAGGACGTACGCTTTCTCCATGGTGCACTCCATGGCGTCCTCGTTGGTGACGAAGTGCGGCGAGAGGAATCCGCGGTCGAACTGCATTCCCTCGACGACCTCGATGGTCGTCTCGGAGGTCTTGCCCTCTTCGACTGTGATGACGCCATCCTTGCCGACGCGCGAGAAGCAGTCGGCGAGTACGGTGCCGACGGAGCGATCATTGTTGGCGGAGATGCTGCCGATGTTGACGATGTCGTCCCGCTTGTCGATCTTGACGGGGCGGGACATCTCGCGGAGCTTCTCGATCACCTTGCCGACCGCCTTCTCGATGCCGCGGTTCAGCTCATTGGCGTTGGCGCCGGCAGCGAGGTTTCGTAGCCCGGCTTTGAAAATGGCTTCCGCGAGGACGGTCGCGGTGGTCGTCCCATCGCCCGCTACGGAACTGGTCTTGCTGGCCGCTTCCTTGACCAGCTGGGCGCCCATGTTCTCATACTTGTCCTCGAGGTCCACCTCCTCGGCGACGGTGACGCCGTCCTTAGTGACGGTCGGCGCACCCCATCCCTTGTCGATGACCGCGTTTCGTCCGCGCGGGCCGAGGGTGGCCTTCACGGCTGACGCGAGTTTCTCGACACCGTTCCACAGTGCTTCGCGTGCTTCTTCCTGGTATGTGAGTTGCTTGACCGCCATCGAAGATGCTCTCCTATATCTGGGTCAGAGTTTTCGTTCCGACCGATTACTTGCCCATCTGGTCCGCTCACGCGGCGATGCCGTTTCGGCGAGGAGCCGGCGCGCACCGGCTGGACCGGTTTCGCTGAAACGATGAGCAAGGCGAGCGCCAGACCAGGGTCTGAGGCATGTTCTCCGTAAACCACGTACAAATATAATGTTATGGGCGTAGTGCTCTGCTGAATGGGCCATGCGGCTTCTGCCAGCTTGGCAGGAAAGCGGTGAGAGCGGGTTGCGGCGTGCCAATTTGACAGCGGACGTTGCGGCAATTCACCCGGCCGGGGGCGGCTGGGCCACATGAGTTCGGCGGGCTACGATGGGGTGCATGACGGGCTGGATCGAAAACTGGCTGGAGCGGCATCAGCACCCGGTGAGCCGGGTGCTGCACGGCGTCGGCGTCCCGATCTTGATCGGTGCGTTGGTGCTGGGGGCGTGGCAGTTGGTCGCGTGGCGGTGGGATCTGTGGTGGAGGCCGGTCGGGCTGATCGTCGCGAGCTACGCGCTCCAGTGGGTGGGGCATGTGATGGAGGGGAACGACATGGGAGAGGTGATCGTGGTCAAGAAGCTGATGGGTCGGCCGTTCGTTGCGGTATCGCCGCGTTACGGCGGTCGCGAGGAGACCGTGAAGCGATGAGTGACGAAGTCAGGATCCGTAGGGCCGAGTTATCTGATCTGGAGACCATCGTGGCGTTCAACGCCGCGCTGGCCGAGGGGACGGAGAACCAGATTCTCGATCACGCCACGCTGACCGAGGGCGTTCGCTTTGCTCTGCAGAACGAGGCGATCTGCTACTACTTCGTCGCCGAGCGTGACGGTGTCGTGGTCGGGCAGTGCATGGTCACGTTCGAGTGGACCGACTGGCGGAACGGGTGGCTGTGGTGGTTTCAGAGCGTTTATGTTCACGCCGACCACCGCCGGACGGGCGTCTTCCGATCGCTGTACGACCATGTGGAGGCCGAGGCGAAGTCCAGCCCCGACGTCCGCGGGCTGCGGCTGTACGTGGAGCAGAACAACACGACTGCAATGGAAACCTACCGTATCCTTGGGATGGTTCCCTCGGGGCATGTTGTCTACGAGTGCGACTGGTCAAGCGGGCGCTAGTCCGGTGCGAAGAAGAAGAGAAGAAGCTGGTCGAAGCGGGCCGCCCAGTCTTTTTCGTTGTGGTGTCCGCCGGGGATTTCGACGTATCGGTAGTCGCGCTCGGCCGTCAAGCCGTTGTCCTTGAAGACGGCGGCGAGTTGCCTCGTCCTGGCGATGCCGTCGTTGAAGCTGTCGAGGTCGCTGCCCTCGGCGGTTCCCATGTCCAGCCAGAAGCGAACGCGCTTGATCCAGCTGGCGCGCTCTTCGATGTCTCGAACGAGTCGGCCGTCGTTCCACATCAGCGCGGGCGAGACTATTCCGCACTTGGAGAAGGTGTCCGGGTGTTGCGCGCAGATGTAGAGCGAGATCAGACCGCCGAGGGATGATCCGGCGATGGCGGTGTGTTCGCGCCCCGGTTTCGTGCGGTAGGTGCGGTCGATGAAGGGTTTGACCTCGTCGACGACGAACTTCGCGTAGAGCGGTCCTTTGCCGCCGGCGCCGAAACGGTCGTCGCGGTTGGGGGTGTATTCGTCGCTGCGGTCGGCGTTGTTGTAGATGCCGACGATGATGATCGGGGTGATGCGGCCCGCTGTGATGAGACGCTGAGCGTGCTCGTCGGCTTGCCATTCGGCGCCGGCGAAGCAGGTGGAAGCGTCGAAGATGTTTTGGCCGTCGTGCATGTAGAGGACGGGAAATCGTCGGGCGGCATCTTCGTAGCCGGGCGGCAGGTACACGATTAGGGTGCGTTTGTTGTTCAGATTACGCGATGCGAAATCGTGATGGAACTTGATGTTGCCCGTTCGCGTGGGCGTGCGGGCGCCGGAAGCCGCGGACGGCGTGGCCCAGCGGGCGACCTCGATTTCCACCGTTGTCGGCACTGAGACGCTGAGTGTGCGGTTGGCGATCTCGGCGCCCTCGGTGTTTTTTTCGACGGTTGCCCACGATCCGCGTGTTACCTTGTACTCCGCGGCCGACCCTTCGGGCAGACTGACTGTCGTGTGGAAGCGGCCGTTCTCGTGGCGTTTCAGTTTCACGCCGTCGGCGCGCCAGTGGCCGAGGGCGGGGAGATTGCCGGAGAGGTAGATCGCGGAGTCCTTCGGTGTCCCGGCCGGTACGGATACGCGGAACTCTACGGCGACGGTTGGATCGCCTTGGACGGTCGACAGCGTACACGCGGTGAGTGCCAGAATTGTAATCACTTCGTGATACCTCCTTTGGGTCGGTGCGACTGGCATTGTATCGGCTCGGTCGGTTGTCCGTCCATCCGGTCGCCGGGTGGTTTGCGTTCGCGTCCGCGGGGGTGGATACTTGCGCGCTATGTCGCGGATCGACGAGACACGATCGAGTGAGGCCTTGCGGTCGACCATCGGTGGCGGGAGTTGGGGGTTTCTGCGGGCGTTTCTGGCCGATCCGAACCTGGTTGGGTCGGTTGCACCGAGTTCGCGGTTCCTTGCGCGGGCGCTGATCGAACCGTTCAAGGCTCGGGCGGAGCCGGCGCGTGTGCTGGAAGTCGGCGCGGGGACGGGGCCCGTGACGGTTCATCTGGGGCACGAACTGGGCGCGGGCGACGAGTTGGACGTGTGCGAGATCAAGCCGGAGTTGGTGCGGCATCTCGAGCGTCATGTTCTGACGCAGCCGCAGTTCGCGGAGGCGAGGGAAGAGGGTCGCGTCAACCTGTTCCAGTGCGCCGTGCAGGACATGGATAGGGATCGGCAGTACGACTTCGTTGTTGCGGGGCTGCCGTTCACGACGCTGCCACCGGCGGCGATTGAGTCGGTGCTGGAGTTCATCCGAACGGTGCTCAAGCCGGGCGGGGTCTTCAGCTACTTCGAGTACGTCGGGCTTCGCCGGCTGCGGATGTTGGGGACGTTTGGCGAGACGCGACGGCGCATGCGGGAGGTTTCCGCGATCATGGACACGCACATTCGGCGGCACCAGATCGGCCGGCGGACGGTGTTGTTCAATTTCCCGCCGGCCCATGCGCGGTATTGGCGGTTTGAATCGCCGGTCGGGTTCGCCTGAAGCGCGCGGCGCGGTTGGCGTTGGACCCGGCGCTTGTGCTTCGGGCTGTGGTCGAGGTCAGTTCTCCTCTAGGGGAAAACCATAGTCGAGTTGGTGCGGGGGGGGCTTCCGTGCGGGTTCCGGGGTTCTCGAGGTAGTGCTGCATCCAGCGGATCAATCGCGAGGAGTAATCGTAGCGGGCGGCGGGCTTGCGGTTTCCGTGCCCTTCGCCGGGGTAGCGGACGAGGCGGACGGGGACGTTTCCGAGGGTCTTCAGGTATCGATACAACTCCATGGACTGGCGGGGGTGGACGCGGGTGTCGTCCTTGCCACCGAGTATGAGGATCGGGGTTCGTCCTTGCGGGGCGTCGGTGACGGGGCTGGAGCGGCGGAAGAGGTCCCAGTTCTCCCATGGCCGGGTTCGGGAGTGGACGAGGTGCATCTCGTTGGGGATGTCGGTAGTGCCAAACTTTGACACTTGGTCGCTGATGCCGACGGACATGATGGTGTCGTTGTCCAGCCATGCGATGGCTCGGACGTGACCGACGTAGCTCGGGAGGGCGTCGTGCCAATCGCGGCCGGTGGCCGACGCGACCCAGAGTCTGCCCGGGGAGGGGTCGTGGATGTCCTCGGCGGCGCGAATGGCGAGGTGTTTTCCGTCGGGTGACCAGGCGATCTCGCCGGGTTTCCCCCCGTTAACGATCTCGGCGGCGGTCGTTCCGGAGTCAGCGTCAACGGTGTGGATCTTGCGTCGCGTCAGGCGGTCGTCGCGTTGGCAGTCCGTCGTGAAACTCAGCAAGGGCGCTGAGAGCCGGCTTTTTCGCCTCGATTCCACCGGTTGAAAACCGGTGCCACACGTTTGCCACGGACTGCTAGAGCACGAAGAGTTCCAGGGCCATGACGCCCACGCCGATCAGGGCGGCGCCGGCAATGACGCCGGCACAGATCGACTCCTGGTTTTGGACGTATACCTCGTTCATGCGCTGCTCGGGTTTCGGCCATTTCCAGCCGATCAGCCAGAACACGAATGAACCCATGAACATCGAGAGGCAAATCTGAAACGGGATCACAAAGCCGAGCCCGATGCCGACGGCCGACAGCGGGAACTTACCCTTGGCGAGGACGCGAACGATTTCGAGCACGACGCCGAGGATGGCCCCGATGACGACGGCGACGAGCGCGGACGACGGCAGCTCGCTGAGTCCCTTGGTGAGGAGTTCGGCGACGGCTTTCCACACAGTCGCTGCGGGATAAGGGTACTCCTCGCTGATTAGACCGGCGGGGTTGTTTCGCAGGAACAGCGGGTAGAAGACCAGGACGGAGAATATGGCGCCTGAGAATGCGCCGATGACGTGCCCGACGGCCTGGAGGCGCGGTTTGGCGCCGAGCATGTATCCGGGCTTGATGTTCTGAATCAGGTTCGAGGCGTTGCCGGCGACTTCGGCGCTGATGCCGGCGGTTGCGATGTTGGT
>JAJDEN010000007.1 GCA_029259775.1 Planctomycetota bacterium | reverse complement strand
CCAGATATTCATACGACAAACTCTCAGCATGAAACTCCTCCGTCACTGCGTCACAGAGACGTTTTATGCTGTGCTCTAAGACCCATTCATCAAGAAATGGGGTGAAGACATAGGCAGCTATCGGAAAAGCCATTAAAGCCGCTACAATCCATCCTAAAAAAGATCTCTGAAAAGCCATAAGTATTTTTTTACTTCTCTATGAGTATAGAGAAGAGCAGTCTACAAAGAAAGCTTCATCATATCCAAACGGACTGCCATTCGAAGCTTCAAAAAAATCTCTTCAAAAAACAAATACCAATCTTCGATCTGCATCCTCCGGAAGCGAAGAATGGTGGGCGCAAAGAGACTCGAACTCCTGACCCCCTCGGTGTAAACGAGGTGCTCTAACCAACTGAGCTATCCGCCCGCGGGCTTCCAGGCGGCGCGCACTCTAATCGCGAACGGTGGCGAGCGTCACTCGCCGCGGCGGCGCTTGGAGGCTCGATCGAGGATCTTGCGTTCCTTGGCGGTGAGGCCGTCCAGCCCGACCTCGTTGAGCCGGTCCAGGACGCGGTCGACTTCCTCGTCCAGCGCCGCATCGGCATCGGCGTCCTTGCGCTGCTTCTCGGCCTCCTTCTCGGCCCTGCGCGCGGCGCGCTTGGAGGCCGCCTCGGCGTCGTCCGCACCGTGCTTCCAAGCTTCCGGGTCGGCTTGCCACGGCTGGCGCGGGTCGGACTCCATGTAGGGCCCGGGGCTGTGCAGCGCGGCCATGCGTTCCTGCTTGCACGCCTGCAGGCCGGAGATGCCGATCAGGATCAGGATGATGCCCCAGTAGTCCTCCGGCGGCGTCACCCAGAGCACGATGCCGACGATGATGAACGCGACTCCGCCGAACATGCCTACCTTGGCCGCGATCAGCGTGGCGCGATTGGGGTGCATGCGCCCGGCGAGGATGCCGCGGAAGACGCGCCCGCCGTCGAGCGGGAAGAACGGCAGCAGATTGAAGAGCGCCATCCAGAGGTTGATGTAGACCATCGTCTCGATGAACTGGTAGGCGGGATCGAGATCCCAACCCGCGGGCCTGAAGTCGCCGTAGTCGACGACGAGCGAGAGCGGGAAGAACACCGCGAGCCACAGGAGGTGCACCGCGGGGCCGGCGAGGGCGATCACGATCTCTTTCTTGGCGTTGGGCGGCGCCGAGCTCATGTGGGCGAGCCCGCCGAGCGGCGAGAGCGTGATCCGTGGCGTCTCCACGCCGTAGCGCCGGCCGGCCACGATGTGGCCCATCTCGTGCGTCCAGATCACGACGTAGATGCCGACGGTGATCAGCGCGATGTAGGTCGCGCCCTGGACGAAGGGCAGCCCCTCGGCCGCGCGCAGCAGGATCAGAGGCATCACGATCAGGGCGACGTAGAAGACCCGGACCTCGACACGGAAGAACCGCCCCAGCCTGAAGGAGGCGGAGAAGATGCGCAGGAAGCGCACCCAGCCGGGCTCTGAGAAGCTGTCGCGGTACATCTCACCCATTCAAGACTGACTGCTGGGGATCTCCGCGCATTCGCTTGGACGCCCCCTTGGAACGTGTAGTCTCTCCCGGCCGCCACGCGACGCGGGGTGGAGAAGTGGTATCTCGTCAGGCTCATAACCTGGAGGTCGCGGGTTCGACTCCCGCCCCCGCTACCAGCGGCAGAGGCCGTCGCTCGTTTACGAGCGGCGGCCTTTTTTCATGGCCCTCCCGCGACCGGGTTGGGGGGTAGCTCGCGTCGGCCGCAGGCCGCGCGAGCGTAGGGGGGTCTACATAGACCCCCCTGAAGAACGGCGCGAGTTCCGCAGGGCGGAGCCGCAGCGCGGCGCAACGCTCTGCGGGTTCGACTCCCGCCCCCGCTACCAGCGGCAGAGGCCGTCGCTCGTTTACGAGCGGCGGCCTTTCTTCATGGCCCTCCCGCGACCGGGTTGGGGGCGACAGGGACGGCGACCCGGTGCGGGGCTTCCTCCCACGACCCCGGCCCGCGTATACCCAGCCGGTGCCGCGCCTCTCGCCCCCTGCCAGGAACACCCTCGCCTACGTCGTCGGTGAGGTCTTTTGGGGCCTTGCGTGGGCGCTCACCGTCGACGGCGCGATGGTGGCCGCCTTCCGTGACGACTTTCAAGGCCCATCCGGCTTCGTGGGGCTCACGTGGTTCCTCGCCTCGTTCGGTCTGGGCATCCCGCTGCTGCTCGCTGCGTTCTGGGTCGAGCCGATGCGGCACAAGCGCGCCTTCGTGTTCTGGGGTCACCTTGCTGGCGCCGGCGCGCTCTTCCTGATGGCCATCCTGATCCACCTCAGCCCGGACCCAGCGACGACCTGCGTCGCGTACCTGGTCGCGAACACGCTCTTCTTCGTCTCGGTGGGCCTCTTGATCCCGGGCTGGTTGGCGCTCGTGGGGGAGCTGTTTCCGGCGGGAACGCAAGCGCGCGTCCTCGGCCTCAGCTTCTTCGCCAACAAGGTGGCCGGCATGTTCGCGGGGGAAGCCATCGCGAGCCAGGTCCTGGCCACGTCATGGGCGCCTGCGGACAAGTGGACGCTCTTGTTCGGCATCGCGGGTCTGGCCGGCGTGATCGGATCGTTCCCGTTCCTCTGGATCGTCGAGACCCCCAGAGAGAGACCGCCGCGCGCGAGCTTCCCCGCGTACCTGCGCAGCCTCGTCCATGCCTTGCGGGACCATCCGGTGCTTCGGCGCTTCATCGCGGCCGACGCGGTTGGCGTCACGGTGTTGCTGACGCTTGCGTTCTACGCCGACGCCGCCATCCAGGCGGACGGCTTCGCGAATCACTGGTCGGGCCACTGGGTAGCTGTCGGCGCCGTGGCGCAGCTCAGCATGAGCGGATTGATCGCCTGGACCGGCGCGGCCGTCCGGCCCCGCACCTGGATGGCCGTCGGTCTGTGCTGTGGTTCCGCGGGTGCCCTCGCCGCAGCGTGCGGCGGTAGCCACCTGGCGTACGACATCGCCTCCGGTGGCGTCGGCGTCTACATGATGGCGTTCGCGACCTGCCGAGCCCCGGAGGTCATGCGCCTGACGCCTAGCCGGGACGGCACGGCGCCGATCGGCATCGCCGTCGCGCTGCTGATGCCTGTCCAGGGCATCGTGCCGCTCGTCACGGACGCGTGGATCATCCCCGTGACCGGCTACGGACCCGTTTTCGTGACCGTGGCCGTCTTGGGCGTCATCGCCGCGATTCTGCTGCTGCTCTGGGTCCCCCGGAACGTTGTTACGACCGCGGAGTCCACGCCCGCGTCCGGGCGCAACGAATGAACTGTTGCCACGATTAATCCGGAACACGGGGACCCCTGGGCCCGTCAATAGGAGCAGCAAGCGGGGCTTTAGGCTTGCGGCAACGGGGGCGGCACCAGACTGGAGCGACGATCCGTGATTCAAAGCACGGCAAGCAGCCATATGCTCACAGAACGAGACCTGGTGGCGATCGGGAAGGATCTTCTGGATTCCGACCCCGATCGAGGCGTAGCACTTCTCTCAGCCGATCGGAGGGTGCTGTACAGCAACACCGCCGCCGGCAACATGCTGCGTGACGGCACACCGCGGGGGCGCGACGGATTGCTCCCTGCCACTGTCGACCACTGGCTCGAGACGTTCATCGACCGCATGCGGAGCCAGCGGGGCCCGGCGTCGGCCGACATCTACTACCCGGACGAGGCGGAATGCCGCCTCCGCATCTCCGTCGAGTCGACGGTGCGCGACCACGTCCCGCACATCGTGCTGCGTACGCAGTCGCAGATTCCGTGGGCTGAGCCCTCGGTGCGGCGCCTGCAGTCGCGTTTCGGCCTGACGCTGCGCGAGGCGCAGGTCGCCGCGGGCGTAGCCCGGGGCCACACGAACGCTGAAGTGGCCGGCAAGCTCGGCATCGTCGAGAAGACGGTGAAGAACGTGCTGATGTCCGTCTTCACGAAGTGCCGTGTGCGCAACCGCGTCGAGCTGGCCCTGCGGGCCTTCGACGCTCCGATCGCGGACCTCAAGCACAGGCGAGCGCGTTGAATGGCCGGGCGCACAGACGCCCGGCAGGGCTAGAAGCACCACGCTGACCGTGCGCTAGGCGGCCGGCGGGCCCGGCAGGGCTAGAGCCGCGAGCGACGCGCTCTCGGGGACTGGCGGCCGCCGCCTCGGGTAGGCTCTGCCTCCCATGCGATCGTCCGTCATTCTCCGCCCCTACGAGACCACGTGGGAAGACTGGCTCCTCGGCGGAGGGGCCGGCCCGTCCTTCGAGGATCCGAGCCTGCCGCTCGAGGTCGAGATCGGCTGCGGCGACGACGACTTCCTCTACGAGTGCGCCGTGGAGCGCCCCGATCGCAACTGGCTGGGCATCGAGTACAGCCGCAAGCGCGTCCACCGGGCGATCCGCCGGCTCGAGCGCCGCGGGAAGCCGATGCCCAACCTGCGGTGGATCTGGCGGCCCGCCGGCGATCTCGTCGGCCCCTTCCTCACGCCCGGCCGCGTCCACGCCTTCCACATCTACTTCCCGGATCCGTGGCCGAAGGCGCATCATGCGCGCTACCGGTTGATGACGCCCGAGTTCGTCGGTTCCCTGCGTGACGCGCTCTCCGCGGACGGCCGCATCGATCTCGCGACGGACTCCGACGACTACGTCGCCGAGATCCGTGAAGCGTTCGCGGAAGCGGGCGGTCTCGTGCCCGTGGACGGCGCGGCGCCCGGCGAAGGCGGCGTGGCCGGCGACCGTCCGACGGTGTTCGAGGAGCGCTGGCGCGCCATGGGCCGCAGCATTCACTTTCTCAGGTTCCGGAAGGACGCATGATGCGAATCCCCCTCTGCCTGCTCTTGGCTCTCGCGCTCCTGTGGACGCCGCTCGCCGTCGCCGGTGAGGACGACGCGCAGCTCAAGGAGGAACTCGCGGGGCTCTCGGGTGCGAAGGCGCTTGAGCTCGTCGCCGAGCTCGCCGACGACAAGATGAAGGGCCGCAAGACCGCCTTCGAGGGCGGCTCGCTCGTCGAGAACTGGATGCTCGCCAAGATGAGCGAGTTCGGCCTGCACCCGTCGGACGCCGGAGGCACCTATCTCGAACCCTTCGGCTTCGCTGCGAGCAACACGAAGGCGCCGATCGAGCTGAAGATCGCCGGCAAGGCGCTCGCCTACGGCACGGACTACTTCGACCTCAACTACTCCGGCAGCGGCACGGTGGAAGCCGAAGCGATCTTCGTCGGCTACGGCATCGCGCGGGCTGACGCGGGCTGGGACGACTACGCCGGCCTCGACGTGAAGGGCAAGATCGTCATCGCGATCCGCGGTGCGCCCAAGGCGCGCGCGTCCGAGTTCAAGACCGAGGGCTACATCGGCTACAAGTCCGCGACCGCCGCCGACAAGGGGGCCGCGGGCTTCCTGCTCGTGCAGGGCGAGGCCGCCTCGACCGGCACCATCCAGAACCGCTTCCGCCGCGGCAAGCTGCCCGCGCTGTGGATGTCGGGCAAGGTGGCCGACACCATCTTCGCTGGGCAGAAGACGACGCTCGCCGCACTCAAGAAGAGCCGCGACGAGGGCAAGCCCGGCAAGGGCTTCGCGACAGGCGTGAAGATCCAGATGGAGGTCCACGCGGACTACGTGCCGCGTGCCAAGGGCCACAATGCGCTCGGCTCCATCAAGGGGCGCGACCCCGATCTCAAGGACGAGATCATCTTGGTGGGTGCCCACATGGATCACCTGGGCGTCGGCCCCGACGGGCAGGTGTTCAACGGCGCGGACGACAACGCCTCGGGCACGGCCGTCATGATCCACCTGGCTGACATCCTCACGGCGAACCGCTTCCGCCCGAAGCGCACGGTGATCTTCTGCGGCTTCGGAGCCGAGGAGCAGGGGCTGTGGGGCAGCAAGGCGCTCGCCGCGCGTTACCCGTTCCAGGGTGAGATCGTGGCCGTGCTCAACATGGACATGATGGGCCAGGGTGAGCCCGTCGTCGCGGTGAACGGCGGCGGCAGCTACCCCACGATGCAGGCGCTGATCGAGAAGCTGCTTCCCGCGAGCGTGAAGAAGCAGACGAGCTTCGGCTTGCGCACGGGACCGTTCAGCGACCACTGGCCCTTCCACGAGCGCGGCATCCCGTCGTTCGCGATCTCGACCAAGGGCAAGCACCCGCACTACCACACGCCGAAGGACGACACCGAGATCATCAAGGCCGCGTGCCTCGAGGCGGCAGCACGTGTCGTCGGCTCGATCCTCGTGAAGCTTGCGACGTACGAGAAGCCGTTGGCGGACCCGAACGGCATGGCGGAGTACCTGCTGAACGAGGGGCCGAGGCTTGGGCTCGCCTGGCACGCGCAAGGGAAGCTTCAGACCTACGACAAGAAGCTCAAGGCATTCCATGAGTTCGACTTGGATGAGCATGGGCGGGCCGAGGGGCTTGCGGGCGTGGTCGTCCGCGTGCCTGAGTCCGAAGATCCGGCAGCCGCCTGGACGGCCCTTGAGCACCTCGCGAGCCAGAAGGGATCACCGTACGTGCTTGCACGTCGAGCTGCGGACGTCGGGCACGCGTGGAACCAAGGGAAGTTCGTACTCCTTCCTGCCGCGTGTTGCGCGGGCGTCGCCAGCAAGGCCCCCGCAAGCCTCTCTTCCCTCGCGAAGATCGGGTATCGACTCCTGATGCCCTGGCGGTCGTGCACGGATGACAAGCATGCGACCGGTGACGTGGCAGCGGTGATCGCTGCCTGTCGGCAGGCCGGCGTGCTTCCTGATCTGAGCGGGCTTGCCACCGAACACTGGCCAGCGGCGCGCAAGGCTTTGGGCACCATGCCCGCCACCTACAGCGGCACGCTGCACGCATGGGTGAAGCTAGGGGCCTCGCAGAGGCTCCTCGGCCCTTCGGTGTTGCCTGTCGTGCTCGGTGCGCCTGATGCGCTCCAGCTGACGGCTCCTGATGTTGACGGCCCCGCCATACCCGTCGTACTCGGTCGGTATCCGCTCGACCGATTGGCGGCCTGGACCAAGAAGCAGCCTGCCGGCTGGGATCTTCCCGGCAGCAAGCAGCGCAAGGCGATCCGCGGCGCCCTGGGCGGCAACCTCCTCACGTGGCTCGCGCGTAGCGAGAGGTAGGCCCGCTGCCTCGCGTATCCTCTGAGGCCCTGCCCTCCAGGAGTCTCCGCATGCGCCGTCTCTTCGTTCTCGCTCTCGCCGCGCTCCTTGCCCTGCCGCTCATCGGCTGCAACAAGTCCAAGGACGTCATCACGATCAAGGAAGACGGCAGCGGCACCATCGTGTCCAGCTACGTCATCCAGCTCGACAAGATGCGCGAGCTCATGGGCATGTACGACTCGTTCCAGGGCAAGGACCCGGCCGAGTCGGCGAACCTCAAGCCCGAGGACGTCCCGAACGCAGTCTCGCCCATCTGGTTCAAGAAGGCCGCCGCCAAGGCGAAGGGCTACGAGATCACCAGCGCGAAGGAGAGCGTCGAGAAGGACCTCCGCACCACGACGATCGAGGCCAAGTTCACGACCCTCGAGGCCGCGGCGAAGGGCGGCGCGTTCTTCTCGTCGGCCGTCACGCTCTCGCGCGTCGAGAAGAGCGAGAAGGCCCCCAAGGGCGCGTGGAAGCTCACGCTGAAGAACTCGCTCTCCGGCGCGGACCCCCAGGCGATGGGCGGCATGGATCCGACGACCGTCCTGACGATGGTGCAGGAGCAGGTCAAGACGCTCGACATCAAGGTCGTGCTCACCCTGCCGACCAAGATCCTCGAGCACAACGGCGTCAAGGCCGAGGACAAGAACGAGATCTCCTGGAACGTGACCTACGACAAGATCCTCGAGGGCTCGAAGGACCTCTCGATGTCGGTCGTCTTCGAAGCGAGCGACAAGCTGAAGCTCAAGCCCTTCACGCACGCGCCGGACGCGCAGATGCTCACCAAGCGCGCCATGCAGAAGCCGCCGATGCCGAAGAAGGTCGAAGCCAAGAAGGACGACACGAAGAAGGGCCCGCCGGACGCGAAGCCCGGCACCAACCCCGAAGAGGTCCCGAAGTCGGACGCCCCCAAGGCCGACGCTCCGAAGTCCGACACGCCCAAGACCGATCCGGGCAAGTAGCCCGGCTCACCTAGCCCCGCCGCGCGCGCTTGCGCAGCTCCGCGAGCTTCGTGAGCGCCTCGACCGGCGTCATGTTGTCGACGTCCAGGCCCGCCAGCTCATCGACCACCGGGTTGGGCGCGGCAGGCGCGAACAGGCCCAACTGCGGGTCATGCGCCGTGGGTGCGGGCGCGTCGCCGAAGGTGATGCGGTCCACCGAGCCGTCGCGGTCGCCCTCGAGGCCCTTGAGGATGCCGCGCGCGCGCTCGACCACCGCCTCCGGGACGCCTGCCAGCCGCGCGACGTGGATGCCGTAGGAGCGATCGGTGGCACCCGGTTGGATGCGCCGGAGGAACACGATCGAGTCGCCCCACTCGCGCACCGCCACGTTGAGGTTCTTGACCGACGTCAGCTCGTCGGAGAGGCGCGTCAGCTCGGCATAGTGCGTGGCGAAGAGCGTCCGCGCACCGGTCACTTCGGAGAGGTACTCCGTCAGCGCCCAGGCGATGGCGATGCCGTCGAACGTGCTCGTGCCGCGGCCGACCTCGTCGAGGATCACCAGGCTCTTGCTCGTAGCGTGGTTGAGGATGTAGGCCGCCTCGCTCATCTCGACCATGAACGTCGACTGCCCGCGCGCGAGGTCGTCCTCGGCGCCGACGCGTGTGAACAAGCGATCGCAGATGCCGATGCGCGCCTTCGACGCGGGCACGAACGAGCCCATCTGCGCCATGAGCACCACGATGGCCGTCTGGCGGATGTAGGTGCTCTTGCCGGCCATGTTGGGGCCGGTGATGAGCGCGATGCGCTTGTCGCCGTCGAGCTCCGTGTCGTTGGGCACGAAGCGCTCGCCATCCTGCAGCGCCGACTCCACGACGGGGTGGCGCGCGTCGCGCAGCTCGAGCGTGCGGTCGTCGAGCAGCTCAGGCCTCACGTAGTCGTTGGCCGCGGCGGCTTCGGCCAGCGAGGCGAGGACGTCGATCTCCGCGAGCACCGCGGCGGTGGCCTGCAGGCCGGGGATCTGCTCGGCGGTCGTCTCACGCAGCACGCCGAAGATGCTGTACTCGAGATCACGCGCCTTCTCGTCGGCGCGGAGCACCTTCTTCTCGTACTCGTCGAGCTCAGGGGTGACGTAGCGTTCGGCGTTCGTGAGCGTCTGCTTGCGGACGTAGTCCTCGGGCACCTTGTCCTTGTGGGCGTGCGTGACCTCGAGGTAGTAGCCGAACACGCGGTTGAAGCCGACCTTGAGCTTCGGGATGCCGGTGCGTTCGGCTTCCTGGGCCTGGTAGTTGGCGATCCAGTCCTTGGCGTTGCGGCTGAGATCACGCAGCTCGTCGAGCTTCGGGTCGTAGCCGGCGCGGATCATGCCGCCCTCGGTCACCCCGGTGGGGGGATTGTCGATCAGGGCGCGCGCGAGCAGCGTGGTGAGCTCCTCGAAGCAGTGGATGCGGTCGCGCAGGTCGGCCAGCGTCTTGCTGTAGACGTCGGCCATGAGGCTTTTCAGCGGCGGAAGCGACTCGAGGCTCTGTGAGAGGCTCAGCAGATCGCGTGCATTGGCGCGATTGACCGCGACACGCGCGAGGATGCGCTCGACGTCGCGCACGTTCGCGAGCACGTCGCGAACGTCGCGGCGCAGGAAGCCGTCCTTCACGAACTCCTCGACGCCGTCGTGGCGGCGCTCGATGATCGCGCGGTTGGTGAGCGGCGCGAGGATCCAGTCGCGCATCATGCGGCCGCCCATGGCGGTCTTGGTGCGGTCGAGCACGCTGACGAGGGTCATGTCGCGCGAGCCGTCGCTGCGCTGCACGAGGTCGAGGCGGCGCCGCGTGGTCTGGCCGAGGATCAACGCGCCCTCGGCATCGTGACGCTCGATGCGCGTGACGTGACCGAGCGAGGTCAGCTGCGTCTCGCGCAAGTACTCGAGCACGGCGCCCGCCGCGCCCTGCGCCGCCGTCATGCGCTCCATGCCGAAGCCGGTCAGGCTGCCGACCTTGAAGTGCTCCTTCAGGGCACGCACGCCGGACTCGGCCTCCGTGCTCCACGGCGGCACGTAGGTGACGATCGTGCGCTGCTGGACGGCGATCTCAGCACCGAGCTCCATGCCGAGCTCGTTCTCGGGCAGCAGGACTTCGGCCGGCTGGATGCGCGCGAGCTCATCGAGCAGCGCGTCGATGGAGGGCTCAGACACCAGGAAGCGACCGGTCGAGAGGTCGACCCACGCCAGGCCGACGCGGCGCTTGCGGCTCTTCTTCGGCGGCGGGCAGACGGCGAGCAGGAAGTTGCTCTCGCGCGGGTCGAGCGACTCGTCCTCGGTGAGCGTGCCGGGCGTGAGCACACGCACGACGTCGCGTTCGAGCAGACCCTTCGTCAGCTTGGGGTCGCTTGTCTGCTCGCAGATCGCGACCTTGTGGCCGCGCGCGAGCAGGCGCTGGAGGTAGGCGTCGGCCGCCTTCACGGGGACGCCGGCCATGGGCACCTTGCGCTCCTTGTCGCGCGCCGTCAGCGTGAGCCCCAGCTCCTTCGACACGAGCTTCGCGTCGTCGTGGAACATCTCGTAGAAGTCGCCCATGCGGAAGAAGAGCACCGCGTCGGGGTAGCGCTTCTTCGCGTCGGCGTACTGATCCATGGCGGACGTCTTGGCCACGTCGTCTCCGGAACTCGGGTGAGCGACGCAATCTAGCAGCGCGGGCGGACCCTCCGAACCCGCGACGAACCGGGCTCTGTGGAGAGTCGGTGGATTGGCCGTGGAGCTACGCGCGGCGTGCGCTCACCCTCTCGAAGCTACGTGTCCGCGCTACTTGTTGCGGAAGTGGTAGATCTTGCCGCCCAGCGGAACGCCGACGACGCCCAGCGTGGCCTTCGCGTCGTGCCACGCGTTGCTGAAGCCGACCGGCACCGAGACCATGCGCCCGGCCTTGTCGATGCGGAACGCCATGAAGTGCAGATGCGGCTCCGAGGAGTCGCCGCTGTTGCCCACGCGGGCGATCACCTGCCCGGCGCGCACGACCGAGCCCAGGTGCAGGCCCTGCGCGACGCTGCGCTGGCGGATGTGCAGGTAGGCCGTGTAGAGCCCGTTCGCGTGCTTGATGACGACGCGGTTGTTGTAGCAGGTCGAGAGCGAGCCCCGGTAGCCGGGGTTGTCGCGCTCGCGGTCGCATACGTCTACGACCTCGCCGTCGGCGACGGCGCGGATGGAGCGGTTCCACGCGAAGTAGGCGTCGTTGCTGTGGGGGTCTCCGGCGTGCGTACGGCCCCCCTTGAGGACGACCATGTCGTAGGCGTAGCGGTACTGTGGGCTGACGTAGTGGTCATGCACGTCGGTCTGCCCCGGGCCGTTGCTCAGCTGCCACGTGCCGAGTACGGGTGCGCGCACGACCAAGGGCTTGACGGCCTGGACGGCCCACGAGGACGTGAAGGAGACCTTGCGGCCATCGACGACGGCCTGCGACGTCAGCCGGACGCGTCCGGCCGCGAAGCCGTCGAACACCTGGATGCGCTTGGCGAAGGGCCAGAGCGCGCGCAGGTCGCCCTTCGCGTCCAGGCCCTTCCACGTGACGGGATCCATCGATCCCTTGTCGCTGCCGACCGAGACCGTCGTGACGACATCCGTGGGCTTCGCGCCGCCGAGCACCTGGTGCTGGCCGATCAGGAGCAGCGAGACCTTGCCGTCCGAGAACGGCAGCGCCTCGAGCGGTCCCACCACGCCAACACCGAGCGGGTGCAGGGGCGCGCACGCGCTCGGCTTCGCGAAGCCCTCGCGCTGGATCGGGATCGACACCTGCGCGACCCCGTCGCTGGCTTCCAGCGAGAGGATCGCGTGGGTGGCGGGTGTGGTGGCGCGGTACTTCTGCCCGGCCACGACGCGCGTCTCGCCGGGCTTCAGCTTGATCTCACCGCGGAAGAAGCTGCCGTCGATGGCCTCGGGATCGAGCGGGACGAGCCAGCCGCCGCGGTGGCAGAGCAGCAGGTTGCCGCGGCGGATCGTGACGGCCTCCTGGAGCGGATTCGTCACCTTCAGATCGAAGCGGAAGTCCTCCTGGCCCAGCGAGCCGAGGTCCTTGAAGCCTGCGCTGCCCGTGAAGGCGAGCCTCGAGCCCGGGAAAGCCGGCGTCGCTGCCGGCCTCGCGTCCTCCTTCGAAGGAGGCTCGTCTGCCTCCGCGCTGCGGAGGGCACCGGGAAGCGTCACGGGCAGGCAGACGGCGAGAAACATCAGAGCCGCCGGCAGCGTCTGCAGGAGGCCGCGGAAGGTGCGTCGATCGGGGCTCGTGACCATGGGCCCTCCGGTGGTTGCCTGCCGTCAATCTTCCCACGCTTCGGAGACGTCGACCGCCCGCGCGGTATCCTTCCCCGCCCATGAGCGCTGATGCCACCCCTGAACCGACCGCCCCCGATCCGCGGGCGCCCCTGCCCGCCCCGACCCCGCCGGAGGGCGCGGGCGATCCGCAGGCGCTCCTGCGCGCCCTGCCGCCCGTGAATGGGATCCTCGACGGGCTGGGCTCGGCCGAACTCGAGATGGCGCCCCGGGAGGAGTGGCTGACCGAGATCCGCCAGTCCCTCTCGGACCTGCGCGCCAAGGTGCTTAGCCGGTCGATCGGCCCCGTCGTCTTCGCCACGTCGAGTACGCCCGAGGTCATCACCGCCGCCGCCCGTCGCCGCATCGAGCGCCGGCGCGATCCCGGCTGCGTCCGGGTCGTCAACGCCACGGGCGTCGTGTTGCACACGAACCTCGGCCGCGCCGCCATGCCGCCGGCGGCCCACGAGGCCCTGGCCGCCGAGGCGCACGGCTACCAGCTGCTCGCCGCCGACGCGGCGCTCGGCGAGCGCTCGCCTCGCGAACGCCACCTCGAAGCACTCTTCCAGCAGCTCACGGGCTGCGAAGCCGCGACGGTCGTCAACAACAACGCCGCGGCCACCATGATCGCGCTCGCCGCGTTGGCGGAGGGCCGCGAGGTCATCGTCGCGCGCGGGCAGCTCGTCGAGATCGGCGGGGCGTACCGCATCCCCGACGTCATGCGCCAGAGCGGCGCGACGCTGGTCGAGGTCGGCACGACCAACCGCGTGCATCTGCGCGACTACGAGAACGCCATCACGGAGAAGACCGCGCTCATCATGCGCGTGCACACGTCCAACTACCGCGTCGAGGGCTTCCACAGCGAGGTCAGCATCGAAGAGCTGACCGCGCTGGGTGCGTCCTACGGTGTGAAGGTCGTCGATGACCTGGGCAGCGGGGCGCTCGTCTCGCTCGACCAGCAGGGCCTCCCCGGCGAAGAGCCGCTGATCTCCAAGAGCGTCGATGCCGGTGTCGATCTCATCACCGCCTCGGGCGACAAGCTGATCGGCGGTCCGCAGATGGGCATCCTGGTCGGCAGCCGCGAGTGCGTGGCGCGCGTGCGCGCGCATCCGCTCTTCCGCGCGGTGCGTTGCGGCAAGCTCACCTTGATCGCCATGGAAGCGACGCTGCGCCTCTTCCTCCACGCGGATCGCCTGGGCGAGACGCATCCGACCTACCGCATGCTGACCGCGGAGCAGGACGGCTTGCTTCAAGGCGCTGAGGCGCTGGCCGAGCGCCTCCGCTCGACGAAGCCGGTCCAGAGCGGCGCCGTCACGCTGGCCGTCGAGAAGGCGGGCGACGCGGTGGGGGCGGGCTCCTTGCCGACCGTCGAGCTTCCCGGCGCGGCCGTGACGCTCGCGGCGAAAGACATCGAGGCCGGAGAGTTGGCGACGCGCTTGCGCGCGCACCGCCCGCCGGTCTTCACCACCGTGCACGACCATCTCGTGCACGTGCACGTGCGCACCCTGCAGCCCGGCGATGATGAGGTCGTCGCGTCCGCGCTGGAGAGCGCCTTGGAGGTCCCAGCGTGAGCTTAGGCACAAGCAAGGAGATCCGCCTCACCCAGTACGCCAGCGCGGGCGGGTGAGCAGCCAAAGTGGACAAGGGCCGACTCGAGGCCCTGTTGGCCCCCGTGCGGGTGCCGCATCATCCCAACGTCCTCGTCAGCTCCGATACCGCCGATGACGCGGGCGTCGTCAGGCTGACCGACGATCTCGCGCTCGTGACGACCGTCGACTTCTTCCCGCCGATGGTGGACGACCCGACGTGGTTCGGCCGTGTCGGTGCGGCCAACAGCCTCTCGGACGTCTACGCCATGGGCGGCACGCCCGTCGCGGCGGTGTGTGTGTATGCGTTGCCCGACACCCTGCCGGACGGCGTCCCCGCAGCGATCCTGCAGGGCGCGGTCGAGAAGTGCGTCGAAGCCGGAGCACCGATCGTTGGCGGTCACACCGTTCGGGACACCGAGATCAAGTTCGGCCTCGCCGTCAGCGGCACCGTGCATCCGGACAAGATCGTGAGCAACGCGAACGCCCAGGTGGGGGACGTGCTCATCCTCACGAAGCCGCTCGGCAGCGGCTACCTCTGCACCGCGCTCAAGGGCGGCCGCCTCAGCGACGAAGAAGAACTCCACGTGATGGAGGTCATGGCCACGCTGAACAAGGCCGGCGCCGAGGCGATGATCGAGGTCGGCGTGAACTCCGCCACGGACCTCACGGGCTTCGGCCTCCTCGGCCACGCCATCGGCATGGCGAACGCCAGCGGCGTGAGCATGCGCATCGACACAGCGAACCTGCCGTTGATGGAGGGCGTCGAGCGCCATGCGACCCCGCAGAACACCTCTGGCGGCTTGAACAAGAACATGGACTACGCGAAGGACCACGTCGTCTGGACGGGCGGCAACGAGCTGCAGCGCGGCGTGATCGCCGACCCGCAGACGAGCGGCGGCCTGTTCATCAGCGTCGCGGCCGACCGGGCCGACGCGCTGATCGCGGCGCTGGACGCGCGCGGCGTCGGATGCCACCCGGTCGTGGGTGAGGTCGTGGCGCAGGGCGACAAGGCTGTCGAGGTCGTCTAGCGGCGTCCCCGAGCGACGCGGTTCATCACCAGCAGCAGGACCAGCACGCCTGCGATCGCTCCGAAGAGCGTGAGCAGGGATAGGTCGAGGCCCGAGCTCTCGCCGTCCTCGCGTTCGTGGGGACCATCTTGGGCGTCATCGTCTGAGGCGCCCTCGCCCGTCTCGATGCGGGCCGGCTGGCTGCGTTGGCGGGCGGCTTCACGCGTGGCACGGTTGGCCTTGGCCTGCGCGAGCTTGCGGCGCGCTTCTTCGCGGAGCGGCCGCTCGGCGACGTCCTTGCGTGCCTTGGCCAGGGCAACGAGGTAGGCATCCTTCGCGGGAAACGGCGCCTCAGCCAGCCGCTCGACCACTTCCAGGACGCGCTCGGCCTCATCGAAGCGTTCGAGCTCCATCGCCGCGGCGTAGGCCATCAGAAGGCCGCCCCAGATTGCGCTGTTACCGCGCGCTTGCTCGACGATGGTCGGGTCGCGGAGCGCGAGCACGTAGATCTCAAGCGCCTTCTCGAAACGGTTCGCAGCGTAGGCACGCGAGGCCAGCGAGAGGTACGTCGTGGCCAGGCCCTCGACGCCCTCGATGCGGCGCAGGAACGCGCGCAGGTCCTCGTCGAAGCGCTCGGGCCAGCGACCATCCACGCGCGGTGCAGCGTCCTCGGTGAGAATCCCGTTTTGCGCGTACAGCAGCCAGAAGCGCAGCCGCGCGCGGTCGCGCTCCGCGTCAGGCGATGTGGCCGCGATGCTCTTGATGGCATCCTCGCCGGCTCGCACGGATTCGGTGCGCAGGCCCGCGCGGTAGTAGAGCCGCGCGGCGCGGCGGTAGAGATCCGTCGCGCCGCGGTGGGGGAGGGAGCGAGCTTCCTCGCGCGCGAGCGTGCTGCGCACGTCGGCCGCTTCACGAAGGCGGCCGTTGGCTTCGTGCTCCTCCGCGACGAGGACCGGTAGGGCGAGCCGGCGCAGCGCGGCCCATTGCTGCCAACGGGCCAACTCGGCTTCGTCCGCGTCGCGCGGTTCCCGGACGTCGATCCACGGCCTGAGGCGCTCGAGCAGCGACGAGCGCTTCGGCGCGTTGCCGCGCACGCTCTCGTGCTGCGCCCAGCGAACGAGGACCACGGCACGCGACACGTCGCCGGCGGGGTAGGCGGCGAGGGCCAAGGCGTAGCGGTCGCCGCCGCGCCCTGCCGTGACGCGGTACGCAAGGCCCACGTCGGCCGCGGCGAAGATCAGATCGCCGCCGCGCCGCGTCCCGCGCTCCTTCTGGCCTTGGGCCTCCGCGCGGCCGCACCAAGCCTGCACAGCCTCGGTCGTAGTCGTGTCCTCCGGGTGGAAGGGGGGCAGGCCGACCGAGAGGATGGTGCCCTCGGGCAGCGGGTTGCTCGTGGCGTCGCCGTTCGCCAGCGCGACCTCGACGGGGGCGAGCAGGAGAAGGAGCGCGAGCGCGCCCCGGAGGAGACCTCCGGGGCGCGCGTCGGCCCATGCGGGCCGATTCGGGGGAGACCGTCGCATCAGCGAGTCCCTTCCGTGGGTAGCGGTTCACTGGAGAGAGGCACCAGGGGATCGGGCAGCGGACCGGTCGGCGGCGGCGGCAGCTTGGCGGAGGAGTCGGCCTTGGGCGGAGGGTTCTCACCGCCGGGCAAGGGGGCATCTGTCGGGTCTTCGGTCGGACCGTCTTCCAG
This sequence comes from Planctomycetota bacterium, assembly GCA_029259775.1. Lineage (GTDB taxonomy): Bacteria > Planctomycetota > PLA2 > PLA2 > JAEUHO01 > JAHEIK01. The sequence continues at coordinate 27,884 of JAJDEN010000007.1, read as the reverse complement.
CGGCTCGTCGTCCTGCTCCGTGGACTCGGCGGCTTCGCCGTCGTCCTCCGCGGGCTCCTCCGGATCGTCCTCCGCGGGTTCCTCTGCGGGATCCGCGGGCTCCCGCGGCTCTTCAGGCTCGTCGCCGCTGCCCTTCGGCTTGTGCGGCGGGGTCCACGGCGGGAACAGGCCGAGTTGCTTCTGCACGACGTGGCCGCAGCCTTCGTCGTCGCAGCCGCGCTGCACCAACTCGAAGTGACCGGAGATCGGCGCGGTGCGCTCCATCTCGAGCCGCCCCGAACCACACGCGACCTGCATCTTGCCGCTCGCGTGCACCTTCGCGCCCGTCGTGACGTTCTTCGTCCACCAGGCCCACGTTCGCGTGAAGCGGTACTCCGCCGTGGCCTTCAGGCGGACGACCTCGAACAGGCCACGCCAGAGGATGCGGTGGCAGTAGCTTGGTGCGATCGTCTTCGAGACGGTCGTGACCTCGGTGACGGCGCGTCCGGTCGTGCGTCCGGCCTGGACCTCGGCCTTCATCGAGGCACCGACCACGCCGAGCTCGGTGCTGAGCTTCGTCGAGAACGACCACTCGGTTCGGTCGGAGGCGCGCGTCTCGATCGTGATGGTGTCGATCGACTTGGAGTGGGGGCAGTGCCACACCTCGCCCTGGCCGCGCAGGACCAGCCAGCCGTCGTCGATCTGGACGTCGGGCGTGCCGACCATGCTGGCGTTGCACGCGCCGGCGTCCGTGTAGACGAAGTCGGGGAAGCCTTCCTTCGAGCCAACTGGACGAAACTCGATCTTGAAGCCCGGCTGGGCCTGGAGCTGCTCGAGCGACGGAGCGGGGCAGCCCTCGCAACCACCGGCGCGGGCCGGCGGCGCCAGGAGGGCCGCCGCGAGGCAGGGGATCAACAGGAGCAGCGTCAGCTGCCTCAAGGGAATGGGAGTTCGGGGTACGCGCATGCGTCCTCCTGGGGTTCATGTCCGACGCGGCCGTCCTTCCTTCACCGCGTGAGACGTGCAGGTGGTCACATGTGGTGTCTCTGCGGGCAACCCCGAGGCCTCGCACGTGCTGGGAGAGTTCGCGGGACTTCGTGCCGGCGACTCGAGGGCCGTCCATGCGCCGCGCCCACGCCTGGAATCTTGTTCTAGGCATCCCTTGCTGCGATGGCGCCGCCACGTGGCGCGCGCGTCTCGTCGCGCGATGCAAGTTTGGTCTTGCCCCGTTGGGGTGCGAGCGCCGGGGAGTACCGAACCGAGTACCGCGCTAGTACCGAACCGAGTACCGAACCGGGTGAAAGTGCACCACGATGCCGACTGATTGGGGCCATGCAACGCCCCCTCGCTGGGCGGGGCGGGTCACCCCCGACAACGGTTCACGCGGCCTCCTCCATGAGGATGTGTGAACAAGCCTGTAGCGGACGCGGCCATTCACCTGGCACGATCAAGTCACAATTGTGGTGCACTTTCACCCGGTTCGGTACTCGGTGACCTGCCGCACAGCTGTGGCGGTCGCGCGTGAAGGCGAGCCTCCAGCCATGCATGCCACACTCGCGAGGCCGATCAAGATCGATGTGCTCGTGACTCGTAGAAGGCGCGTGTTTCGACGGTAGGTCAATGCGCGTCTCCCCACAAGCGGCTCTCGGCGGATCCTTGGTGGCTGCTGAGGCCGCCATGGCAGAAGCCGGGGGCACACTCGCCTCGGTTCCATACCCTGCCGCTCGGCCCCGCGTAGATTGACCGTCCGCGAACCCGCGGGTGGAGGCATCGGTTGCGCACGGAGGATCCCCCGGCCACCGATGACGCCTGCGCGAACGCGCTGCAGGGTCTTCGCGAGCGCCTGCGTGCGCTCTCGGCAGACAGCGACGTCGCGGCCCCCGAGCGCGCCGAGCGGCTGGGCGCCTTCGAGAGCGATCTCCTCGCGTTCAGTGCGCAGTGCGCGGCCGACGATCCGACGTTTCGCAACGAGCGCGGCCTGCCCGCCCTGGCGTGGGCCGCGGACTGGCGCAACCAGATCGTCGAGCTGGGTCTTGCCGACGAGGGCGCAGCGGCGGATGGGCTCGTCGAGCGGATCGTGGCCGACGAGGCCCAGGCCTGGACGGAAGGGGCCGAGGCCGCCGCAGCGACCGGCGAGGCCAATGACTGCTTCGAGGCGCTCGTGGACGCGTCCTTGCTCGACCGCGAGGCCGTCGCGCGGCGTCGTGACGCCTCCCTTCCGCCGCCACTCCGCGAGCGGCGTGATGATCTGCGCACGGCCTTCCTCGCAGCGATCGAGAGAGAGCAGCCGGGCGAACGTCTGCGCAAGCGCTGGGCGATGCATCTGGCGGACGCCTCCGATGTCGTGCTGACGGCGGTCGATGATCTCGACGCCCAGCGCACCGCTGCCCACCTGTCGCTGATGGCGGACGACGTCGCCTGGCATCTCGATCATGTCGTAACCACGGGCACGGCCCGCCGGCGGTTGCGTCGCAAGCTGCGCCGGTTGCGCAACGAGATGCAGGAGCGCGAGCTGCAAGGCAGACTCGAGCAGCGCTTCGGGCGCCGGTTCGTCTTCCACTGGGATCGCTTGATCGTCTGGTTGATCTTCGCTGTGCTCGGCGCGCTGGCCTACGAGATCGTGTTCGGGCTCTCGCCAGGCCTCACCGACGCCCTGCTCCTTGGCGACACCGGCGCGTGCGTGATCTTCCTGACCGACTTCTTCGTGCGACTTGGCATGGTGCGCGGCAAGGGCCGCTGGTTCCTCAGGCACTTCCTCATCGACCTGCTGCCATCGATCCCGTTTGTACTCGTGCTGCACGCGGGCCGTGCGCTCCGGCTCGTGCGCGTCGCGCGCCTGACGCGCGGCGCACGCGCCCTGGGCTTCCTCTCGCGCGGCTTCGACCGCCTCGCGCGCCGCTACGGCTACCTGCTGAACCACAACATCGTGCTCTACCCCAACCGCGCGGAGCGGGCGCTCGTGCAACGCGAGCAGGAGAGTCTCTCCTCGCGCGTCTGGCGCTTGCGTTCGCGCACGAACGACGAGTGGCGGGATCTGCTCCAGGCCGCCCCCGGCGAGCAACGTGCGACCGTCGCGGCCACGCGCGTCTCTGGACTCGAGGCCGCCCGCACGGAGGGCCTCTGCCGCCGGCCCCCGCGCTCCGGCGGCGTCGCGGCGGTGGGGGTGCGCGACATCCCGGCTGAGGAGATGCTCAGGCGGCTCGACGACGTCTCCCCCGCGCAACTCGAGGCCGACCTGGGACCCGATTTCGTCTCGCGCGCTGCACGGGCCGTGCGCATGTTCGCCCGCGCACCGCTGCGCTGGCTTCCGGTGATCCGGCGCTACGTGCCGCGCGTCGCGCCGCACATGTCCGAGGCCGAGGTGGCGGCCGCCGCCGCGCACAAGATTGCCGGCGAGCTCGGACGTCACCACGGGCGTTGGTTCTGGGCGGCCGACCTCTACGGCACCGTCACGCCGTCGGAGTTCGTCGACCGCGTCGGCACGACCATGGTGCGCAGCTCGTTCCGACCCGCGTACCGCCTCGCGCTGTTCGGGATCGCGTTCCTCATCGTGGATCAGCTCAACCAGGTCGTGCCGAGCGCCATGCTCGACAACCTGTGGTCGTTCCTCAAGCCGCTGGTCGGGGACGCCCTGATCATCTTGGGCGGCGTATGCCTTCTGATTCTCGGCATCGGCTGGTGGCTCAAGCGCATCGCCGGCCAAGCGACCTTCTTCTACGAGCAGACCGTGAACGCGCAGTTCCTCGCGCTGACCGAGTCGATCAAGGCACGGGAGCTGCCGCGCGATGCCGCGCTGTTCGACCAGCGCGTGTTCGCGCCCGAGGACCTCGTGCTTTCCGAGGATGAAGGTGCGGATCCCGAGGTCCGCCGGCAGGCGTTCTGCGAGGCCATGCAGGCCTGGTTGGTGCAGTCGCATGCGCGCGAGGAGCTCGAGGGCGTCAGCGCGGCGATGGAGCGGGCCGTGTTGCTCTACCGCGACAGCCTCGACGGCGCGCTGTTCACGGACTCCGACAACCGCACCACCAGTCAGCTGCTCGGCAGTCCCGCGCTGCGGCAGATGCGCGGGCTCTCGGGCCGTGTCGACCGGCGCGAAGCCGCGGCGCTGCATGCGCTCGACCTCAGCCGGCCGCGCTCCGCTGTGCGCGGTCCGTACCTCTGGTTCTCGTTCATCGCGAAGGCGATCTCGCAGGCGACAGCGCGGTTGGTCGTCGAATACAACCGCTACGCGATCCCGCTGGCGGAGCTGCCGTTCAGCTCCGAGCAAGAGCGCTTGCGCTACGAGTCCTGGGTCGCCACCGGGAAGCCGCCGGAAGGCGATACCGCGCGCGAGAAGCTGCAGGTGCAGCGCAGCGGCTACATCACCACCGCGTTTACTGCCTTGCACTTCCTCGACGACGAGCCGGGGCGCGACCGCGAGGTCGAGGACCGCTTCGGCACGGAGGTGCTCGAGAACCTCAAGCGCGACCGGCGGATGCTCTTCCGCGAGGCGTTTGGTACCTACCCGCTGCACACACGCAGCAAGGACCAGCGCGTGCTCAACCTCTACCGTCTCTACGAACGCTGGTTCGGCGGGGGCCGCGCGTTCTTGATCCCGCTGCGCATCATCTGGCGCTGGGTCAAGATGATCGCTCGGTTGCTGGTCTGGCTCGGGCGTGCGGTGGCTGAGATCCGCACGCCGCGCATGCGGGGCGATGCGCTCGTGGCCGCCGAAGCCGACTTCGCGACGGCCGCGCGCAAGATCGGCCGCATGCGCGATCCCATCGTCTGGGCCAGCCTCTGGCTGCGTGCGCGCTTCGACGCGGAGTACATGGGCGTGCGTCTACCGGGCGCAACCGAGACCGGGCTTGAGTCCGCGACGTGGGAGCGTGACCTGACCTTCCTCGATGCGCCGGGCCACCAGCGTCGCCGCTTGGAGCGCGAGCAGACCCGTGCCGAGGCCGACGTGCGGCGCCTCGCGCGCCTCGTGGACGACGGGTTGCTGGACGACGTGGCGGAAGCGATCGGTGTCGAGCCCAGCGCGCTGAGCCGCGAGCACGTGCGCGCGGCGACCGTCGCCTACCGGGGCGACTTCCGCCGCGTGCGCTCGCTGCTCTCCTGCCACCGCATCCTGGAGGAGACCGCGGCGGGGGCCTTCGACAGGCCGCCGCTCGGCTGGACGCTGTGGCCGAGGCCGCGCTTGAAGGCGGCCTTCCGCCGCTGGTGGAAGTTGCACGGTCGCGAGGACAAGCAGGCGCGCACGTACATGTGGCGCGCCGTCGTCCGCGACGTGAACGGCGCCCGGTGGGCCATGGCCGCGTGGGGACGCTTTGGGCCCGAGCACGCGCGTGCGCGCGGGGTCGAGCGGCTCGCGGAGCTGCTGCGCCACCCCGGACGCATCAGCGAGCAGATCGTCACGCTGCGCATCGTGCAGACGCTCGCGTTGATCGACCTGCTGAACTACCGCGAGCACGTCTACCGCCTCGGCGGCTACGAAGACTCGGGCGATGAGCCGGGCGAGTTGCTCCGTCTCGCGGACGGTCAGGCGATCGACCGCCCTCCGTCGACGGCGAGCGTGAACCCGTTGACGTAGGTCGCGCGCAGCAGGAACAACATCGCTTCCGCGATGTCCTCCGGATCGCCCCAGCGCTTGAGCAGCGTGTGCTCCACGGCCCGCTCGCCCTGGCCCTCGAGCTCGCCCGCGGCGGGGAGGATCGGCCCCGGCGCGATGGCATTGACGCGCACGGTGGGGGCGAGCGCCTTCGCGAAGCCTTGCGTGAGATTGACGACCGCCGCCTTGCTCGCGCTGTAGGGGATGTACGCCGGGTAGGGCCGCGCTGCGGAAGCGCAGGCGATGTTGATGATGTCGCCGCCGCCGGAGGAGCGCATGCGCTTGCCGGCTTCGAGCGAGACGGCATAGACCGAGCGCGCATTCACGGCCATGTGGCGGTCGAAGTGCTGGGCCGTCATCTCGTCAAGCGGCGTGCGCTCGAAGATCGCGGCGTTGTTGATGACGATGTCCAGGCCGCCCAAGGCGTCGTGCGCGGCACCGACCAGGGACGTGCACTGCGCGGCGTCGGAGAGGTCGGCGCTGACAATCGGTGCGACCGTGCCCATCTCCGCGATGAGCGCGGCGGTGTCGACCGCACCAGCTTCATCGCCCCGGAAATGGAGCGCTGGTGTGGCGCCATGACGCGCCAGGGCGATCGCCATCGCGCGCCCCAGCCGACGCGAGGCGCCCGTCACCAATGCCTTGCGACGACCGAGAAAGGCCGTCGTTGCTTCATTCTGCGACATGGAACGGTGCGCTCCTGCGTGTCAAGGGTCCCGAGATGATGGCGTCTCCCTCTGAGAGGGTTCCCTCTGCGCCCAGATTGTCGTAGGTTTCTCTTCAGCGAGTACAACCTTTGCTCGCCAGAGGGATGGATCGGCTGCCTGAGGGCTTGGGGCGCCGACCGCTGTTGACGGATTGCCGGGAGACGATTTGATGGGTGAAGCACGCGCACACGTTGCCTTGTTGGTGGACTTCGCGAACTTGCGACAGCAGTTGTCGGGTGACGGCACCGCAGAGGCCGCCGCGCAGCCTGAGGGCCGCGACATCGCGCGCTCGCTCGTGAAGTATGCCGGCGGCGTTGGACGTGTCGGCGTCGCCCGCGCGTACGCCGACTGGTCGCGTGAGCCGGAGCTCGCCCGTTCGCTCACCGGGACGCGCCTCGAGCCGGTGCTCGTCCCCGCGACCGACGACGGCGAAGACCGCAGTCACATCCGCTTGACCGTCGATGCCATGGCGGCCCTGCTCAACGGTGACGAGCCCGACGCGTTCGTGCTCGTCTCGAGTGATCCGAGCCTCGTGCCGCTGGTCCAGGCGCTGCGCGCCGACGGCAGTGAGGTCACGGTCGTTGCGACCGATGAAGCGCAGGCCGTGGAGCTGTGCGCCGAAGCCGATCAGTTCGTTCCGTTCCAGCAGGTGCTCGAAGGCCTCTGCGGCGAGCCGCTCGTGCTGCGTCCCTCACGCGACCATGCCGCGAAGCGTGTGAGCCCCCTGCTGACCAAGGCGGCCGCCGCGCCGCGCGTCCGCGCGGTCTCGTCCCCCTTCGGCGACGCGCCGTCGGGCGCCGGGGCCGACTTCACGGACTACGATTGGACCTCGTTCATCAAGCTCATCGACGAGCTCGAGCAGCGGCTGCCCTTCGTGGGCGTGCGCTACCTCGTCAACAAGGTCCTCGGCCCGCACAACTGCGGCATCGACGATCCGCGCGTCAAGCGCGACCTCATCAACGAGGCCGTCGACGAGGGCCTGATCGAGATGTACACGGTCGGCAACGTCAACGAGCGCACCGATCCCGTCACGGCGTGCCGTCTGGATCGCGAGAACGAGGCGGTCCTCGATGTCCTCGGTCCGGTGGCCGACGACCTGCTCGACCAAGACCTCGAAGCGGACCTCGGAGACGACCTCGACCAGGACCTGGTGGAGGCCGAGACCGGGGCCGACGAGTTCTCGACCAGCGCTCCGTAGCCGGGTCGGCCTGGGGCCCCGGCCCCGGCTCGCGCGTCAGGGGGACGTAACGGCGCCAGGCGCCCCACCCCCGTGACTTGACAGGCCCTGGCTTGACGGCATGTAAGGTGCAGCCCGGCACGGACTCCGGCTGGCACGTGAAGCCTCCGGACCGCCGCCGACAGGAGGTGAGCGCCATGATCGAGGTTCAGGACCTCGTCAAGCACTACGGGCCCGTGAAGGCGCTCAAGGGCGTCAGCTTCGAGATCCAGCCCGGCGAGGTCGTCGGGCTCCTCGGACCCAACGGCGCCGGGAAGTCGACCGCGATGCGAATCGTGACCGGGTTCCTCGCCCAGACCGCCGGGAGTGCGACCGTGGACGGCGTGGAGGTCGTCGACGACCCCATCCGCTGCCAGCGGAAGATCGGCTACCTGCCCGAGGGCAACCCGCTCTATCTCGACATGCGCCTGCGCGAGGCGCTGCGCTTCGTCGCCAGCGCGCGGGGGCTGCGCGGCCAGGAGCGCGGACAGGCCATCGGCGCGGCCGTCGAAGACGCGGGCCTCAAGGGCAAGGAGCATCAGCTCATCGGCTCGCTTTCGCGCGGCTACAAGCAGCGCGTGGGCCTCGCGATGGCGCTGCTGCACCGCCCGCCCGTGCTCATCCTGGATGAGCCGAGCTCCGGCCTCGATCCGAACCAGCAGATCGAGATGCGGCGCTTCCTGCGCGAACTCAGCGAGTCGCGCACGATCGTCTTCTCGTCGCACATCCTGCCCGAGGTCGAGGCCGTGTGCGATCGCATCCTGGTCATCCATGAGGGGGACCTGGTCGCTGACGGCACGATCGAGGAGGTCTGCAAGCAGGTCCAAGCGCCGGGCGCAGAGCTGCCGACGCTCGAGGAGGCCTTTGCCCACCTCACGGACTACGCACCGCTCGACTCGCTGCAGGGCGCCGAGGTCGACGAGGTCGCCCCGCTCGAGATGGGAGGACATGACGATGTTGCGTGAAGTCGGATCCATCTATCGCAAGGAGATGCGGGCCTACTTCACGAGCCCCATCCCCTACATCTTCATGGCGTTGTTCGCCGGCATCATGGCGTGGCGCTTCTTCTTCGATGACGACACCGCGTTCTTCGTCTTCGACAAGGCCGACATGGCGCGCGGCTTCTTCTACCGCCTCGAGCGCTGGCTCATTGTGCTGGTGCCGGCCGTCAGCATGGGGCAGTGGAGTACCGAGGTCGATCGCGGCACCATCGAGACGCTGCTCACGCTTCCGATCCGCACCTCGTCGCTCGTGCTCGGCAAGTTCCTCGCCGCTTGGACGCTCGTGGGCATCTGCCTGCTCGCGACCGCCACGATCCCGATCAGCGTCAGCTCGATCGGCGACATGGACTGGGGTCCGGTGCTCGGCGGCTACGCCGGGGCCTTCCTGTTCTGCGGCGCGCTGCTGGCCGTCGGCGTGTGGATCTCCGCGCGCTCGCGGCACCAGATCGTCTCGTTCGTCTTGACGCTCGTCGTCGGGATGGTGTTCGTGGCCATGTACGAGTTGGCCGAGAAGGCCGGCTCGACGTTCGGTCCGATCCTCGAGCAGCTCTCGCTCGTGAGCCACTACCAGGCCATCGGCCGCGGCGTCCTCGACCTGCGCGACCTGGCCTACTTCGGCAGCATGATCGCCCTCTTCCTCTACCTCAACGCCCAGAGCGTCGAGAACCGGAGGTACCGATAGCCATGAAGAACCGCAACGCACGCATCAAGTGGCTCTCGGCAGGGTGCACGCTCCTGCTGATCGTCGTGCTCCTGTTGACCAACGCGCTGCTCGCGCGCGCGAACATGCGCGTCGATCTCACCGAAGAGGGCCTCTACACGCTGTCCGACGGGTCGCGCGCGATCATGGAGTCGCTCGAGGACCCCGCGCGCATCAAGGTGTTCTGGCACAACGTGCCGCTGCGCTTTGACAACACGAAGCGCTACATCGCCGGCCTGCTCGACGAGATGGACGATGCCTCAAGCGGCAAGGTCCAGTCCCAGTGGGTCGACATGAGCGAAGAGGCGGGCCTTGCTCAAGCAAGCGAGCTGGGGCTCGAGGAACACCGCTTCGCCGTCCGGCACGGGGCGGAGTTCCGCCAGGCGATGGGCTACATGAGCCTCGTGATCGAGATCGGCGATGCCACGCCGGAGAAGATCAACGAGCTGGCCAACATCACCGACAAGCTCGAGTACCGCATCGTCTCCAGCATCTTCAAGGGGCAGCGTGCGGCCCCGCCGATCATCGCGCTGGTCCAGAAGCGCCCCTTCAACGCCAGGGGCGGCCCCCAGGCCGGCCGTTTCGCCTACCTCGAGCGCGAGCTGTCGCTCGCCTTTGGTGACGCGCTGCGCTCCTACATCACGCTCGACAAGGACATCCCCGAAGACGTCGACGTCATGATCCTCGCGGATCCGCGCGATCTCTCCGAGGAGCAGGTCTACCGCTTCGAGCAGTTCCTGCTGCGGGGCGGGCGCGCCGTGGTCCTCTGTGATCCGCTGGACGCCCGAGGCGTCGCCGGCCCCAACGTGCAGGTCGTGCGCTCGGCGCCCTCGGGCCTCGAGGACTGGCTCACGCACGTGGGCGTCACGGTCGAGAAGGGCTGCGTCGTCGACTTCCACGAGAAGGGCTCCTGCCTCTATCCCCAGGAGCAGCGCGACCGCTTCGGCCGCGTGATTGGCGTCGACTGGGTGCGCTATGCGCACTGGCCCAAGGTGCAGCCCGAGAACTGCGACCAGACGAATCCCGTGATGCGCTACCTGCAGCCGATGGCGACGTACTGGCCCGCTGCCCTGAGCATCAACGAGGAGCGGCAGAAGACCGCCGGCCGCAAGGTGGCGATCCTGGCGTCCTCCTCCGCGGAGGGCTACCGCCGCGGCGACGTGACGAACCTGCGTCGTGCTGGGATCACGCGCGAGGGCAAGCTCCTCGAGCGCGTCCCGCTGATCGCGCTCGTCGAGGGCCCGCTCACTTCCTTCTGGGCCGGCCGGCCCAAGCCGGGTGAGAAGCCCGCCGAGCCGGTGCCGCCCGAACCCGACCAGCCCACGAAGGACGACGACCCGAAGGGCGACGACCCGAAGGGCGACGCGCCCCAGAAGGACGACAGCGCGAAGGCGCCGGGCGGTTCTCCGGACGGCGACCCCGATGGTCAGCCCGAAGCGGGGACGGACGCACCGAAGAAGGACGCACCGAAGAAGGACGCACCGAAGGAGGCGCCTCCGCCCGCCGATGCGCCGAAGAAGGCGCCCCCGCCCGCGAAGGCCCCGCCCCAGGACGAGCCCAAGAAGAGCGACGGGGACGACGAGGCCGACGCCACGGAGCCCACCGGGCCCGAGCGTCTCCAGAACGGCAACGTCCGCTTCGTGATCATGGGCGACGCGGATCTCGTCGCGAACTCGTTCAACCCGCGGATCTTCCTCACGAGCGTCAACGGCGCCTACGGCTTCCCCTTCGTGCAGAACATGGCCGAATGGCTCAGCGGCAGCGAAGACCTGATGGCGCTTCGCTCCCGGGCCACGAACCCTCGCAACCTGGCGCAGATGGACGAAGGCAAGCGCGACATGATCAAGCACGTGAACCTGTTGCTGGTTCCGCTGCTGGTCCTGCTCGCCGGCATGACCGTCTTCATCGTGCGTCGGTCGGCCTAGGGGCAGGAGCAGAACGATGAGTAGTCACCTGCGCAATCTGGAACGCCGCCTGATCCTCTTCGGCGGCCTGGCTGTGGTCCTCGGCGCCGCCCTGGCGCTGATGCCCGATGCCAGCACCAGCGTCAAGAAGGAGAGCCTGCCGCTCGTCTTCGATGGCTTCGACACCGATGACGTCGTCCGCGTCGAACTCACGCGCGGCAAGCGCAAGCTGATCCTGCAGGATGCAGGCGAGGGCCGCTGGCATCTGGACAGCCACTTCCGCTATCCGCTGAGCGCGGCACCGAAGAGCCTGTTGGACGCCATCGCTTCGGCCCGCATCACCTCGGAGGTGACCGGGCGCAAGGAGACGTTCGGCAAGTACGCCGGTTCCCTTGGCTGGATCGAGGTCGCCACGGTGGACAACCGCGGCCAGGAGACCGTGCGCTTCGCCATCGGCCGCTACACCTACCCCGAGACCTTCCTGCGTCTGGGGACGGGCAAGGACCAGCGCATCGTGAAGGCCACCAGCATCTCCGAGACCGAGGCGAGTCTCGAGGTCCGCTCGTGGATCGAGACGCGCATGTGGCCGAGGCTTTCCTCGTCCAAGTTCGTGCGCATCGACGTCGAGCAGCGTCGCGACAACCGCACGATCACCATCGCGCGTCGCGGCGAGTCCCCCGCGGACGTCGAGATGGCCGTGCCCGCTGCGGATCCGAAGGGCGGGAAGCTCTACTGGATGGACTCGCCGGTGAAGGGCGACGCGAAGAAGCTCTCGGTCGAGGACCTCACCCGCGAGTTCACGGGCATGTTGATCCACTCGGTCGTCGCCGGCTCGACCACACCGAACGAAGACGCCAAGTTCGGGTTTGACGACCCCGAGATCATCGCGACCCTCTATCACCGTGCGGGCGAGAGCGTGCACAAGCACAAGCTCATCGTCGGGAAGCGCGAGCCGGGCACGGAGCGCTGGTGGGTGCGCCGCGGCGGATCCTCGTGGGTGTTCCTCGTCGACGCATCCAGCGGCGTCAGCCGCATGCGCCAGTCGCCGCAGGAGTTCCTCGAGCTGTCCGATGCCGAGAAGGACGCCAAGAAGAAGAAGGACGCGGCCAAGGGCCCCGCGATGCCGCCGAAGTAGCGGTCGCGTGCGTCAGCGCGCCTGGGTTCAGCTCAGGTGCGCGCCGCGGCGACGAAGGCCGCGGCACGATCGGGATCCACGGGGGCCGTCGTGAGGCCGCCTTGCTTGAGCGCCGTGCCGACGATCACGCCGTCCGCGTGCCGCAGCAGATCGGCGACGCTCTCCGTCGTCGCTCCGGAGCCGACGAGCACCGTGTGCGTGCCGACGGCGACCTGCACGGCGGCCAGCTCGTCGGGATCCACGGGCAGGCCCGTGCCCACGCCGCTCACGATGACGGCGTCCGCGCCGGCGCGCTCGACCAGCTCGCGAGCCTCCTCGTGGATCGGTCGCTCGACGAGCGGCCTGGCGTGCTTCACGCGCAGGTCGGCCAGGACGTGGACGTCGGGCGCCAGGCGTGCGCGGAGGCGCGCGACGTGGGCGGCCTGCCCCTCGATCACACCCTGATCCGTGGCGTAGGCGCCGGACAGTACGTTGACGCGGATGAAGGCGACCGGCGCGGCCGCTGCGATGGCGAGCGCGCTTGCCGCGTCGTTGCGCAGCACGTTGAGGCCCAGGGCCGCGCGGCCGGCGAGGGCGTCGCCGACGCGCACGCACGCCGTCGTGAGGGCCGCGACGGTCTCGGGCGGGACGCGGCCCTTGAAGAAGGGCGCGTCGCCGAAGTTCTCGACGATGACCGCGTCGAAGCCCCCCTCGGCGAGGCAGGTCGCGTCGCGCACGGCGGATTCGACCCAGCCGGCGTCCCCGAGCTTCCAGCCCGGCGCACCGGGCAGCGGCGGGAGGTGGACCATCCCGATGAGCAGGGGCCGCCGGTCCAAGGGAGCGGGACCGGCCGGGGTGGGGGTGGGCGTCTGGGAGGTCACGTCGAGCGGATCGTACCGTGTGCTATCCTGCCGCGCCCTGGCAATCAGCACCTGCCGGTTGCCTCCCAGCCCACTCCCAGAGAGCCCAGCTCTCAGATAGGACGACCCCCATGGCCTTCGAGCTTCCGGAGCTTCCCTACGCCAAGGATGCGCTCGCGCCCGTCATCAGCGCTGAGACGATCGACTACCACTACGGCAAGCATCACAACGCCTACGTGACGAACCTCAACAAGCTCACCGAGGGCACCGCCCACGCGGACGCGAGCCTCGAGGACGTGATCATGGCGGCCGACGGCGGCCTCTTCAACAACGCGGCGCAGGTGTGGAACCACAGCTTCTACTGGAACTGCATGCAGGCCGGTGGCGGCGGCGACCCGTCGGGCGCGCTGGCCGAGGCGATCGACCGTGACCTCGGCGGCATCGAGGCCTTCCGCCGCGACTTCAAGAACGCCTGCGTCGGCCAGTTCGGCTCCGGCTGGGGTTGGCTCGTCCAGAAGGACGGCAAGCTCGAGATCATGACGACGGCCAACGCCGACCTGCCCATGAAGCACGGCGCCAAGGCGTTGCTCACGTGCGACGTGTGGGAGCACGCCTACTACGTCGATCACCGCAACGCGCGTCCCAGCTACGTCGAGCAGTTCATCGACAAGCTCATCAACTGGGACTTCGTAGCCAGCAACCTGTAGGGGCGACCCTTGTGGTCGCCCGGGACGCCACCTCCGTCGTGAGCCCTTATGTGTAGGGGCGACCCTTGTGGTCGCCCTCTTGCGCCAACGAAGAAGGGCGGGGACAAGCCCCGCCCCTACAGGTGGCCTGTAGGGGCAGCCTGAGTCCGCCCGCGACGGCGGGCGGACGGTTGGCTGCCCACGCGCCTACGGCAACCTGTACACCGCGCCGCGGCGCTTGCCTTCGCGGATGAGCAGGCCCCGGTCCATCAAGGTCTGCAGGTCGCGGAGACCCGTGCGCGGTGAGGTGCCGGTCATCTCGTAGTACTCGCGGTTCGTGCAGCGCCCGTGCCGAGCGAGATGGTCGAGCAGCTTGCGCTGGCGGCTGTTGAGGTCGTCCTGCGGCGCGCTGCGCGGGGCCAGGTACGCGCCGTCCGCCGGGCCGATGTCCAGACGCAGGTGCTCGGGGCCCGCTTGCACGGCCTCGCAGAGCACGGCGCAGCGCTCGATGACGTTCTTCAACTCGCGCACGTTGCCAGGCCACGGGTGCCGGTAGAGCACGTCCATCGCCGCCGACGTCAGGCCCTCGGGCCCGCCACCGGAGCGGCGTACGGCATCGCGCAGGAATTGGTCCACGAGCGGCGGGATCTCCTCGCGCCGCTCCCGCAGCGGCGGGATCTCGAGACGGATCACGTTGAGCCGGTAGTAGAGGTCCTCGCGGAACTCGCCCGCTTGGACCGCGCGCTCGAGGTCCTTGTTCGTCGCCGCCACGATGCGCACGTCGACGTTGATCGTCTGCGTGCCGCCCAGACGCGTGAACTGCCGCTCCTGCAGCACGCGCAGGAGCTTCACCTGCGCGCTGCCCGTCATTTCCGCGACCTCGTCGAGGAACAGCGTCCCGCCGTCGGCCAGCTCGAAGCGCCCCTCGCGACGTCGCTCGGCGCCGGTGAAGGCACCGCGCTCGTGCCCGAACAACTCGCTCTCGAGCAGCGAGTCCGGGAACGCCGCGCAGTTGACCGTCACGAACGGCCGGTTCGCGCGTCCGCTGCGCCGGTGGATGAGGCTGGCGATGACCTCCTTCCCCGTCCCGGTTTCCCCCGTGATGAGCACCGAGGCATCCGTGCGTGCCGTGCGGCGGGCCGACTCGACGACCCTCACCATGCGCTCGTTGCGGAAGATCGCGCCCTGCTCGAACGGCGGGACGTCGACGGCCCCGGTGTCCAGGCGCGCGGCGTCCTCGACCTGGTTGCCGCCCTCGCGCTGCGCGGCGGCCAGCGCACGACCGCCGGCGTCGAGCAGGAACTCCAGGCTGCGACCCTCCGCGGGGCACCGGGCGATGCCGATCGACACGGTGGTCGTGACGGACTCGCCGCCGGCCTCCGGCGAGATCTCGACCGCCGCCAGCCGGCGCCGCACAAGCTCGGCCAGGCCGCGCACTTCATCGCGGGAGGCCCCCGGCCAGCGCACCGCGAGCTGTTCCCCGCGCAGGCGGCCGAGCCGTGTCCGGTCGCCCACGACGCCGAGCAGCGCGCTGGCGCACCCGCGCATCAGCTCGCGCGACAGCTCCACATCACGCCGGAGCGCCACGTGCTCGATGTGGTCGAGCCCGATGCGCAGCAGGACAGCCTCGGGTCCGCCGGCCACCGCGCGTTCGACGTCGCTTCGAAGCGCCGCTTCGAAGGCCGTCGCCCCCGGCAGACGCGTCACCTCGTCCAGGGCTGCGAGACGGTAGAGCCGGGCGTTGTTGAGCGAGCTCGCCGTGATGCCGGCGAGCGGCTGCAGCAGGCGCCGGCTCTCGGTCTTGGGCACGGCCGCCGGATCGCGCCAGCCGAGCAGCAGCATGCCCTGCAGCTCGCGGCCGGAGCGCAGCGGCAGCGCGATCCACGCGGGGCACTCGGCGAGCAGGCGCCGCCCGACGGGGCCCTCGCCGTCGCCGGCGTCGCCCGCGTTCACGTCCAGCGGGCGCGACCCGGCGAGCGCGTCCTCCAACCATCCGCCGGGCGACGGTGTGAAGGGCCGGTCCGCGAAGCGCGCCGGCTTGGCGGCCTCGGCCACGACGCTCACCGGTCCGCGCGGCGACCGCGCGTCGAGCAGCATCACCTCGTCGGCGCCGAAGCGGCCCTGGTAGAGCTGCACGACCACTGCGGCGCGGCGGCCGAACTCGAGCGAAGCGGCGAGCGCCTCTTGGGCGTTGCGCACGAAGTCGAGGTCTTCGACGCGCTGCTTGAGGTCGCGTCGCATCTGGTCGAACGCCACGGTGAGGCGCCCGACCTCGTCACCTCCGGCGGGCGGGACCTCGACGTCGAAGGAGCCCTGACGCACGGCATCGGTCGCCCGCACGAGATCGCGGACGGGATCCGCCACGCGGCGCGCGACCAACGTCGCGACGCCCACGATCAGCACGAGGCCGAACAGCGCGAGCCAGAGCAGTGGCTCGCGTTGCGTGCCCAGGGCATCGTCGATGGCCGCACGCGGCAGGCCCAAGGCGAGCCACGCACCGCGCGCCGCGGCGGGCGCGGGCGCGCCGAAGCGCTTGGCGACGACGAGGTGCGCGCTGTCGCCCGGGCCGATGCGCGGCAGCATGGCCGTGCCGCCCGCTACGTCGGCGGCGAGCCCCGCGACACGTGAGGCGAGCGCGCGCCGCATGCCCTCCGCGGCCGCGCCCGAGCGCGAGAGCGGCCGGCCTTCCTCGTCGACGAGCGCCGCCGCGGCGCCCTCCTCATCGAGGCCGTCGTAGAGTGCGGCGGCGAGGAAGGCGTCCTCGACGCGCAGACCGATCGTGACGCGGATCCAGTCGTCGCTGCGGCCGCGCCGGGAGGAGCCCACCAGCAGCAAGCCATCCCAGGGGCTCACGTGTACGCCGGGGCGCTCGCCCTCGCCCTGGAGGAAGCGGGGACTGCGGAGGCCCGCGACACCACGGCCCAGTGGCACGCGCAGCACAGGTAGGCTCGCGCCCGAGATGGCAACCGTGCCGACGAGGCCGTCCTCGAGCGCCGCGGCACCGTAGAGCCGCGCGACGCGGTCGTACTCGCCGACCTGACCGGGCTCCGTCTCGTTGGCGAGGTGGCGGGCGAGCCGACGGGCGGCGTCGCCGACACGTGCAAGCGCCGCCTCCAGGCGGCCGCTCACGTGCTCTACGCCGGCCCGCACACGCTCGGCGTGCGCGGACTCGATGCGGCGCGAGGTGTCGCTGTCCACGAGCAGGAGTGTGACGGCCAACGGAACGAGTGCGGCCGCGAGCACGCCGACGCCGAGGCGCCACGTAAGAAAGCGCAGGCGGCCGGCGCCGTCCACGACGAGCAGCACGGCCAGGAATAGCGCCAAGGCCAGCGCTACGAAGAGTGCGACACGTGCGCGGGCACGCTTGTCCGCCACGCTGGTGGGCAGCGGGGCAGCGAAGGCCAGCCGCGCGCGCGGGGCCTGTCCCACGTCACGGCGAACGACCACCCGGTCTTCGGCCGTGCTGGCGCTGTTGCGCAGGTACGTGGCGAACTCGGGCAGCCCCGGCGCCAACAGCAGGCCGTCACGCCCGCTTTCGTCGCTCACGACACGGACCTTGGCGTCCCCGTCGGCCCGTCCCGTGCGCACGACGGTGGCGGCGATGATGCGCAGCGTGCCACCGGCACCGAGGTTCTCGATCGAGACACCGCGGGCCACGCGACGCGGATCGAGCGGCATCGGGAGCGCCTGCAGGACGTGCGTGAAGCCCATGTGGTCGCGCCAGCGGAAGGCGGCCTGGCTGCGCGCGCCTTGCGGACGGCGGATGCCGGGTAGCAGGCGCTCGGCGGTGAGATGCTCACCGTTGCGCACCTCGAGCGCGGGCGGTTGGTCTCCGGCTGCGTAGGTGATCTGGATGCGTGCGAGGACGTGATCGCCAAGCAGCTGCGGGAAGGCGCGCTCGGCGCTCAGCAGAAGCCAGAGGCGGTCCGCCTCGGCCAGTACGGGCAGATCGAACGCCAGGGTCTCCTTGGCTGGCAGATCGCGGCCCTGGTTGGGTCCCGCCCCGTGGGCAAGCACCGGGACGCCGTCGAGCGTGCGACGGCTGAGGAGCAAGGCGGTCGCTGTTCCATCGGCGGCGACGTCTTCGATGCCGTGCAGCGCCGCCGGAGCACCGCCGGGATCGGGTGTCCAGTGGAGCTGGCCCCAGGCGCCGTCGGGCAGCGTCACGCTGAGCTGCGTCCCACCGCCCGGCGGAGCCACGACCGGCAGCGCGCCGCTCCGACCCGACCGGCCTTCGGCCTCGAGCGTGCCGAGGTGGATGTCGGCCGACGTCTGCGTGTCGAGCGCGGCCTTGAGGGTGAGACGGAGCTCGCCTCCCCGGACCGGCTGCGTGAGCACGAACGCATGCGGTCGGCGCAGGTCGACGTCGTAGGCCGGCACGCCGGTGGTCGCGGCGAAGGCGCCGTCCGGGTGCAGCGCAACGAGGGCAGCGTCGACGACGCCTGAAGCCGCGGCGACGCGTCCGCCGCGCAGCAGCGACTCCAGCGTGCGCGCCCGCGTGTCGGCATCGCCGTCGGCAGGCAGGAAGCGCTCCGCGTCCTTCGCGACGTCCGCGGCGTGAGCGGCGATGCCTTCCAGCGCCGCGCGCACCTCGCTCTCATCGGCGTCCGCCGAGAGCGTGGCTTCGAGGTACAGCGCAGCGCCGACGAGCAGCGTGGCGCCCAGCGCGATCGCCTTGCTGCGCGAGCGCACGCGGGCGAGGACGCGCCCGCCCGGTCCGGCAAGGACGTACGCGGCGCCAAGCCCCAGAGCGACCAGCAACAACCACGACGTGCCGCCGCGAGGCGGACGTTCGACGTGTCGGAAGGCCGCGCGGGCCGGGACTTCGAGCACCCCGAAGTGGTCGGGGTGGAGATAGAGGTCGAAGCCGCGGTTCCACGAGAGGTAGGTATCGGGAGCTACACCGGCTTGGTCCCCGTCGTTGAGCGCAAGAGCGAAGCCCAAGCTCGTCGCGTTCCGATGGTCGATGCCGAAGTTGCTGAGCGGGATCCGTACCTCGGCGTCGTAGCTCCCCTCACGTGCGGGGCCGCGCACGACCTCCACGCCTTGGAGGTCGCCGTCGCCAAACACCTGGCGCCGCCCGTGGTAGACGACGCCCCAGGGCAGGACGGGGTTGGCGGGCATCAGGAAGATCTGGCGGCTGCCGGGCGTGAACGCGTGGGGGGGCGCCTCGCCCGGGACCAAGTCGGGGTTGATGAAGAGCTCGAGCGAGTCGCCGTGCCACCAGGCTCGCTGGGTGTCGTGCAGCACGACGTCGTCGGTGAACCGGAGGCCGAGATAGAGGTCGTCCTCATGCACCGCGACCTGGACCCGGACCGAGGCGTCCTGCGGGCCGGACCAACCCGCGTTGAGGCGCGGATGGAGCTGGTCCCGGTTGTCGAGCCGCGCTTGGCACGTCGCCGGGAGCCCGGCCCACTCGGCCAGGTCGCCATCGAGTCGTGGTGCGGCGTCCAGGGCGGCGGCGCGCACCGTCCGCTGCGAGGGGGGAGCGAGGGGACTGGGGGCGTCTTCGGCCTCCGCCGGGCCGCCCCAGGCCAGCAGGGCGCCCAAGCCGAGGATCGCGGCGTGGCGGATCGGCCACCCAAGCAGGGCGCGTACGGCCGATTGACGAGGCGGATTCGGTCGCGGAGGACGTCGCATGCAGGGCCCTGGAAATAAGGCTGGGAGGGCGACAGAAGGGCGCGGCGACGGATCTCAGGTCAATCCGCCGCGCAATTCCGCCACCGCGGCGGCGATTCTAGCGGCGGACGCGCGCGGTGGTACCGGGCGGACCGGGCGCGGGACCGAACGGGAGACCTACAATTGGGCTCGGGAGGCCCATTTTATCCTGCTTTGGACGCGCCGGATTCCGACCGATCCTCTAGGGAAGACGGGCAGGTTGGCCGCCCGTCGGTCCCGAACGCTACCGTCCGGAGGTGGATTGCCGCCGGATCGGGGCGTGAGCGCCTGTGCAGGCGGCAATTTCGGTGATCGTGCGGCCCGGCTCGGATCGATTGGGAGTGCTTATGAACTCGCGCGCCGGCCGCACGCTGTCCCTCGCCCTCGTTTTCTCCGCCGGAGCGGCCCTGTTCCTGGGCAGCGCCTCGCCGGCGCAGGCTGGGGACCGTCCTGCGCGCGCGCCGCTGGCGCGCCCCGCGCCCCCGAACCTCCTCCTCCCCGTGTCGACGACGCCGACGACCTCCGTGAGGACGGCGCACACGCGGATTGCGATTCCCGAGGCGCAGCGTCCGATGACCGCGCTCCAGATCGCCGCCCGCCACGGCCTGAAGTACCACGATGCCGGCACCTACGTCCTGCTCGAGGGCGGCACGCTCCGCGTGCGCATCTACCCGGGTACGAGCACGGTCGTGATCGCGGGTCGCGAGTACACCGTCAAGGATCCGGCGCTGCGCAGCGAGCGCACGATCGTGCTGAGCAAGCGCGTCACCGGCTTCCTCAACCACAAGATCGGCTCGTTCCGCGCGGACGAGCGTGTGCACAAGACCGTGCACAGGGGCCGTCCGCGGGCGCGTCCGCGCTTCAAGCCGCTCCCGCCGCTGCCGCCGAAGCCCAAGCGCGCGAAGCGGACGCCGGCGCCGGCGCGCACCATCCCGGCCAAGCCGGCGCCCAAGAAGATCGCGCCGATCGGCCCGGAGCGTCAGTGGATCCCGCCCACGCGCGAGCGCAAATGGAAATGGATCGTGATCCACCACAGCGACGACCAGCGCGGCAACATGGCGAAGTACGACGACTACCACCGCAACGACAAGGGGTGGGAACACGGCTGCGGCTACCACTTCGTGATCGGCAACGGCTCGCTCTCCGGCAACGGTGAGGTCGAGATGGGCCCGCGCTGGACGAAGCAACTCCACGGCGCGCACGCGAAGACGCCCGACAACCGCTTCAACGACCACGGCGTCGGCATCTGCCTGGTCGGCGACTTCAACGTGGGCAGCGCCAAGCCCTCGAGTGCGCAGATGAGCGCCTTGGTGCGTCTCGTGCGCTGGCTGCGCGATCGCTACGGCATCAACCTGAGCGATGTGCATGGTCACTGCGACTGCTGCTCGACCGAGTGCCCGGGCAAGAACTTCCCCTGGGCAGAGCTCAAGCGCCGGGCGAGGTAGGTGTGCCTGCGGCGCAGGCACACCGGGTAGGGGCGACCCTTGTGGTCGCCCGGGACGCCATCTCCATCCTGAGCCCTTACGTGTAGGGGCGACCCTTGTGGTCGCCCACGCGCTTCGTGGGCGCGTGTCCGTGTCGGTGTCCGTGTCGGTGTCCGTGTCGGTGTCCGTGTCCGTGTCCGTGTCGGTGTCCTTGTGCAGAGCGGGCGGGCACAAGGCCCGCCCCTACCCGGCAAGCGTGTCGCGCTTGCCTAGTCCATCCCCACCGCGACGTACTTGCCGCCGCTCTCCTGGGCGATCTTGCGCATCAGGTCCTCGTTGTGACCCTGCCCCACGCCGATCGCGTGCACCACGATCCGCCGGTCGCCGTTGGCCTGCTTGAACACCTCGTACGCCTCGAGGATGTCCACCTCGTTCTTCAGGTCCTTGCCGCGGAAGTGCGTCGGCTGGCCGTCCGAGAGCAAGAAGATCGTATCGATGCGGTCGCCCGTCACCTTCTCCGCACCCAGGTCCTCGGCGTAGTCCAAGGCCTTCATCATCCCGTCGAACATGCTGGTCGAAGAGCCGGGCTCGAGCTTCATGAACCACTTCTGGGCGTCCGCCTTGTTCTTGCGACCCGCGTCCACGAGCAGCGGCGGCTTCTTCCAGACGTCCACCTCGTAGTCGTAGAAGATCAGCGTGAAGAGGACGTCGCTCGCGAGGTTGTTGATCGTGCGAGCAAGCTGGATCTTCGCGACCTCGAGGCGCGTCTTGCCCGCCCAACTCTCCTTCTCGCCGCCGGTCGTGGGGGCTGCGCCCGTGTGGTGCACGGCGGGCGCCTTCATCGAGCCCGAGCGGTCGAGCACGAACGCGACCCGCTTGGACGGCGAGCGGAGCCCGTAGAAGCTCACGCCACCGGACATCGACAGGGGATCGAAGCGCTTGGCGGCCTCGAGCGCGTCCAACCAGGCCTCCCCCTCGGTGGTCCACCAGCGCTTCCACGCAACGTGGTCCGCCGCGAACTTCTTGCCCGTGAAGCGCTGGAGCAGCGTCTCGATCTCCGCCCCCGGGAGGCCGTCATTGGCCTTGAGCGCCTCGATCAAGAGCGGCACGGAGCGTCGATCGTCCAGCAACGTCATGACCTTGATCGCCGCGCGGCGCACGGCCGGGCTCGCGGCGGCCAGCGACGGCCCGAGGCGCTGCGCGGCATCCTTCGGCTTGTGCTGACCGACCCAGAGCAGCGCGCGGATGTGCGACGCGGCTTCGAGCTTGCGCTGCAGCACCGCCATGATGCTTGTCGCGACGGCGCTCGGCGGACTCTCCAACAACCGGCCGAGGCAGGCTTCGAGCAGCGGACCCTCGACGCGGTCGGCAAGCATCTCCGGCACCCCGGTCTTGCTCAACCAGCCCAAGGTATCGGCGTCCTTCATGTGGCTCACGAGCTTCGCGAGCGCCTTCTGGACGCGCGTCTCGGTGGCCACGTCGCCCTGCGCCTCCTCGAGGGCGCTCCGGCGCTTTCCGTGACGGCTCGCATCGAGGTCCGACCACCCGGTGCGCTCGCCCTTGTACTTCTTGAGCATCTTCGCGTCGTACTTGTCGTAGGCCTCTTGGCGCTTGGTCAGCTCCGGGGCGAGCTTCTTGGCGACGAACGCGCGGGAGCCCCGGCTCCACGCGAAGACGAGTCGCATCGTTCGCCGCGTGTCGTCCGCCTCCAGCGACTTGATCAGGGGCAGCTTCTCGGTGACGCGCCCCGCCTTGCTCATCAGCTTCTTCGCCGTCGCGGCGGCCTTGCGGAATGCCGCGTCGTCCAGGCGTGCGTGGGCGATGCCCACGGCAGGGAGGACCAGGATGAGGGCCGTCAGGAGGAGGCGCCGACGTATGGGCATGAAGGGATCATAGGGCCGCCGGCGCCAACCCGCCGCGGATGGGCTAGGCTGCCTAGGTGACCGACGACCCCGACCTCGACCGCCGCTTCCAGGAAGCCCTCGCTGCGGGCGAAGCCTCCGAGGTCCTGCACCTGGCCGACGAGCTCCAGCGCGAGAACCTCTTTGCCGAGTGCCGCGACCGGCTCGAGCTC
Organism: Planctomycetota bacterium; assembly: GCA_029259775.1. Lineage (GTDB taxonomy): Bacteria > Planctomycetota > PLA2 > PLA2 > JAEUHO01 > JAHEIK01. Next base: position 4,974 of record JAJDEN010000007.1, on the reverse strand, counting down.
GCCTGGGACGCCCTGCCCAGCGAATCACGCATCGCGGAGCGCCTGCTGGAGCTCTACCAGCGCTACCACAACTGGCGGCGCTGGGACGTCGTGGCCCACGCGGCGCTCGATGCCCATCCCGGTTCCGGCGAGCTGCACTTCATCGTCGGCAGGGGCTACGAGGCACGCGGCAACTGGCAGGAGGCGTGGGAGGCGTACGGCAAGGCTGCCGCGATCGCGCCCGGCGAGACCGAGCCCATCCTCCGGCAAGCGCGCGCCTATCGACTGGCGCATCGTGTCGACGATGCCATCCGCGTGCTGTCGAAGGCGCTGCGCCGCCATCGCGGCGTCGCGCCCCTGCACGCCGCGCTCGGCTACGCCTGCATCCAGAAGGGCTTGCCGGAGAAGGCCGTCGGGCACTTCCGCGGCGCGCTGGCCCGCCAGCCGGATTGGCATCCCTACCTCAACGATCTCGCGGGCGCCCTGATGCTGTGCGAGCGCTGGGGCGAGGCCGCCCAGGCGGCTGTTGACTCGCTGCGGGTGCGCAAGCGCAACGAGCGGGCCTGGACCGTGTATGCGATCGCCAACAACCGGCTCGGGGACGACAAGCGCGCCGAGCAGGGCTACAAGAATGCCATGCGCGCGGCGCAGGACCCCTCCCGAGCGAAAGGCAACTACGGGTTGTTCCTCGCACGCCGGCCCCAGCGGCTTCTCGAAGCCGTACGCCTGCTCAAGGAGGCCTACGACGAGCATCCCGACTGGGACGAGGTCGAAGAGCGCCTGATGGAAATCACGGATCCGGACGTGTAGGCGATCGGCGACCGGGGCGTGGGGCCCATGCCATCGAGAGGGCGTGGCGAGTACCATGTCCGGCTCCCTGGCCCGCGAGACGCCCATGCACCGCATCTTCCTGACGCTCCTCGTCCTCCTGCTCCTCCTCCCCGCGCTTCCGGCCGTAGCCAAGGAAGCGGGCCCCGAGTTCTCGACCGACATCCTCGAGAAGGACCTGCGCGCGCGGCTCACCTGGCTCGCCGCCGATGAGCGCAAGGGCCGCGACACGATCAGCCGCGAAGCGGTGACCGCCTCGGCGTGGATCGCGGAACAGTGGCAGGCCATGGGCCTGCTGCCCAAGGGCACCGAGACGTGGTACCAGCCCTTCATCGTGCCCCAGCCCGTCCTGCGCCCGGGCAACGCGCTGGTCGTGGACGTCGGCAGCGACAAGACGACGTACGAGGTCGAGAAGGACTGGAATCCCCTCTCGCTGAGCTCCAGCGGGTCCGTCGAGGGCGAGGTCGTCTTCGCCGGCTACGGCATCACGGCGCCGGGCGAGCGGTTCAAGTACGACGACTACGCCGGCGTGGATGTGAAGGGCAAGATTGTGCTGATCTTCCGCAAGAATCCGGGGTGGCGCGAAGTGCGCCACGCGGCGTTCACCGCGAAGATTTCCAACGCCAAGAAGCACGGCGCCGCCGGCGTACTGCTCTGCAACAACCCCGCGACGACGAAGCAGGCGGGCGGCAAGGACGTCATCGGTCACTGGAGTGCGAGCCTGGGCGCCCCCGCCGGCTCCGGGCCCATGCCCTACGCCTTCATCAGCCAGGAGATCGCCGCGAAGTTGACGGCTCCGACGGGCAAGTCCCTCGAAGCGCTGGAGGCCGCCCTTCGCAAGGACGGACCGCAGTCCCAGCTGCTCGCGCATACGCACGTCAAGCTGACGACCGCGCTGGCCACGACCAAGAACGCGAACGCGCGCAACGTCGTCGGCTTCCTTCCCGGCCGGGATCCCGCCGTCTCCGATGAGGTGATCGTGCTGGGCGCGCACTACGACCACGTCGGCCTCGGACTGTTTGGAAGCACCGGCGGGCCGTCGGCCGCCGGCAAGATCCACAACGGCGCCGACGACAACGGCTCGGGCACCGTCTCGCTCATGGAGCTGGCCGAGTGGTTCTCGCATGGGCCCAACCGCCCGCGCCGTTCGCTGCTGTTCATCGCCTTCACGGGCGAGGAACGCGGGCTGCTCGGCTCGCGCCACTACGTGAACAACCCCACGGTGCCGCTGGCCGACACGGTGGCCATGCTCAACATGGACATGGTCGGCCGCAGCAAGGAGGGCCGCATGACGATGGGCGGCGTCGGCACGGCCAAGGGGCTGCGGGATCTCGTCGCCGCCGCCAACAAGAAGCACGGCTTGAAGATCAGCTGGGACGCGCAAGGCGTCGCGCCGACCGATAGCACGTCCTTCTTTCGCAAGGGTCTCCCGGTGCTGTTCTTCTTCACCGGGCTGCACGCGGACTACCACAAGCCTTCGGATGACGTCGAGCGCGTCAACTTCGCCGACATGACGCGCATCTGTCATCTCGTGCGCGACGTGTGCGCCGACATCGGCGAGCGCGAAGACCGACTGGTGTTCACGAAGCCGCCGGCACCCAAGCGTCCGCCGACGATCGGGATCCGCCCGTCACCGGAGCCCGACGAGCGTGGGCTCGTCGTTCGTCAGGTCGTCTCCGGTGGTCCCGCCGCCAAGGCCGGCATGGAGAACGCGGATGTCATCGTCAGCATCGCTGGCCATGTCGTGCGCGACGTGCAGACGCTGCGCGCGGTGATGCTCAAGCTCGAGGCCGGCAAGACGGTGCCGTTCGTCGTGCTGCGCGACGATGCGGAGGTAACCCTCAAGGTCACGCTCGGCGCGCGTCCCGCCCGCCGCAGGCGTTGAACCATGCACATCCACATCACCCGTCTGCGGACCGCCCTGCTCGGCACCATCCAGATCGCCGGGACCTTCCAGGGCATCGTGCGCGTCCAGCTCGACGACGATCCCGACACGCTGCGTGAGGACCTGCTCGACCAGTTCCCGGATGCCTCGTTCAAGCGTCCCAGCACCATGACCGTGGAGGCGGGCCGAGTGATCCGCGCCTACCTCCAGGGCGGCGAGAGTCCGAACGGCGTGCCGCTCGTCCTGCCGGAGGTGGGCTTCCGCACGCGGGTGTGGAAGCAACTGCAGCGCATCCCGAAGGGCCATGTGCGTACGTATGGCGGCGTCGCCCGCGCGGTGCGCAAGCCGCGCGCCGCGCGCGCCGTGGGCCAGGCCTGCGGGCGCAATCCGGTCCCGTTGCTCGTCCCGTGCCACCGCGTGCTCGGTGCGGACCGGCGGCTGGGCGGCTTTCTCGGAGGTGCGGACATGAAGCGCACGCTGCTCGACCTCGAGGAGATCGACTACCGGGACTGACGCCGGGTGCGCGAATCGGCGGAGGGCCCCCGGCCTGAGCGGGAACATACCGGTAGAGGGCGCGCGCTGCGCCCCGGAGCCCCGCCATGAACGCTCGCATCGCCATCACCGCCCTCGTCTGTGCCGTCCTCGGCGCGGCGGCCGGCTGGTACCTGAAGCCCACCGAGCCCGACAGGCAAGCCGACGCCCTGCCCGCGGAGCGCGCGGCATCGCCCGCGCCCGCATCCGCTCCCGAGCTGGGCAGCGGCATCACCGTGCTCAAGGCCGAGCTCGACGGCGCGCGCAAGGAGCGCGAGGTGGAGCTGGCACGGCGCATGGAGGCGGAGCAGGCCGTGGCCAGGTTGCAGAAGGAGGTCCAGGCGCTGCGCAGCGCGGCCGCCAAGGGCACGGCGCCGGACGCGCCGCAGGTCGCCGCCGGCGCTCGCTTCGAGTTCCAGAAGTACAAGCAGGCGTTGGAGGCGGTTGACTGGGACGTCGCAGGGGACGCCCTGGCTCACATGAGTCCCCTGCTGGGGGCGTACGCCACGTCGCTGATCGAAGGCAAGCCGCCGCCGCCCAGCGTGGGGCAGATCCAGCGCTACAACGGTCCGCTCGTCACGGCCGCGCTCCAAGCGCAGCAGACCGGCATTCCGGGTACGGGGACCAACGGCGCGTTCACCCACATCTCCATGCTCGCCAACATGGTCTACGTGACCCTGGTCAAGTCCGGCAAGCCGCTCACGGAGTCCCAGGAGAAGCAGCTCCGAGCGTTGGCTGACGAACTCCTCCAGGAGGACGAGCGTCGTCTTGCAGGCTACGGCGAGGGCTCGTTCGCGCTGGAGAAGATCATGGGGGAGACGGCGATCAAGGACCGCTTCTACGGCGCCATCGACAAGATGGTCTCGGACGAACAACGCGAGCTCCTCCACCCGGCGAACCTGCGCGGACGCCTCAGCTTCGATCTCTTCTCGAGCGGTCTCGTGTGGGCCACGGTGCTGAAGCCGATGCGCTACGCGAAGGCCGAGGAACTGAGCGGGCACGTCCCGCCGCAGTTCATCGCGCGTTTCGCCGTGCGCGCTGAGCACAAGAGCATCGTCGAGGACGCGATCGCTGAGTGGCTGAAGAGCTTCCCTGCTGGCTACCTGGACGAGAAGTCCGACGTCCTGGCCGCGAACGGAGCGGTCAAGATCGAGCGGGTTCGCATCGCGGCGGAACGCCAGCTGGCGATGTTCAAGACCATCGTGAGCCGGTTGCCCGCGGACGCACCGGAGGCCGTGAGGCTTCGCACCGAGTCGGCGGTGTTCGTGCCGATGCGCCGCTAGGAACCTGTGGCAGTTCGGGAGCCGCGACGAACTCTCTCGACGCGACTAGCTCTCGCGGACGCGACTAGCTCTCGCGGAAGCGACTAGCTCTCGAGGAGTTCGAGGCGCTTGAGCGCCTCGCGCTTGCCGAGACCGCGGATCTTCGCCCAGGCGGCCAGTTGCTTCGCGCGGGGCTTCGACTTGCCCTTCTCCCAGTTGTAGATGGTGAGCGGTGACACACCAACCAGAAGGCCGTAATCCCTGGCTGAGAGTTCGAGCCGACGACGATCAGCCGCGACCCATTTGGGTGAGAACCGCACGCTCACGGTGTCGCCATTCGTGCGCAGCCTTCGAGCCGAGGTTTGTCCTGCTCTTTGCGGAGAGGCAAGCCCACGCTCCAGGGTGGCCACGCGACGCTTCAGCGCGGCGATGGCTCGACGCTGCTCTGAGCTCCGCTTCTTGAGAGGGCCCATCTGCGACTTCAGTTCC
>JAJDEN010000060.1 GCA_029259775.1 Planctomycetota bacterium | reverse complement strand
CGCCGGAACGACGACGCTCTACTACTGGGGAGACGTGGTGCGAGACATACCTCGTTTCGCGAACTGCTACGACGAGGTGGCCATGAAGGCACTCGGTTGGCCGCGCAACTGCTCGCCGCTCGACGACGGCCACATCGTTTCCGCGCCGGTCGCCACCTTCGGGCCCAACGCCTGGGGCATCCATGACATGTCCGGCAACGTCGCTGAGTGGACCGTTTCGTTCTATGACAGGCGAGATGCTGCCAAGCCCGAGTCAGATCTGACACGGGCCTTCCCGCTCATGAGGCGTATGCGGGCGGTTCGAGGAGGTTCTTGGCTGCGTGATCTGAAGCGGATTCGATCTGCATCTCGCCGCGGAACCGGTCCGGTTCTTGATTTTCACGATTACGGCTTCCGCCTCGTCTCCCCGCTGCCCGAGAAGTAGGCGGCTCGTTGCCCCGCCCGCAACCCAGGTGCAAGATGGGCGGCATCGTGAAGCGTGTCGGGAGGTGGAAAGTGGTCGAAGAACCCGGTTTCGTCGTCCATCGGGGCGTTCGGATGAGGGAAGACTGGCCTGAGGTCATCGCTGACGCCCAGGCCTACGACCACTACGTCATCGGCGGCCGGAGCTACGCGAGGGTGCGCTACGGCGACGAGGCGGACGACTGGGGTGCCGACGCGGGGCCGTGCCACGACTGCCGCGTGATCAAGGGCGAGTTTCACGTCATGAGTTGCGATGTAGAGCGATGCCCCGGCTGCGGTGGACAAGCCCTGTCATGCGACTGCGAGTACGACGATGAGGATGATGGGGCGCAGGCGTAGTCCATGGCGCGATAGGGGGGGCCATTGCCCCGCCCGCGCCGCAGGTACAAGATGGGCGGCATGAAGCGTGTTGCCATTGCCGTCGTACTGCTTGCTGTTCTCGGGGTGGCTGCGTGCGGCGCGCCGACATCCTGTTCTCGGGCAGGGCCTGCGCGGAGTGTGCTGCGCGTGGCGGGTCTTACTTAACCGGAAGCAGCCGCAACGTCTGCGCGTCCGCCACCGCGTACACCTCGAACGCCCCACGCTGGTCAAGCACCCGCCAGGTCCCCGTCGCTGTGGAGAAGAACGTGCGCCTGTAGCCGTCCATCTCGACGAGGATCATGCGAGCCCCATAGAACGGGGGCGGGTACTTGCGCGCCACCAACGGCCCGATGGCACAGCAGTACGTGCGCCGTAGCGTCAGGTCGAACCTGCCTGCCACGTCCGTAGTAGCCCGTCCTCCAAAGGGGCCGTACGACCCGAGCCCTTCCCGGTACTCGGGGTACTTCGCCGCGAACTCCTCCAACTCCGTCAAGTCCTGTTCGGCTTGGGCTTGTGTACTACCGCCCAGGACGTAGATCCTCGCCCCGTGGATCGGTTCACCCGTACGCGCATCCACCACCTGCCCCGTCACGCGGATTGGAGTGCTGTACAGCGCCATGCCGCGTGGCCCCAGGAACGCAAGGCCCACGAACAGGACAACGATGCTCGCGAGACCCGCGAGGCTTCGCCGCGACCATCTCACCCACGCTCGCTCCCTGGATCCCCGCCGCCACGATCGTCCGCTGAACAGCCACCGCAACCACCCGTAGGTAAGCGCCCCGACGACGTAAAGGGCGATGCACAGCAACCACCAGCCGGGAGGCATACCGCGACGGGAGAACGCCATTGGCAGCGCAAGCAGGAGGACGACGGCGAAGAGCCCGAACCCGAGGAATCCTCCGCGCAGGATGCTCCAGCCCAGGGCCTTGCCGGCGCGGCGTGTCACGGCGTACGTCGCGCTTTGGTACGCCGTCGCTGTGCTGGAAGCCCTTGTGGGATTGGGGGGATCCTTGGGAGGCAGGGGATGCACGATCGGACTCTCCAAGGATCATCGTACTGCGGTCGGGACGCTCCGCTCCCGCCACCTGCCACATCCGCGTACCTCGGACGTAGGCCCATTGCCCCGCCCGCGCCGCAGGTGCAAGATGGGGGCGTGAAGTGTGTCGCCGTAGCAGTCCTCCTGCTCGCCGTTGTCGGGTTGGCCGCGTGCGGGAACGATGAGCCAAGGGCATGAAAACGGCGGGGACAGTCGTGCTGGCGCTGGGCGCCCTGATGGCGACGGCGGCCGTGATGGGTTTGCTGGTCCCGATGCTGGCAGAGGTGTCCGTCAATGACACTTGGCAACTGTACGGTCTGATGATCTGGTCCGGGTGCGGCGCGGCGCTCCTGATCCCCGTTGGATTCTTGATGTGGAGCTTGGGGCGGAGGCGCGATCCAGGCGCGTAGCCTCGGGCCTCTGCCGGAGCGCCTCGCTCCTTCGCTGACGCCGCAGGGACGCCCTTGAGCCGAGCCCCATTGCCCCTCCCGCGCCGCGGGGGCAAGATGGGCGAGATGGACTTCAGACAGGGAATCTTGCGGACGCTGAGGATCACGGCCGGCGTGATCGGCGTTGCGTTGATGGGTTACGCCTGCTGCTCTCTATATGTGCGATACACACTGTCCACGATTGAGTCAGATGGCTACCCGTTTGAGGAGTTGCCGACTTCGGTAGTGCTCTGGCGCCTTGGCCAGTTCGCGCTCGGCGCGCTCACAGTTCTGACGGCTTGGCTGTGGCGACGCGACCGAGGAGAGTCGCGGGGCCGGAGGTGACGTGGGCATCGGCCATCAGGCACCTGCTCCGCCTCGTCTCCCCGCTGCCCGGGAAGTAGGGCCTGCCCCCGGCGACTTCAATCCTCCGGGCTTGCAGGCAGGAGATCGAAGGTCAGGCCATCTAGGAAGGCCTCTCTGCTACTTCCATCGAACCTCTCAGCGTGTCCATCCCCCAGGATCTTCACCAACGCTCGCCGAAGGACGCTCTCCACGGTGCAAGAGAGTTGGCGAGATTGGTCCGCACTCAGCTTCTTGAGGCGCAGTCCGTGGACAACCTTGGAGCGCCAGCCGTAGCCAAGTTTCATTTCCTTGTTCAGTTGGACTGCGGATCTGCGGTCCTGGCCGAGAAACAACGCTACGCGCTGCGCCATGCGGTAGGTGATCTCTCGGCCATCCTCCGGGCCGAAGAGGGCCTCGACGGACACCCAGTCAAGGAGGTATCGCACCTGCCAGCCAACCAAACCTAGGGCTGCAATGAGGCTGTGAACTGCGGCAAGGACCGTCCCACCCGCCTTGAGGGCAAGGAGAGCTCTGTGCAGTTCCAGCACAGGAACTGCGTCACTCAGGGTGAGTGCCTGTTCCGCTTCGCCCTGCATCACAAACAGGCTCCCAGGATTGTGCTGCGCGTGCCGGAAGATCCACGCGGAAGTGCTGTCGGGCTGCTCGAAGTGCGCGAAACACTCAATGTCGAACGATCGTGGCGCGTCGAGCCAGCAGGCAAGCGCGGCAAGCTGGACGCTATCCTCTACTACATCCTGCCAAGAGCGCGGCGGGCTGAGGTGCTTGGGATGTGGATCCCCGAGGGCCGCAGCTGCATAGGGCACCACGAAACCGACAGGGTTGCGCTTGATCTTCTCGCGCGATTGGCGAGTCAAGTAAGTAGTGAAATCGTGCTCCGCGACCCATGCCGGTAGCGCGCCGAACGTAACACCTCCTGCCAGCCGAAGTGGGTGCGGCAACTTCGCTGCCGATGCTTGCGGGGTTGGCGCGATGAATAGCCAAGGATGGTCCGGGGCCGGGCCAGACGACGGAGCGGGGGTTCTGTGCGGGGCGTTCACTAGAGATCTTCCACGGGCGTCGTGCCGAAGAGTGTTGCACGCTGCGAGGATCCACGCGCCCGTGATGGGCGGCTGGCTTAGAGAATGTACAGGGGCGACAACCGACTCACCTGGGCTGCCCACACGGCCTCACCCGCCACCTTCCGCAGCGCCAACTCCGCCCCGCGCCCGTCCACCCTCCCGTCCAGCACGGCCTCCTGAATGTCCGGCGCGAGGTCGAGCAGCCGCATGACCTGGGAGACGCGGGCGCGGGAGACGCCGACGAGCCGCGCCAAGTCCGTCTGGTCGCGGACGGTGCCGTCGCGGATGAGGCCGCGCCAATGGTGCGCGAGGGCGAGAAGTCGGGCGACGCGAGGGATGCGCTCGGGCGGCGTCAGGACGGGCTCAGGCGGCGTGTCAGGGGCAGGCTCCAGCCGCTTGCGTCCGCTGCGCCCGTTGGCGACGCGCACCTTGATCGTGACGCTCTTGCTCACGCCTCAACCTCCTCAGCCAGCGCCTGGATGCCCGTGGGCCGGAAGGCGATCTCGACGGTGCCAGCCGCGCCGTCGTAGTCCACCCGTTCGATCAGCAGCGTCAGGACCCGCGCCTGCTCCTTGGCGTGCAGGGCGTCCCACACCGGGTCGAACAGCGCGAGAGCGCGGCGCAGGTCGGGCTCATCCACGGTGGGGGCCTCAGCGCGGGCGGCCGCTAGCACCTGCGCGAGCAGACCCTCGTCCTTCCCGATGGCGCGGATCTGGTCCACGACCAGGCGTTCGATTTCGGCAGCCGGAACGGACTTAGTCGGGCAGGCAGCCCAGCCGTCGGTGCGCGTGGTGCGGCAGACGTAGTAGCCGTAGCGCCGCCCACGTTTCGTCGTGTGCGTCGCGCTCATGGAGGCGTCGCAGGGGGCGCAGCGAAGCAGCCTGGCCAGCAGGGCGGAACCTGAGCACCGTCGGCGCGAGCCTGTTCCGGTGGGGGCGTTGTCGGCCAGCAGCGCCTGCACGTTGTCGAAGATGGCCGGCTTCACGATGGCGTCGTGGTCGCCATCGTAGACCTCGCCGTTCAGCCGGGTCTTGCCGATGTAGACCGGGTTGATGAGCAGCGAGCGCAGGTTGGTCTTCGTGAAGCGGCGGCCCTCCCGCTCGACGCCCGCCTTCGTAGTCCAAGCCTTGGTCGTCCAGCCCTTGGCGTTCAGGGCGCGCGCCGTGCCCGTGAGCGTGCCGACCTCAAGGTAGAGCGCGAAGATGGCCCGCGCGCGCTTGGCCTCATCCTCGTTGACCACGATCTTGCCGCCGTCGGGATGGACGTCGTAGCCAAGAGGTGGGGGACCTCCCGTCCACTTGCCGCGCTTCCTGGCGGCGTGGATCTTGTCGCGAGTTCGCTCCGCGATCGTCTCGCGCTCGAACTGCGCGAAGCATGTCAGCAAGTTCAGCGTCAAGCGCCCGACGGATGTCGTCGTGTCGAACTGCTGCGTCACCGCCGTGAACGCGACCCCCTTCTCGTCGAAGCGCGCCATCATCGTGACAAAGTCCGCGATGGAGCGCGAGAGCCTGTCGATCTTGTAGACGACGACGCAGTCGATCAGGCCCGCGTCTACGTCGTCGAGTAGCTGCTGGAGCGCGCTGCGGTCGGCGTTGGCCCCGGAGGCGTTGCCGTCGTCGTAGCGATCCGGCAGCACCTTCCAGCTGCGCCCGCGCTGGCTCAAGATGTAGTTCTCCGCCGCCTCCCGCTGGGCGTCGAGGCTTGAGAACTCCTGGTCCTTGCCGTCGCTGACGGACTGGCGCGTGTAGATGGCGCAGCGGACCACGGGCGCCCGCTGCACCTTTGCCTGTCCGTTGTGGGCAGTCGCTGCGATCACGCCTTGCCCTTCCCAAGCCCGAAGAACGCGCGCCCGTTCCAATGCGAGCCGGTCACGGCGCGCGCGACCGCCGTGAGGCTCCGGTACGACTGGCCCTCGTACTCAAAGCCCTCGTCCAGCACGCGCACGCGGATCTCCTGACCCTTGTACGGGCGCGTGAGAACGGTGCCGGGGGGCGGCGCGTTGGAGACGGGCGCGGGCCGGAAGGCCACCACGCGCTTGCCGCCGCCGCCGGTCGCCTCCTGCATGATCGCGTCGGCCTTCTTGCCTCGCGGCCGCACGTCGCACTCGCGTACCAGTTCCTTCGCCCGCTGCTTGGCGCGCTCGGAGAGGCCGCCGAACGCGATCTCCTGCAAGCGCCACGCGCAGGCCCGGAAGAGCCAGACCCTGTTGCCTGTGCGTGTCGCGTCCCCGAACAGCTTCGTGTACTCCTCGCGTAGCTCGCCGGTCGTCATCTGCTGCAACGCCATGACCTGCGCGGCGACGGTCTTCTCCTTGGCCGCGCTCATGCCGCCCCCCCGAAGCAAGCCTCGGCGGCGGCCTCCTGCGCTGTCTTCGTCAGCGTGATACGTCCGCGCGCCACGCCCGCCTGGACGGCGAAGCGGATCACCTCGGGATACGTGCCCCGGTTGGCGTCCACGCGC
>JAJDEN010000059.1 GCA_029259775.1 Planctomycetota bacterium | reverse complement strand
GCGCGCCTGCTGGATCAGCGAGAGTTGGAACCCGACCTTCTCGACCCAGATCACGGGCAACTTGTGACGATCGACCATGCGCTTCATCGCGGGACAGATGTCGGGGCCCTCGCGCCGCTCCCGGTCGATGTCCAGGATGAGGATCTCCTTCTTGGCCGTGACGCCGAACGCGCCGACCACGGTGTAGTCCGCGGTTGTCTTCGTGCTGACGGCCAGGTCCACGACGCCGAAGCGACGCAGCCGGTCGCGGTGGACGATCTCGCCGTCCGGCAGCCGATAGTGGTGTTCCTGCATGACGGCGTAGCGATGCTCGAACCACTCCGGCTTGAACATGCCGGCGCCGGCCGTAACGAACTGTGCCAGGTGTTCCTGGGCGAACTGAAGCTCTCCCATGTCCCGCCGCGCAGACTCCATCTCTGCGGCCGGGATGATCGGGTTCTCGCTCGTCGGACGCTGCCAGCGCGCCCAGCCCTCGCTGCTCCCGGCGGTCTCGAAGATGCCGTGGATCCAGTTCGTGCCCGAGGGCGTCGTGAGGAACATGGCCCAGCCTTGACGATCGGCAAGGGCAGGCCGGATGCCGTTCACCCACGCTTCCTCCCGCATGAACGCGGCTTCGTCAAGCACGACGCCGTCGAGTCCCACGCCGCGCAGCGCATCAGGATCGTCCGCTGACTTCACGGTGATCGAACCGCCACCGGGAAGCTCGATGCGCATCTCCTTTTCCTTCTTCTCGACCCACGCACCGTGCAGCGCCTTCTTGAGGTCACGCCAGATCAACAGGCCCTGCGGATAGGTCGGCGCCACCCACCAGATCTGTCCGCCTTCGAGCGCGCCGCGAAAGCCAGAGCCCGCCGGACCGTGTCCTTCGACGCAGGCGATCAGGCCGAGCAACGACTTGCCCCAACGTCGTCCGCACACGACGCACTTGAGCCTCGCGGGATGTCGCAGCACGTCGAGTTGGTGGGGCAGCGGTTCAGGAAGCAGGATCTGCGGCATCGCCAGACTCCTGCTTCGCGCGCCCGTTGCCCGCGTGGCCGTTCGTCGTGACATCGGCGGGCGCCGGTAGCACCTCGGCATCGACCACGGCGCCCGGATCCAGCGGAGCGGCCGAGCGCCAGTCCTTGGCGCGCACGATCTCGACGGTCTGGTTCACCTGCGTGAGCGCGAGCGTTTGCGGGCCCGTCTTGAGACCGAGCCTGTCGAGTGACTGCTCGCGCGTGCCCGTGAGCTCAGCCAGTCCCTGCATGGCCTGGAGCCGCAACTTCGCAAGCACCTCCGCCGCCCGGCGACGTTCACGGATGTCTGCGTTCTCGTCGCCAGCGATCTTCACCAGCACCATCAGGTCCACGGAGTGCTGGAAGGCGGGCGAGTTCAGGTACGCGCGGTAGGACTCGATCGTGGCCTTGGCTTCGCGCTCGAGGTCAGCGGGCTCCGGTCCGGTGGAGCGGGCGCCTGTCACGACGCCTCCAGCGGCGCGTCTTCCGGCGCGTCATGGCGAACAGGCAGCCCCAGCGAACGGGCGATGGCGATCTCAGCAGCCACGCCTTCGCTCTCCCGCCAGCCCGGAAGCGGGAGGATGAGCAGCGACGTGGAGCGCGAGAGCATCGCGTGGTTGTGCTGCTCCCAGAAGGCCCAGTCGCCCGGCAGTCCGCGCTCGGCCAGCGCATGGCCGTAGACCACGGGCGCGTAGACGAGCTGCCCCTCGGCAAGCATCCGGGCGGCACGGTGGCACACGGCCTCGTAGCGCGCCTTGCGCACGGTCGGGTCCGGGTCGCTGTAGGGACTCGCCAAGTAGATCACGTTGCCGACTCCGCCGCGACGCGCTCCGCCTTGCCGCCCGTGAGCTTCTCGAAACGAGCCACCGCAACGTCCACGAACGCAGGCGAGAGTTCCATGGCGAAGCAGCGCCGCTCCAGACGTTCGGCTGCGATGATCTGCGTGCCGCTCCCGGAGAACGGCTCGTAGCACACCTCGCCCGGAAGCGTGTGCCAGCGGATCGGGCGCAGGAACAACTCGAGAGGCTTCTGCGTCGGGTGGATGCCGTCCTGCTCGCCCTGCTGGTTGATGTGCCACACCGTCGTTTCGTTCGGCGGCGGCTTGAGCGTCGGGCGCTTGCCCTCGACCCAGCCGTACATGCACGGTTCGTGCTGCCACATGAAGTCGCAGCGCGTGAGCACGGCGCGCGCCTTGGCCCAGACCAACTCCTGGTGCGGGAGCAGTCCAACGGCGCGCCATGCCGCTTCGACGATGTCGTGCCGCTTCGTGGCGAACCATTGGTAGACGGCGATGTGGTCCTTGCAGTGCTTCAGGCCAAGCCGAAGGTAGTTCTCAAAGAACGCCGCGCCCGTCGTGGGGTCCGTGTAGTCGTCCCAATGCTTGTCCTTGACGTCGGGGCGGTTGTGCCAGGACTGCGGGTGGTTGCCGCCTTGGTAGTCCACCAAGTACGGCGGGTCGGTTGCCAGCAGGCTGGCCTTCTCGCCGTTCATCAGGCGCGCGACGTCGGCCCCGTTCGTGCTGTCGCCGCACAGGATGCGGTGGTCTCCGAGCAGCCACAGGTCACCGCGTTGTGTGACCGGATCGTCCGGCGGCTTGGGAGCAACGTCGTCGTCCTGGTCCTCCTGCATGGCGCGGATCGCCGCGTCGGCTTCCGATGCGATACGGCGCATCTCGCGCTCGTCAAAGCCCAGCGTCTGGAACACATCGGGCGGCAGCGCCTGCAACTCCTCGGAGAGACGCACGAAGTCCCACGCCGCAAGCTCGGCGGTTCTGTTGTCTGCGATGGCATAGCCCCGCGCCTCGGGGCCCTCGAGATCGGTGGTGATGGCGGCGATGCTTGTCCAGCCGAGGTGCTTGGCGGCGGCGAGCGTGCCGTTGCCGGCCAAGACGGTGCCGTCCTGTGCCACCACGATCGGCTTCTGCTGGCCGAAGCGCGCGAGGGAGTCCGCTATGGCGTGGAGGTTCCCCTCGTCGTGCGCACGGGCGTTGGCGGGGTCGAGCGCGAGGTCGGCTACGGAGCGCAGGTGCGCGTCGAGACCGGGCGCGTAACGAGCGGAGGACGATGCGTGTGCAACCATTCATCGAGTATAAGCACGGCTTATGACACAGACGAGTCGATAAGCTGAGGGAATGGCCTCGCGCGCGCCCGTTCAGATGCCCAAGGCCCTGCGGAGAATGCCCACGTCGTAGCGTTGGCCCTCGGGGAAGTGCTGCTCGGCAGACGCGATGTCCTCCAGCGTATCCAAGATCAACCGCTTCATCCGCGGCTCGTCCATGCCCTCTCGCGGTGTCTTGCCACCGAGCATCGGCAGCGGCGTGTCGGGCCAGGTCGCGTACTGCTCGGTCTTGAACTGCAAGAGCATGGCGTCGATCTCAGGGCCCTGGGGCGCGAGGTCCACATCCGCCGGGGCTGGCGAGCCCATGCGCGAGGCGACCATGTCCTGCACGTCGAGGCGATGGCGTTCCCCGAGTGTGACGAGGCTGCCCAGCACGGGCTGCACGCGCCCAAGCAGAGCGTCGCCCCGAGCCTCGCTGTTGGTCTCAAGGGTCAGGGCCGCCTTGCCCACCCGGACGGACCCAAGCACGGTCTTGTCCTTGGGGCGCACAAGGGTCATGTGGACTTGCCCGTCGTCGGAGTCATCGGTCACGAAGTCATCCAGGCGCTGAAGCGCCAAGATGATCTCTGCTCGATCAGGCACCTCAAACGAGAGGCGGTCGATCGTCTCCTGCATCTCGTCCCCATCGCGGTTCGTAAGCCGTGGCAGCTCTGGGTTGGCGGCAGCGACACAGGCGTCGTGCCAGCACCGGAGTAGTTCGTTGGCGTTCTCGCCGCGCAGGAGTTCGGGGGCGTGGGGGAGAGGGCCATCCTCAGGCAGAAGGAAGGCGTCGAGCACCGCATCGGCTTGGGATGGACGCAAGGCATGGGGGTGGATGCAGACGAAGACCGACAGCCCCTCGAAGGTCACGACCCGGCCGCAGACGATGCTGCGCTTCCTGCCGGATCCGGCGAGCCCCACGTCAATGACCTCCCGTACCTCGCCGCTCACTATGTCCCTCACCTGCACCCCGCGACCCGGCCTGATCTCGGTGACCTCCCAGAGCCCGAGCCAGGCCTCGAGCAAGGCCCCGAGCCACTCGACTTCGTGTGCCAGCAGTCTGGGCCCCCGTGCCGCGAGGAAGCGGTGCGCGAGCGTCACATCTCCCTGGCCGGTCACGGTCGCAAGCGCGGACTCCGTCACGTCGTCGAAGACGCGATTGTCCTCCCCGGTGATTGGGTTCATACCCAGGGTCCACTCGTAGATGTCCGGCTCCGCGTGCTCGGCCCACCGATGGATCGCCGTCATGAGTTCGCGGTCGAGCGCGTGGAGGCGCGGCGTCTTCGCCAAGGCGGCGCCGCCATCCGTTCCCGCGAGGCAGCATCGCTTGTACTTCTTGCCGCTGCCGCACGGGCAGGGCTGGTTTCGTCCGACGTCGGGCATGGCGGGAAGTGTAGACGGTCTCGAGAGCCGATTCGATACTGTCTGGAGCCGCTGCACGGTACGATCTCCGCCCGGAGAGATGGATGACCGCTGGGGCCGCGCACACACCCGAGGAGCAGGCGCGCGTCGGCATCGACGCCGCGTTGTGCCAGGCGGGGTGGGTCGTCCAGGATCGCGACGAGATCAACCTCTCAGCGGGCCGTGGCGTCGTCATCCGCTACTTCCAGATGGCCCCCGGCCACGGCGAGGCCGACTACCTGCTGTTCGTGGACGGCAAGGCGGTGGGGGTGGTCGAGGCCAAGCCCGTGGGGCACACGCTCTCGGGCGTGGAGGTGCAGGCCGACAAGTACGCCAAGGGACTGCCGCCGGCCCTGACGGCCCCGGTCCGGCCGCTGCCGTTCCTCTACCTCAGCACGGGCGTCAAGACGCGCTTCTACAACCTGCTCGATCACGACCCCAAGAGCCGCCGCGTCTTTTCGTTCCACCGACCCGAGACGATGGCGGAGTGGCTCGCGGCGCCCGCTGCGGCTCCTGTGACGTCGCCTGTCGTGGCGGAGGGGGGAGGCGCAGCTAGCGCCATGATCGGCCGTCCCTCCACACTCCGCAGTCGGCTCCAGTCCATGCCGCCGGTCGAACTGCCCAACCTCTGGCCCAACAAGATCAAGGCGATTCGCAAGCTCGAGGAGTCCCTGCGTGCCGACCGGCCGCGTGCCTTGATCCAGATGGCAACCGGCTCGGGCAAGACGATGCTCGCTGTGTCCTCGATCTACCGGCTGATCAAGTTCGCGGGCGCTCGCCGCGTGCTGTTCCTGGTGGACCGCTCGAACCTGGGCGAGCAAGCGCAGAAGGAGTTCGAGGGCTACAAGACGCCGGACGACAACCGCAAGTTCACCGACCTCTATAACGTCCAGCGGCTCACCTCGAACACGATCGGTTCTTCCACGAAGGTCGTCATCACGACGATCCAGCGCATGTACTCCATGTTGAAGGGCGAACCCGAGTTCGACCCGGAAGACGAGGAGACATCAGCCTTCGAGACGTCGGGCGCGGCCATGAAGCAGGCGCTGGATGTCGTCTACAACGAGGCATATCCGCCCGAGTACTTCGACGTCATCTTCGTGGACGAGTGCCACAGGAGCATCTACACGCTCTGGCGGCAGGTGCTGGACTACTTCGACGCCTTCCTCGTCGGGCTCACGGCCACGCCCGCCAGCCACACCTACGGCTTCTTCAACAAGAATCTCGTCATGGAGTACGGCCATGCCGAGGCCGTAGCCGACCTCGTCAACGTGGACTACGAGGTCTACAAGATCCTCACGCGGGTCACGACCCAAGGTGCCAACGTCGAAGCTTCGCCCGAGACGATGCTCGGCTACCGGGATCGTCTGACGCGGGACGTTCGCTGGGAGGCCCCGGACGAGGACCTGAGCTACGACCCGAGCGAACTGGACCGGCGCGTCGTGACGCCAGACCAGATTCGCACGATCATCCGCACCTTCCGCGACCGGCTGCCCATCGACATCTTCCCCGGCCGTACCGAGGTGCCCAAGACGCTCATCTTCGCCAAGGACGACAGCCACGCCGAGGACATCGTCAAGATCGTGCGCGAGGAGTTCGGGCGCGGCAACAGCTTCTGCCAGAAGATCACCTACAAGACCACGGGCGCGAAGCCGCGGGACTTGATCCAGGCGTTCCGCAACCAGTACGACCCGCGCATTGCCGTGACCGTGGACATGATCGCCACCGGAACGGACATCAAGCCCATCGAGATCGTCATGTTCATGCGCGCTGTGCGGAGCCGCGTGCTGTTCGAGCAGATGAAGGGCCGCGGGGTCCGGGTCATCGACCCCACCGAGCTCAAGGCCGTGACGCCCGACGCCACCGTGAAGGACCACTTCGTGATGGTGGACTGCGTCGGGATGTGCGAGACGGACCTGGTGGACACGCGCCCCCTGGAGCAGAAGAAGTCCGTAGCATTCAAGACGCTGTTGGAGCATGTGGCGCTCGGCGGAGCCGATCCCGAGATGCTGTCCTCGTTGGCCGGGCGTCTGGCCCGCATGGCGCAGCGTTGCTCGCCTGACGACGAGCGTCTGATCGAGGAGGCTTCAGGCGGAGCGGGTCTTGGCGCCATGAGCAAGGCGGTCGTCGAGGCGCTGGATGCGGACCGCCAAGTTGCGCAGGCGCGCCGCGCCAACGATCTCCCCGCCGACACCGCACCGACGCCGGAGCAGGTCACGGCGGCAGGCGAAGTGATGCTCAAGGACGCAACGCAGGCGCTGGCGACCAAGCCCGCGCTGCGCAACCTGCTTCAGGAGTTGAAGCGCCAGCAGGAGCAGGTCATCGACGAGGTGACCATCGACGAAGTGTTGACAGCCGGGGTGAGCGACGAGGCCCGCGAGAAGGCCCGCGCCCTTACGCACTCCTTCGAGCAGTACCTGGCGGAGAACAAGGACGAGATCGCCGCGCTCCAGTTCTTCTACAGCGTGCCGCACAAGGAGAGGCTCCGCTACAAGGACATCCGCGAGTTGGCGGACGTGCTGAAGGCGCCGCCGCGCGCGTGGACGCCCGAGAGGCTCTGGCACGCCTACGAGATGCTGGAGAAGGATCGTGTGCGTGGACGCTCCGGCGACCGGCTCCTGACTGACATCGTGTCGCTCGTTCGATATGCCCTGCGCCAGGACGCTGAACTTGCGCCCTACGAGGATCAGGTCCGCCAGCGGTTCGACCGATGGTTGTCGCAGCAGGTACAAGCCGGACGCGCGTTCACGCCCGAGCAGGCGCGCTGGCTGGAGATGATGTGTGACCACGTTGCGACGAGCTTGGAGATGACGGCGGACGACTTCGACCTCGCGCCGTTCGCGGAGGAGGGTGGGCTTGGTCGCGCCGGGCAGGTGTTTGGTAAGGAGTTGCCCGTGCTGCTGCGTGAGTTGAATGAGGCGCTGGCGGCGTGAGCATCGACGATCTTCCGCCTGGCTGGGCTTCCGCCACCGTCGATGAACTGGCAGCCGATGAGGCGGCTGCGCTCACGGATGGGCCTTTCGGATCCAATCTCAAGACTAGCCACTACACCAATGAAGGGCCGAGAGTCATCCGCCTTCAGAACATCGGTGACGGCGTGTTCTTGAACGACGAAGCACACATCGCCGAGGATCACTTCGCTCGCCTCACGAAGCATGAAGCTAAGAGTCGGGATGTAGTCGTGGCGATGCTGGGGAATGCGTTGCCGCGAGCCTGCTTGGTGCCGGAGACTCTCGGCCGAGCCATCGTGAAGGCGGACTGCGCGCGACTCCGCGTGCACCCCGTCCTCGCACTTCCCTCCTATGTGATGGCGGGATTGAACTCCTACGCTCTCAGGATGCAGGCGGCGGAACTCGTCCACGGAGTCGGGCGTCCCAGGCTTGGCCTGCGGAATCTCCGCACGCTCTCGTTTCCGCTGGCCCCCAAGGGGGAGCAGCAACGCATCGTTGCCGCGCTGGACTCGTACTTTTCGCGCCTCGACGACGCCGTCGCCACGCTGGAGCGCGCGCAGGCGAACCTGAAGCGATACCGAGCCTCGGTGCTGAAGGCCGCCGTCGAGGGACGCTTGGTGCCGACCGAGGCGGAGCTGGCGCGGCAGGAAGGGCGGGACTACGAACCCGCGTCCGTCCTGTTGGAGCGCATCATCAAGGAGCGCCGTCGCCGCTGGGAGGAAGCCGAGCTCGCCAAGCTGGTAGCCAAGGGCAAGCCGCCCAAGGACGACAAGTGGAAGGCTAAGTACAAGGAGCCCGCAGGGCCGGATACGGAGGGGCTGCCGGAGTTGCCGGACGGGTGGTGTTGGGCATCTTGCGCCCAGGTTCTGGGCAGGCTCCAAACTGGGCCCTTCGGGAGTTCGCTTCACAGGTCGGACTACGTGCGGGGAGAGACGCCGGTCATCAACCCCCGGCATCTTCGAGACTACGGTGTGCATCCGTCGAGCAAGGTCACCGTCGATGCAGAGACCGTCGCCCGGCTGTCGTCCTTCACGCTGGCAACTGGCGATGTCATCCTGGGCCGTCGTGGGGAAATGGGCCGATGCGCTCTCGTCGGGGATCGGGAATCAGGTTGGCTGCTCGGAACCGGGAGTCTCGCTCTCAGGCCGAATGCGGGCGTTAGTGCTGCGTATCTGACCTGGGTGTTGAGGACCCCGCGCACGGTGCGGACGCTGGAGGGGGAGTCGGTCGGAACCACGATGACCAACCTCAACCAGAAGATCCTCCTCGGGCTGCCCGTGCCGCTCGCTCCCGCTGCTGAGCAGTTGCGAGTAACGCAGGAGATTGAGAGACACTTCTCGGTTGTCGATGCGCTGAAGATGGCAGTCAAGGCGCAGCAGCCTCGATGCGCCCGTCTGCGCCAGTCCGTCCTCAAGTGGGCCTTTGAAGGTCGGCTCGTTGACCAGGATCCCAGCGACGAGCCCGCGTCCGTCCTGCTCGAACGCATCAAGGCTGAGCGCGATGCCGCCGCCGCCGCGACGAAGTCTAAGAAGCCCGCACGCCGGAAGAAGAAGGCCAAGTCATGAGCGAGTCCGCGAACCGCATCGTCCAGAAGCTGTGGTCCTATTGCAGCGTCCTGCGCGACGACGGGCTCAGCTACCAGGACTACCTGGAGCAGTTGACGTTCCTCCTGTTCCTGAAGATGGCCGACGAGCGCGCCGCGCTGACGGACGAGGATCAGCCGATTCCCGAGGGTTACCGCTGGTCCGATCTATCCCGCCCCGAGATGGAGGGCGTGGCGCTGGAGCAGCACTACATCAAGACGCTGAAGACCCTCGGCCAGCAGGGCGGGATGCTCGGCCTCGTCTTCGAGAAGGCGCAGAACAAGATCCAAGACCCCGCCAAGCTGCGCCGCCTGATCGTCGAGTTGATCGGCAAGGAGGACTGGTCGTCCATGTCGGCGGACGTGAAGGGCGATGCGTACGAGGGCCTGCTGGAGAAGAACGCAGAGGACGTGAAGGGTGGGGCGGGGCAGTACTTCACGCCGCGCGCTCTCATCGTAGCGATGGTCGAGTGCCTTCAGCCCCAGCCCGGTGAACTGATCGTCGATCCCGCGTGCGGGACGGGCGGCTTCCTGCTCGCGGCCCACGAATACCTCAAGGACCACAACAAGCTCGACCGCGACCAGAAGAAGCACCTGCGCTACGACGCTCTGCGCGGTGTGGAGTTGGTCCCGAACGTGAGCCGCCTGTGCGCGATGAACCTCTTCCTCCACGGCATCGGCCCGGACGACGCAACGCGGGATCCGCCGATCAAGACCGACGACGCCCTACGGAACGAGCCGGGTACGCACGCCCAGGTCGTCCTGACCAACCCACCGTTCGGCCGGAAGTCCTCGATCACGGTGGTGAACGAGCAAGGCGAGACGGACCGGGAGACGCTGACCTACAACCGCCCGGACTTCTGGACGACGACATCCAACAAGCAGTTGAACTTCGTCCAGCACATCAAGTCGCTGCTCGCCATCCACGGGCGCGCGGCCGTCGTCGTGCCCGACAACGTGCTGTTCGAGGGTGGGGCGGGTGAGACGGTGCGCCGCAATCTGCTGCATGAGTGCGACGTCCACACCGTCCTGCGGCTGCCGACCGGCCTGTTCTACGCGCAGGGCGTGAAGGCCAACGTCATCTTCTTCGACCGCAAGCCGGGCGCGAAGGAGCCGTGGACGAAGCAGGTCTGGTTCTTCGATCTGCGCACCAACAAGCACTTCACGCTCAAGACCAAGCGCATGGCGGGCGGCGACCTGGCGGAGTTCGTCGAGTGCTACAAGCCGGGCCAGCGCAACAAGCGCAAGGCGACATGGTCCGAGGAGAAACCGGACGGCCGCTGGCGCGCGTACACCTACGACGAGATCATCCAGCGCGACAAGGTGAGTCTCGATATCTTCTGGCTGCGCGACGAGAGTCTCGAAGACTCCGCAGACCTGCCCGACCCGCACATCCTAGCCGAAGAGATCGCGGACGACCTCCGCAGCGCGCTGGCGCAGATGGAGGATGTGCTGGGGGATCTTCAGGCACGAGCGAACAGGCCAGCATGATCTGCGGCAATGGAGGGTCGGAGTGACCAGCACCGGGTGCGAGTCAGAGACGGAGCGCGGTACGTCCCCGGCGGAAGATGAGGCTTCGTTCCGACTGCTCGCGCGCCAGCCATTGTCCATGGTCTTGGACGTCGCGGAGCCACTTCGCATCCGTCTGCGGGGTCAGGAGTGCGTGCTCTTTCTGGGGCCATCGGAGTCAGGCGCGGACATGCAACGTAGCTCCGGGGGTTGTGACGTTGCGTTGGACTTCTGCACGGAAAGCAGCGCGGACTTGTTCGCGGCAACGCACTTCGGCCTCCAGCTTCTACATGACTTCTTCGCGGCATTGGCGTTGGTGACGGGAGCTCCGATTGGGCAGGTGGAGCCCGTGCACCTACGGCGGCTGGATGTGGACGACTCCAGCGCCTATGCGTTCGTCCGGTACTTCGGCGTCCCTCACAACCACTGGCCACGACCAGTTGTGAACGAGGCGCTCTCTGATGTACAGGCACTGACTCTGCACTGGGACGGGCTCTCGCGTGGCGAGCGCATCCGTCGGGCGGCGCATCACTACGCGCGCGCACTCGCGGACGACGACGACCTTGACGCGTTTCAGAGTGCCTACATGGGCCTGGAGGCAATGGAAAGTCCCCTGGCCGAAGCACAGGGGATTGCGCCAGGATCAGAGGAGACGAGCGGAACCTGCGAGAGCTGTGGACACGTCTACACCGGCCGCCGGACGGTACTTGCCGGAGTGCGCGCCTATGTTCGGGGAGGGATTCACCCCGAGTCCGCGTCGCCGGAGCGAGCCGATGAGTGGAAGCAGGTGTCAAGGCTCCGCGTGGATCTCCTCCATGGTCTGAAAGACGTGGGCGTGCTGGAGGAGCGAGTTCGCCCCATCCTGCCGGCAGCAATGCACTACCTGCACGATGCGATCTGTTGCCAATCACACGCCCATGCACTTGAGAAGCCAGAGTACAAATTGGCTCGCGGTATCCGGCGGCTCGTCCTAGTCGGGACTCTCACAGCCCCGATGCGGCACGCGCTTTCTGAAGAGGCGCCCCTGCTCGGGGGTACGCCAATCAAATGGGTCGAGCACACGCCGGGGAACTTCGTTCCCGAGATGCGATTGCAAAACGACGGGTATGGGGAACTTGGAGGTCACTGGTACTGGCTCAGCGGCGCTTTGCGCAGTGTGGACGATGACGCTCTTGACCCAGTTCGTTTGGAATCAGACTAGCTGTATGGGCCCAGCACTCCTGGCGGGTGTGACGTGCCCCTCTTTGCACTGATGCCATGCCGTTGACGCTCCGGCGCCGGGGTGTACGCAGCAACTCCAACCGCTTCCACGCCTCGCGCTTGCCGATTGCGCGTACCTTGCCCCTGGTCTACATCCTTCCTGAGGATGGCATCATCGGCGATGAACGTGGGCCGCTCCCCGCTGGGATCAGCAGCGGCGCTACCGCGGGCGCCGCGTGAACTTCGTCGCCCCCTTGAACGAAAGCGCCTTCGCCTTCATCGGCTTCAACAGAGAAGCCGCCTCGCTGGGTGCGTTCCGATAGAGCGCATCCGTGGCCGACAGGAGGCCCTTTCCCCACTTCTGCGCCTCTGCCGTTGTGATCTCCTTCGCCCTGATCGCACGATTGGCCCAGCGAACCAGGTCCCAGAGCAGATAGAACTGGCGCAAGATGAGTGGGGACTTCAACGCCGTTCCCTTCGCGTGGAATCTCCGCAGGGTTGCGACTCTCGATCGGAGGTCGTCTTTGTCCTTGAGGTAGGTCCCCCAAAACTCCGTGTCGAGATCGACATGACCAGCAAGAAGATCCGAAACCTCGCCTTGGAGTCGCTCCGCCTCCTCAGTCAGCGCCGCGTCTTCGGCTGTTTGTGCGGGGGGCTCGGCTTGCGGCACCTTCGTTCGTGGTTGACCTGGGGACTCATCCTTGGGGTCTCGCGTCGGGCGTGTGTCTGTTGGACGAGCCGGTTGCGTGGCCTCGTCGACCCGGGACGACGAGGCAGACTCCTCTGGCAGGAGTGGCGCGGCTGTGTGCACGGGAGCGGGAACCCTACGTGTTCCTGCTCCCTCGGCAACGCCATGCGTTTTCTCTGCCCTCAGCCTAGAGGCACCGTCAGAGACGAACGCTGTCGTCAGAAGTACCACCAGCCAGAAGAGGACCCAGAACATGGCGCCTCCACGTTGGGGCCTCGCAGTGGCCACGGAGGGCGCAAGTCGTCCTATCACCTCACCTCGACATCTGGCCCGCCTCGGAACGGGGTCCACCGGGCGCCTCGACGTTAGCGGGGAAGAGGCAGTCCAAGCAACCCTGTCGGCCCAACAGTTCCAGCCGCTTCCACGCCTCGCGCTTGCCCAGGCCCCGGATCTTGGCCCAGCCCGCCAGCGCCTTCGCCCTGGGTTTGGACTCGCCCTTCTCCCAGTCGTAGATCGTGAGCATGGCCACGTCGACGAGGCTGGCGTAGTCGCGGGCGGAGAGATCGCAGGCGCGCGCGGTCCGCTGCGACCCAAGCGGGGGAACAGCGCGCGTTCAGTTTTCCCGTGCTCTTGATGAACCCGCGCCCGTCACCTAGGCTGCCCGGCAATGGGGTTCGAACTTGCTGTCATCCTTGCCGCGGCCTACGCCATCGTGGGCTTTGAGTACGGGGAGTTGTCGGAGCGGAAGAAGCGTACACGGGGTGCCCGCATTGTGCGTTGGGGGTTGCGATCCTGCCTTTTGCTCGGAGCTATCGCATCTGCGCTACACGGGCTCCATGCTCAGGAGGAGGCCGACGCGGAACGAGCCGACCTGATGCGCGAAGTGCGGCGCACACTGGTCTCGGCCGGCAACACGCGGATCAACCTCACGATGCGGTTCAGCAGGGACAACCCCGTGGTCAAGCCATACTATGAGCGGATTGCAAAGTTCTCGGCGGACACGGACAGGGAAAGGCCACGTCCGAGGCTCCCGGCTCCCAATCCTGCGCTTCCAGGTGAGAGCCTGTTCTCGGAGTACCTGCGTTCAATGAGTCTCCAACTCCTCCTTCTGAACAGCAAGCATGAGACAGCTTGGTACAAGTGCAAATCGAGGGGACTTGCATACGGTCTCTTTGGCGGTTGGCTTGAGGTAGTCGTCAACGCAGACTGCGAACCTGAGTATCGACAAGGTTTTCACTCAGCGCTAGATCTGGACGGCACGAAGGCCGCCATCGCCATTGCTCCTACTCCCAGCAAGGACTTCGACGCAGAGTTGCAACTCTTCCAAAACGGGAGGATCTACATGGTAGACCATCTAAGGGCAGAAGACGAAGAGGGCGGCTTGCACTCAGGTATTCTGCGTCCTGCCAGCTTGACGTACGTGAGTGTGTCGAATCAGTCCCCCATGGAGTCGCCGTGGGCGGGTGACAAGCACGACTGGTATTGGGATGGCTTTGTGCCTTCAGGTGGCCAAAGTGGTACGCCGAAGAAATAGGTGACGCTCGGCCCGCCGCAACAGCCGATCATGCGGAGTGCCTGGGCCGAGCACTCTTGGCCGGTGGCGTTTAGCAACTCCTTGCGCTGATGCCGTGCCGTTGACGCCCCCACGCCGGGGTGTGCGCAGACCTCTGGCGCGGCCGTTGCCGAGACAGCGTGCGACCTACGCTCCGCCGCGAAGACGCAAGATGGGCAGGCGCTTCTCTCCATCGAGGAACCGGACGTGCAGCGTGCCGCCCGTTGTGCCGCCGGGCGTGCCCGTGTGGCGACTGGGCCAGCAGGCGACGAACGGGGCGTCTCCGGCGACCGCGGCGCACACGGCGCAACGTGGGCGCCCAGGTGGGGGAGTGGCCGCCGTGCCGAGTCAACCCCGATCCGGCCAGGTTCGAGTCCAGGTCAGACCCCATTCCATACCCCTGTTGCGAACCGAGAGTCTTGAGTCGCCTCAGCCACCCGCTATGAATGGACCTCTGCCAGCGTGCCGAAAACAGAGAGTGTTCCGCACAAGGGTATGGAATGGGGAGCCACTCTTCCGCTTGCGCCGTTTGGGCGCTCAGAGAGCCGCGAAGCACGCGGCAGCGAAGCACCGCCCGCAGAGGCCAGAACTTCGCGCCTGCGGAAACGCGCCCGTCGAACGCCGCGCCGCGTCCGACACGTTGCTTAACAGCGCGACTCTCGGCCGATCCTCTCGAACTCTCTGCTGATTGCCGAGAGGCGGCGCGAGTTAACAGGAACTGTACGGGGTGGGGTCCATACGAGACTCGGAATGGTGTCCCCTGCGGCCTCTTCGAGTTAAGCGGTGTGTCGGGTGGTTCGAGTCCTGGTCGGGGTCCGAAGTGGGTGCGGAATAGAGGCGGTGGTTGGCTCAACCGAAATCGGGAACTCGTGCCAGGCTGCGGGCAATTCCGCACCGGGCGGTTGCGGTCCGCCACGGGCCCGGACACGATGGCCTCATGCCTCGGCGCACGATCTCCTGGCTGGCGCTCTGTCTGATCCTGGCGGCAGTTATTGTGTGGTGGGTGCTTGCCGTTGGATCGGGATCGCCTGCTTCAGCACCGGAGGATCGCGCTGCGGTGTCCCCCGACACCGCTCCGCCACCCCGCCTCCTGGGCGCTGCCGAGCCCCCTCCCGCCAGGCGAGACGTGAACGAGGCGGATGTTCCAAGCAGTGCGTCCACGCCTCGAACGCGCGCACTGCGCGGCCTCGTCGTCGGCCGTGATGGCGAACCCGTGGCCGGGGCCCGGGTGTTCCTGCTCCCGAAAGCTCCTGAGGTTGCGGCGGTTGCCGATGACCCTCCGCCTGGGCCTCCGCGCGGCACACGAACGAACGCGGACGGCTCGTGGGACCTCGGACAGCAGGTCGTCCCGGGACACTGGCTCGGGGCCGTGGCGGAGGGGCACCTCCCGGCGCATCTCGACGGCGACGCGCTGCCGGCCGCCGATGTCCTCCGACTCGTCCTCGACCGAGGGCCCACGATCGGGATCCGGGTCCAAGGCACCGACGGCGGCGCACTCGAACTGGACACCGCGATCTTCATCGAACCGAAGGGCGACGCCGTCGCATGGCCCGCGCCCGGTGCCACATGGATGTTCAGGCAGCAGGCGGAGATTCCAGCCGGCTCCCAGGAGCTTCGTCTCCCCGTGAGCACGACTGGTGAAGTCGTGATCTCGGCTCGGTATCACCACACGTGGTGGATCGTGGACCCGGACGACCCGGTCGTCGTGCCGCCCGTGCATGAGCTCGTGTTCACGGTCTCGCGCTCGTGCGTCATCGACTTTCGTGTCCTGGACGCGGAGAGCGGCGATCCCCTTCCGCGTGGCTTCCAGTACACGATGCGCAAGGACGGAAAGGCCGTCACCGGTGGAATGACATTGCTTCCTGGCGGCCGTATGCGTCTGACAACGGGAGTCCGACCGGGCGTTTACACGCTGGTTGTCTCTGCGACGAGCTACCGACCACAGGAGAGCCGGCCGGTGACCTTGACCCGCGCGGGCGAGGCGGCGACGGTCGAGGTGCGGCTCGAGCGCGACCCGACACGCGGCAACATCCGCCTCTCCCTTCCCGTCCTCGGTGAACTGCCGCGCCGCGTCACGCCGGGCGGAGTGAGTCGTGCTCCGCCAGCGTTCTTCCACTGGCGCCGTGCACCGGCGTCTTCCCCTCAGTTTGAGCGAGAGTTCGCTACGCCGCGCACCTGGGGAAGCCTCGACGGCGAGGTGCGGCGTGAGAGTGACACCGACTACGTCTTCGAGGGAGTGCCTGCTGGCGAGGTGGCGCTGCTTGTAGGTGAGGCCGTGTCGAACCGCGTCGCGTACGTGCCACGGATCACGATCCGGGGCGCCCAGGCGGATACGACTACGGTTGACCTCCTCCTGGGCATACGTTTCCACGCAGCCGCACTGCTCCCCGCGAAGGGGAAGATCCGCTCGTTCCGCATCCGCCATCCAGTCCACGGGGAGCTTCCGATCTTCAGCTTCGGCGTAACATCCTCCTACTGGCTCGAACCTGGTGAGGTGCCCCTGCGGGACTGGCGACTGGGTCCGTACCCCGGACCCGAGATCGAAGTTGAGGTCATCGACGAGGACGGGAAGGTCATGAAGCGAAAGTTCCGGGTTTCGGAGCGTTGAGAGTCCATGCTCCGTTCGGCCATCCGCCGCGACGATGCCGCCGTTGCCCCGCCCGCGCCGCAGGGCATGATGGGCGGCATCGTGAAGCGCCTTCTCATCGCCGTCCTGCTCAGACTCCGCGCTTCTCCGTGGGCGGGACTACACTAGGCACATGGCGACAACGCGCACCCATCCAGGTTGGCTGGCTCGGGCGGCGCGGTACGCGCTCTTCATTTTGCTGGTCGTACTGCTCCCGCGCCTTTGGACGTCGTCCCCTGACGAGCGCTTCCTTGCGCGGCCCGAGCAGACCGAACAGGCCGAAGAGGACCTCCAGCGACTCGCGTCCGCGAAGACGGATCTTGAACGCTTCTATGCGCTGGGAGAAGCGGCAAGCGCCGCGCTCTTCCTCGGACGTCTCAACGAGGCGCGTGAACTGGCCGTCGAGACCCTCGGGACCGCTGAGAAGTACCGAGACAACTGGAACTACGGGAACGCCATCCATGTCGGCCATGTCGTGCTGGGGAGGCTCGCGCTTGGCAAGGACAAGCTCGATGAGGCACGGGCGCACCTGTTGAAGGCGGGCCGCACGCCCGGATCTCCGCAGCTGGACACCTTCGGCCCAGGCATGCTCTTGGCAAGAGAGCTGATTCTGCGCGGCGAACGTGAGGTCGTGCTTGAGTACCTTGAACTCTGCCGCCTGTTCTGGGACATGGATAGGGGATGCCTCGACGAGTGGACCGAGGTCATTCGCGATGGTGACATGCCGGAGTTCGGGGCGACGCTAGCGCGATGAAGATCCTGGTGCTGATCCTGCATCTACCCACGAAACAGTAGACACGCGCGCCAGCTGCCCGAGCCGCGAAGGACGGCGAGTAACGCACGCGCAGCAGTCCCGCTGACGCCGCAGGAGCGCCCGTGATCGGGTCAGGCCGTTGCCCCGCCCGCGCCGCAGGGTCACAAGCTCTGTTCTCGTAGGATGTCGTTGGGGCTGCCTTCCGGGATCGGCGCGATGCGTCGTGGGAGGTTGCGTGGACCGACAGGACCAGGGGGGAACGGAGGGTCGAGTGAGCCGTAGTATCGAAGTCGTTTCGTACGACCCCGGGTGGCCCCAGGCCTTCACGCTCGAAGCCGACGCGCTCCGCGAGGTCTTCGGTGGGGCCCTGTGTTCGATCCATCACATCGGCAGCACCTCCGTACCCGGCCTCCCCGCCAAGCCCGTGATCGACATCCTAGCTGTGCTCGACGAGACGACCGAGGTGGGTCGCTTCGACGACGACATGAGGGCCCTGGGCTACCGCCCTCGAGGTGAGTGCCTAGACGCGGGCGGGACGGCTGGCCGCTTCTACTACTGCAAGCCCGCCGTGGGGCCGCGCACGCACCACGCGCACGTCTGCGCGGAGGGCCACTTCCAGATCCCCGAACTGCTGCACTTTCCCGAGTACCTGAGAGCGAAGCCCGAAGTCGCCGACGAATACGCACGGCTCAAGAGCTCAGCACTCGCCGAAGGGGGGCAAGACAACATCGAGTACATGGCGCGCAAGCACGCGTGGATTCGCGCCACCATCCGCGACGCCCTCACCTGGTTCGGAGCACCGGACCGGAGGTCGTCTCGCGATGGGTGAGCCACCGAGGCTAGAACGGTAGGAGTTCCACAGGCGGGGTCCCAGGTCCTTCGCACACCTCTCCTCGCCGCCCCGCGCCGTTGACCCTGCTCTGTTGCCCCGCCCGCGCCGCAGGGGCAAGATGGAGAATCTAGGCCGCCTCGAGTCGGCTGTTGGCCTCGATCATGATTGCGCGGAACTTCAAAGACCACATCAGGATCGCGAACACGCCGAGCGCCACGAGCGGCAGGTAGGAATCGTGCGTAGCCCCGAAGACGATCGTCCAGTATCGATCATCCCCTTCTCGCCCTTCGATGACTCCGTTCCATCTGAACCCGATTAGAGCGACCAGTATCGCGGGAGACCACAAGTACTCGTAGCCGGACCGCACTACACCAAGTGGGCTCTTGAGAGCGAAGACGCCGGGCAACTGATTCAGGGTCTTAGTGAGCGTGACCAGCGTCAAGATCCCGTAGATGATGATGGCGAGAGCCGGTCCAGGGAGGTGTACGCTCCAGCCTGAGCCCGCGTCCGGCGCTGGCACCTCCACGGTCGCGCCCAAGACCAGCACGATGAGTGTCTTCCAGAGCTTCGCCACGAGAGAGATCGTAGCGAGTCGCTCATCCGATGCCTAGGAAGCCGTCCCATTGCCCCGCCCGCGTCGCGTGTGCAAGATGGGCGCATCGTGAAGCGCGTCGCCATCGCTGTCGTACTGTTCGCGCTTGCCGGCGCGGGAGCTTGCGGCGGGGATGAGCCCGAGCCGCCCGCCGAGGAGCCCACGTATGTGCTCCTCGACATAAGTCTGTCCACCCTATGAGCTGAAAGGGCTGTTGATTGTGTCCTCTCCCTGGGCCTGCCTTTGAGGCAGGAGAAAGGGAGACAGATGGACGAGAACCGATCGAGAAGACAGGTCCCCGGCGGCACGGCCGAGGGGGCGAGCGTAGGCGACGAAGTCGCCGGAGCGAGGCCTGGAGGCCGTGGCGCCGGGGACATCCGGGAGCCCTTCCGCGGCCCGGGGCGTCCGAACCGGCTGCAGAAGACGATCCGCCC
>JAJDEN010000058.1 GCA_029259775.1 Planctomycetota bacterium | reverse complement strand
CCCGCCCGACCAAAGCTTGGCCCCCCTGGGTCAACGGGTACTCTCTCCCCCCCACCAAGCGACGCGGGGTGGAGAAGTGGTATCTCGTCAGGCTCATAACCTGGAGGTCGCGGGTTCGACTCCCGCCCCCGCTACCATCGACTAGGGCCGCTACCTTCACGGGTAGCGGCTCTTGTTCTTGTTGGGTCCCCCGCGACCGGGGTGGGGGGTAGCGCTGTGCGCCGGCTTGCCGGCCTCAGCGCGTAGGGGGAGCGTGAGAGGTATGGAGGGGTAGGCACTAGCCCTCCATCGCTGCGAGGGGCCGGCGCAGCCGGCCGAGGCTCGCGGCGCCCATGCCGCGCGTGAGCGCGCAACCCCGGCTAGCGGCCCCGAGCCCCAGCCCCCCTGACGAGAACGAGCGGGTTCGACTCCCGCCCCGCGAGGGGTTTGGAAGGGGAGACCGCAGGTTTCCCCTTGCCGCACCGCGCGGCCCGGCCGCGCCTGTGCGCCCATACCGCGCGTGAGCGCGGAACGTTGGCTAGCCCTCCATCGGCGCGAGGGGCCGGCGCAGCCGGCCGAGGCTCGCGGCGCCCATACCGCGCGTGAGCGCGAAACGCTGGCTAGCAGATCCTCATCACACCCACCCACCTTCCACCCGCCCTCGGAGTTGAAGGAGAGAATCAGGCCCTCAAGCTTCGCGCGCGGATTGGTCGACGGAGGGCTGAAGGATGGATCGAGGAGCGCGAGATGACGCGTCAGACGAAGCGGGCCGAGCGCATCCAGCACTACGAGCCCATCCAGGTCAGCGGCTCCGGCGGACGCCTGCAGGCCGTGACCCGCGACCTGAGTCGTACCGGCTTCATGATGCGCGTGAGCAAGGAAGCCCTGGGATGCCCTTCCGACTTGCGCTTCGGCGTCGTCGCCGTTCGCATCCAACGCCTCCTCGGCGCTCGCTTTGTCATCGCGTTCGAGCAGGAGGGCTCCGCGGAGCCCCTGAGCAAGGCGGTAACGCTTGTTCGACTCACGGAGGAGTCCGGCAACCCTGGCATCGTCGAGGTCGGCTGCCGCTTCGATGAATCGCTCAGCGACCTCGAGATTCGTGCGGTCGGTGCGGACTGCCTGCTTGAAGCGGCAGCCGTACAACCGGCCCAAGCAGCCCCAAGGGAGACCGACCCCCAATCGCGCTGCGGCGAGGCCGAGCCTCCGACAGAGCACTGGCCGCCGCTACGAGGCGCACTGGCCGGCTCGCGCGCCTTCATCACAGGCAGCAGTTCGAACGCGCCACCTCCCATTCATGGAATCTTGCGTGGCATCAATCCACACGGCGCGCGCATTCGCATCCCCACCCGAGCCATCCAAACGAAGGGCGGCGCCCCTGACATCGTTGCATCGGCCCACGAGTTGATCGCTTCCTACGGATCCGAAGTCACGCTGAAGTACATGGCAGGGTCGCGCCACCTCTGGACGGGCAGGGCAAGCCTGAACGGCATCGGCGTCTGCGGAGACGTCCAGGACTCGCTGTATCTCACGTTCGCACTGGCCCGCCGGATGCGATCGCACGAGCTCGTGCGTCTCGGTCTCGCCTGATCGAGCGGGCGGCGCCTCGCCTGCCCGCGTGCCGAGCGGGTGCCGGCACTTCCAAGACACCGGCCGCAACGCGGCGACCATCAACGGGATGGCCGACACGTACAACCCCGCCATCGGAACGATCAGGGTCAGGTACGAGACGCGGACCGCGGCCTACTCCGGATCCGTCCCACCTGGCAGCGGACCCAGCAGCGGTGACGACGTCGCCAGGCTCCACGCAGCGAAGCGGCCACGTAGCCCCTAACCGGGCGCGTGTCCGGCAGCCGTCCGTACGTAGGGAATGCAGTCGCGCAGGTCGCGGAACACGGCTGACGCAATCGCGAGCGTCGCGGCGCTCGGCTCGCCGTGATCCGGCACCAGGACCGCGAGCATCCCAGCGCTCGAGGCGGAGGCGATGCCCGGGCCGGAGTCTTCGAAGGCGAGGCAGGCCTTCGGCTCGATCCCCAGGGCCTCGGCCGCTGCGAGGTAGATGTCAGGCGCCGGCTTGCCGTGCTCGACCTCGTCACCACACACGACCGCGCGCACGCGCTCGGGCAGCCCCGAAGCACGGGTCTTGTGCGCGAAGTACTGGCGCTTGCTCGACGTGGCAATCGCACGCGGGATCCCCATCGCGTCCAGTGCATCGAAGAGCTCGTGCGCGCCCGCTTTCACATCCACCGGCCGCGCATCCACGATCGCCTCGTAGTGGACATGCGAGCGGGCCATCAGGTGGCTCGCATGCTCTGCGCTCCCCACGTACTCGGCCAGCAGCGCGATGATGTCCGGGATGCGCCGCCCCACCATGGACGCAACGAGCGCGTCGGGAATCGACACATCGGACTCGGCAGCAACCTGGACCCACGCCTCACGCGCGGTCCGCTCCGTATCGAGGAGGAGGCCGTCCAAGTCGAAGATGGCTGCCTGAATGTGCATGCCCGGAGCCTACCCGCGCCGAGCGGCCATGCCGTCCTACGAGATGGGCACGCCGAGCATCCACGCCACCCCAGCGATACCGAGGAGCAGCAGCGGCGCCGCGATCAGCAACCGATGGAGCGTTCGCTTGGCGCGAGCCACCAAGGCTTCATTCTCGGGCGCGTCGCGCTGCGCGATCTGGTACGCGCCGGCCGCGCGGGCCAGGACGACGATGTAGACCACGACCAGCAGCAGGCTCACGATCTTGAACGGATGATCCACGGCACGGCTCCAAGACGGGAGAAGACCGCCGACCCCGCCGTGCCAGTAGAGGCGACAGCCCAGGGTCCCGGGCTGCGGCATCCGGGACCGTTGCGCGATGAGCAGGCCGGCCGGCGCCAACGCCCGCGCGCCCCCTGCGTGAGGACACACGCCTAGGTGGCATGGCTAGCGCGTGAGGTCGACCACGACGTCTGTGATCTCAGCCGGCCGGATCGAGAACCGGTGCGTGTGCTCTCCGGCGTACGCAGCCTTCACGGCGAGGATGTACTCGCCGGGCTCGAAGAGCGTCGCCTCGAGCGACGGTCCGGCGTCCGGGAACAAGTTCGACCACTCGTGTTCTTCGCCCTCGGGTTCGCGCCAGTCCTTCAGCCGTCGAGGCGGCGTGGCCGGATCGCTTGCGGGCTGAATGTCCACCGTCACCCACTCACCGCCCCGACGTCCCCCGCCTGGGAACACCATCCGCAGGCGCATCCGGCCGCCCTCCATCGCCCGCAAGGCGAGCGGCAGCGTGCCGCCCGCGGGCACGTTCACCTCGCGGAGCAGAGGCAGGTAGCTACTCGCCAGGCGCTCCTTGTCGAGGGGCCAGCGCACGGTCGCGCCCGGCACGACGACGAGACGGACGCGCCCTGCGGGCACGGGTGGCGGTGCGGCGCCCGACTTGACCACAAAGGCCTCCAGCTCGAGTCCCGAGAGCGTGGTCACCTCGACGGCGTAGGTGTCGATTGGCTTGCCGTCCGTCCCGGTCAGCGTCAGCGCGAGCGTTCCGGTGGGCGCGGTCTCGCGAATCACCAGCGTCACCTCGGCACGCGTCTGATCAGGCCCGAAGGTCACGGCCGCCTCGGCCGGCACGCCGCCGGGGACCGAGGCGGAGACATGACAGGGACTACCGGACTCGACCAAGAAGGTCTCTGTGTGCCCGCCGATCATGCCCGCCTGACCGGTGTACCAGAGCTGCTTCGCCTCGGCGGGTGTGATCTCCCCCGCCATCAGCCTCGCGGGCGTGTCCTTTTCGCTCGGAGACCAGCACGTGAAGTCGACGTCCGCCCCCGGCAACGGCCGCCCGGCTGGATCAACGACATGCACCACGAGCAGGGCCGCGTGGACCGCGATGCGGGCCTTGCGCTCGCCTGCCTCGCAAGACGCGTAGCCGTCGTCATCGAGGTACCCGGCCACGTGCACTCCGTACCTCCGGCCCGTCTGCACCGGCAAGCGAAAGTGCCCTACCGCGTCTGTCGTGGTGGAGGACGTCGCGGGGCCGTCGGAGGGTGGCTCGACCGCCTCCTGCGCCCAGACGCTGACGCCGGGAACGGGCGTTCCATCCTTGAGAACGACGACCCCCTCGATGAGGGCTTCGGGCCGCACCACGATGTCGCCTAGGTCGATCGTGCCTTGATCGCCAAGCGTGAGCTTGAGCGGCTCGGCGACCGCACCACGCTCGAACACGCCGGCTGCCAGCTCGTAGTCACCCGCGACCGGCCCGCCCACGACGAAGTGGCCAGCGTGGTCGGTATCACACGCGCTGTGGTGGTCTGCGGATGGCGTGGATGCCAGCCAGACCTCGGCGCGCACGAGTGGCTCTCCCGTTTCGTCAACGACTCGTCCACGAACCCGAAACCCCGAGACCAACACAAGGTCGCGCTCGATATCCGTCCCCGGTGCCGCCTCATCCAGCCGAAACTCCCCCAGCCGCTCCGGGACGAAGCCGTCGGCATGGGCGTACACATAGACCTCGCCCGTGGCGCGCTCGAGCATGGACCACGCAGCAATCGGCGCC
Organism: Planctomycetota bacterium; assembly: GCA_029259775.1. Lineage (GTDB taxonomy): Bacteria > Planctomycetota > PLA2 > PLA2 > JAEUHO01 > JAHEIK01. Next base: position 330,086 of record JAJDEN010000058.1, on the reverse strand, counting down.
AAGTCCGCGCGATAGCGCCCCACGGCGTCGGTCTGCACCGAGGGAAACCACGTGATCTGGCTGCCGCGCCGGATGTAGAGCCCGACGGTGGCGCCGACGAGCGGGCGCTCGTCAGGGCCGGTCACGCGACCCGTGAGGAACCAGGGCGGAGCGCCGTCAACCTTCGGGGAGGCGCACGTCTGAAGCGTCAGAACGACGACGCCTCCGACAACAACCAACAGGGCGGTCAGGATGAGTGCAGCGCGCGTCACGGCCAAGCCTCCAACCCCATCATGCCCTGGGAGCGCCCGCGCTGTGCGCTGCCCTCGGAATCATGCGGAAACACCCAGGGTGGCAGCCGGCGTTCGTGGCGCGCGCTGGGGTTGCGGGTTCAATGCAGCCATGTACCGCGACTCCTTCTCCGAGCCCGGCTGGATGCGCTTCGTGCGCTGGCTCTCCGCGAGTTTCCGGCTCGGGCGCTTCTTTCGCGTCGAGGTGCGCATCTTCTGGGTGGCGCTGGTGGTCATGCCGCTTGTGCTCATGCGCAGTGCCGGGGACTTGGCGTTTGCGCCTGCTGCGACCTACATCGCGCTCACGACGCTGGCGCTCTACCTCATCATCTACGTGCACGAGATGGGCCACATCGTCGCGGGTCGGCGCTACGGCATCCAGACCCCGCTGATCACCCTCGGCCCGCTGGGTGGTGTCGCGCACATGGGCTCGGGCGCGCCAACGCCCAACAAGGAGATCGTCATCGCCCTCGCGGGACCGGTGACGCACCTGATCTGGCTCGTGCCCGTGGTGCCTCTTTGGTTGTTGCTCGACTACGGACAGTTCGCGCCGTCGGGCTGGCACTTCGATCCGGTCTACCAACTGGTCGACACGCTCTTTTACTTGAACGTCGCGCTGTTGATCTTCAACCTGCTGCCGTGCTTTCCGATGGACGGCGGCCGGGCGCTCCGCGGGCTGCTGGCGAAGCGCATGCATCCCAATCGTGCAACGCTCATCGCGGTGAAGATCGGCACGGTCGCAGGCTTCGCATTCCTCATCGTCGGCATCGGGATGTGGATCGTTCGCGACGACCTCTACGGCCCGATCCTGGCGATGATCGGCGTGGCCAACATCATGGCGTGCAAGCAGGAGAAGCTCGCCGCGCTCCACGGCCCCGGCCCGTACATGACCGCCGACGTGCGCCAGCCCTGGGAGGGCGACTCCGAGGCTTGGAAGCACGGCGCGTCCGAGGAAGACGCCAAGCCCGGCCTCCTCGCCCGCCGGCGTGCCGCCAAGGCGGAAGCCCGCCGCGCCGCGGACGAGGCTGCCAATGCCTCTTTGGACGCGGACGTCGATCGAATCCTGGACCGCCTCAACGACGTCGGTCTCGACGGCCTGAGCGCCAAGGAACGCAAGATCCTGCAGCGCGCCAGCAAGCGGCGGCGCGACGACTGAGCATCCAGCGGCTCCGGGTATAGAGTTGCTCGCCCCTCCGGGCGGATAGCTCAGCTGGTTAGAGCACCTCGTTTACACCGAGGGGGTCGGGGGTTCGAATCCCTCTCCGCCCACCAGCCTCCGGCACGGAGTCCCCTACCCGCATGTCGCCCAAGGAACCTGATTCGGATCGCCGCACGACGGTCGTGCCGCCGAACGGCGACGGCATGCGCCTGGACAAGTTCCTCGCGGAGTACTTCCCGATCTACTCCAGGCGGCAGCTGGCGGGCGTCGTCAAGGCCGGCCACGTGCGCGTCAACGGCATCCGGGCACGTCCCGGCCAACTCATGCAGGCGGGCGACAGACTCGAGATCCCGATCTGGTCGCGGGTGCTGCCCGCCATGGAGAAGGAGCGGGCCGCCACGCGCGGCGTCGGCAAGATGCAGTCCGAGGTCATCGAGCTCTACCGCGACGACGACCTGCTGATCCTCTCGAAGCCCTCAGGCCTCGCGGTGCACGGTGGCGCCGGTCTCGGGACCATGCAGACGCTCATCGACCTCCTCCGCGAGGACATCCTCGACGGCTTCGGTCTCGTGCACCGCATCGACAAGGACACCACCGGCGCCATCGCGCTCGTCAAGGGCGACGACCTGCGCAAGGAGATGGTCGAGCGCTTCGGCGATCCGGACGGCGGTATCGAGAAGACCTACAGCGCGATCGTGTCGGGCATCCCCGATCCGGTCGAGGGCGTCATCGAGACGCGGCTCGCGCCGCCGGGGCACGGTACGAGAGCGCGGGTCGACGAGGTGCACGGCAAGCCGGCCCGCACGCGCTACAAGACCGTTGAAACCTTCGTGCGTGCCGCGCGCGTGGAGCTGCAGCTCGACACGGGTCGCACGCATCAGATCCGCGTGCACCTGGCTTCGATCGGCACGCCGTTGCTGGTCGACCCCACGTACGCGGGGCGCAAGGGCTGGCGCATCCCCGACCCGCGCGGACAGCGCAACGCCTACCTCAAGCGCACACCGCTGCACGCACGCCGGCTGGTGATGCCGCACCCGCGGACGGGCGAGACCGTGACAGTCGATGCGCCTGTGCCGGATGACATGAAGTACGCGCTGGAAGTGCTACGCATCGTGACGGCGCGGGGGCGCAAGCGCGGCGGCTTGCCGCCCGAGGGGCTCCCGCACTGGGACCGCGTGGACGACACGGAAGAGGACGCGTAGGGGCGACCCGAGGTGCGCCCTTGGCGTGCCGGGTGGACGCCCATCGATGCCAGGGCAGCCACCCGGTCCGCGCTTCGCGCGAACCTCGGGTTGCCCCTACAGCAACAGGACGTTCGTCGAGACCTACCTAGGCGTCTTGATGCGCTTGGTCTTCTGACGCTTGGGCGAGCAAGGACGCTTGCCGTGGTTGGCCTTCTTCACGAGTCGACGGTTGACAGCCATGGTCGGCTCCTTGGTCTGAGCGGCTGGGATTCAGCCCGCAAGCGGCGGAGGGTACCCGCCCCGAGCGCCTAGGCGAAGGCCTTGTCGAAGGCCTGTTCCAGGTCGGCCACCAGGTCGTCGAGGTCCTCGAGCCCCACCGAGAGGCGCAGCAGGCCGTCGGTGAAGCCGTTCTTGACCCGCTCATCCCGCGGCACGGCCCCGTGCGTCATGCTCGCCGGGTGGTCCAGGAGGCTCTCGACGCCGCCCAGGCTCTCGGCCAAGGCGAAGAGCTTGGTCTCCGAGGCCAGCCGGATGGCCGTCTCGAGGTCGGCGTCCACATCGAAGGAGATCATCCCGCCGAAGCGGCGCATCTGGCCTTTGGCGATCTCATGGCCAGGGTGCTCCTCGAGCCCCGGATAGAAGACCTTGCGCACCCTGGCGTGGTCGTTCAGCCAGGCCGCGATGGCCTCGGCGTTGTCGCAATGGCGCTCCATGCGCACGGCGAGCGTCTTGGTGCCGCGCATCACGAGGAACGAGTCCATGGGGCCGATGATGGCTCCGATGGCGTTCTGCAAGAACGCCAAGCGCCCCGCGAGGTCGTCGTCGTCCGTGACGCAGATGCCCCCCACCACGTCACTGTGGCCGCCGAGGTACTTCGTCATGCTGTGCACGACGATGTCAGCACCCAGCGCGAGCGGCGTTTGCAAGTAGGGCGTCGCGAACGTGTTGTCGACGACAGCGATGGCTCCAGCGGCCTTGGCGCGCGAGCACACCGCAGCCACGTCGCTCACGTGCAGCAGCGGGTTGGTGGGCGTCTCGAACCACACCACCTGAGCCGGCGTCTCGAGCGCCGCGTCCAGAGCCGCGAGATCCGTCGTATCGACGACATCGAAGCGGAGCCCCTGGCGCGTCATCACCTGATCCAGCAAGCGGTAGGTGCCGCCGTAGACGTCATGCCCCACGATCACGCGATCGCCCGCCGACAGCATGCTGAACACGGCATGCGTGGCCGCGAGGCCCGAGCCGAAGGCGAGGCCATGCCGCCCACCCTCGAGCGAGGCGATGTTGTCCTGCAGCGCGTTGCGGGTCGGGTTGTGCGTGCGCGAGTACTCGTAGCCCTTGTGGACGCCGGGTGCTTCCTGCACGTACGTCGACGTGAGGTAGACGGGCGTCATCACGGCGCCGGTCGTCGGGTCAGGGCGTTGCCCCGCGTGGATGGCGCGCGTGGAAAATCCCTGCGCGTTCGGATCGTTCGCTTCGCTCATGACGGCGGTTGTACCCGGCGCGGGCGCAGGACCCGACCAAGTCGCACGCCGCAGGGCGCGTCATCGGGCTACTTCACGCCGAGGACGCGCGCGTGGCGGTACGAGACCTCGAGACACATGATCATCATCGCCGTCGAGGCGACGCGGCCGCCCTCGAGGCCCCACGGCCCCACGGGGTCCCACGAGCCCTTGTACATGCAGGCGCTGCCTTCCATCCGCTGGTGGGAGCGAAGCGTCTTGTCGAGTGCCTTGTTCCAGTTGGCCCAGTGCCTGCCACCTACCTGATACATCGCAAGCGTGCCGTAGTACCAGTAGTACATGTCGATCGAGCCGTCCTCGGTGTTCCACGTGGGCGGGAGCTTGCTCACCAGACTTGCGCCCTTGGTGACGAGTGCGCTCTTGCGCGGGTCCTCCCCCATGAGCACGCGCATGAGGATGCCCGCCGCGGTCATGGCCTCGGACTTCGTGCTGGGGAACTTGTCCACCATCTCATGCGTGCGGGCCGGGCCGCTGCCGCGCTGGTTGTAGCCAACGCGCCCGTAGTCGGGATCCGTGACCTTGTCGAGCCACGCGCGTGCGCCGTCGAAGGCGGTCTCGTCGATGGTGAGGCTCGCCGCGTGACCCTTGCGGACATCGGCCTCGTTGACCAGCTTCGCGCTCTTGAGCGCCATGACCATCCACGTCGTGACGGACGTGTCGTTGTCGCCGGGCTTCACGCCGTAGCGCCACGCCATGTACGGGTTGCGCGAGACCGCGATGAAGTCGAGGGCCCGCTGCGCGCTGCCCTTGAAGATCGGGCTGCGGGTCATCGCGTAGGCCTCGACCATCGCCAGCGAGGCGATGCCGTGGTGGTAGATGTACTGCTGGGTCGCGCGCGGCCCGAAGCAGCCCTCGGGGTCCTGGACGCTCTTGAGGTAGCGCAAGGCCTTGCCCACGACCTTGGCGTACGGATGCTTCCCGCGGTTGGTGTGGCCCGCCCCGAGGAACGCGAGCACGGCCAGGCCGGTCGTGCCGACGTCATGAACGGCCTTGCCACGACCGTCGGGCGAGAACGCCTCGCCGAGCACGGGCTTGCCGTCGCACCAGTTCGCGAAGTCCGAAGCGCCGAAGCGACCGTCGGGCCCCTGGTGAGCGGCCAGCCACGCGAGGCCGGCCGCGATCGAAGCCTTGCCATCGGCGGCGCGGACGCGCACGCGCGGTGCCTCGTCGTCGCTCACGGAGGGCCTATCGACCCCGCCTCGGCCGCGGCTCGCGAACGGCCCACCTGCGCTTTGCCCCTTGCCGATCGGTACGCGCGCCGGCTGGGCGCCGAGGGCGGCGATCAGGGCGCGGACTTCCTGCATGCCGCGCTCATAGAGCTTGCCGACGCTGCGGTAGGCCTCCAGGGCCTCCTCGAGGCGCCCGCTCTTGCTGAGCAGCTCGCCTTCCTTGATGCGCGCTTCCATGCGCAGCTTCAGGGCTTGGAGCGCCACGTCGGCCGTCTTGGCGGCGGGCTGGCGCTCACCTTCATCGGCCTGGACGGCGGCGGGCGATCCCACGAGCAGGAGGAGAAGAAGGAGACCGGACCAACAAACTGCACGCATGACGAGACCTCCGCGGCGGGGCGCGGGACCGCCGTGCCTGATGCAACGGACGGCGTCCGAGCCGGTTCACCCGGGGGGCGCAGGTGCGGCTAGACCGTGGCGGCGACGGGGGTCTCGACGTCGAGCGTCGGGGCCTGGAGGCGTCCGGACTGCGCGTAGAAGTCGCGCGGGTTGTTCCAGACGAGCTCCTCGAGGCGCGTGTCATCCCAGCCGCGGCGGCGCAGCTCGAGGATGGTCTTGGGCACCATCAGCGGATCGCTGATGCCCCAGTCGGCGCTGCTGTTGATCATGCAGCGCTCGTGCCCGTAGGTGTCGAGCAGGTTCGCGGCACGCTCGGGCGACAGCTTCGTGAACGGGTAGACCGTCATGCCCGCCCAGCAGCCGAAGTCACGGGCGATGTCCATCGTCTCTTCGGTGTTGTGGTCGTAGAGCACCTTGTCGGGGTGGACGCCCATGTCGCGCAGGATGTCGAAGTTGCGCTTCGTGCCCTGACGCTTCTCGCGGTGCGGCGAGTGGATGAGCAGCGGCATGTCGCGCTCGATCGCCATCTCGATCTGCGCGATCATGATGCGCTCTTCGGCCATGGTGATGTCGTCGTAACCGATCTCGCCGACGGCGACGCAGCGCTCCCCATCGAGGAAGGGCAGCATGGCGTCGAGCGCCTCCGTGGCGAGCCCCTCGTCGTTGGCCTCGCGCGGGTTGACGCTGATCGTGTGGTACTGGTCGATCATGAAGCCGGCGGCGCGCTGGTTCTCGTAGCCCGCGATCGCGGCCCAGTAGTCGACGAAGGACCCGATCGAGGTACGCGGCTGGCCGAGCCAGAACGACGGCTCGACGACGGCGCGGACGCCGCAGAGCGCCAGGCGCTCGTAGTCGTCCGTCGTGCGCGCGTAGAGATGGATGTGCGGCTCGAAGATCTTCACGGGATGGCTCCTCGCCCTGGGAAGGGGTCGCCCCTTCCAACGGCCGCGAGCCTACCCGGTTTCCCCTCATGCGCCCCGCCGAGAAACAGCGAACAAAACGCTACGGGCTCTTCCAGCCCTCCCCCGACTGACGATTGACGAGGCTGGATGTCCAGCAAGGAGGCTAGGACGTTGCGTGGTCTGCCACGCGAGGACGACGCCGACGCTGCTGGGCGGCGGCCTCGTCAATCGTCGAGCAGGTCACTGATGATCGAGTCCCAATCCGTGGTCTCGATCTCCCCGCGGGAGATGGGCGGCATGGCGCGGAAGCGCGTGTACTCGTCCACGTCGGCGCAGTCGCCGAAGGGATGGTTTGCGGCGGTCATGCTGCGACCCACGCGGCCCGCTGCCTGGGCGACCGGCTCGGGCCGCACGGGCGGCAGGGGGCGGCAGATCGACTCGATGTCGTAGCCGCAGCGGGCGAGCAGGGCGGCGGCGCGCAGGTCATAGCGCGTCGGATCGGCCTCACGCGCCTGGGCGAGGTAGCGCCGGGCCTCGTGCAACTCGCGCGCACACAGGTGGGCCTGCGCGACGTTCATGAGCTCCGCAAAGCTGCCTGGACGCCTGTGCAGGGCCTTCTGGAACGCCGCGATCGCGCCCCGGTGATCGCCGCGGCGCAAGCGCCGGTGACCAAACCAGGACCAGATCGCCGACCCGACACGCGACGTGACGGGACGGAGGGGATTTACAAACCGCATGGAACAGGCCTCTGGGGGGGAATCCTGAGGACGTGAACGGTCTCCTTCACCACCACACCGGGCTGGGCCGATAGGAGAGGCGCAAGCAACCGTGGCGGGCCAGTGTAGTGCGGCCCTCCTGCGCCCGCAATGCGGGCCGACTCGGAGTGATACGTGAGCATCAAGGGCACCCTCGAGACCTTCAATCTCTGCGAGCTGCTTCAAATGCTCGCCTTCAACCAGAAGCAGGGGACCCTCGTCCTGGAGGCCGAGGGCGGCACCCGGACCATCTTCCTCGACAGCGGGAAGCTGACGGTGCTGGAGCAGGATCCGTACATCACCACGTCGATCCTGCGCCTCGCGCGACGCCACCAACTGGGCGCCGACGGCCGCTTGGACCGAGCCATCGAGCGGCATCAGGAATCCGGTCGCAACCTCCTGAGCGTCATGGAATCCATGGGTCTGCTGGATGCCGACCTCGCGGCCGAGCTGCGCAAGGAAGCCACCCTCGAGCAGCTCTTCGAGGCGCAGCTCACGTCCGTCGCCGGCTTCGAGTTCGTCGAGGGCCAAGCCCTCACCGCGGACCGCTCCGACGGCGTGCCGGTCAAGCCGCTGCTGAGCGTGGAGAGCCTCCTGCTCGACCTCGCCCGCATGCTCGATCACTGGAACACCGTCTCGGAGGCGGTTCCGAGCCCCAGCGAGATCTACGAAGGCACGGGCATCGAGGTCGATCTCGCCGACGCGGACGACACGGACCCGGTGCTGGCCGAAGAGGTCGTCCCGCTGATCGACGGTTTCCGCAGCATCGGCCATATCGCCGAGACCTGCCACGCGACCCCGTACGCGGTCATGCTCATCGCGGCGGCCCTGCACCAGGACGGCGGCATTCGCGCCGTCCCGACCGAAGACCTCATGCTGCGGGCCGAGGACCAGCTGGTACGCGGCGAAGCGGCGCGTGCCCTGCCGCTCCTCATGCGCTGCATCGAACGCGGCGACGCCCCCACGGATGTCCGCCTGCGTCTGGCCGACGCCCTCGAGGCGTCCGGCGAACCGGCGGCCGCGGCGGCCGAGCTCGACACGTTCGCGGCACTCAGCGAGGAGGATGAGGCCCCGGCCGTCTTCGAGGCGCTCAGCCGCGCCCTGCGCCTGCGGGACGGCGACTTCCCGACCGCGGCGCGCGTGTGCGACTACTACCTACGTCGGCGTCCGTGGCTGCAGGAGTACCGCACGCTGGCGACCCAGGCGCTGCGCGACCTGATCCATGGCGGCACGACGGGCGGACGCCCGACGGAAGCCGCACTGCGCCTCCAGGGCTTCATCGAGTGCGGCGACGCTCCCGGCGAGGACCTGCTGCTGCTCGCAGATCTGTTCGCCGCGGGCGGTGCTCGCAAGGAGGCTGCCGCGGCGCTCTACACGCGCTGCGAGGAGCTCATGGCGACGGACCGCACGACGGCCGCGCGGCAGATGCTCCGTCGCGTGCTGGAGCTCGATCCCGGCCATGCCGACGCACACCGCCGGCAGAGCGAGATGGACGGCAAGCGCCGTCGTCGCGGCCACCGTGCTCGCATCGTGATGATCCTGATCCTCATGCTCTCGATCGGCGGCGCCGCCGGCTTCGCATGGTGGACCTCGCGCGACAGCTCGTCGAACGAGATCGTGCTCTCCAACGAGCAGGCGTTGAACGCCATCGTCCTCGGCGAGAAGAAGAGCGACGAACTCATCGCTGCCTTCGAGACGCGGGCGCAGGCGGCGGCCAGCGCCCACGACCACGACGAGGGCTTGGGACAGGCCGCGGCGGAGCTTCTGGCGGCGGTCAAGACGACCATGGCGGCAACGCAGGCCCAGCTGAGCGGCTACGCGGACGAGATCACGCGTTCCGAGGCCTTCGGCTACGCCCGGGAGCACAAGGGGCGCTACGAGGCGCTCATGAGCCGGCGGCACCAGGCGTACGGCCGCGCGAAGGCCGCTGTCGACGAGCTGGCGGGCCGCGCGCGCACCTCGCTCGCCCTCGCGCTCAAGGAGCACAAGGACGGGCAGTTCGCAGCAGCACGACGCCAGCTGCGCGAGGCCCGCAACCTCGCCTTCAATGACCCTGCCACGCTGTCCGACGCCAGGCGCCTGCTCGGGCTCGTCGATGAGTACTACGAACGCTTCGAGCTACTGCGCGACCAGATGGTGGAGCAGACGGACGCCGGTGACCTCCCCGGCGCGTTCGAGACCGGCATGGGCGCCGTGCGGGAGCTGCTCGACAGCGACCTGACGCGCAAGCTGCCCTTCCCGGTGAAGGTGACGTCATCTCCCGCCGGCGCGGAAGTCTGGCTCGAGAACAAGGACACCGGACTGCGGACACCGTGCGTGTTCACGTACTCCGTCTTCGTCACCATGCCCACGCTGCACCTGCGCCTGCCCGGCCACACACACGTGAAGAAGCGCCTTCCGAGCTTCGCGCAGATTCGCCGCGAGGCCCGTGAGTTGACCACATGGAAGCCGCTCTTCCACGGCACGCTCCGCCCCGGTGCGCGCTGGGCCGTCGGCGATCCAGTCAGTACGTTCAAGGCGCTCTGGAGCGGCGGCGGCATGCCGCTGGTCGCGGGCGCCGCGGGCCGGACCATCTACGCCGCTGCGCCGAGCGACGGCCGTCTCGTGCCCGGCACGCGACTCGAGAATGGCCAGGACCCGATCCAACTGGGTGGCCGGCTGGTCGGCGGACTCGAGTGGCTCGTCCGCGGGCACCGCACCCTCCAGGTCCAGCCACCGAGCGGCGAGAGCTGGGAAGTCCAAGCGAGCGGACGCTTGGTACGCGCACCCCTCTCCATCGCGGGCCACCTCGTCGTGGTGGACGAGATCGGCGTCCTCTACGGCTTCAAGGCGCAATCGGGCGACGCGGTATGGCGCGTCGAGCTTCCCGGACCGCCGACCCAGGCCCCCATGCGCAGCGCGATGGGCATCCTGATCGCCACCACGACCGGGGCCGTGTACCGCATCGACCCGAAGACCGGCGACGCCAAGCCCATCGCGGCGGCCGCGCGCGGACCCGCCATCGCGCTTCCGCTCGGCGAGGGCTGCGTGGTCCTCGGTGGCGGTGCCGGCGGCTGCCGCTACGTCGATGCCGCGGGCACCGTCTCGCCGCGCGGCGACGCCCAGCCGGCCATCGACCGGCCCGCCTGGGTCTCCGATGCAGGCGTGGCCTGGATTGCGAGCGACGGCGCGTACTGGCTCGCGAAGGACGCCAAGGCCCCTGTCCGCCTGAAGGGACTGGGCACGGGCCTCGAGTTCCTCGGGGGCGGCGACGATGGGCTGCTCTTCGCGACCACCGCCTCCGGCCTCCTGCGGGTCATCGACCTGACAAAGCCCAAGCAAGCGCTCTGGAGCGCCCCGCTGGGTGGCCGCGCCGATGCGCCCCCGCTGCGCCTGGGCAACGCCGTGTACGTGTTGGTGGCCGGACGCCTCGTATCCATCGAGGTCTGAGCCTTCCCCGGAGAGCCCTACACCTTCGGGGCAGATCCTGTCGATAGGCCTTTGCTTGAACCGACCCCGCTGGCGGGGTGACGGAGACCCTGTGGGACGAATGACTGGCTGGTTTGGAGGCCGCAGCGTCGGCGCGCTCGTTGATCGAGCGCGTCAGAAGCTCGCGTCCGGCAAGCTTGACGACGCCGCGCGCGTCGTGGAGCGAGGGCTGCAGCGCTTTCCCGAGGCTTCGGGGTTGCTGGATCTGCGTCTCTCGATCCGTCGTGCCCGAGGCCACAAGATGATGCGGCGCCTCGAGGCCCGTATCGAGTCGAACGCCGATCCGATCGCCTACGAGGAGTTGGTGAAGCTCTACCAGGAGCTCGAACTCCCGGAAGAGGCGCGCCGCAAGGCCGAGCACTACGTCGAAGCGCACCCGACGCGCGACACGCCGCACCTCCTGCTCGGTGAGATGCTCTTGGAACTCTTCCTCGACGAACTCCAGGCGCGCCACGGCCACCGTGCCCACGACCACCTGCTGCGCGCGGCAAACCTCAATGGCATGGCACTCCAGCCGCGCCTGCTCCTCGCCGAACTCTACTTCTGCATCGACGCCCGCGGCTCGCTCGCCTCGATGTACGAAACCCTGCAGCGCATGGCCCCTGAGACCAGCGCCATGGAAGCCGCCTTCGCCGTCATGGAGGAGGTCGCCGACGCCAACGCCGAGGAACGCGTGGACGGCCTCTTCGAACGCATGGAGTTCGAAGGCCAGCTCGCACGCGATCCCCTCGACTGGCCGCTCTCGCAGCGCCGCGCCGGCCGCACCGAGCTGAAGGAGGACGCGGCGGATGACGTCGTAAGCCTCATGATTGCCGAAGGCACCGTGGACGAGGTCGTCCTCCTGCGCCGCGACGGAAGCGTCGTGGTTCACGCCACCACGGGAAACGGCGCGGCGCCGAAAGCACCCCCGCCCGTCGAACCCGAGAACCCCGGAACCGAGCCCGCCTACGACGAGATGGCCGGCACGCTCCTCGGTGCGCCGCGCGCTGCCACGGCCGCGCCCGCGGCGGCGGCCCCGGATTCGGGCTTCGTCGATGTCGTCCGCACGATCAGCGCCAAGGTCTTCCCGCAAGCGCGTGAGTTCGACATGGGCAAGTTCCGTCGCTGCACGATCCGCAGCCGCCACGGCAACGTGATGGTCGGCAAGATCGGCAACGTCATGGTCGGCGCACGCGCGCCGTCTTCCAGCGAACCCACGCGCACCTGGGAGCGCCTTGCAAGCGCCCTCGAGTCCGTCACGGGGAGGGCCGCGTCGTGAAGAACATCTTGCGCGAGCTCAACGACACGATCAGCGCCCGCGGCTCCCTCGTGGTCGCCCGCGACGGCATGCTCGTCGCCGCCGAGGTCAACGAGGGCGTCGACGTGGAGCGCCTCAGCGCGCTTGGCGCGGCGCTCGTCACGGAAGTCGGAGACAGCCTGCGGGCGGCCGGCATCCACGAGTTCAGTCACGTCGAGGTGGCCGCCGAACACGGCAAGGTCGTCCTCGCGGAAGCGGGTCCCATCTACTTGATGGTGCTCGTCGGCGCACGGCTCGAAATCGGGCCGGGCAGCATCGAGATCCAGAGTGCGGCGAACCGGCTTGTCCGTGCCGCCAACCTGGCACCCACAGATTAGTCAGACAAGAGACACGGAGCGACGACGAGATGGTCCAGATCAACTTCGCGCAGAAGGAGATCCAGTGCAAAATCGTCTACTACGGCCCCGGCATGTCGGGGAAGACGACGAACCTGGAACTGATCCACGCCAAGGCGCCGGACGGTCACCGCGGTGATCTTACGTCCATCGCGACCACGGGCGAACGCACGCTGTACTTCGACTACATGCCGCTCGACCTCGGTCAGATCGCCGGCATCAGCACGAAGTTCCAGCTCTACACCGTGCCCGGTCAGATTTACTACAAGTCGACCCGCCGCCTGGTGCTGCAGGGCGTCGACGGCATCGTCTTCGTGGCCGACTCGAGCGCAGCGAAGCTGCGCGAGAACAAGGAATCGCTCGCGGACCTCGAGGACAACCTCAAGGAGATGGGCAAGACCGTCAAGGACGTGCCGATCATCATCCAGTACAACAAGCGCGACCTGCCCGATGCGATGACGATCGAGGAGTTGCAGAGCGAGCTCAATCCGCATGGTTTCCCGATGACCGAGGCCACCGCGACACGCGGCGAAGGCGTCTTCCCGACCCTCAAGTCGCTCGCAGGGATGGTCCTCGAGTCGGTGAACAAGGGTGGTCTGGCGACGGCGCGTGCTCGCACGAGCCGCCGTCCGGCGCGCGCACGCCAAACCGTCGCAGCGGCGGCGCCGGCCGCCCCGACCACGCCCGCACGCACGCCGCCCTCCGGTGGCGGCGGCGCAGGCGCTGCAGGTTCGCCGCCCTCGAGCAACCCGACGCCGCCTCCGGCCGACACGCCCTCCACGGGCGCTCCCACCACGCCGACGACGCCCAGCGCGCCGCCGCCGAGTGCACCCACCTACACGCCCCGCGCTCTGCAAGATCGCGTGGTGACGGTCAAGGACCTCAACTCGGGTCGCCATACGAAGTTCCTGATGATGTGCGGACTCGGCATTCTGATTGCCGCACTGGGTTACTTCGTGGCGACACAGTTCTAGGTGCCGTACCAGGCTTGCGAGCGAGAAGGGAACGAACGCGATGACCAGCCGCAGTGACAAGGACCTACGTGATGAGGCTCTCATCTTCTACGAAGGTGACATCGAAGCCCTCGCGTCGATCCTCGACGCCTTCCTGAAGAAGAGCGCGGCGCGATGCGCCCTGCTCGTCGACAAGGATGGGCACATGATCACGTCGCGAGGGCATACCTCGAACGTCGATCTCGACACCATCAGCGCGCTCGTCGCCGGCTCGTTTGCCGCGACGAAGCAGTTGGCCCACCAGTTCGGTGAGGACGAGTTCAGCGCGATGTTCCACCAGGGCAAGGGGCAGAACCTGCAGCTCTCCCTGGTCGCGAACCGCGCGCTGTTGACGGCCCTCTTCGACGACGACACGACCGTCGGCATGGTCCGGCTCTACGCGACCGAAGCCGCGCAGCGACTGACCGACATCTTCCGCCGCAAGGCGGACGAAGCGAGCCGCGGTGTCGGCCCGTCGACGGGTGGTCTGCTGAACGAAGCCGGGTTCCTCGGCGAGTCGGCCGGTGCACTCGACGACATCTTCGGCGACGAGTAGTCGCCGCGGCCCCCCACGGGGGCCTCGGGTCTAGCGACTGCCTCAGCAGCCCCCGCTCGCACGTCGGGCGGGCACGGCCCGGGCACCGCCTGCGCCCCGCGCGTAGCCCGTCGTTCCGCGTACCGTGTTCACCGTGACAACGGGGATCGCGGCAGGGCCCACGTAGCTCGCGTAGCCCGAGGGCGGGCCTGCGTGGCGCGACGCAGGATCGCTTGCCGGCCCGCCCACCCGCGGCGCAATGGACCCACTGCTGCAGCCCGTGAGCCCCGCCCCCAGCCCCAACGTCATCCCGATCACGGCCAAGCCGCGGCGTAGCTGAAACATGCCGACCCTCCCTATCCGGCAGAAGGAGGCACGCCCCGCGACGGGAATTGCGGATACCGACCCCGGCGCCAGGGACCATGGGCCGCCGTGGACCTCCTTCTCATCCTCCTCGGCGCCGGTTTCCTACTCGCAGGTGTCATCGGCTGCGTGCTGCCGGTCCTGCCGGGGCCGCCGCTCAGCTTCCTGGGGCTCCTCCTGCTCTGGGCTGCACGCGACTGGCAGGCCGGGACCTTCACGGGTACCCACGTCCTGGTGCTGGGCGTGCTCGCCGCCCTCGTCACCGCCTTGGACCTCCTGCTGCCCGTCTGGGGCGCCAAGCGCTACGGCGCGTCGAGGACGGGGCTGTGGGGATCGGTGCTCGGCATGTTCGTCGGCATCTTCTTCATCCCACCGTTCGGCTTGCTCGTCGGGGCCTTCCTCGGGGCGCTGGGCGGCGAGTTCCTCGCCGGCAAAGGGGAGCGCGACGCGCTCAAGGCGGCGTGGGGTGTCTTCGTCGGCACCTTGGCGGGCATCGGCCTGAAGCTCGCCGTCTCGATCGCGATCGCCGTGCTCTACATCCGTGAGCTGCTGCCCTGAAGCGCCGCGGCGAGGGCCCTCGTGGCCAGCCGCAGCACATGACGCTTCGCCGCGGGCACCCCGCCCAGCTCGGCGTCGATCTCCTCGCGCGTGACCGCTTCGGCCTCGGCCGGGCGGCCCGGCAGGAGCGTGGCCAGGGCGCTCGCAGCCGCGATCGCGCCCGAGCAGCCGCGTACGCGGAACCTCACCTCCTGGACCGCGCCACCCTCCACACGCAGGTCGAGAGCGAGCTCATCGCCGCAGGCGGGATCGGTCACGGTCGCCGAATGGGATGCATCCGGAAGGCTGCCCTGGCCGTGCGGCTGGAGAAAATGGCGCTGGTAGGCATCGCTCGGCACGAGGGGATCGTACGCGGGTCCGGTTGCCTGCGCGCTCCGGCGCCCGTACGATCCGGCCGATGGCAAAGCTGACGGTCACCAAAGGTCCCGCTGAAGAAGAGGTCTATCCGATCGGGGAGGGCGTCACGCTCGGGCGCGAGGGCCACAATTCGATCCCCATGCCCAACAACCGCGGCTGCTCACGTGACCACGCCAAGATCTGGCGCACCGGACCGGGCAAGTACTCCGTGGCCGACCTCGGCTCGACCAATGGCACGATGGTCAACGACGAGAAGACCGGCCGAAGTGAGCTGGAGGACGGCGACGTCGTCCAGATCTGCCAGATCGTGTTCCGCTTCGATCTCGACCTCGACGAGAAGCCCAAGCCGAAGGTGAAGCCGGCGGACTCGGGTCGCGAGGACTTCGCCGCGATCCTGCCCGGTGAGAAGCAGCGCGACGAGCGCCCCGTCGCGACGGAGCTCCAGGGCCACGCCGCCATCCAGATGAAGCAGCGTCTGCTGCAATACAACAAGAAGAAGAACACCAAGAGCGCGGCCGGCTGGGATCTCTCGCAGATGGGCGCGGGCATCCGCTGGGCCTTCTACGCCCTGGCCATCGCGGCGGCGGGCGGCCTCTTCTTCGTCGTATCGAAAGTCATCGGCGGCTAGCTGGCGGCGTCGCGAATCGCGGCGGCGATGCACGCGGCCGCCTCGTCCCACGTCGCGGTCGGTGCGGCGAGTTCGGTGGGCGGAGCCTCGCCGAGAGCGCGGACGGCCTCGGGCCAGGACCACGCGCCCCCCACCTTGCGCGGCGTCGGCACCAGCACGACACCGCGCGCGCCCAAGGCAACCACGTCGCGGTGGGCCGCGATGTCCGTGGCGATCACGGGCGTGCCACACGCGAGCGCCTCGGCCACGGGCATCCCGTAGCCTTCGAGCAATGACGGCGCGAGCAGCCACCGCGCGCGCGCGTACGCCTCGCGCAGCCCCGCGTCGTCCAGGCCCCCATCGACGATGGTGAGCCCGACCCCAGTCTCGCGCGCCGCCGCAACCGCCGCGCCACGCGCCTTGCGCGGTTCGTCGCGCGCGACGACGAGAGCGCCGGTACGCTCCCCCGCGGCCTCGGCGTGGAACGCCGCCCCGACCGCGTTCGCGGCGACATGCACACGCCGCGCGTCGAGGCCGTAGCGTTCGATCGCCTCCGCAGCGACGGAAGGTGCGACCGCGATGACCCCGGCGGCACGGCGCAGCGACCGGCCGTAGGCGAAGCGGCCGTAGAGCGCACGCGCGCGCCCGCCGTAGCCGTGCAGGAAGCGCAGGTCATGCAGCGTCACGAGATTGCACACCTTCTCGGGCGCGACGACCGGGCCATGGTCGGTGAGGAGATGCGTGAAGGCGGCGTCCCGACGGCGGCGGACCAGATCCCGCCCGCGCCGGAACCAACGGCGCGCGCCGCCACGGCACGACACGGCGACCGTAGCGTGCACGAGGTTCTCCGCCGCGAGGTCGGCGGGCGGCCCGCCGCCGTCCGCGGCCCAGTGCACCTCGAAGACGTCGTCGGGCAGGAGCCCGGGCAACCGACGCAGGATCTCCTCACCTCGGCGCCGCGCTCCCGAGGGCTCCGGGCCGTACGGCGTGCAGTCGATGACGATCATGCGCGTCATGCGTCGACGCCCACGGAACGAAACACGTCACGAATGCCCTCGGCCGCGCGCTGGGGCGTGAACGCTTCGACGCGCACGGCTCCGGCCGCCAAGCAGGCCGCGCGGGCGGTTTCGTCCTCGTGCAGCCGATGCACGGCGGCACCAAGCGCCTCGGGATCGCCGGGCGGGACGAGGAGTGCCCCCTCCGCAGTGATCTCGGCGATGGCCGGTACATCGCTCGCGACGACCGGCACGCCGGCCGCAAGCGCCTCCAGCGGGGGGAAGCCGAAGCCCTCGCTACGAGACGGGTAGATGAGCATGCGTGCGCCGGCCACGAGCACGCGTAACCGCTCGTCGTCGAGATCCGGACGAGCCTCCACGCCGCCGACGAGCGGAAGCGCGGGTGCGCCCGCCAGAACGAGCCGGAGGTCCTTGGGCACGAGCCCCTGCCGCCAGGCGGCCAACGCGACGTCGAGGCCCTTCTTGCGCGCCATGCGCGCGTTCGCGCCGACGCCGACCATCACGGCATACGGGCCGCTCTCGCCGAAAGCACGCGCCCCGCTCCAGAACGACGGCTCGAATCCATGCGGTACGACATGGACCCGAGGCTCCGCATCAGGATGCAACGTGAGGAGGTCGGCGCGCGTCGCCTCCGTGGGCACGACGATCGCGGCGCACCCGCGGACGTTGCGCCGCAGCCAGCGACGGTGCTTCCAAGCTCGGACGCGCCCCTCGATCGGCCCCAGCCGCACGAACGGCAGTTCGTGCACGACGGCCACGATCGGGATGCCGAGCGCCGAGAGGTCGGGATGGGCGGACCAGGGCGAGAAGAACCCGCGCGCACCGTGCTCTGCGGCGAGCTTCGGCAGCGCCGCGCGCATGCGGCGCGGGGAAGATCCCGGGCTGGCGGGGTGGACCTCGAGCGGACATGCCCCCTCGAGGCAGGACCACCCAAGGCGCAGGTTCTCGAGCATGCGCGCGACGCTGCGCGGACCGAACTGGAGCGGCGAGCCGTCGGCCAGGATCACGACGAGACCGCCTTCGCGTAGACGGCACGCGTCATCGCGGCCGAGCGTTCCCACGTGTACGGCGCGGCCACGTCCGGTCCACGCGCCTGCAGTTCCGTACGCAGATCCTCGTCCTGGACAAGGCACAGCAAGCCTGCAGAGATCGCCTCGACGGACGTGGGGTCAACGGCGAGCGCGGCGGCGCCGGCCAGGTCGCTGCAGGCGGTGTCTGCACCCACGAGCACGGCGCGTCCACAATGCATCGCCTCGAGAACCGGCAGGCCGAAGCCCTCGCCGAGCGATGGGAACGCGACGGCGATGGCACCCCGGTAGAGCGCGCTCAGCCTGTCGGCGTCGACATCGCCTGCGTGCGCAACGTACTCCCGCTGGGCCATCGCGGCGACGATGCCCTCATCGAGCCAGCCACGACCGCCCGCGACCACCAGCGACACGTCGGGCCTCTGCGCGTGAACGGCGTCGAACGCCTCGACGAGACGCTCGATGTTCTTGCGTGGCTGGAGCGTGCCCACAAAGAGAATGTAGCGCCCAAGGTCGTCGGCGGGCGGCACGTCCGGGAGCGGCCGGCAGCCGTGCGGCACGACGTCGATGCGATCAGCTTCGACGGCGAATTGCTGTGAGAGCTCGCCGCGCACGCGCGTGCACGGCACGATGATGCGCGCCGCCTGCGCCGCGATGGTGCGCGTCACCTCGGCCAGGCCCGTGAGCTGCGCGTCCGTGTAGCAGTCCGGCAGCGAGGCAAAGCACACGTCGTGGACGGTCGCCACGACGGGCGCGCGCGAGGTCTCGAGCGGGACGTAGTCGGTCCAGTGCATGACGTCGACGCTGCCGAGGACACGGTCCGCGCCGAGGCCTGCCTGCGCGGCGAGCGCCAGGGCCCGGGCCGGCAGCCGGCGCCGGTGCAGGGTTGCGTTGGGGGGCAACTCAGCCGGGGGCGCTGCACCCTCGGGGCGCCGCAAGCGGTGGGCATAGAGCTCGAGCGCGTCCTCGGGATAAGCCGCTGCGAGAGCGCCGACCAGCTCGCGCACGTAGACCGCGATGCCACCACGGCCGTCGAGGGCGGGGCGGTGATCGATCCCGATGCGCAGGGGGGGGCCTCCGGAGGGCAGCCGAGCCAGGCTAGCGGAACATGAACGTGAATACGGGCACGTTGCGCTTCAGCTCGAGGCCCCGGGTCAGCGCTTCCATCAGCGCCTTGGGGTTTCGCGCCACGGCAGTGACCGCGTCGAACGGCCGGTCGGCCGCCGCGACCTTGGACGCCGCGCGGGCGTACGTCTTGAGGTCGGTGCCCGGATCCACCGTGAGCCCGCCCTCGGTCGGCGCCAGCCTCGCCAGCAAGCGCACGGCCTCACGCCGCATGTCGAAGCGGCGTGCATCGCGGCCGCGGTCCCAGCGTGCCTTGGCCAGGAGCCAGGTGCGATGGGCCTGCTCGAGGGACTTCCGCTCGGCCTGCTTCAGGCGGCGAAGATCGCGGCCCAGGTAGTCGCGCAGCGCGCCCAGTTGGCCGCGGCTGAGCTTGATCTTCTCGTTGCGTCCGAGGGAGGCCGCGAAGACGACCATCTCGAGGTAGGCGTCGGCAGCCAGGCGCTTGACCTTGGGCTCTCCCAGCCACACCACGTCGTGGCGGTACTCGAGCACCTTCAAGAGCAACTTGCTCGAGGCCGCCTTGGGGAACTTGCGAAGGCGCTCGTCCACCGCGCGCCGGAAGGTACGCAGGCAGTTTCGCACGCCGCGGTTGTCGCAGCAGCGCGCACAGCAGCGCAGATTGACGATCGGGTCGGTGAGGTCGTGGAACGCCTCGCGCCACGCCTTGTCGCCCTTCGTGTACTCCGCCTCCAGCGCGTCGCGCAGGCCCTGTTCGCTGGGCGCGGGCAACGCCAGGTCGAAGCTCGACTCGAAGAGATCGATGAAGGCATTGAGGTGCCCTCGCGAGAGCTGCGGCGGCCCCTTGACCAGGGCGTCGCTGGGCGCGCCCCCGCGGAAGCGGGGATCGAACATCTCCTCCGCACCGGCGGTGGCACCCGCGCCGAGCGCGAGTACGAGGGCGGCCAGGATGCAGGAGAGGGCGCGAGTCATCGGAGGCATTGAAGCACACGACGCGCAACACTCCTCGCCCCGCCTCGGCGCGGAGCCGGGCGCGCGTACGATGTCCGGTCGATTCGGAGGATGAGCCAGATGACGACCGCGCCGACGCTGCCCCCCACCCGCGACTTCAGCGAGGGCTACACGGGCCCCGTGAAGGCGCCGACGGGCACGGAGATCAAGGCCGCCAACTGGCTCCTCGAAGCGCCGCGTCGCATGCTGCTCAATAACCTCGATCCCGATGTGGCCGAGGACCCCGCGCAGTTGGTGGTCTACGGCGGTACAGGCCGCGCCGCACGCTCCTGGGACGCGCTGCGCGCGATCCTCCACAGTCTCGAGACGATGGCCCCGGACGAGACGCTGCTCGTCCAGAGCGGCAAGCCGGTCGGGATCTTCCGGACGCACGAGGACGCGCCGCGCGTCCTGCTTGCCAACAGTCACCTCGTCCCGCATTGGGCCACACGCGATGAGCACGCTCGCCTCGAGGCGCTCGGGCTCACCATGTACGGCCAGATGACCGCCGGCTCCTGGATCTACATCGGCTCGCAGGGAATCCTGCAGGGCACCTACGAGACGTTCGCTGCATGTGGCCGCACGCACTTCTGTGGCAGCCTCGGCGGTGAGCTCGTCGTCTCCGGCGGTCTCGGCGGCATGGGCGGTGCCCAGCCGCTCGCCGCGACGATGGCCGGGGCGACGTTCCTCGGCGCCGACGTCGACGGCGCCCGCATCGACAAGCGTCTCGAGACGGGCTACCTCGACAAGCGCATCGACGACATGGATGAAGCCATCGACGCCGCCGTGGCCGCCGCCGGGGAAGCCGAGGCGATCTCCATCGGTGTGTGCTGCAACATCGTCGACCTGCTCGCCCGCATGATCGAACGCGAGATCACGCCGGGCGTCCTCACGGATCAGACAAGTGCGCACGACCCGATCAACGGCTACGTGCCGGAGGGGCTCTCGCTCGAGGCCGCGGCGGATCTCCGCGCCTCGGCGCCGAAGGACTACGAGAAGCGCTCGCTCGCCACGATGGTCAAACACATCGACCTCATGCTGGCGCTCAAGGAGCGCGGCGCGATCACGTTCGACTACGGCAACAACCTGCGCGGCCACGCGCAGGAAGGCGGGCATACGCATCCCTTCGACATCGAAGGCTTCGTACCGCTCTACATCCGCCCCCTCTTCTGCTTGGGCAAGGGACCCTTCCGCTGGGTGGCGCTCTCCGGTGATCCGGAGGACATCTACCGCACCGACGAGTTGGTGCTCGAACTCTTCGGCGACGACGACTATCTCGCCAATTGGATCCGACTCGCTCGCGAGCGCGTCCAGTTCCAGGGGCTGCCGTCGCGCATCTGCTGGCTGGGCTACGGCGAGCGCGCCAAGCTGGGCCTCGCGATCAACGATCTCGTCGCCAAGGGCGAGATCTCGGCCCCGATCGTCATCGGCCGCGACCACCTGGACGCCGGCTCCGTGGCCAGCCCCAACCGTGAGACGGAGGCCATGCAGGACGGCTCCGATGCGATCGCCGACTGGCCGCTGCTCAATGCCTTGATCAACACGGCAGCGGGCGCCACGTGGGTGTCGATCCATCACGGCGGCGGCGTCGGCATCGGCCAGTCGATCCACGCCGGCATGGTCGTCGTGGCGGACGGCACCGAAGCGGCGGCCAAGCGCATCGAGCGCGTACTCACCTCCGACCCGGGCATGGGCGTGATCCGCCATGTCGACGCCGGCTACGACAGAGCCGCGGGCTTCGCGCGCAACAACGGACTGAAGATCCCGATGGACGAGGCGAAGAGCTGAGCCCGCGCATGAAATCGGCCGACCTTCTCCTGCTGGGCGCATCCCAGGTCGTCACCGTCGACGGCGGACGCGCGCATGCCAAGCGCGGCGCCAAGGAGATGAACGACCTGCGTGTCATCGAAGACGGCGCCATCGCCGTGCGGCGCGGCAGGATCGCCGACATCGGAACGACGAATCACATCACGGCCCGATGGCGCGGTTTGGAGCGGATCCACTGCCGGGGCCGAACGATCCTCCCGGGCTTCGTGGACGCGCACACACACCCCGTGTTCGCGAAGTATCGGGCAGACGAGTTCGCGAGGCGCTGCCGCGGTGCGGACTACGAGGAGATCCTCGCCACCGGTGGTGGCATCCACGCCTCGGCGCGCGCCCTGCGGGCGTGCAGTCAGGACGAGCTCGCCCGTGACGTGCACGAGCGTCTGGACCGCATGCTGTTGCACGGCACGGTCGCCGTCGAAGCGAAGTCGGGCTACGGCCTCACGGTCGAGAGCGAGCTCAAGAGCCTCCGCGCCATCCGCCAAGGAGCAGCCAAGCATCCCCTGACGGTCGTGCGCACGTTCCTCGGCGCGCACGTCGTGCCCGAGGAGTACAAGCGCGACCGCGCCGGGTACGTGCGACTGGTCATCGAGACCATGATCCCGCGCGTCGCCAAGCAGAGGCTGGCCAAGTTTTGCGACGTGTTCGTGGAGCGCGGCGCGTTCTCGATTGCCGAGGCGCGCGCGATCCTGCTGGCCGGGCGCCGTCACGGCATGCGCCCGAAGGTGCACGCCGATCAGTTCCGTGATCGTGGCGGCGCGCGCCTTGCGGCTGACGTGCGTGCGATCTCGGTCGAGCATGTCGACGCCACGCGCCGGGCGGGCATGCGCGCGCTGGCCGGGGCCGGTGTCGTGCCGGTGCTGCTGCCGTCTGCCAGCCTCTTCACCGGCCTCAAGCACATTCCCAACGCGCGCGCCCTCATCGAGGAGGGCTGCGCCGTCGCCCTGGCGACCGACTACAACCCCGGCACGAGCCCCACCGAGAATCTCCAGCTGGTGGCCTCGCTTGGGTGCAGCCTCCTCGGCATGACGCCGGAAGAGGTCGTGACGGCGATCACGCGCAACGCCGCCGTCGCCACGGGCCTCGCAGAGACGCACGGCCGCATCGCGACCGGCCGGCACGCGCATCTCGTGGTGCTCGATGCGCCCTCCTATGAGCACTTGCCCTACCGGATGGGGACGAACCTCGTCTGGGGCGTGGTCGTCGGCGGCCGCGTCGTCGTGCGTGAGGGCCGCATCCTCTGACCGGCGCGGGTAGGCTGCGAGGACCTCGCCGAACTGATGGCGCTCCTCAGGGCCTCGGGCTGACGATCAGCCACAAGGTGGGCTACACGCTCTCCAAGCGCGGCCGCGCCATGCACAAACGTCTCGCCTCGCGGTAGCCCGGGCGGCTACAGCGTGCCGGCGCCTTCGCCCACGTGCGCGATGATCTCATTGAAGGTCGCGCTGGGGCGCATGGCGGCGACCACGCGCTCGGCGTCCGGCTTGTAGTAGCCGCCGAGATCTTGGGGCGGGCCTTGGGCCGCCATCAGCTCGTCGTTGATCGTCCGTTCGTGGGCGGCCAGCGCCTCCGCGACAGGCGCGAACACGGCGGCCAGATGCGCGTCGTCCGTCTGCGCGGCGAGGGCTTCGGCCCAGTACCACGCGAGGTAGAAGTGGCTGCCGCGGTTGTCATGCTCGTGCACCTTGCGCAGCGGCGACTTGCGCTCGGCGAGCAGCTTGGTCGTCGCGTCATCGAGGGCTGCGCCGAGGACGCGGGCGCCTGCATTGCCGAAGGTCTCGCCCAGGTGATCGAGGGAGACCGCGAGCGCCAGGAACTCGCCCAGCGAGTCCCAGCGGAGGTGCCCCTCCTTGGCGAACTGCTGCACGTGCTTCGGCGCCGAGCCGCCCGCGCCCGTCTCGAAGAGCCCCCCGCCATGGAGGAGCGGCACGATCGACAGCATCTTCGCGCTCGTGCCGAGCTCGAGGATGGGGAACAGGTCGGTCAGGTAGTCACGCAGGACGTTGCCCGTGACCGAGATCGTGTCCTCGCCACGGCGGATGCGCTCGAGCGAGAAGCGCATGGCGTCTGCCGGCGGCAGGATGCGGATCTCGAGGCCGTCGGTGTCGTGCTCGCCGAGGTAGGTGTTCACCTTGGTGATCAACTGCGCGTCGTGCCCACGGCCCTCATCGAGCCAGAAGATGGCCGGCGCCCGCATCGCGCGGGCGCGCGTGACCGCCAGCTTCACCCAGTCACGGATCGGAGCGTCCTTG
Organism: Planctomycetota bacterium; assembly: GCA_029259775.1. Classification (GTDB taxonomy): domain Bacteria; phylum Planctomycetota; class PLA2; order PLA2; family JAEUHO01; genus JAHEIK01. The sequence continues at coordinate 306,027 of JAJDEN010000058.1, read as the reverse complement.
GCCTGGCAGGCGCGCCAGACGTCGCCCGCATGCACGTCGTGGGACATGAGCGTCGTGCCGGCCGCGTCCACGACGCGCACGACACCGTCCGACGCGATCTCGAACGTCTTGTCGTGCGATCCGTACTCCTCGGCCTTCTGCGCCATCAGGCCCACGTTGGGGACCGTTCCGATCGTCGTGACGTCGTAGGCGCCGTGCGCCTTGCAGTCGTCGATGACGGCTTGGTAGATGCCGGCGTAGCTGCTGTCGGGAATGACGGCCTTGACCGGCTCGAGCTTGCCCTCGGCGCTCCACATGCAACCGCCGTCGCGCACCATGGGAGGCATCGAAGCGTCGATGATGATGTCGCTGGGCACGTGCAGGTTCGTAATGCCGCGATCGGAGTCGACCATGGCGATGCCGGGACCGGCCGCGTAGACGGCCTGGAGGTCGGCCTCGATCTCGGCACGTTGATCGTCGGGCAGATCAGCGATGCGCGCAACGACGTCGCCGAAGCCGTTGTTCGCGTCGACACCGAGTCGTTCGAAGGTCGCGGCATGCTTCTCGAAGAGGTCGGCGAAGAACACCCGTACGCCGTGGCCGAAGATGATCGGGTCGGAGACCTTCATCATCGTGGCCTTCATGTGGAGCGAGAAGAGCACGCCCTTTTCGCGCGCGTCCGCGACCTGCGCCTCGAGGAAGGCGACGAGCGCGGCCCTGCTCATCAGCGTGCCGTCCAGCACCTCGCCCCCGAGGAGCTCGAGGCCCTCCTTCAGCACGGTCGCGGTACCGTCGGCGGCCACGTGCTCGATGCGCGCCGTCGTCGGCGCGTCAAGGGTGATGGACGTCTCGTTCGCTCGGAAGTCGCCACCATCCATCGTCGCGACGTGCGTCGGTGAATCGCTGTCCCACGGCTTGAGCCGGTGCGGGTTGCTGCGCGCGTACGCCTTCACGGCGCGCGGCGCCCTGCGATCGGAGTTGCCTTGGCGGAGGACGGGGTTGACCGCGCTGCCCTTGACGCGGTCGTAGCGAGCCTTGGCGACGCGCTCCTCGTCGTTCTGCGGCTCCTCCGGGTAGGTGGGAAGATCGAACCCCTTGGCTTGGAGCTCGGCGATGGCCGCGTTCATCTGCGGGAGCGACGCGCTCACGTTGGGCAGCTTGATGATGTTGGCTTCCGGCAGGAGCGCCAGCGCGCCCAGCGCGGCGAGGGCGTCCGGGGCTTGCTGGGCCTCGGTCAGCCGTTCCGGGAACACGGCGAGGATGCGCCCCGCGAGGGAGATGTCCTGCAACTCGATGTCGACGCCGGCGGGACCGGCGAACGCACGGATGATCGGGAGAAGGGAGTGCGTGGCGAGCGCAGGCGCCTCGTCGGTGAGGGTGTACACGATCGGCGGCGATTGGCTCATGGTTCCTCCGGGAGCGACTCTCGCACGAGCCCCCCGGCCCGGCTCCGGAGGTGTACCAGAAGGCGGTACCGCGGGGCGAGAGCGGAACCGTCAAGCGGGACGGCGATCGTCTCTGGAGGGCGCGCAGCCAAGTAGGATGCCCGCCCTGCGCAACCATCCCCACCCGGGGCCGTGCGCCGACCGGAGGCAACGACGATGGGCATCCTGCTGGAGTGCGTCCCCAACATCTCCAACGGCCGCGACGAGGACGTGATCCGCACTGTGGCTCGCGCGTTCGCCGCCGGAGGCGCCGCGCTGCTCGGCACGGACAGCGACGCGGACCACAACCGCAGCGTGATCACCATCGTCGGTACGCCCCAGGAAGTGATCGAGGGCGCGGTACGCGGCGTCATCGCGGCCCGCGACGCGATCGACCTCACCGCCCACGAGGGGGCGCATCCGCGCATGGGCGCGACAGACGTCGTGCCGTTCATCCCCCTCGGAGATGGCGACATGGAGGACGCCGTCCTCGCGGCCCGCGCCACCGCCGAGCGAATCTGGCGCGAGGCCGGCGTGCCGACCTACCTCTACGGCGACGCCGCCCAGGTGGCGGAGCGGGCCAACCTGGCCAAGGTGCGCCGCGGCCAGTTCGAGGGCATCCGCGACAGCATCGCGGACGACGCCACGCGGCTGCCCGACTTCGGTGACGCGGCCGTCCATCCGACCGCCGGCATCACGGGTGTCGGCGCGCGCTTCTTCCTCGTGGCCTACAACGTCAACCTCGACACCGAGGACCTCGACGCGGCCAAGGAGATCGCCGTGGCGATCCGCGAGAAGAACGGCGGCATGCCGGGCGTCAAAGCCATGGGCTTCGCCCTACCCGAGAAGGGCCAGGTCCAGGTGTCCATGAACCTCGTCGACTACCGCAAGACCAGCCCGATCCAGGCCTTCGACGAGATCGCGGCGCGGGCCGCGAAAGCCGGCGTGCCCGTGGCCGGGAGCGAGGTCGTGGGGCTGATTCCCGCAGCCGCGTGCCCCGAGGGCTTCGCCGAGCGCGTGCGCGTGATCGACTTCGACGCGGACGAGCAGATCATCGAACGCCGCCTCGGACGATCCCGCAGCTGACCATCTCCACCCGCGTCCCCCCAGAGGGCCCATGGCGCCGTCGCTCTCCATCCTCGTCGTCAACTGGAACGCCGAGGAGGACCTGCGCCGCTGCCTACGGACGCTGGCAGCGCAGGAAGACGACGACGTCCAACTGGTCGTGGTCGACAACGGCTCCGACGACGGCTCCGTCTCGGCGCTGCGCGAGGAGTTTGCGGCCGCTGAGTTGGTGCAGACGGGCAGCAACCTGGGCTTTGCCGCGGCGTGCAACCGGGGGCTCGAGGTCTGCACCGGCGACTGGGTCTTCACGCTCAACAACGACACGGAGGTGCCCACGGACCTCGTCACGAAGCTGCGCGCGGCCGCGGCCGAGGCAGGCGACGACGTCGGGATGATCCAGCCACGCGTGATCCTGCGCGACGAAGAGCGCCTGAACTCCACCGGCGTCCTCCTCTACCGCGACGGCTCCGCGAACGACCGGGACTTCCGCGCGCCCCTGGATACGCGCCCCGCGCCGGACGAGATCCTCTGCATCACGGCCGGCGCCGGTCTCTACCGCCGCGCGATGCTGGATGCGACGCGCCTGCCCACGGGCTACTTCGATGCCGGCTACTTCATGTACTTCGAGGATGTCGACCTCGGCTGGCGCTGTCGCCTCGCCGGCTGGCGCGCCCTCTATCTGCCCGGCGCGGAGGTGCGCCATCGCTTCCAGGGCAGCAGCCGCCGCCACGGTCGCCACTTCGTCACCACGCAGTGCATGCGCAACCGCGTGCGCACGCTGCTCAAGAACGCCTCCCTGCGGATGATCCTGCGCTCCCTCCCGCGGACCGCCAGCGACCTGCTCTGGCTGCTCCAGCACGCGGGCGGCTCAGCGCTGTCGGACTGGCTCCGCACGGCGGCCGGTGGCATGAGGCAGCGGCGTGCTGTCTCGCGTCTCGCGCGCCGCGGCCGGCGGGCGATGGAGCGGCGCTGGGTGGCCGCGCGGGCCGACTGAGTCGTGGTGCGCTGGGGAAGCGTTGATCCCTCGTGCCTCGCGCCGGTAGATAGGGGCCCCGAGCGGAGAGCCAGATGAGCAAGCACGACTTCCACAGCCCGAGCATCCAGGACTTCCTGATGAACCTGGGCAGCGACGCCCCGGCTCCGGGGGGCGGCACGGGCGCTGCCGTCTCAGGCGCCATGGGCGCGGCTTTGGTGCGCATGCTGGCCAATCTCACCGTGGGCCGGAAGAAGTACGCCGACCACGAGCCGCTCATGAAGGCGATCGCCGAGCAGGCCGGCGAGGAGTGCGAGACGCTGCTGAACCTCGCCGAGGAGGACGCGACGGCCTACGACGCCGTCAGCGCGTGCTTCAAGATGCCGAAGGAGACGGACGAGGACAAGGCGGCCCGGCGCGACGCGCTCCAGGCGGCCATGAAGGGCGCCTGCGACGTGCCCCTGCGCGTGATGGAGCGCTGCCTCGAGGTCATCTCCCTGGCGAAGACCGCGGTCAAGCACGGCAACACGAATGCCATATCCGACGGCGCGGCCGGCGCCGAGCTGGCGCGGGCGGGGATGCGCGTCGCTTCGTACAACGTGAAGATCAACCTCGGCTCCATCAAGGACGAGGCCTACGTTCATCAGGCGCGTGCGCGCATGGACGAGATGGATTACATGGGCCTGGGCGCCGCGAGCGAGATCGACACGCGCGTGAACGAGCTCTGGGACTCCGGTTCGTCGACCCCCAACTCCTCCACCTCCAACTCCTGAACGGGGAGCCTGTGTGACCGAGGCACTCCTCGAGATCCGCGGCCTGACCAAGCACTACGGCGCCGTGAAGGCGCTGCAGGGCATCGATCTCTCCGTCCACGCCGGCACGGTCTACGGCTTCATCGGCCCGAACGGCGCGGGCAAGACGACGGCCATACGGATCCTCGCGGGCTTGATCCGCCCCAACGCCGGCACGGTGACCCTCGGCGGTCTGGACCTCGCGACGAAGCGCACCGAGGCTGCCGCGGGCCTGCGCGCCCTGGTCGAGGTCCCTGCCTTCTACCCGGGGCTCTCGGGGCGGCAGAACCTGACGGTGTTCGCCAAGCTGGCGCGCGCAGCGCGCGGCGAGGTCGAGCGCTTGCTCACCGCCGTCGGACTCAACCACGCTGCCGACCGCGCGGTGGGCGGCTACTCGCTCGGCATGCGGCAGCGGCTGGGCATCGCCCAGGCCCTCGTCGGCAAGCCGAGCCTCGTCGTGCTCGACGAACCGATGAACGGGCTCGACCCCGCCGCGATCCACCTGGTGCGCGAGCTGATCCAGACCGAGCGCCGCGAGCGCGGCGTCACGTTCTTCCTCTCGAGCCATCTGTTGCACGACGTCGAGACGCTATGCGACGAGGTCGGGATCATCCACCGCGGCGAGATCGTCGCGGAAGGGCGCATCACCGACCTGCTCTCCGGCTCGGTGTCCGGCTACAGCCTGCAGACCGCCGACAACGTCGCGGCCCTTGGCGCCCTGCAAGACGCGCTGCCCGCGGCGAACGCACGCAACGCCGAGGGCGGCGAGATCCACGTCGACGGCGACGAAGCCACGCTCCCGGCCGTGACGCGCACGCTGCTGCAGGCGGGCCTGCCGGCCAACACCATCCGACCGCTGCGCGACACGCTGGAGCGCTACTTCATCGAGAAGACGGAAGGGGTGATGGGTTGAGCGCCGCGCCGTCCATCCCCCGGCCGCCGCGCGCCACGATCCTCTGGACGGCTGCCGCCGCCGTACTCGTCCACGCGATCGTCCACCGCTGGGTGGGCGAGCGATCGCTGTGGCATACGGCGATCTTCGCGGATGTCCTCGCGACGCTGCCCCTGCTCAGCGGCCTGCGCGGGCGTAGGCGTGCCGAGATCATGCAGGATCTCTGCGCGCCGGGCGTCGCCGCCGCCGCGGTGGCCCTCGTAGCCGAGTTCGCGCTCACGCCCTTGGCGGCGTGGATCGACGGCGCCGTGCCCCTGCACGCGCTGCTGCTGGTCGCCATCGCGCTCATCGCGTTGCTGAGCGGCGGCACCGCAGGCCGGCTCCGTACGCTGATCGGCGTCGAATGGCTCAAGCTCACGCGCGGCCGCTTGCTGCGCGTCGGCTTGCTGGTCGCCGCTGCGGCGACGATGCTCGCCGCCGTCATGCACACACCGGTCAAGGAGGAGACGACCGGCTGGACCCAGGCTGCCGGAAGCCTCGGCAGCGGCTTCTGGACGGCGGAAATCCTGCTCTTCGTGCTGGGTGCCACGTCGATCGCCGGGGAGATCAGCCAGGGCACGATGAAGATGATCCTGCCCTATGCCTACCGACGGGCGGAGTGGATCTCCGCGAAGGCGATCGTGCTGCTGTTTGCGGCCGCGCTCTTCGCGGTGGTGGTCTGCGTGGCCGGCATCGGCTACGCCGCGTTCGACGTCGGTCTGGGCGACGTGACCAAGGTGGCACCGGCTGGCTTCGGCCTCCCGGACTCGACCGAGCTGCACGAGCCGGCCGCGGCCATGCGCGAGCGGCTGCTGACGACGATCGGCGCCTCGGCTGCGAGCATCGGAACCAGCGCCGTCGTGGGGCTGCTGCTCTCCTGCGTGTTCGGCGGTCTGGTCGCGGCGCTGTCGGCATCCTTCCTGCTCTTCGTCGTGCTGAAGGCGGGCACGGCGTTCTTCGGCCTCACGACCGAGACACTCTCGATGATCTACGCGCACTACCCGGACAAGCTCCGGGGCTGGACCGAGGAGTTCGGGAAGGTGTTCAACGCGCCTTGGGACGGCGACGTGCTGCTCGCCGGCCTGCATCTTGCGATGATCACGGGCGGCGTCGCCCTGCTCCTCGCGCTACGGATGTTTGGCCGCCGCGACCTCCACGGCTGAGTCCGGTAGACTCCCGACATCGAAGGAGTCGCCATGAAGCACGTACTCGCCCTTCCCCTCGCCATGGCCTTCGCCGCGCCTGCGTTCGCGGGCAGCGAGACGCCGCCGAAGGGCCCGCCATGGGAGCGGGATCTCATTACGGCGCACGGCAAGGCGGTCAAGCAGGGCCTGCCGATCTTCCTCTACTTCACGAAGACCTACTGACCCCACTGCGTGAAGCTCGAGGAGCAGTTGCTCCCCCACAAGGACCTGAAACCGCTCTACGTCAAGGCCATCTGGGTCTACGTCTACCGCACGTTCAAGAAGGACGAAGACGACCGCGCCGCCGAGCGCGCGTCCATCCGCTTCTCCGTCACGAGCTGGCCGCAACTCCTCCTCGTGGATCCGATCAGCCTGAAGGTGACCCAGAACGTCGGGCGCACGGCGGCCTCCTTCCGGCGCGCGTTCGACGCGGCGCAGCTCGGCAACACCAACGACGAGGCCGCGGGTGCGGACGCCGTGACGCGTCTGGTCGACGCGGAGGTGATTGCGCAGGCGCTTGAGGGCAAGCCGCGGGTCGCGAAGATCCGGACCCTGCTGCTCGAACACGAGGACATCGTCGTCCGCACGCGCGCGCTCGAGAAGCTCTCCGAACGCGCGCCCAAGGAGATCGCCTCGCTAGCGACGCGGCTGCTCAGCGTGCCCAACGACACCTTCCGCTATCTCGTCTGCGCCGCGTTGGCCAAGCACCCCGATCCGAAGGCCAACGACGCGCTGGAGGGGCTCGTGAAGACGCCCGCGAACAGCCGCAACCCCAACGTCCTGCGCATGCGGGCCGTCCAGGCCCTTGCCGAGAGCGGCAGCGCCGCATCCGTCGCCGTGATCACGCCGCATGCAACGAGCGGCGCGTACTTCAACGGCCTCACGGGGGTCTCGGTGGACGCGCTGGCTGCCATCGCGAAGCGCCACACGGACGCCCGACCCGCCGTGCGCGAGGCGCTGCTCAGCGCCTACCCGAAGCCTCCGGAGGATGGCGAGGCCCGCAAGCTGCGCGCCTGCGTGGCGCTCGCCATGCGCGTGCACAAGGCGCTCGGCTCGAAGCGTCCGTTCCCGAAGGTCTACGACGGCAAGGCGCGCGACGCGCTGATGGAGAGAGCGAAGTGAGTCCCGACGACTTCGTAGCGTTGTTTGGCGAGTTCAAGGCATCGGGCATCCTGCGCGCGCAGGTGCGCCTGCGGCGCAGGCGCACCGGGTAGGGGCGACCCGTGTGGTCGCCCGGGACGCGGTCTCTGTCACGTGCCCTTACGCGTAGGGGCGACCTTTGTGGTCGCCCTCTTGCGCGCACTCGCGGCGCCACCGAAGAGGGCGGGCACAAGACCCGCCCCTACCTGGTAGGTCCCGATGGAGGTCCGCAAGCGCTCGGGCGGGGACAAGCCCCGCCCCTACGGGCAACGTGCCGATCCGTACCGATCGGACCCTGGGTCCGATCGGGTCACTTACGGTCGCCCTCTTGCGCGCACTCGCGGCGCCACCGAAGAGGGCGGGCACAAGACCCGCCCCTACCTGGTAGGTCCCGATGGAGATCCGCAAGCGCTAGGGCGACCACAAGGGTCGCCCCTACATCGCCGTATGGGATGAGATCGCGAGGCTCCGGACGAACGCCCCTACTTCTTTGGCTTGAATGCGTTGCGGAGGGCGTCGCTGTCGAAGCCAGCCGGCGACTGCTCCGTCGTCGCGTAGCGGTAGACCGCCGCGACGTACACGCCCTGCAAGGCGCTGAAGATGACGGAGACGGTGCCCAGGCCGAGCACGCCCACCGCGATGCCGAGCCAGACCATGCCCGAGCTGACGAGGAACACCGCCAGCAGGATCACCGGAATGCTGAGCAGGAAACCGGCAAGCCCCAGGCCACCGGCGCCGATCACCGTCTCGCCCCAGGTCTTCTTGAAGATGCCGACCGAGGTCTTGAACGACTGGCCGATGGACTTTTCCTCCATCACGAGCACCGGCACCATGAAGAACGTCGCCAGCGTCCAGGCGAAGCCGACGACGGACATCACCAGCTTGCCGACGAATTCACTGCGGTCCTGGATGGCGCGGATGATCATGCCGACCGTGGCCGCGACGACCCCCCACATCAGCAGGGAGGGGAGGCGCTTCATCGCCGCGCCGAGCGCGGAGCCCAGCGTCGGGTCGCCCCCCGCCATGCGCTCGCTCGCCCCGGCGATGATGGCCGCCTGGAAGAAGAACGTGAGCGTGTACGTGATCACGTAGAACGCGAACCCGGCCACGAACTTGACCCACTCGGGCAACGCCTCGGCCCATTCCGGGCCGTTCAGGAAGACGGGGACCGCGAAGCTCGCGAGGATGAGAACGAGGCCGATCCCCGAGAGAACCGGCAGGATCATCAGTTCCTTGTCCTGCATCAGGACACGCCAGGACTTCTTCGTGAGATCCCAGCTACGTGCAAAGCGACCCATGCCCACCTCCTCGCTACCGCGTCTCGATGCCGCTTCTCGAAAGGAACCCGCGGCGGCGCACATCGTACCCGACCGCGAGGTTCCCCCCTGCGGCGGCCGTCCCTCCTCCGTAGGATCTCTTCCATGCGCCGCCCCCTGCCTCTCGCCGTCGTCCTCGCCCTGCTGGGTGGAATCGGGTTGGCGGACCTGGCCGCGGCCGCCGACCGAGGCACCTTCCTCTTCGATCCGGGAGGCCGCGTCCAGGCGACGCGCGTGCTCGACGTGGACGCCGACGGCCGGCCGGACTTGGTCGTCCTGCTGAAGCAAGCCTCCGGCGCCCAAGAGCTGCTCGTGCTGAGAACCCCGGCGCAACCGGTCCCGCGCAGCTACTACCCGCCCGACCACGTGACGCGCATCCCGTGCGGCGGACAGAGCGCGGACGCCGGCGCGGTGACCGTCGGGCGCTTCGGTCCGAAAGGCGGAGCACGCATTCGCTTCCTCGGCCCGCGAGGCGCCCGCGACCTGACAGCCAAGGGCACGCCCGCCGAGAACACGAAGCGGCACCAGCTGCCGGCGCTCTTCGCGCGCAGCCCGGGACGCGAGCTCGTCTTCTGGGACGGCGTCGCGGACCTCGACGGCGACGGCATCGACGAGTGCTGGTATCCGCTGGCCGCCGGAGACGGCGCGATCCGCGTCCATGGCGGCACGCCGGCCGCCGACCGCACGCTCACGCTGACGCCCCGAAACACGGCCGTATCCGATCGCGAGCACCTGCTCGCCCGCCACGCCTATGTGCCGAACCTCTTCCCCGCCGACCTCGATGGCGACGGATCGCGCGAGCTCATCGCGCTGCGCGATGCGACGCTGCTGGGCTGGTCTCTCACGGACCCGCAGACGACGGGCACGCCGCTCGCCCCCTCCTTCCGGCTGGAGCTGCCCTTCCTGACGGTCGACCCGCGACGCAAGGCCACAGAGCTCAGGACTCCGCGCATCCAGATCGAAGACGTCGACGGGGACGGCAAGGCGGATCTCCTCGTCACGCTGATCACCGGTGTCCGCACCAACCTCACGTCGATCCGCACGATCTTCTTCCACTACCCAGGCCCTTTCCAAGACGCCGCGACCAAGGCCCTCGTGCCGCCCAAGGCTCGCATCGACACGCCGTCGATCGTCCTGCACCCCGCCTTCATCGACCTCGACGGGGACGGCGATCGCGACTACGTCGGGGACTCGATCCGCGGCACCATGATGGACCTCATCGCGCGCCTGATGGGCACGGACCCGAAAGTGACGTTCGTGGGCTTCCGCTACGACAAGAAGGCCGGGACCTTCGAGCGCGCGCCCTACTTCACGCTCGAGCGTCCGTACGCCTCGCAGCAGGCGCTCAGCAACGCCTTCGGCCAGTCCGGCTGGTTCGAAGGTGACTTCGACGGCGACGGCCACAAGGATCTGCTCGACCTCGGCACGCTGGATGGCGTCGGCATCACGGGCGGCACGCCGGGCGCGAAGGGCGCCGAGTTCGAGAGCACGCTGATGCCGCGTGTGCCTGTGAAGGAAGGCCTCGCCCCAGGTGCGCAGGTTCTCGATCTGAACGGGGACAAGTGCTCCGACGCCGTGCTCTGGAGCGACACGAAGCTCTATCTCATCGTGTCGAAGGGCGGTGGCCGTTGAAGCGCTACGCCCTTTGGATCCTGACGGTCCTGCTGCTGACCCGTGGAGGCGCTGCCGCCGAGCCCACGACGCTCGAGCTTCTGGGCGTCGACACGGTGGACGGCCTCCTGATTGCCGACATCGATGCCGACGGCGCCGACGACGTGCTGATCCTCGAAGGGCGGGACCTGAGCGTGTGGCGCGGTCGCAAGAACGCCGCGCCCGCTCCCGACGCCACCTGGAAGCGGACGCTGCCTGCGGGTGTCAGCTTTGTCGACGCGATGCACACCCGCCGGCCCGCCGTGCTGACCGTCGGGACCGACGCGGTCGCTGTGATCGCCCTGGACGGCGAGGCCGCCCCCATCAGGCAACCCGGCTACGAGTCGCGACTGCGCTGGCGCGACGCCGAGGGCGCCGTTTTCGCGGACCTCGTGCGCGCGCGACCGCGCGCCGCGTGGCTCCTGCCCCACGACGGCGGCTGGGAGTACGAACCCGACGGGGCGGGCGGCCCCATCCAACTGGCCCTGGCGCCGCATCGCCACGTCAGCAGCCGGGGACCGTTCCTCGAGGACACGTGTACCGTCGTCGACGCCCTGCCGAGCATCTTCGTCGGCGTCGGTGCGCCGGCTGGCGCGAAGGACGCGGCTCTGTGGGCGCTCGATGGCCGCACGCTGGTGAGCCAGTCCGCGGGCCAACGCGTGACGTACGACCTCGCCTTCCTGTCTGCGGCCGGAGGCGGCGACTTCGACCAGACGCTCGTCGATCTCGACGGCGACGACCGCCCGGACCTCATGCACCGCATCGGGACCAACCGCGAGGCGCGCTACGGCTTCTTCCGCACGAGGCCCGCGGCAAAGGACTCAAAGACAGGCCCGTCGCACAAGCCCGCCGTCGGGACACTCTCGCTCTCGGGCTTCCAGCTGCCGCCGGAGCTCGTCGATCTCGACGGCGACGGCCTGAAGGACCTGATCGTGACGAGCATGCAGGTCAATGCCGCGAACATGCTAGGCGCCCTCACCTCCGGCCGCGTGACGGCGGAGACACGGGCCTTCCTCAACCGCTGGAAGCGCGATGGGACGACGTTCTTCGATGCCGAGCCCGACGCCGTCATCAAGTCGCAGATCGGCGTCAAAGTGCAGTTCAACTACGCTGGGAACGTCGAGGTGATCCGCTCGTTCACGATCCTCGTGAACGGCGACTTCGATGGCGACGGGCGCTGCGACCTTGCGATCCGCACGGCGCCCGACACCCTCACGATCCGCCGCGGCACGAAGGACGGCGTGTGGGCAGGCGACGACGAGAGCCACACGCTCAAGATCCCGCCGCAGGGCGCTTCGCCTGACATCGACGGCTACGTCGCCGACACGGACGGAGACGGCAAGGACGAGATCGTGCTGCTCTACCGCAAGCCGCCCGGCGGCAAGGACAGGGTGCGCGTCGTCGATCCGGGCTCCTGAGTCGCGGGTCGTCCCCCCGGGCCCCATTTCTGGAGGCCGGATTCTCCGCAAGGCGCCGGCCTCGGGTACCGTCTCAGGGACATGAGCCGCCGCCAGCCCCAGTCCGGAATCGCCCTGATGGTCGTGATGATGCTCGGCGCGATCATCATCCCGTTCGCTGCCGAGTTCGCCTACCAGATCAGCATCGAGTCGATCACGGCAAACAATGTGACGGACCAGCTCGCCATCGACAACTCGATCGAGAGCCAGTACCAGATCGTCCTGGCGCGCCTGGAGTTCGACGGCACCGGGAACGAGACGGACAGCTACGACGACGCTTGGAACGACGACGACCTGCTGCAGCGCACCGACGAGGACTCGGGTGTGAACCTCAGCACGTTCATCCGGGACGAGCAGGGCAAGTTCAACATCCACATGCTGGCCGAGGCCTCGGCCGACCGCAAGGCGGTGTGGAAGGCGCGCTTCGTCGCGCTGGTGAAGAACTTCCGCCGCGACACGAAGTTCGACGCCTCCTCGTACGCGGACGAAGTGGCCGAGGCGATGTCACGATGGGTGAGCGGCCAGACGAGCCGCGGCTCGATCCCCAAGCCGAAGACCCAGGACGAGCGCGCGATGCTCGTGCTCGAGGAGCTGCACTTCGTCAGCGACCTCTTCGAGAAGCACAACCTGCTCGAGGACATTCGCGAAGGCGACAACGTCGCGGCCGGCCTGCACCGGTACGTGACGGTGTACGGCACCGGCAAGGTCAACCTCAACACCGCCGACAAGGTCGTCCTGCAGGCGATGTTCAATGCCGACGAAGACATTGCCGATCGCATCATCGAACGCCGTGAGGGCGGCGGCGAAGACGAGGACACCTCGTCGTCGTCCTCCTCGGACGACGAGAACACGGGCGGCGGCAACCCCTTCAGCGACCCCAACCAGATCATGGAAGTCGAGGGTGTGAACCAGGGCCTGCTGCTGCGCAACAAGGTCATCCCCGCGGAGGACTTCGACGTCCGCTCGCACTTCTTCGGCATCCGCATCGCGGCCCAGCGTGAACAGTCACGCCGCGAGGAGCTCTTCGTCGTCCAGCGTGTCCCGGGCAACGACCCCAACGGCGCCATCGAGGGCTTCCGCCACCTTCTCTGCCAGGAGCGGACCGACCCCCTGGAGACGATCGAAGAAGAGGAGTAGCCGCCGGCGCCGTCCCACGTGAGGAGTACGCTCCCCCCCATGGCGGCTCGGAAGAAGAAGGCGAAGGCTCGTGTTGGCTCCAAGAGGGCTGGCCCCAAGAAGGCAGGCCGCAAGAAGGCGGGCGCGAAGAAGGGGACGGCGCGCAAGCGCGCAAGGCGGGGCCTGTCCGCCCAGGAGATGGCGAAGTCCCAGCGCGAGATCTCCGTCGCCGAGTTCTTCGCCAAGAACCGGCATCTGCTGGGCTACGACAACCCGAGCAAGGCCCTGCTCACCGCGGTGCGCGAAGCCGTCGACAATGCGCTCGATGCCTGCGAAGAGGGTGGCATCCTGCCCGACATCGATGTCGTGATCGAGCAGGTCAAGGCCGGCTCCGGCGCCCGGGGCGGCCAGGCCGCCGAGGAAACGAAGCGCAAGGCGCGCAAGGCGCGCGGCGGCCCGGCCGGGACAGCGGATCGCTACCGCGTGATCGTGCAGGACAACGGCCCGGGCATCGTCAGGGCCCAGGTCACGAAGATCTTCGGCAAGCTGCTCTACGGGTCGAAGTTCCACCGCCTGCGGATGAGCCGCGGCCAACAGGGCATCGGCATCTCCGCCGCCGGCCTCTACGGCCAGCTGACGACCGGGAAGCCGGTCCGCGTGACGACGCGCGCGAGCCGGCGCAAGCCCGCCCTGCGGCTCGACATCGTCATCGACACGCAGAAGAACAACCCGAAGGTGCTGCGGGAGTCCGAGACCAGGGAGTTCGCGCACCCGACAGGCACCCGCATCGAGCTCGAGCTGGAAGGCCGCTACGCCAAGGGGCCGCGCGGGGTGTTCGAGTACCTGCACCAGACGGCCCTCGCCAACCCGCACGCGCAGATCACGTTCGTGGCCCCGGGTGGGACCGAGAAGCACACCTTCACGCGCGCGGTGAAGGACCTGCCGGAGCAGCCGCGCGAGATCCAGCCGCACCCCTACGGCATCGAGTTGGGCACGCTCATCAAGATGCTCAGCACGTCGGGCTCTCGCCGCGTCACGTCGTTCCTCCAGTCGGAGTTCAGCCGTGTGAGCTCGAAGGTCGCCGGCGCGATGGTCGACGAGGCGGAGATCAACGGCGCCAAGGGGCCCAAGCGCGTGACGCGCGACGAGGCCGAGCGGCTGTATACCGCGATGAACACGGTGCGGGTCATGGCCCCGCCGACCGACTGTCTCGCCCCCATCGGTGACGAGACGCTCGAAGCGGGCCTGCGCAAGGAGGTCGAAGCGGATTTCTACACGTCGGTCACGCGATCGCCCGCGGTCTACCGCGGCAATCCGTTCCAGATCGAGGTCGCGCTGGCCTACGGCGGTGGGCTCGGCGCGGACGCCTCGGCCCGCCTCTATCGCTTCGCCAACCGCGTCCCGCTGCTCTACCAGCAGGGGGCCTGCGCGATGACCAAGGCCGCCAGCTCGATCTCGTGGCGTTCGTACGATCTCGCCCAGCCGCGCGGCGGGCTGCCGGTGGGCCCCCTGGCCATCCTGGTGCACATCGCCAGCGTCTGGGTCCCCTTCACGAGCGAGTCGAAAGAAGCCGTGGCGGCCTACGACGAGATCCACAAGGAGATCCGCTTGGCGCTGCAGGAGTGCGGCCGTCGGCTCGGCCTCTTCCTCCGCAAGCGCAAGCGTCTGGCCGAAGCGGGGCGGAAGACCGACTACATCACCACGTACCTCCCGCCCATCGCCGAGGCCCTCAAGGACCTGCTGCACCTGAGCGACAGCCAAGCCGGACGCGTATCCAAGGTGCTCGGCGAGACGCTGCGCAAGAGCAGGACGTCCTGATGGCCGCCCGCCGCAAGAGCAAGCGCAGTGGCGCCAAGAAGAAGGCCTCACGCAAGCGGGCGAAGGCCGGCTCGAGGAAGAAGCCGAAGGCCCCCGCCCGGCGAAAGAACGTGGCGCGCAAGAAGGCCTCCAAGAAGAAGGTGGGCAAGAAGAAGCCTTCCAGGAGCAGGGTGGCCAAGAAGAAGGCCTCCAAGAAGCGGGCCTCCAAGAAGAAGGCAGCCCGGAAGAAGGCCGCGGCCAAGGCCAAGCGCTCGAAACGCGTCCAGCACTGGAGCCCGGACGAAGCAGCCAGCGCGCAGCAGACGGTGAAGGCGCTCGAGGGCGAGGCCCGCCGCATCCATCGCGAAGCGCTCAAGGGCAAGCGACCGGAGATCAAGACCCCCCAGCGCAGCCTGAGCAACGTCTCCCTGCACAAGACGAAGGGTTACCTCGAGATTGGGCGCAAGCGCGTCGTGCGCAGCCTGACCTACAACACCGTGCGCACGTTCGCCCAGACGCTCAAGTTCATGGCGCTCTCCAAGGAGATGATCGGGATCGATGACCTCGCCAGCAAGCGTGAGGTCTACTACCAGTCGATCAACTGGGGGCAGGCGCGCTTCAAGGACCAGCCCGAGTCGGACGGCGTCATGGACGACGTCGAGGCGATGTTCTCGATTCACGGCGTCTCGCGCGAGCAGCTGCGGTTCGTGCCGGAGGAACACGGCGGCACCGTCGCGGGCCTATTGACGGTCATCGACCGCGACCCGGAGACGGGTCGCGACGTACGCATCGACTGCCGCAGCCTCGGCTCCGGTTCCTATACGGTGCCGAGCCTCGTCGAGGGGCTGCGCTTCGAGACCGACGCGAAGTTCATCCTCGCCGTCGAGACCGGCGGCATGTACCAGCGTCTCGCGCATCACCGCTGGTGGCGCAAGTCCGAGAGCATCATCGTGAGCCTCGGCGGCGTGCCCTCGCGCGCGACGCGACGCTTCCTGCGACGACTAGCCGACGAACACGGGCTACCGGTGTATGTGTTTACCGACTGCGATCCGTACGGCTTCGCCAACATCTACCGCACGCTGAAGGTCGGCTCGGGCAACGCGGCGCACATCAACCGCTTCTACTGCGTGCCGAGCGCGCGGCTCCTGGGTGTGACGCCGCAGGACATCATCGACTACAAGCTGCCGACGCACCCCCTGAAGGATGTGGACGTCCGCCGTGCGAAGGCGGCGCTGAAGAACGACCCCTTCTTCCTTTCGCACAAGCCGTGGCGCGACGCCATGGAGCAGCAGGTGAAGATGGGCGTGCGCGCCGAGCAGCAGGCCTTCGCGAAGTTTCACCTGAACTTCGTCATGGATACCTACCTGCCCGACAAGCTGGGCAACCTGAAGTCGATGTTGCCGTAGGTGCACCCGCTCCGCGGGTGCACCGTGGTCGGGGCGACCAACATCTCCTCCGGCTGCTGCGCAGCCGGAGGACCGGGCCCACGCTGCGCGCATCCTGCTCGCTACGCTCGCAGGAGGCCGCTCGCCAAGCCTCGCGACCGGCCCTGATGTCTCGACGTCCTCAAGGGGGCTCCCGCCCCCTTGCGGTCCGGCTCCGCTACGCTCCGACCGGACCTATCCCCCCAGATGGATCGGGGACGCGCGCGGAGTCGTCGGTCCCCGCGTGGCAGCGCCCCCCATCGGCCGGACGCCTCCGGGGGGCGCGCACGCGGTCACGCGCGAGGCGCGTGACCTTGGGGCGCCCCTACGACCCGCTCGATCGCCGCCCAGAGGTCGGCCTCACCCGTGACGAGGACGGTCTCGATGTCGACGACGACCGTCTCGGCGGGCAAGACGTCGTACTTGACGGCGTCCTTGCGGGTGGTGACGACGCACTCCGCGTCGGCCGCCCGCGCCTCCACGGCGATGTCCTGCCACGTACTCGCTGGCAGGACCTCGTGATCCCACAGGATCCGGCGGCCTACCACGTCGGCCCCGAGGTCGGCGAGCGAGCCGAGGAACGCGTCGGGGTTGCCGATGCCGCACACGGCGAACACCCGCGCCCCCCCCAGCTCGTCGGCCAAGGATGCCGGGACCGTGTCGGTCCGAGCGCGCGCCAGCGGTCCGGAGACAAGCCCCTGGATGCGCGCCGCTGCGATGTCGGCGGCGCTCTCGCTCACTCTCTCCGTCCGCGTGAGCACGGCGGCGTCAGCCCGACGCAGGGCGCGCGGGCGCTCGCGCAACCGACCGCGCGGGAGGAGAAAGCCGAAGCCGAAGGGCTCGGTCGCGTCGAGCAGGACGATGTCGAGATCCCGGGCGATGCGACGGTGCTGGAAGCCGTCGTCCAGCAGGATCACGTCGACCTCCGGATGGCGTGCGAGCAGGGCTCGGCCGCCGCGCACCCGGTCCGGGTCCTGCTCCTGAGGGATCGTCGCCCCCAGCATGTGCCGGAGGACGAGGCCCTCGTCGTTGAGCGCGCCGCCAGACAGGGCACCTCCATAGCCACGGGCGAGGATGCCCGGAGTCCGACCCGCCGCGATGAGGCGCATGGCGAGCCAGACGACGAAGGGCGTCTTGCCTGTACCACCCACGGCCAGGTTGCCGACGGAGATGACCGGAACGGCCATCCGTGTCGTCCTGCGGAGGCCCAATCCGTACGCGGCACTTTTCGCAACCGCGCCGGCGGCCCAGCCCCAGGAGACGACACGCAGACCGGCGCGCGCCACGG
The DNA here is from genome assembly GCA_029259775.1 of Planctomycetota bacterium. Taxonomy (GTDB): domain Bacteria; phylum Planctomycetota; class PLA2; order PLA2; family JAEUHO01; genus JAHEIK01. The sequence goes on along the minus strand of JAJDEN010000058.1, from coordinate 288,492 downwards.
CGCCCGTGATGCCGCCCCCGCCGCGCTGGATCTCCCTGAGGTTCACCGGGAAATGGTAGCCGACGCGGAAACGAAGCGAGCCGGGTGCTTGCGCGCCCGGCTCGTTCGGTTGTCGACGTGGTAGGACCACGACCGACTTCGGGATGAAGATCCTGCCTACTTCGGGATGAAGATTTTCGCGCCGACCTTCGGCTCGTCAGGGTCGTCGATCGTGGACAGGTTGCGCGCCCAGAGTTCCGGCCAGCGGTCGATGGTGCCGTACGCACGCTTGGAGATGCGCGAGAGCCGATCGCCCTTGCGGATGGTGTAGTGCTCACCCGTGGCGATCTTGCCCCCGGGGGCCTTCGACGACGAGGCGCCCTTGAGGGGATCGCTGCCAGGTACGGACGGGGTAACCTTCATGGAGTCCGCCATGCCCTTGGGCGGCATCTTGAGCGTGTCGCCTTCGCGGATGGTCTCGGCCTTGACGCCCGGGTTGAGCTTCAGGATCTCCTTGTAGCGCCGCCATGTCCCCAGCTCGCGCTCGGCGATCTCGGTGATCGTGTCGCCCGCCTTGACGGTGTACATCCACTCTTCCTGGGACGCGGCGGCGGGATCCTTCTTGGGCTGGGGCAGAGGATCCGGGGCGTCCGGCAGCGGAGGCACGTCGAGGATGTCGTCACTGCCTCTGGACTCGTGGTCCTTCCGCAGGCCGTCTTCCCCCTTGTCCTCCCCGTTCTCGTCCCCGTTCTCGTCCCCGTTCTCATTGAAGCGGTCCCAGTCGTCGAGCAGGTCGCCGGCCTTGCGGCTGGCAGCCTCCTTATCCGGGCCCGGAATCGGCGGAACGACAGCAGAGCCCGCCGTCTTCGTCGCGGGCGGCGTCCCGTCGGGGTTGTCTGTCCAGGTGTACAGAGCGACGACGAGGATCATCACGATGATGACCACGATCACAAGCACCGACAGCTTCTCGAAGTTACCCATTGGAACCCTCCCAAGTCTGGACCGGCGGCCGTGCATGCCTATGCACAACGATGGTCCGTCGGGCTCCCCGCGCTATCCGTTGGGGCGCGGGGCCGCCTCCAAGCTCAGAATAGGGAGGAATGCGCGCATGGCAACGGACGAATCACAACACCTGGGGGTTTTTGACCTCATGTACCCCCAGGAGAGGTAGCACGCGCGACAGACGACGCCCTGCCGAGTGGCGCGGCAGGGGGGTCGCGGGAGCGCTCCAATCGGTGTTTCCTCGACGGCACGCGGGTGGGCCCTGCGATCCGCCGACTCCTTGCACCGTGATACCCTTGCCCTCCGGCCGCGAAAGACGCCCGCGCCCCCACCTCATGGGATCTAGAACCGCCATGCTGCACCGACTGCGCCTCGCCCTTGTCTTCCTCTGCCTCGTGACGTTGCTGCCCAATGCGGCCATCGGCGACGACAAGAAGGAGGACGGCGACGACCCCAAGGACGCGCCCAAGAAGGAGGCGCCCACGAAGGACGCCCCCAAGAAGGACGCCCCCAAGAAGGACGCTCCCAAGAAGGACGACGCCAAGCCCGGCGATCCGGCTCCGGGAGAAGACGAGCCCGCGGCTCCCGCCCCCGGCACGGCGCCGGAAGATGCTCCTGAGGATGATCCCGACGCTGATCCTGCAGAGGATCCCGAAGATGCGCTGAAGGACGAGGCCAAGAAAGAGGGCAAGGACGAGCCGAAGAAGGCGCCCGCACGCACCTACGAGCAGGTCCCTTCACCCGCACCCGTCCCGGCGGGTCAGACCTTCGTCCAGGGCGGCACGATCAAGATCGGCTCCGAGCAGGCCTACCTCGACGGCATCCTGGCCGGGCGCCCCGCGGATCACCGCAAGCTCTTCCTCTACGAGACGCCGTACCACAAGACGTTCCTGCGCCCCTACTTCATCGGCAAGTACGAGATCACGAACGCTCAGTACAAGCGCTTCCTGCTGGACTCGGCCGCCGTCTACGACACGGCAAGCGGCAGCCTCGCGAACCTGGACGAGATCGCGGCGTTCATGGTCCGCCTCTCGAAGGACCAGCAGCAGAGCGCCAAGACCCTGGTCTGGCGGCAGCTGTACTTCGCCAACAAGGATGTGATCTGGAAGGCCTTCGAGAAGCGCATCAACGACTTCATGGTGCGGCGGGCCGACGGCAAGATCGACGAGGTCGCTACGGCCAAGAAGTTCCGATTCACGCCGCTGCCTCGCACCATCAAGCTGAAGTTCTACAACCTCAAGCCCCCGTCCAACTGGCCCGATGGCGCGCCCCTGGCCGGGGAGGAAGACCACCCCGTCCGCTTCGTCTCCTACAACGACGCGGAGCGCTTCGCGGAGTGGGCCGGGATGCACCTGCCGCTCGAGGCCGAGTGGGAGTGGGCCGCGCGCGGCCCGGACGGTTTCGTCTTTCCGTGGGGCAACGACTGGCCGAAGAACGAGCTGTACGCCAACTGGGGCGGCAAGATCGTGGACGCGGCCTACATGCCGACGACGCTCTCAGTCGCCTCGCGCGACGGCGCCAACCCGACCGGTGACAAGCGGGCCGGGGAAGATGGCAAGAAGGTGCCGCTCGATGGCGACGGCCGCTCTTGGTGCGGCTGCCACCACATGGTCGGCAACGTGGCGGAGTGGACGGGCTCATGGTTCGAGAAGTACCGCCTCGGCAAGTTCGACCACAACTTCATGGGCCGCTGGGTCAAGGTGATCCGTGGCGGCGGTGCCGGCGACGGTGAGATGCTCGTGCTGCGCTCGGCCTGCCGCAACTACGTCGGCGGTGGGCCCGACGCGCCGCCCTATCCGGAGAACGATTTCCCGTGGGTCGGCTTCCGCCTCGCCAGCTACATGAAGTCGGGCCGCGACCAGATCGGCCCGATCGTCCGCCGGGCCGTGCGCGCCAAGAAGATGCACGAAGAGGACCTCGCGATCGACCACTTCACGGGCGCCGTGACCCGCAACTGGGTGGAGCCCGGCTCCACCCCGGACAACCACGTCTACATCCTCGGCCGCTCCAATGCGATCGTCGTCGTTCCCCAGAAGAGCTTCATCAGCGCCGGGGAACGACGCATGGAGTTGATGAAACGCAGTTGGAAGCGTCCGACCACCTTCAAGACCGCACGCGGCATCAAGAAGAAGAGCGAGACCGAGCATCCCTTCTGGACCCTCGGTGTGATCCACACCGACATCGCCCTGGAGAACGTGCAGGTGCGCGAGCCCGAGGTGATTGCGCCCCCTACGGCGAAGGGCAAGAAGAAGAAGAAGAGGGGCCGCGCAGGCCGTGGCCGCGCCAAGGCGCCCAAGACCGTCAAGGGCATCTGCCCCGCCGGGACCTACTTGGTCGGCATCTGGTTCGGCAGGCTCACGCTCATGCTCCCGAGCAAGGAGTTCGTCTGCTTCCTTCCGCTCGCCGAGGGCCAGAAGTTGGGCTATGAGGTCATGAAGCTGGATGCGGCCGAGGTGACGGATCCCGTCGTCAAGGTCGACCCCGTGTTCGACTGGGCCGACCTGTCCTTCAGCATCCCGCTGGGCGGCAAGAGCATGGACGAGAAGATGCACGTCGTGGTGACGGCGCGCATCCAGTTCGAGGTCGGCAGCCTCGAGGCGGCGGGCACGTGGATCCAGGAGGATCCGGCCGCTGAGCTCACGGCCGAGATGCGCGTCAAGTACGACGAGTACCTCAAGTCGGAAGAGAAGCAGAACGCCAAGAAGAAGAAGCGGAAAGGCAAGGACGGCAAGAAGACTGCCGCCAGCGGCAAGTAGCCCGGAGCTGCACGGGCTGCCGGCTGTGCGTAGCGTCACGAGACGTCGACGCGAACGTCGTCCCGCTCCTACGAGCCTCGCGCCCACCTGCCTGAGCGGCGCCCTTGCAGGGTCCCTGGACGTCCGACGACGAGCGTCCCCCGGGGCCCCGCCGCAGGAATGCAGCCGGTGCGTCACGCCATGGCCCAAGGCCGAGCGCAGGCTGGTTTGGGCGCCCCCCCCGTCCGCCGACCCACGCGTCCGCCGACCCACGTCGAGGCGCGTGCTGCGGCGGCCACCGCACCGCCGATCCACGCAACTGGGCCGGTCCCGCGCCATCCCGCCCCAGAATTACGAAGAGGACCAGTCACAACGTGACTGGCCCTCTTGAGACTCGACATTGGGGCTTTGGGCTACGGAAAAAGGGGGTTGTCCTCGGTCGAACTTTGCGCCGAATCTCACGCGTGAAAAGGCAAGCTCCATGCCGCGGGCACCATAAGAGGTCGAAAAGGTCGTAACCCATTTGCTACAAGCATCTTGAGTTCGCCTCAATCGGCCGGGACGTCCGCACGCCGGACGGCACCGTGCAGGAGGGTGTGCGACAGCGCACGCCTCGCTTCTGGAACCGGAAAACTCGGCCTCCTCAGCCCGCCGCCACGTCGCGTGCGCGCTAGTCTCGGCCGCCCTGCCTCGTCCTTGTGGAGCCGGCCTTCGTGCGCGACGCCTACCGCCGGATCCTGCGCTACGTGCCGCGCTACAAGGTGCCCCTGCTGCTGGGCGCGCTGTGCGTGCTCGGAAGCCGCCTGCTGATGGTCTACGCGCCGCGTCTTCTCGGCCAGGCGCTCAACGCGCTCGAACGCGTGGACGAGGGCGGCGTGGCCGAAGCCGTCGCGCTGGGCTGGACCTTCCTCGGCGTCTCGGTCGTGGCCGCGGCGCTGGCCTATGGCATGCGGCGCCTGCTGGTGGGCACGTCACGTCGCGCGGCGCGCGATCTGCAGCGTGATCTGTTCGCCCACGTCGAAGCGCTGCCCGCGACCTTCTTCGACCGCACGCGCACAGGGGACCTCATCGCCCGCCTGACCAGCGACGTCGAGGCCGTGCGCTTCTCTCTCGGGCCGGGCCTCATGTACGTAGGGGGCACGATCGTGCTCTTCCCGGTCGCCGTCGCCAGCATGATCGATCTCTCGCTCTCGCTCACGCTCGCCGCCTTGGTCCCGCTGCTGATGATCATGCTCGTGGTTCGGATCCTTGGCCCTGGGATCATGCGGCGCACCCGCGCGGTCCAAGAGTCCATCGGTGATCTCTCCGCGCGCGCGCAAGAGAGCTTCGCCGGAGCGCGGGTCGTTCGCGCGTACGCCACCGAGGACGTCGAGGAGCGCGCCTTCGCACGCGAGAACGAAGGCCTCGTCCGCGAGACCCTGAGCCTCGCGAACTTCCGCGCGCTAATGACGGGCTCGCTCTACGTGCTGGGCGGCGGCGCGAATCTCATCGTGCTCTGGTATGGCGGACGCCAGGTGATCGACGGCGACCTTGGCGTCGGGTTCCTGGCCACGTTCATGCTCTACGTCGGCATGCTGATCTGGCCGATGATCAGCGTCGGCTGGGTCGTGTCGGCATTCCAACGCTCGGCCGCCGCCATGGAGCGGATCGACGAGATCTTCGACCGACCGAAGGAGATCCCGGTCCTGACCGAGCCCGTCGCCCTACCGGACCGGATCCGCGGAGCGATCCGTGTCACCGGCCTCACGTTCCAGCACGCGGGCGCCGCGCGGCCGGCTCTCGAGGACGTGTCGTTCGAGATCGCGGCCGGCAGCACGCTGGCCCTGGTCGGCCCAGTCGGCGCAGGCAAGAGCACCATCCTCTCGCTCCTCACACGCGAGTACGAGCCGCCGGCCGGGGCCATCGCGTTGGACGGCGCGGACGTCACGAGCATCCCGCTCGAGCGCCTGCGCGCCGGATTCGCGGTCGTGCCGCAGGAGGCGTTCCTCTTCTCGAACACGCTGCGCTCGAACCTCGCCTACGCGCTAGGCGGCGAGCTCGACGCGGCGAAGGCGCGTGAGGTGCTCCACATCGCCGGCCTCGACGAGGAGCTGGAGCACTTCCCCAAGGGGCTCGAGACCGTGGTGGGCGAACGCGGTCTCCAGCTCTCTGGTGGGCAGAAGCAGCGCGCGACGGTCGCGCGCGCGCTGCTGCGTGAAGCGCCGATCCTCCTCCTGGACGACTGCCTCTCGGCCGTGGACACGCAGACGGAAGCGCGCATCCTCGACCGCCTCCGAGGGGCCATGCGACGTCGGACGGCGATCGTGGTGGCCCACCGGCTCTCCACCGTGCGCGACGCCGACCACATCGTCGTGCTCGACGCTGGCCGCGTGATCGAGGCCGGTACGCATGCGCAGCTCGTGGACGCCGGGGGCTGGTACGGCGAGACGTACGCCGAGCAGCGCCTCGAGGCCGAAATGGAGGGGCTGGCATGAGCAAGCCCCGCCGTTCCATCCTGCGGCTGCTGGCCTACGTCGGACGGCGACCGGGCCTGGTCGCGCTCAGCCTCGCCACGATGATCATCGGCGCCGGCGTCGACGTGCTCCTGCCGGAGATCGTCAAGCGCACGGTCGACGGCCCGATCCGGGGCGGGCAACCCGACGAGCTGCCGCTCTACGCGCTGGCGGCCTTCGGCGTCCTGATCGCCGGGGCCGTTCTGCGCAGCGCCCGGGCGCTCATCTCCGTGCGCACGGGCCGGCTCATCGGCATGAGCCTCCGGCTCGACGTCTTCCGTCATATCCAACGCCAGGGGATGCGCTTCTTCGATCGCTCCCCCGTCGGCGTCCTGACGACGCGCGTCACAGGCGATGTGGAGGCGATCGAGGAGTTCTTCTCCTCCGGTGTCGCGGCTGTGTTCCACGACATCCTCAAGCTCGGCCTGATTCTGGTCGTGCTCTTCGCTGTCAACGCCCAGCTGGCGCTGTACGTCGTGTCCGTGGTGCCCCTGCTCGTCGTGTTCACAGCGATCTTCATGCGCCGCAGTCGGCGCGACTTCGGCCGCGTGCGCACCGAGGTGGCCGCGACCAATGCGTTCGCTACCGAGGCGATCGCCGGCATGAGCGTGACGCGCCTGTTCCAGCGTCGTCGCGCGGCGACCGACGCTTACGGCCAGCACGCCGAAGACCTCTGCCGTGCGCACCTGGCGACGGTCCGCAACTTCGCGTTCTTCTTCCCCACCGTGCAGTCGCTCTCCGCGCTGGCCGTGGCCTTGGTCGTGCACTTCGGCGCGGCAGCCATCGGGGCCGGCACGTTCAGCTACGGCGAGTTCTTCCAGTTCTATCTGCTGATCGATCTCTTCTTCGAGCCCATCCGCACGCTCTCCGAGAACCTCAACATGATGCTGCAGGCCCTGGTCTCGGGCGAGCGCCTGTTCGGCGTGCTCGACGCGGAGCCCGAGATTCGGGACCCGGAGCATCCGCGGGCCGCCGACGGCATCCGCGGCGCTGTCCGCTTCGAGGATGTGCAGTTCGCCTACAAGCAGGACGAGCCGGTGCTGCGCGGCGTGTCGTTCGATGTGCCGGCGGGTTCGACCCTGGCGATCGTGGGCCCGACCGGCGCCGGCAAGTCGAGCATCCTCAATCTGGTGAGTCGCTTCTACGACGTGCAGGGCGGCTCCGTGAAGATCGACGACGCGGACGTACGCGAGTACGCCGTACGGGCGATGCGCTCGCGCATCGCCATCGTCCTGCAGGATGTGTTCCTCTTCCGCGGCAGCGTGCTCGACAACATCCGCCTGTTCGACGAGAGCATCTCGCGCGAACGCGTGGAAGCGGCCGCCCAGACGGTGCACGCCGATGGCTTCATCGCACGTCTCCCGGACGGGCTGGACGCGCCCGTCGAAGAACGCGGGGCCAACCTTTCCGCCGGCGAGCGTCAGCTGCTGGCCTTCGCGCGCGCCTTGGTGCATAACCCCGCCATCCTCGTGCTCGACGAGGCGACGTCTTCGATCGACACGGCCACGGAGAAGCTGATCCAGGACGCCCTCGACGCCGTGCGCCGCGATCGCACGACGATCGTGGTCGCCCACCGCCTGTCCACGATCAAGTTGGCCGACCGGATCCTCGTGATGAAGCGCGGACGCGTGGAGGAGCAGGGAACGCACGCGGAGCTGCTGCGCCAGGGCGGCCTGTACCGCAAGCTCTACGAGCTGCAGGCCCGCCACGAAGGCGGGTAGTACGAACCGCGACGCGACCCAGCCGTTGCACCGGGGGTAGGGGGCGTTCTGTCCGCTTCACGGCGAACGGCAGCGGCACGCGCATTCGCCCATACTGTGGGCCTTGGAGGTGGATCGATGCTTCGACACGTACTGACCGGGTTCCTGCTGCTCGCGCTCTTCGTCGGCGGGCTGCCCGCGGCGGCGGAGGACAAGCCGGCCACGAGCGAGACGATGGACGAGGCCCTGGCCAAGGAGCTGGTGTCGAAGGCGGCCTCGGTGTCGGACGACCTGCTCCGCCTCATCGGCCGCCTCGGTGCCCAGTTCAGCTTGGACGACATGCTCGCGCCCGAGGCCTCGGCCCCCATGACGGTCGTGGCGATCGTGCTCGGCGGCAAGAGCCTCGACGAGCGCGACTTCAAGTTCAACCGCCAGACCACGCCGAAGGCGTTCTTCGAGGCCGTCTCCCCCACGGAGGTGAAGGCCGGCCGCAAGGTCCCGAAGCACCCCTTCGCCTCGATCGTCCACACAGAGTACGTCCATGACGTGACCGTGGAGGTGAACGGCCGGACGGCTACCGGCACCGTCAGCTTCCGCGCCCCGGACGTCTTCGAAGGCACGCTGCAGTTTACCGCGCACCAACGCGGCACAGCCTGGGAGGTGCTGGAGCTGCGCTTCGCGCACTCGAACATCCGCACGACGCTCGAGAACGGCCGCTGGCGCCTGCACGTGCCGAAGCAGGCCACCGCGCCGAATCCGCTGCTCGGCAAGGCGCTCACGTTGCCGCGCGTCGGCACCGTCGGCCCGTTGCCCGCCAAGGACATGCGCGTCATCGTCAGCGTCACGCGCGATGGCTGGATCCGCGTGCCGGACCGCAAGGAGGCGCTCAGCCTCGTCGGGCTCGAGCGCTACCTGGCCGAGCGCTCCGACGATCCGCGCCTGCGCGAGCCGGACGGTTCGAGCAAGCTGAACGCCGTGCTCGACATCGACGCGACGATCCCGTGGATGGTCACACAGTGGCTGATGCAGACGGGCGCCCACCCGCGCAGCAAGATCTACAAGATCAGCGTCGGCGCGACGACGAGCGACGGATCCCAGCGGGGCGTGATCGAGACCCGCCTGCCGAAGGACCGGGGGCTCCGTCTCACGAACGGCTTCCCGAAGGCGTTCGTGAAGCACAAGCTGAAGGTATTCAAGCGGACGGGGACGGGCGCCAGCGACATGCGGCAGCTCTACGCAGGCTTGCAGAAGCTGAACAAGCTGGTGCGCGCGGGCGACGTCGTGAAGTTCGAGATCGTCGCGCCGCCGCCCAAGGGCGGCGCCGTGCCGCACGGCTTCATCGTCCAGATGCTCGACGTGTGCCTGGCCGCCGGCGCGAAGGACCTGATCTTCGAAGGCGCCGCCATGCCGCGCGGCGGCGATCTCACCACCAGCGCCGCCGCCCTCAAGGAGCACATCGACGCGATACGCAAGCGCCCGGGCGTGCCGATGATCCGGCTAGGCAACAGCCGCGACTGGATCGGCCCCGTCGGCGGCGATGCGCCGGCTGTCCCCGCCCGCGGCCTCTTGAAGACGCACTGGGGCATCACCGCGAGCCAGGCCTACGAGGTCATCGAAGAAGAGTTCGAGGAGACCGAAGAGGTGATCGAGGAGACCGAGATCCGCAAGGAGCCGGAGATCGGTGCGCCCAAGATGCCCAAGATCGAGGACGAAGAGATTCTCGACGACGCGCCGTTCCAGGGGCCCAAGGACAACGCCAAGATCGGCATCGGAGGCGGCGCCGGCGGCGCGTTCCGGGGCCAAGGAGGCAGGCGGACGAAGCAGCCCGCCACCCAGGACTTCGACAGCGCCGTCGACGACGGCCTGCGCTGGCTGGCGGCCCACCAGTCACCCAACGGCGGCTGGGAAGCGGCCGGCTTCGGCGTCTGGTGCGACGGGCGTCCGATCAGCGACGCCACGAAGCGACCCGAGGGCAAGGGCAAGTCGCTGTACGACACCGGAGTCACCGGCTTGGCCCTGCAGGCCTTCCTGGGGGCCGGCTACACCAACCGCGGCAAGCATCCGTTCGCCAAGGTCGTCTCCCGCGGTCTCCGGTTCCTCAAGAACGTCCAGGACCCCGAAGGCTGCTTCGGCCCGCGCTCGACGCAGCAGTACATCTACAACCACGCCATGGCCTCGATCGCCATGATCGAGGCGTACGCGATGACGGAGAGTCCGATCTTCAAGGGCTCCGCGCAGCGCGCGCTCGACTTCATCAAGCTCGCGCGCAACCCGTACTTCGCTTGGCGCTACGGCATCAAGCCGGGCGACAACGACACGTCGATCTCCGGCTGGATGTTCCTGGCCCTCAACAGCGCACAGCTCTACATCGACCACGCGGTCGCTCGCAGCCGGCCTCCGGGTCTCACGGTCGACGCGTCGGCATACGACGGGCTGAAGGCATGGCTCGGCAAGGTCACGGACCCGGACTTCGGTCGCGTGGGCTACGTCCAGCGCGGGACCGGCTCGGCGCGTCCGCAGGAGGCCGTCGACGACTTCCCTGGCGACGAGACCGAGGCGATGACCGCGGTCGCGGCGTTCGCACGCATCATGATGGGCGAGGACTGGCGCACGTCGAGGGAGCTCAAGAAGGGCCTCGCGCTGGTGGCCTCCAAGCAGCCCACGTGGAACAAGCCCAAGGGCCGCCTGGACATGTACGCCTGGCACTGGGGCTCGTTGCTCATGTACCAGGCCGGCGGCAAGCACTGGACCTCGTGGCGCGACGCGCTCAAGGCGGGCGTGCTGTCACACCACCGCCAGGACGGCGACTACTGTGACTACAAGGGCTCCTGGGACCCGAGCGGCCCGTGGGGCAAGGACGGCGGGCGCGTCTACAGCACCGCGATCATGACGCTCGTCTTCCAGTCGCACTACCGCTACGACCGCAAGTTCAAGACGAAGAAGGCCTCTCCGAAATAGGCAGGCCGAACCAGGCCAGCCGAATCGGGCGCCGCGCTAGTTCGTCTTGATCGACACGAGCTTGGGCGGTGACGCCATGGCGCCGGTCTGCAGCACGGTCACCAGCGCCTCCGCATCCCGCTCCTGATCGGCCCGCGATCCAGGTCCCAGTGTGATCTGCACGTTGCGCGTCAGCTTCGCCTGGATGATCGGTGCGGAGTGCTGCACGCCGTCGAGCACGATGGCGAGCGGCAGGAGCCGATTCTTCTCGGTCCACGCGCCGAAACGCTCCTGCCACTCCTCCTTGATGTCGAACACGACGACCGGCATGTTGCGGACGTCAGCGGAAACGACAGGGTTCTCCAGCATGCGCCCATCGAAGACCTCGTCGGGCTTCGGGACCTCGACCAAGACGAACAACGGCTCCTCCTTGGACGCCTTCGAGGTGGGCACGATGCGATAGCCGGCCCTCGAGGGTCGGTACGGCTTGTCCGCCTTGCGCGCCGCCGTCCACGATTGGATCTCACCGTCGAGGAAGGCTCGGTGGGAGGCGTTGTCGCCCTCCCAGAGCGGGTGCCTCGGTGAGACCGGCTCCTCGTTGCCGGGGGCTTTCGCGAACTGCTTCGGCGCGCGAACCACGATGAGGAACTCGAGCGTGCCGGCGCGCGTGATGAGGCTCACGATCTCGTCGAAGCGTTCGGCGGGGAGGCTCGCGAATCCGACCTCGAAACCCGGACCATCCGCGGGCAGACGCCGGATGCCGTACTCGCCACATGCGCTGGATTTCAGGCGCGCGTCAACGACCAGGATCACCTCAGCGAGCGCGTCGTCGACGGTGCGCGCTGCCTCGCCGACGGGGATGCTGAAGGTCATCTGGACGGCCCACACACGCTTGGCAGGCTCGCCCTTGGCGGGCTCTTCCCCGTTCGCCTTGGCGGGCGGCCCCTCCGGGGTGCGTGCCTCATCGCCACCGCAGCCGGCGAGCGCCAGGACAACCATCAAGAGCACGCTGACGCATCCGCTGCTACCCATGCCACCTCCAGATCTTCCATCGTACGGGGAGTGGCAGCGCCCAGGGGTAGACTCGCGCGCGATGGGCGACAGCGACGACGTACGCATTCCCGGGTTCACGATCGAGCGCGAACTCGGTCGTGGCGCCATGGGCGTGGTGTACCTCGCTCACGAAGAAGCCCTCGGCCGCGATGTCGCCCTGAAGGTCCTCAAACCCGGTTTCGGCGAGGGCGACGAAGTCCGCCAGCGCTTCGAGCGCGAAGTACGCGCCACGGCCCGCCTGCAGCATCCCAACATCGTGCCCATCCTCTCGACCGGTGAGGCGGGCGGCCGCCGTTGGTTCGCGATGGAGTTCGTACCCGGCGACACGCTGGACGCCATCCTCCAGCAGTCGCGCCACGGCACGATCGGTGTGGCCCGCGCCGCGCGCATCGTGCGCAAGGTCGCCATCGCGCTCGACGCCGCGCACAAGGCCGGCGTGACGCACCGCGACGTGAAGCCCGGCAACGTCATGCTGCTCACGGACCGCGCGCCGGAAGGCGAGCACGCCACGGCATCGCGCCGCATGCGTCGCTCGTGGCTCAAGCGCGACGGCGGCACGCCGATCGTGGATCGGCCGCTGCTCGCAGACTTCGGCCTGGCCGCCGACCGGACCGCCTCGAAGCTCTCCGAGTCCGGCATGCTGATCGGCACGCCCGGCTACATGGCGCCGGAGCAGTACCGCGGCCGCGCCGAGGATGTCGGGCCCCACTCCGACCAGTGGGCCCTGGGGGTCTTGCTCTACGAGTGCATCACGGGCCACATGCCGTTTCCGACGACGGACCTCGCCACGCTCGCGCGCATGATCGGCCAGGACGAGCCGATCCCGCCGTCGCGCCTCGATCCGCGCATCGATCGCGACCTCGAGACGATCTGCCTCACGTGCCTGGCCAAGAACCCGCGCGACCGGTACGAGAACGTGCACGACCTGGCCGATGACCTCGGGCGCTGGCTGCGCGAGGAGCCGATCGCCGCGCGGCCGCCCGGTCCCATGCGACGCGTGACGGCCTGGGCGCGCCGCAGGCCGGCCCGTGCCACGGCCCTCGGCGCGCTGCTGCTGGCGGGGATCATCGCCGCGGTCGTCACCGTCGGCGTCCGCATGGCGCGCACCTCCCGCGTCGAGGAGATCGCCCGGGAGGCCCAGCAACACATGGATCGTTTCGAGTTCAGCGTGGCGGAGCAGCTCTACGACGAGTGGATTGCCCTGGCGCCGGGCGAGGGCCGTCCGCGCGACCTCCGCACGACCGCCCGCGCGCGCCGGGGCGTGCTCGACGCCAGCAAGACGTTCACCCGCGCCCTCGAGTCGATGACCGCACTCGACGAGGGACGCGACCGGCTCGCGCGCCTGCAGGCCCGAGCCCTGCACGGTGCCGAGGTCCTCGGTGGGAAGGGACTGGGTGACGAGAACGCGCACGGCTCTGAGCCCTGGTGGATGCGCGAGGCCGCCTACGCCGCGCGGCGCGAGATCGAACGCCTCGAGAAGGACCTCGCCACGAGGCTAGCCACAGTGCGAAGCGATCTCGCCGTGGCCCGCTCGCTCGCCGACGCCAATGCGGAGGCGGCCGGAGAGAGGGGCCGCGCCCTGCGCGACACGATCCGCCGCCGCGCGGCGGAGTGGCACATGGGCGAGTGGCGGCTGGCCATCGCCCGCCGCGACGCGGACCGTGCCGCGCAGCACCGCCGGGTCGTCGTCGAGGAACTTGACGGCGCGGCCTTCGCCGCCGAGTTGAGCGGCGTACGCAAGGTGCGCATCGTCGCGCCGGCGGAGGCCGCCCGGGGGTGGCTCTTCCGCTACGAACGCGAAGCCGATGTCGTCGCGCGCGGCGGTCCGCGGCTGCTGCCCGTGCCGTACCACCCCACGAAGGGCGCGGCGACGCTGCCGGCCGCCTACGCGGAGGCCGTGCGCAGGCGACTGGAAGGCGAAGGCCAGCGTCCGGTGCGGCCCGATGTGCCGTCCTTGACCAAGCCGCTCGAGAGCAGTGCGTCGCACGTCGGCACGCTGGGGGGAGCGATGCGCCGCGCGCGCTACGAAGCCCTCCTCGCGGGCAGCGCCTACCCCCTCACGACCTCCGCGGCCAACGCACTCGGCACGCTGCAGGGCGAGAGCACGCTGGCCCTGCCGCCGGGCCGCTATCTGCTTCTGCTTCGGCGCGACGGCGGACCGGACCTCCGCATGCCGTTCGAGGTGGGCCGCACGGACCCGGGCACGATCCGGGCTTCCGGGGATCTCGGACTCGCGCAGCTTCCGCCGGGCTTCGCGCTCGTCTCGGGCGGCGACGTGCTGCTCGGAAGCGACGACGAGAACGCGCCGCGCTCGCTGCCACGCCAGAGCGTGCCCGTGCGCACGTTCCTCGCCTCGCGATTCGAGCTCACATACGCCGACTGGTGGGAGTTCCTGAACGACGCGCGCACGCTGGCCGAGATCGACAAGGTCGGCTCGATCCCGTGGCGCGACCTGCGTTTCGTCCCGCGCTCGAGTCGCGTCCTGCGGCGCGACCTCAAGGGCATGCCGCTGGGCGATCCCTTCGGAGGCGCGCTGCCTGTCCGCGTGAAGGGTGGCGGGCGCTTCCTACCGATGGACAGCCCCGAGCATGCGCTCGCGCACGTGAGCCTGTACGACGTCGCCGGCTACCTCACGCCGCCCGAGGGCGAGGACGAGCCGCATGACTACCAGTACGAGGAACTGGCCGAGGCGCTCCGTGCCTCGAAGGCGGTCGGCTGGGGCTATCTCAGCTGGCGCACCGAGCGTTCGCGCCGCCGCGCGCGTCAAGCCGCGGCGGGCGGCACGGTGCTGCCCGACGTGGCGGTCGTGCGCGAAGCGGACGGCAGCGTCGGCTACCGCGCCATGCGATTCACGCTACCGACGCAGCCCGAGTGGGAGAGGATGGCGCGCGGCGGCGACGCACGGGTGTTCGTCTACGGCGACGAGCGCGAGTGGCTGTACTTCAAGGGAGCCCGCTCGCGGCCGCACTTCCCGGCGCCGGAGGCTGTGGGGCTCTTTCCCGAAGATGAGAGCGTCTTCGGCGTGCGCGATCTCACGGGCTCGGTGGCGGAGTGGACCGCGGACTGGGACGGCGAGGGTCGGGTGTTCTGGGTGAAGGGGCATGCCTGGGGCTCGCAGGCGCCGGACGACGACCGCATCGCGGCACGCACGGCCCACCCCCCGAACGACGCAAGCTCGACCGTCGGCTTCCGCCTGGTGGTCCGCGTCCTGGAGCCTGTGAAGTGACGCTTCTTGCCGAGCGCAGACTCGATTGTAGATTGCAACCATGCCGATCGACCTGCTCAGGGACCTGGAGACGAGGCTCGCCCTCGGTCTGCGCTCCGACGCCCAGCGCCTGACGCTGCGCGAGGCGACGGCCCGGGTGCTGCTCGCCGTCGGTGAGGACGAAGCCGTCGCGATGAGCGAGGTGGCGCGCCGCGTGGGCCGCGATCCGTCGACAGCCACCCGCTTCGTCGACCGCGCCACGGCTGACGCATTGCTCCAGCGCGACCCGGCCGTCGAGGATCGTCGGCGTCGGCTCGTGAGGCTCACCGACCGGGGCCGTGAGGCACGCGCCCAGTTGCTGGAGAGGCGACGCCGCCGGGCGCAGTCCTTGCTCGACGCCATCCTCGTGGACACGGGGCTCGGGAAGGGGCAGGTGGAGTGGTTCCTGAAGGCGTTCGTCAAGGGGCTCGAGCGCCCTGACGCCTAGGAGCCTGTCTCCTAGCGCCTGACCTCGAGGGAGACCTCGGCGGTCTTGCCGGCCACGATGTCGACCTTGGCCTCGTCCCACTCCTCGAAGACGCTGACGACGCGCAGCTTGTAGCGGCCCGGCAGGATGCCGAAGACCACGCCTTCCGGTCCGATCTCGACGGTCTTTCGAGGGACCGGCGTCGTGAGCCGGCGCGACGTGCGCTCCTGGTACCAGACCTCGACGGGCTTGTCCTCCCAGTCGAAGAGCGTCAGCTGGACCTTCTCGGGACGCTTCTTGTCGTACTTCATCACGTCGTAGCGGATGGACCCGGCGAGGTCGAGCGTGATGCTCAGCTCGTTGTCGCGCTCCTTCTTGACGACGGTCTGGAGGGTGCGAGCCACGATGTGGTCGCCCTGGACGCGCACGTTCACCTGACCGGCGACGACGTCCGTGAAGCGCCAGACCTTCTTCTCGGGCTCCCACAGGCCCTGCTTCGTATGCCACGTGGAGTTCTTGCCCGGATCGACGTAGACGCGCAGGGCGCTCGCCTCGATCGGCTTCAGGTCGGGCCCGAGCATCGTGATCACGAGATTGCCCTTGGGCAAGGTGCGAGGGTCGGCCGGCTGGTAGACGGCGCGCTTCTTCTTGATCACACGTCCCTTGGTCTTGAGGCCGTCCGCCTCGAAGGGCGTCGCCGTCGCGAGATCGGGCGGGCCGATCTCCTCGGCGGGTCCTGCGTCGTAGGCGCCTGACCCCTCGTCATCGGCCGCGCCGAAGAGCAGCCACAGACCGGCGGCGGCGGCGAGGAGGATCAGCAGGGTCGGTAGGGCGTTGCGCATGGGTTCGGGAGAGGAACGGCCGAGGTGGCCCCCATCGTCCCAGGCCCCGAGGGCCTAGGAGCCAAGGGCCGCGGGGGGCTACGAGAACGCGCTCAGGCCCGTGATCTGGCGGCCCAGGATCAGGGTGTGGATGTCGTGCGTGCCCTCGTAGGTCTTCACGCTCTCCAGATTGCACATGTGGCGCATGGTCTGGTACTCGTCCGCGACCCCGTTGGCGCCCAGCTGGTCGCGGCAGCGGCGGGCGATCTCCAGGGCGTCGTGGCAGGCGTTGCGCTTGGCCATGGACACCTGGAACGGCGTGAGGGTGCCCGCTTCCTTGAGGCGACCCATGCGCAGGTTCATGAGCTGCGCCTTGGTGATCTCCGAGAGGGACTCGACCAACTTGGCCTGGTAGAGCTGGAACGATGCGAGCGGCTTGTCGAACTGGGTCCGGTTCAGGCCGTAGTTGCGCACCTCGTCGAAACACGCCTGGGCCGCGCCAACCACGCCCCAGGCGATGCCGTAGCGCGCCTGGTTCAGGCAGCCGAGCGGCCCGCCGAGGCCCTTCGCGCCGGGCAGCATCGCGGAGGCCGGCAGCCGGACGTCCTGCAGGACCAGCTCGCTCGTCACCGACGCGCGCAGGCTGTGCTTGCCGCGCTGCTCGGGCGCCGAGAAGCCGGGCGTGTTCGTAGGGACGACGAAGCCCCGGATCTCACCGTCAAGCTTGGCCCACACGATGGCGACGTCGGCCACCGAGCCGTTCGTGATCCACATCTTGGCGCCGTTGAGCACGACGTCGTCGCCGTCGCGCACGGCCTTGGTCTCCATGCCGCCCGGGTCGCTGCCGTGGTCGGGCTCCGTGAGTCCGAAGCAGCCGATGGCTTCGCCCGAGTGCAGCTTCGGGAGCCACGCGTCCTTCTGCTCGTCGCTGCCGTAGCGCCAGATCGGGTACATGACCAGCGCGCCCTGCACGCTCACGAAGGAGCGCAAGCCGGAATCCCCCCGCTCGAGTTCCTGCATGACGAGGCCGTAGGCCACGGCGCCGAGGCGCGGGAAGTCGCCGTAGTCGAGGTTGCCGCCCAGCACTCCGAGCTCGGCCAACTCCGGGATCAGCTCCTTCGGGAAGCTGCCTTCGCGGTAGGCGTGCTCGACGACCGGCATCCAGCGATCGGAGACCCAGTCGCGCACGGCGTCACGCACCATGCGCTCTTCTTCGCTCAGCTCACCGTCGACATCGAAGAAATCAGGTGCCTGGTACTTGGCCATCGCTGCCTCCTGGCGCGCGTGCGGCCGGGCGCACGCGGGACGCGCGGGGAAGGTACCTCGGGCCGCGCGCACAGGGACAGCCGTGCCCGACCCCTCCGGCTAGCGGAGGCGCTTGCGACGGCGTACGGGCGCGGGCGGGCCCTTCGGCGCAGGTGCGGGCTTCGCCGCAGGCTGCGCGGCGGCCGCACTGCCGCTGCCGCCGAAGAGGTCCTTCTGCACGAAGGTCAGGCGGGTCTTGCCGGCGCGGATGGTATCGCCGTCGCTCAGGCGCGAGCGCTGGGCCCGGCTCCCATTCACCAGGGTGCCGTTGGTCGAGCCCAGGTCCTCGACGTACCAGATCCCGCCCTCGGCGACGACGCGGAAGTGCCGCCGAGACGCGAGACTGTCATCGATCGTGAAGGTCGCGGCGGGGTCTCGGCCCACCACGCACTCGGACGCCCCGAGTGCATGATCGCGACCGACGCCCGGTCCCTTCTTGATCACAAGACGCGGCATGGAACTCTCCCTGGAAGCCCCAACATACCCCAGGAGCCGCCGATGACGTGGGTCGAGGCGACCATCGCACATGTCGTGCAGGAAACCCCGCTGGATCGTAGCTTCGTGCTGGCGCTGCCGGACGCGGCGCACGCCGACTTCGCGTTCGTGCCCGGACAGTACGTCGTCGTGCGGGATCCGAACGAGACGCCTGCGCGCGACTGGTACTTCTCGCTCTCCGCGGCGCCCAACGATCAGGGCACGGTGCGCGTGACCGTGCGCGCCCGCGGCGACGCGGTCCAGCACATCTACGGTGCCAGCGAAGGAGCGACGTGGTTGATCCAACCGCCTGCTGGCGGCTTCCACGTGGAGGCGTCGGCGGGCGAGCGTGTCGTTCTCGCGGCGGCGGGGTCAGGCGTCACGCCGTACCGGGCGTTCGTCGAGCACCACGCTGAGTTGGGCGACGACACGCCGGTGTGGCTGCTGCACTGCGCGCGGACGAGCGCCGAGTTGCTCTTCCACGCCGAGTTCGCTGCGTGGTCGGATGAACGCAGCGTGTTCACGTATGTGCCGACCGTCACAGCCGAGGAAGCCGGCTGGACCGGCCGGCGCGGCCGCATCGACGCCGCCCTGGTGGCCGAAGCCGTGGGCGACGCGGCGGTGGCGAGGCTCTACGCCTGCGGCCCGGGGCCGTTCGTCGAGGCCGTCCACGAACGGGGCGCAAGAGCAGGCCTCACGCCGGAACGTCTCGTGCGCGAAGCGTGGTGATCTCCTCGAACCGGCGTTCTCGCGTAGGCTTGGCGGCATGCTTCGACACCGCCCCGCGTACGCCATCCTCGCCGGTCTGATCGTACTGGCAGCCCTCGCGCTGCCCGCTGCCCCCACGACGGTGGCCGAAGACCAACCGAAGAAGGACGAGGGCGCGAGCATTCTCGAGCTCATCCGGCCGCGCGCCGGAGAGACCATCGCCGATATCGGCTGCGGCAAGGGCACGTGGACGTTTCCGCTGGCCCGGCTCGTGGGCGAACACGGCCGCGTCTACGCGGTGGACATCGACCGCGCGAAGATCGCCACCGTGCGCAAGCGGGTGGAACGCGAGAAGGTCACGAACATCAAGCTCGTGCATTCACTGCCCGACGACCCCATGCTGCCGAAGGACTCGCTGGACGCAGTGTTTCTCAATGACGTCATCGACTACGTCGAACGCTCGGCCTTGCTGGGTTTCCTCGACGGCATCCGCGTCGCCCTCAAGGCCAACGGCCGCCTGATCATCCGCGATCCGAAAGGCAACCCGAGCCGCGTGATCTCGGAGTGCTACCGCGCAGGGTTCAACCTCGTCGAAGCCAAGGTCCCCCTGGACGACTCCCCGCAGAGCAGCTTCTCCAGCAGTTGGTACGCGCTGAAGCTCCGGCGCGCGGAGCGGATGCAGCCCGCGATCCTCCCGCGGCTCGGCGAGCCGCGCCGCTACCGGACGCGCCTGCACCTGGCCGAGGAGATGTTCCGCGCCGGCCTGCTGACGCGCGAAGAGCTGCGCACTACGTGGGAAGCGATCGTCAACGCCAAGGGCGACTTCGACCCGAAGACCGACGAGCCGCTCGACCTCATCCGCGCCGCCGAGGCGACCGAGGTGATCAGCGCCGAGAAGGCCGCTGGACTCCGCAAGCGCTTCGTCAAGAAGGGCAGCTGAGATGCGGCGCTCGCTCGCTCTCATCCTCGCCGCGGCCTTGGCGCTGCCGGGCTGCCTGGAGGTCACGTCCCGCACCGAGCTCAAGAAGGACGGCAGCGGCACGTACACGCAGACGACGACCGTCGACATGGCCAAGGCGTTGGCCTACGCGAAGGAACTGAAGGCGCAAGCGCGCGGCCTCGGCCTTCCGCCGGAGGAGGCCGACGACCCCTTCGAGGTGCTCGACGCGAAGAAGCGCGCCGCGGCGCTGACGACGCGCAAGGGCATCACGGTGAAGTCCTCGACTCAGCGGGACACCCCTGACAAGAAGAGCCGCACGTACGAGCTCAGCGTTGCCTTCGACTCGCTCCAGCAGATGTACGCGGCCGGCGTCGTCGAGGACGTGAGCGTGAAGCTCGAGCGCGTGCGCAAGGGCAAGGCCTGGAAGCTCACGATCCGCCACGTGTTCGACGGCACGGACCGGGAGCCTCTGGAAGGCCCGGCGGCCGACCGTCTGCGCAAGATGCGCGAGAGCATGCTCAAGCGCTACGAGCGCATGTGGGGGACGCTCGCCATCACGTCGCAGCTGGCGCTTCCCGGCGCGATCCTCGAGACCAACGGCACCAAGGACAAGGACAAGAACTTGGTCACGTGGCGCATCGGGTTCCTCGACCTCGCGGACGCCCGCAAGTTGGTCCAGCACGTGACCTTCGAGCACACCAAAGACACGAAGCTCGAGCCCTTCGAGCTGTCCGCCAACGACATCGCCAACGCGATCGAAGAAGCGCAGCTCGAAGCCGAGGAGCAGGCGAAGAAGCAGGCCGCCGACGCGAAGAAGGCCAAGGACGCCAAGAAGTAGCGCGCGACTCAGCCGCGGAGATAGATCGCCGCGAAGGCCTCGTCGATCGACGTGTGCTCGAAGGTGAAGCCGTGCTCCAGCGCCGCCTTGGGCACGACGCGCTGGCCCGTGGTGAGCACCGACGCGCCGCGGCCGAACATCAGCTTCAGGGCGAAGGAAGGGACCGGGAGGAACGCCGGACGCTTCAAGGCCGCGGCGAAGGCCTTCGTCAGGACCGCATTGCTCACCGGGTTGGGCGCGGTCACGTTCACCGGGCCACGCAGATCGTCACGCTCCAAGCAGAAGAGGATGAGGCGCACGACGTCGTCGACGTGGATCCACGACATCACCTGCTGCCCGGAGCCGATGCGCCCGCCGACACCCCATCGGAAGGGCCCTTCCATCTTGGCCAAGGCACCTCCCCCACGACCCAGCACGACGCCCATGCGAAGCAGCGCGACGCGTGTCCCGGCGGCCTCGGCCGGGGTCGCGGCAGCCTCCCAGTCGCGACACAGCACGGCCAGGACGTCATGCCCGAGGACCGTCGAGCGCTCGCTGATCTCCTCGTCAGGCTCGCGCGGACCGTAGATGCCTACGGCCGACGCGGACAGCAGCACCGAGGGCGCCTCGGGTAGCGACGCCATCGCATCGACCAGCGCGGTCGTCGTGGCGATGCGGCTCCGACGGATGCCCTCGAGGAACGTCGTGGTCCACCGCCCGCCGAGCACGTTCTCCCCGGCGAGGTTGATCACGCCCTGGCAGCCGCGGATGGCCTCCGCCACACTCGCCGCGTCCAACGGATCGTAGAGCGGCGCGTCGGGCTGCGGCTCGCGTCCGGGTGCTGCGCGTACGAGCGCGACCGGGTCATGCCCCGCCGCCCGGAGCGCAGGCAGGAGATGCCGTCCGAGGAAGCCCGTCGCTCCGGTGATGGCGATACGCATGTCGTAGGGCTAGGTGTGGTGCCGTTGGTACTGGGCCCGCAAGCTGTCGACCACGCTCGGATCGGCGAGCGTCGTCACATCCCCGAGGTCGCGGCCCTCGGCGATGTCGCGCAGCAGCCGCCGCATGATCTTGCCGGAACGCGTCTTGGGCAGCTGCGGAGCGAAGTAGACCTCCTCGGGCCTGCCGAGAGGACCGAGCTTGGTGGCGACGTGCTTGCGGATCTCGGTGCGCTTCTCGTCGGTGTTCTCCGTGCCCGCACGCATCGTCACGAAGGCCGTGATGGCCTGGCCCTTGATCTCGTGCGTGCGCCCGACGACCGCCGACTCCGCGACGTCAGGATGGTCGACGAGGGCAGACTCGACCTCCATCGTGCTGATGTTGTGGCCCGAGACGAGCATGATGTCGTCGACACGACCGAGCAGCCAGAGGTAGCCCTCGCTGTCGCGCTTGCATCCGTCGCCCGCGAAGTAGAGTCCGTCGAACTTCGACCAGTAGACGTCCTTGTAGCGCTCGTCGTCCCCATAGATCGTGCGCAGCATCGACGGCCACGGCTTCTTGATCACCAAGAACCCGCCGCTACCGAGCGGCACGCTCTGCCCCTCTTCGTCGACGACGTCCACGTGAATGCCCGGAAGCGCCCGCGAGGCGGACCCCGGCTTGTTCGTCGTCAGCCCGGGCAGGGCGCTGACCATGATGCTGCCCGTCTCGGTCTGCCACCAGGTGTCCACGATCGGGCAGCGACCGCCGCCGATGATCTCGTGGTACCACATCCACGCTTCCGGATTGATGGGCTCGCCGACCGAGCCGAGGAGCCGCAGCGAGGCGAGATCGTGCTTCGTGACGAACTCGTCACCCCAGCCCATGAAGGCGCGGATCGCCGTCGGCGCCGTGTAGAAGATCGTCACCTTGCGGCGTTCGACGATGTCCCAGAAGCGGTCCTTGTCGGGGTAGTCGGGGCCTCCCTCGTACATGACCCCGGTGGAGCCGTTGGCCAGCGGCCCATACACGATGTAGCTGTGGCCTGTCACCCAGCCGATGTCGGCCGTGCACCAATAGATGTCGTCGTCCTTGACGTCGAACACCCACTTGTGCGTCATCGCCGCCCCGACCATGTAGCCGCCCGTCGTGTGCGCGATGCCCTTCGGCTTCCCGGTCGTGCCGGACGTGTAGAGGATGAACAGCAGATCCTCGCTGTCCATGTGCTCCGGGTCGCACGTCTCCGGCTGGTCCGCGACAAGCTCATGCCACCAGATGTCTCGGCCCTCGACCATCTCGACGCCGGCCTTTGCCCGACCGACACGCTCGACGACGACGCAGGTCTTCACCCGCGGGGTCTCCGCGAGGGCGGCATCGACATTGGCCTTGAGCGGTACGACGCCCGCGCGGCGCCACGCACCGTCCGCGGTGATGACCACCCTCGAGTCCGAGTCGTTGATGCGCTCCTTCAGCGCGTCCGGGCTGAAGCCGCCGAACACGATCGAGTGCGCCGCACCGATACGAGCACAAGCGAGCATGGCGACAGCCAGCTCGGGAATCATGCCCATGTAGATCGTGACGCGGTCGCCCTTGCGCACGCCGAGGGCGCGCAAGCCGTTGGCACAGCGGCACACGTCGCGCAGCAGGTCGGCGTACGTGATGATGCGTTCGTCGCCGGGCTCGCCTTCCCAGATGAACGCGGTCTTGTCCGCCTTGTCACCCTCGACGTGCCGGTCGAGGCAGTTGACGGTGATGTTCGTCGTGCCGCCGACGAACCACTTCGCGAAGGGCGGCTGCCAGTCGAGGACCTTGCTCCACGCGCTGAACCAGGTGAACGACTTCGCGTGGCTCTCCCAGAACGCCTCGATGTCCTCGCCCTGCTCGTAGATCGCGGGGTCGCGTACGGTGGCCTGGGCCGCGAACGCTGCGGTCGGCGGGAAGCGGCGTTCCTCCTCGAGGAGGGACTCGATGGTCTCGTGGCTCATGGGGGCTCCAGGGATCCTGGGGAGCGAGACTCTACCGCGCCTTCATGGGCATCTCGAAGCCCCTGCGCATGATGATCAGGCGGCCCTTGGCGTCGCGACGGCCGGTGAACGGTGCATGCGCGTTGCGAACACTCTTCGGCACGGTACCGGGGTCCGGCACGAACGTGATCTGGTTCCGCTCCACGGTCCACGAGCCACGCATGGGAGGCAGCTTCGTGCCCCCACGCTGCGCGAACGTCATCTTGAAACCGCCGCTGGCATCCAGGACGAGCTGGGGCTCACCGCGGATGAGGCGCTCGATCTCCACGCGCTCTTTCCTGTGCCGCAGCGCCCGCTTGCCATCCCGCGGAAGCTCCCTCAGGCGCCGCTCGAGGAGATCCACGTCGATGACGTAGCGACCGGTGATTCCGTCGTGGCTCCCACGTGCCACCACGCCCTCGTCGACGGCAGCGGCGGGCGGAACACCGGGATCCTCGTCCTTCGGCGGCTTCGCGCTCTTCGACGTCGGGTCGTCCGGCGTGGGTACGCCGGCCGTCTCCGTCGTGTGCCCACCTTCGCCCTGATCGTCGCCGGTCCCCGCGAAGAGGAACGCGAGCGGGACGGCGAGTACGGCGACGGTCAGGACCATCCAGATGGTCTTGTGCGAAGAGCGCGCGATCGTGACGGTCGTGCCGGCAGACGACGTCGGGCGTGCCGGCTGTGCATCCGCGTCGCTGGGCTCCGGGGTCTGCCGCTGCGTCGGCGCGCCCGCCGCGACCGGCACGGCGGCCACCCGCGTGGGCGCTTCGGCGGCAACACGCGCGGGGCGGGACATGGCCTTCACCATCGCCTCGCAGGTCGGCCAGCGGTCGGTCGGTTCCCTGACGAGGGCGCGAACGAGCGCGTCACTCACCTCGCGCGGCACGCTCGGCTCGATCTCGTGCAAGGGAGCCGGCACGTCGGTCTGCTTCTTGAGCAGCACATCCACCACCGTCTCACCCTCGTGCGTGGGCTTGCCACACAACGCTTCGTACATGGAGGCGGCGAGGGAGTACTGGTCGGACGCCCCGGTGAGCTTGCTCTGGCGCGGCTGCTCCGGCGCCATGTAGGCGGGCGAGCCGGGCGTTGCGCCGGTGACGGTGAGGCCGGTGTCCGCGCCCCCCACGGCCTTGGCAATGCCGAAGTCGGACAGGTACGCGTGGCCGTACTCGTCGAACAGGATGTTGTCGGGTTTGATGTCGCGGTGCACGACGCCCTGCTGGTGGATGAAATCGAGGGCACGGGCGATGTCGCGGGCCCACGGCTTGACCTCGGCCCACGGGATCGGCTTGCCTTTGGCCGAGCGCATGTGATCGCCCAGGCTGCGGCCCTTCAGGAACTGCAGGACGAGGAACGGCACGCCCTCGTGCTCGCCGCGCGCCATGATCGTGACGATGTGCGGATGTTGGAGCGTGATGAGGTCGCGTGTCTCGCGGTCGAACCGCTCGCGGAAGCCCGCCTCGGCGAGGTAGGCCGTGTGCGGGACCTTGACGACAACGGGGATCTCGAGTTGCTCGTCGCGCGCGAGATAGACGTTCGCCATGCCGCCGCCGCCGATCATGCGATCGACGGTGTAGCGGCCAAGCAGGGTCTCCCCCTCCAGGCTCACACTCCATCGGTCGGCGGGATCGGTCATGGCTTCAGGGTACTCCACAGCGCTTGAAACCCGGCCAGGCCGCCGGGTCGCGCATCACTGGATCCGGCGGCCGTCGTCCTCGCGCCGTTCGCGGTCCACGAAGGAGTGGGTCTCCGTGGAGCGGTCCTCGGGCTTCTTGTAGGCTCCCGGCCTGTAGGGATCTCGACGCCGAGTCCGCTCGTAGCGGCGGGAGGCTGCCCGCCCCCCTGTGTAGCGGTGCGTGCGGGCAAACTCGGCCGCCGCCGCGATGTGGATCTGCTTCACCATCGGCTTGAGCACGAGCATCAGCGCCAACCCCGCGACGAAGCCGCCGAGGTGCGCAAGGTGCGCCACGCCGTCGCCGACGTGGACGTTCATGCTGATGAGTGTCGGGATCAGGTCCTGCATGACGAACCAGAACAGCATGATCCAGCGCGCTTTGACATGCAGCACGGTGATGAAGAAGTAGAACCAGACGAAGACCTTCACGCGGTGCTTGGGGCACGCGATGAAGTAGAGGCCCTGCACGCCGCTGATCGCGCCCGAAGCACCCACCGCCGGTTGCTCGTTGAACTGGCCGTAGATCAGCGTCGCCGCAGCACCGACGGCGAGGTAGGCCGCCAGATAGCCGAACGACCCCAGGCGCGCCTCGATGTTGTCCCCGAAGATCCACAGGAACAGCATGTTGCCGGCCAGGTGCAGCCACCCGACGTGCAGGAACATGCTCGAGAAGATCGTGGGGATCGTGACCTCCCCCGGCTGGAAGGCCCACGCGTCGAGCACGTCGCGGAAGTAGAGCGGCCCCCGCATGTACGTAAGCAGGAACACGGCGATGTTGGCGCCGATGAGCGCGTAGTTCATCCACGGGACGCGCTTGGGATCGTTCGGTTCGTCGCCGTAGGGAAGGAGCACGCGGTCAGACTACCCGGCCGTGGAGCGGAGCCCCAGGGTGAGAGCGCCTTCGCCCAGCGTCGTCTCGACGGTGAACATGCCGTCGGACGGCGATCCGTAGGTCAACGTCTCGGCGAGAACCTGCTCCTTGATGTAGGCCTCGTGGGTCTTGACCGCTGCCACGCAGCCCTCGGGCACGTCGACGGCGAGCTCGATCCGGTCGGTGACCGCGAAGTCCGCTTCCTTGCGGGCCTGCTGGATCTTGCGCACGAGGTCGCGCGCCCAGCCTTCCGCCGCGAGCTCCGGCGTCACGACGACATCGAGAACGACGACGGCATCGTTGCCGGGCAAGGCGGAGCTCGTCTCGCCCTCCTTGGACTCGAGACGCAGCTCGAACTCGCCCGCGTCGAGCACCTGCCCCCCGGCGGTAACGGTCCCGTCGTCGTGAAGCGTCCAGTCCCCGCTACGGGTCGCATCGAGCACGGCTTTCATGGCCTTGCCGAGCTTCGGCCCCAGGAGGCGTCGGTCGGGCGCGAGGACGAACGTGGCATGCGCCTCGAGGTCCTCGGTCAGCTCGACGGCCTTCACATTGACCTCGTCGCGCATCAGGTGCGCGAGCGATTCGAGCCGGGCGCTGTCGCGCCCCGCGACGGTGAGCGAGGCGAGCGGCAGGCGCGTACGCAGGCCGTGCTCCTCGCGCAGGGCGAGCGTCACGGAGCAGACGTCGCGCACGCGGTCCATGTCGGCCACCAGCGCGTGGTTCGCCGGCAGGTTCTCCGCGTCCGGCCAGTCCTCGAGGTGCACGCTGCCCTCGCCAACGAGGCCGGTGAAGACGGCGTCGGTGATGAACGGCAGCATCGGCGCCGCGACCTTGCACAGCGTGACGAGCACGGTGTAGAGCGTGTCGTAGGCGTCCTGCTTCTCCTGGGTGGCTTCCGCGCCCCAGAATCGATCGCGGCTGCGCCGGATGTACCAGTTGTTGAGCGCGTCGATGAACGACGTGATCTCCTGGCACGTGCCCGCCAGGTCGTAGGCGTCCATCTTGGCCCCGACCGTCTCCACCAGTTCGCGTGTCTTGGCGAGGATGTAGCGGTCGAGCAGTTGCTCCGAGTCCGTGCGGAACCTCGCCCGGGTGCCGTCGATGTTGGCGTAGAGCGTGAAGAAGTAGAACGCGTTCCAGATCGGGTTGATGACGAGACGCGTCACGTCGCCGAGGCCGGTGTCGCCGCTGTCAAAGCGCAGGTTGCCCCCGCGCATGATCGGCGAGGACATCATGTACCAGCGGAGCGCATCGGCCCCGCGGGTCTCGAAGACCTCATCCGGGCTGCTGTAGTTGCCGTACCGCTTGCCGAGCTTCCGCTCGCCACTGGGCTCGAGCAGGATGCCGTGGCAGATGCAATTGCGGAACGGCGCGCGATCGAAGAGCGCCGTGCCGAGCACCATCAGCGTGTAGAACCAGCCGCGCGTCTGGGCGACGTACTCGACGATGAAGTCGCCGGGGAAGTGGCTCTCGAACCAGCTCTTGTTCTCGAACGGGTAGTGCACCTGGGCGTAGGGCATCGAGCCGGACTCGAACCAGCAGTCCAGCACCTCGGGCACGCGACGCATCATGCTCTTGCCCGTCGGGTCGTCCGGGTTGGGGCGTACGAGCTCGTCGATGTACGGGCGATGGAGGTCCTTGGGCCGCACGCCGAAGTCGCGTTCGAGCTCGTCCAGGCTGCCGTAGCAGTCCATGCGCGGGTAGGCGGGATCGTCGCTCTTCCAGATCGGGATCGGCGTACCCCAGAAGCGGTTCCGGCTGATGGACCAGTCGCGCGCGCCCTCGAGCCACTTGCCGAACTGGCCGTCGCGCACGTGCTCGGGGATCCAGCGGATCTCCTGGTTCAGCTCCACCATGCGGTCGCGGAAGTCCGTGACGCGCACGTACCAGGAGCCGAGCGCCTTGTAGATGAGCGGCTGGTCGGTGCGCCAGCAGTGCGGGTAGTTGTGCTCGTACGTCTCGTGCTTGACGAGGGCGCCGGCCTCCTTGAGATGCTTGATGATCGGCTTGTTGGCCTCGAGGACGTTGATCCCGACCCAGTCGGTGACTTCCTCGGTGAAGCGGCCGCTGTCGTCCACGGGTACGACGACCTCGATGCCGTTCGCCTCGCAGATGAGCTGATCGTCCTCGCCGAAGCCCGGCGCCATGTGCACGATGCCGGTGCCTTCTTCGGTGTCGACGAAGTCGGCACCGAGGACCCGGAACGCATTCTCCTGATCGGCGAAGTAGGGAAAGAGCGGCTCGTAGGAGCGGCCGACGAGATCGCGTCCCTTGACGGTGCCGACCTCCTCGGCGCCCGCGAGCTGCTTCTGGAGCTTGCCAACCGTCGCGGCGCCAAGGACGTAGCGCACGCCGTCCTGCTCCAGTACGGCGTAGTCGATGTCGGGGCCAACGGCCACAGCGAGGTTGCTCGGCAGCGTCCACGGCGTCGTCGTCCAGATCAGGATCTTGTGCGGCACGCCCTGGTCGCCGTCCTGCGGCACGAGGGTGAGCGTGACCGTGACGGCGGGGTCCTGGCGCGGGCGGTAGCTGTTGTCCAGGCGCGTCTCGAAGTTGCTGAGCGGTGTCTCCGCGGCCCACGAGTAGGGCATCACGCGGTGCTTCTCGTAGAGCAGCCCCTTGTCCCAGAGTTGCTTGAACGCCCAGATGACGCTCTCCATGTAGGAGAGGTCCATCGTCTTGTAGTCATCCTCGAAGTCGACCCAGCGGGCCATGCGGTCGATGTAGCTCTCCCACTCACCCGCGTACTTGAGGACCGACGAGCGGCAGTGCTCGTTGAACGCGCCGATGCCGTGGTCCTGGATGGCCTGACGGCCGGAGATCCCGAGCTCCTTCTCGGACGCCATCTCGGCCGGCAGCCCGTGACAGTCCCAGCCGAAGCGGCGCTCGACACGGCGACCGCGCATCGTCTGGTAGCGCGGCACGGCGTCCTTGGCGTAGCTGGTCAGGAAGTGGCCGTAGTGCGGCAGGCCGTTGGCGAAGGGAGGACCGTCGTAGAAGACGTACTCGTTGCTGCCGTTCTTGCCCGCGGGCCGGTTTGCGACCGACTGCTCGAAGGTCTTCTCCTCCTTCCAGCGCGCGAGGATCTCCCGCTCGATCGCCGGGTAGCTGGGGCGGGGATCGACGTCGGGGTACGGCTGCTGGTTCGGGTTGGAGGACATGGCGGGCGAGAATACCGCCGATTGCCTGAACCCTGATGGCCTGCGCGCCTGAAGGCACCGTCCTTCCCCTACGGGATACCCCTCGACTCGGCTACCGTGCGCAGATGGCACCCGGCGGCACACGCACCGTGAGGCTCGACCCGGCCGCGCGTATGGCCGACGGCGCGAGACAGCTCGTGCAGGTCTTGGAGACCTGGGGCCCGGAGCGCGGCGCCGAGCTGGGCGCCAACCCGTTCCTCCGGCTGGAGCAACCGCTGGCAGACGGCGACCCGCTGCGCTGGCTGCGCCATCATCCCGTGCTGCTGCGCGTCTACTGGAACGGGCGCCGCTCGGACCTCGAGCTGGCCGGTGTGGGGATCTGCGCCGAGCACGAGGGCCCGCCGCTGGAGGCCCTCGACGAACTGCTCGAGCAGGTTGCGACGGGCGATGCCATCGACAGCATGCGCATCTTCGGCACGATGCGCTTCGATCCGGGCCGCGTGCCGGACCCCGCGTGGATGTCCTTCGGCCGGGCACGCTTCCATCTGCCCCTGCTGGAGATGCGGCGCGACGAGACTGGCGTCACCCTCGCGGTGAACCTCAAGGCGGGGGCCGCCGCGTTGGGCGGGGGCAACTACGATGCGCAGCGCCGCACGGCGATGCGGGCTCTGCGCGGCGACGTGCCGGGGCTGCCGATGGTGCCGCGCGGCACGACGGCACTCGCAACCGATGACGCCGCCGCATGGACGACCGGCGTGGAGACGCTGCTCCGCTACATCGAGGCCGGGACGATCGAGAAGGCGGTCCTCGCGCGTGCCGCAGAGCGCGCGTGCGAGACCGATCCGATTCGGATCATGGAACACCTGCGCAGCGAGCACCCGGACGCCTGCCACTTCCTCGTGCAGCCCTCCCCCGCGTCGACGTTCCTTGGCGCCTCGCCCGAGCATCTCTACGAGCGCGTCGGACGCCTGGTCCGGACGGAGGCGCTCGCGGGCACGCGCCCGCGCGGCGCGACGCCGGAGGAAGACGCCGCGCTCGCCGCGGAGCTCTTCGGCAGCGAGAAGGACCTGCGCGAGCACGACCATGTGCGGCGCCACGTCGCGAGCACGCTGGCCGCCCTCTGTGACGAGCCGCCCACGGAAGGCGCCCCCTCGGTGCGGACCCTACCGACGCTGCATCACCTCCACACGCCCATCGAAGGCACGCTGCGCCCGGGGGTGGGCGATGCCGCCCTCTTGGCCGCGCTGCATCCGACGCCGGCGGTCTGCGGAACCCCCACCGAGGCCGCGCGCGGCCTCCTGCGCGACGAGGAGAACTTCGACCGGGGGCTCTACGCGGGCCCCGTCGGGTGCTTCGGTGCGGAGCGCTCGGAGGTCGCTGTCGGGATCCGCAGTGCCCTGATCCGCGGCGATTCGGTACAACTCTTCGCCGGTGCCGGCATCGTGGCCGGCTCGGATCCGGACGCGGAGTGGCAGGAGACCGTACAGAAGATGAGCGCGCTCGAACGACTGCTGGGGGCCGACGATGCTTCGTGATGCGCCCAACATCCAGTCGCTCTGGGGCGACCTGATCGTCGAGGAGCTGATCCGCAACGGCGTGGACGAGTTCATCGTATGCCCCGGCTCCCGCTCGACGCCGCTCGTGCAGGCGATCCAGAACAACCCCAGGGCGCAAGCGACGATCTGGCTGGACGAACGCGGCGCGGCGTTCCACGCCCTGGGGCGCGCGCGCGGGGGTTCGTGGCCTGTCGCCGTGGTCACGACGTCGGGCACGGCGGTGGCGAACCTCCTGCCTGCCGTCGTCGAGGCCTCGCTCGACGGCGTGCCGCTCATCTTGCTCACGGCGGACCGGCCCCACGAGTTGCGCGAGGTCGGTGCCAACCAGAGCATCAAGCAGACGGGCATCTTCGCGGATCACGTCCGGTGGGCGTTCGACCTGCCGGCGCCGGACATGAGCATGCCCGTGCGCGCGCTGCTCACGACCGTCGATCACGCTGTCCACAGCGCCGTCGACGGTCACGAGGGGCCGGTCCAGCTCAACTGCCCCTTCCGCGAGCCACTCGCGCCGACGGTCGAGTCATGGGACGCCGGCTACCTCGAGGCCATCGCCGGCTGGGTCGACGGTGAGCAACCGCTGCTCGTGATCGAGGCCGGCGAGTCGTTCACGCTGGCCGCGGACGAAGACCTCGCCGCGCTGGTCGCCTCCGCCGAGCGCGGTCTGATCGTGTGTGGACGCTGGCCCTGGTTCGGCGTGCCGGAGGACGTGGAGGCGCTAGCCCGCACGCTCGGCTGGCCGGTCTGGACCGACATCCGCTGCGGCGCGCGCCTCGGCGAGAGCATCCCCGGTCGCGCGGTGCACCTGGACCGTGTCCTCGAGGCGGAGCTGTGGACCCCGGATGTCGTGATCCAGCTGGGGTCGCGCATCACCTCCAAGCGCATGCAGCGCTTCTTGGGCTCGGGGGCAGCCAAGCACTACCTCCTCGTCGACCCAGAGCCGTCGCGCCTCGACCCGACGCACACCATCACGCACCGGTTCGCAGCCGGCATCGACTCCTGGTGCGCGGCCCTCGGCGAGGCCTTGAGCGACCAGGAGGACAGGGACACACCGAGCCTGCCGGCGAACGCGGCCATCGAGGCGGCGATCGAGACCGCCGTCATGGGTGGCGACGACCTCTCGGAGCCCTACGTGCTGCGCTGGCTCAGCCGCCACATGCAGACGCTGCATGGCCTCTTCCTCTCCAACAGCATGCCCATCCGCGACGCGCAGGACTATGCCGCCACCGATGCACCGTGGCTGTCCGTGGGTGCCAACCGCGGCGCGTCGGGCATCGACGGCATCGTTTCGAGCTCCGCCGGTTTCGCGCAGGGCCACGGCTACCCCACGACGCTCGTCATCGGCGACCTGGCCTTCCTGCATGACGTCAACGCCCTCGCGATGCTGCAGCCGCTCGAGCAGCCGCTCACGATCGTGGTGCTCAACAACGGCGGCGGGAGCATCTTCTCGTTCCTTCCGATCGCGAAGCACGCGGACGTACTCACACCGCTCGTGAACACGCCGCACGACATCCGCTTCGACGGCGTGTGTTCGTCGTTCGGCATCCCGTACGCGCACGTGACGGATCGCGCGGGCTTCGAAGCCGCCTACCGCGCGGCGATCGCCTCCGGCGTGTCGAACGTGATCGAAGTACAGAGCAGCCTCGATGGCAACAAGACCCACCACGAGCGCATCGAGGCGGCCATCGCCGCCGCGCTGAAGGACGCGTGAGCACCCCGCTCGTCCTGCTGCACGGTTTCCTGGGCTGCGGCCAGGACTGGCGGCCGCTCATGCAGGATCTCGCGCGCGATCGCAGCTGCATCGCCATCGAGCTGCCGGGGCACGGGAGCAAGCCGTCGCGCGTGCACCCGGACTTCGACACGACGGTGAACTGGCTCGCCGAGGGGATCGAGACGACGATCGCCGAGCGCTGCGACGTCCTCGGCTACTCCATGGGCGGGCGCCTGGCGCTGGGCCTGGCGGCCGCCTGCCCCGGCCTCCTGCGCCGCGTCGTCGCCGTCGGCGCAGGGGCGGGGATCGGAGATCCCGTAGCCCGGGCGGCGCGCGCGGCCCAGGACGACGACCGCGCGGCCGCGCTCGAGGCCGAGCCGTTCGAGGCGTGGTTGGGCGCCTGGTACGGCCTTCCCCTGTTGGCGGGCGTCCGCGCCCTGCCGGCCTACGAGGCCATGATCGGCCGCCGCTTGCAGGGAGACCCCAAGGCCCTGTCCTCAGCGCTGCGGGCCCTCTCCGTGGGGCGCCAACCCCCTCTGGGGCCCCAGTTGGCGGCGGGCCGTGTCCCGCTTCTACTCATGGCCGGTTCCGAGGATGCGAAGTACGTCGCGAGCCATCGCGAGCTCGCAGCGACAAGCCCCCTGATCGAGGCCGTGACCGTGCAAGACGCCGGCCACGCCCCCCACCTGGAGCAGCCTGATGAGTTCCGCCGCGCCGTCCGAGAGTGGCTCGACCGCCCCTGACGAGACCATCCCGACCTTTCCGTGGGCTTCCGCGGGCGAGTTCGACGACATCCGCTTCGAGACGTTCGAAGGCATCGCCAAGATCACGATCAACCGGCCGGAGGTGCGCAACAGCTTCCGCCCGAAGACCGTGAGCGAGATGCGCAAGGCGCTCGATACCGCGCGCGACGATCCCACCATCGGCGTGATCATCCTGACCGGCGAGGGCGAGAAGGCCTTCTGCGCCGGCGGCGACCAGCGCATCCGCGGCGACGCGGGCTACGTCGATGACCAGGGCGTGCATCGCCTCAACGTGCTCGACCTCCAGCGCGAGATCCGCCGCTGCCCGAAACCCGTGATCGCGATGGTCGCGGGCTACGCCATTGGCGGAGGTCACGTGCTCCACGTCGTATGCGACCTCACCATCGCAGCGGACAACGCGCGCTTCGGTCAGACGGGTCCCAAGGTCGGCTCGTTCGACGGCGGCTACGGGTCGAGCTACCTCGCACGCATGGTCGGCCAGAAGAAGGCGCGTGAGATCTGGTTCCTCTGCCGGCAGTACGACGCGCAGCAGGCGCTCGAGATGGGCATGGTCAACACCGTCGTGCCCTACGCGCAGCTCGAGTCCGAGACCGTCACGTGGTGCCGCGAGATCCTCGCGCACTCGCCGCTGGCCATCCGCTGCCTCAAGTCGGCGCTGAACGCCGACTGCGACGGTCAGGCCGGCCTCCAGGAGCTCGCGGGCAATGCAACGCTGCTCTACTACATGACGGAAGAAGGCCAGGAGGGGAAGAACGCCTTCCTGAACAAGCGCAAGCCCGACTTCGACAAGTTTCCCAAGCGTCCGTAACGCCCCCGCATGACGACGTCTCCCCGGGTCTGGATCCAAGCCGCGCGTCCGAAAACGCTCCCGGCCGCCGTCGCGCCCGTCGCCATGGGCATCGCTGTCGCGTTTCGGGACGACGTGTCGCATCTTGCGTCAGCGGCCGCTGCACTGCTCGGCGCCTTGCTGATCCAGATCGGCACCAACTTCGCGAATGACTACTTCGACGGCGTGAAGGGCACCGACACCGACGACCGTCTCGGACCGAGACGCGCGGTGCAAGCCGGGCTCATCCAACCCGCCGTCATGCGACGTGCGTTCGTATTCACGTTCGCCCTCGCGGTTCTCGTCGGCGCCTACCTGGTGACACGCGGGGGGTGGCCCATCGTCGTCATCGGACTGCTCTCCGTGCTCTTCGGCGTGCTCTACACGGGTGGACCGAGACCTTTGGGTTACCTTGGATTGGGCGACGTACTCGTGTTGATCTTCTTCGGTCCCGTTGCGACGGCGGGTACCTATTACGTGCAGGGATTGAGGTGGAGCGAGGCGGCGGTGCTTGCGGGCTTGGGCCCGG
Source organism: Planctomycetota bacterium (assembly GCA_029259775.1). Lineage (GTDB taxonomy): Bacteria > Planctomycetota > PLA2 > PLA2 > JAEUHO01 > JAHEIK01. The sequence goes on along the minus strand of JAJDEN010000058.1, from coordinate 253,868 downwards.
GCATGCTGGCCGTTGGACTCCTCACCGTGAACAACCTCCGTGACATCGACGGCGACCGCATTGCAGGCAAGCGCACGCTCGCCGTCCGTTTTGGACCCGCCTTCGCCAAGGCTGAGTACGTTGCATCCCTGCTCGTAGCTGCGCTCGTGCCATTGCTGCTCTGGGCATTCGTCGGCGCGCCTGCAGGCGTGTTGGCCGCCAGCGCCGTCTGCCTCGTCGGCGTCCCTGCCTTGCTGGCAGTCCTGCGCTGGCAGCGGGGCGAACGCCTCGAAGGCGCACTGGCCGGCACGGGACGACTCCTGGTGCTCTATGCCCTCGCCTTCTGCGTCGGGTGGTCGCTATGAAGATCACCCGCTTCGAGACGGCGAAGTACATCCTGCCACTCACGCAGCGCTACCGGGTCGGCACCGTCGACACGGACAAGCGCGACGGCCGCCTCGTCCGGATCACATCGGACGACGGCTTCACCGCGTACGGCGAGATCTCCCCGCTGCCCGGGCTGCACGCCGAGTCGCTGCGTGAGGTCGACGACGCGCTGCGCGTCGTGGGCACGGATCTCGAGGGCCGCAGCTTCGCGACGTTCGACACCTTCGCGAGCAACGTGGCGGATCGCGTCGCAGCCTGCGCGCCGCATGGGCAGTTCGGTGCACCGAGCGTGGTGTTCGGGCTGCAGACGGCGGGTGCCGCGTTGTTCGCGATGGCGGCCGACACGACGCCCGCGGCAATCCTCTCCCCGCGCGCACGCGATCGCGTCGTCGTCAATGCGCTGTTCGTCGGCGATGCGGCGGCGGCCGCCGAGGCAATCGCCTCGGGGGAGCTCGATTCATACGTCTGCGTGAAGGTCAAGATCGGGCGTGGCACCGCCGCCGCAGACCGCTCCATGTTGCAAGTCCTTCTGGCCGGCCTACCGAGCCGGACCCAGTTGCGGCTGGACGCCAACCGCACGCTCTCGCTCCCGGATGCGATCGCGCGCTTCGAGGGGCTACCGGCCGAGCGCATCGAGTATCTCGAGGAGCCGCTGGCCAACCCGGAGGAACTGCCTGATCTTCACGCGGCGACGGGCCTGCGCATCGGCCTCGACGAGACACTGCGCGAGCGCTCGCTCTTCCATCTGGGACGCGCGCCCTGGGTCGCCGCGTGGTGCCTCAAGCCGGCGTTGGTTGGCCACTGGCAGCGCCTGCTCTTCCTCGCGACGGAAGCCGAGAAGCACGGTGCCGCCGTCGTGGTCAGCAGTTGCTTCGAGAGCGGCCTCGGGCTGTGGATGCAGGCGCAGATGGCGGCCGCGCTGCCAGGCAAGACGGCCGCGGCGGGGCTCGGCACCGAGGGCTGGTTGCGCCTCGACCTCGTCGCACCGCCGTACGACTCGAGCTGCGGATTCGTCCGGACGTGCGACTGGCAGGGCACACCCGCCGAGCGCGTGCTCGAGAAACTGCGCTTCGTGCAGGCGCGCTGATGGACGAAGCCGCCCGGCCGCTGCTCGACGCCTTGGCCGCGCGCGGCGACGCGCCGTTCCTACGCCTTGACGACCGCGTGGTCTCGGGTACCGCGATGGTCGCCTCGATCGACGAGGCGCGCGGCTTCAACGAGGAGCTGCCGGTGCCCCTGCGGGCCGGTGACGTCGTGGCCCTGCGTGGACGGCATCCGGGCATGCGGGTGACCGCGCCTCTCGCGGCGTGGTCGCTCGGCCTGTGCACGAACCTTCTCGGTGAACGCGAACCCACGTCCTCGGTCGACGGTCTGCTCGCGGCGTCGGGTGCGCGCTTCCTCCTCGGCTGGTCGGAGGGGCGGGTCGACCCGATTCCGCTTCAAGCCCACCACGAAGTCCGCCTGCCCACGGGCACGCTCCTGCACACCTCGGGGAGCGGTGGACAGGCCAAGCTCGTCGTGCACGCGCTCCGGCAGCACGTCGAGAGCGCGCGCGGCGCGACCGCGTTCCTCGATCTCGATCCTGAGGATCGTCTGTTGCTATCGCTACCCACGCATCATGTCGGCGGCCTCGCGATGCTCTTCCGCGCGATCGTCTCGGGCGCCACGCTGTGCGTACCCTCGCGAGGCGTTCCGCTCGAGCAGGCGCTGCGCTTCCATGCACCGACGCATGTCTCGCTGGTAGCGACCCAGCTCGCACGTCTCCTGCGCGCGGAGGAGACCACGGCCGCGCTGCGCGCGTGTCGCGGCGTGCTGCTCGGCGGCGGCCCGCTCCCTCCGCGGCTGCGTGCGGAGGCCCTGGCGGCGGAGATCCCGCTCATCGTGACGTACGGCGCCACCGAGACAGCGTCCTTCGTCACCGCGAGCGCCGACAAAGACGTCGTGCGGCGCGCAGGCACCGCCGGCCGGGCGCTCCCGAACTGCCAGGTCGTGGTGAGCGACGCCGGACAGGTGCTCGTCGGCGGGCCGACGCTCTTCGACGGCTACCTGATCGAGGGCAAGGTACGGACGACGAGCGTCCGCGACGGCCTGTGGGCGACGGGCGACCTCGGCCGGCTCGACGACGGCGTCTTGCATGTCAGCGGCCGGCGTGACCGGATGTTCATCTCGGGCGGGGAGAACCTCCAGCCGGAGGAGATCGAGATGGCCCTGCTTGGACTCGACGGCGTCGACGAAGCCGTGGTCGTGCCCGTGGAGCACGAGGAGTTCGGCGCGCGCCCGGTGGCCTTCGTGGGCGGCACGGCCTTGGACGCGAAGACGCTCGACGCCGCGTTGCGCGATCTGCTCCCGGGCTACAAGACGCCGGACGTCTACTACCGCATGCCGGCGCGCGGGCCTGCGCGGATGAAGCCAGACCTCAAGACGCTCACGGCGCGCGCGGGCGACCACCTCGCGGCCGCCACCCTGCAACGCCTGTAGCGCCGCGGCTGCCCACATGCGGCCGACCCACCCTTGGGCCGTAGGGGCGACCCTTGTGGTCGCCCACGCGTTTCGGGGGCGCGTGTCCGTGTCCGTGTCCGTATGGAAACCGCGCGCCCACCGCCCGCGGTCAAGCCTCCCGGAGCGCCCCCGCGAGCTCATCCGGCAACCGCGTCGAGCGGCCCGTGGACGCGTCCACGGCGACGTGCACCGTCGTCAGACGAGCGGCTTCCGTGCCATCCGCATCGACGAAGCGGTACCCCAGCGTGAAGCTGCGCGACTTGACCTCACGCACGTCGACCTCGATCGACACACGATCGCCGAGCCGCAACGAAGAACGGTAGTCGGACTCCGCGTGCACGATCGGCAAGATCAACGGCGCCTTGCCCAGGTCGCGAGGCAGCGGCTGGCCGATGCACGCCAGCATGTCTTCGTACGCGACGTGCGCCAGCTCGAAGAAGCGCGCGAAGAACACGACGCCCGCCGCATCCGTGTGCTGCAGCCGCACCGTGGTCTCGAAGACGTGCACGCGCGGGCTAGCCGGCGACCTCGACGTCGCCGACGCCGACGACCTCGATGTCGAAGATCAGCGTCTTGCCCGCGAGGAAATGGTTGCCGTCGAGCACGGCGGCGTCGCCATCGATCTCGACGAGCGTCGCCTGCAGCGTGCCTTCCGGCGTCTCGAGGCCCAGAACCGCACCCACGTCGACGCCCTCCGGCAGCTGCGCTGTCTCGACGTTGATCAGCATGTCGTCGCGGCGCTCGCCGTAGCCGAGCTCCGGCGGGATGTCCACGGTCTTCTTCTCACCCACGCTCATGCCAATGACAGCATGGCTCATGCCCGCGATGAGCTCGGGGCCGCCCGCCGTGAACTCGAGCGGCTCGCGCCCCTCGGAGTTGTCGAACTCGCTCCCGTCCTGCAGCGTGCCGCGGTAGTGGATGCGTACCTTGTCGCCTGTCTTGATCGTCATGGCGCAGAGTCTAGCCTCAGGCTTCGAAGACCGCATCTGCATACGCACCCGCCTGGCGAGCGTCGCCAACACACGCGTGCAGTGACTCGTTTTGAGTCACGACCGCGCAAAGCGCCGTCCCCACGGTTGAGCCGTCGGCTTCCGAGGCGATACTCGGCGCCGCACGGTCCCTGCGCGGGACTCGTGAGTGCACTTGTGGGAGTGGTTGCATGCGCCAGTTGTGGATGTCCCTGTTCGTCGTGCTCGCGCTGCCGGTCAGCGGAGCCCTGCTGGCCCATGCGAACGACGCCCCCGCCGGCGAGGGGCCGTCCCTGCCGCGAGACCGCCTGACCCAAGCGGAGATCGCCTCGGGCACGACGCGCCTGGACGACATCCGCATGCTCGGCATGCGGATCTTCAGTACGCCGTTCAACCGCCATGACGGCTACGGCGACGGGCCGCTCAACGCCGCGAACCCCTTGCGTGTGGGTGGCCGGCCGACCCTGCAGGGCAACGGGACCTTCCTGCGCGTCAACGGTCTCGACGCGCAGACCTGCCTCGAGTGCCACAGCATCGTCCGCGCCTCGACCATGCCCCCCACCATGGGCCTGGGCGGCGTCGGGGGCTCCAACAGCAACGCGATCATCATGGGCACCCGCTTCGACACGCTCAACGAGAACCTCGACGGCAAGGCCGCCTACAACGGCCGCTTCGCCAACCCGCCCTTCCTGTTCGGTACCGGCGGTGTGGAGTTGCTCGGGCTGGAGATGACTGCGGACCTGCAGGCCCTCAAGGCCCACGCGATCGCCCATCCCGGCACGGACGTCGCGCTCGAGACCAAGGGCGTCCACTTCGGCTCGATCCGAGCCGACGCGGCGGGCGCGATCGACGACACGAATCTCGAAGGCGTGAACGCCGATCTCGTCGTGCGCCCCTTCGGGCGCAAGGGGGAGTTCACGACCGTGCGCGACTTCGACCGCGGCGCCATGCGCTTCCACTTCGGGATGGAGCCGACCGAGGTCGTCGGCGAGGACGTCGACGCCGACGGCGATTCCTACGTCAACGAGGTGCTGCCCGGCGACCTCTCAGCGCTGCACGCCTTCGCGGTCACGCTGGAGCACCCCATCCAGGACCGACGTTCGCGGTCGGCGCGGCGGGGCTACGCACTGTTCCAGCAGATGGGCTGCGTGCAGTGCCACAAGCCGTCGCTCGAGACCTCACGGCGCAAGCTGCCCCTGCGCTTCCCGGAGGTCGCTACGCGGCCCTTCGCGAATACCTACCTCGACGTCGACCTCAGCCGCGGCGCCCGCCGCTTCGACAAGGTGCGCCGAGGAGGCTTGAAGATCCCCCTGTTCAGCGACTTGAAGCGCCACGACATGGGCGACGGCCTGAAGGAAGACTTCGCGCTCGCAGACGAGAAGCGGAATCGCGAGTTCGTCACGGCGCGCCTCTGGGGCGTCGCTGACACGGCGCCGTACCTGCACGACGGTCGCGCGACGACGCTGACCGACGCCATCCTCGCGCACGGCGGCGAGGCGCAGCCGGTCCGAGATCGCTTCGAGAACCTCACCGACAATCAGCGTCGCGACGTGTTGGCGTTCCTGCGCTCGCTGCGCACGCCGAAGAACCCGGGCAAGGACCTCAAGGAGCGGGCGGCGAGGGAAGCGGCGCCGACCCACAAGCACAAGCACGGCCACAAGAAGAGCAAGCGCCCGACATGGTGGCGCAAGCTCGTGCGCTCGCTGTTCGAGTAGGCGCGAGCCCATCCCCTTGGGCCGTAGGGGCGGATCATGTATCCGCCCCTACATGCACTCTCGCCGTCGAACGCCTTACCCCCCTGCGCGCTCGGCCTTCTCGAGAGCCTCGAGCTTCTCGGCCGCGGCCTTCGTCGCCGCGCGGATGCCCGTCCAGTACGCCTCGCGCGACACGTCGTCGGCGGCTCGCGCGGCGTCCACGAGCGCATCGAGAATCTGCTCATGGCGCGTCCATGCCGCCACGGTCTCGACCAGGTCCAGCGCTTCCTCGGGACCGTCCTCGGCACGTACGCGCGCAAGCAGGTCGGGCACGCGGTAGGCGTTCAGGCGGCCCTCGTCGAAGAGGCGGCGCTCGAGCGTGTTCGCCTGCGCGGAGCGTCCCAACAAACGTGCCACGTCGGCGACCCAGAGCAGGGACGAGGACCGCTCCCGTGACCAGGACTCGAGCTGCGGCAGCAGGGCGATCGCCGGCGCGGTCGCGCCTTGCTCGTGCAAGCGCACCATGAGGATCGACAGCGGTACGACCAGCGCGCTGCGATCGGTCCGCTCCGCCTCGCCCCACGCCGGGAGTGCCTTGCCGAGGGCCAAGAACCACGCCTTCGCATCCTTCCAGCCGGCGACGTCGGGCGGCAACAGCCGGCGGACGTCCACGTAGCTCATGCGCCCGGCACGGCCGAACCAGAAGTGCATGTGCGACGGTAGGCCCGGCGCCGGCTCCATCTTGCAGAGCGCGACCTCGAGGCACGCGACGGCCTTGTCGATCTCGCCGGCGCGCGCCAGCAGGCCGGCAGCCAGCGACGCCGTGCGCCGCTGCGGCAGCTCGGGACCGGCGGCCATGCGCTCGCAGATCGTGCGGCAGCGGCGCAGCGCGTCCTCCGGCCCCACGAGGTCGATCCACGTCTGGAGTACGAGGGACTCGTAGCCGTCGCGCACGTTCGGGCCGAAGCGCGTGTCCGTGCCCGGATTGCTCACCTGTAGGATGGCCTCGACAGTGCGGTCGCGCTCGGCGCCCTCGAGCACCTCGGCGACCTCCTTCACGAGCTCTTGGGCCGAGATCGGGCGCGTGCCGCGCGAACCCCAGAAGAAGACGCCACCCGCGCTCGCACGCGTCCCGCACCAGCGGTAGATCCGCGCCGCGCGGGTCGTGTCGCCGAGCCGTACCCAGACGCGCGCCAGACGACGGAGCGAGCCCGCATCCGTGGGGTTCAACGTGCGCTCGAGGTCGAGCAGGATCGGCCCCGCGTCCTTCACGACCTCGTCGGGCGCAGATTCGAACAGGGAGAGCAGCAGGCCGTACTCGCGTTTGCCGGCGCGGCCGTCGCGCGCCATCTGGAGCAGGCGGGCCACCGCCTTGGCGGCGCCCTCCTGCTTGGCGAGGCCGGCCGCCATGCCGTCCAGGAGCTTGCCGCCGCCCGAGAACTGCCCGCTCTCCCAGGTGCGGACTTGGCGCGCCATCTCGGCGCGGCCGAACTCGTACTCGGACAGCTTCGCGTAGGCGTTCGGCGGATCCGGTTGGTCGTCATCCTCCTGCTGCTGGAAGCTCGAGAGTCCGCCGCGCAGACGCTGGGGATCGGGCTTCGTCGTCTGGGACGTGGGCCAGTACACGTTGCCCGCGACGCTCGGCACGAAGAAGAAGCCGCGCATCGCCGTCATGCCGGTGCGGAAGTTGCGCCACATGCGCCGCAGGTTGATCGCGGCCGTCTTCAGATCGCCATCCTCGACCGGCCGATGCACGTCCCGGATCGACACCCAGGCTTGGCGCTTCGGCGGCGCCTGCGTGCCCTTCACCTTCTGTTTCGCGGTGGCGGCCAGCTTGATCTCGAGCGCCTTGGCCGGACGCGAGAGGCGCTTCCAGGCGAGCACGAGGCGGCGCTGGAGGTGCTTGTCGTCGGGCTTCTCCTCGAGCATGCCCTCGAGCAGCTGCAGCGCTTCGCGGTAGTAGCCCAGCCCGTTCAGCTGGTTGTAGAGCCGGTCCTTGAAGATGCGCTCCTTGGGATGGTCCTTCTCGGCCTTGCGATAGGCCTCGAGCAACGCCAGCGGGTCGCCCTGCCGGCGGATCAGGTCCAGACGGAAGTTCGTCAGATCCATGCTCCCGCCACCGCCTGCGCGCTTGTCGACGGCCGCCAGGAACGCGGGCAGGTGCTTGGGCAGGAACTCATCGAGGAGCAGGCTGCGCGCCGTGTTCACCGTGAAGTGCTTGCCGGCTCCGAAGAGGTCTTCCAACGCCGCCATGCCGCGCTCGAGGCCCTCGTCTTCCTTGCCCGTCTTCTTGAGCAGGACGGCGTGCGCGACGCGCACCAGCACGTTGGTCCCCGTGGCCTCGAGCCCCTTCGCGCAGAGACGCAGGCGCAGCGGACGGTTCGTCACGCCGCGGGCCAGGTTCAGGAAGCTGTAGTAGGCGAACTGGTCGCCGCGATCGAGGCCCTTCATGGCCTCGCCGAAGGACTCGGTCACCAGGTCGGCGAAGCCGCCCGTGATCTCGCCCTGGATCTGGTCCACGAGCGTGAGCAGGAACTGCATGCGACGCGAGGCGGGCACCTTGGGAAGGAACGTGCGGAGCACGGACGCCCGGCCGCCCTCGGGAACGAGCGCGAAGAAGCTGCCGATCCAGTACCAGCGGTTGCCGTCGAGCTTCTCGAGCAGGGCCTTGCGCTGCTCCTCGTCGAGCAGCGGCTTCTCGAACGACCGCTGCAGCTCCGGGATGATCTGCAGCCACATGCCGGCCTTCTTGGGATCGTCGATGATGAGGCCGACGACGTACTCGCAGAGGCTGCGGTACTGCTCCGGATCGAGCAGCACCTGGATCTTCTGGAGCACCGGGCGGAAGCGCCACGGGGCATCAGGCGCCTTGTCCTTGAGGATGAGGATCTTGATCCAGTGGCGGCCGAGCGCGAGGGCCAGCCGTCCATCGTTCAGCTCCAGCGCCGCCGACTGCAGGACGGGCAGCAGCTCTTGGTCCTCCTTCGACAGCTTGCTGAAGTCGAGGCGGCGCAGCAGCGCTCGCACCTCGGCCTCCTTGCCCTCGACGAGCAGCGGCAGGAACAAGCGGTTCGCCTCGAGCAGCGAGATCAGACCGGGCGTGGTCCCGCCGTCGCTGCCCGTGAGGTAGGTGAGCTTCGTGCGCTCCTCTTCGGGCCGGCCGCTCTCGTTGATGAGGTGGCGGGCCGATCCGACGAGGCCCCACGCAAGCCGTGAGCGCGCGAGCGTCTCGAGCAGCTTGTCATCATCCGGAAGGGCCTCGAGGAGCGCCACGTCGAGTTCGTCGGCCAGATCCGGCCGCGCGTAGGCGATGGCCGTACGACGCAGCAGCTTGGCGCGACTCTCGATGCGCGGCCACGCACGCAGCGGCTTCTGCTTGTCGTCTTGCGCGTCGTGGATCTTCGCCTTCGCCGCAAGATCGGCGTCCAGCAGCTCGCGCTGACGGGCAAGCCAGGCGTCGGCGTCCTTGCCGGCGGCGAGGCTCGTGAGCAGCCCGGTTCGGACGCGGTCGTAGTACTGGTCGAAGTCGTCGACGTTCCGATTCCGGTTCCAGTACCAGACGCCCTCAGGCTTCTTCTCTTCCTTGATCACGGTGCTCAGGGGCCGCCGCGCGATCATGAGATCGAGTGCTTCGACGTAGAGCTCCGCCGCGAGGTCGTCACGCCCCACCTGCTCTTGCAGCTCCCCCACCTTGAGCAGCAGGGCGACGTCGCCGGGGCTGCTGACGAGCAGGCGCTGGTAGGTGCGCAGCGCATCGTCCATGTAGCCGGCCGTCTCGAACGCGGTGGCGACCTGCTGCTGGAACGAGCCAAAGTCCGGCACGTCCGTGGCGAGCGAGAACGTCTTGGCCGCGTTGGCCGTCTCGCCCGCGTCGAGGAAGGCCTTGCCCAGATCGAGGTAGACACCGGGCGGCGCGATCTCGCCCAAGCCGATCAGGCGCCGGCCGTAGGCCAGGTGCCTGTCGCGATCGCCGCGCGGTCCCTTGGTGTGATCCATCAGCTCGCGCAACAGCGACGAGCGACGCTCGCCGATGATCGGCAGGGCGCTCTCGAGCGAGCGCACCATCACGTCGCGCTCGCCGAGCTCCTCGCTCATGTCGCCGATGAGCTGGTAGAGGTACATCTTGTCGTGGCGCTTCGCGAGGCGCGCGAGCGTGATGCGACGCGCCCAGCGCAGGATGGGCGCCGACGCGTCGAGGTTGAGCAGGCCGTCGATGGCGATCGTGAAGAGGTCGTCCTTGTCGGCGGTGGCGGCGAGGTGCTGGTAGATCCCGATGGCCTGGCCCTGCTTGCCAGTCTGGGCCATCTGGTTGCCCATGAGCAACAGGCTCTCGATGCGATCGGGGTAGCGCGCGTAGCCGCGCCGGTAGGCGGCGACGGCCTCGTCGCGCAAGCCGGCGAGGGCCAGGACGCCCGCCTCGAACTCCGCGCTGTCCGAGCCGCTCTCGAGGACCTTCAGCTGCGCCAGCACCTCGCGCGCCTCGTCGGGCTTGCCGCGCTCGAGCTGGCTCATCGCGAGCTGACGCAGGTAGTCGCCCTTGCCCTCGACATCGACCTCGATCAGCTGGCGGATCGTCTTCTCGTAGTTGTGGTAGTCGTTGCAGGCGAGGAAGACGCGGCTCTTCTCCATGAGCACCTTGACCGGCTTGGCACCCGTGCCCTTCATGTACTCCCCGATGACCTCGGTGGCCGAGACGGGATCTTGGGCGCGCGTGTAGAGCCGCACGAGCAGGCCGCTGTCACGATCGTCGGCCTTGCCGGCCATGAGCTTCTCTTCGAGCTCGATCGCGATGTCCGCCAGCTTGCCGAGGCGCGAGGCAACGGCCATGAGCCGGTCCTCGACGTAGCGACGGCGCGGCACGGAGTTGACGCGACGCCAGAGCGCCTGCCAGCGCTTCATCGCCTTCTCTTCGTCGCCCACCTCGGAGTGCAGCCACGCGAGGTGCATCTCGAGGTCCTCGCCGGCGCCCCTCGTACCGCGCGCTTCGACAAGCGCCTCCAAGACCTCGACGGCGCGCCGCTTCTTGCCGATCTGCTCGTAGGCCTCGGCCAGCTGCATGCGCTCGGCAGAGGCGGGCGCGGCGGCCGCGTCCAGGCGCTCGAGCTGCTTCTCGGCCAGCACGAGACGGCCCCGGCCACGGTGCAGGCCAAAGAGGAACAGCAACGCCGCGGGCTTCGAGCGCCCGCGCTCGATCGCGATCTCGGCGAAGGCTTGTGCCTTCTCATCGAGGCCGATGCCCTGCAGGCCCGCCGCCGCCGCGAGCAGGTACATCGTCAGCTTCGGCTTCGCCAGGTAGCTGTCCCAGACCGCCTCGGCGTCCTTGCGTTGACCGCGCTCGAGGAAGTGGCGGCTCAGGCCCTCGCGCCACTCGATCACGGCAGGATCCGACCTGATCAGTTCGCGGTAGGCGCCGACGAGGACGTCCTCCTCGCCTGACTCGCGGCACATCTCGAGCAGCTCGCGCCGCATCTCGACCGTGAACTGCCCCTCGGCGCCGGCGCGGAAGAGGCGCATGGCCTCTTTCACCTGGCCCGTCTCGCGGAGGAGATCGATCCAGACCTTGCGCGCTTCCTCGCTGAGGTCGGGCGTCGTCGCGAAGCGATCGATGAGCTCCTGCAGGCTCTTGTCGCCGCGGTGCGACTCGACCATCACGGTGAGGGCGTAGCGGCGGTCGCGCTTGAGCGTCGCCGAGGCATAGGCGTCCCACGCGTGCTGCTGCGCGGCCTTGGGGTCCTCGGCGGCGAGGGCCCACTCGGCCAGCCGGACCTGCTCGCGGAACCGCGCCTTGCCCTCACTGACGGACTCGAACAGCGCGAGCGCTTCCTTCGGGTGGCCCTTGAGCGCGAGCACGATCGCCGCGCGGTTGCGCAGCGCGGGATCGAGGCCTTCGGTGCGCGCAACCTCGTCGAGCGCGTCCTTCACGCTCGCGCCGCCCTGGCGGCCGAGCAATGCCATGTGCACGCGGATGTCGAGGATGAGCTTGGGATCCGTCACCTTGGGGAGCGCGTGCTTCCAGGTGTTCCACGCACCCCCGATGTTGCCGAGTGCGTCCTGCACGTGGCCTTGGGCGATCTCGGCGGGCACGAGTCCCTTGGCCGCGAGCTTCTCGAACTGCTTGAGCGCGTCAGCGAACCGGCCGGCGCGACGGAGCAGGTGCCCATGCACCCAGACCGCCGCGTCGTCCTCGCTTGTGGCCAGCTTGGCCAGGACGGGATCCGTGCTGCCGTGGGCGAGCACGGCCGCGCGCCAGAGATCGCGGTAGTCCGTGGTCGCGAGCCCGGCGTCCAGCGCCTGATCGAGCAGCGCCACGACGTCCGGCTTGAGCGCGTTCGGTTCGACGTCGGGACCATCCGGACCAGCGAAGAGCGGCTGCGCGCAGGCGAGCACGAGCACCAGGGCGATCAGGCGCAGCGTCGGCTTCATACCGCACCTCCTTCGCCGGCCGAGGCCCTCGGCCGGCGGCGGTAGAAGAGCTCGCCCAACCAGACGAGCAGCGCGAGCAGCAAGCAGTAGGGCCAGAGCGGCTGCACGTCGACGGGATCGTCGCCTCCACCGGCCGCCGGCACGAACGGGTCACCGTCGGCCAGCGCCATGTGCTTGCCGCCCGTCGCCTGGGCGAGGTCGAAGAGGTCGAGCGCCTCCGCCCGGATCCGCTGGCGTCCGAAGCGCGTCGTGTTGGGCACCGCCACACGCTGGGGCGGAAGCCCAGGCACACCGGCCAGGACGCGCGCGGCCATGTAGGAGCCGATCGGCTGCGACTCGAAGAGATCCGGGGCGCGACGACGGAACACGAGCGGGCCGCCCTGGATGATCTCCTTGTAGCCCAGGAGCCGGCCCTCGGGGGCGGGCACGCCGCGGTGCAACTGACGGGCGACGACGACCGCGGCGCCATCCCGCTGCTCCGTATGGAACGCGTAGGGTCGCCGGGTGTCGCTTGCCGTGCGCGCGAGGACGCGGGCGAGCAGCTCACCCTGGTCCTTCCAGTCGCTCCATGGGGCCGTGCCGGGGCCCGTGGGCTCGGTCATCAAGGTCGTCACGCGACCGAGGCCGTGCCGCCAGGTCGCGAGCACGGGGTGCTTCGTCGCCGTGGCCTCGAGGAGGACGCTCGCACCCTTGCGTGCGCGGCCCTCGACGTAGCCGGTGATCGGCGGAATGGAGGACGCCTCGATGCTCCCCCACCAGCCCGGGCCGCCCTTGGCGGTGAGCGCGTGGGTCCCCGGACGCCACGCCGGCAGATGCGCGCTGGCCGGCTGCTTGAGCAGGATCTCGGGCAGGTTGAAGCGATTCGGCACGCCGTAGAAGCGGCCCTTGCCCCAGTTGGCGAGGTTCACGAGGAACTCGCTGTGCGTGCTGCCGCCAATGAGCACGGTCGAGACGGTGATGCCCTTCTCGGCCATGCGACGCAGCAGCGGCTCGAAGGCGCCGGTCTCCACGCCGCCGTCGGTCAGCACCAGCACGTGCTTGTAGCGCGTGCGCACGTTCTGCAGGCCGTAGAAGGCCTCCTCGATCGCCGGCATGATCACCGTGCCGCCGCCGGCGTTCAGGCGATTGAGGGCCCGCTGGATCTCGATCGCGTTGCTGGCGGGCTGGATCGGCGCGGCCCAGCGCTTCGCGCCATAGAACTCGACAATGCCGACCTTGTCGTGCGGGAGCAAGCGGCGGATCGCGAGACGCGAGACCTCCTTGGCCAACTGCACGCGGTTGCCGCCCATCGAGCCGGAGGTGTCGATGATCACGACGAGCGTCGTGGAGGGATCGCGCTTCTCTTCCTTCTGCACCATCTCCACGGGCAGGACCGAGGCGATGGGCGAGCGATGCCAGCCGCCGGCGCCGAAGGATGCGCGTCCCCCGGAGACGAACAAGCCGGTGGTGCCGTTCGCGACCCCGTCACGGATCGCTGCCTGGACCTTGGTCGGCACGCTGTCGGCCGGTGCATCGTCGATGACCACGAGATCGGAGCGCCCCACCTCGGCAGCCAGCGTGTCTTCGTCGCCATCCGGCAAGGTGAGTTCGAAGCCGCGACCGAGCATGCCGGAGAGCCGCGGGCCACCCTCGGCCATGCGCTCGCCGAAGTAGAGGATGCGCAGCGGATCCTGCACCGCCGCGTAGTCGACCATCGCGTTGTCCTGCAGGTCTTCGGCGTCGTCGCTGCCGGAGGTGACCTCGATCTCGGCCTGCACCTTGAAGAATCCAGGGCGGGTCGGCTCGATGGTCACCGCCACCGTGTCGACGCCACCGAGGCGCACACCCTCGACGACGACCTCGTCGACCGGGCCGCCGGGCTCGAACAACTCGAACAGCCGCAGGCGGACCCGCGCCGTCGCGTCGTACCCATCCACGCGAACGCCAAACGTCGCCTGGGCACCGACCCGGAGCGTCTGCGGCACGTCGAGACCCACGATGGCCGCCCGGCGCCGACGCGCGGGCACCTCGACGACGTGCACCGGGATGCCGCGCGCGGTGAGTTGCTGCGTGGCGCGTGCCCACGTTCGCTCGTCGGCGTAGCCTGTGCTCAGCACCGTGACGGCGCCGCGCGCGCCGGCGGGAATCGCCCGTGCGGCCGCGCCAAGGGCATGCGCGAGAGGCGAGCTGTCCGTGAGTTGGAGCATCGGAACGACGCGATCGAAGGCGGTGGAGGGCGCGTCGACGCCGTAGCTGATCAGTACGGAGCGCGTCCCGCCGGGGAGCGCATCAGCAATGCCGTCGGCGCGCTCGATAGCTGCCGTACGCGCAGCAGGGTCCACGGAGCCGCTCGCATCCAGCACGACGACCTGCCAGGCGGGCCCTCCGGTCGTCCACGCCACGGGGCGCGCAGCACCCAGCACCAGCAGGACGAGGACGGCTGTACGCAAGAGGCCTAGCCGCGTGTCACGCAGGCGGCGCGGCACGAACCAGATCACCGGCACGACGAGCAACAGCAACAGCCACGTGGGATGCAGGAGGGTCACGGCACCCTCCCCGTCCGGAACAGCGTCCACTCGACCAGCAGCAGCGCGAAGGCGAGCAGGATGATCAAGAGCGCGGCGTCGAAGCCACCGCTACGGCCGGCCTGGGTCTCCCCGTCCAGCGCAGACGCGCTGCCGGTCAACGGTCCGGCAAGCAACGAAGCCTGGAGCGGTGCGCTCGTCTCAGAGCCGTAGCTGCCGACCACCGGCGGCACGAAATCCGTACCCAGGGGATCCAGCGTGTGTCCCTCGTGGACGAAAGGCCTCGGCGTGTGCGCGACGGGCTCTCCAGCCGCAACGAATGGACGCAGCGGCTCGATGCCGGCGAGCAGGCGGATGGCGCCGGCGACAAACAGGGGAAACGCGCGCGACGTCACGAAGCCGGCGTCGGGGCGTAGCAAGGCATCCGAGACCAGGATCGCGCGCGTCGGGCTGTCCTCGACGACAACGCGTACGGGCGCGCCAAGTGCCTCCGCCAGGGCCGAGCCGTCGATCTCGGCCAGCGCAAGCTTCTGCTGCAGGTCGGCCAGCGTCGCTTCCGCATCGGACGTCGGCACGAACACGCGAATGGCAGGCTCACTCGGATCCACGTTCCCGAACGAAAGCACCGGCGTGCTGCCGGGCGGGCCAAAGCCAAGCAACGTGCTGATCTCGACACGCGGATCGATGTCCGTCAACTCGACACCCGCGTCCGACTCCAATAGCGGGCGCAGCGCGGGGAGTCGCTCGGAGAGGCTCACCCGAATCGCTGCACGCGTCGGCATGCGCACGGAAGCCGTATCGTCGAGCGTCAACCCGTCGCTCGGTAGGCGCGCCTCGAGCAGTCCGCCCCGCGCGGGGATGTCGCGCCAGATCAGGCGCGAACCCTCGCCCTCCGTGGGCTCCGGTAGATCCAAGCCGTCGATGGCCAAGGCCGCGGGCACGTGCTCGCCGCCGCGTACCTCCACGTAGATGTCCACGGCATCCCAGCGGCCGGACGCGGCCTCCGCGATACCGAGCGCGGCGATGCCGCGGTTGCCGGTGCGGTCGGGCGCGAACGAACGTCGCTCGATCGCGACGTAGCGGACCCAGGCCTCTTCTGTGAGCGGGCCGTCGCCGTAGATCACCGCCTGCACGGCCGGAGTTCCCTCGGCCGGCAGGTCGTCTTCTTCCGCCGAGTTGAGCAAGCGGAGGAGCGCGCGGCGAAGCGAGGCCGGCGCGGCCTCGGGCATCACGCCCTCCAGGCGCTTGGCCAGCACGAGCGGATTCTCGCCCGGCGCGAGCAGCGTGCGCACGGTGCCCCCACAGAAGAGCACCTGCGTGCGGTCGGCCGGGAACGAGCCGATGTCGGCGAGCAGCTCGGCCTTGGCTTCTTCGAAGCGGTCCTGCCAGGCCATGCCGGCGGAGCCATCGAGCAGCAGCACGTAGCGGCCCTCGCCCCCACCCGACGAACGCGGCTGCGCGTAGCCGAGCCACAGCAGCGCGCCAATGGCGCAGAAGAGCAGGTAGGCCGGCCAGTGCCGGAAGCGGCGCGTGAGCTCGCGCGCGCGGGTCTCCTCGACGGCCTGCTTCCAGAACAGGGTCGTGACGACCGCCACTTCGCGATGGCGCACGCGCAGCCGCTGCAGCCGGTAGAGCGCAAACGCAATCACGCCGAGGCCGAGCACGATGCCGACGGGGGACAGCACGAAGCTCATACGGAGAGGCGACCTCCCTCGAAGAGCGTCGCGAGCTGCGGCACGACAGGCTGATCGACGTCCAGGCGCAGCAGACCCGCGGCGCGGGTCTGCGCGAAGCGGGCCAGCTTGGTCTGGAAGTCGTCGTAGGCGCGCAGGTAGCCGGCGCGCACCGCGGGCGTGATGCTCACGTCCTCGCCCTCTCCCGTCTCGCAGTCGAGCAGTCGCACGTCGCCCGAGAGGTCGGGCTCGGCATCGCTGCGCTTGACGAGCTGCACGAGCACGACCTTGTGGCGCAGGTGCTTCAGCGCGTCGACCACGGCGGCGACGCCGGCGGGATCGAAGAAGTCGGAGACGATCGCGACGAGACCGGGGCGCAGGCGCAGATGCTGGAACGTGCGCAGCGAGCGCTGGAAGTCGGTGCGCCCGCCGGGCGCCAACTTGGCCAGCTCGTCGGCGAACTGGAGTACGCGACGCTTGCCGGCGCGCGGGCGCACCGCCACCTGCAGGTCGTCGGAGAACGGGAAGAGGCCTACGCGATCATGCTGGTTGAGGCTGATCGCGGCGAGTGCGAGCGAAGTGCGGAGACCCGCACGTGCGCGCGGCGGCGACTCGACCCAGGCGCTCTCGCTGATGTCGGGCAGCAGGTAGAGCGGCAGGTCCTCCTGCTCCTCGAAGAGGCGCAGGAACACGCGACCCAGCCGGCGGTAGATGTTCCAGTCCACCGACCGCAGGTCATCCCCGGCGGCGTAGCTGCGATAGTCCTTGAACTCCACACCGCCACCCAGGTCGCGGGAGCGTTGATCCGCGTGGCGCCCGCGCGGGGCGACGCGGCGAGCGACGATACGGAGCGTCGCCAGCGAGGCGAGGAACTCCGGATCGAACAGCTCCCGGGACGGGATGCGACGGTCGGCCATCAGGACGCGACGGCCTCCGTGGCAGGCTTGACGTGCTGGAGCACGGCGCGGATCACGTCGTCGGACGTGACGCCGTCGGACTGGCCCTGGAAGTTCACCATGACGCGGTGGCGCAGCGCGGGCAGCGCGACCTTCTTGACGTCGTCCGTGTTGACCGTGAAGCGGCCGTCGAGCAATGCGCTCACCTTGGCGGCGAGCAGAAGCGACTGGGCGCCGCGCGGACTCGAGCCCAGCGCGACGTTCTCGTTCGTGAGGTCCGGTGCGTGGCTGCTGCCGGGCTGCGTCCCCATCATCAGGTGGATCGCGTAGTCCTGGACGTGCTCGGGCACCGGCACCTGGCGCACGGTGTGCCGGAGTTCCATGATCTCGGCGCCATTCGACACGGGCTTCACCTCGAGCGTCTCGTCGCCGACCGTGCGATCGAGGATCGCGCGGTACTCGCTCTCCTTCGGGTAGCCCACGACGAGCTTGAACAGGAAGCGGTCGAGCTGCGCCTCGGGCAGCGGGTACGTGCCCTCCTGCTCGACGGGGTTCTGCGTGGCCATCACGCAGTAGGGCTCCTCGAGGTCGATCGTCCTGCGACCGACCGAGATCTGCCGCTCCTGCATCGCCTGGAGCATGGCGGACTGGGTCTTGGGCGTCGCACGGTTGATCTCATCGGCGAGGACCACGTTCGCGATGAGCGGCCCCTCCTGAAACTGGACCTCGTGGCCGCCGCCTTCCTTCTCGACCAGCACCTGCGTCCCGATGACGTCGGCCGGCATCATGTCGGGCGTGAACTGGATGCGGGAGAACGACAGGTCGACCGCGCGGCCGAGCGACGAGATCAGCAGCGTCTTGCCAAGGCCGGGTACGCCCTCGAGCAGGACGTGGCCGCCCGCCAGCAGTGCCGTCAGCACGCCTTCGATGACCTCTTCTTGCCCGACCATCACGCGTTCGATCTGCTCCTTGATGGCCCGATAGGTCGTCTTGAAGCGGTCGGCGGTCTTGCGCGCGTCGGCCGCGCCCGTGGATGCACTCATCGTGTCTTGCTCTCCTTCTTGCGGAGCTCGAGGAAGTAGGTGCGTACGAGTTCGCGCAGCCAGCCACGGATCTCCGGGCGTGCCAGCGTGGTGCTCGGTCCGCTGCGCGTGGGTCTGGCCTGCGCCGTCTCGGGACCGGCCTTCTCGCGGCGCGGCTCGACGCGTTCCTGCGTCACCTTCGTCTTGCCGGGGTTGGGCTGTCCCTTGACCCGGTCGGGGATCGGTACGCCCAGCACCAGCGATGCGGTGCCGCGCGACTTCTTCTGCTGGGACGGTCCCCCGCGCCCGTTGGCGTTGGGGTTCGGCTGATTGCCGAAGCCGATGCCCAGGTCCCGGCTGACGGGCGGCTTGCGGCTGCGCAGGTTGGGCTGCACACCACCGCGCGCCTCGGAGTCGGCGGTCTCGTCCTCGACCTCTTCGTCGTCCTCGACCTCTTCGTCTTCGGCCGTGTTGACCTGGTCCTTGCTGGTCCAGTCCGAGGTCACCGGGTTGCGGTTGGAACCGCGCGACGAGCCGCGTCCGCTCGTCGAGCCCGACTCCTCGCCGGAGGCCTTCTTGGTCTCCGGCGGCTTCGTGAACGCCTTCTTCTTGCGCTTCTTCTTCTTCTGGGGCTTCAGCGGCTTCTTGCTCTGAGGCTTCTTGCTCTGCTGCCCTTGGTTGGTCGGTGCGCCACGCGCATCGCTATCCCCGCGTGACGACTCCGCACGGGCGGAGCGACCGGAGCCGCCGACGCCCTCCTTGCGCTTCGCTTCATCCGGAAGCTCGGTCGGCTTGGCGGCGGCGGCTGCGTCGCCCGCCTGCGTGCGCTTCGCACCCTCGACGACGGGCGCGTCGTTCTCCTCCTCGGCCGTCGGACGCGGGTCCGGGCGGTCCGGCGCCGCGCGATGCTCGGCGATCTCCGTGACGCCGGGCGGCGTCAGGCCTGCCTCCGCCACACCGCTGCCCCCCATGCCGCCCAGCAGCAGCGCGAAGGCGGCGAGTACGATGGCGCCTGCGGCCGAGCCGACCATGCGCAGGTGCTCGAGCGGCGTACGCGCGTAGCTCGGCACGATGCGGTCGTCAGGCACCGCCTGGGCGGGGCGCACGAACCACTGTGCGTCGTCGAGTGCGGCCTCGACGAAGGGGCCGCGGTGATCGCCGCGCAGCAGCTCGTCGGCGGTGACAAGACGCTCGCCGGCCTGGGCGGGACCGTCGAACAGGGCCAGGGCGCGGGCGCGCTCGACGGGGCGCCGCGACGCGCGGCCCGCACAGACAAACGCCCACACGAGCCACGGAAGCAGGATCCCGATGATGAGATGCGCCGCGGAGGGATCCCACGCGCCGCTGCCGAGTGCCATCTGGAGCAACTGAAAGATCAGGATCAGCGCCGGTCCGGCCAGCAGGATGAGCGCACCGGTGCCGAGGCCACGGTGATGTGCCTCGAGGCTGCGCTTCGTGCGCAGCCGGGCGGCTCCACGCTCCGCGAGGTCATCAAGCGCCTCGCGCAAGGCGAAGCGATGACGCCCCGGGCCTTGGGCCATGTTCGTGGGCTGCACGGCGGACCTACTCCGTGACCTTCGGGTCGAGTTGGACGGCCTGGGCGACGCCGCCTGCGGCGCCGCGCGCATAGGCGACGATCGACACCTGCTCCGGATCGATCTGCACGGCGATCTTCGGCACGGTGCCGCCGCCACGTGCCTCGAGATCGCCTAGGTACGTCACGTTGGCCTTCGTGATCTCGCGTAGCGAACGCTCGAACGGGATCTCCATGACGCCATCCTTCGGCTCGTAGGCGATCCCGTCGAGCGTGGCCGTCAGGACGCCGCGCGCGACCATGCGATGGATCACGACCTTGCTCTTGCCCGGGAAGAGGACGCCGCGCTCGGCGAGCACGATGTGCAGCTTGAGGCCCTTCGACGCCGGCCCCTTCACGCGCAACGTCCCGCGCACGATGTCGCCCTCGACCTTGGCGTCGAGCTCGAGGGTCCAGCGTGAGGCGTTGGTGAGTTCCTGGAGGATGGTGCCGCGCAAGCGGTTGTAGACGGCCTCCTTCTGGTCGGAGCGTGCCGCGCCCGGCCCCTTGGTCAGGCCGTTGAACACGTGCACCGTGGGCCGGTCCACCAAGCGTCGCTGCGCCGTGTGCACGGCAAGCTCGTTCACGAGCGGATCCGGCTCCGGCGCGGGCAGGTGGTAGCTGAGCGCCGCGACATGGGCACGCGGGAAGTGGCTGAGCATGCCCTCGTTGCCGAGCGCGCCGCCGATGGCGGCCTCGAGGTGGGCGTTCGTGAAGAACTCAGCGAGCACCACGCGGTTGCTGCTGTTCTTCTCGGTCGGCTTGAACTTGGTCGCGGTGCCGAAGTTGAGCACCTTGCCGCCGATGAGGCGCTCGACGAGATCGACCGAGTAGCGCTCGCCCCCGGGCAGCTTCGCCTGCAGGCGCTCGAGGCCCTGCATCGCCTGCGGTCCGCTCTCGGGCTTGATCACGGCCTGCACGTAGCGGCTGTAGGCCCGGCGCAGCTTGCCGGTCTTCTCGTAGAAGCGCGCGAGGTTCAGGTTGATCATCCCGTCTTCGGGCAGCCCGAACGACGCGGAGAGCAGATGCCGCCACGCCTCGCGGTTCTCGCCGACGTCGAGCAGCACCTGGCCGATCTTGCCGTGGATCTTGTGGACGGCATCGGGGTAGCGATCTTTGCGACCGCTCTCGACGCCGATCTTGCCGGCCGTCACGACGTGCTTCGTGTGCCCTGCTTCCGCGAGGGCCTTCATCAGCTCGAGCATCGTCGTGGCGCGCAGGTCTTCCTTCTCGGCGTCGTTGACCCAGGTCATGGCGCGTCCCATGACCTCCGTGCTCGCGCCTTCGCTCAAGCGCAGGTTGACGAGGTGACGCGAGCCGTCGCGCGCGAGCCGCGCCTTCGGGTGTGCCTTGAGGAACGCTTCCATCGCGTCGCCGTCGTCCTCGGCGCGCGCACGGAAGTAGGCGAGGTCGGCCTTGGGGAAGTCGGCGTCCTTGGTCTGCGTGAAGCGCACGAAGCGGTTCACGCGGTCGATTTCGACGCGAAAGTGCTCGAGCACGTTGAGTCCGAGCACGCCGGCCACGCCGTCCTTGTGGACCTGCACGACCTCCTCGGGCCGGAACGCGACGTACTTCGCGAGGTCGATGTCCCCGACGGTGAGCGCGGCGACGTCGCCCGCAGGCCTGCCGCGGCGCTCGCAGACGTCCGTGTCGAGCACGGTGTCGTAGTGCGCGGTCCCGACGGCCATGGCCCCGGGCTTGCCGTCCGCAAAGTTCACCGTGAACCAAGCCAGGTCGTTCGTGAGGGTGATCGGCGCGGTGACGCTGCCCTCGACCTCCTGCGCGGCGTCTTCGCTGCGCTCCTTCGCCGGTGCGAGGCGCATGACGCCGCCATGCAGATCGAAGGTGACGTGGAACGGTTTCAGGATCTCGGCGCCGATCGTGCCGACCAGGGCGACCTCGCCGAGGTCGGGTGCATGGAACTTCGTGAAGGACTCGTAGACCTCCTCGGTTCCGTGCTCGCGCTTGGCCACCGTGATGCGGCGGTCCGGCAGGTGGATCGTGATCGGGTTGGGGGTGCCGTCGCGGTTCTCGGCCCGGATGCCCGATGCGGCGCGATTGTGCAGGCGCAGACCGCAGGCGCTCTCGAACTCGACGAAGAGCGTCGCCGGCACGCGGCGGAAGCGCGTGGAGATGTCACACGAGACCACCAGCTTGCCGGCCACGACCTTGACCGGGACGATCGCCTCGGTCGGCTCGTCAGCACCGGCAGATCGCGGCGCGGCGCCGGCCCAGCAGAGCGCGAGCAGCAGCGGCAGGGCGAGCGCGAGACGGGTGGTCACGGGGGCCTCCAAGGCCCAAAGGTAGCGGGATCGGCAGGCGGGGAACACCCCACCCCCGCTCGCCTCTTCGCTTCAGACCCCTCTTCAGGGCTACGCGGTAGCTATCGACTACTTGCCCTGGCTGCCTTGAACCTTGCGGCCTGGGGTGCTCCGGGCTCGGACGCTGCCAAAGGCCCAGGTATCGGCCTGCATACTGACGGCGATCTTGGTCTCGAGGGGCACGCTCACGGCGGCCGGTCCGAATCCCTCGCCTCAGCAGCCCGTGAAGATGGCCTTCGCGATCGTCTTGCTGACCTTCGTGTCCGTCACCGTGAACTCCGGCGACTTGCCGAAGGGCTTCCATGTCACGTATTCCTCGCCGGCGCGCCCGAAGTAGCGCAGCGCGGCCGGATCGAACAGGATCTCTGCGCCCCGGCGCTGGTAGCCGAACTCGGCCGTGAGTGGGCCGCCGGCCGCGACGACCGTCCGGCCGTCCTTGGCCACCACCGCGGCCTTCGCGCGGCCCTGGCGGAAGCGGACGACGTTCTCGCCGAGGCCGAGCTTGCCGGAGTGCAGCAGGTAGGTGGCGGTCGGCACCTTGAGCCCTTCGGTCGCCTTCGAGAGGTCGAAGGAGTAGGCGCCGTCTGCGCTGCGGACGATCACCGACTGCAGCTTCGCCTTGGCGTCCCACTTCGACGCGAGGTCGAGCGTGCCCGCGGGCCCCTTGTGGGGCGCGTGGCGAAGGGAGGTGCCGTCCTTGGCGACCTCGATGCCGTGCAACTCGCCGGCGACATTCACGACACGCGAGAGGAAGCAGGCGCTCTTGGAGCGGCCCACGATCATGGCGTCCTTGCCATAGCCGTCGTAGCGGCCGTCCCCATCCTGATCGATCAAGGTGATGCGGGTCGTGCCGATCTTGCCGATACGCGCGCCGCCCGCGGCGTAGCGCCAGCCGCTGCCCGGGTTCACCAGCCGCAGCGCGTAGCTGAAGGGCTTCGCGCCCTGGGCCGCGCTTTCCTTCGAGACCTGGGTCTTCAGGTGGATGAAAGCGCTCTTGCCTTCGACCCGCACGTCGTGCGTGCCGTCGCCGTCCGTATCGACGGCCAACGCCTGGCCCTCGAGGGCGACGCCATAGCGCTTGCCGCCGGCCGCAACGAAGTCGATCGTGCGCGAGATCGTCGTGAAGCGCTGCTCGGGCAGGTCGTAGGACCACGTGCGCGCAGCCTTGTAGGTCAGCGCGATCTCGGAGCCAGCAGCCTTGGCGGCGGGCGCCTTCTCAGGGCCGGCACTCGCAAGGCCGCCGGCGAGCATCAGGAGCGAGACGGCCACGAGGCTGCAGGCGAGGCGTACGTTGCGTGTCCGCATGAAAAAGGCCCTCCGATCCCCCTACTGTAGCGCAGGGCGGCGCCGCGCCCCACGCCCGAGGGCCGCATGCCGGGCGCCCGCGGCCTGCTATCCTCCCGGCCATGGGAGGCTCGCCATGTCCAAAGAACGCTATCTCGGCCAGCTCAAGGCCATTCGTGGCTACTTCGAGAAGACGATCGACTGCCTGAAGGACGAGGACGCCCCGTTCGCGCCCGAGGATGGCATGTTCACGATCGCCCAGCAGATCGCCCACGCGGCCCAGACCGTGGAGTGGTTCATGGAGGGCGCCTTCCTCCCCACCGGCTTCGACCTCGACTTCGAGTCGCACGAGAACGACGTGCGCATGATCAAGGAGATGGAAGATGCTCGCGCCTGGTGGGACAGCGCGCTCGAGCAGGCCGAGGTGGCGCTCGTCGGCTCGGCCGAGGAGTCCTGGAACGAGCCCATTCGCGGCGAGTTGATGGGCGGCATGCCGCGCCACGCGATCTTCAACGGCATCGCCGACCACACAGCCCACCACCGCGGGGCCCTGGCCGTCTATGCGCGCCTATGCGGGCGCGTGCCCGCGATGCCGTACGGTTAGCGGATGCACCGCACCCCCCGAGCGCTTCTCCTCGTGATCGTCCTCCTGGCCGCTGCCTGCGGCGACGATTCGTCGAAGCCCGCGGGCACGGCGCCCCCCGCGAAGGCGCCGGCAGCGGAGGAGCCCGTGACGTCCCTGCCGACGAACGCCCTGGCCCCGAAGAAGGCACTGTCCCCGAAGAAGGGGCCCAAGGCGGCGCCGCCCGCTGCAGAGGGCTCCATCGAGGGCTTCAGCGCGCGCATGCGGGATCTTCTCCGCATCTGCGCCACCGGCACGGACGTGGAGGCGCAGGCCAACGTGAAGGACCTGATGATGCGCGACGCGCGCGCCTGGTTCAGCACGACCTTCGGTGAGGACAAGGCGGATGCCCTCTTGAAGGAGTACGCCATCTGGCCGCTGCGGATCCCCCAGCTTCCGGCGGAAGTCCGCAAGAACCAGGCGGCCGGCAAGACGACCGTGCTGGCCGAGCGCTTCGCCACGCCGGGCGACGAGATGTCCACCGCCTACCAGTCGATCGCGCTGGGCAAGATGCAGGCGCCGACGCCGCTCTATTCGCTGCGCTTGGTCAAGCCCGGCGAGAAGGAGGGCTGGCACCTCTGGTCCTTCGCGTGGGTCGGCGGCAAGTACCGCTTCGTGGGCCGCCTGATGGGCCTCAGCCCGGAGTCGGCCGTACGGGAGCTGGCCATGCTGGGGTCGCTGCGCATCAAGGCGGCGCGCGAGATCGAAGCGAAGAAGCGCGGCGGCAAATAGACGCACCCGGGGCCTCGTTGCCCGGAGGCGGCGGTGCCCGGTAGGCTGGGAGCGCACGCCTCAGGAGCCCTGCCCATGCCCTCCGATACCCGTCCATGCCCCGCTGACGCGGCCTACGGCGCCCATGCCAAGGCGCATCCGGCCGTCGCCACCTTCTGCGACAGCGTGAGCGAGATCCTGCGGACGGTCGACGCGGACCAGATCCCCGACGAGGTCCCCAACCGGGTGGCCGAGGCCCTGGGGCCCCTCCTCGCCACGCCGGACCTGCTCTGCGACGAGCTGCGTCAGCCGTCGAGCGAGACGTACTGCAAGCATGTGCTCTACGCGTGTCCCGACAAGCACTTCACGCTGCTCGCCCTGGTCTGGCTACCGGGCCAGGGCACGGTCATCCACGGCCATACCGCGTGGGGCGCCGTCGGCGTCTACGCAGGCACGCCCAACGTCGCCTGCTACGACTGCGTCGAGAACGACGACGGCCGTCACGTCGTGACACAGACGAAGGACATCCTGTGCGCCCCCGGAGATACCGCCACCGTGCGGCCGGGCTTGTGCGACGTGCATCGGATCTACAACGCGTCGGATGCGCCGGTCGTTACGCTGCATGCCTATGGCCTCGATCTCATCGAGGACCCGGACGCCATCAACCTCGACCTCAACCTGTAGAGGACACGCTGTAGAGGACACGCTGTAGAGGACCTGTAGAGCCCCCGACCGAAGCGCTATCCGATCCAAGCCAAGGACCCCACGCCATGCAGACCCAGGAGAGCGCACGCCAGTCGCTGCGCACCATCCCCTACATGGGGGTTATCTACGTCGTCGCTGAAGCGATGAAGCTCGGCTTCCACAACGGCCATCCGGATTGGTGCAACCTGGGGCAGGGCCAGCCCGAGATCGGCGAGATGGAGGGCGCGCCCCCCCGCTACAGCCGCATCGACATGGAGCCGGGCGACCACGCCTACGGTCACATCAACGGCACCGACGCGCTCCGTGCGCGGGTGGCGGAGCACTACAACCGCCTCTTCCGCGTGGGCAAGGCCTCGCAATACGGACCCGAGAACGTCGCAGTCGCCGCGGGCGGGCGCCTCATGCTGTCACGCCTCTTCGCGGCCCTGGGCGACGTGCCGGTCGGCTACCAGACGCCTGACTACACCGCCTACGAGGACATGTTCGACTACCACCGGCACCGCATCACGCCGGTCCACCTCGACACGCGCGAAGAGGATGGCTTCAAGATTCCGGCCGACGTCTTCCGCCGGCGGGTCCAGGAGCACGGGCTCGGCGCATTCGTCTTCAGCAACCCCTGCAACCCGACGGGCCAGGTGATCCAGGGCGACGAGCTGGCCTCGTACGTGCAGACAGCGCGCGACCACGGCTGCGCGCTCGTGAGCGACGAGTTCTACTCCCACTTCATCTACACGCCCGACGGCAAGCCCGGCGCAGGACCGGTCTCGGCCGCCGCGCACGTCGACGACGTGAACGAGGACCCCGTCCTGCTCATCGACGGGCTCACGAAGAGCTACCGCTATCCGGGCTGGCGTGTCGGTTGGGCCCTCGGCCCGAAGGACTGGGTCGACACGCTGGGACGCGCGGCCAGCGCGATCGACGGCGGACCGAGCCAGCCGATCCAGCGCGCCGCGTGCGACGTGCTCGAGCCTGCGCGCGCCGACCAGGAGACGACCGCCCTGCGCGAGGGCTTCGCGGCCAAGCGCAACCTGATGGTGGAACGCCTCGCGGCCATGGGCATCACGTGCGCCAAGCCGAGCGAGTCGACGTTCTACCTCTGGGCCACGCTGCGCGACCTTCCGGCGCCGTTCCACGACGCCGACGCCTTCTTCCAGGCCGCCCTGCAGCACAAGGTGATGACGGTCCCCGGCCACTTCTTCGACGTGAATCCGGGGAAGACGCGCACAGCGGAGTCCCCCTACAAGCAGTGGATGCGTTTCTCGTTCGGTCCGCCGATCGACAACGTGCGCATGGGCCTCGACCGCCTCGAGGCCATGCTCAAGGGCGCGTGAGCCGCGAGCTGGCCTACGAGCTGCGACCGTCCACGGCGGAGGACCGCGCCTTCCTGGTGCGCGTGCATCATGAGGGCCTACGCCCGTGGATCGAGGCCGTCTGGGGCTGGGACGAAGCGCGGTCGGACGAGCTCACACATGAATGGCTGGACCGGTACGCACCAGATGTCATCACGGTGCGCGGCCGCGATGCGGGCTATCTGCTCGTGCGGGATGACGAGGATGCGGTGAATCTTCTCTCGGTGGTCCTGCTGCCGCGCGTCCAACGCCTTGGCGTCGGGACCCGCGTCGTGAAGGACGTCATCGCGCACGCCGTACGGCGGGGCGTGCCGACGGTGCTTCGCGTGCTCAAGCCCAACCCGGCCAAACGGCTCTACGAGCGCCTCGGGTTCGAGGTCGTCGATGAGACCGAAACGCACTTCAACATGCGCCGCGACCTTCCGGCGTAGCCCCCGGCTCTCGACGCGGAACGGTGCCTCCGGAAGCGGCCGGCCACGCGGCATGTCGAGACGCCCCCCACGGCCCAGAATCCTGCCGCTGGCCGGCGATGCGGCCCGGTCCCCCGGCAGCCACGCCGCGTTTTCGGTAGAGTTGCGCAGGTGGATGGGATCGAGCGGAGGGAGCCACGATGAGCATCAACTACAAGCCAGTCATCACCCGCAAGGCAGGCCCGTATCACGGCGCGGCCCTGGTCGGGACGCACTCGGCGGTGATCGGCTGGAGCTTCGACGACCCGAAGCTGCGCAAGGGGCTGCTCGGCTTCGCCGTACGACGCACCGACATGGACCCCGACACCAAGGAGGTCCTCCGCCGAGATTGGCTGGGCGGCTACAAGCGCTTCAAGGAGACGGACGACGGCCGCCAGGGAGACGTGCGCTCCGACACCGCGCCGTTCCAACGCTTTCGCTGGAACGACTACTCGGTGCGCCCCGACCGCGCCTACCGCTATGAAGTATTCCCCATGCGCGGCACGCCCGCCAACCCAACGCGCAAGGAGCGGGCGATCAAATTCGAGATCCGGCCCTCGGCGGAGGACACGGGGGACCTCGGCGTCTACGTGAATCGCGGTGTCACGGCGGCCAAGGCCTACTTCCATCGATTCGGCAACACGCCACCGGACGAAGTCCCGAACAACGCCGCCTATGCATGGCTGTCGCGCGGGTTGAAGGAGTCCCTGCTTGGCTTCATCGGGGCGGCCCGCTCGGGGGAGGCACTGCATGTCGCGATCTACGAGTTCTTCGACCACGAAATCGCCAAGGCGTTCAAGGACGCGCGTGGCCGCGGCGTCGACGTGCACATCGTGCACGACGCGAAGAAGGGCAAGCACTCGACCGACAAGAACTTCGCGGTGCTGAAGAAGTTCGGCCTCAAGAGCAAGGCCGTCTCTACGCCGCGCACGACCGTGAACATCAGTCACAACAAGATCGTGATCCGACTCGTGGGCGGCGTGCCCCGCGAAGTGTGGACCGGGTCGGCGAACTTCTCGGAGAACGCCTTCAACTTCCAGACGAACACGGCGCTGGTGGTGCGCGACGCCGATGCGGTCCAGCACTTCGAAGACTACTTCCAGGACCTGCTCCCCAACCCCTCGAAGGCGGACAGCAAGACGCTGAATCGCGCGCTCATGACCCGCGCGAACGCGATGAACCCACGTCTCGCGCACAAGACCTTCTTCTCGCCCGTTCGCAAGAATGACATCCTGGACGCGTCCGTGGACCTGATCAGCAACGCGAAGTCCGCGGTCTTCGTCAGTGCGCCCTTCGGCGTCGCCAACACGATGGTGGACTCGATCCTGGGCAACGCGCCGGGCCTGCTTGAGTACGGTCTGGTCAATGCCACGGCCCAGAAGAAGATCGCGGGGCTCAAGCGCCGCAACACCCGGTTCTTCCCCCCGAAACGCATGAAGACCTACCTCGGCGAGACCTGGGATGCCAAGGCGTTCGGCGCGCACAAGATCCACGCGAAATCGATCGTGGTCGACCCGCTGAGCAAGAACCCGAAGGTCCTGATCGGCTCCGCCAACTTCTCCAAGCCGTCGTGCCAGGACAACGATGAGAACGCCATGCTGATCACGGGCGACAGTCGTCTGGCGGCGATCCTCGCGACGGAGTTCATGCGCATGTACGACCACTACAAGGCGCGCTACTGGGTAGACTTCTTCCACAAGAAGAACCAGAAGATCCGCACCGAGAACAAGGCGCGGGCGGCGCAGGGCAAGCAGCCGAAGAAGCTGCTCACCATGTCCTCTCACCTGGCGAGCGACGAATCCTGGAGCAAGACGGCGTTCGATCCGAAGGCCTGGAGCCACAAGTTCCAGGATCGCATCGTCTTCTCACGCCGATAGCAGGTCCGTTCGTAGGCGCTTGGATGCCGAGCCCAGGCGGATACGCTGTCCGGCGAAGGAGAACGCATGCGAGCGCGCGACATCATCCTGCTGGCCTGGGTACTGGTTCTTGCCACAGCCTGTGGCGATGCCCGGCCGAAGGCGGAGGCCACGGGCGATGCAACGAAGGCCCCCGCGTTCGCGGGGCGCGATGCGAAGCAGGTGCTCGCCGCGCTGCCCGAGGCGGATCGTGCCATGTTCGAGGCGCCGGACCGCATGACGCTCTACGCGCTGCACCCGCACCCCGTGGTCGACGGCAAGCTGTCGCCCCACGAGAACCGCCTGCAGATGTGGGGCATCCTCGGTCAGGCCGACATCACGGATCCCACCGACCGCAAGAAGCTGATCGAGGCCGTCTACCGCGGCCTGCTCGCGGAGGACGCCGGCCCGGCCGGCTGTTTCAACCCCCGGCATGCCATCTCCTTCGGCACCGGCGACCGGCGCGTGGACCTCGTGATCTGCTTCGAGTGCACATGGATCCACATCTACGGCGGGCGCGGCGCGAAGAAGACCAACAAGCTGCTCTTCAGCCAAAGCGTGTCCCCCGTCCTCGATGCGCTCCTGAAGAAGCACGGCCTCGAGAAGCACGGCAGCTGATCGACACGCGGCCTACGCGCTCGCGGGACGGCGGGCGAATACGTTGACGCCATGCGGCGCGACCTCGGGCGACACCCGCTCGGCAACCTGCGTGTCACGGAAGCAATCGAAGCGCTCCCTGATCGCCACGTCCTTGAAGCGGAGTTCGCGCAACAGGCCCAAGAGCTCTGCCTCCGGCAGAGCGCCTGCGATTCAGGCGGCCCAGAGATGCGCGTCCATACGCTCGTGCTCGTGCAGGTCGATGTCGAGAGCCACATCGGCCAGGTGCAGCCGGCCGCCCGGCTTGAGCACGCGCCGGATCTCGGAGAACGCGCGATGCTTGTCGGGCGTCAGGTTCAGCACGCCATTCGAGATGACCACATCCACGCTCGCGTCGTTGACCGGTAGGTCCTCGGCCAGACCCGGACGGATGTCCACCTGCATGTCCATGCGGGCCTCGCGCGCGGTGCGGCGCGCCAAAGCGCGCATCGAAGGCGTTACATCGACGCCGATCGCTCGGCCGGAGCGGCCCACGGCACGGGCTGCGAGGAGCAGGTCCGTGCCGGAGCCGCAACCGATGTCGAGCACGGTCGACCCCTCCTCGATGAAGCCCAGCCGGTGCGGGTTGCCGACGCCGGCGAAGGACTCGAGCGCAGCCTTCGGCAGGCTGTCGAGGGCGACGCGGCGGTAGCCGAGATAGAGCGCGGCGTAGGCGGCGCCCCGGTGGAAGTGGTAGATGTCCTGCGGATCGATGGCGACGCGCCGGTAGGTCGCGCGCACTTCGGCGCGGAGCCGCTCGAAGTCGAAGCCGGTAGGGGTCGACAGGGACATGGTTACCTCCAGGGAGGGAACTCCGGGCCCGTCGAGCCGTGGACAGGGAATCCCGGAAGCCGGGCGCGGCTTGACCCAGGCGCCCCTGCGGGCAGAGTGGGCGCCCTGCGTCCTCGGAGAGCCCGCGCCATGCCCACCGCCCACGCCACCGCCTTGACCGTGGACCATGTCGCCTCTCTCTACGCGCGA
Source organism: Planctomycetota bacterium (assembly GCA_029259775.1). Lineage (GTDB taxonomy): Bacteria > Planctomycetota > PLA2 > PLA2 > JAEUHO01 > JAHEIK01. The sequence continues at coordinate 223,297 of JAJDEN010000058.1, read as the reverse complement.
CCTCTGCTGGACCTCGTCCACGAAGCGGCCCGCGTGCACCGCGAGCACCACGACCCTCGCAACGTGCAATGCGCCTCGCTGCTGAGCGTCAAGACCGGCGCCTGCCCCGAAGACTGCTCCTACTGCCCCCAGTCCGCGCATCACACGACGTCCGTGGAGCGCGAAGCGCTGATGGATGTGGCCGACGTCACGTCGGAGGCGCGCGCGGCGAAGGAGCGGGGCGCCGATCGCTTCTGCCTCGGGGCGGCCTGGCGTGGGATCCGCGACGGTGAGGGCTTCGACCAACTGCTCGACATGGTGCGCGAGGTGAAGTCGCTTGGACTCCAGACCTGCGTGACCGCCGGCATGCTCGACGCCGGCCAGGCGGAGCGACTTCGCGAGGCCGGGCTCGACTACTACAACCACAACCTCGACACGTCGCGCGAGTTCTACGACGAGATCATCACGACGCGCACGTACGACGACCGCCTCGAAACGCTCCGCACCGTCCGGGACGCAGGCCTGAGCGTCTGCTGTGGCGGCATCCTCGGCATGGGCGAGTCGTCGGACGACCGCATCGCGCTGCTCCACACCTTGGCGACCCTCGACCCCGCGCCGGAGAGCGTACCGCTGAACGCGCTGATTCCGGTGGAAGGCACGCCGCTCGAGAACCGGCCCCGCCTCCCGTGGGACGAGCTCGTCCGCGCGGTCGCCACGGCACGCATCTTGATGCCGCAGAGCCGCGTGAGGCTCAGCGCCGGGCGTGATGCCCTCTCGGACGAGGCGCAAGCGCTCTGCTTCCTCGCGGGCGCGAACAGCATCTTCCTCGGCGACACCCTCCTCACCGCGGCGAACCCCGGTCCCAACAAGGACGCTGCGCTGCTCGCCAAGCTCGGCCTGCGCTTCGAAGCGGAGGCGTCCCGTGACGACCGCGACGATCGATGACGCCCTGCGCCAGGAGGTGGCGCGCTGGCGCGCCGAAGGCCTGGGCCGCAGCCTGAGCGAAGCGACGGGCTTCGATGCCTGCACGAACGACTACCTGGGCCTGGCCGGAGACGCACGGCTGGTGCAGGCGGCACGAGATGCCCTGGAGCGCTTCGGCGTCGGTGCGCGCGCCGCGCGCTTGCTCGCCGGCCATGCCGCCGCCCACGAGGACGCCGAGCGCGCTGCCGCGGCCTGGCTCGGCGCCGAACGCTGCCTGCTCTTGCCGAGCGGCTATCACGCGAACCTCGCGGTCCTCCAGACGCTCGCCCGCCCGGGCGATGTCCTGCTCAGCGATGCCCGCAACCACGCGTCCCTGATCGACGGCGCCCGCCTGGGACGCGCCGAGGTCGACGTGTTCGCGCACGACGACCCGGTCGATCTCGAGCGTCGGCTCCGCGCCGCCGCGCACGCACGCGCACGCTACATCGTCGTCGAATCGGTGCACTCGACGGACGGCACGCTCGCGCCGCTCGCGGACTACGCGCGCCTGGCCGAGACCTACGACGCGTGGCTGATCGTGGACGAAGCCCACGCCGCGGGCCTCTACGGCCCTGAGGGCGCCGGGCTCGCAGCCGAGCTGCCGCGCGTGCTCGCGCGCACGATCACGGGCGGCAAGGCCCTCGGTGTTGCCGGTGCCTTCGTCGCGGGGTCTGACGCGCTGATCGAGGCGCTGGTCCATCGCGGGCGCGCGTTCGTGTTCACGACCGCGCCCCTGCCGGCCATGGCGGCGGCCCTCGAACGCGCGATCGACGTCGTGCGCAGCGAGCCCGAGCGCCGCACCCGAGTGCATGCCGCCGCCACGATGCTGCGTGCCGCGCTGACCGCGCGCGGCGTCCCCACGCTCGGTACGAGTCCGATCGTGCCCGTCCCCGTCGGCTCGCCCCAGGCAGCCAGCGCCTGCGCGACCCGGCTGCAAGAAGCGGGCTTTGACATCCGCGCCCTACGCCCCCCCACCGTCCCCGAAGGCGGCGCCCTCCGAATCGTCTGCCACGCCGATCATGCGCCGGCCGACACGGAGCGCATGGCCACGGCGGTCGCGGACGCCTACGACGATCTCGCCGTAGCCGCCGAAGCGCCGGTCCGTACGGCGCAGCCGCTCGTCATCATGGGCACCGACACGGACGTCGGCAAGACGGTGGTCGCCGCGCTGCTGGTCCGCGCGGCGCACGCCGAGGGCAAGGACGTCCGCTATTGGAAGCCCGTGCAGACGGGGGCCGACCTCGACACCGACACCGTGCGTCGCCTCGCCACCATCAGCGACGATGCGTCCCCCGCGCCCGCCGTGCAGCTCGCCTTGCCCGCGTCCGTCGATCAGGCGGCCGCCGCGGAGGGCACCGAGGTGCGCTGCGCCGACCTGCTTGCCGCCGCGCAGACGCACCTGCGCGCCGCCCCCGACGCCTGCTGGCTCTTCGAGACGGCGGGTGGCCTGCGCGTGCCGTTCGGTCCGCGGGAGGACCAGGGCGACTTCCTGCGCGCCTTGGCCGCTCCGATCGTGCTCGTGGCGCGCAGCGGGCTCGGCACGCTCAACCACACGCTCCTCACGGTCGAGGCGTTGCGGCGTCGCGGCGCGAGCCTGCGCGCGCTGTTCCTGGTCGGCCCCAAGCACGTCGGGAACGAGCGCACGCTGGCCACATGGCTGCCGGGCGTACCGACGTTCGCGCTGCCGTGGCTGAACCAGCTCGACACGGCGGCCCTCGACGGCTGGCTCGCGGACCAGCCTCCCGGAGACAGGCGCCTCGTGGGGCTGCTGCGGTGAGCGAACAACGTCCCTGGTGGGAGCGCGACGCCGACGTCTGCTGGCATCCGTACACGCAGCACGGCCTCGAGCCGTCCTTCCTGCCCGTCGCCCGGGCCGAGGGCGCGTGGCTGGAGCTGGCGGACGGCACGCGCATGCTCGATGCCGTGTCCTCGTGGTGGGCCTGCTTGCACGGCCATGGACATCCACGTCTGGTCGCCGCCCTCTCGGCCCAGGCGGCTACGCTCGATCACGTGCTGTTCGCGGGCTGCACACACGAGCCGGCGGTCCGTCTCGCCGAGCGCTTGGCGGCCGCGGCGCCCCCGGGTCTCACGCGCACGTTCTTCAGTGACGACGGGAGCACGGCCGTGGAGGTCGCCCTCAAGGCCTGCTACACCGCCTGCCGCCGGCGCCGGCACGGTGCGCGCAACGTGTTCGTGGCCCTCGAGGGCGCGTATCACGGAGACACGTTCGGTGCGATGGCGGTCGGCGATCCGGATCCGTTCTTCGAGTCGTTCGGGGATCTGCTCTTCGAGGTGCGCCACGTCGCGGCCGAGGTCGAAGCGATCCGCGCGACCCTCGATGAGCTGGGCGATCGCGCCTGCGCACTCATCCTGGAGCCGATCGTCCAGGGGGCCGCCGGCATGCGGTCGGTGCCTCCGGAGGTCGTGCAGGCCGCGCGCCAGGCATGCGACAAGCACGGCGCGTTCCTGATCGCCGATGAGGTCATGACCGGCTTCGGACGCACGGGCACCCTCTTCGCCTGCGAGCAGGCCGGCATCGCGCCGGACGCCATGTGCCTCTCCAAGGGACTGACGGGCGGCATGTTGCCGCTCGCGGTCACGCTGTTCAACGACGCGATCTTCGAAGCCTTCCGCTCCGAGCGCGCGGACCGCATGTTCTTCCACGGTCATACCTACACGGGGCACGCGCTCGGCTGCGCCGTGGCGCTCGCCTCCCTCGACGTGGTCGAGGCCGAGGGAACACCGCAGCGCCTCGAGGCGGTCGGCGCGCGCATCGAGGGCGCCCTGGTCGCCAGCGGCACGGCCGCCCGCGGTTCCCTGCGGCGGTTCGGCGGGATCACCGCCCTGGAGTTCGCCGCCGAGGACGAGGGCTATCTCTCGAACCTGGGCGCGCGGCTGAAGGCGGCCTGCCGCAATGAGAGCCCGGACGTCCTCCTCCGGCCGCTGGGCAACGTGCTCTACGCGATGCCGCCGGCTTGCACGAGCGGGGCCGAGTGTGACCTCATCGCGGCCCGCATGGCCCAAGTGGTGGCCTCCGCGCTGGACTGAACCGGTCGGCTCAAGCCCGCCGCCCACTCCGGCCGATAGGGAAACGACGTGGACCCCTCGCGCCCCCTGCCCGTCGATCCGAACCGCGCGCGACGCCTTGTCGGCGACGTGGGTGAGGTCGTGCGCGCGCCGCTGATCCACGATGCCGAGCTCGACGCGATGCGAGCGGCGGATCGGCAGCGGGACGAGGCGTTGCATCCCCTCAATGAACAGGGCAAGCGCCGCCTGAAGATGTACATCCTCTGCTCGATGGTCTTCTTCCCCGTCGCGACGTGGGTGTTCACCAGCGCGGGCTTCAGCTCGCTCTGGTTCCAGTTGCTGGTCGCCATCGCCTACGGGTCCTTCGTGGCCCTCGTCCGGCCCGCGATGGTGCTCTGCTCGGTCGCGACCGTGCTCGCCGGTCTGGGCATCCAGGCCTTCTGCGGCGCGACGCGCTCCGGTGGCGGACTCGTCTTCGTGCTGGGGCTCTTCCTCTATGGCACCGTGGGCCTCCTGGTCGGGTGGACGGAGCACAGCAAGCAGATCGACCGCTAGTGGGGCAGTGGCCGGGTTCCGTTGCATGGTGACGTGCTGCGGCCTGGACTGAGGGCGATCAGGCCGCTTCGTCGTCCTCGCGTGGACGACCACGCGTCGTTCTCCTCATCAGCCCTCCGCTCCCCAGCCAGCCCGCCGATTGCGTCCGGTGGCCTATTGCTCCGCCAGGGGGATGCGCACTTGAGCGACCAGATGGATGCAAGCGAACTACCGGTGGAGGATGCCTGTCGAGGGAACGCCCGCGCGGCCGCCGTCTTCGTGTACAACGCTGCTCGCCGCGCCCCCCGGCGCGCGCTGGAGCCAAACGCGGAGGCCCCCCTGTGACGACCCCCAAGGTGTTCGAGATGACCGTGCCGGACGGCACGGATCCGGAGGCGGGCTTCGAGCTTGCCCGCAAGAAGGCCGGCGGCGTGGGCATCACGCTCGAGGGGGACACCGCGACCGGCACGTTCTCCGGCACCGCGTCGGGCACGTACAAGCGCGACGGCGCCAAGCTCGCCTTCACGGTCACGGAGAAACCCTTCTTCGTGAGCTGGGGCATGATCGAGTCGGGCCTCAAGAAGGTCTTCGGCGACGTCAGCGTCTCCTAGAAGGTCCCCCGCCGGCGGAGCCACGATGCGCACCACCCTTCTCGCATGCCTGCTCGCCGGCGCACTGGGCATCGGCTGCGGGCGGCCGGATGAAGGCGGCGGCTGGACGGTTCTCGGGGAGCAGCTCAGCGACGCCCAGACGAAGCAGAGCGATCAGGCCTACGACGCGCGGGACGAGTTGTTCGCCACGCTCTTCGCACGCCTGAAGGTCTCCCTCCAGGAGCACGGCGCGGCCGCGAGCATCGATGTCTGCAAGTCCGCCGCTCCGAAAATCGCCGCGGCGATGAACACGAAGCACGATCTGAAGATCGGCCGCACGTCGTTCCGCCTGCGCAACCAGGGCAACGCCGCGCCGGCGTGGGCCCACGCCCACGTCGAGGCCTTCGCCAAGGCGCCTGCCGAGGCGCTCGCAAACGCGCCCATGCACCTGAGCCATGCCGACGGACGCCTCGCCGTGCTGCTGCCGATTCGCCTCATGTCGGGCTGCGCGGCGTGCCACGGCCCTACCGACCAGATCGCACCCGAGGTGCATGCGGCCCTGGCGGAGCATTACCCGACCGACAAGGCCACGGGCTTCCGCATCGGCGACGTGCGCGGTTGGTTCTGGGTCGAGGTCCCCGCGCGTTGACGGCGGGTGGTCAGTCCCCCGTGGGAACGACAGAGCCCTTCTCGACCATCAGCATCACGACCTTCTCCGGCGCGCGCGTGCGGTGCACGACGCCCTTCGGCACCGTGTAGCCCTGGTGCACGCCGAGTTCGACCGTCTCATGCTCGAGGTCGAGCAGCAGGTTGCCCTGCAACACGAAGAAGAACTCGTCTTCCTCGTCGTGCTTGTGCCAGTGGAACTCCCCGCAGATGATGCCGAGCCGGATCACGCAGTCGTTGACCTCGCACAAGGTCTGGTTCCACCAGGGCTCATCGCACGCGGCGACGAGCTTCGGTACGTCCACCTTGGCGAGGTAGCCGAACAGGGTGTCCATGTGCATCTGGTAGTCGGGGCGTTCGCTCATCGTGGATCCTCCGCGAGCCCGAGGATACGTGCCTACGCCTCGAGGCGCACTTCGCCGGTGCTCCAGACCATGACCACGGTGCCGAGGCCCTCGAGGAAGCGGGCGGTGCCCTCGGTGAAGGCGACCTCGTTGCCCTCCTCCGGAGGCAGGAAGCCGAGGAAGGTGACGGCCGCATGCTTCGACGTCTCGCGGATCGCCTGGACCGGGTTGTCGTCGACCAGGATCCTCACGTCGGCCGGCACGCGAGCGACGGCGAGCAACTCCGTCAGGTGCCGCTCGGCCTCCTCGAGGCCGCCCTCCGCACCGATGACGCGCAACAGGCGGATCCGGCGTCCGCGCCACGCGTCGTTCTGCACGAGCATGTGCGCGAGGAGCACCATCAGGTGGCCGTTGTCCTGGCCACGCCACCACACGTCGATCGTGCCGCGGGGCGGGAGCCAAGGATCACGCTCGGGCCCCTCCTCCCGGATCAATGCGACGCTACGACCGAGCTCGGTGGTGGAGCGCACGACCTTGCCGAAGCGCTCCATGCGCTCCGGATCCTCGCTGAAGCCGAGCAGGACGAGGTTGGGGCGCAGGGCACCCATGCCGTGGCACTGGATCAGGGCCTCCATGCCCAGCTCCCGCGAAGGCGCTACCAGCACGGCTGCAAAGGCGCCCAACTGCTCGTCTTGGATGAAGCGGCGGAGCGCCGCCTCTTGATTGCGGCGCCGGGCCATGTGCTTGTCCACGTCCCCAACGATGACCTGGGCGAGCGTGAGCATGCCCCGGCTGGCCCCGAGCCAGTGGCCGTAGACGGCCAGATGCCGCCGGCTCCACGCGCCGCCCGAGAACGCGATCACCGAGGGGCGCCAGTTCTTCGGATGGAACCGGTCCTGTTCGAGGCGCAGCAAGGCCTTGCGTGCCCGCTCGTAGGCGGCCCCGCTTTGCGCGTCGCCCCACGTGACGATGACTTCGCGCCGCGTGACGTACCAATGCAGGAGGCCCATCGCCACGATCGAGAGCAGCGCCCAGACCGGGCTGGTCAGGAACATCACGGCAGCACAGCCCAGCGCACCCAGCAGTGCCGTCGACCAGTGACTCCAACGGAAGGTCGGCCGGTAGCTCGGGTTGCGCGTGATGGACTCGTAGAACGTCGCAAGGCACAGGTAGCCGTAGGTGATCATGAAGAACATCGTGATCACCGGCGCCAGGGCGTTGAGGTCGCCGAGCAGGATGCAGAGTTGACAGATCGCGAAGGTCACGACGATGGCGCGCCTGGGCTCGTTGTTGGGCCCGTCCCCCTGACCGAAGAACTTGAGCTTCTCGAAGACCTCGTCGCGTCCGAGCGCCTGCAGGATGCGCGGCGCGCCCATCATGCTGCCGAGCGCCGAGGAGAGCGTCGCCGCGAAGACGCCCAGCGTGATCAGCAGGCCGACGGCCGCGATGTCTTCCATGATCAAGCTGTTGCCGATGAGCTCCGCGCGCGTTGCCGCGCCGCACAGGGTCAGGGCGATCAGCACATACACGATGCCCGTCACGAGGATGGACAGCAGCGTCCCCTTGGGGATGGCCTTGCCGGGGTCCTTCAGGTCGCCCGACATGTTGGCACCGGCCATGATGCCGGTCGCGGCCGGGAAGAAGAGCGCGAACATCGTGAAGAAGCTCTCGCCCGAGGAGAAGCCCGTTCCGAGGTTCGACTGGAACGTGTCCGCAGAAAAGGCCTGCGCAGCGCCCGCGAAGAACGACACCAGCGAGAGCCCCAGCAGGGCGAGGATCCCGTACTGCAGCTTGATGGTCCAGCCGGCGCCGATGTAGACGCAGAGGAACACCACCATGTTGACGAGCGTGGCCACGACGACCGGAGAGACGTCGAGGCCGGGGAACGCTGCCGCGAAGGCCTCCGTGAAGCCCAGGACGTACATCGCGACGGAGATCGCCTGCGCGAGGAAGAACACCACGCCGATGGAGCCGCCGAACTCGGCCCCCAGGCTGCGGCTGATGAGGAAGTAGGCTCCCCCGCCACGGACGCGCGTGTTGGTCGCGATGGCCGACAGCGACAACGCCGTAAGCGTCGTGATGGTCTTGGCCAGCAGGACGATGACCAGCCCCATCCACACGCCCGCGTTGCCCACGACCTGGCCGAAGCGCAGGAACATGATCACGCCCAGGATGGTGAGCGTGCACGGCGTGAACACGCCGCCGAAGGCGCCGAAGCCCTCGCGGCCGTTGCCGTTCGACGGCTCGCGCGTCGACTTGCCCAGGTGATCGCGTAGCGGCACGTGCCGTCTCCCAAGGAAGCGCAGAGGATACGCGCGCTGACTCTCCAGAAAAGGAGGATGCCCCTGGGGGCGCGGTAGGCTCCCGGCCATGGCCACCGAGCTCGTCATCTTCGACTGCGACGGCGTCCTCGTGGACAGCGAGGGCATCACGACCGATGCGTGGGTCGAGGCCATGAACGGGCTGGGACTGGCGTGGAAGGCGGCGGACGTCTTGCACCATTTCCGCGGCGGCAAGATGGCCGATGTGATCGCCACAGCCGAGGCGGAGCTGGGCGCCTCCGTGCCGGAGGGGTTCGTGGCAGCGTTCCGGGCCCGCCTCTACGAGCGTCTGGGCACGGAGGTGCGGGCGATTCCCGGCATCGCAGACGCGCTGGACGCGCTCCGCCACCCGGTTTGCGTGGCCAGCAATGGCCCGCGCGAGAAGATGGACGTCACGCTCGGCTGCACGGGCCTGCTCGATCGCTTCGCCGGTCGCATCTTCAGCGCCTACGACATCGGCCTGTTCAAGCCCGAGCCGGGGCTGTTCTTGCACGCCGCGAAGGCCTGCGGTGCGGCGCCCGACCGCTGCGTGGTGGTCGAGGACAGCGACAGCGGCGTGCGTGCCGGGGTGGCCGCCGGCATGACGGTCTTCGCCTACGACGGGCATGGCGAGGGCTTCCGCGCCGAGGGCGCGACGCGCTTCCGCGACATGGCCGAGCTGCCCGACCTGATCGCCGCCCTCTAGCGCGGGCCTCCGCGGGCCTACCTGAAGGGTGGGCCGCCGATCCAACACACAAGCGAAAAGCGCTTGCCCGAGATCATCGGCACGACGCGGTGATACTCGAACGCAGGGAACACGATGACGCTCCCCACCTGTCTGGCTTGATCCGCCCAGGCTTCAGCGTCCTCGGGCTCGTACTCGTACTTGATGTTGAACAGCTCGAGCTGCCCACCCTCGTAATCGGCCGGATGGCTCAGCTGGAGCACCATCGCGAGCTTGCGCACCGCAAGTTCGCCGCCGAGCCCATCTTGGTGCCAGTCGTAGAACGCCCCCGGCTCGTCGTACATCGTGAACTGCGCGTCCTCGGTGAAGCCGAGCAGGTCGAAGCCGTAGACACGGTTGGCGCGCAGCGCGACCTTCGTCAACTTGTCGAAGATCCACAACGTGTCGTCGACAGGTTCGATCCACGAGGTCCGCGACTTCCGCGTCGCCGCCTCCTCCACGTAGTCAGCCTCGCTCCCACCCACGAGCGCATCGTCCACGGCGAGGGACAAGCCGAATTCGACGATGCGCGCGCACTGCCTCGCTGTGAATGCATTCTCGTAGACGAGGCCGGCCTCGTACGGATGGTCCACCACAGGCACGAACGTACGCAGGGTCTCGGCGGTGAACTTCGGCATCGCCTCCGTAGCACACCACAGATGAGCGACACTGCGTCGCACGCCCGCGGCCCCCTGCCTACACGCGACGGTGCATGCGCAGCGCTTCCGTGCCCTGGTAGGTGAGCAGCAAGGCGCCTCGGGCGGCGTGTTCTTCGAAGATGCCGTAGATCACGTCGCTCTCCCCGGGCCAGGGGTAGGCGAACGTGACGTCGAAGTCGTCGGGATCGAGGCCGAGGTCCATGTAGACGGAGGCGGCGCCGTCGTCGAGCCAAGCCAGTTCCTGACCCATGTCGGGCCGGATGGTGCTGCCCTCGGGGACGAAGCTGCCGACGGCGAACTCGACCGGCATGTCGAAGTCGTCGGCCAACGTCTCGGAGGCGTCGACGAGCGCCGGCTCGAGCTCGATGCCGGTGGAGCTCCAGCCCAGCGAGGAGGCCATCATCGCAACGACACCGAAGCCCGAACCCCATTCGCAGAACGAGGAGCCGGTCGCCAGCCCTGCCTCCGTGAGCCAGCGCAGCCCGCGGTAGACCATGCGGAAGTCGCACGGCACGAACGCGAAGATCGGATCTTCCTGGGAGCCCTCGACGAACTCGTGGATGCGGCGCTCCGCCTCAGCGACCAGTTCCTCGATCTCGTCCGGCAGGGGGACCGCGGCAAGGAGACCTTCGTCCGGGACATCGACTTCCTGCAGGCTCATCTGTGCATCGTAGGAGACCGGCGCTGGACCCTTCCAGGGCGCTCGGGTGTATAGTTGGCCTCGATTTCGGCAACGGGAGCTCGAGACGATGCGCACACGTACCTGGATGGGCCTGGCCCTCGTAACGGCCGCCCTGGCATGGGCCGCGCCGGTGATCGCCGGTGTCGGTGACGAAGCCCCCGCCTTCGAAGCCAAGGAGTTCATCAACACCCCGAAGGTCTCCATGAAGGACCTCAAGGGGCGCGTCATCTTCTACGAGATCTTCCGAACCTGGTGAGGCCCCTGCAAGGCTCAGGTGGGTCACCTGAACGAACTCCAAGACAAGTACGCCGCCCAGGGATTCACCGTCCTCGCCGTGACGGATGAAGAGCGTGGCAAGGTCGACGCCTACGTCGAAGCCAACAAGGCCACCCATCCGATCGTCATCGAGTCCAGCAACAGCATGCAGGCCTTCGGCGGCGGCGGTTTCCCGTCGTCCTACCTCATCGCGCCGGATGGCACGATCGCGTGGTCCGGCCACCCGGCTTCCGTGCCGGAGGATCTGCTCGAGGAACTGCTGACGAAGGCCACGCTCTTCAAGGATCTGCCCAAGGCGCTTGCCTCGATCGGCAAGTCGATCGGCAAGAGCAAGTTGAACGACGCGCTCAAGGCCCTCGCGAAGCAGAAGGCCTCCGGCAAGCTCGACCGCGACGGCATCGCCTGGGCCGAGAAGCTGCAGACGTGGCTCGACTGGAACCGCAACTCTGTCGCCAAGCGCGCCGAGAAGGCGGAGGACAAGAGCGACTTCTACTCCGCGTGGAAGGCCTACACCTCCGCTGCCCGCGACTGGAAGGGTGGCGACTTCGGCAAGGAAGCGGCCGCGAAGGCCAAGGCGCTCCTCGGCGACAAGGAGAAGAAGGTCGAGATCGACGCCGGCAAGAGGCTCGCCAAGATCACGCGCCGTCTCGGCGACGGCAGTCCGAAGAAGGCCATCAAGGCCCTCGGGCCCATGGTGTCGAAGAAGTACGTCAACACGAAGGCCGGCCAACAGGCCGCAGACCTCATCAAGGGCTTCGAGCGCGAGCTGCAGAGGATCAAGGGCGGCTAGCGTTCGCCTCGCCCTTCGCTGCGGGGCATGTCCCCCGCGCGACACCTTCGCTGCGCTCCCCGTCCTCCCCTGCGCGACCAGGAAACGCGCGTCGTAGGGGTCCCCTGGGCTAGGCTCTGTTTGAAAGCGCTACGTGGCGAGCCGGGCGAGCCGGGCGAGACCGAAGCGAGCTGGCGTCAGGACGAGGATCGTGGCCGGAGGCGTGCTTCCCGTACGTTGAGGACCGCAATCCGAGTTCGGGCCCAGCGTAGCGAGTGGATCGTTCGGCGCAGCAGGAGGGCTTTTCAAACAGAGCCAAGGCTCTGCCCACGGTCGTGGGCTGGAGGGTCTTGGGCGGCCGGAGGGAGTCCCACATGCTCAAGGAGTTCAAGAAGTTCGCCGTCAAGGGCAACATGATGGACATGGCTGTCGGCATCATCATTGGTGGTGCGTTCGGCACGATCATCAAGTCGCTGGTCAGTGACGTGCTCATGCCTCCGCTGGGCCTGGCGCTCGGCGGCATGGACTTCAGCGCGCTCAAGCTCGTGCTGAAGGACGCCGTGATGGAGGGCGACAAGGTCGTCACCGAGGCCGTCTCGATCAACTACGGCAGCTTCATCGACAACGTGATCGCGTTCCTGATCGTCGCCTTCGCGCTGTTCATGGTCATCAAGGGCATGAACTCGATGAAGGAGAAGGAAGAGGCCGCCCCCGCCGCGCCGCGAAAGGAGCAGGTGTTGCTCGAGGAGATCCGCGATCTGCTCAAGGCCCAGAACGGCTAACGACCCGCAAGGGCATGCATCTGCGACGTCGGCGCGCTCCTCGAGCACGCCGGCGTCGCTCGTTTTGCGCCGCGCCCCGCCCGTGGGCTGGCGTCCACAGGCGCCGCGGGCCATCATGTCGCGCCCGCAGGCACGGAGCCCACAGCGTGGCGCATTTCGAGAACGATCCGGTGGCGCAACAGACGACCTGGGTCGCGCAGGAGCCCGAGAAGGGCTCGAACATCCGATCGCATCGCATCGACGCGTCGCAGGCGGACAGCTGGCGCTTCGTACCCACCGCCGCCATGAAGTTCTTCACGCTGACCTTCGGGCTCTTCGGCGGTGCCGGGATCATCCTCGGACTCATGGTGCTCGGCCGCCTCGGGTGGTGGGCCCCGGCCATCGCGTTCGGGCTCGGCACGCTCTTCCTCTCGAGCGCCATCGTCATGTTCAAGCGCTTGGAGCGGCCCGTGTTCGATCGCGCCGCGGGCCGCTTCCGGCCCACGGCCCGCGAACAGGGCGTCCCGCTGGCGGACCTGCACGCGATCCAGCTCGTCCCCCATCGGATCGGCCCGGAGAGCGAGCGCGCGGGCTACTGGAGCTGCGAGCTGAACCTCGTCCATGCGGACGCGTCGCGGACGCGCGTGCTCAGCCACGGCGACCTGATCGCCATGCGCAGCGACGCGCAAGAACTCGGTCGCTACCTCGACGTCCCCGTCTGGGACAGGACGGCCCCCTCCTAGGCAACGAGTCCGGACACGTCTTCGCATGCCTGCTCGACCCCAGGGAGCCAGCACCTTCGACGGCATGCCCGGCGCGGACGAGCGCTCCTCGTCTTGGGCCCCCTGCGGCCTCGTGCTTGCCGCGGCCCTCGGGTGGCGCCTCCAGCCCAAGCAGGGGAACTGAACCGTCAGGCCGCCACGCCCGTTCCCCGAAGCTATGATGGCCTCAGCCGTCCCACCGTTCCCGCACCAGGACAAACCCATGGCGCAAGCGATCCTCTGCCCCCAGTGCGAGAAGAAGTTCAGCCTGGGCGACCACCCCCCGGCGCAGGCTACCTGCACCCAATGCGGCACGTTGATGGACCTGACCGCCTTCGGCGGGAAGACAGCTCCGCCCAGAGACACTCCGCCCAAGGCCGCGAGCGGGGGCACGCCGTCGCGACGCTCCTCTAGAGGTCCGGCGCGTTCCGGCGGTGGCCGACGCCGGTCGTCCTCACGCCGCGCACCCCAGGAGGGCCCGCCGCCGCGCCGTGCGCCGCAGCAGAAGAGCGCCGCCACCCCCATCTTGATCTTCGTGGGCGTGCTGATCGTCGTGCTGATGATCGTGGTCGCCGCCAAGCGCGACGACGACGACGGGCCGGCGGGCACCCAGACCGCCGACGTGACCTCGGAAGACGTCACCTCGGAAGCCGGGACCTCGGAAGCCGGGACCTACGAAGGCAGGGCCCATGCTGACCGTGGGAGCCAGGGCGCACCGCAGGCGAGCTACCGCAGCGGTCCCAGCGCGAAGGCGCCCGCCAAGGAGGGCGACGCGGGCACCTCGAAGGTCCCGCGCGTGCCGCGCAACCGCTCCGGCAAGCCGCGCGTCAACCGGATCCAGCTCAAGACGCACGCGTGGCCCGACGAGATCGCCGGCGCGACGAGAGCGCAAGCCGACAAGGCCCTCGAGACGGTCTACAAGGGCGGCCGCGATGCGGTGGAGGCGGCGGACTGGCTCGTGAAGCAAGGCCGCCCGATGGCGGGCCGCATCATCAGCGAGTTCCGCGCCATCGAGAGCAATCCTGGTTTCGACAACCGCCAGGGCGCATCCATGGCCGCAAACATCGACGGCATGCTGCGACGCATCGACGGTCAGATCGAGCGCTTCTGGGACGAGCGAGAACGCATCCGTGCCTGGGGCGCCTACGCGGCGCCCAGCTTCATCCAACGCATCGCGAAGCGCTGGACCTGGTGGTGGGTCGAGGAGGAGTGGAAGGTGAACCCGCACAAGCCGTGGGACCCCTTCGAGGACGAGTCCGACACCGCCCCCGACGGCATCAAGCGCCCCGAGAAGGCGTCCGAGACCAAGGACGGCAAGAAGAAGAAGTGGGGCAAGCGCGCCGGCAGCGGGTAGCCGCGGGGGAGCGGTCGGTTTGCGCGCCTGCCCGCGCACCGGCGAAACGCACCCCTGCTAGACTCCGCTTGAGAGAGGGAGCCTGGGTATCCCTGCATGCGCCTCGTCCTCTCGCTCACCGTCCTCCTCCTGTCGTGCCTCCCCGCGGGCGCCGACGAAGACGTCGCCACGCGGGCGGTGGGCGATGCGGCAGACGAGGTCGTCGCCGCTGCGGGGGGCTCGAAGACAGCGGCACGCGCGGCACTTGAGGCACTCGCAGCCCGCGACGACCCGGACCCTTGGCTCGTCGCCGATGCCCTCGTGGCGAACGGCAAGCTCGAGGCGGCCAAGGCCTTCGCCGCCGCCGCGAAGGGTCCCGCGCGCGCCGGCTTGGCCGACTACGTCGGCGCCGCCCAGGCGAGCGCGGACATGTCCGCTCGTCGCGAAGTGCTCAGCAAGGCACGCCAGAAGCTCGCCGAGGTTGGCCCGGCAGCGGCCATCAAGATGATCCCGGAGGAGCACGCGAAGCGCGATGACGTGGTCGGTGTCGAAACGGCGCGCTTCGTTGGCGATCAGCTGAAGACCGCGGGACGCCGCCTCGAAGCGGCAAGGATGTACGCGGACGAGTCAGCGCAGGCCGAGTTGATCGGCTGGCTCACCCGCGTGTCGCACGCGCTGCGCCGGGCCGCTGCGTTGCATTGGGATCTGCACGACTACGCGGCGGCACTCGCTCTCTACAAGCGACAGATCGGTGTCGAGCGCAGGCTGGGCTCGGACATGGGCGCCGGCCGAGCGCACTTCGGTGTCGCGACCTCCGCCGCGACGCTCGGCCGCATGGCAGAAGCCAAGCGGCATCGGACGAAGGCGCGGGAGTTGGCCCTCGCTAGCGGTGACAACATCTACGCTGCCAAGGTCTTCATCAACGAGGGCGTCGTCCAGGCGCACGCGGGTGACACGACGGCCGCGATCGCATCGTTTGCGTCCGCGGCCAAGTTCCTCGACACGCTGGAACAGGCGAAGCTGCCGTTCCGGTTCCGCCGCACGCCTACTTCGATCGCGCAGATCCGGGCGGGCGCGCTGACCAATGCGGCCTCCATGTCGGCCCGGCTCGGGCGCGAGAAGGACGCCATCTCGTTCAGCGAGGCGGCCCTCGCGGCGGTGCGCAAGACCGGGGACGACCGGGCCACCAGGGTCGCCCAGGCCATGGTCGCCCGCATCAAGGGCGCGGCCGCGAACGCCGGTGCGCGCTACCTCGAGGCCGTGGTCCATCTCGGCCGAGCCCACGCGCTGTACAAGCGTCTCGGGCTGACGCCCGAGACCGCCGACACGCTCCGCCGGCTGGGGCACGCACGCCGCAAGCTGGGCAACCTCCCGCGCGCGCTGGAAGACATCGAGGCCGCGATCGCCATGCTCGAGCCACTCAAGGTCAAGCGCCCGCTCACGATCGCCCACGCCGATGCCGGCTCGCTCTGCATCTCCATGGACCGGCACGACGGCGCAGGCAGGCATATCCGGACCTCGCTACGCTTGGCCCGCGAGTTGGGCGATCCGGCCTTGGAGGCCGACGCGCTGACCCTGCTCTCGTCCCTGCATCGCATGGGCAGCCGCTACGGCAAGGCGCTGGAGTACCTGCACGAAGCCCAGGCCATCCATCGCAAGCACCCGGGCAAGACGGAATCGTGGGGCACCATCCTCCAGCTGAGCTACATGCACACGAACATCGGGGATTACGAGAAGGCCCTCGAGTACGTGGAGCAATGCATCGCTCTCGTTCCCAAGCACAGGGGGAGCGCCACGCTCACGGCGGCGCGCATGCAGCGCGCCGCCATCCTCAGGATGTCGAAGCGCTACGACGAGGCCCTGACCGAGCTGAATCAGGTTCTCACGCTCGCCAAGGCGGGCGGAGACAGGACCACGCTGCTGTCCGTGCTCAACAGGATCGGCTCGGTGCAGCTGTGGCAGGCGCACTACGAGAAGGCCTACGCCACGTTCGAGCACGCCGTGGGCACGGCGATGGCGGCCGAGGACAAGACCTCCGAGATCAGCAATCGCATCGGCATGGGACGTGCACTGATGTGGAACAAGAAGCATGACCAGGCGCTGGAGGAGTTGGGCTACGCCCTCGAGTTGGCCGCCGACATCAAGGCACCGTGGCTGCATGCGAACGCCTTGGGCCGCGTGGCCGAGGCGCACTACCTGCGAGGTGACTACAAGACGTCCATCGCCAGCGCGCGGGAGGGCATCGCGCTCACCGCAGGGCTCGGCCGCGGCGCGGCCGACGAGACGCGCGCGGCCATTCGCGGCCACGCGGAGCCCCTGCCTCGTTGGGGCGCGGCCGCCGCGCTGAAGAGCCTCTCGCTCGAGGATCTCTACTTCTTCGTGGAGTACCAGCGGTCGGGCTCGCTGGTCCAAGCCCTGGGCGGCCGATCGGCCCTGCGAGCGGTTCGCATTCCCAGGGACATGCTCGAGCGCCAGAACAGCCTGCGCGGCGAAACGAGCGTGCTACTGCATGAACTCGCCTCGGCCCGTCGCCGACGCGATCTCGACGAGATGCGCGGCGTGGAGAAGAAGCTCGATCTGGCGAGGCAAGCCGAGCGCGACGTCGGCCGCGTCATCCAACGGCACCGACAAGCCGAAGCCGACCTCGACGACGCCGACCTCGCCCCCCTCGATAGCGTGCAGAAGAGCCTCGCGCCCAAGGACGCTCTCGTGCTCTATGGCTTCGATGGCTGGCGCTACTTCGCCCTCGTCGTCCGCAAGCACCACGTGCGCGTGGTGACGGTCGGCCGCGAGGAGGAGATCCACCCGTCCGTCCGCGCCCTGGCCGCGGATCCCGACAGCGCGGAGGCGCTGACCGCCGTGCGAGCCAGCGTGATCGCGCCGCTCGCCATCGAAAAGGACGTGAAGCGAGTCATCTCTTCGCCGTCGCGGCTCTTGACCTACATACCGTTCGGACTCGTCGACGCGGAGCACGACATCTCCCTAGCGCCGTCCGCGACCTCGCTGGAGATCCTGCGCAAGACCAAGCGTGTGGGGACGACCGAGGTCCTCGCTCTGGGCGACCCCTCCTATGAGAACCGCCGTCCGCTGCGCATCGCGGACAAGAGCCTGCTCCGTGGCCGAGGGCTCGTGCAGCTTCCGGCGACGCGTGACGAGGCGAAGGCCGTCGGCACGACATGGCTGCTCGGCAAGGATGCCAGTGAGACGAAGTTCCGGGAGATGGCGGCGATCGACAAGCCGTGGCGCGGCATGCACTTCGCTTGCCACGGCCTGGTGGACGAGCAGTTCGCGACCCAGTCTTCTCTCGCGCTAACGCAGGACGACAAGAACGACGGGTTCCTGCGCGCCCGCGAGTTGCTCGAGGCCGGCATGGTCTTGCGTACCGATCTCGTCGTGCTCTCCGGCTGCGAGACGGGCCGAGGACGCGTCTACAGCGGCTACGGCCTGATCGGGCTGTCGCGCGCCTTCATGCTGGCGGGCGCCCGACGCGTGATGGCGAGCCTCTGGAAGGTCGACGACGCTGCGACCAGCGCGTTGATGAAGAAGTTCTACAGTCTCTGGAATCCAAGATCGGCGACCACCAAGGGCATCAGCGCCGCCGCCGCCTTGCGCCAGGCCCAGGCCTTCGTCCGCGCACAACCCAAGTGGAAGGAACCCCGGTTCTGGGCCGCGTGGGTCCTCTGGGGGCCCCAGGACTAGGCGCGGCGCTGCGAGAGAGGCGCGCGGGGCGCGCAGCAAGCGCGAGCGCCCCGCCGATCAGGACCAGGCGCGATGCAGCGCCGCGAGGTCGGCAAGGCTCGTGACCCGCGCCGTCGGCGTGGCGGCACGGCCGGGAGCGGGCGTCGCGCCCAATCCGTCTACGGCGTGACGCCGATCGACCCAGACGCAAGGCAGACCCAGTTCCTGCGCCGGCTCGATGTCGTGGTGCAGGCTCTGCGCCACGTGCAGGTGGGCGCCGCGCGCGACGCCGACCCGATCGAGTTCCTGGGAGAGCCGCTGGAAGCCGGCGAGGTCGGGCTTGTAGGCGCCGACGTCTTCGGCCGTGACGATCACGTCGAACTCGACACCCAGGCGCATGTTGCTCCCAGCGAACGACGCACGGTCGACGTTCGAGAGGATGGCGAGGAGAAACTGGGTCTTCAGGTACGCCAGCGCCTCTGCTGAGTCGCCAAACGCTGGCCAGTCCGGGACCGACGAAGCGAACGCCGTGGCGTCGGCATCCGTCACCTCACGACCCAGGCGCGCGCCGATCCGGCGCAGCACGCCGGCGAGGATGCGCGGGTAGAGTCGGCCGGGATGCTCGTGCTCTTCGGCGCTCTCGCTCTCCCCGTACATCTCGAGGAGCAACTCGCGATCCACCGGGCCGCCGGTGCGCTCGAGCCAGGGTGCGAGCGCAGAGACGATGCCGCTCTCCCAGTCGATCAGCGTGCCGTAACAGTCGAACGACAGCGCCTCGATGCCGGAGAAGTCCATGAGCCGAGCGTAGCCCCAAGGAAGGACCGCTCAGTGGTTGTGCGCCGGACCGTCGCCGCCACCCGTCACGGAGCGAAAGGGGATCGGGCCCTTCGCGGCGTGACTGAGGAACAGAAGCCAGAAGCGGGTGTCGAGCATGCCGCACCCGCCCGAGCAGAAGACGGCCCAACCGGGGCAAGTCCAAGGGCCCAGGCGCCGCCTCCCCTTGCCCCGGAGAGTCGATCCTCTGGCCTGACCTCCACGATGTCGCCTGCAAAGCCGTCCAGTCAGGAAGGGGCTGTCTCGTCGGTCGAAGTGTGGGACGGGCGGGGCGATGGCGCGGGCCGCCCCGGCTCGCCGGCGAGGGAGGCGGCCAGGTCTTCAGCGAGGGCCGCGGACCCGACGCCGACGTACGCCTCGTCAGCCGCCGGGCGTTTGCCTAGAATCCGGTCTCCCCACCGGAGGCCACGCATGCGTTCGTCCCTGATTGTCGCCCTCACCATCCTGTGTCTGCTCGGCATCCCCACGCTCGTGCAGGCCGAGGAGGTCCAGAAGCCGACCAAGGCCTTCAGCGCCTTCCGCAAGGCCATCCGCAAGTTCCGCGGGGCCGAGAAGGAAGCCGAGAGCAAGCGGCTGGCTGACGAGTTCCTTGCCGCATGGAAGGCCTCGGGCAAGAAGGCCGTCGGCAACCAGCGGTATGCGCTCGCCCAGTTCCAGCAGGCGGCGGGAGACTACGAGTCCGCCGCGTCCGGCTTTCGCCAGGTCCAGGCCAACGAGGAGGTCAAGGAGAAGACGCGTGACTACGCGGCCTCGGCCGAAGCGCAGTTGCTGCTCTTCCCCGAGTTGCGCACCGCGATCGGCGCGGAGCGCATCGGCAAGGCGGTCGAGCGGCTCACCGGCTGGACGAAGGGGATGGCGGGCAACCCCGCCCGCGCCAAGGCGCGCACGACGATCAACAGCGTGCTCGCGCGCGTCCACGCGATGGGCGGCGATGCCGCAGCGGCGCACGACCTCCGCATGGAGATCCTGAAGGAGGATCCGAAGGCCCTGTCGACGCTCGCTCGCCCGATCGCCCAGGGCTTGCTCGGTTCGGCGCACACGATGGAGGGCTACAAGACCATGTCGGCGAAGGCTGGCGCAGCCATGAAGATCATGTGCGACATGCAGGCGGCCGCGGTCGCCACGGCCAAGACGAAGCACGACAAGTCACTAGCGAAGCTGCGCTCGACGGACCCGGCCGCTCTCGACGCGGATGGCAACCTGAAGAAGACGAGCTCGCGCGGCATGTCCAAGGGTGAGAAGGCGGTCTACACGGACCGGCGCTCGCTCACGACGGCGGAAGCGCTGCTGGAGAAGATCGAGGGCTACAAGAAGCTCTTCCCCTTGCTTGGCCAGGCGGCCCCGGAGTGGACCCTCGAGAAGGCCTACGGCGACGTCTCGAAGATCGCGGACGTGAAGGGCAAGGTCGTGATCCTCGACTTCTTCGCGACATGGCCCGACCACCTCAACTTCCCCGTGCTGCGCGACCTCATGAAGGACTTCGGCGCGAAGGGCCTAGCCGTCGTCGGCGTCACCGCGACCGCGAGCGTCGTCTATGAGAGCCGCTACGACCTGGACGCCGATCACGCAAGCAAGCACACGGGCGGCCGGCTCTTCTACGCGGCGCGCTTGGCCACGGACGCCGCGCCCGCCAACCCCGACCAGTCCATCTTCGACGAGGCGGCCTACAAGACGCGCGAGATGGAAGCCCTCGAGGCGTTCATCAAGAATCACGAGCTGTCTTGGCCCGTGGTGCAGATCGCGAAGGACGACGCGAGCGCGAAGTACGCGCTCGAGGGCTGGCCTTACATGGTCGTACTCGACCGCCAGGGCCGCATGCGCAAGCTGCGGGCCGGCTCGCTCTCGCGCGACAAGACCGAGTCCGTCGCCGCGTTCCGCAAGATGATCGAGGAGATCCTCGCGGAGAAGTAGAGCTGGCGGACGCCGGAGGCCGACGATGAAGATCCTGCCGATCTTGTTGCTGAACGTCGTGGTGGCCGCCGCCGCCATCCTGGTCTACGACCAACTGCGGAGCGACGACGCGGCGGTCCGATCGTCGGGCCCGGCCGACGGGATCGACACCTCGATCGAGGCCCGCCTCGCGGCGCTCGAGAAGGACAGGCCCGCGCTGCTGAAGACCGACGGCATCGACCCGCGTGTCACGGCGCGCCTTGCAGCCCTCGAGCGGGGTCTGGAAGAACGCACGGCCCCCAAGCCGAAGGGCGTCGTGGACGCGGCACACAGCACGGAACTCGATGCGGAACCTTCCGACGGACCGCCCCAGCCCTCGCAGGAGGGCCCGACGTCGCCCGAAGAGGTCGCGCGGTTCCGCAAGCTCCAGAAGGTGGCGCGGGCCGCCGACAAGGCACAGGCGATGCGCAAGCGCGTCGACCAGGCACTGGGCAAGCTGGAGCTGAGCCTCTCGAAGGCCCAGCGAACCAAGCTGGCGGCAACGTTCGCGGGCTTCCAGGCCCGCCGCAGCGAGGTGTGGAGCGAGGCGAAGACGAACGGCGCCGCGCAGGGCTCGAACGCGGACTGGGCCACGATCATCGACGAGACGAATACGCTCCTGCGCGGAGAGTTTTCGGATCGTGTGGATGACTTCCTCCCGCGCGGAGACGCCGAGCGTGTCGCCGCCGCGCTGCTTGGATCCAGGAAGTAGTCGCGGGAACCCGTCCTCGGCCTTCCCGCCCGAGGAGGGGTAGCCTCACGGACGCATGGACATGGACTCCCTTCACGACGACGTGACGACGCTGCTCCAGCGCGTCGGACGCGAGGTGTTGCTGCCGCGACTCGCGCGTGCGGCGGACTCGGCCCGGCTCAAGGCTCCGGGCGAAGTCGTCACGGCGGCCGATCTGGCGGCGGAAGCGGCGCTGACCGAGAGACTGGAGCAGCTCACGCCGGGCGCGTTCATCCTGGGCGAAGAGGGGGCGTCCGCCGAGCCGGCGCTGCTCCTTGACCTCGCGACGCACGACGCCGCATGGCTCGTCGATCCCCTCGATGGCACGCGGCACTTCGCCGAGGGCACCGGGCCCTTCGGCAGCATGCTCGCGCTGCTCCGACGCGACACCTGCGAAGCGGCGTGGATCCACATGCCGCAGACGAACGAGCTCGCCTACGCCCGCCGCGGCGCGGGCGCCTTCGTGCAGGGCGAGCGCATCGTGCTTCCCAGCGATGGCCCGAACGACGGCCTGCGGGGAGGGCTGCTCACGCGCTTCTTCCCCCAGCCGCTGAAGGCGCGCGCCGAATCAGCGACGGGCTTCGAACGCACCGACGGCGTGCACCACTGCGCCGCGCGCCGCTACATCGACATGCTCCTCTGCCAAGAGCACTTCGCCGCGTACTGGCGCACGTTGCCCTGGGACCACGCGCCCGGCGCGCTCCTGCTGCAGGAAGCAGGCGGCGTCGTTCGCAGGTTCGACGGACGCCCCTACGAACCGGCGGACACCGCGGCCACGGGCCTACTCGTGGCTTCGGACGAGACGACCTGGCAGACGATCCACGCGAGCTTCGCGCGAGGCTAAGGGCGGCGCCGAACACGGACCTCGAACGTGCTGCGACTCTCGAAGCCAAGCATGGGCTTGACGCCTCGCGCATCCACCTCGATCTCGATGACAACCTTGCGCGCGATCTTGGCGGACGCCGGCAGCGCCAGCCCCGCGCGGAGTTCGAAAGTCGCTTCCGTCGCCTCGGTCACCTCCGTCGCTCGCGCCTTGACCGTGCTTGGCAGCCCCGCCAGCTTCTTGCGTAGCTCCGGCGATGCGCGCTCGTACGTCGCACGCACGGTGGCTCCGGCCTCCGTCCAGGCGGTGAGTTCGAACACGCCGTCGATGCGCTCACGCCCTGCCATGCCGCGGCGCTCGCTGTGCACGCGCCAGCGAGCACCGACACCGACGGCCTGATTCGGCAAGGGACACCAGAGGGCGCCGACGACGCTCGCGACCTCCTCGTCTGTGGGCTTGCCCTCTTGCCGGACGGGACCGGTGGACGTGCCCCGCTCGTAGGAAGTGACGGTGAGATCCCACGTCTGGTCGGCTCCGGGCGCCGCGGGCACCGCCGCGAGGACGGCGGACGTCGGAACGACCTCGATCGGCGCCATGGGCGCACCGGCCAGGAGCATCTGGAGACCATGCCCCCACGAGGCGCGCAGCTCCAAGGCCTCGCTCGGCGCCCGCAGGACCAGTCGCTTGCGCGGCGCGTGCCCGGTGGCGACGAGCTCAACGTCCAGGAGGGCGGCGGGCGCGACTTCGGCCGCGCGAGGGCGCAAGACCGTGGTCGCGCCCCAGGCGGATCCGTCGATCCCCGACATCAACTGGTCGGCCACGGCTCTGCGTCGGCTTGCCTCTGCCTCGTTCCACGGTCGCCAGATCCGGATGCTTCCGTCCTCGGCGCCCGCGAGGAGCGGGCCGTCGTCGCCGAGCACAGCGAGGCACGTCGTCCTGCGTGTCGGGCCGCCCAGGCTGAGCCATCGCACGCCGCTCGCATGGTTGCGGATCTCGATGCCGCGGGCAGCGGTCGCGATGGCGCGCAGGTCCCCCCCGGCAAAGACGTGCGCCGCCGCGACGTCCTTGGTAAGGGGATCGGCGACGACACGCGTGACCGCGTAGGCCGGCGCGGGACCGACGTGCAGGTCGCCCTCCGCATCGCCCGCATCGGCGTCCGACCGCATGACCGCGCCCGTCATGGCGTCGATGACGTGCACGGTGGATCCAACGGCGCCGTCCCGCGTGGCGACCGCCAGGCGCGCGCCATCCGCGCTGTAGGCGAGGCCCGTGGTCACGCCGACGTCGATGTGACCGCGCGCGCTGAGGCGCACGACGTCCCAGAGCGTGAGACGCCCCGTCATGCTGGTCGCCGCAACGTGCACCCCGTCGGGCGAAGCCGCGAGGGCCAGGATCGCCCCAGCGCCGCCGCGCAACGTCGGCGCCATGGCGAGCCGCGACCCGAGCCACCGCCGCAGACGGCCTGTGCGTGTGAGGGAGACCAGGTGCTCGCCGTCGTCGAGCCATACAGGGCGCAATCCGGGCGCCACCTCGGCGTGACCGTTCAGGTTGAAGCCCGGCTTCGCGCGCCGGCAATCGAACACGCGCAGGGTGCCGTCGCCGAGCATCAGCGCCATGCGCGCGCCCGTGGGAGCCGCCGCAAGCGTTGCGGGCCCTGTCCGGCCGACGGCGCCGACCGGCGTGGAGGTGACCTGCGCCACGGACGTCCGAACGATGGCGCCGTCCACCCCCACCGAGACCAAGTCCTCGCCGTCCGCGGTGAACGCGAGGTCGGCAACCGGTCCCTCGTGGGCGTCCGAGCGCGTGGCGCCCGCGCCGGGGACCGAGGGAAGCACCCAGATGTGGCCCGTCTCGGTCGCGATGGCCCACGCACCTCCACGAGACGCCGCCGCGAAGCGCGTGGGCCGTGCATCGATCGGCCAGCGTCCCTCGAGTTGTTGGTGGGTCACGTCGACACGGACCAGCTCGAGCCCCCCGCCCTCGTCCCGGGCGACGGCCGCGATGCTCGTGCCGCCGCCGATGTAGCCGAGCAGCCGTCGCACGCGGACCTTGCGGAAGCTGGTCGTGCGGCCGGACGGGGTTCGGACCTCCGCGATGACGCCCCCCGCGCGGACGAAGGCGACGCGATCACCGGTCGCGGCGAGACAGTGGGCGAAGCCGGGCGGCAGCGCCCGCGAGGCGATGGTGGCGCCCGTCCGGAGGTCGACGCGCTGCCAGGACGCGCTGGGGACGTTCGGCGAGACCCCGCTGACAACCAGATCGAGCTTGTCCCCGGGGGCGTGGCCGGCGGCGGCGAGCACCAGCGTCTCCGGGCCGGCGCCAGCGAGCGTCACGACGCCCAGGCTGTGGTCGGTGCGGGCGTGCAAGACGCGCCACACCCAGTCACGCAGGTCCGGTGGAACCTGATCCAGGAGAGCGCCTGCGGTACGCGGATCGGAAGCATCCAACGCCGCCGCGGCAGCCGTGATGCGACTGCGAGCCGTCTCGATGCGCAGTGCCGTGCCGCGCGCCTCCGCCTCCCGGGCCTGCTCGCGCGCGCGCGACGCGAAGATCGTGGAGATCACGACGCCACCGACGAGAGCGAGCAGCAAGGCGCACAGTGCGCCCATCAACGCCGTGCGACGTCGCGCAAAGCGGCCCAACACGTAGAACGCGCTCGTCGGACGAGCGAGGATGGGCTGGCTCGCGAGGTGGCGCCGGAGATCCTCCTCCAGCGCGGCCGCCGAGCCGTAGCGGCGCTCGGGCTCCTTGGCGAGTGCTTTCGCCACGATGGTCTCGACGTCGCCCCGTAGCGCCTCGTCCCGTCGCCCGAGGGACGTGGGCAGTTCCTCCTGAATCCGTCGCGCCGCCTCGGCGACCGAACGCATCGATCCGGCGTGCGGCACCTCACCGACGAGCAGCAGGTGAAGCAGGACCCCCAGGGCGTAGACATCGCTGCGCGTGTCGATCGCATCGGGATCGCCGGAGATCTGCTCGGGGCTCATGAACTGCAGCGTGCCCACGACCTGACCGGTCGTCGTGGCGAGCGTGGCGGCGTCCAGGTCGCTCCCGGTCGCGCGCGCCACGCCGAAGTCGAGCACCTGCGGCCGGCTGTCGGCCTCGACGAGGATGTTCGCCGGCTTCAAGTCGCGATGGATGATCCCCTTGCGATGTGCGTGTTCGACCGCGGCGCACACGTCGGCCATCAGCGCCAAGCGGCCGCGTACGTCCAGCGACGCGGACGCGGCGAAGGCATCCAGCGGAACGCCCTCGATCCACTTCATCGCGAAGTAACGCACGGGGCCATCGGCCGTGTCCGATGAACCCGCGTCGTAGATGGGCGCGATGAACGGATGCTCGAGGCGCGCGAGCGCCTCGGTCTCGATCTCGAACCGCCGCAGCGACTCGGGCGGCAAGGACAGACCGCGGAGGACCTTCAGCGCAACGTGGCGCTTGGGCTGCGCTTGCTCGGCCAGGTAGACCGTGCCCTGACCGCCGTGCGCCACCAGGCGCACGATCCGGTACGGCCCGATCGTCGCCGGGACCGCCTCCTCGAGGGCGTCCACCGCGGCCGAACCGACCGAGGCGAGGACACGCACCTCCGACGCCCCGTCGCTCGTGGCCTCGTCGACCCGGAGAAGGTCTTCCAACTCGTCGCGGAGCGAGGACGGAAGATCGGCCATCGTGCTCGCGCGCCGCGCCGCGTCCGCGCCGCGCAGCTCGGTGAACAGATCGTAGAGCCGAGCGTACTGCTCCGCCTCGGCGCTCACGTCACACCGCCCAGCCGGCGGAACAGCCAGGCGCGCGCCATCGCCCAGTCCTTCTCGCCGGTGGAGACGGACACACCCAGCACCTCGGCGGACTCAGCCGCCTCCAAACCCCCGAAGAAGCGCAGCTCGATCTGGGCGGCATGCCGCGGCTGCAGTGCCGACAGCTCGGTAAGCGCATCCTCGAGCTCGAGGATGTCGAACGTCCGCTCGCGCTCCGCGCGGCCCGGCGCGATGCGCTCGTCGAGCGTCATCGCGCGCAATCCCTGGCCCCGCTTCAGCGCGTTCTTCTTGCGTGCGTGATCAATGAGTATCTGCCGCATGGCCTTCGCCGCCACCGCCAGGAAGTGCGCGCGGCTCTCCCAGACGGCGCCTCCCGACCCTTCGAGTTTCAGCCACGCCTCATGAACGATGGCTGTTGGTTGCAGTGTGTGCGCCGCGCCGCCCGACCGCTGCAGGTGGCGCGCTGCCAGCCCGCGCAACTGGTCGTAGACCAGAGGCAGGTGGGCCATCAGCGGTTCGGTGTCGCCTGGATCCGTCATGGGCGGCCGGAGTATAGCCGCCGCCGACATCGGCTGGTCGGGCGCGGGGCTACTTCCCCCGCCGGAGCGTGACGCTCATGCTGCCGGCCGGTGCTGCCACGCCCGACTCGCTCTGCGAGCCCAGCACGGGCGTCGCGGAACTCCGCGCGCCGCTCAAGCTGCGTCCCAGGGCCAGATCCGCCGTGAACGTCCGGCCGGGCATGACCGTGAGCGGGCGTCCGCTGAGGATCTCCGTCGCGATCGCCACGCCCGTCGTCACGTTCGACCAGGTTGCGGTTCGCAGGGAGCGATCCAGCAGCCCAGGCCTCATGATCTGCTTGCCCGCGCGCGTCGCGGCGGTGATGCCGCCCGCACCGTCGAAGGCCAGATGCAAGCCGCAGAGCTTGGCCCGCTCGGGTGTCAGCGCGGGCGCGCCAACGGACTCGTCACGCAGCGTGTAGACCGTGAGGCAGTTGATGGCGGCAGGCTCGGGGTCCATCGTCACGATGAAGCTCCCGTTCTCGTGCACCGCACCGCACAGATCCGAGGTGAACCCCCCGCCGAAGTCGGTGGTCATCAAGATGCAGCCATCCGCATCCACGGTGAACGTGCCGGGGTACGTATCAGGCCCCGAGGGGATCGTCGCGAGCGTCTCCGACGTTGCGACCTGCGACGTGTCCTGCACGTGCGTCCCCAGCCCGGCGTCGAACGCGTACGTCCCGGCGCCGTTGATGGCGTACGCCGTGCCCGCCCCGTCGAACGTGTGACAGAAGAACTTCGTGTTGTAGGTGCCGTCCACGGGCGGGGCGCTGCGGGGCTTGCGCAGCAAGATCGCGTGCCACGGCGCACCGAAGCCATCGGAGCTGCGCGCCATGCCGAACGATCCGTCCGACGTCAGGCAACCGCGGAAGAAGCACTTCGTGCCGCCCGGCGGCAGCGGACAGGCGAAGGCATAGAACTCACCGCCCGCCACGACCATGGCGTAGCCCGACGCGCTCGAGCTTCCGGAGATGGTCGTCGTCACCACACCGGCGGCGTCACGATCGACCTCCTTCCGCTTCAAGCGGTCCCAGCGCATCTTCGCCGCCATGGCAAACGTGATGCCCGCGACATCGACCTCGCTCGTCTCGCGCACGAGACAGCCGAGTTCCATCACGGAGCGGTGTTCTGGGTTGGGCGTCGGTGTCGCGTCGGGCTCGAGTTCGATGCCCATGGCGAGCACCTTGTAGTCGGAGCGCCAGCTACGTACCGAGACCAGCATGTCCCCGCTCGTGGCGAGCCCGTACCCGAGACCGCTCCCCGCCAGGTCGCCCAGGCTGTCGAGACCGTCTTGCGGCAGGCCGTCCCACGTGAGCGCGGTCTTCTCACCCAGCACGCCGGTGGACAATCCGCTCGCCGACGACGTGCGGCCGTGGAAGCTGACGTAGCCGGGCACGGCACGGACGAGTTCCTCGTGGCGTAGGTCGCCCGTGCTCTCCTCGTGCTCCAGACGATGCAGGCCGCCGAGCATCACGCACTGCCCGTCGCGGATCTGCAGACTCGTACGGGCGAAGCGGACCTCGCTGACGGGGGTGCCAAGGCGAGCCCCCGCCGATGCGACGTCGGGGCCGAAGGCATCGGCCGGCATATCGAGCTCAGTCGGCCGCGCCGACAGCAACAGGTGCACGAGCTTGCCCGGCCCCTTCAGGACGACGCTGCCCGTGCTACCGCCCGGGCTCATGATGCCGCGCGCAAGCGTGAAGCCCAGCCCCGCGGACAGGTTGGACAGATCCAGCGTACCGCTCTCATCGAGCGTGTAGCCTCCGACCGCGCCAAGCGGGTAGAAGAACGCTCGCCCCGCCGCGTTGCGACTGCTCACGCCGCCGCTCAAGAACACGCGACCATCGGCACGGAACGTGGCCTGGCCGCGCACCACCGTGCGAAGGCCCCGCTCGATGCACGTACCCGTGACGTCGTAGGTGCGCAAGATCTTCGGCTTGCTGGTCCCTGTGCCGAGGAGCAGTCCCGTACCAATCCCCGACGGCGGCACGGCAGGATGGTCCGGCTTCGCATGCGCGACGATGAGTTCGAGGAAGTCGTCGTCGGAGGGGCCGACGGTCGGTTCAACCTCGAGCTCGATGCCGATGTCCAGCAGGACGCGCTTGCCGACGGGCACGAGCGGTAGTTCGCTCTCCGGTCCGGTTTCGTTGATGATCAGATCGAGAAAGCCCTGGAGACGCTCGCCGAGCGCCGTGACGTCGTCGGCCCGGTGCCGGCGAAGGTCGTACGACCTCTCGGTCAGGTTGAGCGTGCCCTCGAGCACGCAGATCTCGGACCCACCGGCGCCGTCCCCCGTGCTGAAGCGCGCCGAGAAGCGGCGGAAGTCGTCGCCATCGAGGCCGGTCGGCAGCCTGCGGCCCGAGTAGACGAACGCGCCCGGGATGACCATCCCGTCAACGTCCAGATCCGCGATGGCGCCGCGTTCACCTTCGGGTGCCCACACGCGTACGCAGTACGGCGAGAGCACCTGCTCCACGGCAGCGACCTTGCCCCCGATCTTGACGTTCGGCGGGTTGGCGGCGTCGAAGCCGGACCCGATGACCTTCACGAGCGAGCCACCCGTGACGATGATGCGCTTCGGGCGAACGTCCTGGAGCTGCGTCAGTCCCGGCGTGCACATGTGCAGCGGCTCGGCGTCGAACAGGCCTGTCGTACGGTCCCTCGCCAGCACGTAGTGAAGCCCCTTGGCGGCAGGGGGCGTGACGAACGGGAGCCAATGCACGCCGTCGGCGTCGGTGGTGGTACCCGTCGGCACGTGGACCGCCAGCACGTCGCCGTCGAAGTCCAGGGTCTCGATATCGATGTTGCCGGGCGCCGGATACGGAGCGATGTAGGCCCCGACATCGCTGCCGCCGCTTTCCGGAACGAAACGCTTCGTGAACGAGAGGATGCGCGGCAACGTACCCAGCGCCGCGCGCAGGACGAACACGTCCAACGAGCCGACGAGCGCAAGGTAGATCGGGTCGCCCGTCCCAATGCCCGTGTCGTTGAGCGGGTTGAAGGCCAGCCAAAGACCGATCGCCGTCCGCAGCAACGTGAGGCTGTCCGGTCGCCACGGGCTCCCGCTTGCGAAGGCCGTCGTCTCGCCGCAGACGAGGCCGTCGGGTCGCCCGTCCATCAGATCTTCGCTGAAGAGTCGGATCAACTCCGCGGCCGGGACACCGAGGTCCATGGCCATCTGCACGAGACCGACATCGAGCAGCCAGAGCTTCACTTGGTCGGCGGTTCCTGCCGGGTCCGGACACGCGTCCACGTTCGTGATGCCGAACGCGTAGGACATCTCGGCCTTGGCGAGACGCAACAGCAACTTGGCCGGCATGTAGGGCCGGATGCTGCGCAGATGCTGGAAGCGGAACGCGACCATCGTGCTCATCACCGTGAGGTTCGCGTCGGCGCGTCCGCCGGACTCCACGCAGAAGATGCCGCGCAGATCGAAGGCACCGAGGCTGTCCTGCATGCCCGTCGCGCGGTTGGCGAAGGCGCCCCCCGAGCCGGACAGGGCATAGATGCCGCCCTGCGCGGCCAAGAAGTCGAAGGCAAACGTGCCCCCCCCGGCGGACCGCGCCGCGCCGAGCGTCGCCGCGCCGACCGCACCGGTCGCGGGATCCACCTCGCAGACGCGCAGGTCGCATCCCGCAACCGGGTCCTTCACCACCATGCCGGCGACGGAGGCCATGGGCGCCAGCGGCGCGCCGGAGCCGCCGCCTCCGCAGGCTGTGCCCCCGACGAGGGCGAAGACGAAGAGGGCGAGAACCGGGACCGGAAGCAGCATGGATCGCATGGGAATCTCCGAACAGCAGAGGGCTGCAAGCCCTGGCTGATCGGGCCCGCATCCTCTTCACGCGGTCCGGAGGTGCTACCCGTAGAAGAAAACCGGGAAACCCGGTGGCGGCCGAGCGCTACTTCGTCTTCGGCTCGTAGACGGCCTGGAGATCGACGTCCAAGCGAGTGGCCTCGCTAGGGATCTCGAACCGCATGGGATCGCCGCGCGCGTCCTTCAGCTGCAAGGGGTACCCGCTCACGACGTAGGACCCAGGCTTGAGGCCGTCGATGCGGTAGGTGCCGTCCTCGTTCAGGAAGACCGCCTGCTTGCGATTGGACTTGTCGCCCTTGCGCTTGAAGTAGATCCGTTGGCTCGTGCTCGAGATCACCTTGCCGCTCGCGCCCATCGTCACGAGCCCCGTCACGCGCGCGCCCCGCAGCACGATGTCCTGATGCACATCGGCCGAGCGGATCACCAGCGGCTTCTTCGCCACGATGCGCTCGCGCTGGTGCCCCGGCGGTCCCAGCACGACGGTGTACGTACCGCGCGGCACGGCGGCGCGGATACGTCCGCGTCCGTCGTAGTCGAGGGTGATCACCTTCGCGGGTCCGTCCTCGCCTGCGTCCTTCACGAGTTGAATGAAGCCGCCACCCAGGATGGCGCGTCCACGGGAGCCGGTGACGTGCCCATGCCAGGTCGCGACGCGCGGGTCCCGCCCCAGCACGACGACCTCCGTCGCGCCCTCGGCGACAACCCGTTGCTTCATCCAGTACACGATCTTCTTCGGCGACGTGTTCGGAGGGACGGCGGCGATCCAGAACGCCCCGGCCGGCACGCCGCTCACGGACCACGAGCCATCAGGAGCCGTGGTCGCTTCGAGCGTGATCGAGGTGCCGGCGGTCGTGCCGCTCACCTGGACGGTCTTGCGTCCCAGCGGCCTACCGTCGGCGTCGTAGAGGTGCCCCTCGAACGAAGCGCTGCCAAGGAGGACGACGACGCGACGATTGCTCTTGCGCTTGGGATCCAGGTAGAGGGAAACCAGCCTCTTCGCACCGCCAGCGAGTTCGACCTCCAGCAGATGGCGACCGTCCTTCAGCCCTTCGATACGAAACGTCCCGTCGTCCTGCAAGCGCTGGGTCAGCGCCGGGTCCTGGCTCGCGCGGACCGCCGTATCACCGCCGTGCCACACGCGGAGGTTGCCGCCACGAACGGGTTCCTTGCCCCGGACGACGACACCCTCGACCACGTTCCGCGCCGTCTCGGTTGCGAGCTCCGCGATCTGTTCCTTGCTCAGTTCGTTGCGCGGGACATCCTTCTTCTTGGGCGCCTTCTTGGGGGCAGCCGCCGCAGCGCGTTGGGCTCGGTCCGCGCGTAGCGCTTGCGGTGCCGGCCGCCCGCGAACGTCGAGGCCCGTTCGCGGCTCCCCGACCGGAGGCGGCGGCGTGTCGTCTGACGGCAGCGCAGCGAGCTCGCGCGGACCCGGCTCAGGGGCGTCGCCCTCGTCCCCCAGGAGGACCACGGCAAGGTAGCCGCCGAGCAGCAGTACGAGGACCAACCCCAGGATCTTCAGCTTGCTCATGATGGCGTAGGCTCCTGCGGCCGCGGTGACCGTGGATCCGGCCTGCAGGCCGGCGAAGGGGACGAGGGCGGCAAGCCACTCGGTACGGCCCCCAGGACAGCCGTCGTCGAGGCGCGCGCGCACACGCGCGGTGCCGCGCTTGAGACGGCTCTTCACCGTCTCGACCGGGACCCGCATGCGATCCGCGATGACACGCGGCGGCAGGTCGTCGTAGTACCGCATGAGCACCGTGGTCTGGTAGGGCTCCTCCAGCCCCAGTACGGCCGTCACGACGCGTTGGAGGATCTCCCGTCGGGCGACACGATCGACGGTGGGCGGTGTCTGCTCGGGCCGCGCGGCGGCCTCTTCACGAGCGCGCCGTCGTGTTTCGCCGCGGTGCCGACGTCGCACCGCGTTGCGCACGACGGTCGCGAGCCACGGCCGGGCCGGGTGATCCGAGGGCGGCGGCGTCCGGACGGCGGCCAGCCACGTCTCCTGGGCCGCGTCGTCTCCCACGTGCGGATCACGGACGAGGCTGTGCGCCAGCCGCCTGACGAATGCACCGTGGCACAGCAGCTCGTCTGCGCGGAGGTGTCGTTGGGGCATCGGCTCTCCTGGGGCGTCCTCTACTAGAACAGAGCCCGGGAAAGCTTGATCGGGTCCGGGGCTTCCGCCCCAGACCTAGTCGGCGGTCATCGGGATGACGACCTTGTCGACCTTGGGCACGGCGAGGCTCGTGAGGTTGGCAATCAGGCGGAGCCGGAAGCGGATGTGCTTCATGCCGTCGCACTTGTCGATGTCGCTGACCCACGTCGGCTGGCCCGTGACCGGATCCGCCGTGAACGGCGCCGCCTGGTTCACGATCTGGTTGCCCTGGGGGTCCGTATCGAAGGCGTCGGCGCCCTGGTACTCGATCTCGACGAGCGCGCCGCCTGGCTGGACCGCCGGGCTGAGGATCGCCGGCGCGTAGTCCGTGTCGTCGTCGAACGTCGTGTTGTCACCCAAGCCAGGTCCGAAGAACTTGGACTGCGCGGTGCTGATGCGTCGCGTGATCGTGAAGCGCGTGTCCGATGTCGCGGGCTCGGGGTTGAGCACGCCTGCCGCGGGGTTCGGCGACGGATTCGGCACCTCGGCTTCCCGCTCCCCGTACATGCGTGTGTTGGGGATGCCCAGGATGGGCGTGCCCGAACAGGGAAAGGTCATGCCAAGCCACCCGCGGACTTGCTGGTGCGTGTCCCCTTCGCTGACGGACGCATCGAAGATCAATACCTTCTTGCTCGTCGCCGCGCTGCCGTCCGGATCCCACTCGAAGAACGTCGTGAGTTCCGGCCAGTCGTACCAACCGGTCGACGCGAACAGCGGATCGTTCCAGTGTGCGACGGCGGGGTTGGCGCAAGCGCCGCCGGGGCCGCCCTGCTGTCCACCAAGCGGTTGCCACTGCGGTTCCCCGGGAGTGTTGCCGACGTCGGCCAGCTGCTGCACGAGGTAGCTACCGTCGTAGATGAGTGCCGGTTGCCCCGCGTAGTTGCCGCTGAAGGTGGGCGAGAGCGAGGCGTTGTCGTCCTTCTGGTAGCCGATCCGCAGCTTCACGCTCTGGTAGAACGCGGCGAACGTGGCGTTGCTGTCAGGTCCCCAGGCGACACCGGTGATCGATCCCTTCTCGCCGATCTTCTCGGCCGGGAAGCTCCACATGACGCGACGGCCCACGGCGGTCGGCGGCGCGATGTTGGGGTTCATCTGGTTGAGGCTGGCGCCGATGAGCGGCTCGGCGAGCGGTGCGTACTGCCCGCGGTCCGAGCCTCGTCCACCCATGCCGTCGGTGGTCCCATTGTCGGTCTCGCGGTAGCTGTAGATCCCGACCTGCCGGCTGGTCACGGGCAGACCGAGCAGCTGGCTCTCTTCGGTGGAGCCCCAATCGGCATCCGACGCAGCGCCATCGCGGTTGTCCGTGTTCAGGAAGTGCTCCTTGATCGTCTTGCCGGTCGCGATACCCAACCCGTCGCACGTGAAGGGGCCGAAGCTGCCGGGGTTGGAGAGCAAGTTGCCTGAGAGATCTCGCAGGCCCTGGAACGCAGCGACGGTGAAGACCAACTTCTGGTCGCCGAAGGAGAAGAGCGGCTTGAACCAGAAGGTCTTCCAGTCGGGGCTGGGCGTGAACGAGCCGTCGATCTCGCTACCCGCCAATCCGTTGAGGGCGTTGATGCCGCCGGAGCCCGAGTCGTCGACGTAGCGGATGTCGATGCTGCCGCCGGCCGTGAGGCGGCCCTGACGGAAGGACGCCGGGTCCATCGGCTCCTCGAACTCGATCCCCAGGAGACCGTTGCCGGGCACGTTGCCCGTCAGCTCGTCGACGTCGGGCGCCCAGACGAGACGTAGGAGCCGCGGCGGGCTGAGGTCCCGCAGCCAACCGTCCGTCGTCGTGAACTGCGTGAAGAAGGTTCGCAGGTTGGGATCGTCGTCGAGGTTCTCGAGCACGCTCGCCTGCTCCCCCACCGAAGGCAGGCTCACCGTGTACTGGGTCACGGGCTCCAACCCACCGGGGTTCGGCTGACCCTGGCTCGTCAGCGTCGGATCGAAGAGGACCTGGTTGCCGACGATCTGGAACGAGCCTGCGGGCACGCTCTGGAACGAAGGGCCGAAGCGGAAGCGCACCGTCTGCGGGTTCACGGAGGTGGGGTCGACGCGTTCCGAGAAGACGAGCCCGATCAAGGCGTTGCGGGGCAGGCTCGTCGTGCCGGTGGGCGCCGTGGGCGCCAGGCTCCGGTCGAGGTATTGCAGCTCGAGGAGCACCATCTCCTTCGCTGCGATGCCGCCTCCACCACAGGACGTGGCGAGCAGCGCAAGCGAGATGACGATGACGACGGTGAGGGCGCGTAGCGGTGCGGTAGGCATGCAATGTCTCCCTGTCCTGGCGCACAAGCGCAGGCAGTCCTTCCCCAGAACACGTGCTCCGCACGTTGGATCCCGCGCGCGCTGGATTGCGCGTACTGCAGGGAGGTGCTTCGTCGGCGCGGAGGTGCCGGTCGCGGCGCAAGCTGCGCGCCAGCGAGGCGTACTTGTTACAACCGTGCGAGACGGCAGAATCTTGGCCTCTGCCGCGCCGCCGCGCTCTCGCGTGACCTCGGGTGTGCGATCCTGCAACGCGCTCCCCTTTACGCCGGAGAACGCGGGCGTGGCAGATGCGCACAGTAGGACACGTGACGTACTGCTAGTCTCCTGCCCCCCGGAGGAGCCTCGAGATGAACAGCGCCGAGACAACGTCCCTGCAGGTGGCCACATGGAGCGGCCTGACCGAGCGCGCCCCGCACGGCATCCTGGTCGGCAACACCGATCTCGTGCTCGTCCGCGAGGGCGACGAGGTGTTTTGCCTCTACGGCAGGTGCCTGCACCGCGGCGCGCTCCTCGCGGACGGATCCGTCCAGGGCGACGACCTCATCTGTGGCGTGCACGGCTGGGATTTCAGGTTCCGGACCGGGGTGAGTGCCTACGACAACAAGGAGGCCCTCCCCACCTTCCGCGTCTGGGTCGAAGAGGACGGCGTGTTCGTTGATCGCGCGGAGATCGCGGCGTTCGAGCGCCGGCACCCCCAACCCTTCCAACGCGATGGCTATCAGGGTGCGTTCCAGGACCCGACAGGGACACCCGACGAGCCGCACGTCAAGCTCATCCAGAAGCTCGCAGCCAACGGCCTCGCCAAGGTCGGTCACCACGGCCCCGTGGCCGCCATGGGCGTCTCGCGCCGCCAACTGCCCAGCTGGGACGACATCCAGTTCGTCACCGCCCAGTTGGCGACACAGCCTCAGCTGGATGACGTCGCGGTCGGCAGCGACCTCGTGATCGGCCCGAACGCGAAGAAGCCGCTGCGCTTGGACATCCCGCTGTTCGTGTCGGACATGAGCTTCGGTGCCCTGTCCGAGGAGGCCAAGGTCGCCCTCGCCCTCGGGGCAGAACGCGCGGGCACTGGCATCTGCTCGGGTGAGGGCGGCATGCTGCCCGAGGAGCAGGCCGCGAACTCGCGCTACTTCTACGAACTCGCCTCGGGGCGCTTCGGATTCGGCTGGGACAAGCTCGCCAAGGTGCAGGCCTTCCACTTCAAGGGTGGCCAGGGCGCCAAGACGGGCACGGGTGGGCACCTGCCGGGTGAGAAGGTGCAGGGCAAGATCGCTACGGTCCGCGGGCTCGAGCCCGGCACGCCGGCCGTCTCGCCGTCGCGGTTTCCAGACTGGGAGGGGCCCGAACCGATCCGCGACTTCGCCGCCGAGGTGCGCGAGCGGACTGGCGGGATCCCCATCGGCTACAAGCTCTCCGCCCAGCACATCGAGAAGGACATCGATACGGCGCTCGGCATCGGCGTCGACTACATCATCCTCGACGGCCGCGGCGGTGGTACGGGCGCAGCGCCTCTGATCTTCCGCGACAACATCTCGGTGCCCACGATCCCCGCGATCGCGAGAGCGCGCCGGCACCTGGATCAGGCCGGCGCCGAGGGCGTAACGCTGATCGCAACCGGCGGCCTGCGGACGCCGGCAGACTTCGCGAAGGCGCTCGCGCTGGGCGCGGACGGCGTCGCCGTCGCGAACTCGGCG
Source organism: Planctomycetota bacterium (assembly GCA_029259775.1). Classification (GTDB taxonomy): domain Bacteria; phylum Planctomycetota; class PLA2; order PLA2; family JAEUHO01; genus JAHEIK01. The sequence continues at coordinate 186,722 of JAJDEN010000058.1, read as the reverse complement.
CTCCAGGCGATTGGGTGCCTCGGCATGCGGGCGTGCCATACGAACAACTGCCCTGTCGGCATCGCGACGCAGAAGGAGCATCTCCGCGCGCGCCTACCGGTGCAGGCTGCCGCGGGGCGCCTGGCGAACTTCTTCGAGGCATCGGTCGGGCTCATGCAGGTGCTTGCGCGCGCCTGCGGTCACACCCACCTCGATCAGTTCCGCGTGGACGACCTGACGACCTTCCGCAAGGACATGGCCGACCTCTCGGGCGTGGCCTACGGCGGCGTGGGCTGACCGCCATGGAAGACGAAGCGACCTACACCTGCGACGCCTGCGGCGAAGCCATCGTCGTGCCGATCGACGTGACGCAGGGAGCTTCACAGGAGTACGTCGAGGACTGCCCGGTCTGCTGCCACCCCAACGTCCTGCGCATCGAGATCGCGCCCGACGGGCACGTGCGCGTGGACGCCGTAGGCGAGTAGACGCCGCGGGAAGCCCTGGGAGGCCGCGGACGGCCGGCCACCTACTTCGCGTCGAGCTGGGCTTGGATGCGTGCCGCGACGGGCGTGTCCTTGTGCTTCTCGAGCAACTTGGTCCACAGCGCCCGCACCTGGGCCGGCGTCTTCAGCTTGGCGGCCTTGCGCAGTGCGGCGAGGACGTCCTTGTCGGCCTTGAGCTCCGCCTTGAACGCCTTGTCCTTGCTCCACGCCGCACGCTTCGTCGCGAGCGCATCCGCCCCCGGCACGCCGCGCAAAGCCGTGGCATATTCGCCGAGGCGCCGCTGGGCGTCGGAGGGGAAGCCGTCGGCGCGGAGCTTCTCGACCCGGGTGGCCGCCTCGCTCGGCGCCGCTTCGAGGGCCGCGATCAACCGGACGCCCTCCTCCCCCGCGGCCGAGGCGACGGCCTGCGCCTGCGCGTACGCACCGCCGTAGGCGCCGCGCGCGAGAAGCACGCGGGCTTTCGCCAGAGCCGGCGCAAGCAGGCGCACCTCGGGGACGATCGGCTTGGTGCGTGCGGTCCAGGCGGCGAGGAACGCCGCCGGGTCGTACCAGTCCGAGAGCCCCGCGCTCACCGCCTTGTAGCCGTAGTTGTGCGTGACGGAGAACGGGCCCGGGTACATGCCGTAGTGCAGATGCGCGTAGTGCCCGCCGTTCTCGATGCTGTAGCTCATGCCCATCGTGCCGAGCAGCTGCCCACACGTGACGACCTGGCCGGCCTTCACGAAGACGGTGTCGCCTCCGTGCATGTAGACGCCGTTGACGACCGCCTTGCCACCGACGTGATGCTGGACGACGAGCATCGTCCCCATGTCGCTCCCCGTGTGGACCATCTTCACGACGCCGGACGCGGGAGCGTAGTAGCCGGCGCCATCCAGCGAAGCGCCGACGTCGTGGCCCGTGTGATAGACCTTGCCGTTCTGCCGGAGGTTCGCAAAGGGTTGCAGGCTCGTTCCCGTGACGACCTCGTCGCCATAGCCAAGCAGGGGCCTGACCCAGCGTGCAGCGGCAGGCAGCTTGGCGGCGCTTCCACCCCCCTGCCGCATCTCGGCCTTGGCCTTGTAGCCCGGCGCGACCTTCGAGGCGTTGTTCATGCCGCTGAGGAAGGGCGTGAGCATCAGCCCATCCGGCCGCGTCTCCACGTGCTCGGCGTGCACCTTGGCGCCAGCCAGCTTGCCCGCGATGCGTCGCTCGAGCGCGTCGAGGCAGCGCCGCACGTGGAAGTCCTCCTCCCGCGCCACGCGCTCCTTGATCACGGCGGGCAGCTTGCGCTTGTCCCACAGCTTGATGCAGGCAATGACGGCCTTCTCGCGCAAGCGCCGCTCAGGATGCCCCACGTTCGACAGCGCCGCCTCGAGCGCGGCCGCGCCGCCGTAGTACTCGAGCGCGTACAGCGCCCGGTGTCGCACCGTCCAGTCGTCATGCCGCGCCAGCGCGAGGAAGAGCGGCCGCAGCTCGGGATTGCGAAAGCGCTTGATCGCCTCGATCGCCGCCAGGCCGTAGTCCTGTACCGCCTTGGCGATGAGCGCGTCCCGTGCGGCCTCCGGCGCGCGCACGATCCGCACGAGGACGGGAGCCACGTCCTCGATCAAGCGCGGCCCGGCGCCCGCGTTGATGTCCGCGCCCCACTTCGCGTACGCAGCGGTGGCGCCGTGGAGGATCAGCAGCGAGACGATGAGCAACGAGAGGAGGCGCACGCGCGCATCCTGCAGGGTCCGGGCAGGAAGCGCAACCAGCCAGATGCCTGCGACCTAGCGCCTGGTGGCGGGGAAGCCGCGGTGCACGGGTGCTTCGACCATCGCCGTGCGCTTGCAGACGACGAGGGTGACGTCATCCCGACGACTCCGCTCGCCGGCGAAGCCATCGAGCGCCCCATGGATCTCGCGCAGGATGCGCGCCGAGCCGTGCTGGCGGTGCCGACGAGCCGCCTCCAGCACGCCCTCTTCCTCGAAGTAGGACCCGTCGTCCGACGCGGCCTCGGTGACACCGTCGGTCATCAGGATCAGCACGTCGTCATCCTCGAAGGCCGTGCCTTCGTCCATGCGGTAGCGAGCCCCCTCGACGATCCCAAGCGGAGGGCCGCTGCGGGCCATCTCGCGCTTGAGGTCCCCGTCCGCAGACAGGAGCAGCGCCGGGGTGTGCCCCGCGCTGGCGTAGCTGAGTTGCCGGGCGTCCTTGCTGACGCGGATGAGCAGCATGGTCACGAAGAGATCGTCCGCCAGGTCAGCGCAGAGCTGCGCGTTGCAGAGCTCGAGGATCTCGCCCGGTGAGTTTCCCGCCCGGGCGAGCGAACGCACGTAGGCGCGCGTCTCCGCCATGACCAGCGCCGGGCCCAGGCCGTGGCCACTCACGTCGCCGATGGCGAGCAGGAGCGAACCATCCGGAAGCTCGAGGAAGTCGTAGTAGTCGCCGCACGTCTCGTCCGCGGGCCGCACGGCTCCGGAAACGTCGAGGCCCTCGAGGTCGGGTGGCGCGGACGGGTAGAACCCCTTCTGCACGTCGGCGGCGAGGTCCATCTCCACCTGACGCTGGCGCAGCTTCGCGTCCTTCGCGCGCAGCTCGTCCTCGGCCTGACGCCGCTCCGTGTCATCGCGAATCGCGAGGACACCACCCAGCAGGTTGCCCCACTCGTCCCGAAGCGGGCTGCCGTTGACACTCACGTGCACGCCGGAGGGCCGCGAGGGCGTGTAGACGATGCACCGTTCCTGGTCGAAGACCTCACCTCGCATCGCGCGCCGGAGGGGAGCGTCCTCCGACAGGAAGGGGCCCTTGTCGTCCCCGCGCTCGAAACGCACGGCGCGCTCGAAGTCACGCGCACTCTTGTCGTCCATCACAGTGCCGAAGAGCACGCGCGCGGCCGCGTTGGCCAGACGTACGTGCCCGTCAGCGGCCGCCACGACCACGCCCTCACCGAGGCTCTGCATGATGCGCGCCACATTGCGGCCCTGGCGACGAACGGCGTTGCTGCGTGACGCGTGGCTGAGCGCGAGGAGAAGACCCGCAAGTGGCTCCCAGACGAGGAACACGGCCGCCGCGATGCCCAGCGGCGCGCGGCTTTCGTGCAGAGCCAGGAAGTGCTGGGTCGGAAGCGCGCTCAAGCGCCACGTCCGCCCCCCCACCTCCAGCTGGGTCTGGGCCGAGAAGCCCGGGGCGACCTCCGTGACCTTGCCGTCGACGCCGGCGAGTTGCGCCGTGTCGCCGGCCGTCACGTCGAACAAGAAGAGGCGCATGCCGCGCGGACTCCCAGCCACGCTACCGGCCGCCATCAGGTCCGCGAAGTCGAACGAGAGCACGACGGCCCCGCGCGGCGCGCCCTGACTGCCGTCGCTGCGAATGGCGTGCACGGCCAGAACCAGCAGCCCGTGCGCCGAGGCAGAGTGGCCGGAGAGCGCTCCGACCACCGGTGCCGTGATCACGGGTTGCGTCTCGCCCAGCGCCGCCTGCAGGGCCTGGCGGATGCCGTCGCTCTCGAGGAGATCCATGCGCAGCAGCTGGCGGTGCCTCTCGAGCGGCTCGATGTAGGCAAGGCGGAAGCTCGGCTGACCATCGATCTCGCTGCGCGGCGCCCATGCCACGGCGTCGATGCAGGGATGGCGACCGCGCGCTTGCTGTGTGAAGGTCCCGAACTCCGCCTGCGTGACGTGCTCGGACGCGTCGTACAGCCCGTGGCATGAATGCAGGACCTCGGCGTAGGAGGTGATCTGCTCCTGGATCTTCTGGGCCCGCAACTGCAGCTCTTCTTCGAAGCGCAGCTGCGTGCGTTGCTCGATCGTGTCCGCGGCGAGGTTGTACGCGAGCCAGCCAGCGACGGGGCCGAGCACCAGGAGCAGCATCGCGACGAGCGGCCAGAGGCGGGCGAGCCGCGCATGCCGGCGGTGGCGCGCCCGGAACACGGGCCGCGCGCCGGCGGCTGTCGCCGCCTCACCGAACGATCCGGTGTGCGACATGGCCAGCGGATGATCGTCACTGCGCTTCGTCAAGGTGCCCTCACAACACCTCCAGCGGCGTTGCGCGGAGGGCCTTTCGCCGGATCTGCGGTATTCGCGCCCGGGTGGGCGCCGGGGCGCAACGATCAGACGCCGGCGCGTGTCGCGAGCAGGTCCAGGACCTCGGCGCGCTGCGCATGCAAGAGGAGCAGCAGCAGGTCGCCGGGACGTGCCCAGGCCAGGGCGCGCTCGGCGGCCTCCAGCTCCGACGCGGCGTGCTCGATGCGATCGGCCGGGGCCCCCGCGCGGAGCAGCTCGCTCTCGATGAGCGCCGTCATCTCGCCCTCGGGCCGCCCGCGGAGCTGGCGCGCCATCGCCTTCACGATCATCAGGTCCGGCTTCGCCGCCCAAGTCGCCTCGACGAGGCTGCGCACCTCGTCGTCGGTGCGATCCCCGGCCTGGCCGAGCAGCACGGCGATGCGCGACGCCCCGAAGGCGCGCGCCATCGTCAGAAGAGCGTGCGCTCCATGGGGGTTGTGGGCGAAGTCCGCCAGCACCGAGACGCCGTCGATCTCGAACAGGTTGCCGCGCCCGGGGTTGAGCGCCGGGGAGCTCTCGAACGTGGTGAGCCCGGCGCGGATCGCCTCCGGGGCGATCCCAACGCAGGTAGCGAGCGCCGCGGCGGCCAGGGCGTTCGACGTGTTGAAGCGTGCCTTGCCCCCGAGCGTGACCGGCGCAGCCGCCTCGGCAACGAGGGCATCGACGACGCCCCCGCGGCGCAAGCACAGGAAGCCGTCGCCATCGACGAACGCGGCGCCGTCGGCTTCACGGACGACCGGATTGCCGGCGTCCAGACTGAACCAGAGCTTCGACGTCGCGCCCGAACGCCGGCCGCGCTCGCGCACCGGCGCTTCGTCGGCGTTCAGGATCAGCGTGCCGCCGTCCCGCAGGCCCTGCTCGACGAGGAACTTCGTCTCGACAAGACCAGCAAGGTCGCCGATCCCCCACTCGCCCAGGTGGTCCTCGGCGACGTTGAGCACCGCGACCGCGTCGGCGTGTTCGAAGCCCAGACCACGCCGCAGCATGCCGCCGCGCGCGGTCTCGAGGAGCGCGACTTCACAGCGCGCATCTCGGAGGACGGCGCGCGCGCCCCCCGGACCGGAGTAGTCGCCCGTGTCGATGACGTCATCGCCGACACGGATCCAGTCCGTGGAGGACAGCCCCGGCACCTTGCCGTCGGCGGTCACCATGGCGGCGAGCAACCGCACGGTCGTGGACTTGCCATTCGTGCCGGTGACCATCACGACGGGGATGTCGTGCACGGAGGCCCAATCCACGTCGGCTGGAGCGGGCAGACCGTCGACAGGCCACGTGCGGCAGCCCGTCCCCAAGCCCACGGAGACGTCATCGTCGTCCCACAGGAACGCAACGCCACGTGCCGCCGCGGCGTCGCGCAGGGCCAGCAGCGCGGGGCGAGCCTCGTCCTCGATCGCCTTCGTCAGACGCTCCCGTGCCGCATCGAAGTCGCCGCCTTCGAGCGCCCACTCGTTGACCTCGCACGCGGCGTAGAGCACGTCGATCGGCGCGTCGAAGGCCAGGCTGATGCCGCCAGGGAAGCGACGCTCCACCAGCGTCGCGGCCTCCCAGCCGAGCGCCGGAAGCATGCGACCAAGACGCGCGCGCCAGGCGGCAACCACGCTCCCGACCTCGGCATCCGAAGCCTCGATGTCCATGACGGGCCCCGGGCCCTGCATGATCAGGTTCGCGCCGGTGAGGCGCCTGGAGTCGAGGAGCTTCACGTGGGCCCCTAGTCGGAGTCCTCGACGTCACGCGCGAGGTGCACCCCGCGCTCGTCGTGCACGAACTCCTGCGCGCCGACGTCCACCGCGGCCATAGGTACGGGCGGGGGCAAGGGCGTGACGGTCGAGGCGGCGGCGGCGCGCTCACCGGACGGCGTGAACTCGGTGATCTGCCGCCAGCAGCGACCGATGTCGTCGCCAAAGACCAGCAGGAGGTCATCCTGGCCGGCGCGGGCGAGGGCCGCGTCGACGGCGCTCGCCTCGTCGGGGATGATCTCGATCCGTGCCTCGTCGACGCCGGCCTCCCGCAGGTGCTTCGCGAGCATCTCCGGGATCTCGTCCGCCCCGCGGCCGCGCAGCGTGTCGTCGCGCCGCAGGACGTAGTGGTCGAAGTGACCGGCCGCGATGCCGGCAATCTCGGCGACGTCTTCGTCACGGCGATCGCCAGGGGCCGCGAGTACGACCATCCGACGGCCGTTCACGTCCAGCCGGTCGACGAGATCGACCATGGCCTGGACGGCGGAGGGGTTGTGACCGTAGTCGAGGATGACCTTGAAGGGATGCTCATCGAAGATGTTCATCCGACCGGGAGCCTGGAACCACGTCGTGTCGAACGTCTTGAGGCCCGTGCGCACGTCCTCGAGCGATACGCCCATCCGGAAGGTGATGGCCGCGGCGAACATCGCGTTCTGCACGTTGTGCATCGCGCGTCCGTCGAGCGTGGCGGGGATCTCGCTGGTCCAGAGCAGTGGCATGTGCGCGTTGTGCTCGTGGATGTCGATCCGGTGGCCGCGGATGCCCTCTTCGAGTACGACCGCGCAGCCCCCGGAGCGGATGTGCTCCCGCACGAGCGGATGCTGCGGGTTCATTGTGACGTAGCAGAGGTTCTCGGCATCGGAGTGCGCCGCCATCTTGAGGCAGAGCGGGTCGTCCGCATTGAGCACGGCCGTATCCTGCGCCGTCTCGACGACGATGCGCTTCACCTGGGCGAGTTGCTCCAGCGTGTCGACCCCGCGCAGCCCCAGGTGGTCGGCCTGCACGTTGAGCACGGCACCTACGTTGCAGCGCCGGTAGCCCATGCCGCGCTTGAGCATCCCGCCGCGCGCGGTCTCGAGCACCGCGACGTCCACCGACGGATCGCGCAGGACCATGCGCGCCGCCGAGGGACCGGTCAGGTCGCCCACGACCGTCGCGTGGCCGTCGATGTAGACGCCGTCCGTCGTGGCGAGGCCCACGGCGTGGTGGGCCATCTTGAAGATGTGCGCGGTCATCCGTACGGTCGTCGTCTTGCCGTTCGTGCCCGTCACCGCCGCGATCGGGATGCGGCTCGGCGAGCCCGGCGGGAAGAGCATGTCCATGACCGCGCCCGCGACGTCACGCGGAGTGCCTTCGCTCGGCGCCACGTGCATGCGGAAGCCGGGCGCGGCGTTGACCTCGCAGATGGCGCCGCCCGTCTCGGCGTAGGAGCGCGAGATGTCGGTCGTCAGGAAGTCCACACCCGCCACGTCGAGCCCGACGGCCTCGGCGGCGCGGATCGCCATCTGACGGTTGTCGGGGTGGACGCTGTCCGTGACATCTGCGGCCGTACCGCCCGTAGACAGATTGCCGGTCGTGCGCAGCCAGACGACCTCGCCCTCGGCAGGCACGCTGTCGCGCGCGAAGCCGTTCTGCTCGAGGAGCCGGAGCGCCTGATGATCGAACTCGAGCTGCGTCAGCACCTTCTCGTGGCCGATGCCGCGCCGCGGATCGGCGTTGGTGATCTCGACCAACGCCTCGACGGTGTTCGTCCCGTCGCCAACGACGTGGCCGGGTACGCGCTGCGCGACCGCGACCAGCTCGCCGTTCACGACGAGCATGCGGTGATCGAAGCCCTCGATGAAGCTCTCGACGAGGACGGAGCGCGCGTGCTCACGGGCGGCCGCGTAGGCGACGCGCACCTGATCCGGCGTGGTGAGGTTGGTCGAGCAGCCGCGGCCGTGGTTCGCATCGAGCGGCTTCACGACGACCGGGTAGCGAATGCGCTCGGCGGCGCGCACCGCACGCTCCTCGCCATGGACGAGCATCTGGCGCGCCACGGGCAGCCCGAGGTCCCCCAGGATATGGTTCGTCTCTTCCTTGTCGCTCGCGATCTCGACGGCGATGTGGCGCGTCTCGCTGGTCACGGTCGCCTGGATGCGGCGTTGGTACTTGCCGTGGCCGAACTGCACGAGGCTGTAGCGGTTGAGCCGCAGGAACGGGATGCCACGCTCCTCCGCCGCCCTCACGAGCGACGCCGTGCTCGGACCGAGCGCGCGGCGCTGCGCGAAGCGGATGAAGTCATCCAGCGCCTCCGTGAGGTCGAAGTCGTCCGGCACCGACCGCTCCGGGCGGATGCCATCGGGGAGCCGCGAGCAGATGATCTGAAGTGCGAGCTTGCCGGCTTCGAGGCCGACGTCCCGCTGCTCGTACTCGTACACGACGGTGTAGATGCCCTCGTCGTCGGTGGAGCGTGTCTTGCCGAAGGTGACGTCACCGCCAGCCATGTTCTGCAGCTCGATCGCCACATGCTCGAGTACGTGCCCGAGCCAGGTGCCTTCGTCCTCACGCAGACGGCGCAGGAAGCCGCCGACTTCCCCGTAGCTGCACCCGTGCTCGGCCAGATCCGGCAGGGCAGCAAGCAGGGGGTCGATGAAATCCTCGCCCAGCTTGGCCGTCGGCCATGCCTCGAGAGCTCCCAGATCGACGCGCATGCGGATCACGCGGAAGAGGGCGTGCAGGTTCGGGCCGAGATAGACGGAGGTGTCGAGGATGCGCATGCCTTACCTGCCTCTCACAGCTTGCTGCGGCGGCGTGGCGACGCGCGTATTCAGGTCGAACGTCGCGCCGTCGGTCAGAACGTGCACACGCAGGCCGATGATGCACACGGGGTCGTCCTGGTGTGAGGAGTCCATGGACGTGTAGGCCACGTCTTCGGGATCGACGATCGTCAAGGCGCCCGAGCCGCGCACCTCGATCACATCGTCCGGACGCAAGAACGCCGCGGTGTTCTCATCGAGCCCGATGCCGATGGCCTTCGGGTTGTAGGCGAGCGCCGTCAGCAAGCGTCCGAGGCGGTCCCGCTGACGGAAGTGCTGATCGACGATCAAGCGGTCGGTGAGGCCCAAGCCTGGGGCCAGGGTGACCATGTCGGCGCGCGGCGTCGAGCCCTCATCGCCGAACGCGATCATGTGCTCCGACAGGATCGCCGCGCCGGCGGAGGTGCCGGCGATGTGCTGGCCCTCGCGGTTGCGACGGCGGAGCGTGCTCGCCACGATCGTGCCGCCGAGCGTCGTCGACAAGCGCAGTTGGTTGCCGCCGGTGAGGAAGACGCCGTCCGCCTCCTCGAGCACGGCCAGCCAGTCCTCGCGCTTGCAGTCCTCGCGCTGCTCGTACGGCAAGGACGTGACGCGGCCGACGCCAATGCGCTCGAAGGTGCGCTCGTAGTTCGTGCCGGTCTCCGAGAGTTGCGAAGCCGTGGGAATGATCGCGATGTGCGCATCCGAGCCGCCGCACTCGCGCACGAAGCGCTTCAGGATGCGCGCATCGCGCCTGCGCTCTTCCGCGCCGCCGATCGGGACGATGTAGCCGCGCCGGCCGTCGGAAGGTTCGCTGCGGTTGCTCAAGGGAGATGCTCCGGTGTGCGAGAGGCAGGGTGCAGGGCGCGCGACGCGCCGTCAAGACGCCCCGCCCTCCGGCTGATGTTCGAACGGGCCGCGCACGACGGGCGCGCCGTCGCGCACCATCCAGCGGCCCAGGGCCATCACGTCCGTGACGGCATGATTCGCGCCCAGCACGACGAGGTCGGCGTCGCCGTCCACGGCGATGCGGCCCTTGCCGGCCAGGCGTAGGTGATCTGCCGGATTCGACGTGAACGGCCGCAGCGCGCTCTCGAGCGGGATGCCTCGCACCAGGAGACGGGCGAGCGTCGCGGCGAGTTCGGACGGTTCCCCGACGCCCATGCCGACGGCTCGACCCTCCGCGTCGAACTCCGGCAGGCAGCCGCCGCCATCCGAGCTGAGGGTGAGGCGCTCGGGCGGCAGGTCCGTCGCCAGGTAGCGCGCCACTGCTTCGTCCGCGGCCACGACGTCTGCGTCGTCATCCGGCGGGAAGGCCGTGACGTCGATCGTCACGCCGTCAGGCACGATGGCCAGGGCTTCCTCGAACAGGGCGCGTCGTCGATTGACATGCGTCGGGTGGTACACGCGCGCGGGGATCTCGGTCTTCGCGATGGCCTCGCGCACGAGGCCGAGTCCGCGCTCGCCGTCACCGAGATGCAGGTGCAGCACGCCTGCTTTGCCCGTCATCAATCCGCCGACGTGCGCGTCGCCCGCGAGGCGAACGAACTCATCGAACGTCGGCTGGCTCGAGCGGTGATCGCTAATGGCGATCTCGCCGACACCGATCACGAGGTCGACGTGCACGAGGTCCGAGCGCACGCTGCCGGTGAGCGTCGCGGGCGGCAGGTGGTAGCCGCCCGTCCAGCAGAAGGTCGTCAGCCCGAGCGTACGCAGTGCCCGGGCGCAGACCAGCAGTTCGCCCGTCGTCCGCACGGTGTCGTCCGTGCCGAGCAGGCCGACGGCCGTCGTGACGCCGGCAGTCGTGAGCTGCGACAGGGCGAGTGCCGGCACGCGAGACGCGTAGCCCGTCTCCCCGCCGCCACCGGAGAGGTGCGTGTGCGCGTCGACGAAGCCGGGCACGAGTGCACGCCCGTCGAGATCGTGGACCTCGACACCGAGCTGTGCATCGAGCTGCGGCCGCTCCGCCCCCATCCACACGACGCGCCCACCAGCGACGAGCACCTGCTGGAGACCCAGAGGCTCGGGGGCGAAGACGTTGGCGTTGACGAGCAAATGCATGGTGGCGTGCGACCAACCGGCGGCGTGCCGGGCCGCTGAGTATCAGAGGGTGCCCCATGCCCTGCCAAGGGGCGCCCGACGGGGCGTGGGGATTCATCTCCGGTACCCTGCGAGGCCCGGAGGAGGCGACCATGGGCATCCGAAGCTCGGCGATCCTGATCCTGCTGTCCGCCGCCGTCGCCCTCGCCAAGGGTGCGCCCGATGCGGACGCGCTGGCCAAGCTGCCGCACGACGACCCGAAGAAGGCAGCCGGCCTCACCAAGCTGATGCTGCAGGCGCGCTCGTCCATGGGGCTGGATCGACAGCCGGCTCTCGCCCGCCATCTCTTCGCCATGGTCCCGATGAAGGGGCGTACGCCGAAGCACGCGGACGCGCTGGTCCGGCTCAAGGGGCTCGCCGGTCCGAAGACCTACGCATGGTTCTCCCCGCAGCATCTAGCCTACGCCGCCCTCACCGACGCGACGGCCTCGGGGGACTACAGCGGCCTGGAGCCGGCGCTCGCACTCGCGGCCAAGCGGAGCTCGGTCAAGTACGGCCGCTATGCCCAAGCCATGGCTGGCTACGCGAAGGCCCTGCGCGCCGCGAAGAGGCCGGAGGACGCGGTCAAGGCCCTCACGAAGGTCCTCGAAGCGTGCGGCAAGCACGGGTGGGCGCGCCTCGCGCTGCACGCCGGACTGGAGCTGAGCCTGGCGCATCTGGCCGCGGGCGACGCCGAAGCACCCAAGCGGGTGCTGCAAGAGACGCTAGCTGCTGTCCGCGAAGACACGAACCCCGCGATCCTCTACGACCTGCGCTCGATGTTCGCCACGCGGCTCAAGGCCTCCCACGCAGACCTCGCCAAGGCCTGGGACGACGTCCTCGGCAAGCGCCTGAAGGACTACACCCGCTCAGGCAGCGCGACCGCCGGTGGAGCCGGGCGCCGCACGGAGCCGACGCCCATCGGCAAGGCGCTGAGGACCTGGAAGAAGAGCAAGCCGCTGGTTCGCGTCACGCGCGAGGGCGACACCTTCCACATCGCGTACAGCTTCGGCAAGTTGGCGGAGAGAACGCACAAGCGCTCGGGCGGCATCGCCCATGTCGACGCGGGGGGCCTCGTGCTCGCGTTCTGGCAGTCCGGTGTCCGCGTGCAGCAAGTGTGCCCGATGAACGAGGCCGTGGGCGGCGCCAACTCAGCACCCGGGCGCTGGCAGCAATTCGATGACCTGGCCGACGGTGAGACCTGGGTGCTCTACGCGACCGGCGAGATCCGGTTCAAGTAGCGATGCGGGACCGGATCGACAAGGCCCTGGAACGCATCGAACGGAAGCACGACGTCACGGTGCTCTTCGCGTGCGAGAGCGGCAGCCGCGCCTGGGGCTTTCCTTCCCGCGACAGCGACTGGGATGTGCGCTTCGTCTACCACCATCCCATGGACTGGTACCTCCGGCTTGAAGGCTCGCGCGACGTCATCGAGGAGCCGATCGACGATCTGCTGGACGTGAGCGGATGGGACCTCGACAAGACGCTACGCCTGCTGCGCACGTCGAACCCGAGCATCCTCGAGTGGATGCAGTCGCCCATCGTCTACCGCGAACACGCCTCGTTCGAAGCCCTGCGAGCGCTCGCACCAGGGAGCTTCGATCCCCGCCGCTCGCTGCTCCACTACCTCAACATGGCGCGCCACACCTGGCGCCAGCTGATGTCGCGCGACGAGTTTCCGATCAAGAAGTACCTCTACACGATCCGGCCCCTGCTCTGCGCCCTGTGGGTGACCGAGCACGAGAGCGCGCCGCCGATGCTCTACCGCGACCTGCTGTACGCCCTGCTGCCGGCGTCCGAGGTCGCCACGCGCGTCGAGGACCTGATCCGGCGCAAGCAGGACATGAACGAGAGCGATCTCGTAGGGCGTGACGACGTCCTGCACGCGTGGATCCAGGCGACGGCCGCTCAGCTTGAGGTGGCCGTCCCGGAGCAGGAGGAGCTGCCTGCCTGGGCGCCCTACGACGCGACGTTCCGCTCGGTCCTGGGCCTACGTCGGCCGTAGCTTCGCGTGGCGTCCTTGCTCGTGTGGCGTGCGATGCCGGTGGCCGTGCCCGCGTGATCGGGCCCATGCTCCTCGTCGTGGGGATCTGCGGCGCTACGGTAGCGACGTCCGTGCCGCGCAGGCAAGCCCTGGCGATCAGCGATCCCGCGCATCGAGACTCACGATGGTGGTGAAGGTGGTCCTGCTTCAGTCGGCGGCGGCGCGAATCGCGAAGCGGTGCTTCTGCGAGCCTGCCTGGATCTCGACCTCCGCCGCAAACTCGCCGGCCTCCTTCGCCTGGAAGCGGACGTCGAACGTCGCGCTGCCGCGCGCCTCGAGCTTGCGCCGCGGCTTGCGAACGACCCGGTAGGCGCCCGCGCCGACACCCGAGAGGACAACCGGCTTCTTGCTGTCCAGGACCAGGGTCTTTGCGCCCATGTTCACGACACGAAACGTGCGCACGAGCTCCTCGCGCGTGCCGGCGCGTCCGAAGTCGGTGTGATCGAACACGTCGGCGCTGTCGTCGCCGGACCGGATGAGCACGCCGTTGCCCTCGACGCGCAGCGCCGCGGGCCGCGCAGGCGGCTTGTCCTTCGTGACGAGCACGGAGATGGTCTCGCGGTCGGTTCCCCCCGAGCCTTGGACCTCGAGCGCGATCTCGTAGATGCCCGGCTTCTCGAACGTATGGCGGGCCTCGCGACCCGACACCATCTTCGCGAACGGCTTCGCCTTGTGCTTGTGCGCAGGGGCATAGAAGTCCCAGGCGTAGGCCAGCTTCTTGCCAATCGAGGGCTTGGCCGACACGGCCACGGTCAGGGGCGCCTTCCCCATGAGGCGGTCCACCTTGATCTGCGCCAAGACAACGGGCTTCTCGACGTGAATCGTGAACACCTCGCCGGCGTAGCTGCTCCCGCCCGTGGCGTCCGAAGCGATGAGCGTGACGTGGTGCTCCTTCGCCGCGCCCTTCTTGGGGCAGCGCCAGGAGAACACGTTGCCGTCGATGGCGCCGACCTCGCCGCCGCGCTTGTAGAACGAGACCGGCTGCCCCTCGGGATCGACGGCGTCGAACGAGACGTCGAGCACGCGGCCACGCTTCACGTAGCGATCCTGCAGGCCCAGGATGATCGGTCGCCGGTTGGCATGCGTACCCGGCCAGCGGTAGTCGCGCGGGCCCAGACCGGAGGGCGGCAGGGCTTCACTCTTCTTGCGATAGACCGTCAGGATCGCGGGGTTGGAGTCGAAGCGGCCGTTGTTGGCGATGAGCGCGATCGCGGTGCGGCCCTCGGGCAAGGCGTCGTCCCAGGGCACCCGGATCGTCCAGAGGTGCGGATCGCCTGCCTGCGGCTCGATCGAGACAGCCTTGTTGCCGTAGAGCAGCTTCCAGCGCAGCGTCAGCGGCAGGCCCTGGAGGTCGTAGCAGCCCTCCGTGGAGAGCTCGACGGCGACGTCCTTGCCCTTCTCCTGGACGACGAGCGCCGCCTTGCGCTGCTTGTAGCCACCGTCGCCCTCGCCGTCGGCCTTGAGCACGGAGAAGATCGCTTCAGGTAGGGCGACGTCCATGGAGCATGCGATGTCGACCATCGCCCGCATGTGGGCCTGGTCGTCGTAGCGGTGGTAGGCCAGCGACATATCCCCGCGGTCGATGCCCGCCGAGCTGTACTTCTCGATCTTCGAGTAGACGTCACGGTCCCCCACCGCCTTGTACGCGATGCGGTGGCGGAGCTCGTGTCCGTACGGAACGTCGTAGGGCAACGCCGCCTTCCAGATATGGAGCAGCGCCGCGGGGTAGAGACCGTGGCGCTTGAGGAGCAGCTTCGTCGCGGGCGGGAGGTACGCACCCACGATCGCCATCTTGGTGATGGCCATGGTCTCGCTGTTCGATGACCCCACGGAGTTGAAGAGTGTCGAGACGTGCGCCGTGTAGAGGTCGGTCGAGTAGTCCGCACGGTGATCGGTGAGCGACGCGTGCGCGGGTGACGTGACCAGCAGATCGGCGAAGTAGAGCTTCTCGAAGGTGAGCGTGCGCGCGGGGATGCCGCCGTTGGTGATGGCGTGCCCCATGCTGGTCGTGGACTGATGGATGAAGTTGACGCCGGCCGCCATCATCTGGCTCTGGCGGACGTCCACGAAGTCCATGATCTGACCACGCACGGTGACGTTGCTGCCGTCGGCGCCGCGCCAGCGCGTGCGGACGTAGCCATGCAGCCCGGACCAGCTCGCGTACACGTCATCCCACATGCCCGCGTACTTCGGCGAGGGCGTCGAGCGCTCCTCGAACACGACGTACGGCTTGCTGCTGTCCCCCCGGGGCGGGTCGACGGGGTAGGTGCGCTTGCCCGCCGCCACGGGCTGCAGCGTGATCTGGGCCGGCTTCTTCTCCTTGCCCTCGCGCACGAGCGTCGTGATGCCCTCGACGGGCGTGGCCTTGTCGCGCCAGACGCGCCACTCGGCCTTCTCGAAGTACGGATTGCGGATCGCCCCCGCCGGAGTGTCCTTCTCGTCCTCGGCCAGGACATGGCCGCTCGAGAGCAGCAGCAGCGCCACGAGCGACGGCACGATGCCGGCCCGCAGGCGAGCCGCGGTGTTCGGGTGCAGCGCAGGCATCGGATCTCCAAGGGGGACTCACCCCATGAGAGACCCAACGACGGCAGACGGCAAGCAGCGGCGCTGCTGGCGCGAGCAATCTGCTTGGCGCGGTCGCGGGCCCGGCGGAACTCCCTGCCTGCCGAACCTGGCCGAGAGCTCAAAGAAGGCGATCCGACCTGGGGGCCCCGATGCCCGCACCCGAAGCCCTGTACCGGACTGGTACCCTCGCCGCGTGCATCACCGCGAACGAGCTGAAGCCATGCCCACAGAGATCGTCGTCGAACGAGGCAACCTCAGACGGGTCGGCTGGATTCTCATCGCCGTTGGGGTGATCAGCATCCTGCTGCCGACGCTGGCAACCCTCGCCCTGGAGCTCACGCTGGGCGCCGTACTCCTGGTCGCTGGAGTCGGCCAAGTCGGCCTCACCCTCCGGGCCAAGACCGATCGACCGTTCGCCTGGCGACTGGCAATCGGCATGCTGCATATCGTCGTCGGTCTGATGCTCCTGACCAATCCGTTCTCGGGCGCCGTCGCCATGAGTCTGGTGCTTGGGATCCTGTTTCTCCTGGAGGGGATCTGGGAGGCCGCCATCGCCATGAAGGTTCGTCCCGCCCGCGGCTGGAGTTGGTTGATGGCCAGTGCTGCGATCTCCGGGCTGCTTGGTCTGCTCATCCTCGCCAACTGGCCCGGCGATGCAGCCTGGATGATTGGTGTCTTCGTGGGCATCAACCTCATCGTCTCGGGCTGGGCCGCTGTCGTGATCACCAGCGACGGTGCAACCCCTTCCGCATGACATCCGTACCTGCGTAGGACCCGCGATCCCTGCCGGGGACGCCGACAAGATGGAGCACCCCTTGCTACCGAGCCACTCTGTACATGGCCCCGACGCCGCATGGCCGATCGTGTTCGTCCATGGGTTTCCGTTCACCAGGCACCAATGGGACGCGCAGGTTGCCGCGCTGCAGGCGCAGTACCGGATCATCACGTACGACATGCGCGGACATGGGCCGGCCCCGACGGGGGATGGCCCCCTCATGATCGAGTTCCTCGTGGACGACCTCGTGGCGTTGCTCGATCACCTCGAGCTCGAGCAGGCCACGATCTGCGGACTGTCCATGGGCGGCTACGTCGCTTTGCGCATGATCGATCGGCATCCTGATCGCGTCCATGGACTGGTCTTGTGCGACACGCGCGCCGAAGCGGACTCGAATGAGGCACGCATCAAGCGTGCGGAGGGCATCCGTGCCATCCGCGCTGACGGCATGGCGGCCTTGGCCAACAATCTCTTGCCCGTCCTCTTTGGCAAGCAGGCGGTGTCGTCGAACGAGCCGGGCGTGCAGTTCATCCGGAAGCAGATCGAGGAGACCCGTCCCGAGGGCGCCTGCCAGGCGCTCGCCGCGATGGCGTGTCGCCTCGACCTGTCCGAGCGGCTCGCGAGCATCGAAACGCCGACGCTCATCGTCGTCGGCGCTGAGGATGCCCTCACGCCGCCCGAGGATTCACGCCGGATGCGTGACGCGATTCCAGGCGCTCGCCTGGTCGAGATTCCGGGAGCAGGTCACGTCAGCAACGTAGCGAGGCCCGATGAGTTCAACGAGGCGCTCCTGCAGTTCCTGCGCGAACTCAACGAGGAAGACTCGCCCGGTCGCGTAGCGGAAGGCGCTCGAGCATGAAGGCTCTTGCCGTGGTCCTCGTTGTCCTGGGCGTGCTCGCCATCCTCTACGGCGGCTTCTGGTACACGACCGAAGAGACGAAGGCTGAGTTCGGCCCCATCAAGATCGACGTCAAGGAGCGACGACGGGTCAACGTGCCGCTATGGGCGGGCGTCGGCGCGATCGCCGTAGGCACCGCCCTCCTGCTGTTGGGCCGACCTCGATAGGCCGACAGCAGAGCGCATGACCGCATCGCCGCGGCGCCCTTCGTCAGTTCGTGATCCTGGTCACACCACACCCTGAGCCGCAAACGCACGCCATGCACGCCACCACGGACCGTCGTGGCTCGGTAGCTACTTGAAGATGCCGAGCGCCTTCAAGATGAAGATCAGCAGGGCGGCACCGGCGATGGCGACGAGCCAGCGCATGACATCGCCACCGGCGATGCCCAACCTCGGGGCGAGCCAGTGGCCCAGGCCGGAGCCCACGATGCCCACGACGATGTTCGCCAGGAGTCCCATCTGTGCGTCCGTCTTCATCAGGAGGCTGGCAAGCCAGCCGATGATGCCACCAACGACCAGGGCAATGATCAAGTCCATGGGAGCTCCTCGCGCCGGGATGTCCCGGATGCTACGGCACGGGGCACCACACGAGGTTCATGTTCGCCACAAATGCGGCGGTTCCGCTATTGGGCTACGCGGCGGGATCCTTGATCAGGCTCCCTCGGATGTCCTCCAGGGCGACATAGAGGCACGGCACGAGGAACAGGATGATCGCCGTGGCGAATACGATGCCGAAGCCGAGCGAAATCGCCATGGGGATCAGGTACTGCGCCTGCAGCGAGGTCTCCAGGATGATCGGCGTGAGTCCGCCCGCCGTGGTCACGGTCGTCAGGACGATCGGACGGAAGCGCCGAACGCCCGCCCGCCGAATGGCCTCGCTGGGAGACAGCGCCTCGCTCCTGCGAAGCCGGTTGGCGTAGTCCACCATGAGCAGGGAATCGTTCACGACGACGCCCGACAGCGCGATCACGCCCATCATGCTGACGAGGGAAAGGTCGTAGCCCAAGAGCATGTGCCCGATCACCGCGCCGACGATGCCAAACGGGATTGCGGCCAGCACGATGAACGGCTGGACGTAGCTCTTGAATGCGATGGCCAGCAGCGCGTAGATCACACCCAGTGCCAGCAGGAGCCCCGACCACAGCGACTCCGTAGACTGACGCATCTCCGCCTGGCTGCCCTGGAACGTCCAGGTGATGTCGGGGTAGTCGGCACGGATCGAAGGCAGGACCTCGTCATTCAGGGCCTTGATCACCTGCCCGATCGCGCGCTTGGGCTCGACGTCCGTTGACACGGTGATGACGCGCCGACCGTTGCGGCGGTCAATGCCCTTGAAGGCCTCGCTCGACGCAACCTCCACCACGTCGGCGAGCGGCACCTCCATGCCATCGGGCGTGCGAAGGATGAAGTTGTCCAGGTGGTAGAGGTCTTCACGCTGCTCGGCGGGGAGCTTCACGCGGACCTCGAACTCATTCGTACCTCGAAGCTGACGCACGGCCAACGCTCCGAAGAAGGCATCCCGGAGCTGCATGCCGACGTACTCAGGAGTAAGCCCCAAGCGACGCCCCTCGGGCCGCAGGCTGAAGTCGAGTTGCTCCTTGCCGCGATTGAAGTTGTGGCTCACATCCCGCGTGTTGGCGAACGTCTTGAGTTTCGAGACGAGCGCCTTGCTCGCCTTCTCCAGCACGTCGATGTCGTTGGCGCCGATGTCCAGCGTGATGTCCTGACGGTGTCCGCCCGGACCGCGCTCTGCTTCGAACGAGACCTGGTCAACGCCCTCAAGATCGCCGATCTCGGCGCGCCAGAGTTCGATGACTTCCTGGGCCGTCATGTCCCGCTCGTTGGGTGGACGCATGACGAGTTCGACGTCGATGAAGTTGCCACGGCGGACGTTGGTCTTGATGCCCTCGGCCACACGGTCGAGACCGTACTTGTCGAACATCTGGCGGGTCTTCTGCGTCACCTCTGCCGCGACCCGCGCCGCCTGCGCAGGCGTCGTGCCCACCGGCAGGCGCACGCCCGCCTCGATCTCGTCCGCCGCGACCTCCGGCATCATGATGAGGCCCATGTGCGCGCTCGTGGCGTAGGCCAGGACGATGAAGAAGGTGGCGGCCATCAGCGTGATCGTGGCGTAGCGAAACCGCAGGCTGAACCCGAGGATCCGCTTGTAGGAGGTCGTGACGTACGCCTGGAAGGCGCGCGAGAACGCCTGCTGGCCGGTATGCAGCATCGCCAGGAAACGATTCCCCGACGGCTTGCCCGTGTGAGCGAGATGCGCGGGCAGGATGAACAGCGCTTCGACCAACGACACGAGCAGCACGATGATCACGACAGCCGGGAGCGGCCACCAGAAGTTGCCGGTCGTGCCCGGCATGAGCAGCAGCGGTATGAAGGCCACGACGTTCGTCAGGATGCTGAACACCACGGGGCCCGCGATCTCCTTCGCACCGAGAATCGCCGCATCGAGGGCCGGCATGCCCTGCTGTCGTCGCTCGTAGACGTTTTCGCCGACGACGATGGCGTCGTCCACCACGATGCCCAGCGCGACGATGAAGCCGAACATCGAGATCATGTTCACGCTGAGTCCGGCGGCCGGCATGAAGATGAAGCTGCCAACGAACGCAATGCACATGCCCAGCATGACCCAGAAGGCGAGCTTGAACTCCAAGAAGAGGGCCAGGATGATGAGCACGATCACGATGGCTTGGAGGGCATTTTCGATGAGCAGCGAGAGCCGATCGCGGTAGTCGCGCGCCGAGTCGTTGTCGATACGGAACTGCACGCCGGGCGGAAGTCCGGGCCGCGCTTGGTCGAGGACCTCGGTTACGGCGTCGGCGATCGTCAGCGGGGACTGGTCGCCGATGCGGAAGATCCTCAGCTCGACCGACGGGGTCTGGTTGAACTGCGAGTGGAAGCCTCCTTCCTCGAAGCCGTCGTGGATCTTCGTCGCGAGCTCGCCCAGGGTCACCGAGCCACCCTCCGCCGAGTTCACGATGTCGATGGCGCCGAACTCTGCGGCCCACTGCTTGCGCGCCTTCATCCGCAGAAGGATCTCGCCGGAGGAGGCGTCCACGTCGCCGGCGGGAATGTCCTCGCTCGACGCTTCGATGATCTTGGCCACGTCCCGCAGCGTCAGGCCGTACTCGCGCAGCCGCTCCCGCGGGATCTCGACGTGCGTCACGTAGTCCGGAATACGCCACAACTCGACCTGGGTGATGGCCGGATGGCTCTGCAGCCGATCGCGCAGGCGTTCTCCGAGCTTGCGGAGTGTCCACACATCGACGTCGCCGTAGATGCCGACCTCCATCACCTCGCGCTGGCGTGCTTGGAGTGAGACCTCGGGCTTCTCGATGTCATCCGGGAACGTGCGAATGCGACTGACGGCCTGATCCACGTCCTGGAAGGCCTTCATCCGGTCGGCGCCCGCGACCAGCTCGATCGACACGGATCCGCGGCCTTCGTTCGCGCGGGAGACGACCTCCTTGATGCCCTGGACGCCGCGTACGGCTTCCTCGACCGGCAGGAGGATGCCCTGCTCGACTTCCGCCGGCGCGGCCCCGGGGTAGTCGACGTTCACCTCGATGATGTCGAGTTCGAACTCGGGGAAGACCTCCTTCTGGATGTTGACACTCATCCACGCGCCGCCCACCACGAGCAGCAGCATCAGCAGGTTGGCCGCGATCGGGTTGCGCGCCATCCACGCGATCGGGCCGCGGCGGGTGTCGAGAGCGTCAGAGGAGAGCGGAGGCGTGTCCTTGGATGCGCTCACGGCTTGCTCGTTCCCGCCGCGCCGCCGGCCCGCTCGCCCGCGGTGCGCAGCGGCGCGTCGCGAGCAACGGTGGCCAGGTTCGTCCGTACGACCTTGGCGCCCGCCTCGAGGCCGGCGCGGATGTAGCTGTAGTCGGGATCTTCGAAGACGACATCCACCTTGCGAATGTCGAGCTTGCCGTCCGCCATCACCCAGACGGTGTGGTCCTTGCGCAGGTGGCCCCGCGCGATGCGCACGACCTGCCGAAGCGGCTCGGCCTGGATGCGGACCTCAACGAGGGAGCCAACGATGAGATGGGGCCGGTCCGGCAGCTTCAGATCCGGCGTGCGCGCCAACGGATCCTGCACCGCCACGACGACGCGGGCCAGGCGCGTCGTGCGGTCCAACGTGCCGATCAAGCTCTGCACGCGCCCCAGGCGGCGGCGGCCCTTGCCCCAGGCGGCGTCGTGGTGGATGGTGACGAGGGATCCTTCGACCTCGCCCTTGGGAAAGCGGATCCAGCGGAGCTTGGAGAGCGGCACCGTCGCGATGACCCAGTACACCTCGACGCCCACGAGTTGCGCGATCTCGCCGCTCGTGGAGACCTCCGAGCCCTTGTCCGCCATGCGCTTCAATACCTGCGCCTCGAACGGCGCCGTGATCGTCGTCCGCTCGAAGTCATGGCGCGCCTGGTCGACGGCTGCCTTGACCACCGCGATGCGCGCAGTGACCGCCTCGACGGCGGCATCGGCGGCGGTGATCCGAGCCTGCGTGGCTGCGGTGCGGGCCTCGGCCGCCGCGATGCGGGTCCGAACGGCGGCGAGCTTCGCGTGGGCCGCCGCGCGCTGCGGCTCGCGCAGGGCCAGACGACGTTGCTGGGCGTCGAGCTTCTCGCCCAGCAACTCGTAGTCGCGGGTCGCGATGGCCTGGCGGCCTTCTTCGATCTCGAGGTCCGCTTTGGCCTGCTCGAGCTCGGCCTCGGCCTGCTGGCGCTCCGCTCGGACCTCGTCGAGTTCGGCGGCGATCCGCTTGGCCGCCGCCCGGGCCTCGTCACGCTGCGCGGTGGCCTGTGCGAGCTCACCCTGGCGCGCCTTCTGTGCTGTCGTGAAGTCCGTCGGGTCGAGCTGCAGCAGCGTCTCGCCTGCGGCGACGAAGCCCCCGGGCACGAAGTTCTTGCCGCGGGCGATCACGGTGCCGGAGACGCGCGGGCGCAACATGACCTCGCGCTCAGCCTCGACCGTGCCCACCCCGACGATCTCGGGCGAGAAATCGCCCTGCTCGGCCGGCACGACCTCCACGAGCATGGCGGTCTCCTTGACCGCGCCCACGCGCTGGGCGGTCGGCTCGGTCGCGCTGATCCAGCGGACGAGGAGGTACGCGCCGCCGGCGAGCACCACGCAAACGACGATCTGGCCAAGACGGGTCACTGCGCCTCCTTCTCGCGGCCGGTCACCAGATGGCCGGCCAACGCTCGGTACAGGCCGATGCGTGCATCGATGAGAAGCCGCTGGGCCGTCAGGATCTCGCGCCGCAGCGACTGCTCGTTGGTCAGGGCCGCAAGGACCTCGATGTAGCTGCCCTGCCCGTTCAGGTACTCGTCGCGTAGCCGTTCGGACGAGCGCACCGTGAGCTCGAGCTGCCGCTCGAGGCTCCGCATGCGAGCTCGGTGACGCGACTCCTCTACGAGTGCGTCTTCCACGTCGCGGAACGCGACGAGAACCGCCTGCGCGTACTCCGCCCGCAGGCGATCGCGCCGGGCCCGGGTGCGATCGATCTCGGCCGCCCGCAAGCCACCGTCGACGACGGGCGCCAGCAACCCTGCAGCGAACGCGGCGATGAACTCTTCGAAGACGCCCGTCGCCGAGCCCGCCGACGCCCGGAGATTCAGGCGTGGATACCGATCCCGAAGCGCGGCGCCGAGTACCTGATCGCCCGCCATGACCCGGTGCTGGGCGGCCACGATGTCCGGCCGCCGGCGGACGAGTGCAATCGGCACGCCCGTCGTCGGAAGTGCCGGCATGTCCGCGAGCCGCGGACTCTCACCTGGCGGAATGCGCCCTGGAGCCTGGCCGGTCAAGACCGCGAGCTGGTTGCGGAGGATCTTCGCATCCGCTTCGGCGTTGATGCGTTCTTCGCGCGTGGACTCGATGAGCGCCTCTTGGCGCAACAGATCCACACTCCGCAGCTGTTGCGTGGCGACGCGAGGCTCGATCAAGGACAGGATCTTGCGGTTCGACTGGACTTGGGCGTCGAGTACGGCCATCTGCAGTTCGGCCTCGACGAGCCGGTACCACGTGCGCGCGACCTCGGCGGTGAGGGTGACCGCCGCCGCCCGGTAGTCGTCGAGGCTCGCTTGGGCCTCGAACGCGTCCGCACGCCGACTGGCCTCGAGCCGTCCCCACAGGTCGACCTCGTAGCCGACCGCACCGCCGACCGACGCCCTTTCGTCGTCGTTGTCGTGGCTGCCGCGGGAGATGTCGGCATCGGCGAGCAGGTCCATGACCGGCAGCTTGGCCGCGCCGGTGCGTCGGACCACGGCGCAGGCCTCGCGGAAGGCGTGCCAGATGGCTTCGAGGTCCCGGTTGGCGGCCAGGGCCTGGTGCACATGGCCGTCCAGGCGCGCATCTTCGAAGGCGCTCCACCAGGGATCTGTCGTCACGGCCGTGCCAGAGCGGCTGAACTGCGCCGGCGCCCGCACATCGGGCACAGGCTCGACAGGTGCCGGTGCGCCCATGCAAGCCGGCACGACGACGAGCATGGCGAGCAGGGCACATGCAAACAACAGAGGGACACGCTGCGCAACGCCAAGCGTGCCAGGCAGGCTTCGACCTCTCATGCGGTGCATCCCTCCGGGTTGGTCAGATTACGGGAGACGAGGCCAAGCCATCACTTCCGTCGTGCGTGGGGTGCCATTGACAACCCGACAGACGGGCAGCGTAGAGGGCGCGGAGGGTGTGGGATGAGGTGCCCGGATGCTGGATCCTCGGACACGCGTGGAGCCAGCCGAGCTGCAGGCCGCCCATGTGGAGGCGCCCACCGACCGCAGAAGCGCCCTGTGCAGGATGTGAGGCCGGAAAGAAACGCCCCGGCACTCCGGGCCTTGCGCGCCTGCTCCCCTTCCCCTGGAATGAACGTGGCGTCAATCCGCCACTGATGAGGAAGCCTGTGCGCGTAGTCGCTGTCGTCACCGCCTGTCTGTTGTTCCTCCTCGGCTCCGCCACTGCGGAGGACGAGGAGCAGCCCAAGCAGGGCCCGCCCAAGCCTCTCACCACCCAGCAGGCAGCCGACGCCGTCGCCAGCGCCGTCACGTCCCAGGATGGCAAGGAACTGACGACCCTGGCCCTGCAGGACAAGCCCGACCCTTGGCTCGTGGCTGACCTGCTTTGCTACCGGGGCAACCACGACGCGGCGGAGGCGTTCGCGAAGGCGGCACGGCGTGTGGATGTCGAGCAGTTGCCGGCGCATGTCGAAGCGTGGCGCAAGCGGAAGCCGGACACCGCGGAGCGGGAGTTGCTGACCAAGATGCGTGCCGCGCTGCGGGCAGGCACACCGGCGCAGATCCTGGCGGGGACAGCTTCGTTGCCCACGCCACTCAACACGATCACCCGCATCCGCCTCCATCACGTGCGTGGGCTCGCCCTCCGAACGGCGCGGCAGCACGGCCAGACCAAGGATCTCCTGCAACGGGCCGCGGCAGCAGCGCACGCACTCGGCTGGTTGCGTCAGGGCGCGCGTCTCTACAACGAGGCCGCGACGAGTGCGTACTTCGATGCCAACTGGCCCGACGCTGTGCTCCTGCTGGGAAAGGCCGTCGTCCTTACCGAACAGCGAGGCGACCAGCAAGGCGCGGCTCGTGCGCTCAGCCGTCTCGGCATCATCCATGGATTGCTGGGCGACTACGCTGCGGCGCTCTCGGTCTACGAGCGGGCGCTCGAACGCATGCGGGCTCTGGGCGACGAGCGGGGCGTCGCCACGACCCAGGGCAACCTCGGCCTCGTCTACTTCAACCTCGGGAAGCACGCCAAGGCGCTCGCGATCTTCGAGCATGCACTCAAGCTGAAGCAGGCGCTGGGCGGACGAGGGGCCACTTCCGCGGTCCTGACCAACATCGGCATGACCCACCGCGCCCTCGGGAACTACGCCAAGGCCCTCTCGGTCTACGAGCGCGCACTTGAACAGACGCGGACCCTGGGCGATCAACGTGGCGCGGCCAGGGTTCTCAGCGGCATCGGCCTCGTCCACGAGAGCCGCGGAGATCACGCCGAGGCGCTCTCCACCTACGAACGTGCCCATGAACAGCTGGAAGCGCTGGGCGCCAAACAGGCCGCCACGAACACGCTCGCCAACATGGGGAATCTCTACCGGGTCCTTGGCGAGTACGCCAAGGCACTCTCGATTCTTGAACGAGCACTCGAGCAGCATCGCTCGCGCGGCGACAAGCGCGGTGCGGCGGGTACGCTCGCCAACATCGGCGCCGTACACCAGCGGCTCGGCGACTACGCCAGGGCCCTCTCGATCTACGAGGACGCCCTCGAGCTCTTGCAAGAGCTGGGTGATGAGAAGCGCATCGTCGCTGCGCTTGCCAACACCGCCCTTGTCCACCAGGAGCTCGGTCACTACGCCAAGGCACTCGCGATGCTCGAAGGCGCCCTGGAACGACAGCAGACCCTTGACGACAAGCAGGGCGTTGCCACCACGCTCGGCAACATCGGGAACATCCACCAGTCCCTCGGCGATCGGGCCAAGGCGCTCTCCTTTCACGAGCGCGCCCTCAGGCAGCGGCGAGCCCTAGGCGACAAGTGGGGTGTGGCGTTGTCGCTCAGCAACATCGGTGTGGTCCAAGAGCACCTGGGGGAGCCCGCGAAGGCGCTCGCGACGCTCGAACTCGCGCTGGAACAGAAGCGGGCGCTGGGCGACAAGCGGGGCGCGGCCATGACGCTCCGCCACATCGGCCGCGTTCACCTGGCACTCGGAGATCACGCCAAGGCACGCCGAGCCCTGGAGCGCAGCGTGAGCGCGGCGCGCAGCCTGCGGGCAGCTCCGATCCTCGTCACGGCCCTGAAGCGACTGGCGCACCTGCATCTGGCGATGGGCAAGCCGTCTCGTGCCCTGGCGCGTGCGCGCGAGGCGCTGCGGGAAGCCGAGGGGCTGCTGGGCGGCCTGGATGGGGAGCAGGGAGCAACGGCCCGCGGGCAGCACACGAATCTCTTTGCTGTGGGCGTGCTCGCAGCTGCCCGCGAGGGGGAACCCGCCGAGGCGCTCACGTTCTTGGAGAGCGGTCGCGCGGGCTCCCTTCTCGATGCTCTGGACAAGCGCGAGGCGCTGCGCTGGAAGGCCGAGTCGCTCCCGCCCGACCTCCGCCAGGAGGACCGCGAAGCGAGGGCCGCCGAGAAGGTGGCCCGGCGTGCCTATGACCGGGCGACGAGGCGAGGCAAGCTCATTGCCTCCCGTGCCGCAGCCACGGTGCTCAGCGATGCCACGGAGCGCGTACGCGCCATCGATGGACGCATCCAGCGCGACCTCAAGAAGCGGCTCAAGCAGCAGGCCGGGCTCTTCTACCCGCGCCCCAAGACGATCTACGACATCCAGGACGCCCTCGAGGCAGACCAGGCGCTGGTGCTGTACGGCCTCTGCCTGGACGAGGCGCTCGCACTCGTCCTTCGCCCGGACGGCGAGCGGATCGTAGAGCTCGGCAAGGCTTCCGATGTCCAGGCTGCGTGCGCTGCGCTTGATGCCAGCGATGCGGACGTGGATCCGGCCAAGGCGCTTGCCGCGCTCAAGGCTCTGCTGGTGGATCCCCTGAAACTCGGCAAGGACGTGAAGCAGGTCATGGTCTCGCCGGAGGGACCGCTGTGCTACGTGCCCTTCGGGGCACTCTTCCAGCAGACCGTCGCCATGACTCCCTCTGGAACGACGCATGTCCTGCTGCTGGACGAAGAACGAGAAGCGGGCACGGGCGTCCTGTCCCTCGGCAGCCCCGACTACAGCGGTGTCTCCGATCGTGCGAAGGCGATCTACTACCGGGGGCGCAGCCTCTCGCCGCTACCTGCGACCGCGCCGGAGGCTACGACCGTCGGCACGGTGTCGCTGATCGGCGCCAAGGCGAGCGAGGCGGGCCTTCGCGTGAGCCTCAAGGAACAGAAGCGCTGGAAGGCTGTTCACTTCGCCTGCCACGGCTTGATCGACGTGGACCGCCCCATGCTCTCGTCGCTGGCGCTGTCTCGCGCTGGGGAGGACGACGGGTTCCTGACGGCGCTCGAGGTCTTGCGCATGCAGATTCCCGCCGACCTCGCGGTGCTCTCCGCGTGCGAGACGGGCCGAGGTCGTGTCGTGAAGGGCGAGGGCATCTTGGGGTTGACGCGCGCATTCATGTTCGCGGGCGCCCCGCGTGTCATCTGCTCGCTGTGGAAGGTGGACGACGCGGCGACGAAGGCGCTGATGGTGCGCTTCTACGAGTTGTGGAATCCGAAGGACGGCAAGAAGGGGCTTGGCGCCGCCGCCGCCTTGAGGAAGGCGCAGGCGTTCGTCCGCGACCATCCGAACGGCAAGTGGAAGCACCCCTACTACTGGGCAGCGTGGGTGCTCTGGGGGCTTCCCAACTGATCCGGGACCCCGTGCCGAGCTGCGTTCGCTACGCGGTCGTGATGGAAGCCCCGCGACACACGGCGAACGGCGAAGCGTGGGCGTTCTCGCGCGTGCCGGCTCACACGGGCAAGGCGCTGAGCGCTCGGCGGATCCGATCGATCCGGGTCGGCCGCGCGCCCTGCATCCCTTCGTCGTCGGCTACGAGGAGAGACATCTCATGCTGGAACATCTGGAGGAGGAGCCGCCGCTTCTCCGGGGTGGCCAGGACCAGGGAATCCAGGATCTCCTCGGGCGAGGGGGCGTGCGACCGCCGCATCGTAGCTGCCTCGGAATGCCGCGGTTCCATATCGATCCTGGCCTCTCTTGCTGTGCCCGAGCATAGGGCTTGTTGGGGGAGGCATCGGTCTTGAAGTGCTGAGGGGTTCCTTGTCGCTCCATTGGCAGGGCATCGACGGTGAACTCACCCCCGGAACGCATCCGTGCGAACGTGGGGCACGAAGCTGACGCACCCTCCACGATGCGGGACGCTCCGGCGTGGCGCCGTCATCAGGCTGGAGACCGCGAGCACGCCCCCTTCGGGGGAAACGTAGCGCCGCGGAGGATCGAGCGGCACGCCCAATCTCACTCCGGTGGGCTCCTGGGACTCGCGCGGGCGTAGCATGGGCACATGATGCTCGTAGTGCAGACGTTGTTGGCTGGCGCACTAGGCACAGTGGCCATGACCTTCTTGATGACGCTGATCCACCGCGCGGGCTGGGCCCACGCGGACATGATTCGCGTGCTCGGCAGCTTGTTGACGCGGGCTTACGAGAATGCGTTGTGGCCTGGCGTCGCGATCCACCTCGCCGTGGGGACGCTGTTCGCCATCCCGTACGCGATCGTGCTCACGCTGGTCGTCGTGCCATCCACGCTCGGGGCCGCCATGCTCGGCGCGGTCCTGGGACTGCTCCACGGCATCCTCGCGAGCATCGTCCTCATGGCGCTCGTCAGCAGCTCGCATCCGGTGGAGCGCTTCCGCAAGGCAGGCGTCGAGGTGGCTATCGCGTACGTCGTCGGTCACGTCGGATACGGGATCGTCGTGTGCGCGGCCATCGCCTCGCTGGACCTCGACTGGCACGGGATCTTCTGATCGAGGACTCGGTGCCGGAGGGGCTCGGAGCCCGGCTTTTCTGTTCGATGTTCGGGGCCTTGCCATCCGACGCGGGCAGCCCCCCCCGATCCCGTTCGATTTTGACGATCGAACAGACTTCCCGGTCGCCGTATCCCGGTCGCCGTATCCCGGTCTCCGTATCCCCGTCAGTTCATGTCCACCGGGCCGGCTACGCGTTGCACCCACGTCATCTCGCACGGCTGGCAGTAGCCGGCGTCGTCCCACCAGAGATCGAACGTGAAGACAACGTGCTCACGCTCCACCAGCGCCCCTGTGCGCATCACGGACCAGTCGGCATCGGGCCAGCGCGTTCGCCGAACGTCGCGGAGTCTGTCGTGCAGCTCGCGCAGGGAGGCGTCGACGTGCACGCGGGGCACCCCACCTCGCTGTTCATCGGTGTGGGCATTCCACACCATCTCGGCGATCGCGAGGTTGACGAGCTTGTCCCACTTGAGGAACTCGGGCTGGAACGCAACGGTCAGGTACTCGGTCACAGCGTCGGCGGCAGCCTGGATGTCCGCAGCGGGGATCTCGACATCCGTGGTCTTGGTCGTGTTCATGCCCTCCCTCGCGCGAGCGAGGCAGGCGGTCACGTCCGACCGGATTGACAGCGCTCCCACCTGGGATACGGAGCCCGGCCTTGGTGTGGGATGTTCGGGCAGTACGAGTACGGAGCGTCTAGTGGGAGGCGGAAGAGCAGGTTGGCCCCGCGATCGGCGTGGGCTGATCGGGCTTGCGCACGGCGGCCCCTTGCCTTCCCAGCCACCCGGCTGCGAACATGGCGGCAGGGTTGGGTTCTGGGGAGGTGCTGAATGCCTGATGGCGCGACACCCGCCGAGATGATCCGGGTGGCGATCCCGACATCACGCCACGCCCAGATGCTCTTCGACATGGTCGTCTCTCGGCTGGGTGACCTAGCAGTCGTGGAGACGGCGAACGACAAGGCACAGTTCACGCTCTACCGCCGTGAAGGCCTGGACACCGCAGCGATCATCCCCTGGCCGCTGCTCCGGCTAGGCGTGAAGGGTCGCCTGTCCACCGTCGTCATGCTAGCGGCTCCTCCCGGCACCCCGGACGAACCCCCGCCGCGACCTGGCAAGGCACCGAAGTTGCGCAATCTCGGCCCAGGCGAGATCGAGATTCACGACGGGCCACACAGGATCACCGTCACGTACGGCGACGACGGCAGGTGGATGGAGACTTCCCGCAGCAAGGACGAGGACGCGCACGTGGGCGTCATCGATGCCCTGGTTCGCGGCGGTGCGCAGCCCACCGAGTTGCTGGCGCAGTACGTCGAGAGGCTTGATCTCGCACGGCACAGTTCGGCACGTGTCCTGCGGCCCTCGCCCCTCCCAGGTGGCATCGGTTCGGCGTGGCGTAGAGGCCTGTACGCAATCCGCGACGGGCTGTTCGACGAGCGCCTTCCTGCAGATGCCACGTGCGCGGTCGCCGACGGCTTCACCGGTGCGGCGCTGGCATGGGCAGCATCGGAGGAGGAAGCGCTGGCGTCCTGGCGGGAGATGATCGAGCGCGAGCAGCCGAAGCCGCACATCCCGGAGACCCAACCGGAACCGGAGGCAGACTCGATCACCCGTCGAGAAGAAGCACCGGGGGTCTTCAGCGCACACGGACGAATCTCTGGACCGACACCCGACGTGCCGTGGCCGGAGTTCACTCCCGAGAACACCCCCGCAGTGATCATCCCCCTGGAGCGGTGTCAGCGTGACCCGCAGGACTGGGGCTCGTGGACTCGGCTGCTCGGTCCCCACGGGGAGACGACCTTCGCCTTGCTGCGGCGCGACCTGGACGGATGCACCCTTGTTGGTGACCGCCTTGTCGATGTCGTGGATCTGGACGAGATCGAAGGCGTACTGGACAGAGCCGACGTGATGAGCCATGTGTCCATCGAGCCGCGAGCGGACTGGCCCGAACACCTACCGTCGTTGAACTCGTGCTCTGTCATCTACCGCCTTGTGGACGACGACACGCACGAGCCCGTGGAGCCTCAGGTTTCGGGATCGCGCCAGACGCATGGCTTCGTCACGCGGGAACTGGATGGCGCGCAGGTGCAGTGGCAGGTGGTCAGACAGCGGTGGGTGGAGGAGTAAGACGGCGAGCCCCTTCCGCCTCGACCGCGGCTTCGTCCAGGGCCGCTCGGACGGGAGTGCCGAGACCGGCGCGATATCGACGATTTCGACGATGCTCGGGTGCCGCACTCGCAAGAGTGCTCTCCTGCCGAGCACGTCGGTCGATTGCCCTCGCTCCATGCCCAGGGCATGCTGGGGTGGTGACGCGCCTGCTCCCGCTGCTGCTCGCCCTCGTGCTGTGCGGTCACGCGCCTGCCGCCGCGGCGAAGGAAGAAAAGCCCGCGCCGCTGCCTACGGGTCCGGGCATCGCCAAGGCTCACAAGGGCGACCGGGGCATTGCCAAGCACAAGGCCGTGCTCGTGGCCGAGAGCTTCGAGGACGGCGGCATCGCGGAACTCGGATCCCGCTGGAGTGAGGTCAAGAACCCGAAGGGCAACGTGCTCTCCCTGGTGAAGGACGTTCCGAAAGGGGCGTACGGCGGACGCTCCCTGCAGGTCAAGGCGACCGTAGGGGAAAACACAGGCGGGCACCTCTACACGACCTACGCGGAGCAAGAGCGCGTCTTCCTGCGCTTCTACGTGAAGTTCATCGACGTGCAGTACCTGCACCACTTCGTGGGGCTCGGCGGCTACCGACCCAAGACGCGCTGGCCCCAAGGTCACGCCGGCACGAAGCCGAACGGGGACGAGCGCTTCACCGTGGCGATCGAACCGCACGGGCAGAACGGCCGCCACAAGGCGCCGGGCATCTGGAGCTTCTACAACTACTGGTGCGAGATGAAGCGCTCGGCCGACGGCAAACACTGGGGCAATGGGCTGTTGGCCGAGTCACCGCCCGCGGTGCCCGTGAAACGCTGGCAGTGCGTCGAGGTGATGGTGAAGCTCAACAGCAAGCCCGCGCTGCACGACGGCGAGCTCGCTCTGTGGCTGGACGGTGCGCTCGTGGCGGACTTCCGGAAGGGTGCGCGGCGGGGACCCTGGACGGGTATGGGCTTTCAGCTCCGGAGCAAGGGTGGAGAAGCGTTCGAGGGCTTCCGCTGGCGCAGCGACGAGCGCCTGAAGGCCAACATGGTCGTGCTCTCGAGCTACGTCACGGCCGGCGCCATGAAGAGGAACCGCGTGCGCGACCCGCAAGGACGCACCGTACGGGTACTCTTTGATCACGTCGTGGTCGCGACGGAGTACGTGGGGCCGTTTCCGCGGTAGTGGCGGGAGAGCAAGAGCGAAGGGGGCCGGGGGAAAGGGCACCTTTCCCCCGGGGCCGATGCGCCTGGCGCGGAGACACCCAGTCCGCGCGGGAGCGCGGAACGTTTGAGCGTGGCGCGCTCAAGCCACGACTGGCGATCGCGAGGAGAAGTGGCGGGAGAGCAAGGGAATCGAACCCTCCCATCCAAGGTTGCCCAGGGACGCATCGGTTTTGAAGCCACGATCCGGTCAAGCAGCAGAGGCCTGATCGCTGCGATTCTTGGCGAATGTTACGAGTGGAACGGGCCGTCCCCGGGGCCATCGGCGGCGCGATTCATGGCGCACCACGCAGGCACATGGGGACACACTGAGATTGCAACGGTGGCTACTTCCGAAGGACCGCCAAGAACTCGATGAACGCATCAGGAGTCATGTAGCCGTTGTTGCGCGCAAGCACCTTGCCGCCGCCATCGAGCGCCCAGATGTCCGGTACACCGTGAACGTCGAGGTCCTTGACGGCATCGGGATCGGCTTCCACGTCGATCTTCAGGAACTCGAAGTCGGGGAGCATCTTCACGACCCGCTCGTCCTTCAGCGCCGTCTGCTCGAACTTCCGACACAGGTGACAGAACGGCCCCCCGAAATCAATGACAAGAGGGACCCCTCGGGACTTCGCCCTGGCCAACGCCTCCCGCAATGCCGCCGACGTGGGGTTGCGCAGGTGGGTGATCGCTTCCTGCCCCGCCGGTGCCGCGTCCAAGACTTCGGGCGTGTAGCCGAGCCCCTTGATGGCGGCCAGGACTGGCGCTGTGTCCGCTCCGGCCTTCATGTCGATTGTGAAGGTCTCTGTCGGGATGTCGAACTCAACACGGTCTACCTGCGGGAGGACACGCACGGCGTCCACGACCGAGTTCGGTCACCCCAGTCAGGTGATGCCGAGCGACTTAACCATGCCCGCCGCACGGACATGAAGCGTGGACAGGGTGGCGGGCTCCGGCGCAGAACTCTGCTGCTCACTGCCACACGCTGACAGAAGAAGGAGTAGAACCAGGAATGAGGGGATCGTAGGCAAGCGCATCATCGACTCCGGAACTTCTGGCTACCGCGTGCCATCTTGCGGCTGGCGTTCTTCGATCATCCCGACTTCGTAGCCGTGCTCCGCGAGGACCCGGCGGAGCGCGGCATGGTCGGGCTTGAGCACTTCCTCAAACCAGACACGAGCGGTGCCGCGTTCATGGTCGGCGGCGGCGTCTTCGACACCCGCTACGGTCATCAGCGCCGCCCTCGCCTGCGCCGAGCAAGACTCGCACGTCATCCCCGTGACGCGCAGTTCGAGGGTCGGCAGTGTGGCGAGCCGCTCGGAGGATGTCGGCTCGGACCCGCCCAGGAGGGCAGCCATCGCCGACGGAAACGCCAGTGAGAACACGAGCAGCCCCGCCGCGATCCAGAAGAACACCTTCGCCACACGGCTGCCTCCACCGCGCTGGGTCGCGCAGGTCGAGTCGTCGGCGCACGGGCTCTTTCGCAGATACAGCATGTAGAACGAGAACCCGAGGAACAGCGGCGCAATCACGAGGAGGTAGGGCCGCATGCCCTCGAAGGTCGCGGCGACCCCGACGGAGGAGGCCCCCAGAACGGCGAGCAGCAATGGCAGCCAGCAACAGGCCGAGGCACCGAGGGCTGTAAGGGCGGAGAGACCAATGGCCGCAAGAGTCGCTCGGCGCGGCGTCTCGCTTGGAGGCGCTGTGGACGCACCACCCGGCACCGCGCAGCAGGCATCACCGGGCCCCGTCGCAGAGCACGACTCATCGGAGGTCGCGGGATTGGACGCATCACTCCGTTCCACGCTCATCGCACGCTTGACCTCGGTCGCCACGTCCCCGAGGCAGCACGTGCCCTTGGGGTTCATGACCTCGCAACTGCATTTGCCCGCCTGGACCTTGGCCTTGATGGCGTCCGGAATGCCCGTAGTTCCGTCGCGGGCGATGTCCTGTTCGATCTCCTCAACCGTGTGGTTGAAGCAGTAGCAGACCGTGTGTGGCGCATCGGCCTCCTTCTCGCCAACGCGGACGTTCACCTGTGACTTCTCGATCGTCCGACCTTCGTCGTCGAAGTAGACGGTGTCACAACCGAGGTCGGCGCAGTAGTGCCAGCGCCGACCTCGCAGATCATCCGGCGCCATGCCCGGGGCCAAGGCGAGCACTGTCTCTTCCGGAACCGGACGACCTGGAGCGCCGGTAACGGGGCAAGAAGCGGGGGTGTACGTGTTCATCATGGCCTGTCCATGGACTCTTGGTCAATCTGACTCAGCGTCGTTTCACGAGCCGCTTGGCGTCTCGTACCGCGACCGTCGTCGTCTTACCGTTGGTGCTGGCGCGGCCTACAATCCGGGCCTCGACTCCGCCCTTCTTCGCCCACTTAACGACCCAGGCGTAGACGGCCCTCGCAGCCTTGGTCGAACCGGATTGAAGAACGAACCGATCTCGTGTGCCGCGCGCCTCGATCAGGAGCACCACGCTGGCCTTGGTGCGTTCCACACGGAGGAGACGCCCCTCGATGATGAAATCGGCCCACAGGAGGCCGAACCCAGACTTCTTGACAGCGGCGGTGAGCGTCGCATGCCCGACGGTCGTACCGCTCTTGGGCAGGAAACTCCCGGTGCCCTTATCGATGTCGAACTTGAACTGACGTGCGCCAAACTGACGCACAAGGGCCTTCTTCAGGCGCCCCGCTCACACGGGTCAGGCAACGCCACCCACAGACATGGCAATCCGGAAGGACTCGGTCGTCGCAGTGACCGTGGGCTCGCGCGGTCGAACCGGGGCCTTCTCGTCCGACCACGCCCCAGGAGGGGCCCCGAACAGCGTGCCGAGAATCAGGAGAGAGGATAGGAATCGCATCGGATGCCTCCATTCGTACATCTAGAAGAGCGCCCGCAGGCCGACGATGACCGTGTACTCGTCCCGCAGTTGCGTACCGTTCAAGTCCTGTAGCACTGGCACCTGAACAGCGGCCTCGAAGAGCAGATTCTCGTTTGCGATGACCTGAACGCCCGGAGTCAGGAACAGCCTCCAACCACCGGTGTTGCTCTGGATCACACCGCTGGCTCGGTCCATTCCTGCGTATCGGGCGTTTGCTTCCAAGACGAGGTTCACGGTCGTCTCATCGAAGCGCTCGTACTTGGCCGGGATGAGTCTGTACTGCGCGCCGATGTCCATTCGTAGTTGGTGGCCGAAGCGATACCCGTTGGCCCCGGTGTTGAACTTGACGAGTGCATCCGCGTTGACCAACCACCGGCCATCGAGCCGTGTGAATGCGCCTCCAAATGTTGGGTCCCACGAGCCAGATCCTGGCTGGAGTGGCCGAGGAAGGCGCATACCCGCGTCGCGCTGAGACGTGCTTCCCGTGGGCACCTCGACGCCGAACAATAGGGATGCTTCTGTCGTTCGGGCGGGGCCGAGTTCCTGGAAGAGGCGACGCTTCCCCATCACGAGGACATCGCCGAATCCCTCGGAGGTGAGCGTACGCATCCCCGAGCCGCCCGGATCAGGTTGGCGCAGACTCTTGGACAGGTACGGGACCCGCAGGCTGATGGTCGTGGCCTCGTCGATTCCGTATACCGCGCCCACGGAACCCTCCCACACGGAGAGCGTGCTGCCACGACCGCTGCGCCGAAGGTGCGCGATGCGGGGGATCAACCCCTGCCCACTGAAGTCCTGCGTACGCGCCGAGATCGTCACGATGGTGTCGTCGTACTTGAGCGCGGGATCCGAGGAAGCACTGGACTTCGCACCCGAGGCGGGCACGGCCCAACCGATCGCTCGATCGTACCGCTCAAGACGTGGAGCCCCCCGTGGCTCGATTTGACCTGCTGCTGCGGTATACGCCGACTCGGTCGCCTGGGCTTGGCCTGGATCGCCACCACCGACAGCCAGGCTGCGGGCACATCCCGCCAACAGCACCGAGCCGAGTACGAAGAGTGCTGTAGGCCAAGCCATGGATCCGCTACCTGACCACGCCTGAGTCCTCGTCATCAGAGCACGTGGCCGATCCCGGCAGACCGAAGGACACTCTCGTCGGGCCCTCGACCCGCACAGCAGGTAGCGAGGGTGCCGTCGATCACGATGGCGGGGACCGAGCGCACGCCGAGGCTTCGGGCTCGCTCCGACACGCCGGGCTCGTTCATGTCCAGCACGACCACCTCACACGACTCACAGCGCAGTCGGTTGACCAAGTCGATCGCCTCTTGGCAGGCAGGACAGCCCGCGCTGAAGACCTCGACCAATCGTCTTCTTGCGTTCATTGCTCAGGCTCCTCCCGAGGCAGCGCCCTACTTGCCTCGGCAGCAGGGCGGAACATCGGCGTTTGCGTCGTCGCCGGTCTGAAGCGGACACTCGTCCGCGCAGATCAACTCGCCCGTGAGCGGGCACTCCACGAGGCCTGGGCAGTCGGCGCGATCGGGATTCCGGAGCACGTCGTCGGCTCCGTTCGAGGCTGCGAGTGCAACGCCGCCTCCGATGAGGGCGAGAACGGCGATGAGAATGAGGGTCTGGCGCATGGCATGGCTCCTGGTTGGGTGCGGCAGTGGCGCCGCGCGTATAGGTCAGACGCCCCGTACCTTGGTACGGGGTTTCATCCCTTTTTCTTGGCGCGCGAAATCGGCGCCGCGTCCCCGGCATCAAGCGCGTCCAGGATCGGACACTCCTCGACCGGCCCCCGTCCGCGACAGCGATTCGCCAGCGTGGTCAGGGCCGCCTCCATACGCTGCAATGCCGCGATCTTCTCGCCGATGTCGTCGATCTTCTCGCGTGCTCGCTGACGGATGTCCTTGCAGCCGACACCGGAGCGCACCCGCAGATCAAGCAGCCCCTGGATCTCCGTCAGCGTGAATCCGAGCGCCTGAGCCTGCTTGATGAAGCGCACGCGGCGCAACGTATCGGGCGGGAACATCCGGTAGCCCGAACCTGTGCGCGGCGGCTCGGGGATGAGGCCCCGCCGCTCGTAGTAGCGGATGGTCTGTTGGTTCACACCGGCGGCTTCAGCGAGAGCGTGCGGAGAGAGTGCGTCCATGCCGCTCAGTCTACGCCATGTACCTAAGTACAAGGTCAAGCCCTGAATCGACCGACCGAACCGAACAGGACGAGCGGAAGCCCAGGCACCCACTGGGGCACCAAGATGGATCTCGGCTGGCCTGCCGCGAAGCCCAGCACATCGGGCTGAGATGCGCCGCCCGGAGGGTGCGAGGACGACCCGCTCACCGCCCCGTAGGCTTGCGACCCCCAGAGCCCCCCTTCCGCAAAGGCCGAGGAAGACATGCACACGACCAATCTCGAACCGTGGACCCACGAACACTCCTTCGGACAGGAGGAAGCCAGACCCGGAGAGAGGCGCACGAAGATCGTCGTGCTGCTGACCGCCGCCATGATGGTCGGCGAGATCATCGCAGGCGTGTCGTTCGGTTCGATGGCCCTGCTCGCCGACGGACTGCACATGGCGTCCCACGCCGTGGCGCTGGGCCTCGCACTGTTTGCGTATGTGTACGCGCGGCGCCACGCCCATGATCCGAGGTTCAGTTTCGGAACCGGCAAGGTCAACGCACTTGGCGGCTTCACGGGGGCACTCTTGCTGGCCGTGTTCGCAGCCTTCATGGCCTGGGAAAGCGTCCTTCGCTTCATGGAGCCGGTAACCATCCTGTTTGACCAGGCAATCTGGGTGGCGACCCTCGGACTGGCGGTCAACGTCGTGAGCGCGGTCGTTCTCAAGTCCCAGCATCACGGCCCCGGGCACGCACACGGTCACGCGCATCACCACCATGACCACCACACGCACGGCGGCGACCACAACCTCCGTTCGGCGTATCTGCACGTAGTGGCCGATGCCTTGACATCGGTAGCGGCGATCGTCGCGCTGCTCGCGGGCAAGTTCTTCGGCCTGGGTTGGATGGACCCTGCCATGGGCCTTGTCGGGTCCGCGCTCGTTGCGACATGGGCGTGGACGCTCCTGCGCGAGAGCGCGCGCGTGCTTCTGGACCATCAGGCACCTGGCCCGATCGTCTCGGAGATTCGGAGCGTCCTCGAATCCCACGCAGACGATCGGGTCACGGACCTGCACGTCTGGTCCGTTGGGCCCGGCATCTGGGCCACCAACATTGCGGTCGTGGCACACGAGCCTCGCTCGCCCGAGGACTACAAGGCCGCCATTCCCGCCGATCTCGGCGTGGTTCACGCCACCGTCGAGGTGCACCGCTGCGTCACCTGACGTGGCGACTGACTCCCCGAGGGCTCGCCTGGGGGGTAGCCGAATCCGGCCCCTGCATCAAAACACCCACAAGTCCCTCGGCTTCTTCTTGATAATGAGAATCATTCTCAATATCCTCTTGCCCCGACAACAGCAAGGCAGGAGCGACAACCATGGAAGCGGCAGCCTGGACAGGTGACCTCCCGAGGCAGGCGGGGTTCCATGAGGTGTGGGACCCGCGCCGAGGAATCAACCGCATCGTCTTGATCTTCCGCACCTCGGAGGGCTTGCTCGCCGTTCGGAACTTCTGCGCGTGCAAATACGCATTTCTTCTCCGGATGTGGCAGTTGCCATGCTTTTCGGGCACGCACTGGCGCGGCCCGCTTCACATCCCGGACGCACTTGACATGCAGGGTCGCGGTTGCCTGCTGCCGGGATGCGAATCAGCAGCAGGTTAGGATCTCGGAGGCCGCCCCCTTCTTCTGCTGGGTCTCTCGGCCCAGGCAAATGGAAGCAGTTACCCCTCCAGCAACTCCAGCCGCCGCCACGCTTCACGCTTACCGATACCTCGAACAGCCGCCCAGCCAGCCAACGCCTTTGCCTGCGGCTTCGACTTGCTCGACGGAACCAACGCGCACCTAGAGATGGAAGATGAAACTCAGACTCCAGGCTTCCTCGTCCTCGTCGCCGCCGAATGACCGTGAGAACGCCCCCCGCAGATCCAGACTGCGCGTCAGGGGGTAAGAGGCACCGAGCAGCCAGCGCCCCTCGGTTCCCGTGGCGCCCGAGAGGGCGGTCAGCCCCTGGATCTCGGCGATGAGGCTGAACGTCTTGGGTCCAAAATCCTCATGCCCGCCAGCGGGTGTGCTGATCAGTGGACAGGCGGGAAACGACTTCGCCAGGGCCACGCTCCACGTGAACCCCAACCCCCGCAGTGCTCTCTCTGTCTTCTCTTCTTCGTTCTCTTCAGCACAGGGGAACTGCGTTCAGGCAGGCATAGCAGTCACTGCCACGACATCAGTCTCAGAAGCCAAGCCAGTTGAGAGGAGAGCGTCTCTGTCATTCATGGCGCACAGGAAGAGAGCGAGTCCAGCGCCATCTCAACAACGACAGACCTGAACGGAGACCACTCTGTATCTGAAGAGGTGGCGCAGTGTTCCCAGCGCCATCGGAGCAAGACCGCATCTACCTCGATCCACTGCCAGTCCTTGAACTTCTGCTCATCGCCCAGGTAGCGGAATCGGACTGGGTACAGCCGCCTCCACTCTCCTGACTCGGAGATCCCCCCGGTACACACCGTCTCAAGTTGCTGGCGAGACGGAGACGGATACGTCTTTCCGATGATCAGGATCTTCTCGGTTCGCCACGTCACAGGTGCTGAATACGTCCCCTCATCGAAGCCCGTGCGCTCCGCGCAACAACGCTCCGATGGCACATTCTATGATCTTCCTCAAAGCAGAGCAGGCAGATTCTCTTGCTCCGACCGAGGTCCGCGACCTGGCGGATCGAATCTAGGTGACCGTCGAGGTGGCGCCTGTACTCCACGAAGAAGGTGTCAACGTCGCCTGTCTCCCGCGCCCACTGGCGCAGAGCCCGGGGAGAACCGAGCGCGGGAACATGCAGGTAGTCGATTCCTGCATCGCCGAGTTCCTCGGACAGGGCTGTCTTTGAGAATCCCGTCTTCCTGCTTTGGGCACGCTCACGAACATCCACGAGCACATCCACGCCGTGCTCGACGAGTCGCCCCACGAGGTCCGGCACATCACGCCCCTCGTAGCCGATCGTGAAGAGGACTGACTCCCCACCTGAACTGACCCTGTGTCCGCTTTGAACAGTCATGCCTGCGCCCTCCCGTGGCTCCCTCATGGTGGGAGATCGGCACTAGGAGGGCAAGAGTTCACGTCCAGATCGGCATTCGAGGACGAGTTGTTCGGGGGAGCAGCCAGAGCCTCTGCCGACCTACGGCGCCCATTCTCCGCTGCGATGCGAGGCGTTGAACTCAGCCGGGACGAACCCTGTATCATCGCTCCACAACTATGAGGCACATCGCGTCAGCACTTCTGGTCCTTCTCGCGCTCCCGTCGTGCGGGCCCGGAGAACTGGCGGACCTCCGATCACGTCAGTACGAACTCACCCAGGAAATGCAGCGGTTGAACGCTGCGGTGAACAACCGCGTTGGCAAGAGACGCTGGATGGTCGAAGTGATGGCCGCCACGCCGATTACGGATCAGGAGATCCACGACACCCAAGTGAAGGCGATTGTCGATCTTGATCCGGACATGACGCCGAAGGAGATGGAGAACCTGAGAGCCAGTGCGGCGAACACCGTCCTTGCCGTGAAGGAACTCCGCGCCTTGGCGGTTGCAGCGGAGCAGTTGAAGGAAGTCGAGCGACGCATTGCCGCGCTGGGCGAGAAGCCGTAGGGAGCCTGTGGCGGGCAAGAGAGCCACCGCTGACTCCGGGGGCAATGGTTGGATTCCTCGCCCGGACTGTCGCCACGACAGTACCGCCCAGGGCTTCGCCCAGGTTCGCTCCCACGAGTACGCCTTCGCCAGATCCAGCGGATAAGCACTACAAGACCGGGCTCCCCGCCACCGTCACAATGCTCGGACACGGAGGATGCATGCGCCCCGAAGAACTCCCGACTGACCAAGAGATGCTCCGGCTTCAGTGCCTGGCCTACACAGCGGCTCACGTGGTGCTGACAGTGCGCCGCGATCCCTCGATCAAGCAGCCCGTCGAGGAGGAGGAACTGGGATTCCATCTCCTCGCCCTCGCCGACCAGGTCATCACCGAGCACGGCGGGGCGCTGGCTAGGTCCGACATCGTGACGCTGTATCCGCTGATGCGAGGCGCATGGGAGGCGGACAAGCAGGTTGGCACGGAGATCGGCGTGGGCTGATTGGGCTTGCACACGGCGGCCCCTTGCCTCCCGAGGCACCCCGCTGCGAGCATGGGGCAAGGTTGGTTCCTGGGGAGGTGGGGAATGTCTGATGGCGCGACACCCGCCGAGATGATCCGGGAGGCGATCCCGACATCGCGCCACGCCCAGATGCTCTTCGACATGGTCGTCTCGCGGCTTGGCGACCTGGCCGTCGTCGAGACCGCGAACGGGAAGACACAGTTCACGCTGTACCGCCGCGAGGGCCCAGACTCCGAAGCAGTCGTTCCCTGGCCGCTGCTCAGGCTGGGCGTGAAGGGGCGGCTGTCCACCGTCGTGATGCTCGCGGCTCCACCGGGCACACCGGACGAGCCGCCGCCGCGTCCTGGCAAGGCGCCCAAACTGCGCAACCTCGGCCCCGGTGAGATCGAGGTCCACGACGGACCTCATCGCATCACCGTCGCGTACGGCGATGACGGGCGGTGGATGGAGACCTCGCGCAGCAAGGACGAGGATGCGCACGCGGGTGTCATTGCCTCACTTGCCCAAGGTGGCGCGCAACCGACGGAGTTGCTGGCCCAGTACGTGGAGGGGATCGACCTTGCACGGCACAGCCCTGCTCGCGTGCTGAGACCAGCACCTCTGCCTGGTGGCATGCGGTCGGCTTGGAACTGCGGGCTGTACGCAATCCGAGACGCGCTGTTCGACGAGCGTATTCCTCCCGATGCCGCGTGCGCCATCGCCGACGGGTTCTCGGGCGCGGCGTTGGCATGGGGAACATCGGAGGAAGAAGCGCTGGATGCTTGGAGCGAGATCGTCAGGCGAGAACAGCCGAAGCCGCACATCCCGGAGAACCCACCGGAGCCAGAGCCCGACTCGCTCACCCGGCGCGAGGAAGCACCTGGGGTCTTCAGCGCGCACGGACGAATCTCAGGACCGACGCCGGACGTGCCGTGGCCGGAGTTCGTACCGGAGAACACACCGGCAGTGATCATCCGCCTAGAGCGGTGTCAGCACGCGGCACGGGAGTGGGGCGCGTGGACCAGGTTGCTTGGGCCGCAGGGGGAGACGAAGTTCGCATTGGCGCGGCGCGACCTGGACGGATGCACCATCGTTGGTGAGCGCCTTGTCGATGTCGTGGATCTGAACGAGATCGAAGGCGTACTGGACAGAGCCGACGTGATGAGCCATGTGTCCATCGAGCCGCGAACGAACTGGCCCGAGCACTTGCCATCGTTGAACTCAGTGTCAGTGACCTACTGTTTCGTAGACGACGGCACCCGCGAGCCCGTTGAACCTCGGGTCTCAGGAACGCGCCAGACGCACGGCTTCGTCACGCGGGAACTTGATGGCGTGCAGGTGCAGTGGCAGGTAGTCAGGCAGAGGTGGGTGGAGGGGTAGGAATTGCCGCTGAGTGGGATTCCTGTCCGGGCCGACTGGGCAGGATTGACCCCACCGTGTGGGACTAGCGCTTCCGCCCCGGTGGAGCGCCCGGTGTCGAAGTATGGCCCGACACGACCCGCCAGTCGCCCTGTCCGGAATTCCGTTCAACCAGCATGGTGATCACACCGCCGTACGAATGGCTTGGGGAGTCGGGGAATTCGAGAGTCGTTAGGAACCGCGTGCGCACGTGAGCGAGGCGCGATCCGAGCGAGACGACGACTGTTTCGGTCAAGGCCGTCTTGAAATCGACAGCGCCGAACTGCTTGAGTCCCTCCAGCAGTGCGTCTGGCGATGAGTACTGAGTGACGCCATCCGTATGCCAAGCGAAACGGTCATCATCTACGTACAGGCGTCGTATGGCATCTACGTCCTTTGTTTCGAGCGTGCGCATGTACTCGGCGAGGAACCTCGTCACATCCTCAACAATGTCTTCAGTCGCTGAACCAGGTTCGTCACCGCAACCGACCAGCAGTGCCCCGGCGACGATGACGGCTGATGCGGCCATACGCATGATGATGAAGCGCGAAGTCCCCGTCACTGGACGCCTTCCAGATACTGCATGACCCCCACGGAGTTGCCTTCGGTGTCCAGGAACATGGCGAGCGTACCGACGCCATCGATCAACATCGGAGGCATCGTGATCGTCCCCCCGCTCGTCTTGATCGCCACGGCAATGGACTTCACATCCTCGACGCCGATCGAACACTCGAAGCCGCGAACGCCACTGCCGCTTAGTGGCTCACGTCGTTCCTGAAGGGCGCCGTGGACGGCACCCGGGCTCGTATGGATGCGCCAGAAGTTCGGCGGGCCCCACGGCTCGAAGCGCCAGCCAAACACGGCCTCGTAGAACCGGCGGGCGCGTTCGCAGTCATCTGCGTGGATGGCGAAGTGGGCGATGTCGTTGGGCATGCGGGTTTTCTCCAGCGAGGTGGGAGCGGGAGCGTACGTGACCGCTCCCTGGCTCGCTTGCGCTATCCTGCCACCTCATGTCGCAAGCCTGCCAACCTCATGCGCCAGCCGATGATTTCCTCGTGCGCTCGCTCTCGCTCACCATGCCGAGCGCGCTCGTGCTCCCACCCCATCGGCACGACTGGGGTCAGATCGTGTTCGCTACGGAGGGAGGGATGTCGGTCGATGCAGGCGTGCGGTCCTGGGTTGTCCCTCGCCGTAGCGCGGCGTGGATTCCTCCCAAGACGATGCACGCGGTGCGCACCGTAGGCACCGTGCGCCTGCGGACGGTCTACATCCGCCCCAGTCTTCTAGACACGATGCCAACAACCTGCTGCGTGCTGAACGTGAGTCCACTCCTGAGGGAGATCATCCTGGATGTCGTGCGCCAGGGAATGCTGAGCGAGGCTATCAAGTCACAGACGCGCCTTGCACATGTGTTGATTGATCAGGTGAGCGTGAGCCCTCACCTGCCGGTCGAGTTGCTCTGGCCGTCTGATCGGCGAGCGAGGCGAGTTGCCCGATCCATCGTCGATGAGCCGGACTCACGAAGCACGCTCGGCGAACTTTCGAGCACGAGCGGCGCAAGCGAGCGAACGCTCACCCGGCTGTTCAAGGCTGAGACAGGCATGTCTCTAGGAAGGTGGCGCCAACAGGCGCGGGTGCTTCACGCGCTGCGCTTGCTCGCCGATGGCGAACCCGTGACTACCGTCTCGCTGGCTGTGGGCTACGAAAGCCTCAGCGCCTTCGTCTCCATGTTCAAGCGGGTCGTGGGATGCACGCCGGGGGCGTTCGCAAAGGGCGAGTCGTCGCCAAGTACATGATGCGACGACGGGCCAGGGGGCGATGGACAAGCATCACCGAGCAGGAAGCCGAAGACTCAACTTCTGGTCCACCCCTTCCTCCAAGACAAGGTCACGGCCCACCCCAACAGCCTTGGTCGTGGGGTCACGGAGTTCTAGGCGGTACCGTCCAGGTCGCTCCCGAAAGACGAAGAGTCCTTTGGGGTCTCGATCGATAGTCTCCTCGGTACGG
The DNA here is from genome assembly GCA_029259775.1 of Planctomycetota bacterium. Taxonomy (GTDB): domain Bacteria; phylum Planctomycetota; class PLA2; order PLA2; family JAEUHO01; genus JAHEIK01. Next base: position 142,044 of record JAJDEN010000058.1, on the reverse strand, counting down.
GGAGACTTCCCAGTGTCGAGCAGGTATAGCGCCATCCGCTCGTCAGCGGGCTCTGGAGAGCCGTCGGCCCGCGAGACAGTCCCGGACACAAGCGATCCCTTGTCCACCTGGATCACGATCGGAGTCGCGCCTTCTCGCGCATCCACGACCTGCGTCGAACTCAAGTACCGGACGCCGCCGACCACACGAAGCGTGACGAAGTCTCCCGACACCGGGCCAATCGTGAACCCTCCATCCCGTGTCGTCGATACCGACAACCGGGTCCCGTCGATACGGACCGGCAACGCAAAGACGGGCTCACCGCGTCTGTCTTCGAGGCGACCCGAGATCATCGTGCCACGTCGAAGATCGATCAGGCCTAAGTCTACCAACTCTCCGGGCTCGACCGTGCGACGGATGGAGCGGGTCGGGTACGACGGTGCGTCCAACCGGAACTCCACCTTGCCAACGGGGATTCCCGTGGCGAGGAACTTGCCATCGAGCCTGCTGACGGTGAGTACGGGGCTCGAACCGCCGTCAAGGGCGACGGCAGTCAATCGGACGTGGGCGGGTATGGGATCGTCGGTTTCGAGGCGCAGTTCAAACTGTACCGATCTCAGGCGATCCAGGACGACCGTCAACTGGCCGGGAGCCTCCGCCTCAACAGTGAGCCATGAGTACCCCACTGCGCCGAAACTCAACTTGAATCTTCCCAGTTCCAGCCCGTCGATCTGGAACGCTCCATCCGCGTCTGTGACTGCGCGGAACCCGCCGCCCGCTTCCTCCAACCTGGAAACGGAAGCGTGTGCGACGGGGCGCCCAGAGGAGTCCTCTACGGTGCCGGTGATGGACGCGACGGTAGGCTTCCCCGCGACTGACTCAATGGCCGGGGAACCAGTGCCGACGCCGGGTGGACGAGAGTCTTGGCCGCGCAGGCTTGGGCCCAGGTCCAATCGGAAGTTCGAGGCGTCGATCGCCTCCCGGGAACGTGTCTCCTCACCGTCGCCCGCGATGATGAACCACCCGGTCGTACCTAGCAGCAGGCACAGCACCAGGAGTACAGCAGCCTTCGTTTTGGCGCCTGCCATGGCGACTCCAATCGTCGTTCCCACCGCGCCAGTTGCCGCCCGCGTAGGACCTGCCAGCGGAAGCAATGCAGCGCGCCAATCCCGACTGTCCGATTCGAGGGCGTTTCGCAACTTCGCCCTACCGCGCTTCAACCGACTCTTGACCGTCTCGACGGGGACTTTCATGCGAAGAGAGATGAGACGTGGCGCAAGGTTCTCGTAGTAGCGAAGTGTAATGGTGGTCCGATACGGCTCGTCGAGAGCGCACATTGCGGATGCAACCCGCTGAATGATCTCGTCGCCCGCGACGGCATCAGCAGAGGGGATCTGTTCGCACTTGGCGCTCTGACGCTCTCGTTGCGCACGCCGAGTGCGCCCCTCCACTCCTGCCGGACCACGTTCCTCATCACCTTTGAGAGCCAGGCACGGGTCCCGCCACCGGCGTGTGGAGGATGCTCCAGAGAAGTGCCCCAGGTCTCCTGCACGGCGTCGTCCTCGTCGTTGGGATCGCGGAGCAGATGCCGAGCGAGCGACCGGACGAATGCGGCGTGCTGAAGCAGGGCGTCTGCGGGGACGGGCGAGTCCATCTGGTTCATCAGAACAAACCTCGGCGGGTGACACGTAAGACAATGCCGCGAGGTCGAATTCGGGGGCATCTACGGCCCCAATGGCGCCACCGCGAGGCAATCCACCCCCTACCCCTCCAACAACTCCATCCGCCTTAGCGCCTCGCGCTTGCCGATGCCGCGCACCTTGCTCCAAGCAGCCAACGCGGTGGCCCTTGGCTGGGTCTTGCCGCGCTCCCAGTTCGAGACGCTTGCCGCCGACGCGCCCAGGAGGAGGCCGTACTGCTGCGTGGTCAGGCCGAGCCGACGCCGCTCAGCCTTCAACTCACGAGGGTCAAAGACGACCGCCGCCTCCTCGGCATCGTCGAGTTCGGCGAGCAAAGCGTCAAGCAGCCCGTGGGCATGTTCGATCATTTCACGCGCAGCGTGAGGCGAGTAAGCCCCGTCTCGATGTCCTGCCTTGAAGACGACCAAGGACGGGCTACCAGGAGCGATCTTGGCCCCCGTTCTCTTGCAAGTGCGCTCCCCCTTGGCTTCTTCAACTACGCATCTTCTTAGTATCGACCTCACCCGTGCCATCAGTCGCCCGTCCCAGCCAGTTTCGATCGGACGAACGCCGTGAGGGCGTCCGCCAAGTCCGCCGACGCGGCAACGGCCTCTTCGACTTGCTCCAAGGACGCCTCGGATCGCATCTTGGACTGGATGCCCATCTTCTCGTTCTGCATCTTGGCCGCGAGCGTCACAAGGATGCTGGAGTTTGATGTGCCTCGACCAGGGAAGTGCCGAATTAGGTCGCCGCCCCCAAGGTTGAGATCAAGCCTGCTTGCCACCGTATGAGCGATCGACCGCGCCTCCTGGGGAAGACGTTGCCTAAGGGCCTCCCTCCGACGCTGAGGCTGGACGAGCAGCGGCGTTGCCTGCACTTCGATCTCTGCCTGAGCGGCCATCTCCAACCGCGCCCGCACTACGTCTTCGTCCAAGCCGAACTCGGAGGGCTCGAATCCCTTCGACCGGATCGCCTCGAACACCTCACCAATCAACTGCTCGTCCACTTCGCGGAGGAAACCCCTCTGGATGTAGGTCCGAACCGTTTCGTCAAGGATTCGCATGAACGGACGGAGGCTCAGGCGGGTCCGCTCTTCCCCATCCCCTTCGACTTCCTCGTCGTGCTCGCCGACGAGGAACTCCTGGAAGAAAGACTGATCATCCTGATCAAACTGCCGGAAGTCCTCCCACCACCGTTCGTCGTTCATGCCGACGTGAGAGACCAAGAAGGTCCGGTTCCCCGGTGAGTCAGGGATGTCGGGTGTAGCCAGTCGGAGAACCCGCCCGACGAACTGGATATAGGGCGGAAGACTCCGATAGGGCCGAAACACCGCAGCAACGGACAGCGTGCTGAGATCGTATCCCTCACCTAGGATCTGGATCTGCACGACCGCATCCGTTGCCCCGCTCCGCAGTCGCGCTTCGATGTCATCGCGGGTTTCCTTGGGCAGCCTGCTGTGCAGCACATCCGTCCTGAGGCCGGACTCACGAAAGATCCCAGCAACCTGTTCAGCATGTCGGATCGAACAGGCGACAGCGATGATTTGGCGCGGACGACCGTGCTCACGGACTTCGTTGAGTTTGGAAATGGCGGCATTGGCAATGTGCCGGTTGGAAGCCTCAGAGAGCGCTACTCCTCTGCTGAACCAGTTCTTCTCGCGCATCTCCAACACCTCGTCGATGCCGACGACGCGGTTCTCTCCCTCGATCGTGAATGAGATGCGTTCCGGCTTTACGAAGACCGCATCGATGGGCGCGATGAAACGCATCATCATCGACCGCGCATAACTGTAGGCGTACAGCCGCTGGCCAAACACCTGCTGCCCATCCGATCGCATGGGGGTGGCTGTGTACGAGATCACCAGGGCGTCCCCGAAGTACTCGAAGAGACGCGACCAACTGGCTGCGACGTTGTGATGCCCTTCGTCAACGAGGATCATCTGGAAGTAGTCACGATTGAACTGCTCGTACCATCGGCTGCCTTCGCGTGCGAACTGCTGGATGTTGGCGACGACGATGTGTGCCGCATCGGAGTCGTGGACATTCGCTCCGCGCCGAAGTTCCGCAAGGAAGGGACCGTCTTGCGGCTCGAACACGCCCCGCTTCCGGTAGAAGCAGTTCGGGTTCGAGATGTCGAGTTCACGCATGACGTTGTCACGTATGGTCAAGTTCGGCACGACAATCAGGACGCGCCCCCGGCTGATCCCAAAGGGCGTCACGCCCATGAGCCCCGTCTTTCCGCATCCAACTGGCAACTGGACGTACCCCGCCGTCGTACTCTCGGCGAAGTGCTCCCGAGTCTTACGATAGGCGTCCCGCTGAGGCTCGCGTAGCGCCCGATTCCCCTCGATGTTGACCTGCGTGTCACGAAAGAACGCAGCGATCTCCTGGTTATCCATCTCCTGTCTCCATGCGAGTCCAGCGAGCGGCTGCGTCAAGGAGCCGATCGTAGGTCATGATCTCCGTTCCACCTCTGGACAGTTCTGCGTAGCGGCGGGTGTGCCGATCGGGGATGGAGCCCCGGCGCCCGATAACGACGAAGGCACTGCACTCGGCGTCCAGGTTGGCAAGACGCAACTCCCCCTGGGCATAGGCGACGTTGGCTCGAATCCACCCACGCCAATCGCGGACTTGCGAGAGGGCCTGCGTCAGAGCCGCCGTCGGTGTTCCGGCTTGAGTGAGGATCTGCTTGGTGGGGCTCTCCAACTCGATGAGCCGCCACTGGACACCTGACGAGGTCTCCGTAGCAAGCAGGAAGTCCGGAATGAACTCGGCTCCGAATCGAGGGCGGTCGAACGCCCACATCTTCCTGCCAGGGGGGAGGAGTGGGCTCAAGACGTACGGGTGCCTCGCAAGAAACTCCTGGATGGGACGCTCGTCGCGGGCTTCATCGATCACGACGCGCAGGCGGTCGAGAACTGAGTTGGGGCGAGTACCCGGAGGAACGCATCTGTTGTCCGGCCAGCGGTCGTCGTCAGTCACAGGTCTATGCCCGCACTCCGCTCAACCAGTCGAAGACGTTTGCCCGGGCACCCTTGCGAGAGTTGCAGGATCGGCAGATCACCCGGGCGTTGTTGAGCGATGTGCGACCGCCCCTGGACATGGGCCACTTGTGGTCCACGGAGAGGGACGACCGGGGCACCCGGCGACCACAGTCCGGGCAGTTGCACCCCTCCGCTTCGACGTGCTCGTCGATCAGGTCTCGCCGCACGGCCCGGGGATACTCGCCGTCGCCGAAGTCATCGTCCGTGAGTTCTTGGAGGACCTTCCACATGGCGATCGCGCCAAGGCCCGCCACGATGACCTTGCCCCAGTTCACTGGTTGCGGGGCGGGCGCGGCTACAGGAATCGAATACATGCCAATTCTCCGATGGCGATAACAAACCATGAGAATCCTAAGGCGATAGGCGGACAGCCCCTGCGTACCCAACTCCAGCCCGCACGGCAACGTTGCTGATCTCCCGCTTCGCGGCCCGCACCCTACCCCTCCAACAACTCCAACCGCTTCAACGCCTCACGCTTTCCGATGCCTCGAACAGCCGCCCATCCGGCCAACGCCTTCGCCTGCGGCTTCGACTTGCCCTTTTCCCAGTTGTAAATCGTCAACATGGAGACGCCGACGAGCAGGCCGTAGTCCTTGGCGGACAGCCCTAGACGTTCACGGTCGGAGGCCACCCACTTCGGGGAAAACCTGACGCCCTTTGCGGCCTCGGCCTTCGGCTTCTTACCGAGGCGCTTCTTCTCCTGCTTGTTCAAGAAGGACTGGTTGCGTTCGAGGGTGGCGACCTGGCGCTTCAGTGCTGCGATAGTCCTGCGCTGCTCGGCGACGACCTTCTTCAGCGGGCCGACTTGGGTCTTCACTTCCTTGCGCGCAAGGCGGGTGATCTCTTCTTTGAGAACGACGGCGATGTTGGGCATGGGCGTGGGCTCCGGGTAGGAGAGCCGTTTTAGTTGTGCGCCCGATCAGGATCAAGACCAAGGTCAACCTGTTGCGCCAACCAGGTCTCTGATCCAAGGAACTCCACGGCGTTCTTCTTCAACGTGTCGCGCACGACCTTTCGCTGGCGCTCCGACATCTGATCGTGAACGTTGCCGACGGCCTCCGCCTTCTCGTTCCAGTACGACCAGAGCCACTCGGGAACGCCATAGCGACCGCTCAGGTCGAACCGCCCGCGCCTCAGCGAAATCTTGGTCCCCTTCCACTTCTTGCGATGGCGCTCGTCAATGAAACCGACGATGTGAATCCGACCCATCTTCGCGTACGTGTACGCGACGTGCTCGTTCGCAAGGAGATCGACCTGGCCAGCGCGGTAGAGGTAGGTGTTGAGATGTCCGCTCTGCTTGCCCATCGTGCTCTCGTCGATCATCGTGACGATGAGCATGTGCTGCTCGTGGGGCCCCGGGTGCGGTTCATGGCCCAGCAGGAACGCCCGCCACGCCTCCTCCGCCTTCTCGATCGCAGCCATCTGACTCGCCGGGACGTGGCCAAGGCCGAGCCGCTGAGACGTGACGAGAACACGCCACGACACAGAGACAGCAAATCGCAGCGCCCAATCCTCGTAAGGGATTATGGCCGGTGCCGTCCCGTAGTGGACCGGGACAAAGACACGCTCCGCGAAGGGCGTCTCGACCTTCTGAAAGCGCTCCTCGCACTCACGGCAGAGTAGAGGCTCCTTCCAGCCGTCTTGGATGCGCCGGTTGGGATCGGAGAGTTGACGGATACCGCCAACAGCGGTCTTCTTCTTCCACCGAAAGACGAACTTCGGCAGGATGTGGCTACAGCACAGTTCGCGCTGTTCACGGCACAGAGCGCATTCTCCTACATGGGGCATCGCCCCTCCTCGATCGCCTCGACGGCACGTTCGAGTTCTCCGAGTAGCCCGGCCAGGTTCGGCAATCGATGCCGCTTTGCTGTCGAGTCCTCCAGCCATGCATCGCTTGCGGAGGCCAGCGCAAGTTCGGGACTCGAACCGCCGACCTCCACGTCTACCTCCACCAAGGCTCGTGGCTCCAGTCGCATGGCAGGGAACTCGTGGGAAGCCAGGCCATCTCCATGCTGAACCCGCACGTGAGTCACGACGACGGCTTCTGAAGACAGATTCACGATGCGCAGGAAGAGGGTCGGCAGGTAGATCGCCGGAGAGTTCCAGCCTGTGTTGGCCACGCGGTCCGGTCGGACCTCCGCCCCGATTCGCAGACGAGGTTTTCGCCTCCAGAACTCCAACACCCTGAGGACGGCACCCGGCCACGACATCGGTGGTTCTCCCTCACAGTTTGTGGCCTGCCCGACGCTGCTATCCGCAGGTCAGGTTCCCGTTGATGTTAGCGGCCACGTCCTGCAACGAGAGGCTCTGAAAGAACGGATGCCATTCCCTGGGCGCAAGGAAGGCCAAGCGGCCGCCGCCACCGTCCCACACAGGCACGACCTCGCCGCGCAACCCTGCCGAGGTGGCGCACGCCTGCAACTCTGCGGCCACCTCCGCTCTCTCCTGCGCCGACTTCCGCCCAAACGAGTTCGAGACGAGGACGATGATCATGTCCTGCCCCTGCTCCCGGAGGTGCGCGACCTTGAACGTAGTGCTCATCCTTGTCTCCCGTACACATTGCGCGCTGCTTGTCGCCTCTCTGTCCGCGCTTTCTGCGCGGCAGCGTGCGGCGAAGTCCCCGGATGCGGGGCGCGGTCTCCCATGGCGGCGATCTGCGGGAACTCACAGCCCGCCTCGCAGTCGCTCGCATCCACATCGATGGTCCCGGTGACCAGGTGGTAGTTCTGGGCGAAGTCAGCCCCGATACCCGCAGCCGTAATCACCAACATGATGAACTGGCAGAGTTCCAGCGATGCGCAACCCATGCTGAAGGCCAGCACGTTCTGGCGCGCCAGCAAATCGGAATCAGCGGGAAGCCCTTCGAGGTAGGACGGGTCGTCGAGGTGGCCCTCGCGCTCCATCTGCACGAAGGCCGGGTTGTACTGCTCTCGGCACAACAAGCATCTGTGCTCGATCGTCACGACGTGGGCCTTCCAGTCAGCACCGCGAAGGCCGCTGCCCCGCATGCCGAAGACCTTTATGCCGCCATCGATCACGGGGATGAGATGCGCATAGGCAATCGAATTGAGCACGCTTCGGGGCCACGGACGATCGACACAACTGAAGATCACGTCGCAGTCCAGCGCCGCCGCATGGCCCTCCGGTTCGCAGATGCTCAGGTCCTCCGCGACGCACTCGAAGCCTTGGGTAGTGGCCGCCTCCAGGACCGACTTCTCCTGTACCTGGACCTTGGCTTGGCCTACGTCTCCCGGGAACGCATTCACCGTCCGGTCCAGGTTCTCGGTCTTGAGGGTGTCGTGATCCAAGAGCACCAGACGACCGACCCCCGTGCGAGCCAAGGCGTCCGCAACAATGCTGCCCACGCTTCCCAGGCCGACGATGCCCACGGTCAGCCTGGAGATGTTGTCCTGGGCGCGGTCGCCCCAGGCTGTGCGAGTGCGATCCTGTTCCCGGACAGGGATTGGACGAGGCCGCAGGTCGTCGCACCAGTCAACCTTGAGGGCGCTACCGACGACACGTACGCTTTCGGCCCACGCGGGCTCGAAGGCCGCCTGGCCTGACCGCTTCCAGAATCGAGCGCTCCAGGTTCCATCCGTCGCTCCCACGGTGAGCCCGAGAAACGGCAACCCTGTCGCCGCGCTGAAGGCCGGGGCGAGCCCGGACTCAGCGACGTAGTCGTCTTGGCTCAAGCGCTGCCACCCGGGACACGGATGGCTGTGGAGCATTGCAACACCGGCCCCGGATTCGAGGGCGAGCCCGAGTACGCGCTCTACGAACTGGGGGTTGAACGAAGCATTCCCATGCACCTGCCGATCTCCCTCATCAGGCAGGAGAACCTGGTGCAGCAGCGCCGTCGTGCGCGTCCTCCCCGTGCTCGGGCTCCACAAGGCAAAGCAGATGTCTTCCTGACGATCGGCACGCGCAAGGTGGTCCATCAGGATGTGATGGATGGCAGCCGGGAACGCGACCGAGTAGTTCATAGCGTGTCGATCAGCCGGGCGACGTAGGCAAGGTACTTCTCGACGGGCCAATCGCCGCGCCAGCCCTCGGGAAACGGACGGCTCAGGTAGACCCAGCCCGGACCGAATGGATCGCTGGCATGGACGCGGTTCGGATGCTCTCCGTTCGGGCTGATGGGGAGCGCGGCTGTCTGAAGATGTGGACCCGACGGAGGTGTTCGGCGCCAATCGGGGGGGACCTGCAAGCCCACACGCAGATCGCTGCCCGCCAAGCGACCGTGCTCGGGCACAAGGGGGTAGGCAACACGATCTGCGCCCAGCAACTCGGGGTCGAACCCGAGGCCGCGCAGTTCGTCGGCGAAAGCGTCGCGGGCGTGCGCAACCATCAGGAAACCGGAACGGGCCCGCAGAACACGGTCACGAACTTCATGCCCGGGTGCATGCGGATGTCCTCGTCGAGGCGATCGCGGTAGGAGAACTGCTTCTTCCCCTTGATCAGCACGAGGCAGCGCTCCTTCGGGTCGAGTCCCGCTCGCTTCAGGATCTCGCGGACGGTGAGGACGCGCTTCGCCGTGTGCTCCGGCTCTCCATCGACGCTGTACTCGATCTCGTGGCGGTCGTCGTCGCATCGGTCGTTGTTGGCCATGTCGAAACCTCCTGAAAGGTGATGGCCCCGACCCTACGGAGGAACTGGCGAAGGTCAACTACAATGGCCCAACTAAAGCCCCTGAGGTCATCTTTACTGACTATGTCAGCCGTACTGGCATCGACGGGCACCCGAGGTAGCCTGGGGGCGCTTGGAAGACTTCTACATCCACTTCGGTCAACGTCTCCGGGCGGCGCGGACATCGGCGGGGCTCACGCAGGCCGCGCTGGCGCATCGCGTGAGCCTCAAGCGAACCTCAATCACGAACATGGAGAACGGCGAGCAGCGGCTGCACGTTCATCTCCTGGATGATCTGGCAGACGCGCTCGGCGTTTGCCCGCTCGTCCTTCTGGGCCGAGGCGGCCCGTCAAGCGATGCCGAGACGCCCGATGCCGTGCGCGGCCTCAATCCCGAGATCCAACGATGGGCAACGCGAGTCGTGTCTCAGTCCAGAGAACGCCGAAAGGACCTTGACCATGAGGAAGGCTGAACGCAACGCCGTCGAACTTCTCGCTCGTATGGGCATCAAAGAGCCACCTATCAATGTCGAGCAACTAGCCCAGGATCTGGGGGTTGACGTTTCGTACTCGTTCTACTCGGGTGAAGTGTCCGGCATGCTCTTTCGAGAAGAGGACGACACGAAGATCATCGGCGTCAACTCTGCCCACGCGACCACGCGCCAGAGATTCACGATCGCACACGAGATCGGCCATCTTCTGCTGCACAAGGGGCGACCCATGATCGTGGACACGACAGTCCGCATCAACATGCGAGACGCGACTGCAAGTATGGCTACTAACGCCGAGGAGATTCAGGCCAATGCCTTTGCCGCAGAGTTGCTCATGCCGAAGGCCTGGGTGATGGAGCGGATGCGCAACTTCATGGAACAATCTGACGAACCGTCTGATGAGGATGCGATCCGCACCCTCGCAAGAGAGTGCGAAGTGAGTGAGCAGGCGATGCAGTTCAGGTTGATGAACCTGGGGATCATCACAAGTTCGTAGCGCAGGTAGGTGCCCCATGTCCGACCGACGCAAGCGAGTATTCATTGGATCGTCTACCGAAGGACTCGCCGTAGCCGAGGCGATCCAACTCGGCCTGGAGCACGTGGCCGATGTCACCGTCTGGCCGCAGGGCTTCTTCGACCTCACTAAGGGAACGCTGGAGACACTCGCAGAGAAGTGCAGGCAATTCGACTTCGCGGTTCTTGTTCTCACGCCCGACGACGTGCTGTCGCGTCGAGGCGAACCGAAGGCCGTGGCCCGCGATAACGTCTTGCTGGAGTTGGGCCTGTTCGTCGGTGCCCTGGGCCGCGAGCGTGTGGCTATCGTCCATGGCCGCCACGAACACATCGATCTGCCCTCCGACCTGCTGGGTGTGACGCCCGCTAAATATTCACGACACTCGGATGGAAACCTGGAGGCTGCACTCGGTGGGGTCTGTACTCGCCTTAAGAAGATGATGTCGTCACCCACGAGGCAGGAGACTGAGCAGGCTTTCATCAGCGGCGCAGAGCGTATGGTGGGGCTCGTGAGCGCGCTTGCCGAAAAGAGTGACGTGATCGCCAAGGCCGAAGAAGCCGAGGCTCTGAATGAGCAACTCGAACACCTACGAGAGTTCGCTGCTGACGTGCTCTGCCCGAACTGCGATGCCCGAATCGTGGATCGCGGAAGCGGCTCAGAGTCCGTCGAGTATGGCGGACGTGAGATGGACATCGACCATTCATGGGATGAGTACGAGTGCGGGCACCGCATCGAGGACGGCAAGGTCGTGCGCGAGTGTCCGAGCAAGGGCGAGGCAGGCGCCTCCTGATCCGGGGCCATCCCCGGGGCCTTCTTGGTGTGCCCGGGTGTGTTTCCACGTGCCCCGGTGGGTTTTGAGACCTCCGACCGGAGATCGAGACCGACCGCCGCCGACAGCGCGAAGGACGGTCAGGACGGGCTTCCACCAACACCCGCAAACGCGGAGAATGGCCACTGAGGGCTACTACAGGCCATATGCGCCTGCTCGGCGGCTATTTTGATTTGCCTGTAATGAATGGCGGGAGAGAAAGGAAATCGAATCCTCCTCACCAAGGTTGCCCAAGGTGACATCGGTTTTGAAGACCGAGGGGGGCACCAGCCCGCCAACCTCTCCCGTTCAAGAGGCCGAAGGAGAGTAGCGGCATCGACGGCCGCGTAAAGCCACCATCCGACCTTCCGCGCCGTTGGCGGTCCCGAGGCCCCGGCTAGCCCGCACTCTTGCGGCCGTCGATCGACATCTTGCCCGGGCCCATCAGGAAGATGCTGAGCGCAGCCAGCAGGAAGAAGGCCGGCGTCTCCGCACCCCAGGCGCCGCTGCCCTGGAGACGCGTGAGGTCATCGAGGTGGACCAGGAAGATCGCCATCCCCATCGTGCCGGCCAGCGCGAGCGCCGCGAGGCGCGTCTGGAACCCGACGATCAGCAGGATCGGCGCCACCACCTCGCCTACGTAGACGCCGTACGCAAGGAACGTCGGAAGGCCCTTGCCGTCCAGCGCGCCCTCCACGAAGCCGAGCCCGTTCTGGATCTTGTGGATGCCGTGAAGCAGCATCAGCCCGCCCACGACGAGCCTCAGGATGAACTTGCCGAGATCGTTGCCACCTGCCATGTCGCCTCCTTGCCGAGGCCCCTAGGAGCCGCCTGGGCTCCAATGGTACTCGACATCGGGCTCGCTCTCGGGCGGTGGGCTCACGCCGTACTGGAAGACCTCGAAGCCGCGCCGCTCGTAGAAGCGGCAGGCGCCGACGTTCTTCTGATGCGTGAAGAGGCGCAGGCCCGCCGGCGAGGCGGCCTTGGCGTGATCCAGCAGAGCGGTTCCGATGCCCTGCGCCTGCCGCTCCACCGCGATGTAGAGCCGGTCCACGAGTGAGCCCTGCATCGCCAGGAAGCCGACGACCACGCCGCCGTCTTCCGCAACCCAGACGTCGTTCTCTGCGGCAATCACGCGTTGGAAGTACCCGCGGTCCTCGGTTTCGGTGTGCAGCTGGAGGAACGTGTAGGTATCCGCCATCACGGCGCGCCACATCGTGACGGTCGCCTCGAAGTCGTCGTCGGTGTAGGGGCGGATGTTCACGGCGCGATCCTAAGCTCTATCTGCGACCGGGATCTTCATCGCGTAGCTCTTGGTCCGACCATGCTCCGCGCCCGTGCGGACCTGCCAGACCATCGGCGCGAACTCCGACGCCGCGAGTAGCTCGAGCGCGGCGTTGCCCACAGGCTCGACCTCGAAGGCGTCGACGTCCGGGTCGTAGCCGAACGCGACGGAGGCCCCCAGGATGCGCCCGAAGAAGCAACGTCCCCCACCCCGCGCATCGCGCGGCGGTAGGTAGATCGGACCTTCCCAGTGCGCGTCGCCGGGCTGCCGCTCGCGGCCGTCACGAGCGGCCGTGGCTCTCATGACCGAACCTGCCTTGGTGGATGAAGCGAAGCTCGGCGCCATGCCCGCAGCAAGGTCGACGCTGCCGTGCTCGTAGGGCGTCTTGAACATCGCACGCTCGACCCAGGCGAAGAAGCGCACGGTGTTGACTGCGGTGGCGAGCAGCGCACCGTCACGAGCTTCACCGTTCGGCTCGTGGCAGACCGACACGCTCAACGACAGCTCGGTGAAGCGGATGCCCTTGAACTTCGTCCGCGCGCCGAAGAGCTGCACCTCGACCCGGTCCGGCGTCGCGAGGAAGGGATGCACGCCGGCGCGGCGGATCATCTCGCGCCACGGCTCGAGATCCGCCGTCCCGATCAGGCTGACGTCCTCGACAGGCCGCACCACGGTCGGGTAACGCTCCGGAGGTCGGCGTCCGTCCAAGGCCTTGCGCGCGAGCATGGGATCTCCTGCTCTCGATGTACCCGCATTCCGGGGGAAGACGGCGCCCGCTCCCACGGGGCCCGGGGCCGACGCCCCGGGCTAGAATCCCACCCCCACCGGAGGCTCCATGACCACCGACACGCAATCGGCCAGCGCGCTACAGATCATCCCCATCAAGCACCCCCAGGGCTGCCGTGGCTACCTCATCACGGACCCCGCGTCCAAGGAGGCGCTGCTGCTCGACGGACACCTCGATCTCGCGCACGACGTGTCCACCCTGCTCGCTTCCGAGGGCCTTACCCTGCGCTGGATCGTCGACTCGCACACGCATGCCGACCACCCCTCGGCGTCGGCCATCCTCGCGGGCCACGCCGGCGCGACGCGTGTCGCGCACGCCAAGAGCAAGCACGTGGGCGTCACGCACATGCCCGACGACCAGGAGCCGCTGGCGCTGGGTGATCAGGCCGTCACCGTGCGCCACGCACCCGGCCACACGCCCGACCACATGGTGCTCGTCGCCGGCGGCGCCCTGTTCTCCGGCGACTCTCTCTTCATCGGCGGCGTCGCTCGTGCGGACTTCCTCGGCGGTGATGCGGGCCAGTTGTTCGACAGCATCCACGACGTGATGCTCCCCCTGCCCGACGAGACGCTGCTCTACCCCGGCCACGACTACAAGGATCGCGTGAGCAGCACGCTCGGCGGCGAACGCAGCGACAACCCGTGGCTGAAGATCGAGGACCGCGACAAGTTCGTCGCCAGCCTGACGGCCAGCAAGCCGCAAGAGCCGGCGAACATGGCCGCGCTCCTTCGGTTCAACGTCGAGGGCCAGCCCATGCCCGCGTTCACGAGCGCGGAGGAAGCGATCGAGATCGTCCAGCATGGCGGCGCGGGAACGATCATCGACGTGCGGACGGACGAGGAGGTGCAAGCGATCCACATCCCCGGCTCGCGTCACATCCTCATGGATCACATCCTGGAGCGCGCCGATGAGGTGCGCATGACGCCCGCTCCGCGCCTGATCCTCTGCAAGCTGGGCCAGCGTGCCGCGATGGTGCAGGCCGCGCTCGCCCAGCACGGCATCGGCGGCTGCAGCGTCATCGACGGCGGCATCGTCGGCTACGCCCAAGCGGGCGGCGAGACCGCCGGCGGCGATCTCGGCGCGGCGCTGGAGGGCGGCGGTTGCTGCGCCGCCGAGCCGCCGCCCACGTAGCAGCGCCCGATCTAGGCTTCCTTGAACCCGAGTACGCGTGCGATGCGCGCGCGTGCGGCGAGCGTGACGCGGAAGAGCGTCGGTACGAGGATCAGCGTGAAGATCGTCGAGACGAGCAAGCCCCCCACGAGGACGGCGCCGAGCCCGCGGTAGAGCTCGCTGCCCGCTCCAGGACGCAGCACCATCGGCAGGAGGCTGCATACGGTGGTGGTGACGGTCATGAAGATCGGTCGCATGCGCGAGCGGACGCTCTTCAGCACCGCCTCGTTGACGCCCTGGCCCTCGTCGCGGATGTGCACGAGGCTCTGGTGCACGATCAGGATGGCGTTGTTCACGACCGTGCCGATGAGGATCACGAACCCGATCATCGTCAGGACGTCGAGTGGCTGGTGGACCCACTTGTTGAGCACCCACAAGCCGGCGATGCCGCCCGCCGCGCCGAGCGGCACGCTGAAGATGATGACGAACGGGTAGAGCCAGGACTCGAAGAGCGCGGCCATCAGCAGGTAGGTGATCACCAACGCGAGCAGCAGGTTGAAGCTCAGCGCCGACCACGTCGCCTCGAGCTTGTCAGCCGTGCCCGCGAGGTTGATGCGGTACTCGCCGCCGACCACACCCTCCTCCTCGAGCGGCGCGATGATCTTCGTCTTCACCAGGTCGAGTGCATCCTCGAGCGCGACGTCGTCCGGGGGGCCCACCTGGATGGTGATGGCGCGCTCGCGCTCACGGCGGTTGATCTGCTCGGGTCCGCTCGCGAGGGTGATGTCCGCCAGGGCGCGCAGCGGCACGAGGTCGCCCGTGGGCGTGGCGATGGCGAGGTCCTCGAGCAGCTGCAGGCTGTCCGCGAACTTCTCGAGCCCGATGATGGTGAGGTCGATCTTCTCGCCGCCGAGGAAGTAGTCCCCGGCGTAGGCCCCATCCACGAGACTGTCCACGGTGTAGCCGAGGTCGTTGGCGGAGATGCCGAGGTCCGCCGCCCGCGACCAGCGCGGCGTGACGTGCACCTCGGGATTGGAGAGGTCCAGACTCGGCACCGGGCGCGCCTGCGCCGTCGGCAGGACGCCGGGCGACTTCACCATCCCCATGACGCGCCCGCCGATGCCGACAAGCTTGCCAAGATCCGGCCCTGTGATCTCGATGTCGATCGAGCGTCCGCCTGTCAGCCCGCGCTCGAAGAGGCTTGACTGGCTCGCAAACACGTACGTCCCCGGCAGCGAGCCGGAGATCTTCTGGATCAGCGGGATCAACTTGCCGGCCGCCAGCGGATCGTGCGCCCGCATGCCGAGGAACACGGTGCGTCCGCGCGCGACGAAGAAGAAGTGCTGAATAGGCGTGAAGCCGAGCTTCTCGGCTTCGGGTGTCCCGGGCTCGACGCCCCAGTACGGCGCGAGCTCGCCCTCGAAGATCTGACCGAGCTTGACGAGCTCGTCGAGGTTGTAGCCCGGCGGCGGAAGCACGATGCCGATCGCGAGGTTGCGGTTGCCCTTGGGCAGGTACTCGAGCTTGGGGAACAGCCCCTTGCCGAGGAACCAAGCGCCCGCAACGAGCAGCACGATCACCCCCAGCTGCCGAACGATGCCACCCTGCAGCCACCGGTGGATCCCGACGACGCCGCGCGTGAAGCCCTTGCCCAGCACGTCAAACGGCGCGAAGACGATGTTGAGCGGGTTGCGCTTGGCCTTCGCCTCGCGCTCCCTGCCCTCGCGCCTCGACAGGATGCGGGCCGACATCATCGGAATCAGTGTCACCGAGATCAGCAGCGACAGGCCGACCGAGCAGCTGATGGCCAGCGCGATGTCGCGGAACAACTGACCGGCTTGTTCCTCGACGAACAGGATCGGCAAAAACACCGCGAGGGTCGTGAGGGTCGAGGCGACGACAGCGCCCCAGACCTCCTTGGTGCCGTTGACCGCCGCCTCGAAGCGGCGCGCACCCGCTTGGTAGTGGCGGTAGATGTTCTCGAGTACGACGACCGCATTGTCGACCAACATGCCCACGGCGAAGGCGAGGCCGGCGAGGCTCACGACGTTGAGCGAGCGCCCCATGAGCTGGAGCAGCAGGAACGTGCCGATGATGCTCGTGGGAATCGCCAGGGCGATCACAAGCGTGCTACGCGCGCTGCGCAGGAAGATCAGCAGCACGAAGATGGTGAGCACGCCGGCGACCAGGATGTTGTCCTCGAGCAAGCCGACGGCCGAATGGATGTACTCCGTCTCGTCGTAGACCTGATCGATTTGGAGGCCGCGGCGTAGGAGCTCGCCCTCGTTCAGCTTCTTGCGCGCCGCGTAGAGTCCGTCCATCACCGTGAGCACGTTGGCGCCGCGGTCGCGGATCACGTTGATCGCGAGGACGGTCGTGCCCATGTTGCGCACGACGCCGTCGGCTTTCTTGTAGCCGAGCCGCACATCGGCGATGTCGCGGACGTAGATCTTGGTGCCGTCGCGCTCGGCGACGACGACGTCCATGACCTCGGTGACGGAGCGGAACTGTCCCAACGTGCGCACGACGTAGCGGCGCTTGCCCTCCCAGAAGTCGCCGCCGGACGTGTCGCGATTGCGGGCGCGCAGCGCCTGGCGGATCTGCTGGATCGTCACGCCGCGCGCCGCGAGACGCTGCGGGTCGACGACGACCTGCATCTCGTCCTCGCGGCCGCCGATGACGTTGGAGTTCGATACGCCGTCCACGCGCTCGAAGAGCGACTCGACCACGTCCTCCGTGTAGCGGCGAAGCTTGGTCATGTCGATGGGCTTGGGGAGCAGCTTGGCTGCCTCGGGATGCGCTTCGGCAAGCGCTTCCAGGCGACTCTGGATCTGGCCCGTCGTCTTGGCTCGTCGCACCGGCGCCATCGCGGCCTGCAGCTCGGGATGCTGCTTGGCGAACGCGTCGAAGTCTTCGTCCTTGGGCAGGCGCGGGCGCAGGATGAACCACGCGATCGGCTGGTCGCTCGAGTTGGACGTCGAGATGACCGGCTCGTTGGCGTTCTCGGGATACTCGCGCACCTGCTGCAGCCGCGTGTTGACGCGCAACAACGCACTCGCCATGTCGGCGCCGACACCGAACTCGAGCGTGATCTTGCCGTTGGAGTCCTGGCACTCCGCCGACATCTTCTTGACGCCCTCGACGCCCTTGAGCTGCTCTTCCTGCTCCTGGACGATCTCGCGCTCGACCTCCTGCGGGCTCGCGCCGGGCCAGCGCGTCTCGATCGTGATCGTCGGCGTCTGCACCTCGGGCACGAGCTGCATCGGCATGCGCGCAAGCGCGATCCCGCCGAAGAGGAGGAGCAGAAGCACCCCCACCGTGACCTTGACGGGGTTGCGTACGAAGGCAGCGACGAGGTTCATCGGGGCTCGACCGGGCGGACCTTGGTGCCAGGGAAGATGCGCTCGTTGCCGCGCACGACGACCTTCATACCCGCCTTGAGCTCGCCCGTGACCTCGATCAGGTCATCGACCGACACGCCCAACTGGACGGGTACGGGATTGGCGGTCTGCTCCTTCGCGTCGTGGACATAGACCACGGGCGACCGGCCGCCCAACACGACAGCATCCTTGGGCACGAGCAGCGCCTTGCGCGGCTTGCCGACGGCAAGCCAGACGCGCGCGAACATGCCCGGACGAATCAGCACGTCCTCGCCTTGGAGCACGTTCTTGACGCGCACTTTCACAGGCACGGTCCGCGAGCGGGGGTCGGCAACCGGGACGATGCGGTGGATCTTGCCCTGGACGTACGGCTTCTCGAGGGCGTCGATCGCGATGGTGACGGGCATGTCGCGCCGCAGATTGCCGACGGCGTCCTCGATCACAGGAACGACGACGTCGACCTCGTCGAGGGCCACGAGGTCGATGACCGCGTCGCCCGTGCTGAGCCAGGCTCCGACCTCTGTGTGTTTCTTCACCACGTAGCCCTTGTACGGCGCGGTGATCGTGTGGCGTTCCTTCTCCTCTTCGAGGCGCGCGATCTCGGCGTCCTGGATCGCGACGCTGGCGGCGGCCTGGGCGATGCGCTCAGCCCGCGGCCCCTCGACGACGAGGTCGAGCGCAGCCTTGAGCGCCTCACGACGCGCCGTGGCCGTCGCCACAGCGCGCAGCGCGTCGCGCAACTCCTCTTCGCTCTGCTTGCCCTGCTCGCGGAGCTTCTTGACGGCGCCGAGTTTCCACGTCGCGGTCTTCTCGTCCGCCTCCGCCTCGCGCACGCGCGCGCGTGCTTGGGCCTTGACCTGGGCGCGGCTGCCGCTCTCGAGTTCCTGCAGCGTCACGGCGCGTAGCTTGCGCTCGGCTTGGGCCGCGGCGATGCGCAAGTCCAGCGTGCGGGTCCTCAGGTGGGCGATCGGAGCGCCCTCCTTCACGAGATCGCCGGCTTCGACGGTGAGCTTCTCGACGTAGCCCGCGGCCTGCGCATCGACCTCGCCGCGGCGTACGGCCTCGACCGTACCGACGAACGTCTGGCCCTTCTTGATCTCGCGCTCGACGACATCGGCGAGGACGACCGGGCTCGCCGGCCGGTCGGCCCAGGAGGGCGGTGCTGCCACGCAGAGACCCAGGAGGACGGTCGGCACCAGGAATGACAGGACCACACGTCGCATCGGACAGCCTCCAAGCTGCCGCAGGGGTGACAGCCGCGCGTATTGCACCACGGCACGAGCGCATGCCCAGGCCTCGGCGTAGCCTGTGCGGCCTCGAAGGAGCCTCTTCATGAATCTCGCCATGGATCTCGCAGCCCACTACATCGCCACATGCACGGACCGCCTGCGCGGACTCAAGTCCCTGGCGGACAGAGCGATCGCCCAACTGGACGCGGAGCAGATGCACGCCGTCCCGCACGAGGACGCCAACAGCGTCGTCGTGCTGATGAAGCACATGGCAGGCAACATGCTGTCGCGCTGGACGGACTTCCTCACCACGGACGGCGAGAAGCCGGACCGCAACCGGGAGGGCGAGTTCATCGACGACTTCGAGAGCCGCGACCAACTCGACGCCTTCTGGGGGCGAGGCTGGGGCGCCCTGTTCGACGCCCTCGACGAGCTCACGCCCGAGGACTTGGGACGAACGGTCTACATCCGGGGCGAGCCGCACACCGTGATGGAGGCGATCCAGCGCCAAGTGTCGCACTACGGCTATCACGTGGGCCAGCTGGTCCAGCGCGCCCGCGACCTGCGCGGTGCCGCGTGGACCTCCCTCTCGATCCCTCGCGGCGGCTCCGTGGCCTTCAATGAGGTCATCCAGCGCCCGGAGTAGCCCCGTCGGACCCCACTCCTACGATTTCGTCGTATGCGAGGGAGGTACCCATGATTGCACCGACACCTGGCTCCGCCGCGCCCGAGACGACCCCCGTCGATCAGGACCGCGGGCCCGAGGCCGCCGCGCCGGGCGGGACCGCCGCGCGCCCGATCCCGAACTGGAACTCCCCGGAGATTCGCGCGCGAGACTTCCTCGAGAGGCTGGGCCGGTCGGAACATCCCGATGCCGAGCGCGACCCCATCTCGGCGCTCTACCAGGTCGCGGTGGACTTCCGCTGCTCGGCCCACGGCTACCGCGAGCTCTACCTGCACCGCGTGCGACACAGCATCCCGGCCGATGCCCCCGCGGAGGTCCCGGCCAAGGCAGCGCCGAAGGCGTAGCCGAAGCAGCGCGGCGGCCCTGACGCGTCGCGTACCGTCGGCCCATGGATACACTGCGCCCATGGCTGGCCTCTTCATCCCGTTCTTGATCCTTGTCGTCGCGCTCATCATCTTCGGTGCGATCTCCGCTTCGAAGGCGAAGCAGAAGCGACAGATGGCGTTGGCCGCTTGGTCGGATGCACGCGGCTGGAACTTCGAGCCTGCAGAAGTCTCTTCGATCGCGCGCCGCTTCCCGGCGTTCGGCTGCTTCAAGCAGGGCAACGATCGCTACGCCTACAACGTGATGCGCGGCTCCGTCGGGGACTACGGCGGCTGGGCCATGGACTACCACTACACGACCACGTCCACCGACTCGAAGGGCAACACGACGACGCACCACCACAACTTCTCGGCGGTGATCATCGACAGCGGTCTGCGTCTCTCGCCCCTGGGTATCAAGACCGAGAGCTTCTTCGACAAGATGAAGGGCGCCTTCGGATTCGATGACATCGACTTCGAGTCCGCGGAGTTCAGCCGGGCGTTCTGGGTGACGGCCGAGAACAAGCGCTGGGCCTATGAGGTGATCCACCAGGGGACGATGGAGTTCCTCCTGGAATCGCCGCGCTACACCCTGGAGATGGACGGCCCGTACGTCCTGGCGTGGCGTGGCCGCCGGTTCAAGCCGGCGCAGTTCGAGGAGGCGCTGGCACTCGCGACCGGCATCCTCGACCGCTTGCCCAAGGACATCCGCAGGGCCCTGGCTGAGGGCTAGGGCGCGACGGCCGAGCGCCCCGTATCATCGCGGCCATGGAGTTCCTGCCTTCCACGGTCCTCGCCGAAGTCCCCGTCCCGCTGATTGCCGGCATCGCCGGGTTCCTGATCCTCTTGCTGTGGGCGATCGGCACCTACAACGGCCTCGTCCGCACGCGGAACCACTGCGACGAGTCGTGGTCGGGCGTCGACACGGAGCTCAAGCGCCGCTACGACCTGATCCCCAACCTCGTCAAGACGGTGCAGGGCTATGCCACGCACGAGCGCGAGACGTTCGAACGCGTGATCGAGGCGCGCAACCGCGCGGCGAGCAACGCGGGCACACCGGAAGAGCAGGCGCGCGACGAGAACAACCTCGTCGGCGGCCTCAAGCAGATGTTCGCCGTCGCCGAGGGCTACCCCGACCTCAAGGCGAGCCGCAGCTTCCTGGCACTGCAGGAAGAGCTCACGACGACCGAGAACCGCATCCAGCGGGCCCGGCGTTTCTACAACGGCAACGTGCGCGACTACGCCAATCGGATCGAGACGTTCCCGAGCAACCTCATGGCATCGATGTACGGGTTCAAGCGGCGCGAGTTCTTCGAGATCGAGGACAGCTCGCAGCGCAGCGTGCCCCAGGTCGACCTGACGGACTGACGCTGCCTCGGCGTGAGCGCGCGCGGCGCCAAAAAAATGCAGGCCGTGATCCTGATGGACCACGGCCCGCAAGCCTCAGGCGATGAGGCACAGTCTCGTCAGCGCGTACGCCAGATGGCTTACGCCTTGAAGAGACCGAGCTTGTTCTCGCGCGGCGTGAACTTGTTGAAGATCTTCTTCGACGGATGCAGGCGCATGTGGTCGTAGAGGACCTCGGTGAACGCATCGCGCCAGTCGGTCGTGACGAGGAGATCGCGGTTCTGGTACGTCTTGCCCGGAGCGAGGCCCGTCCAGTCGCCGTAGACCTTGCCGCCGTTGACGCCGCCACCGATGACCCACATCACGCTGCCGTGGCCGTGGTCGGTGCCGTTGTTGCCGTTCTCGCGGTTGGTGCGGCCGAACTCGGTCATGATGACCATGCAGACCTTCTTGCTCATGAACTTGATGTCTTCGAAGAAGGTCGAGGCCGCGAGCCCCACCTCGGTGAGGTTGCGACGGATGGTGTCGGTCTCGCCCGGACCGCCCTCGTTGATGTGGTTGTCCCAGCCGCCGCGATCGAGCGCGATGGCTTCGACGCCCTGGCCCGACTTCAAGAGACGCGCCGCCATCTTGAGCTGACGACCGAGGCCGCCTGCGGTCGCCGGGTAGCGGACCTCCTTGCCGGCCGGCTTCTCTTGGAGGATCTCCTCGAGCTTGCGCAGCGAGTCGATGGTCGCGCGGCCGTTCTGGGTCAGTTCGTCCGCGTCGGTGCGCTCGGACTTCATGCCGGCGCCTTCCATGGACGGCGGCTTCTTGTAGAGCTTGTCGAAGAGCGTGAGGACGTCGCTGTCCTTGTCCTTCTTGCGGCCCATGGCGCGGCTCGGCGCCACGGCAAGGGCCGGGAACTTGCCACGCAGCGAGCGGGGCAGGCGGCTCTGCAGCGCCAGCGCGCGGAACTCGGCTTCGCCTTCGCCTGCCGAGGTCGACTGCAGGAAGCGGTTCAGCCAGCCCGAGCGGACCGGCGAGTTCCGCATGCGGCCCTGCTCCATGTAGTCCTGCATCTGGAAGTGACTGCGAGACTGCGAGTCCACGCCGCAGTTGACGATCGGCGCGAGCATCTTCTGGTCCCACAGCTTCTTGAAGCCCGTGAGGCCCGGGTTGAGGCCGAACGTGCCATCAAGATCGATGGCGCCGTTCTCCTTGTCCGGCGGCGGGATCGCGATGTTGGGCCGCATGTCGTAGTAGTGCCCGTCCTTGTAGGGGACGAGGCTGTTGAGCGCGTCCTGACCACCACGCAGGTAGATCGCGATGACGGCCGGCTTGACGGCGATCTCCTTCTCGGGTGCGGCGAGGGCTTGCTTGGCGAGCGAGCCGTAGACGGTCATCCCGGCGAGACCGGCGGCGCCGGCTGCGAGGACTTCGCGGCGTGTGGTGGACATGGGCTTCTCCGTTCCTGGCGTGGAACTGCGGGTGGACATTCGATCCCGAAGGATCTCGGACTGTTACTGACGCTGGAACTCGGGCGAGCCGAGCAGCAGCGTGGTGAGGATGTTGAACTCCTTGCGCATCTCGGCGATGCGCATCTTGCGGAAGTTGCGGCGCACGTTGTTCACGCGGCGGCGGAAGGGGGCCATGGTGAGCGAGCCGGGGCGCTCGCCGGCGAAGATCGCCTCCTGGAGCACGTACTCCCAGACCTCGGGCTTCTGACGCAGGTTCTCGTAGATCGGGCTGCTGTCCATCCGCACGCCGGGCACGCGGTTGTTGAGCAGGTCGAACGCGAACTGCCAGCGGACGGCGAGGACACCGGTGTCCATCCAGTCCGCCGCGGCATCGCTGTAGCCGGTGGGGTCTTCCTGGCGCAGGACCGGCTGACCCATGTCGCCGAGCCGCTGCATCACGCCGCCCATGTCCTTGACCTCCGCGCCGGTCACGCGCATGGCGCTGACGACGAACTCAAACGGCGTCTTGGCCTTCGTGAGGACGCTCGGCTTGGCATAGAAGTCGTCGTGCATCAGCACGGCCTTGGTGACGGCTTTCAGGTCGCCCTTGGTCTTCGCCCACACCTTGCAGACGTCGCTCATGAGCTTCTCGCTCGGCTCGTCGGCTTGGAGGAAGCGCGCCATCTTGCCCACGACGTAGGTACGCGTGAGCTTGTGCTTGGCGAGGTACTTGATGACGTCCTCGCCCTCCTTCACGTCGCCGCCCTTGACGGCCTTGCCCATGACGATCTTCTTGCCCCGAGCGTGGTAGCCCTTGCGGAACTGGAACTTGCCCTGGTTGATCGACCAACCCGTCAGGACGAGCGAGAGCTGGATGACGTCGTCCTGGTCGTAGCCGTTGTCGGCGCCGACGGTGTGCAGCTCCATGAGCTCACGGGCGTAGTTCTCGTTGAGGCCACCGGTGCGGCTCTCGTCCTCACGGCCTGCGCGTACCTTCTCGGCTCGCGCCATCGGGGCCTGCGACACGTGATTGTCGAGGTAGAAGAGCATGGCCGGGTGCTTGGCCGTACCCATCAGCAGGTCTTCGAACTTGCCGAACATGCCGCGGTAGATCAGGCGCTCGTAGTCCGGGATGTAGTAGCGGACGTCGTCCTTCGTGATGTCGACGTTGAAGTGGTTGCGCCAGAACTCGGCCATGACCTGCTGGAGTTGGCGCTCGCTGTAGACCGCCTCCATGAGGATCGCACGCGGCACTTCGCGCGCGGCCTGGTTGCGAAGCCGGTTGAGCTCGGCCTGACGACGTCGGGCGGCCGCGATCCGGTCTTCGCCCTTCTTGGGCGGGCCGTTGTCCATGCCCATGCGTGCGCCGTTGAGGCGGGCGAGGTACTCCGCCGGCGTGAGCTTGAGCGTCTCGTAGTTCTCGACCCGCTTCTCGACCTCGGGATCGGGGATCATCTGCGGCGCGAGCTGGCGGTCGATCCAGGCCTCGATGCCCATCTTCTTGACGGCCTCGACGTCGCCGGGGCGCACGCCGAAGGTGGCGCGGCGGAGCAGGTGCCGGACCTTGCTGGTCAGGGCGGTGTCCCCCTCGACGTCCTCAGCCCGCACGATCCCCGCGGGGATCACGATGAGCGCAACCAGAGCAAGGCAGAGGGTGGTCTTCCGCATGGCGGTCTCCCCGGCACGGCACGGCGCCGCGAACTGCTTGGAGTGGAAGCCCGAGTATACGGAAGTCCGCTCTTCACGAGAGCCCCCATGCCCTGGGAATGAAGTTGCCGCCGCCCGGCGTCACCGACAAAACTGGGGTTCTGCCACCCCACGAGGAAGGCCCGCGCTGGGAACCGCGATTCCACGAACCGTGCGGAATTCGCCTCCAAAGGACACACTCACGGCGAAATGGCACGGCGCGAAATCGGCTGATCCCTCTAGAAGCCCATTCGTTGCGGGGCCTTGGTCGGCCCTGCATGGCACGCATTTCGCTGTAGGGTGGGTGTCAGGTCGGCGGAGGCCACATCCCCTCGGGGATGGATCCCGAGCCGGCAGCTCTTTGATCAGATCGAGACCGGGCCGGTTAGGGCGTGCGCGCGCGCCACCCTCCTCCCTCCCTACCCTCCCTCACGGTGCCCCGCGCCCTCCGGGCCGGTCTCTGCGAAGGCCGCACCAGCTCCGCTGGTGCGGCCTTCACCATTTTTGGGCCCCCATGGCCGCCTCCGGGCCATCGCGCGTGCCTCTGCCAATCGCTCCTGCGGCTCTACACTTCCCGCCAGAACGCATCTCGCAGGGGTAGATCACATGGACGGCAAGCAACGTCTCAGGGAACGCATGAGCCAGCCCGGCCCGATCCTCGTGGGTGGAGCCCACGATGGTCTCACGGCCAAGCTGGTGGAAGAGGCCGGCTTCGACGCCGTCTGGGCCTCGGGCTTCGAGATCTCGGCCTCACACTGCGTGCCCGACGCCAACATCCTCACGATGGAAGACCAACTGCGCGCCGCCTCCTGGATGGTGAAAGCCGCCGACATTCCGGTCATCGCCGACTGCGACAACGGCTACGGCAACGCCATCAACGTGATCCACATGGTGGAGGCCTACGAGCAGGCCGGCATCGCCGCCATCTGCATCGAGGACAACGTCTTCCCGAAGCGCTGCTCGTTCTACGCCGGCGTGAAGCGCGAGCTCGCTCCGGTCGAGGAGCATGCAGGCAAGGTCCGCGCGTTCCTCGAGACGCGCAAGAGCGACGACTTCATGGTCATCGCGCGCACCGAGGCGCTCATCGCGGGCTGGGGCATGGAAGAAGCCCTCAAGCGCGGGCGCGCCTACGCGGACGCCGGCGCCGACTTCGTGCTCGTGCACAGCAAGTCTTCGGAGCCCGACGAGGTGCTGGGCTTCGCCGAGCGCTGGGACCGCGACACGCCGCTCGTGTGTGTCCCCACGATCTACAAGAAGGCCACGGCGGGGCAGCTCTACGAGGGCGGCTACCAGATCATGATCTACGCCAACCACGGCCTGCGCTCGGGCATCAAGGCGCAGCGTGAGGCGTTCGCGCGCATCGTCAAGGAGCAGCACTGCTCGGCGGTGGACGACCTCGTCGTACCGAAAACGGACGTGTACGACCTGATCGGCGTCCCGCGCATGAAGCAGGAAGAGCACGACTTCATGCCGTCGGGCGGTCAGGAAGTCGGCGCGGTGATCCTCGCCGCGGGCGCGAGCCCCGAGCTCGGCGAGCTCACGGCGGACAAGCCGAAGGCCATGCTGGACGTGAAGGGCAAGACGATCCTGGGCCATCAGACCGACGCGCTCAACGCGGCGGGCATCAAGGACATCTCGGTGGTCGTCGGCTACAAGAAGGAAGCCGTCGACGTCCCGAGCATCAAGACGTTCGCGGCCGACGAGACGAAGGGCGAGATGGCCTCGCTCATGGAGGCCGCCAGCGTTCTCGACCGCCGCACGCTGGTGCTCTACGGCGACATCCTCTTCGATCAGGAGATGGTCGAGCGCCTGCTCAACACCGAGGGCGACGTTGTCCTGGTCGTCGACCGCTCGGACATCGAGGGCCGCCCGAACCGCGACCTCGTGCACACGCTCAATGGCCAGTCCGGCTCGGGCCAGCGCTTCCTCAAGGGCACACGCTTCGACACGCTCGAGCGCATCGGCAACGGCCTCGACGGCGCGAACGGCGAGTGGATCGGCATGATGATGCTGTCGGCGAACGGCGCCGAGGCGCTGCGCGCGCTGTATGCCGACCTCGGTGCGGCCGGCGGTGGCGCCGTGCACCAAGCCGAGAGCCTGGACAAGGCCGCCTTGACCGACCTGCTGCAGGCCATGGTCGACAAGGGCCTCACCGTGAACACGATCGACACCTACAAGGGGTGGATGGAAATCGACACGTTCGAGGACTACCAGCGTGCGTGGGCCCAGCTCAAGTAGACGCTCCCTGACCGGTACGAACCCCTAGGACCACCGATGCCGAAGACGACCGAGTTCCTCGAGGCGCTGCAGGCGAATGGCTACGACTACTTCGCCGGCGTGCCCTGTTCCCTGCTCAAGGGCGTCATCCGCCGGTTCGACGAGGAGCCCCAGTGGGGCTACGTGTCGGCCGTGCGCGAAGACTCCGCGATCGGCATGTGCGCCGGCGCGTACATGGCCGGCAAGAAGCCGGTCGTGTTCATGCAAAACAGCGGCCTCGGCGTGAGCATGAACGCCCTCGTGAGCCTGAACGTGATCTACCAGATCCCGACGCTCATCGTCGTCTCGTGGCGCGGCAAGGACGGCAAGGACGCGCCCGAGCATCTCATCATGGGTGAGATCATGACGGACTACTTCGATGGCATCACGCTCGGTGAGATGAAGGGCCTGCCGTGGCAGATCCTCGATCCCGACGACGTGCAAGGCTCGGTCACCGCCATCACCAAGCAGATCGACGAGCGCAAGGTGCCCGGAGCCCTGATCGTCGCGAAGGGGATCCTCGATGCGTCGAGCTGAAGCCGCTGACATCGTCATCAACGCCCTCGGCGACCGCCCCACGGTCGTCTGCAACGGCATGATCGGACGCGAGGTCTTCACGGCCAAAGATCGTGAAGAGAACTTCTACATGATCGGCTCGATGGGCCTGGGCCTCTCGATCGCCATCGGCGCCGCCATGAGCGCGCCTGAGAAGGGCATCGTCTGCATCGACGGGGACGGCAACGTGCTCATGGGCGCGGGCGTCCTCGCCAGCGCGGGCGCGATGGGCCTGAAGAACCTGCATCACGTCGTGCTCGACAACGAGTCGCACGGCTCGACCGGCGGCCAGCGCACGATCGCGGAGAGCGTGCAGCTCGAGAAGATCGCCGAGGCCTCGGGCTACGCCTACGCAGCGCGCGTGGACGCGGCCGACCTCAAGGATGAGATGCCCCGCTTCCTCGAGCGCGACGGCCCCGCCATGCTGCTCGTGAAGGTCGAGAAGGGCAACCAGCCGGGCATTGCGCGTGTCTCGCACACGCCGCAGGAGATCACGCAGCGCTTCGGCACGCGCGTGAAGGGCGGCTAGCGCCATGGGCCAGGCCTTCACGCTTCTCAACCCGGGCCCGATCAACGTCTCGCAGGCCGTGCGCGACGCGCTCGCGGGCAGCGAAGATCAGTGCCACCGCGAGCCTGAGTACCTCAGCATGCAGAGCCGCGTGCGCGCGAAGCTCGTACAGGCCTTCGACGTCGCGGCCGACTACGACGCCGTCCTCATCTCGGGCTCCGGCACCTCCGCGCTCGAGATGATGACCTGCTCCGTGCCGACGACAGGCGTCCTGGTCATCGACAACGGCGTGTACGGCGATCGCATCGCCCAGATGGCCGAGGTGCACGGCATCCGCGTCAAGCGCATGAGCGTGAGCTGGTTCGAGCGCGCCGACCCCGCGGTCGTCGAGAGCCTGCTCGAAGACGGCATCGACACCATCGCGATGGTGCACCACGAGACGACCACGGGTCTGCTCAACGACGTGCAGGCGATCGCCGACGTCGCGCACCGGACCGGTCGCAAGCTCATGGTCGACAGCATCAGCGGACTCGCTGGCGAGGCCTTCGACTTCGGCGCCATCCGGCCGACCGCGGTGGCCTGCACCGCCAACAAGTGCATTCAGGGCCTGCCGGGCGTCTCCTTCGTCCTGGTGCGCAAGGAAACCGAGCTCCAGAGGCGCTCGGTCTACCTCGACATGGGCAACCAACTCGCCAAGCAGGAAGCGGGCGGGACCCCGTTCACCCCGGCCATCCAGGTGACTGCTGCGCTCGAGCAGGCGCTCGACGAGCTGATCGAGGAAACCGTCGCCGGACGCATCGCCCGCCTCACCAAGGCGTCGGACGCGGTTCGCGCCGCGTGCGCGGACCTGGGGCTGCCGCTGTTGCTCGCTGGCGACTTGCGCAGCAACACGATCACGTGCATCCACCTGCCCGAGGGCATCGGGTACGAGCAGATCTACACGCGCATGCGAGAGGACGGCTTCGTGATCTACGCCGGGCAGGGCGACCTCGCCTCGCAGGCGTTTCGCATCGCCAACATGGGCCTCATCCCGCAGGAGCGCCTCGACGCGCTCGCGCCGGCGCTGAAGCGGGCGATCTCGTGATCGCCATCCTGCTGGCGGCCGGCGTCGGCCGGCGCCTGGGTGACGACAAGCCCAAGGCCCTCTTGGAGATCGGCGGCCGCACGCTGCTCAGCCGGCACCTCGAGAACCTTGCGGCCGCGGGCGTCGCGGTGCGCATCGTGACCGGCTTCATGGCCGAGGAGCTGATGGCGCACGCCCCGGGCGTCGCGTCCGTGCACAACGCGGAGTTCACGCGCGGCAGCCTGCTGTCGATGGCCCACGGCCTCGAAGGCCTGGACGAGGACGCCATCGTGATGGACGCCGACGTCCTCTACGACCCGACCATCCTCACGGACGTGCTCGCCCTCGAACGCGGCTTCGCCATCGACCCGCGCACCGACCCGGGCGACGAGGAGATGATGATCGGCGTGCGAGGCGGCGAAGCACGAGCGATCCGACGCGGGCGTCTGGGCGGCTTCGACCGCATCGGCGAGGGCGTGGGATTCTTCAAGATCGACGCGGCATCCCTGCCGGCGCTGCGAGCCTGCATGGAGGACGCCGATCCCGAGGGGGACTACGAGGCGGCGCTCGACGCCTTCGTGGGTGAGCACGGCGCGCAGTTCGTCGAAGTCGCCGGCCGTCCGTGGACCGAGATCGACTTCCCCGAGGACGTGGACCTCGCCGAGCGCGAGATCCTGCCGCTGCTCACCTAGTCCTCGCGCGTCTGGACCACGGACGGTTCGCGCGACTCGGCCCGATGCTGCAGCCACAAGGTGAGCAGCGTGAGCACGAGCATGGGCCCCACCGCGATGAACGCGTAGAGCGCGGGACGGTCGAAGGCAGCGCACACAGCCAGCGCGGTCACATGCATGGTGGGACCGCCGAGGAGCCAGAGCCTCATCGGCCACCGCACGCGCACCTGATACGCCTCGGTGTCCGGCACGACGACGCCGCCGTCGAGCTTCTCGGCGTAGGGCACCATCCACATGATGAGCTTGCCCGCGAAGCCGCCGCGCTCGGCCGCCTCGGCCTTGATGGCGTCGATCTCGCCCGTCGAGTCGCTGTAACGACGCTTGTAGCGGTCGAGCAGGAACGAGGCCCACGTCATGCCGCCCGCAGCCATCAGCGTGAGGGCCACGGCCGCGATCCAGCCCTGGCCTTCCGCGATCCAGACCATGAGCCCCAGGTGCAGGGCGACGCCGGCGACGTAGTCGCTCCAGCCGTCCATGGCCCGGCCGAGGTAGCCGCCGCCACCCCGGACGCGCGCCAGCTGCCCATCCATGCAGTCGAGCACGAGATAGGCCGCGACGCAGATCGCGGCCAGGAGACCGCAGCCCAGGGCGAGCGAGACGCCGATTGGAATGCCACTCAGGCAGGCGACGTACGTCACCTGGTTGGCGGTCACCGGTGTGGGAATCAGGGGACGGACGAGCAGCCACGCCACCGGCCGTGAGAACAGCCGGTCGACAAGCTCATCGGTCTTGATGGGGCGGTGCGCCACGGCGCGGAAGTCTATCGCGGGATCGGACGTGGACCTCGGGATAGACTCCCGCCGTGGCCACACTGCTCTACGTCCTCCATCACTCGACCGAAGCCCCCGCCCGGGCCGCGACCGCCCTGCACGCCGCCGCCGAAGCCCTGCGGGCCGGCCACGACGTCGCGGTGTGGCTCAGTGGCGAAGGCGCGCGCCTCGGCGTGGAGGGCGTGGCGGAGACGCTGCGGGAGCCCGACGACGCGGTCGCCTCCATCCAGGCCCTGGCCGAGGGCGGGGCGATCCTGCACGTGGACCGGGTCTCCTTCGAGAGCCGCATGTTCGAGCCGGAGGCCCTCCGACCCGGCGCCAAGCTCGCTGAGAGGGCGTACCTGGCAGCCCTGCTCGCCGAAGGCCGTGCCGCGGTGACGATGTGAGCCTGCGGCGGCTGGAGTTGGTCGACGGACGCTGCGATCCCGAGGCCCTCGACCTGGGCGCCGAGTCCCTCATCGGCCGCCACCAGCAGTGCGATCTGCGTCTCTTCGACGAGACGATCTCGCGCCGCCACGCACGCATCGTCGTGGCGGACGGCGAGGTCACGCTCGAAGACCTGGCGTCGAGCAACGGCACGTTCCTCAACGGGGAGCGCATCCAGCGCGCCGCGCGCCTGTTCGACGGGGACGTGCTTCGCATCGGCGACACCAGCATGCGCTACCTCTCGGCCGACGGCGGCGACCGCATCACGGTCGTCGACGGCGCCGAGGGTGATGACGTGCATGCCGCGCTGGATCCCGACGCAGCCGACCCCGCGCGTGAAGCGGCGGGCGCCGGCGCCGTCCGGCGTCTGCGACTCGTTTGCGAGAGCGCCGTGGCCTCCGCTGACGCCTCCGAGGTCCCCGAGGTGATCTCCAACCTCATGGGCCTGCTCATCGAGGCGTTCGAGCCGGGCCGCGCGGTCATCTGCCTGATCACGCCGACCGGGGAGCTGGAAGTCGCCGCCGCGCACCCCGAAGGTGCCGCGGCGCCCGCGTCGCGCACGCTGCGCAAGCGCGTGCTCGAAGGCGGCGAGGCCGTCCTCGTGACGGACGCACACGACCCGGCAGACGGCGATGGCGGCAAGTCGATGGTGCGCAGCCGCTACCGCTCCATGCTGGCGGCGCCGCTGAAGGTCGCCGAAGGCGTGCTCGGCTTCGTGAGCATCGAGGCCGAGTCACCTGATGCGTACACAGAAGGCGATCTACGGGCCCTGGCTGCCACGGCGCGTCAGGTCGCGCTCGCCTTGCGCAACCTGCGCGCGCTGCTCGGCGCGCGTCAGGAAGTGCGCCGCCTGCGGCAGAGCAAGTCCGGTGAAGCGCCCCCCTTCCTGGGCGAGGATGCGGCCATCGAGAAGCTGCGCGGCCTGATCACGAAGGCCGCCGTGGCCGACGCCCCCGTGCTCATCGCGGGCGAGACCGGGACGGGCAAGGAACTCGTCGCACGTCTCCTGCACACCGTCAGCGGTCGCGCGAGCAAGCCGTTCGTGGCACTCAACTGCGCGGCCTTGGTGGAGGGGTTGCTCGAGAGCGAGTTCTTCGGCCATGAAAAGGGTGCGTTCACCGGCGCGACGGAGCAGCGCGAAGGCCGCATCGCGCAGGCCGCCGACGGCTCGCTGTTCCTGGACGAGGTCGGCGAGCTGCCGGCCCCGCTCCAGGCGAAGCTCCTGCGCGTACTTTCCGAGGGCACCTTCCGCCGTGTCGGCGGCAAGGAGATGCTGCCGATGCGCTGCCGCGTGATCGCGGCGACGAACCGCAACCTCAAGCAGATGGTCAAGGAGGGGACCTTCCGCGAGGACCTCTACTACCGCCTGCAGGTGCTCGAGCTCAGCGTGCCCCCGCTGCGCGATCGGGCGTCCGACGTGATCCTCATCGCGGAGGCCTCCGTCGAGCGGCTCGCCGGCAACCTCGGCCGCCGCGTCCCGCGCTTGGCCGAGGATGCGCGCACGGTGCTGCAGGCCTACCCGTGGCCGGGCAACGTGCGCGAGTTGCTCAATGTGCTCGAGCGCGCGATCGTGCTGCTGGAAGGCGACACGATCACGGCGGCGGATCTGCCGCGGGAGATCCGTGAGCGGCGGGTCCTCGACGAAGACGGAACCGCTGCGGTGCCGAGCGAGGTCATGACCGTACGCGAGGCCGAGAAGCGCGCCGTCCGCGCGGCGCTCGAGTACACGAAGGGCAAGAAGGGCGCCGCGGCCGCCGTGCTGGGCATCTCCTGGCCCACGCTGAACCGGAAGATCCGCGAGTACGGGCTGTAGCTGGCACCCGCGCGCACCGCGGACGGCGCACTCCCGCCTGCGGCCCTCTGCGTGCTCTGCGCCTCTGCGGTTCCTCTTTCTTCCCTGGCGTCGCCGTCGCAGGGAGGTGGTTGGTGGCGTCACGCCATGGCCCAAGGCCGAACATCAGGCTGGCTTGGGCGGGCACAAGACCCGCCCCTACCCGGGTGCTGACGACGGCCGAGCGGGGCGAGCGATCGAGACAACACCGACACCAGGCCGGGGCGAGCGCCCCCACCCCACCCGCAAAGGGCGTTCAATCGGCGGCTGAACGATTCGTTCAATCCGCGTCGCCGGCGCCAGCGCCCCGCACACCTTCGATTGCCGTAAGCTGTAGCAGTCAAAGGAGGTTAGAGCGAATCGGCTGCGGCGTCCGGCCGGCGGCA
Source organism: Planctomycetota bacterium (assembly GCA_029259775.1). GTDB lineage: Bacteria > Planctomycetota > PLA2 > PLA2 > JAEUHO01 > JAHEIK01. Next base: position 109,069 of record JAJDEN010000058.1, on the reverse strand, counting down.
CGGCACGTGTGTCTGTGGTGCTGTGGCAGACGCAGCAACCATGCACCGAGGAGACGTTCCCGCTGTGAGCGGCGATACCCCTACCCGCATCGTCGAGCAACCCGACGAGCAGCCCAAGGACCCCCACGACCCCCTCGTTGGGACCCGCATGGGCCGGTGGCAATTGACGCGCCTGATCGGGCGTGGCGGCATGGGCCGCGTCTACGAGGCCCGCGGCGGCCTGATGAACCGGCGCGTCGCGCTCAAGGTGCTCAACGAGGACCTCGCCGAAGACGCCTCGTTCGTGAAGCGCTTCCACCGCGAAGCCAAGCTGCTCTCCTCGCTCAGCCACCCGCATGTCGTCGACGTGATCGACCGCGGCATGACCGACGACCGCCTCTGGTTCGCGATGCAGTACGTGCGCGGCGAGAGCCTGCGCCGGTTGATGGACCGCGGTCCCGTCGCGCCCGACCAGGCCGGCCGCATCGCGTCCGAGATCGCCGGCGCACTCGGCTACGCGCACCAGCGCAGCGTCATCCACCGCGACCTCAAGCCCGAGAACGTGCTGCTCGACGAGCAGGGCACCGTCCACCTCGTGGATTTCGGCCTCTCCCGCCTCGTGGGCGCGTCTCCCGACCTCGCCTCGACGCGCCTGACGCGCACGGATGTGATCCTCGGCACGTACGAATACATGTCACCCGAGCAGCGTCGCGGCGATCGTCAGCTCGATGGCCGCGCGGACGTGTTCGCCCTCGGCGTGATCGTGTACGAGATGCTCACCGGCACGCTGCCGCTGGGCCGCTTCACCCCGCCCAGCCAGGCGGCGCGTGAAGTGCCGCGCGCCTTCGACGACGTGGTCAACCGCGCTCTCGCCAATGACCCGAAGGATCGCTACGCGACAGCGGGCGAGTTCCAGGATGCGATCGAACTCGCGCGCACGGCCGCTCCCGACGCACCGCGACCCGCGCCTTCCAAGGACTTCGCGCCGGTCGTTCCGACGCACGAGATCGACGACGCGCGGGGCATCCTGCGCCACGCAGAGATCATCGGCGCCATCGACCGCGTACTCGGCCTCATCTGTCTGCTGGGCACCTTCTTCGGCACGATCGCCCTCGCCTTCACCGAGCTGATTCCCTACAAGTGGGGCGGCGGCTTCGCAGGACTGCTGTCCTTCTTCCTCGGCCTCTACCTCATGGGTCTGGGCCGGCGTGTGACACGCCTGGAGGAAGGCGCGCGCGAGTCCCAGGTGATGCTCAGCGTCCTGCTGCTCTTCCTGCCTCCGTTCCTCACGGCGTTCGGCGTCTACGCACTGATCGTGATGACGTCCGATCGTTCGCGCCGCGCGTTCCGCCTGGGCGCGAAGGCCCTCCGTGGCCCGCAGACGGTCGTCACGCAGGCGCCGAAGGTCGTCTATCTCTCCGCACCCGAGCGTGCGCGCCCCGCGACGTGGGTGATGCACGCAGCCACCCTCGCGGCCATCGGTTGGAGCCTCTACGTGGGCTTGATGGCCGCCGAGGTCTGGGCGAATCCCTCGCAGGCCAACATCGACGAAGCGCAAGGCGTCTTCGTCTGGACCATCATGGCGTGCGTCTGGGCGCTGCTCGTCATGGTCCGCATGTTCCTCATGCGCAAGCAGCGCCGCGGCTTCGGCCTCGCGCTCTGGGCGCTCCTCTTCCTGTCGGCCTCAACGGCGCTGCTCGATGCATCGCTGGAGGACGCACGCCAACCCAATGACCTCTCGATGCGGGTACCACACCGACTGTTGCCCACGTCACCCGACCGACGATTCCCCCGAACCCATCAATGGGAGACTTACAAGTGAAGAAGATGGTTGTTATCGCCATTGTGGCCATCGGCTTGGCTGCCTTCGTCGGCACCGACGTGATCAAGAGCAGCGTCGGTTCCGTCAGGACTGCCGTACGCGATGCCCTTACCTCCGAAGTGCCGCTCACGAACCAGCTCGCTGAGGCCCAGGCCCAGATCGATTCCTACGCCGAGAGCATCATTCGCGGCGAAGTTGCGGCCGAGAACCTGCGCGACATGATCGGCGGCGTGGAGCGCGAAGTGCGCGGCCTCACCGTCCGCGTCGAGCGCGAGCGGAACGCCCTCGCGGTGTTGCGCGACGGTCTCAGCGGGTCCGGCGTGGCCGTTCCGGCTGCGTTGACGCCCGAGAAGGCGCCGGCGGACCGCAAGGTCCTCCGCCGCGTGCGCTCCTTCCAGGCCAACAACGAACTGCTCACACGTCGCACCCGCGACCTCGAGCGCCTCAACCGCGAGTACCAGGCCACCCTGGGTTCGCTCGAGAAGGCACGCGGCGAGCAGATCCGCCTTGGTGAGGATGTTCGCGTCCTGGCCGCCGAGGTCGAGTCGCTGGCCGCCCGCAAGGCGGCGGCGCGCACACGGAACGCCGTGGGCGACAGCTCGATCAGCAAGAGCGGCTTCGCCAATGCCCAGGAGCGGATCGCGAAGATCCGGTCCAAGCTGCGCGAGCAGAACAAGCTGCTCCAGTACTACGAGTACGAGCGCGTGGTCCGCCTGGACAACGCGGATGCCATGACGGCCGAGATGCCCGCCGACGCCGCAACGGCGATCGACGAAGCGCTGGCCGCCTACCCGAGCAAGTAAGGACCTCATGACGGGTACCCCTACCCGAGGTCTGTCCAGTCACGTGTTCCTCCCTTTGAACAAGGAGCAATAGCCCATGCCGGTGCGAGTCAGTCATCTCGGACGCGTGGTGTTCGGTCTCGTGGTCGTCGGCCTCGTGGTCGGCGCCCTGTCGGTCGAGGCCGTCACCCGCTCCGAGGTGTCTCGCGCGCAGCACGCCCTACCGGACGCGCTCGCACGTGCCATCGCACCGGATGACGCCGGAAGGGCCGCGGTCGAACAGTTGACCGCGGCCCGCCGGCACTTCCGCCTCCGCGACAGCGAGGCGGCCGCCGAGGCGCTCGAGTCGATCCTCAAGGACACGCCCACGGCCGACCTGCACGACACCGCGTCCATGGCCTGGTACGCAGCCGGCGATGGACAAGCGGCCGCACGCCACGCCCAGCTCGCCGCGCGCCTCGCGCCGGACAACGAGGAACTCGCGGGCAAGGCCGAGCATGCCATCGACATGGCGTTGGCCTGGAAGGTACGCCCCGCCTCACGCCCGCTGGGCGTGATCGGCGCCTTCGCCCTGTTGGCGCTCTTCATCTCGGCCGGCGCGCGCGGACACCGTCGCCGCAAGCTCGAGGACTTCCTCGATGCCGTGCGCGGCCGCGTCGTCTTCCATACGGACGCCGGGCAGTTCGCCGGCGTCGCCCCGCTCGACGCACGCACCGAAGACCTCACCGTGGACGTCTTCCTCAGCGGACGCTACGGCATGGCCTGCCCGCGCCGGCCCGAGCACGCACCCACCCTGCGCCTCGCGTTCTCCCACGCCGCCACCAGCAAGACCGTTCGCCTGCGCCCGATCCAAGGCGTGCGCGACAGCGCCGTTCGCATCCCGATCCGCAAGGAGACGCTGCGCACGCTGCTCGCGCAAGAAGGCCGCTGGCGCCTGCACGTGCGCCTGGCCAGCCGGCCGATCGCCACAGCCGAGGTCGACGTGGCCCGTGCCGGCGCGCCTGCGCCGTTGCGCGGCGCCTACGCCGCTTCGTAACGTCCGGGAAGGCAGCAGGGAGTGAGCGCGTCCAAGCCCGCGTGCCCAGGTGGCACGAGGAGGTCGTGATGCGCCGTGCCCATCGATTCGCTTGTCTTGCCGTAGCTCTCATCCTGGTCGTGGGGACCGCGGCGCCCAACGCGTTCGCCAAGGACGAGCTCGCCATCGCCGTTCCCGACAACATGCCGATGGAGGACTTCCTGGCACTCGTCGCGAAGTCCACGGATACGCCGCTCGTCTGGAACCCGCAGGACAAGAACATCCGCGGCAAGGCCCTCAAGGGCGGCATCACGCTCAAGGCGCCGCGCACGGAGTTCTACTCGCTGGTTCGCGGGCTGCTCACGTTCTACGAGCTGGTGATCATCCCCGTGGGGCCCACGGGCTATCAGGTGCACCTCGTCATGGATGCGCGGCAGTCGAGCTCGATTTTGAAGCTCAAGCCGAAGTCCGTCACGCTCACGGACGAGAACCTCTCGGAGTACGAGACGGCCGACGGCTTGTTCATCACGACGAACATCAAGGTCGAGAACATGCAGGATCTGCGCAACGCGCGCAACGCACTCACACGCATCGTGACCGGCCAAAACATCGGCAACGTGACCGAGGTGCCCGAGGCCAAGGCCTTCGTCGTCACCGACTTTGCGCCGAACGTGGTCGCCATCTACCGCCTGCTCAAGAAGATGGATCTACCGGCCGCCAAGCCGTCGACCGCGTCGGGTACGACGGTCGCGATCAAGCTGGAGCACGCGCGCGCCATCGAGCTGGCCGAGATCCTGACGCAGCACTACATGCCGAACTCGACCGGACGCTCGTCCTCGCCGCGCGCGCCTCAGGCCAAATCGCCTTCGGCGCCGCGCATCACCGCCGATGCGCGCACCAACCGCATCCTCGTGACGGGCAACGAGTCTGAGGTCAACCAGGTCAAGGCCACCATCGCCCTGCTGGACATCCCGGTGCCTGCGCCGGAGGTGACCGCGCACCTGATTGCGCTTTCGCACATCGATGCCAACAGCACGGCGGGCGCGCTGAACAACCTCATCGCAACCTCCCGCGGCCTCTGGGCTTCGGGGGGTGCCCGCCCCACCGTCATCGCTCACGGTGAGCGCAACGCCCTCCTCATCGCAGCCTCCGAGGCCGACCTCGTGAAGATCCGCCGTCTCGTCGCCGAGATGGACACGAAGGCCGAGTAGCCGCCTTGCCCGATGGGCGGGGAACCGCCCTGCCGATCGGCGGCAACCGGAAGTGGCGGCGCTACGCTGCCCGCCCCTTCAGGAGGCTGACGACGTGACGACTGCCCGCGACTTCATCAACGGAATCTGGACCGAGGCCGGCGACGACGGCATCGAGATGTTCGACCCGGCGACGGGCGAGATGATCGGCACGGCGCCGCGCAGCGGGAAGGCCGAGATCGACGCGGCCGTGGCCGCGGCGAAGGCTGCGTTCCCGGCATGGTCCGAGACCCCGGCCCCCAAGCGCGGCGAGCTGCTCTTCCGCGCTGCCCAGATCATGGAGCGCCGCAAGGAGGAGCTCGGTCGCCTGGTCACGCGCGAGATGGGCAAGGTCAAGGACGAGGCGCTCGGCGACGTGCAGGAGGCCATCGACATGGCCTACTACATCGCGGGCGAAGGACGTCGCCTCTACGGCCACACGACGCCGAGCGAACTGCCCAACAAGATCTGCATGACGCTGCGCGAGCCGATCGGCGTGTGCGGCCTCATCACGCCGTGGAACTTCCCCGTGGCGATCCCCTCGTGGAAGTCACTGCCCGCCCTCATCTGCGGCAACACGGTCGTCATCAAGCCCTCCGAAGAGACGGGCGGCTGTGCCGCCGCCTACGTCGAGTGCCTCGAGGCCGCGGGCCTGCCGAAGGGCGTCGTCAACATCGTGAACGGCACGGGCGAGGAAGCCGGCGACGCGCTGGTCAAGCACCCCGACGTGCACGTGATCTCGATGACGGGCTCGAACGAGACGGGCCGCCTCGTCTCCAAGAACTGCGCCGAGGCGCTGAAGCACCTGCACGTCGAGCTCGGCGGCAAGAACGGCATCATCGTCTTGGACGACGCGGACCTCGACTTCGCCGTGCAGGCCATCCTCTGGTCGGCCTACGGCACGAGCGGTCAGCGCTGCACGGCGGGCAGCCGCATCATCGTGCAGGCGGGCGTCTACGACGAGCTCGTCGAGAAGCTCGCCGCGGGCGCCAAGGCGCAGAAGATCGGCCACGGCTGGGAGGACGGCGTCAACGTCGGCCCCGTCGTCAGGCCCTCGGCGATCGAGAAGATCGAGCGCTACATCAAGATCGGCGTCGAAGAAGACGGCGCGCGTCTCGTGGCGGGCGGCAAGCGTCCGGAGATGACGGGCGAGCTCGCGGGCGGCTGGTACTTCGAGCCGACCGTGTTCGCCGACGTCACGCCGAACATGCGCATCGCGCAAGAAGAGATCTTCGGCCCCGTCACCGCGGTCATCAAGGTGCAGGACCTCGACGAGGCGATTCAAGTGCACAACGGCACGCCGTACGGCCTGTCGGGCGCGATCATCACGAAGGATCTCGCCGCATCGATGAAGGCCATGCGCGCGCTCAAGACGGGCATCGTCTACCTGCACAACGGCACGATTGGCGCCGAGGTGCACCTGCCGTTCGGCGGCATCAAGGCGACGGGCAACGGCCACCGCGAGGCGGGCATCGCCGGCATCGACTTCTACAGCGAACTCAAGACGGTCTACATCGACTACTCGGGCGGCCTGCAGCGCGCCCAGATCGACACGTAGTCCAGAGGAAGCGCCGCTACTGGCTGGAGAGCTTCTTCAGAAGGTCGGAATTCGACGCGTCGCCCGCAACGATCGGATCGTCGGGGCCAAGGCCCAATTCCTTGCGCGTCATGGTCTTCACCGAGCCGTCGCTGAATCCGACGATCGCCATGTCCGGGAAGCTGAGGTCGGCGATGAGCGCCGTGCCCACCTTCTCCTGATCACTTGTGACGAGGTACTCACGCTCGCTGTTGCGCCGGCCCGCGTAGGACGTGAGCTTGCTGCAGTCCATGCCCTGCTTCAGCGACGCCTTCGTGACGTCCTTGTAGATCTCAGCGCCCTCCTTGGCGAGGGAGAGGGTCTTGTCGCCAGGACTGAACAGGATCTCGAGATTCGACGCGTTGCGGCGATCGAGATCGCCTGTCGCCACGAGCGACAGGATGAATGCCTTGCCGCTGTAGGGCGGGTATCCGCCCACCCTCATGCCGATCCGACGCGCGATCATGAGCGTGATCATGCTGCGGATGTTGTCGATGGACTTCACGACGCCGACAGGCTTCATATCTCGCATCCGCTTCGCGAGCATCTCGACGAAGGCCAGCGGGGCCTGCCCACTCTCCGCGCGGTACGTGCCGAGGACCGACATGGTCCCGAGGCCGCCCCCCTTGCCGAACGACGTGAGCAGGAGACCCTGGCGAGCGGGCGTCCACACGAAGAAGCCCTTGTCCTCGCCCGCGGTGTACGTGATCTTGCGTGCCGAGGCCGGCGCGGACTCTGACGTGAGCACGGCTGTCGCGGGGTCCTCGGGCACCGGTAGCGCCGTAGCGAGCGACTTCGCGAGCAGTTCGCGCAGGAGCGTGCGCAGCCGTGTGCGGCTGGCCCTGTCCAGCGGCTTGAGATCCTTCGCGCCGACGAGGTTCATCTCCATGGTCGCGACATCGACGTAGCGGTCGAGCAGGTCGGATCGGTCTGCCGCAGGCGTCGAAGCGAGCGCCCGGATGAAGTTGCGCGTCGCGGAGAAGGCCGCCTTCTCGGTGACCGGCTTCGGCGCTTCAGCTTTCTTCTCTCCGGCGTGAACCGAAGTGGCGAAGGCAAGCATGAACAACAGGACGAGGCATTGACGCATGTCGATCTCCCAGGGCTGGGAGTATAGCGGAGGCGTCAGCCTTGCTTGGCCTTGGCGCGTTCTCGGCGGCGCTCGAGCTGTCCGCTCTGATGCTCCCGCCACGCGACCATGATGAAGAACAGACCCGCGGCGATCGCGGCGTACGCGTCGGTCGACGGCCACACGAGCACGGCGATGAAGAAGCACGCCGCGCCCGTGAAGGTGCCGACGCGCGCGGTGATGGCATAGGCCTTGGCCCGGCGCATGCGCAGCATGAGAGCGGCGCGGAGCGCACGGCCCCCGTCGACGGGCAGCGCGGGCAGGAGATTCACGACGGCCATCAGCATGTTGATGCCGAAGGCCGCCCAGAGCGGATCCTGGAGCCAGCGCTCGACATCGAGCCAGGGGAAGCCATCACGCACGGCTGGCAGCGCATAGAGCGCACCGGCGATCAACAGGTTGGTGGCGGGTCCGGCCAGGGCGGTTCGCAGCTCGTCTTCGGGCTTGCCGCGCTCGACGTAGGCGAACGGCACGATGTGGAGGAACACACCCCCGACGTGCAGTCCCTGGAGGCGGGCCACGGCGGCGTGCCCGAGTTCGTGCAGCAGCACGCTTCCCAAGGCAATGGCGATCAGGACGAGGCGGTCCCCGAGGGAAGCGCCCTCGCCGAGCAACAGCAACGCGACGAGCCCGAGGACGAGCATGTCGACGTAGATGCCGATGCCGGCGACCTTCAGGACCGGCAGCCAGAAGCCGGCAGGCTTCTTCGGCTTCGGCACCTCAGCACTGGATCCGCTCTCGGTCATGCAGCGCACGATCCTGCCATGGACGCCTACGGAACCGCGCGCCGAACCCGCGCACCCCACATCCCGCGTCCGCTAGTGGCGAGAGGTGGAGCGGAAGGTCGATGAGGAGTCCGTGGCGTAGTCTGCTACGCGAGGACGATGAAGCGGCCTGATCGCCCGCCTCCCGCCGCTAGCGGTCCACGTACGTGCCGCCGTTTTCCTTGGCCAGGTCCTTGAGGAACTCGATGCCTTCGACCATGTCGACACCGATGCAGTGGATGACGACCTGCTTGCCCTTGTTCCACTCTCGGACATGCTCGAGGATGACCTTCGGAGCCATGAGCTTGGAGACGGGGAAGCCGTTGTCCGTCGGCGCGCCGTCAGAGAGCAGCACGATGGTGTCGAGATTGATGTTCGGGTAGCGCTTGTCGTAGTTGAGCAGCCCCGCGACCTTGAACCCCAGCCGCAGCGCACCGTCGATGTAGGTGCTGCCGTGCGGCTTGAGCCCACGGATCCACTGGTAGGCGCTCTCCTTGTTCTTCTTGGTCGCCTTCTGCATGGTCTTGTTCCAGTGCGCAGCGCCCTGGTTGAACATGATCATGTTGAACTCGTAGTCCTTCGGCAGCTTCTTGATCGCCTTCTTGAGCTCGTGCTTGGCGACGTCGATCTTGGGACCGCTGAGGATCTCTTCCGGCGGCGGAGGCGGTGCCGGCGGCGCCTTGCGCCCCGTCACGGTCGGCGGCGGCTTCCAGCGGTCCTTGGGATTGTCGTTCTTGGTCTTGAGCTTCATCGAGCCCGAGACGTCGATGATGAAGAGGATGCGATCCGACTTGATCGGCACGCCGTAGAAGTTGACCTCCGCGAACTCGGCCTTCTTGCCCTTCTTGACAGCGATGTCGGTCTTGAAGTCGTCCTTGTGGTCAGCCCACCACTTGCTCCAGATGTCGGGGTAGGGCTCGAAGTTCTCCCCCGTCAGACCGCGGAGCGCCTCGCCGAGCGCCTCGGCTACGCGCGGTCGCGCCTTCGAGAGCGAGTTGATCAGATGCGGCACGGCCTTGTGCAGCTCGCGTTCCTGGCAGATCGCGGCAGCGCGCAGCCGCACCGCCCAGTTGCCGTCAGCGAGACGGCCGATCACGAGGTCTTCGAAGCCTTCGGGTGCTGAGCCGAGCGCGTCGAGACCCGCCATGCGAACGCGAGGATCCTTGTCGTTGCTCAGCGTCTTGAGCAGGTAGGCCTTCGAGGCCTTCTCCTTCATCGTCATGACGCTGACGCGCAGGGCGGCGGCGCGCGCCGTCCACTCACCGGACGCGGCACGCTGAAGGATGTTCTTGCGCAGGACCTCGGGGCCATCGGTGACGGCCTTTGTGACGGCGGCCAGCGCTTCGCGTTCGGCCTTGATCTCGTGATCGAGTTCCGTGAACCGGGCCTGCAGCACTTTGAGACGTGCTTCGTCCGCGCCCGTCATGCCCTTGATGGTGCGCTGCATGATCGCGCCGTGCTCGGCGCTCGACGTCGCCAACTCGGTCATGAGGCCATCGAAGAGCACGACCTCCTTGAAGAGGCCGTCGGTCATGAGGCGCCACGCGCGACCGCTGCCGTCCTTGGCGATGGTCTCGAGAACGGCCCGCTTGCCCTCCGGGTTGCCGACCTGGCTGAAGAGCTCGCCGAAGAGCGTCTCGGCGGCCTTCCACTCCTTGCTGCCAAGGCGCGCATCGGCGACTTGCATCGGAACGAGGAGCAGGGCCGCCAAGAGGATCGCCAGGAGGGCGGTCGTGCGGCGGGGGCTGGAACGAGGCATGCGGTGTCTCCGCCCCACAGTCTACCGGGGAGCGGGCGCGGGGGGCCGCCCCGGCGTCTCGTTCGGGCTACGGGGCCTTGGCGCCCTTGGGCCGATAGAACCGGAGATCCCCGATGAGCTGGGTGGCCTCCCCGGGCCGGTAGTTCTTCGCCAGCGTCAGGGGCGAGGCCTCGCCGTTCTCGAGTACGACGGCGACGTGGATGGTGCCCTTCTCGAACACCGCACGGGCCCAGAGTACGGACCCCGGCTTCCAGCCGAGCGGGAGCGCGTCCTTCGTGCCGACCTCGACGACGTGATCAGGCGCAACGTAGAGCGGCGTGACGCCCTCGAACTGCGACGGCAGCTCGATCGTCTCTTTCCACGGGCCGTACAGCGCGACGACGGAAGCGAAGCGGGTGTTCCACGTCTCGTGCAGCTGCGGGTCCTTCTCGAGAGCCTCCGGCCACGTCCAGGCGCGCAACGACTTCGACCGGTCTTCGTCCGACTCGGAGAAGGCGAGGATGTTGAGAAGCGACGAGCTCACTTCCTTGACCATGCCGCCGAGCTGGCTCGTCCCGTACCACGTGCACGAACCGCTGGCCGCGGAGATGAGCACGGCCCACATGCCCAGCATGCGCCCGCGCTTCTTCGTGCTGTCGAGCGTGAAGAACGCGTAGAGCCCCAGGGCCAGCGGAAGCACGAGCACGATCCACAAGCCCGACATGGCGGCGAAGATCGCGAGCATCAGCGCGGCGAGGAAGCTCGCGAGCGCGAGGCCCGAGATCGGCCTCCACCCGGGCGGGGGTGCGGGGTGGCTGGGCGGCGGCATCGGCGTGGAAGGTAGATCGCTCACGCCGCTTTTGTACTCGGAGCGGGGCCGCCCGGAACCCCTGCGCCGAGCGTGACGTCTCTCTTGCCTACCCCACGACCAGCCGGTACACCGTCAACGCCCATGAACTCCGCTCCCACCCCCTCCGGCACGCGCCTCGGCATCTGGCGTCTGCGCCTCGCCGCGGCGGGTCGCCCGCTCGTCGAGCGACGTGACCGCCCGTTCGATCCCGAGGCCCCGGTGGTGGACGTGCCGGACGTCATGCGTTACGTGGCAAGCGCACGGGTGAGCTTGCGCGGTCCACTTGTGGTCGAGATCGCGGGCCCGGGCGACCCGCTCGCCAGCCCCGAGAGCGTGCTGCGGATCCTGGCTCTGATCCACGAGCACCACCCCGAGGTGCTGACCGGCCTCGTGATCGACGGACCGCTGCTGGCCGAGTACACGGAGGAACTCGACACGTTCGGTCTCGGCTATCTCGTGCTGCGCCTCGACGCCGCGAGCGAGCGCACGGCCGAGCGCCTCGTCGCGGGGGCCGTGTACAAAGCCCAGAGGCTCGAGCGCAAGGAGGCCGCGCGCCTGCTGCTGGACGAATCGCGCCGCGCCCTCGGCATCGCACGCCGGCACGGCATGCCCGTCGCAGTACGCACGACGCTCGTGCCCACCGTCAACGGCGAGGAGATCGAACGCATCGCCCGCCTGGCGGCGCGCGCTGGGGCGGAGCGTATGGACGTCGTGCCGCACGTGCCCGTCGAGGGTGCGCCTCTGCGCCATGGCGGCGTCCCGACGCGAGGCGAAATGGACATCGCGCACGACCAGGTCGCCGACATCTTCGCGGCGCGCGCCCCGGGGCGCCTGCAGGGACCGCGCGTCACGGACTGGATCAGCCCAGGGCGCTGCCGGGACGTCGACATCGATGCGCTCGAAGCTGTGGACATCCTGCGCACGCTGCCGGATCCCGACGGCAACGACACGCCTGGGCAGGTCCTGCCCCACCGCCGCGCGCAGCTCATCGCGGTCGCGAGCCGGGACGGGACGCTCGTCGATACGACGCTCGGTGGCGCTCCGCTGTTGCGGATCTACGCAGTGACGCCCAAGCACATCCGCTGCCTCGGCACGCGCCATCTGCCCGAGGGCATCCTGCGTCGGCGTGACGGGGTGGGCGACGCGCAGGGCTTCCTGCGCGCGGTGGTGGGCTGCCGCGCCATCGTGGCAACCGGCTTCCCGCAACGCGCCGCGACGCTGCTACGCGCCGTCGGCATCCGCCACATTGCGATCGGCGGTCCCGTCGAAGAGGTGCTCGATCGCGTCGCGCGCGGAACGATCCGGCAGTCGGTCTGATCGGGAGCCCGCGCGCGCTCCGCCCGCCGGGCCGTGTAAGGAGCTCCGGGTCGCCTATTCGAACTGCCAGTCGATCGCGGTGCCGTCCTTCACGCGCGTGAGGCGCACCCAGCGCGTGTCGCGCGTGATCGAATGCTTGAACGAGAGATCGAACGTGAACTGCCAGCGGTCGCCGACCAGCTGCAGGTTGCCCTGGAACGTGAGGGGCTTGCTCTCGACGCGCGCCCCGCCGTCGTCCTGGAGGATGAAGACCTCTTCGGTCGGCCGCGTGTACTCCTTCGCGCGCAGGATCACCTTGAAGCTCGTGTAGCCGTACTCGAAGTAGGCGCGGTGGTTCCTCTCGACCGTGTCTGCGTCCCCCTCGAACTTGAGCCACGCGGCATCCTCGAGCGTCGCGCCGAGCACCTCGTCGTCGCTGCGGCGCGTGAAGGCCTCGCGCGCGCTCACGTAGTCCGCATAGCCCGGTGCGGCGCCTCCCGCGACCGTCGGCGTCGCGGGTCCACTCGCCTGGGGGCCCGTCGCGTCGTCACCGCTGCAGCCTGCCGCGAGGAGCCCGAGGGCCACGATCGCCAGGGCGCCGAGGGGGCCGGAAGTGAGGGGGGTGCGCGCCATGGGAGGCCTCCTGCATCCGGCGCCCGAAGGCCGGGGGGACCGGCCGTAGACTGACGGGATGCTCCAACTGGACGACGTCCAACTCTACGATCTTTCCGAGGCCGGGGGTCTGCTCTTCAAGGACCCCGCCCGATTGACCCGCGAGGCCCGCCAGCAGGCCATTCCTTCGGCTCGGCTGCCGGAGGGCGTCGCGCTGCCCGCGCCGTGGGTCGAGGCCGAAGCGGGGGTCAGCAACGCCGACGCGATCTCGCTCTGCAGCTACTGGCTCGCCCGTCTCGCACCGCCGTCGCGCGAAGCGCGCCGGCCGCGACGGGAGCTCGACCGCCTCGAGGCCGGGGAGCTGATCGACGCCGCAGAAGCGGCCCGGCGCCTCTGTGCGACACCCTCGGCCCTCGAGCGCCTCGACCGCGAGGGCGTCGTTCCGTCGCTGCGGGTGGAGGATGCCGTGCGCTACGACGCGGTGCTCGTTGACCTGGTGGCTGGCGAGGACGACGGCGACGCGGAGGACCTCGGCGCGGCACGGGCCGCTACCGAAGCACGCCGCGCACTCGTGCGCGGCTGGGCGCGCTTCGAGTACGGCGTGGTCAACCTTCCGCCGCCTGCTCCGATCCCTGTTCGCATGCCGACGCCTACCCCGTCTGAGACGACCGACGCGGAACCGGCGCTCTCCGAGCCCGCCACGGACGCCCCGAAGGCGTTCGAGATTCCGACGGACCTCGGCTTGGACGCCATCGACGACATGCTCGAAGAGGCGCCGCCCTCGACGTTGATGGAGATCGACGGCTTCGAGACGGTCGACGAAGACTGAATCCGGTTCCGGATTCAGTCGGTAGGGGCGCCCCTCGTGGGCGCCCGAGGGCGCACGACCACCATCGGACGTACCACGTAGGGGCGGCCCTTGTGGCCGCCCTCCCCGCGATGCGTGGCTCGGTCTGTACCGCGCTACTCCCCCGCCGCTTCGATCGCTTCGAGCGACGCGCCAAAGCGTTCGCGTACGACGTCCGGGAACAACGGGTCCACGAATCCGATCACCTTCGCCATGAAGCGCGCGGACACCGACCCCTCGAGCGCTTCGCGCAGTTGCGCGTCCGTACGCAGGAACAGCTGCCCCCAGATCACGAACGCAATCGCGCAGAAGCACAGGCCCATCACCGCGCCCATGCCCAGTCCCAGCACGCGGTCGACCCCCGTGAGGTTGGCCGTCTTCACCGCCCCGCGCGCAACGTGCGCAAGGAACGCGAAGAGCAGGATGACGAGCGCGAGAATGAGCAGCCACGAGACGATCGGCAACGCGATGTCGGGGATGAAGCCGAACCACTCGCCGAGGTGCGTCCCGATCCGCCCGTGGAAACTTGTCGCGGCCCAGAGCGCGCCGATGAGGCCGATGGTGCGGATCGCTTGCCAGGTGAAGCCCTTGAACGCGCCGCGAATGCCGACGATGAGGCAGACCACCAAGACGATGGAGTCGGGAGCCGTCAGGGACACGAAGGCGGGCATGGCGGGATCGTACCGCTCGCGGCCGGGTGCGACGGAACGAAGGACGCCCGACCGCCCTGGATACGATCGGGAATCGCCCTCCCCGCCCCGGAGACGCCGTTGATCCACCGCTTGGCCCGCGCCCTGCTGCTCAGCGCATGCGCTGTCCTTGCAGGCACCGCGGTGGCCGGGGACGAGGCTCCCGCGAACCCTTCCGCCGAGCAGATCGCCCTCACCAAGCTGGTCGACGCGATACGCCCGGACGTAGCCAAGCTGCGCGGCCTCGCCTGGAAGGGCGATGTGGACGTGCGCGTCCTCTCGCGCAAGGAGTTGGCCAGCTGGGTGCGCGCTGGGCTCGAACGGGACGTCACGCCCGAGGAGTGGCAGCGCGACGAGAAGCTCGTCAAGCGCCTCGGCCTCCTGCGCGAGGAGGAGAGCTTGCAGGGGCTCGTCCAGCTCGTGAACGAGGAGATGCTGGCGGGCGCGTACGACCCCAGGACGAAGCAGCTCGTGCTGACTGCCGGGTTCGACGGCAAGGCGAACCTTCCTACGCTCGTGCACGAGCTCATCCACGCGCTCGAAGACCAGCACTTCGATCTGCTCAAGATCGAACGCCCGTTCCGCCGCAGCGATCCGGATCGCCAGTTCGCGATCCGGTGCATCTTCGAGGGCAGCGCCGAGTGGGCACGGCGGCGCTTCGAGGACCTGCGACCGGACGCAGCCCGCGCCTACTTCGCGCAGCGCGGCAAGAACACCGCGGCCCAGGCGGGGCAGCGGCGCGTGCTTCAGAAGGTTCCGACGCACATGCTGCTCTCGTCCTTGCTCCACTACCGCGTGGGGCCCAACTTCGTGACGCACGCCGTCGGCACGGATTATGCCCGGGGCATGGCCAAGCTGCTGGCCGATCCGCCGGTGACGCAAGAGCAGGTGCTGCACCCCCACAAGTGGCTCGGCGCGAAACGCGACCATCCGCGCAAGGTGACCTGGCGCGGGGATGTCCGCGCCGCCCTTGGCAAGGGCTGGAGGCGTCTCGACGAGCACACCATGGGCGAGCTCGACCTCGCTCTCTATCTGGACTACTTCCTTGGCGACAAGCAAGGCCGCCTCAACCCCCGCACGATGGGCGCCGCGAACTACGTCGAGTCGATGTCCAAGCGAGCCGCGAGCGGCTGGGACGCCGGGCACCGGCGCTACTACGAGAACACGGACGGCACGATCGTCGTGGCCGAGGCGTACGCCTTCGACACGGTCGAAGACGCCGACGACGCGGCGCGTGTCCTGGGCGCAGCCCTGCGCAAGGCCCATGGCAAGGCGTGGAAGGGTGCCGGCTGGGTCAATCTGCACGAGGTACGCGAGATCAAGCGCTTCGACTACGCCGGCAAGCACGGCCGCGGTCGCATCCTGCACCGTGACAACACCGTCCTGCTTCTCGACGGCGTGGGCAGGGCCGACTTCGACCTCGTGTTCCGGGAGCTCGCGAAGACGACCTTCGAGAAGGACGCGCGCGACCAGGGCGACGACCCGAAGGATCCGTTCGAGGGCTACGAGATCGCAGACCACCATCTCGGCCTGGGCCTCAAGCTTCCGGACGACACGTGGGAAGCGACGGAGGGCGGTCGCACGAACCAGGTCTTCGCGCACGCGCAGAAGGGCGACGTGGACCTCGAGTTCTTCGTCATCAACACCGGCGTCAGTGACATCGGCCTGCGGGGCGTGGGCCGCCAGTTCCTGGGCAAGCTGTTCGATCCCGCGAAAGCGACCAAGACCAGGGTGATGCACCTCGAGGGCATCCAGCATCCACTCACCGCCCTCCCGGGGTGGACGCGGCGCATCCACATCGTCAGCGACGCCGCACGCACGTACGCCGTGATCGTGAGCGGCCCGGACACGCAGCTTGCGAAGGCGCAGAGCGACATCGAGCGCTTGCTCGCCGGCATGCCGGGTCCGCGCGGCCCCACGCCGACAGCCAAGGGAAAGGCGCCGGCCGGATTGCGCTCCCTGCCTAGCTACTAGGGGCGATACTGGCTGGGTGTTCGCACGCACCGCCATCCTCCTGGCCATCCTGGTCTGGCTCGCGCCGCCGGCGACCGCCGAGGACATACCGCCGCTCTTCCTCGATGACGATCCCGTCGTCTTGAAGGAAGGCCTGCAGGTCAGCGCCGACGGCACGCTCTGGATGACGCGCGACGACGCCGAGCGCACACTCGGCGTCACGCTCAAGCGCCTGATCCCCCAGCCGCTCTCCGGCAAGCGCCCGCAACCGCGGCGCGAGCAGGACAGCTGGATCCTGTGCAACAAGACCACGTGCGCGACGTACCGCGGCAAGGTGGCGGGCCTGAGCACGAGTCCGGCCTTCGATCTGGCGCGTCTCGCCAAGACGCTGGGCTTCCGGTTCAAGAAGAGCGCGCGCGCCCTGCATCTCCGCTCCCCCACCAAGCCGCCGGCCGGCACGCAAGCGCGTGGCCGGCTCGGCGGCAAGGCTCCCGACCTGACGCTCACCTTCCTCGATGGCTCGCAGCGCCGCCTGCTCGGTCAGACCGGCAAGCGCGTGCTCCTCGTCACCTGGGCCCCGTGGTCGAAGACGCGCGAGAAGCTCCGGGCGTGGCGTGCGGCGTGGAGCCAGCGTGCAGCCCGGGACGTGGTCCTCTGGCTGGCTGCGCTCGATGTCGAAGGCGCCCCGCGTGTGAAGCAGTACGTGGATGCCGGCTTCGATGCGCCCGTGGCGGTGGACCGCAAGGCCGAGCTTGCCCGGGCCTTCCGCTTGAAGGACGTCGGGCACTGGTACCTCATCGACGAGCTCGGCATCCTGCGCGCCGAAGGCACGCGGCTCGACGCCGTGGCCCTCCAGTGGATCGACCTTCATCTCGACGAGAAGCTCTTCGCCAGCCAGGCCCCGGCCCCGGCGACGCCCAAGAAGGTCGAGCTGTTGGTGCTACGCGAGCGCGTCCAAGCGGAGCCGCGCGACGCCGCTCCGCGCCTCGCGCTGCTGGACGCCCTCGGTGCGGCCGAACGAGCCGAGGCCCTCGGCGTCGCGAGCCGCCTCGTGCAGTTGCAGCCCACATCGATGCCCTTCGCCTTCCGGCTGGCGGCGCTGCACATGGACGGCGGCGACTACGCGGCCGCGGTCAAGGTGCTGGACGCGGCGCGGCGCCAGTCGCCGGGCACGTGGTACATGCGCAAGCAGTACTGGGCCCTGGCGGAGCCGAACCGCTTCTACGCCGGTGCGATCGACACCGCGTGGCAGGCCGCGCAGCGCAAGAAGGAACGCGCGGAGCTCGATCACCCCAAGCGCCGCCGGCGGTAGCGATCGCGCTCCTGCGCGACCTTGGGGCGCCCCTACATGCTGCCGAGGCGCTCGATCGAGGCGACGTCGTCCGACGGCACGATCACGCGATCGAACTTCTTCCAGACGCCGAACTTCGCGGCGTTCGCGAGGTAGGCCTCCTTCGTGACCTTCGTACCGTCGTACTTGACCTCGCTGGCGTCGTGCACGTCGCCGTCGAGCAGCACGACCCCCTCGGGCAGGATCGTGTCGCAGCGGCCCACGAACACGCGGTCGTCCTTCATGTCGACGACGACCGTGATGCCGTGCAGCTCGCCCTTGTCGTGATGGAACGTGCCCACCGGGACTAGGCGCAGTGCTCGTCGAAGGCACCAACGAGATCGAAGGCGATCGCGTTGGCGTCGCGGCTCTCGATCAGGTGGCGCGGCATGAAGAAGGCCAGCTCGCTGCCCTTGAAGAGAGCCACGGACGGGCTGCTCGGGGGCACCTGCTCGAAGTGGCCGCGCGCCTTCATCGTCGCCTCGACGTCCTGACCGGCGAACACGGTGCCGACGTGGTCGGGCTTCGTGCCGTGCTGGAGGGCAAGGCGCAAGGCGGGACGGGCTTGGCCGGCGGCGCAGCCGCAGACGCTGTTCACGAAGACGAGCTTCGTGCCCTCGCGCGCCATGAAGGCGTCGACGGCGGCGGCATCGGTGAGTTCTTCGACCTGCATGGCGGTCATGTCTTCGCGCATGGGCTGGACGAGCATCGGGTCATACGGCATGGCTGGACTCCTCAGTGACAGGCTGGGGATTCTACCCATGCCGCTCGGGGTGACCCCCCAGGGCCCCAGGGTCGTTGACAGCCCCCGCCTGCGAGGAGGAAGATGCCTCCAACGCCGTGCCGCCGCGGCCGGAGGGCCCGCCTGTGCGCACGCTGTGGATCCGAATCGCGCCGGTGGCGTTGGCCCTCCTCCTCGTCACGCCTTCCTGGGCCAAGGACACGGCTGCCGCGCCGTGGACCGACGCGAAGCTGCTCGAGAAGCACCTCGGTCTGGCGTGCGATGTCGTGGAGGCCATCTGCGAAGCGAAGTACATGGAGCGCCCGACGGTCCGCATCTCGAAGCCGGCCGACCTCGTCAAGGCCCTCGTGGAGGACCTGGCCGACCTGCCGGAAGCGCTCGTCTCGAAGGCGTTGCGACGCCCACTCGCCGAGGCCATGTCGACGGCGATGATGGCAAAGTACGACCATGAGACCAACGTCATCCACGTGGTGGCCGAGGCGCTCGACGGCGTGAACGAGCGCCGCAAGGGCAAGAACCAGATCGGCCTCGATGGGCTTCGGATCCTCCTCGTCCATGAGGCCGCCCACGCGCTGGACTTCCAACGCTTCGACTTCCCTGGCCAGCGCAAGAAGCGCACCACGCTGGATCAGCACCTCGCCCTGAACGCCGTCGTCGAGGGCCACGCACAATGGGTCGCGGAGCAAGCGGCGAATCGATGGAAACGAAAGGCTGCGTTCACGAGCGTCACCCTGGCGATCCTCGGTGCCGAGATTGAAGGGTCGGATCTCGAGAAGGCCACACACGCCACGCAGCTTGCGGCGACGCGTTTCGCCTACGGCGAGGGTCACACGTTCTTCCAGGCGGTCGTCGCGGCACGCGGCAAGGACGGCCGCGAGGAGGCCTTGCGCAATCCGCCCACCCGCTCCCAGGAGATCGAGCGTCCCGCGTTGTGGCTCGAGACGGGTGAGGAGCAGGCGCCCGTCGAACTGAAGCCAATCCTCGGCGCGTTCCGCCCCGTCGTCGGCGACAAGGTGTGGACGGTCCAGACGCAGCGCGTCATCAAGCTGATGCTGCAGGGCCAGGCGGTGCGCGTACCGGAAGCCCACCGGAAGGACTTCCTCGCCGGCTTCGAAGATGCGCAGATGCTCGTGGGCGTGGTCCCGGGTGAGGACGCCCAGGCCGTGGCCATGGTGCTTGTGTTCGATAGCGCGGCGAACGCCAAGCTCTTCGTCTCGCACGAGCGGCTCATCCTCGAGAACGCCAAGGCGACCCCCACGGTCACGTTCGAGACGAAGGTGTTCACGGACGGCGCAGGCACGGGCGAGAGGTTGCCGGGCATGTACCTGCACCGCATCGCGAAGACGGCAGGCACGGAGATCCACGTCCACCAGGAGGTCTTCCACGTCGGCCGTGTCGCCTGCGAACTGCTGGTCGTGAACCTCCAGGGCGCGACGCGCGCGCGCATGGATGCCGTCGTGGACCACGCCGCCGCGGTCATTCGAGACCCGGCAGCGGCGCAGAAGGCCACGGCGCCCAAGGCGTGGCCCTTCGTTGGCACCAAGCGGCGCGTGACGGTGCGTGTCGTCGACGCCGACGGCACACCTGTACCGCGTGCCCTCGTCACCGCGGTACAGGGCAAGGAGGGCGACAAGGGATGGGAGCGGACGCGTTGCAGCGACGGTACGTGCGAGGTGGCTCTTGACCCGACGGCGACGATTCGCCTCGTGGCGCACGGTGCACGCGATGCGGATGGCGAGCCGCTCAACCTGACGCCGTCGGCCCTGATGCTCCTGAAGGAGGGCCAGACGGAGGTCGAGCTGACGATGCGCCCGGGCCGGACGATGCAGGGGCGCGTGCTGGACGCAGACGGCAAGCCGTCCGGTGGTGTGCGGGTCCGCATCGAGCACAAGCCGGATGGCGAGGGACGATCCATGCTCCCCGTGGACGTGTTCGGGTGGACCACGACGGAGGAAGACGGCTCGTTCGAGCTCGCGGGCCTCGCTGATGGCACCTACTTCCTGAGCGTGCACGCCGGCGGCGGCCCGTTCCAGCAGCCACTTACCCTCGAACCGACGGAAGTGAAGGCCGGCGCAAAGGACATCGAGGTGCGCCTGCCAAGCACGAGTGCCGTGCGCATCACCGTCGTCGATGAGGAGGGAGCCCCTGTCCCCGGCGTCCGCGTATCAGCGTCCCCCGAGGTCTTCCCCACCAACCGAGGCACCGTCTCGAACCCCAGCGCCAGGACGGGCACCGATGGTGTGGCCGAGCTGCAGGGACTCGATGCGGAGCGCCTGTACGAGCTGGAAGTGGATCTCATGCATGCGTCGGGCCGTGCGGGCGCGCTGAGCAGCTACAAGCAGGGCCACTGGAGCCCCGCCGACACAAGGATCGTACTCGAGAAGGGCTGGGTCCTTCAGGGCGTCGTGCACGACAAGGAGCGCAAGCCGGTCCAGGCCACCGTGTGGCTGCGCAAGAAGAACGGCTGGCGCAGCTTCCCGACGAAGGCCGACGGGACCTTCGGGATCGCCGGCCTGCCGCGCAAGGCGATCGAACTCGCGGCCCGTCCCGCCGACGAGAAGAACCACGATCACGCGTTCACCAACATGCTGCGCTGGACCCAGGTGGAGCCGACGGAAGACCTCGTGAAGCTGGCCATCAAGGACCTGGATCGATCGGGGGTGATCGAGGTGCGCGTGATGGACCCGGACGGCAAGCGCGTTCACCGGGCCACCGTCCAGGTCAACGGCGTCAGCGACGGCGGACGCGCGATGTCGGGATCCACGCACCAGGTCCGAGGCACGACGACAGTGAAGCGACCCGAGGGGGAGGTCCACCTCGTGGCCTACCGACCCCGCGCCGCCGATGGCACCGCCCTTCCCATGGGGCCGGGGCGCGTCGTGCTCGCGGCGGACCAGCGCCGCGTCGACGTCCGCCTCACGTCCCCCAGGCGCGTTACCGGCAAAGTGACCGCACGCGATGGGTCGCCTGTGGAGGGCGTCAAGGTCTTGGCCATCCCGTCGGATGACGGCGGCGCCCACTTCGGGGGCGAGCATGAAGCACATGCTCTCGCTATGACAGGGGCCGACGGTGCCTTCGAGCTCGTCTCCCTTGGCAAGGGCGCCTACAGGCTGCACGCGAAGCCTGCCAAGCCGCACGTCGAGCCCGAACCCCTCGACATCGGTCCCGAGGACACGGTCGCCAACATCCGGCTCGGGGCGATGATCACCATGCGTGTGGTCGACTGGCGCGGCGCGCCCGTCGCAGAGGCCTATGTGTCCGTGACTCGGCACACACGACCCGAGCCAGGAACCCACGCATCGCATGGTGTCTTCCACGGCCGAACGAACGCGGCGGGCAAGATCCAGCTGCGCGAGTTCCCCTCGGAGGAGGAGCATCGGCTCGAGATCAACCCTCCGCCCGGACGTGACAACCTCATTCCAGCGCAGGTGGCGCCCTGGACGTCCACACCGGATCAGACACACATCCTGGGCCGAGGCTTCAGGGTGAAGGGTGTCGTGCGCGACGCCCAGGGACCGGTCACCAAGGCCGAGGTGAAGTTCGGCACGAAGCCCTACACGAACGACGCCAGCACGTGGACCTGGACGGCCAGCACCGATGAACGCGGGCGCTTCACCACCAAGCTGATCCCCTACGGCCCCGTTCGCCTCATGGCCCAGGTGACGCCGCACGACTGGCATGCCGATGCGCACAAGACCGTCTTCGTGGAGGTCACCCCCGACAAGCCGGAGGTCACCCTCGTCATGGTGCCGCGCACGGGCGTGCTCAAGCTGCGCCTGAAGGAAGCCAAGAAGGGCTGGGACGGCTGGGTCCGGCGTCAGGGAGGTGGGCGCGTGCCGTTCACCTTCGCGGCGGACGGCGAGGTCTCGGTCCCCGAGCTGATCGAGGGCACGTACGCGGTCTACGTCCCCGACCCCGACAACGAAGGCCGCTGCGTATGGCAGAAGTCGCTGAAGACCGGCGCGGCCGCCGTGGCGCTGGCGTTCAGGAACACCGTGACGATGAAGTTCCGCGCGAAGCTCCCACGAGGCGCGACGGACGTCGAGGCGAGCGTGGGCGGCCCCGCCTTCGTCGAATTCGAGCCCATCCGAGACGCTGATGGCACGTACGTGGTGAAGGGTCTGCCGCCCGGTACCTGGGTGGCCGAGGTCTACGCCAAGGTGGGCGAGGCGTGGTATCGAGGCTTGGCCGACGTCGACGCCGAGACCGTGCCCATGGTCGTGCTCAAGCCGCTCGAGGACGACTAGTCCTGGCCTGGTCTTCGCCTAGTCTTCGCCGACGAGCTGCTTGAGGACTTCCGCAGCCTCCGAGCGCGGCTCGGAGAGCGGCTCGCGTGCGACGAACTGGCGCACGACGGGGTCGTCGGAGGCTTCGAGGTCCGCGTAGCTGCCGCTGAACACGACGCGCGCCCCACCGGCCATCGGGGCCAGCATCGTGACGCTGTCGGCGATGATCTTCACCGACTCCATCTCGTGGGTCACCACGCAGATGGCCATGTTGAACGCCTTGTTGAGGTTGCGGATGAGGTCGTCGATGCCGCGACCGATGCGCGGATCCAGGCCGGCCGACGGCTCGTCGCAGAAGAGGATCTCCGGATCCATCGCGATGGCTCGTGCGAACGCGACACGCTTCACCTGACCACCCGAGAGCTGGCTGGGCAATCGCTTCTCGAAGCCGGACAGCCGCACGAGACCGAGCTTCATGCGCACGGAGATGTCGATGATCTTGGGCGCCAGCGTCGAGTGCTGCTGCAGCGGCAGCGCCACGTTCTCCCAGACGCTCATCGATCCGAACAGCGCGCCGGACTGATAGACCATGCCCAGGCGCTGGTAGACGTCCTCGCGCTCGCGCTCGCTGGCGTGGATCATGTCGACGCCGAGCACCTTCACCGTGCCCGAGACGGGCGTGATGATGCCGAGCAGGCACTTGAGCAGCGTGGACTTGCCCGATCCGGATCCGCCCAGGATGACCATGATCTCGCCGCGGTGGACCGTCATGTTGATGCCGTTGAGCACGACCTGCTCGTCGTAGCGGACCACGAGGTCCCGGACCTCGATCACGGCCTCGCCATGATCGGGCACGTGGACGCGATCGACAGCGCTGGGTGCGACACCGGGTTCGTCGGCGCGCGGGGTGTTCTCATCCGCCATGGCGCGAGTGTAGCGGATCAGCCCCAGGAGCGAACGCCCCAGTTCCGATCCGGGAACGACCGGGTCCCGAACAGCGAGGGGCGAGGCTCGGCGCGCGGCGTATGCTTGGGGCGGCACCGCCGCCGCCGCCGGGGGCGCGCCGTTCGGAGGAGCCATGCCGCAGCTTCACAGCGAGACCTTCGCGGGCGCACTCCGCGCCGCCGCCGGGTTCAAACCGGCCGGTGTCGGCATCGAAGAACGCCTCGCGCAAATCCCTGCGATCGAGTCGCTCGCCGACCTGCCCGAGGGGACGCCCGTCTGGATTCGTGCCGACCTCGATGTGAAGGATCGCGACGGGATGATCGGCGACGATCCCCGGCTCGCCAGCCTGCACGAGACGCTCGAGTACGGCCGCAAACAGGGCTGGCGCATGCTGCTGCTCGGCCACCGCGGTCGTCAGCCCGATCGCACGCTGGAGTACGTCCACCAGAAGCTCAAGGCCACGGAGCCGGGCTGCGGCCCGTTCATCGAAGACTGGTTCGACGAACACGCCGAGACCCTGACCGGCGTCGCGGTGAAGGGCGTCGAGAGCCTCAAGCCGGGCCAGTTCCTGCTTTTTGAGAACGTGCGCAAGTACGACTTCGAGATGCGGCTGTGGACGACCGGCGAAGCACAGCTCGGTCTCGTGACGGATCATTTCGCGCGCGTCGCGGGCGCGCTGCGCCAGGGTGCGACGGTCTACATCAATGACGCCATCGCGGCGGGTAGCAAGGACTTCTCCACGACCGCCCTGCCGCTCGCCATGGGCCGTACCGCGCTCGGCGTGTTCGCCCGTCGCGAGCTCACCGAGCACGCCGCCAAGGCGCGCGACGCAGGTCTCGTCATCTTCTCGGGCATGAAGCTCGACAAGCTGCGCCACCTCCACGGCATCGTGCAGCGCGGTCGCGTCGAAGTGATCCTCGCTGGTGGAAGTCTGGCGATGGCGCTGCGCAAGGCGGCCGGCGAGATCGCGGGCACGGAGGTCTCGATCGGCGCCGCGGGCGAAATCGCCAACAAGGACGAGAAGGCCTTCGTGCCCGCCTCCGCCATCGAGAAAGCCCGTCAGCTCCTCATCGAGGCGGAGGCCAAGGGCATCCGCGTGGTGCTTCCGGTCGACTTCGTCGCCGACGACGGCACGGTCGTCGAGGACCTGTCCGCGGAGCAGTGGCAGCGCGACATCGGTCCCGCCACGAGCGCGATGTTCGACGAGGTCGCGATGGCCTGGGCTGCGGAGACGGAGCGCAAGACGGCGTTCCACAACGGTGTGATGGGCCAGTTCGAGAACAGCACGTTTGCCGCGGGCACGGACGCCATCGTCGCCACGCTGAAGGGTCTCAAAGAGGCCGGCGTCGCGGTCTACGTGGGTGGCGGCGAGGGTCGCGCCGCGCTGGAGCGCTTCGGCTCCCTGGACGACGTGACCCACGCGTTCACGGCGGGCGGCACGGTCCTGAAAGTCCTGGCCGACCGGCCGCTGCCGTTCCTCGAGGCCCTGGCCGCCCAAGCGACAGCGACCGCGGACTAGGCGCGACGTGGACCGTCCTGCCTGCGAAGCAGGGTCGATGCGCAGCAGCGACAGGTGAACGCGTGCGAGCGCGGAGCGGGCGGGCTGGCGTCCCCCGTGAGGGTGCTTCCAACGGGACGTCACCTGAACCGTCGCGCGCCATCCGCCCGCAATTGAAAATGGTGGAGCCGAGGGGAGTCGAACCCCTTACCTCCTCGTTGCGAACGAGGCGCTCTACCAGAATGAGCTACGGCCCCACACGGGGAGCCAAACGGTAGCGGGCCGTACCCTTCGGTCAACCCCTGGTCCCGTAGGGGCAACCCGAGCCGCCGCCGAGCAGTGGCGGGTGGCTGCCCCAGGCGTCCTCTGCGGGCCCGTGGGAGGCCACCCACGCGCGCTGCGGCAGCGTCCGCTCGGTTCGCCCCTACAGGTGGGATTCGAGCCGAATCGCGGCCGCGGCCACCCGCTCGGGGTCGAGACCTCGCAACACGATGCGCACATGCCAGCAGCCGTCCTCGTGGACCGGGTAGGAACCGATGGCGACGTCGAGCGTCTGGCCCTGGAACGCGGCAAGCAGGGTGGCGATCTCGCCCTCCCTGAGGTCGCTGCGCAGCTCTGCCGTGTGCAGGTGCTCAGCGACGAACTCGCCTGCGAAGCCGTCGACGAGATCGCGGAAGAGGAACGGCACGCCGGGTAGGACGTAGGTACCCGAGACCTCAAAGCCGATCGTGTTCGTCGTGGCCCCATGGACCAAGCGCGAGCCATGCGGGATGCAGGCCATCGCAAGTTCGGCCTCCGTCACGCGCTTCCCGTAGAAGCCGCGGATCCGCTCGGCCGCCTCCTCGTGCTCTTTCAGCGGCAAGCCCAAGGCGCGACCGACGGCCTGCCTCGTCACGTCGTCGTGGGTCGGCCCGATGCCACCGGAGACCACGACCGCGTCCGCCATGCCCCGCAAGCGCGTCAGCTCCGCGGCGATCTCGTACTCGTCATCGGGCACGACGACCTGGCGCACCGCGCGCACACCGGCCCCGCTGAGCTTGTTGATCAGCCACGGACCGTTCTCGTCGGCGATCTCTCCGCCGAGGATCTCGTCGCCGACGATGAGGATGCCTACGCTGCGCACCGGCAGATTGTACGCGTGCGACGCGGCTAGACTCCACGCATGCGTCGCGCCTCGTCCTTCCTGCTGCTGCTGTTCCTGCTGCCCCTCGGGCTCGTGCACGCCGAGGACGAGATGGAGTGGCCCGCCGCGCCGCCCAAGGTTCTCGAGATGAGTCGGGCGACGGTGCTGGCTTCCCCGGGCGTCCCGACGGGCCTGCGCGCCTACCTCCCCGGTAGCAGGGCACCCGGCACGATCGCGTGGCCGCTGCCGAAAGGCTCGCTGCTCCTGCTCGGCCTCCCCGCCAGCGACCCGATCGCCCGGCGGGTCTGTGACGTCTACCAGTTGGACGTCGACGATCTCGCCGGCGGCTACAGGATCTGGGCCTGGCGCGCGGATCGCCGCTCCATGGTCTTCGTCATGGGCGCGGATGCGGCGGCCCTGCAGTCCGCTCGCTTCGAGTTCGACGCGAGCGCGCCCAGCGAGATGACGATGCCCGGCATGCGGTCGCTCGACTTCAAGCGGCCCAACCAGCAAGCCGGGGTCACGGTGCGTGTGGGCACGCGCCACGTGAAGCCGCGCTACCGCATGCGCGCGTGGTCCTCGTGGGACGCGCCGCGCCGAGGCGACGCGCTGCTCGCCGCCGGCGCCCGCGCCAACCGCGTGTGGCTCGAAGCCCCCGACGTGAACGCCGCTTCGATCCAGCGCATCGAGGCGCTCCGGGCCCAGGGCGTCACCCCGGTGATCAGCGCCGGTGTCTACGGACAACTCTCCGGCCAGAGCCTCGCGACGTGGACAGACCTGAGCGCTCGCATGCTCGGCGCGTGGCAGAAGCGGGCGGGCATCCGTCACTTCGCCCTCGTCTTCGATGCGACGGCCTCGTCGATTCGCATGGAAGGCGCCAAGGCCCGCGACCACGAGAGCGCCATCGTGAAGGGGCTGCTCGAGCGCCTGCGCCCCGGCGGCATCGATGAGCTCGTGGTCGTGCCGCGCTGCCACAGCGATCGCCTCGCCAAGGTCGCCGGCGCGCCGCCGGACCTGAGCGGCTACCCCGAAGTGATCACTGCGTGGAGCGGCCCGACGGAGTTTGCGACCCGCATCACGCGCGCACAAGCCGAGCGCCGCGTGAAGGAGGCCGGCACGCCTGTGGTCCTGCTCGATACCTGGGCCATGCCGATCACGGCCCCGTCGCTCATCCCCGCGCTCCCCCACGGTCGCGCCGCGGACCTCCACGAGGTCCTGGACGGCATCGTCGTGCTGGGCCGCCGCGGGGCCGAAGACGTCCTCGAGTCGGCGTGGCAGAACGTCGATCAGGCGCGCTTCGGCATGGCGGAGCTCACGCCCCTGCTCCCCGCCAAGCGCGACGACGCGGCGGCGTTTCTCGCGGGGCTGGCCACCAACCTGCGCAAGGCCGACAAGGAGGGCCTCGGACTCGTCCCCTGGATGGCGCCTTTCGCCAAGGAGCTCGAGGCCGCGCAGGCGCGCACCGCTGCCTACGGCAGGTGGGTCGCATTTCAGCGCGGCGACCCGTGGATCGTCACGCTCGCGGCAGGCGAGGGGCAGGCCACGATCCACGCCCAGACCGACGGCAGGGTCCTGCGTTTCGAAGCGCGCATTCCGCCGGCCGCGATTCCGAAGGGAGCCGCGTGGCTGTTTCGGCTGCGCCTGAAGGCGCCGGGCCGATCGGATCAGTGGATGGTGGAAGCCACGCCGGAGGGGCCGAGCATCGACTCCACGGGCCTGGAGGGCACGCCCCACCTCGAGCCGGGCCACATCACGTGCACCCAGCGGAACGTCAGCGGCGTGATCCGTATCGAGATCACCTTCGACCGCTTCGCCCTCGGCGGCGAACCCCACGCGGGACGCCTCTTCGAGGTGGCTGCCTTCTGGGGGCCGTCACGCATCTGGCCCGCGAAGGGCCCCGACGGCGCCGTCGGCGCCCTCGTGATCACGCGCTAGCGCGCGAGTCCGTGACGCGGGCGCCGTGGCGCGTGGCGATGGCCTCCCAGATCTCGAGATGCCGGGCACGGCCGGACTCGTAGGGGAAGATCTCGAGGACGGCACCGCTGCCCGCGCCCAGGCCGGCCTCGGTGCGCGCTTCCTCGTTGGCGGGGTCGAACGGATAGATCGTGATCGAGCCCTCCTCCTCCGGAGCGCGGAAGTCGCGGTCACCGTCCGCGCGAGCGAGTCGGTACTCGACCTGGAAGCCGTTCTCGTGGATCCGGTCGCGGCGAAATTCGGGAGGCGGCGCCTGTTCCAGCGAGCGGGGCGCGAGCTTGAAGATCATCGCGAACGTCTGGCCGATGCTGGTTTGGAGGTAGTGCTGGCGGACACGCTCGTCGACCTCCGCCCATGCGCGCCGGACGATCGTGTTGAGCTCCTGCTCGTCGCACAGGCGGATCAGGGTGCCGAGGACCTCCTCGAGGGTCTCGAGGGTGACGCTGCGCACGGCCGGCAGGGCGTCGACCAGGTCGATGCCGGTCTTGTCCAGGCACCAGAGCGGCGGCAGCGCCACGTGCCGGAGCTCGGGCTCGGCCAGCAGCCGCGGCAGCACGGCCTCGACCCTCAGCTCGGCCGGGAGGATCAGGAGGATCGGCTGTTCGTGCGAGAAGGGATCCATGCCCGTCAGGCTACCCCCCACGGGCCGCAGCGGCCGAAAGATGCAGCTTCCGATCCGCGACCCGTTGCCCCAGAATCGCGGGTTCGAGGCGGAGCAGGAACCGGGTGGATGGACTGCATGATCGTCGACGGCCATCAGGACATCGCCATGGCGATCCTGGAAGATGCCAGCTGGGACTTCGCGGGTCCGGCCTGCGAGCGGCATGCGCTCTCCCTGGCTGACGCCAAGCGCGGGGGCCTCGGCCTGATCCTCGGCACCGTCTTCGCCCCGCAGGGCTACTGGCCGGAGGGCACGCCCTACGAGTTGGCCGTGCGCCAGATCGACCTCTACGACGACTTGCTCAAGCGCCACGCGGCCGATCTCTTCCGAGTCGAGAGCAAGGGCGACCTGGGCCTCTGCCAGTCGGGCGGCCCCATCGGCATCGTCCACCTCATGGAGGGTGCGGATCCCATAAGATCGACGCGCGACCTGGCCCGCTGGGTGGAACGCGGCGTACGCGTCGTGGGGCCCGCGTGGAACACCGGCAACCGCTACTGCGGCGGCTGGGACGACGCCAAGAGCCTCACAGCGGACGGCCGGCGGCTCGTCGAGCACATGCGCACGTGCCGCGTGATCCCGGATGTGAGCCACCTCAAGCCCGCAGCCTTCGACGACGTGCTCTCCGTGGACGACGGGCTGGTGGTCGCGAGCCATAGCAATGCGCAGGCGCTGGCACCGCATCGCCGCAACCTGAGCGACAACCAGATCCGCGCCATCGCCGAGCGTGACGGCCTCGTGGGCATCGTCCTCTACAACGAGTTCCTCGCGGGCGAGGCCTCGACGATCGAGACCGTCCTGGATCACATCGAGCACATGCTCACGCTCGTAGGGCCGGAACACGTCGGGCTCGGCTCCGACCTCGACGGCGGCTTCACGCCCGAGAAGGCGCCTGCGGGCATCGATTCCGTGGCGGACCTGCGCCGCATTGGCGAGGGGCTCTCGGGACGAGGCCTGGATGACGCCAGCGTCGCCAAGATCCTGGGCGGGAACTGGGTCCGCGTGCTGCAGCGGACGCTTCCGACCTAGCCCGTCTCCAACGACGCTACCTGGGCCATCCCACCCCGGGACATGCGAGACTGAGCCCATGCGATGCCTCACGACCAGCCTGCTTTGCGCATTCAGCCTGTTGGCCGTGGCGTGCGGCGACGGCGACGCGCCCGACCACGGGCTCAAGGTCAAGGCGCTCGAGAGCACGCCGAGGGGCGAGGCCGTCCACGTCACCTTCGACCTGAAGGACGGGATGGCGTGGACTGCCGAGCTGAGCATGCGCACCGAGGTCTTCCAGAGGGGCGTAGAGGGCGGCCGGAAGAAGGATCAGAGGCTGAATGTGCAGGCCACGCTCGAGCACACCTGGCGCATCGTCCAGCCGATGGCGGAAGCCCCGATGACCTCGCGCATCGGCATGCGCTACGTGAGCGCGGAAGGCACGGCCGCCGAGATCCTGCTGAAGCGGCCACCGCTGACCGGGCGCATGGCGCACGAGAGCAGGGGCCGGCCCGCAACGGCATCGCTGCGACTGGAAGGCAGTACGAAGCACGAGCAGGAAGAAGCGCGTGACTTGATTGGATCGCTCCTGCTCGCCGGCTACGGCGGTGCCCCCTCGTGGATCCCCGCCCGGCCGATCCGCCAGGGTGAGTCCTGGCCGCTGGCCCCGATCATGCAGCTCCGCGCGGTGAGCAACATCCGTCGCCGCGCCTACGACCTGGGCGTGAGCGCTCCGGAGCCCCTCTTCAAGGGCACCGTCCGCCTGCTGGAGATTCGCACGGAGGGCGCCGACACGCTGCTCGAGCTGCAGCTCGACGCGATCATCGAGATCGACGGCACCTTCCGGAAGGAGGGGCGGGTCGGCACGATGTCGGCCGGCAACCACTTCCGCGGCACCGCGACGGTCGACGCCCGCACAGGCGTGGCGCGGCGCTTCGACGTGACCCACACCAACAAGATGCACGTTCGCTCGGCAGGCGACGACATCACGATCGGCGGCTCGACGACCGTGCGCGGCACGGTTCGCCGGGACGGCAAGAATTCGCCCAAGGCCAAGTAGCCACCCGGCCGATGGAGTACGGCTCCCACGCGGGTAGGATCTGCCACGTCATGACCTTCCACGGCGAACATCCCGCGGTCCGCTTCCAGGACGTCGTGAAGCGCTTCGGCGACTTCACGGCCGTGCGTGGTGTCTCGTTCGAGGTGCCGCGCGGCGCCATCTTCGGGATCCTCGGCTCGAACGGAGCCGGCAAGACGACGTCGATCCGGATGTTGATGAACATCTTCAAGCCGGATGGCGGCAGCGTGGAGGTCCTCGGCTCGCACGTCAGCGAGGCGCTCAAGCCGAAGGTTGGCTACCTCCCCGAAGAGCGCGGGCTCTACAAGAAGATGCGCATCGAGGAGATGCTGCGCTTCTTCGGCCACATCAAGGGCCGCGACGACGCCTTCCTGATGCCGCGCATCGATCACTGGCTGGGGCGCGTCGGCCTCGAGGGCTGGCGCCATCGCCGCGTGGAGGAGCTGAGCAAGGGCATGTCCCAGAAGCTGCAGTTCGTCACGACCGTCATCCACGAACCGGAGCTGCTCGTTCTCGATGAGCCCTTCGCAGGCCTGGACCCGGTGAACCGCGACGTCCTGCGCGACGCCGTGCTGGCCATGCACGAGCACGGCACGACGATCGTCTTCTCGACGCACGTGATGGAGCAGGCGGAACAGCTCTGCAGCGAGCTGATCATGATCCACCAAGGTGCGGTGCAGCTCTCCGGCACGCTCGACGCCGTCCGCGCGGCCGAAGGCCGCGACGCCGCGCACATCCGCTTCCGACTCAAGCCTGGCCGCGACCTCCAGGGGCTGCCGGGCGTGACGCAGGTCACCGACCACGGCAACGAAGCCGAGCTGACCCTCGCGTCGGATGCGGACACGAACGGCCTGCTCGCGGCCCTCGTCGAACGCGCGGACATCCAGCGCTTCGACTTGCGCGAGCCAAGCCTGCACGAGATCTTCAAGCGCATCGCGGGCACGACGGCCGTCGCATTGGACGGTGACGCATGAGCCGCATGTGGCACATCCTCAAACGCGAGTACCTCGAGAACGTGCGGACGAAGGCCTTCATCATCGGCCTCGTGCTGACACCGGTCTGGATGGGCGTCATCTTCCTGGTCCCCAAGCTCATGGGCGGCAAGAAGGACGAGGCGGTCGTCATCGTCGACACCACCGGCGTGCTGGCGGGGCCCATGATCGAGGCCCTGGGCGAGAACAAGGACTCCGAGTGGACCGCGACCGTGCTTCCGCCGGATCAGGCCCGCGCCGCCTGGGACAGCGAGGACGGGGCCATGAGCCGCGTCGAGACACTCAAGCGCGAGGCCGGGGCGGGCAAGCACTACGTCGTCGTGCTCACGCCGCCTGTGCTCGAGAAGCGGCCCGCGGATCCGAAGAAGGGCGAGCGCCCCTCGGGGGTCTACGGCCCGAGCTCTGGCGTCACAGGCAACGGCCGGACGCTACAGGCTCTCGTCAACGAGATCGTGACGCAGTACATCATTGCGGAGCGCAAGCTGCCGGACGAGGTCGCGTCCCTGCTGCGCCGTCCCGCCTTGCGCTTCCAAGCCGTCACCGACGAAGGCAAGAAGGCCGGCGCCATGCAGATGCTGCTGCCCATCATCGTCGTGATGCTGCTCTACATGGGCATCGTCGGCATCAGCCAGATGCTGATCAGCAACACGATCGAGGAGAAGGCCAACCGCATCTACGAGGTGCTGCTCTCCTCCGTAAGTCCCTACCAGCTGATGGCCGGCAAGATCCTGGGCATTTGCGGCGTAGGCCTGACGCTCCTGACCTTCTGGTCGGGCGGCGGTCTGCTCGCAGCGGCGCTGCAAGGCTCGGGCGGCCTCGTCGATGGCGCACAGATCGGCCTGTTCGTCGTGTACTACCTGCTCGGCTTCCTGATGATCGCGAGCCTCTTCGTCGCCGTCGGCAGTGCGTGCAACACGATCAAGGAAGCGCAGAACCTGATGGCGCCACTGTCGATGCTGCTGGCGCTGCCGCTGATCCTCTCGATGGTCTCGCTTCAGGACCCGAACGGCAAGCTGGCGACCATCGCGTCGTTCATCCCGCCCTTCACGCCCTTCGTGATGATGACCCGCATCGCAAGCGTCCCGCCGCCGCCCGCATGGCAGATCGTGGTGACCATCGGCCTCCTGATCATCTCGACGTGGCTGGCGATCCGCCTGGCCGCACGCGTGTTCCGGGTGGGCGTGCTCATCTACGGCCAACCGGCGTCCGTGAAGCAGATCTGGCGCTGGATGCGCGCGCGGGATTAGGACGGTAGGTCGTCGTCGTCTTCGACGCGGAACAGCTTGTCGCAGACCTCGCGGGCGATCTTCCTGTCGGTGTGGGAGAGGCGCTCCGAGCCGCGCAGTGCGGTGTTCTCACCCTCGAGCTGCGCGCGCTCGCCGACGCCGGGATTGCCGCGCGCAAGCAGGCGCACGTGCCCCACGTGACGCTTGATGTCCGTGCGCACGATCTCGTGCTCGTAGATGCTGCGTAGCCAGCGGCCGAGCATCGGTCGTCCGCGCCACAGGTCGCCGCAGCGATCGAGGTAGTCGACGGCCGCGTGCTCGCTGTCGAGCCCCTTGTAGTGCGTGCCGCTGTACTGCGGGACGTCCGAGACGATCTCGGAGTTCGTGAGGCGCGCGACGAGGAACAGGTTCTCGAAGATCGCGCGACGGAAGGCGCCGACGGAGCGCGTGAACTCACCGCGGTAGAAGTAGGCGAGCCCGAGGTTGTAGAGCGCATCGGGATCGTCGCCGACGTGCTGCCACTCACGGATCGCGCGATCGACCTCCCCCATCCGGAAGTAGGTCTCGCCGAGCAGGAAGCGCACGTCGAGCGGATCCGCCGGCGCGAGCCGGAGGAGGCGGCGGAACATGCGCGCAGCGTCCTCGTAGGCGGCGAGCCAGAAGCGGCAGAGCCCGCGCCCATGCAGCGCGCGCAGGTAGGGCCGTGTCGCCTCATCGGCCCACCAGCGGTGCAGCCGTCCGCGCGACTCGAGGCGGCGGCGCGCGTAGCGCAGCGCACGGCGAAAGTCGCGATCGGCGCGGTCGAGACGGCCCAGGTCGTAGCAGGCCTTCCCCCGGCCGCACCATGCGATGGGATTCTCAGGATCCATGGCCAGGGCCCGGTCGTACCAGTGCAGAGCCTCTTCCGGCTCCCCCCGCTCGAGGTGCTGGGCGCCAAGGCGACAGTACTTGTTGACCTCGTCCGACATGGGGGGAAGAGTCTACCTGTGCACGAAGGGCCCCTCGCAGGGCGTCCGATCGCCCGGCAAGGCCTGTTTCTTCGGAGTCTCGCGTGAATTGGACCGTCCGCTCGCCACTGCTGGGCCTGCTGGTCATCGCGTCCCTCGTCTTCGGAATCGAGCGCCTGATCGTCACCGCGAGCGAGCGGATCGAACGCGTGGCCAAGGACTGCGGGGCTGCGATCCAAGCCCAGGATTGGGAGCGGCTGGAAGGCCTGCTGCACGAGGACTTCGAGTACGAGGGCCGGGACCGTGCCGCGACCATCGCCCACGTCCGCTCCCTCGTTCGCAAGTACAAGCCCACCGAGATCGTCATCAGCGTCCACGAGGTCGAGGTGGACGACGGAAAGGCGAAGTCGCAAGGCGTCGTGAAGGGCAGCGCCATGGGCCGCCCCGCGCGCGTGCCCGTCCAGGCATGGTTCCGGGAGACCGACGACGGGTGGAAGCTCTGGAAGGTCCAGGGCGGGAGCTACGTGAAGTAGGTTCTCACCCCTACTTGAGGAGGATCCAGGCGGAGGGCTTGCCCTCGCGGCCGTTGATCACCGCGCGTACGCGCCATCGCAGGCGCTTCTGCATATTGATGTCGAGGCGCTCGACCTCGAGGAGTACCGCGGTCTTGCGGGACGGCTTGCGCGCGTTCGCGATCCAGCGGCCCTCCGCACCCTCTTCCTCGATCTCGAGGATGTACGCACTCGCGCCCTTGACGCCACGCCACGTGAAGCCGACGGGCACGGACGCCTCTTTGGGAAGCTGTGTGTTCACACCAGGCGAGACCGGCTTGGGGATGCCGCCCGCCAGCGGACCGGGCGCGAGCGGCGGCTTGGAGGCGGGCGCGTCCTTCGCGGGCCTCTTCCCGGGCGTCGCGCCCGTGCGCAGCGGCCCGGGCGGCGGCGGCTCGCCGGCGTCGGTCGACGTCGTGGGATCCTCCGGAGCGATCCACACGCGCACGACGCCGCCCTTCGGCACCTTCGCACCGGCGGCGGGCTTCTGATCGACCACGAGGCCGGGCAGGCCGCGCTGGCCCTTCTCTTCGCGGATCGTGAGGCCGAGATCGCCCAGGATGCGGCGCGCCTGCAGCACCGTGCGGTCGAGCAGGCCGGGCACCTCGATACCGGAGAGGTACACCTCGGGCGCCGACGGCATGGCGTCGCCGTCGAAGTCGCCGCCGGCCGTCACGATCACCTTGACGACGGCCCCGGGCGGACGCTTGCTTCCGGCGGCGGGGATCTGCTCAAGTACGCGGCCGATCGGATGACCGCCCACGCGCTCGACGTAGATCTTCATGTCCGCCTCCCGCGCAAGCTGCTCGGCTTCGGCCAGCTCGAGGCCGGTGAGCGAAGGCACCTTGTTCGGGTCGGCCTTCGGCGCCACGCGCGGCGCATCCGGCGAACCGGCGGCGATGCGCGGTGCGGGGGATGTGTCCACGGGCATGTCGACGTCACCGGGCATCTCGGCGTCGCTCGGAGGCGGTAACTTCGGTGCCGGCTGGCGCGGGACCTCGCGCAGCGGCGCGGCCGGCGGCGCGGGCGGCGGCACGCGGTTGTCTTCCACCGGCGGAGGCTCGGTGCGAGGCAACCTGGCCTGCCGCAGCTCCGGTACCGGAGGCAACGTCGAACCGTCGCGCGTCGCGGCGACGATGATGTGGATGGTCGTCCCCCGCGGCTTGCGGATCGGCATGCCGGAGGCGTCCTCGAACGTGGGCGCCTGCATGAACACGTAGCCCAGGGGGTACCGCACCTTGTAGGCAGCCAGGATGCGCTCGCGCGAGACCTCGTAGACCGTGCCGACCTTGAAGCCGGCCCGCTCGATGCGTCGCTTCGCGTCGGCCGTGCGCAGACGCCGCACGTCCGGCAGCCGCACGTCGGACGTGAGTCCCCCGCGGGCCCATGCGACCGCGGGCATCAGGAGCCCTAGCGCCAGCCCTAGGGCCAGCGCCTTCGGGAAGGAGGACGACCAGGACGATTCACGACGGCGTGCCATGGCAACAGTCTACGCCTTCTGGAGCTTCCCATCGCGAAGGAAGAGGATGCGATCGGCCCCGTCGAGCATGTCGGGATCGTGCGTCACGACCAGCAGGGCCGCGTCTCGAGTCTGTTCGCGCAGGAGGGCCATCACGGACCGGCCGGTGATGTGATCGAGGTTGGCGGTCGGTTCGTCGGCCAACACCAGCTCGGGTGCGTTGGCCAGGGCCCGCAGCAGGCTGGCGCGCTGGCGCTCGCCACCGGAGAGGCGATGCGGACGCTCGCTCAGCATGGTCCCCATGCCGATGGCCTCCGCCAGGGTCAGCAGCCGCGCCTCGGCCTCCGCGTCGAGGGCGTGACTCAGCGCGTTCTCGCGGACGTCCAGGTAGGGAACGAGGAACGGCTCCTGGAACAAGAAGCCGATGTGCCGGCGGCGGAGCGCGGCGCTGAGGTCGGCCTTTTGCGGCAGCACGGTGCCGAGCAACTCGACGTGGCCGCTGGTGGGCGCCCGTAGACCGGCGAGGAGGAACAGGAGGCTCGACTTGCCGGACCCCGAGGGGCCGACGAGGCCTACGAACTCACCGCGCCGGATCGTGAGGGAGACCTCGTCGACCGCACGTACGCGGCGGGAGCCGTCGAGGTACTCCAGGCTGAGCTCATGCGCGTGGAGCAGGACGTCGTCGGTCATCACACGCCCCTCCGCTGGATGACCGTGACGGGGTCCATGCGATGCAGGCGGCGCCCGAGTGCGATCGCGCCGGTCAGGGTCGAGAACACGGGCACGCTCAGCGAGAAGAGCAGCGGACGCGGATCCACGACGGTCATCACGATGCCGCGCGGCTCGAGCCAGAGATCGCGGTAGAGCCAGACGCCGGCCAACCCGACCGCGAGCCCGACCACCCAAGCGCTGACCGCGACGGCCGCCGTCTCGATCGCGAGCTTGCGCACGAGCGGCCAGCGCTGGTGCCCGACCGCGAGGTAGACACCGAACTCATCCACGCGCACCTGGAAGGAGATCACGTTCAGCAACGAGATCACGAGGGCAACGACGACGCCGACGGAGAACGTGATGAAGCCGATGATGACGGGCACGTTGGCGAGGGTCTTCGCGATGCGCTTCTCGACGAAGGTGGCGTCGACGACGCGAAACGCTGGCTCGCCGTCCTCGTGCTTGGCGTCGCGCAGGTACGTGTCGCTCGCCGCCTTGCGCCCCTCCCGCGCGTAGATGACGCGGAACTCGGGCCGCCGCGCGAGCACGAAGTAGGGTTCACTCGCGTAGGCGTAGCTGGCCAGGCCGATGCGGGCGTAGCCGCCGAGCACGCCGACGAGCGTGAAACGGCCCGGCGTCGCGTCTTGCGGGTTCACGAGCTGGCCGAACTTGTCGCCGAGCTTCATGCCCCGCGCACGGACGACGGCCTCGTGCAGCACGGCGCCGTCTTGGCCCGACTCGGGCATGCGTCCTTCGATCAAGGTGCTGCTCAGCTTGTCCAGGAACTGCGGCCAGACCTCACGCGGCAGGGCGATCATCGGGGCGTAGCCCTCGCCCACGATCATCGGCGTACGCAGCCAGAACATCTTGGCCTTCACGCGCTGCTCTTGGGCGACGTTGTCGTCGAGGATGCCGACCAGCTCCTCGTCGAAGTCACGACGGACCCGTGGCGAGACGATGGTGAAGACCTCGAGCGGCCGGATGTTGGCGCGCGCTGTCGCCTCGAACGCGTTCGTGGGCGTGATGATGAGCACCAGGAGCGTGGTCACGAGCGCCTGGATGGCGAAGACGGGCGCGATGCGGCGCGGGTTCCGCAGCAAGTAGGTCCACGGCGAAAGCGCGCGTACGGGCGGGGGAGGTTTCGCTGCCACGGCGCCTTCCTACCAGCCCCTCAGGCTCGCGCGCGGATCCGCATGCGAATCCATCTGTGATTCCGGGCGCCCAGCAGCCCGAGGCTCAGGCGAGCGAGATCGCGAGCAGGGTCTGGTCATCCGCCTGCGGGCGGTTGCCCGTGAAGTCGGCCGTCTCCTGCAACAGAGCCTTGACCAGCGCAGCCGGATCGGCCGGCGCGGCCAGGATCGTCTCGCGTACCCGGTCGTCGCCGAAGCGCTCCCCGCCCTCGCCGACGGCATCGGCAGGCCCGTCACTGAGCACGACGAGCGTCTCGCCGCGGGCGAGCGTCTGCTTGCCGGCCTTGTAGCGCTGCCCCGGCATGATGCCGAGCGGCAGTCCGAGCGGCTCCTGCCACTCGGCCAGCGTGCCATCCACGCCCCGGATGAGCGGCGCGAGATGGCCGGCGTTGCCGTACTCGAGCTCGCCCGTGGCGGGATCGAGCACGCCGTAGAACATCGTCACGAACATGCCGCGCGAGGACCGCTCGGCGACGATGTCGTTCACGCGCGAGAGGGTCTCCGCGACATCGTCACGCAGCAGCGCCTGGTAGCGGACATCCGACATCAAGCGCGCGCCGAACAAGGCGCCCGGCACCCCCTTGCCCGAGACGTCCCCGACGAGGAAGCCCACGCGGCCGCGCGGCAGGCTCAGCACGTCGTAGAAGTCACCGCCGACCTGCAGAGCAGCGACGCTCGCCACGGCTCCGACGACGCCGTCCATGTCGGGGAACGTGCTGGGCAGGAAGGTCTTCTGGATGTCGGAAGCGATCTCGAGCTGCGCGGCCATGCGGTCGCGCTCCATTTCCGCCTGCTGCAGCCGGATGCGGTCGACCGTCGCGGCGGCCTGGGCGGCGAAGGCTTCGATGAGGGGGACGTCGTCTTCCGTGAAGCGACGCGTGATGGCGTTGCTGTCGACGTAGATGACGCCGATGACGCCGTGCGGCGTCTTGAGCGGAACGCACAGGATCGTACGCAGCGACAGGCTGACGATGCTCATGCGCGCGTTGTACGCGTCGGACGCCGCGGCGTCGTCGATCAGCCGGGTCTCTCCGCTCTCGGCGACCTCGTCCACGACGCCACGGCTGACGCGGAACTTCTTCTCCTCGAGCGGCGCGCCCTTCTTGTCGCGCGCGATGGCGAACTGAAGCTCGCCGTCGTCGCCGCGCAGCATCACGAAGCCGCGATCCGCGGCCACGAGCGACACCAGGCTGTCGACGATGGTTCCGAGCACCGCATCCTGATCGACCTCGGCGTTGATTCGCCGGGTGATCTCGAGCAGGCTCTTCATCGCCTCGAGATCGAGAGCGCCAACCTCACCGCCGCCGCTTGCGGGATCGTCCGCCATGGAGACCGCCTCCGAAGGAGCGTGCCCGATGCGCGCCCAGCGCATGATCCTACCCCGCTGCGCGCTCGCCTGCGTCGTCCGCTGCATGCTCGCCGCGGCCTGTGTCCCGTCGGATCAGGCGGGTTCGCGGGGGAGGATGCCCAGGTCCTCGCGCAAGAGGCGCGTCACGTCGTCGTGCAGGAAGGGCTTGGCAAGGACGCGCGTGCCGTCCGGCAGGTCGGCCATCTCCGGCTCGCCGGCCATGCCCGTGGTCATCACGATCGCGGGCGCGGAGGCGGCTGTCCGGATCTCGCGGGCAAGATCTGCGCCGCGGACGTCGGGCAGCCGGTGGTCCAAGAAGACGACGCGCACACCACCGGCGTGCTCCTTGAGCAGCGCGGTGGCCTCGGCCGCCGTGCTGGCTGTGAGCACGCGGTAGCCATCCATCTCGAGGAAGCCGCGGGTCACGTCCCGCACACCAGGCTCGTCATCGACGATCAGCACGTCGACGGGAGCGTCGGAGGCGGCCGGGGGAGGCGCGCCCCTGGCCGCGGCGTGGCCGGGCACGACGTCGAGCTCGCATGGCAGCCAGAGGTCGAACGTGGCTCCTCGGTCGTCGCCGCCGGCCTCCACGCGCCCGCCGTAGCGCTCGGCGAGCACGCGCACGACCCACAGGCCGAGGCCGCTGCGCTCGTGCGGCTGGGTCGTGAAGTAGGGATCGAAGATGCGCTCGCGAAGGTCCTTCGGGATGCCTGGCCCCGTGTCGCGCACGTGAAGGGACGCGTAGTAGCCGGGCAGCAGGCCGGTCCGGTCGCCGGCCTCGATCCGCCCGCAGCGGGTCTCGAGCGAAATGGTGCCGCCGTCGGGCAGGGCCTGGGCCGCATTGAGACACAAGTTGCTGACCGCCTGATGCATCTCGTCAGCGTCCAGAGCCCCGGGCGGCATGCCCGTACTGAGCGTCGCCTCGAACTCGACCCGTCGATCCAGGGTCTCGGCCAGCAGTTCGCGCACCGACTGGACCGTCTCGTTGATGTCGCTCACGTCCGGGGCACGTCGTGTCTCGCGCGCAAAGTCGAGCAGGCGGTCGGACAGCGTCCGCGCCCGGCCCAGGGTGTTCAACGCCAGGTCCAGATGCCGGAGGGCCCTCGGATCGACCCCCTGCATGTTCATCTTGGCGAGCTCGACGTAGCCCAGGATGACGCCGAGGACGTTGTTGAAGTCGTGGGCGATGCCACCAGCCAGCCGTCCGAGGCTCTCGAGCCGGTGCGCACGCCGCACCTGGTCGGGGCTGCGGGGTCCGACCGGCACATCGGCGCCGCGCTGGGCATCCTGGGGGGCGGGGTCCATGGCCTGAGGATGGCCCGCGCGGCGCAGTCCGGCAACCACGGCTTCCGCCGTGGCTGCCTGACCCCCGTCCCCCCGGGTCGGATCACCCCTCGAGCGTGCCGGGTCGGGGCCCCCTACGCCCACGACCCACGCCCTTCGGCGCTGTTCTCCAGAAGATGCCGCCGAGCAGACGGTAGGCCGTCGCCTCCCGGCCGGACAAGGGGCCCGGAGCCGGACGTTCATACTTCATGAACATTCCGGTACCCGATCCTTGCGCCGCGCCTCCCGCGCCCTCTCAGTGCCGTCTCAAGATGGCAGGCAGAGCCCAGCGAATCCGACTGCGGCGGCGCAGCGGGGCTCGGGATCGGCGGCGTCAGCGACGGGCACGCGGGTAGTCTGCGCCACGATGGATGAGGGACCGAGCATCACAGGTCGGGACGTGGTCACGCTCGACACGTTCTCCGCTGAGGAGATCCGCAGCGTCATCGCACGCGCGCGGCGCATGAAGGTGGAGGGCCACGGCTCGCCCCTCCGCGGGCGCTCGCTCGCGATGGTGTTCTTCGACCCCTCGCTGAGAACACGCGCATCCTTCGCCATCGCGTTCTCCACGTTGGGCGGCACGGTGATCGACCTCGTCGCGGGACGCGACCTCTGGCCTCTCGAGATGCGCGAGGGCGCGGTGATGGACGACGTTGCGGACGAGCACGTGCGCGACGCCGCGCGTGTCCTGTCCGAGTACGCCGACGTGATCGCCATCCGTGCCCTCGCGCGCGAGGGGGACTGGGCGCAGGAGCGTCGCGATCGCGTGATCGTCTCGTTCCAGAAGCACGCGACCGTGCCGATCTTCAACATGGAGAGCGTGCTGGATCACCCCTGCCAGGCTTGGGGCGACGCGCTGACGCTCGAAGAGGAGTTCGGCGATCTCGCGGGCCGCAAGATCGTGCTTGGGTGGACGTACCACCCCAAGGCGCGCCCGCTTGCCGTACCGCATGGCGTGAGCACGATGGCCTGCAAGTTGGGCATGGACCTGACCGTGTGCCACCCGGCCGGCTACCCACTCGATGCCCGCGTGCGGCAGTCCCTCGGTCACACGGCGGCCTCGTCGGGGGGCTCGATCCGCTACGTCGAGGCGCTCGACGAGGCCGTCGATGGCGCGGACGTCGTCTATGCGGCCTCCTGGGGCAGCACGGATCTGCACGGCCGTCCGGAGAAGGAGCGTGCCCTGCGCGACGCACATCGAGACCGCCGGCTGACGACGGACCTGATGCGCGGCACGAACGCCGCCCGCTTCATGCACGCCATGCCCATCCGACGTAATGTCGAGGCGGACGACGCGGTCGTCGACGCGCCGGGCAGCCTGATCGTGGCGCAGGCCGGCAACCGCCTGCACATCCAGCGCGCGCTGTTCCAAGC
Source organism: Planctomycetota bacterium (assembly GCA_029259775.1). Lineage (GTDB taxonomy): Bacteria > Planctomycetota > PLA2 > PLA2 > JAEUHO01 > JAHEIK01. Next base: position 67,109 of record JAJDEN010000058.1, on the reverse strand, counting down.
GATCCTGGGAGCCTAGAGATGAGCGATGAACCCATCCTGATCCCGAACGATGGCCGCACGGCGGGCTGGCGTCTGGGCATGCTCGCGGGGGGCGCCCTGCTCGGCGGCATCGGCTATGCCGTGCTCCGCTGGCCGCAGCTCATCGTCTGGTGCGTCGCGGGCGCGTTCTTCGCCCTGGGCGCCCTCGTCGCGCTCTCGGCGATCTTCGCGCGCGGCCGCGGCAGCTAGCCCGCCCAGGGACTTCCCTCGCGAGCGCCATCGGCGCTGGGTACCTTGTCCGCCCCAGCCCCTTCCCCCTGCGGGGAGCGACCCACGCCGCGGACGGTGAATATGGCCGACAAGGAAAACAAGCTGACGGAGAACGTCCCGGGACGCTTCTACGTCGATGACCAGTGCATCGATTGCGACGCCTGCCGTGAGACGGCGCCCGAGTTCTTCCGGCGCAACGACGACCGCGGCTACTCCTACGTCCACAACCAGCCGACGGACGACGAGAGCACCGAGCTGTGCCGCGAGGCGCTCGAGGGCTGCCCGGTGGAAGCGATCGGGGAAGACGGCGACGAGTAGGAGGGAGGGCGTGCGAGCGCGCATGTGCCTGCCTACACCCGATGGGACCTGCGCGACGGAACGTCGCGTGGGAGTCGCCCCTACCGAAGCTTCTTCATGGCCTTGGCTTCGGCGACCTGACCCTTGGCCGCGTCGCTGATGGTCTTGACCTGGCCGTCGACCTTCCCACGGTTCTCCTTCAGCCACTTGCGCGCCTCGATGCCGCCCGTGAACTGCTGGCCCGTGAGCTTGTACATGACCTCGAGCACGATCGGGCCCAGGTCGCGCATGGACTTGGCCGCGCGCTTGCCCTTGCCCTTGTTCTTGGCTTCCTTCGCCTTGCCGATCTTCTCGGCCATCTTCTGGTCGTGATCACCGGACGTGCCCGTGTCGTAGTTCGCGCTGACGCCGTCCCAACTCGCACCCTTCTCGAGCTTGAGTTCCTTCATGAGCTTGATGATGTCCTCGATGAAGCGGTGGTCTTCCATGCGGCCGATCGTGACGAGCACGTTCTTCACCATGGCGTAGTCGTGGTGCTTCATCAGGCCGGCGATGACCTCGCGTGCGCCCATGAAGCGCAGCTGGCCGACGGACTCGAGCGCTGACATCACGAACGTCTGATCCTTGCTGTGGCGCTTGAGTGCCTCGAGGATCGCCTGACCCGCATAGCCCGGGATCCGTCGTTGCTGGCCCAGCTGGAGCACGGCCCCCGTCCGCAGGTCCGCGTTCCTGTTCTTCGTCACCTTGGCGAGGGCGTCCACGATCTTGGGATGCTGCACCTTGGCAAGCTCGCGCATCGCCCAGTCCTGCTCCTGGGTCTTCTCGTCGCCCTTGTAGCCCTTGGCCTTGAACGCGGTCTTGAACACCTTCAGCGCCTCGTCCGCCTCCTCGCCCGACGCCAGCGGGGGGATCTTCTCCTTCTTGGCCTCGGCCCCCGCCTTGCCCGCGGGATCCTTCTTCTCGTCGGCGAAGATGGCGTCGGTGGAGGGCAGCCCGAGCGCGAGAACAGCGCCGAGCACGAGAGCGAGCAGGCCGATGCGGAACATGAGGCGTCTCCTCGAGGATTCGCCGCCAGCGTACCACCAGGGGCACCAGCCGGCTGCTACAGGGACGGACGGCCCGCGGCTACTTGTCGTAGTTGCGGTACACCCCGCCGGTCTCCTCGGCGATGGTGCGCATCATCTCGAACGCGTGGGAAAGCACGCCCGTCGTGTGGATGGGCACCATGCGGAGCCTGGCCTTGAGGGCGATCGCGGCCCCGACCACGTCGGCCTCCTTGAGCTCCCCCACCGTGGGGACGTTACAGCTCATGAAGATGATCTCGTCGGGGCCCCGCTTCCAGGCCTTGCTGTCCGCGGCCCCGCCGAGATCCAGCGCGGTCGTCAGCGCGTCGTAGCTCGCGATGCCGTTGTCGTTCTTGATCTCGCTGAACATCTCATCTACGCGCCTGCGCGACGACGTGCCGACCGAGGCGAACTTGCCAAACGTCTGGCGTACGGTCTCGTTGAAGTAGATGAGCTCGAACTTGGTGCCCTTGCCCATGTCACGAATGCAGCGCTTGAAGTGGGCCTGTACGAACTGGCCGGTCGTACGCAACCGCATGTGCAGCAGCGGACGTCCGCCGGGCACCTCGCAGAGCTCCATGAGGCGATCGCCACTTCCGAAGTTGTGCGGATCGGCGCTGCGCAGGCTGTTGTCGTAGATCAGCACGACGCGGCTGCCCCAGATCGGCACCCCGAAGACGTACGCCGGCTTGATCGTCTTGCGCAGGATGCGCTCGTCGGGCTCCTTGCCCTGGGCCACGAGTCGCCACGCAGCGACGTTGTGGCCGTAGGGCTTCTCGTGGATCGTCTCGAGCGCCGCGATGAGGTCGCCGCGATCCCGGCCGGTCGCGGCGGCCAGCGCCGTGGTGAGCGCGGTCGTGACGTCGGCGGTCTTCAGCTCGTCGGGCACGGGCCAGCGAAACTTCGGATCCGGCTGCTCACCCTTCTTCGGCTTGGGCGGCGGGGGCTGGGCGATGCGCGCGATCCCCATCGCGGCCGCGCGCCGGACTTGCCAATCCTTGTGACGCAGCAGCGCGACGAGATCGGGGATGGCTGCCTTGACCTCCTTGCTCCCGAGCGCGATCGCGGCCTGGGCGATGGCCGGCGCGTCCTTGCCACGCAGTGTCTCCAGCAGGATCGGGACGGCCTTGTCGCCCTTCTGACGCGCGAGGGCGAGCAAGACGTACATCTTGCGCCCCCCCTTGCTCTTCGCGAGCTGGGCGACGAGTTCCTTCTGGGCCCCCTCGCTGGTGAAGCCCGCAAGAATGCCGATGGCCGTCAGGAGGATGGCCGGGTTCTTCTCGCGCGCCATGGCGGACAGCACGCCCTGGACGGCCACGGCGCCGTCGTAGTCGGAGATCAGCAGGTACGCCTCCCGGCGCAGCTTCCAGTCCTCTGCCTTGCTCCCCGACCGGAAGGCCTTCAGGGCGTCCTTCGTGTCGTCGGCGGTGGCGAACCGCACGGCACTCCCACCTCCCGGCAGGGCGGGCCCCAGCAGCACCACGAGGGCCAGGGCGAAGGCGAGCAGAAGGCGGGCGGGACGGCGGAGCACCCCCCCAGGGTAGCGGTTGGTGAGGCGAGGGCCCACCGGCGCGGTATCGGCTACCGTAGGCGCCCCGAGGAGGACCGATGTTCGACACCGTTCGCGCGAGCCTGCGCCAAGAGCTCACTGAGATCGAGGAAGCTGGGCTGATGAAGCGCGAACGCATCATCCTCAGCCCGCAGAGCGCTCATATCCAGGTGGGAGACGGCCCCCCCGTCACCAACTTCTGCGCCAACAACTACCTCGGGCTCGCCAATCACCCCGCGCTCGTGGACGCCGTGCGCAAGGAGTTGGATGAGCGCGGCTACGGCATGGCCTCGGTGCGCTTCATCTGCGGCACGCAGGACCAGCACACCGAACTCGAGGCCCGCCTCGCGGACTTCGTCGGCCAGGAGGCCGCGATCCTCTACACGTCGTGCTTCGACGCCAATGGCGGCCTCTTCGAGGTGCTGCTCGGTGCGGAGGACGCGATCGTCTCGGCGAGCCTGAACCACGCATCGATCATCGACGGCGTGCGCCTCTGCAAGGCCAAGCGCTTCCGCTACGGCCACGACGACATGGCCGATCTGGAGGCGCAACTGGCCGCGGCCCGTGAAGCCGGAGCGCGCCGCATCCTCGTGGCGACGGACGGTGTGTTCTCGATGGACGGTGACATTGCCAAGCTCGACCAGATCTGCGACATCGCGGAGCGCTTCGAGGCGATGGTGATGGTCGACGACTCGCACGCGACGGGCTTCGTCGGCACAACGGGCCGCGGCACGCCCGAGCACTGCGGCGTTCGGGACCGTGTCGACATCATCACGTCCACGCTGGGCAAGGCGCTGGGTGGCGCGTCCGGCGGCTTCACGGCCGCACGCCAGGAGATCGTCGATCTGCTGCGGCAGCGCTCGCGGCCCTACCTCTTCAGCAACACCGTCGCGCCGCCCATCGTGGCCGCGACGATCGCCTGCATGGACCTGCTCACAGGCTCGACCGAGCTGCGGGACAAGCTCGAGGTCAACACGCTGCGCTTCCGCACCGGCATGGCCGACGCGGGCTTCGACATCCGGCCGGGCACGCACCCGATCGTGCCGATCATGCTGGGCGACGCGCGCCTGAGCATGCAGATGGCCGACGCGATGCTCGCCAAGGGCATCTACGTGATCGGGTTCTCGTACCCGGTCGTGCCCAAGGGCGCGGCGCGCATCCGCGTGCAGCTCTCGGCGGCGCACAGCGAGGCGGACATCGACAAGGCGATCGCCGCCTTCACCGAGGTCGGCCACGATCTGGGCGTCCTGAGCGGTAGCCCCTCCTAGCCCCCCTCGTGGCCTCCGCCTTGGCCTGCTCGCGGTGTCTCTCGAATCCCTAGGGCTTGTCATCGACCCAGCCCGAGATCCGGGCCGAGGCGAGCAGCGCACCGTCCCGCAGCACGAGCAGCCGCCCGCCGAAGTCGCCGGCCGACGAGGGGGCGCGGAGTTCCATGCGCACGAGTCGGCCCGGATGATCGCCCTGCACGGGCGGCAGCACGCGTACGTCGCCATCGATGCCGGTCAGGCGGATGGTCAGGTCGTCCGCTTGGGGTCCAAGCTCGGGTGCAAGGCGGATTTCGGCGTCGCGCCGCATGCGAGCACCGGGGGAGCGACGACCGACGTCGAGCACGTGCGGAACGACCTCGGCATCGTGCTCGGACCGGACCCGCAGCGTGAACGTCACGATGTCGCCCGGTGGCGGCTGGTCCGTGAAGACGCGCACGCGATGCGACGTGACGCCGAGCCGGCGGGGCCCGCGGACCCGCACCACGACGCTCCCCGTCGCGCCGGGCGCCACGAAGCCGCTGAGTCGCGAGTTCTCGAAGCCACTGAGTCGGGAGTTCTCGAAGCCGCTGAGTCGGGAGTTCTCGAAACCGCTGAGTCGGGAGTTCTCGAAGCCGCTGAGCCAAGATGAAACGACACAGCCGCAGTCGCTCTCGACGGCGAGGACACGCAGCCCGCCGGTGCCGACGTGCCGCCAGGGCACGCGCACCTCATGCGGGGCGTCCGGCGGCAGACGACCGAGGTCGACAACGCTCTCTTGGAACTCGATGGAGGGCGCGCGCGGCGATACCTCCAGGCAAGCGTCCGGGGCGCCGCAAGCACTCAGGAGGAGCAGGAGGAGCGGGAGAGGCGGGCGGAGGGGACGCACGCGCATCCATCGCGCGAGCGGCCCGGGTGGTCACGCCCCGGGGCGACTAGGCGCCGGCGGCTTCGTCGCCGTGGTAGACGGGCTCGTAGGCCTCCGGCAGGAAGCCGTGGCGCTCGCCCTCCTGGTAGAGGAGCCGCACGGCCTGACGTCCACGCTCGCCGCAGTCCAGCGAGAGATCGTTGACGTAGCGGCCGATGTAGCGGTCCAGCGTCTCGCGCGTGTTCTTGCCGGCGTGCTGCAGCGCCCAATCGAGCGCTTCTTCGCGGTGGCCCAGCGCGTAGGCGATCGAGCGCTTGATATCGAGGGCGATCTTCGAGCGCTCCTCTTCGGGGATGTCGCGGCGGATGATGTTCGCGCCGAGAGCCAGCGGGAGACCCTCTGTGCGATCGCCCCACCACTGGCCGAGGTCGACGACACGCGTGAGGTTGTGGTTCCGGTACGTGACGATGTCCTCGTTCGTGAGCAGGCCCGCGCGCACATGTCCGGCGCGCACGCGCAGCGCGATCTCGCGCACGGGCATGGCCTTCAGCTTCAGCTCGGCGCGTGGCAGCCAGAGCCGCAGCGCCATCGCTGCCGAAGAGTCCTCACCGGGCACAGCGACCTCGAGGCCCTCGACCTCGCCTGCGCGGATCGGCGTCCGCGCAACGAGGACCGGTCCTTGGTGATCCCCATAGGCGCCGCCGCAGGCGAGCAGCAGGTAGCGGGCGCGAAGCGCGGGGTAGGCACCGAAGGAGATCGCGCTCACGTCGTGCTTGACCTTCGCAGAGGCCGCCTCGAGCTCCTGCATCTCGGAACGGACCAGCTTGTAGGTCCGGTCCTCCGTGTCGACCATCTCGTTGGCAAGCGCGAAGACCATGAACGCCTGGTCTGCAGCGGAGCCGTACGCGAGCGTGATGGGCCCAGCCTTGCGCTTGGGCATCTTCGGCATCGGCGGAAGAATTTCGACCGGTTCTTCTTCGACGTCCGGCGCGGCGGCGGCGGCCAAGACGGCGGCCACAACCTCTTCGGGCGTCGGCGATGCGACCTCGCCCGTCGAGGGCGACGCGGCGGCCGGGGCCTCGGCAGGAGCTACCGTCTCGGCAGCGGCCTCGGGGGCCTCCTCCGGCGCAGCCTTCTTCGTGGCGGCCTTCTTGGCAGACGCCTTCTTGGGGGCGGCCTTCTTCTTCGGGGCTGCCTTCTTCTTCGCGGCCATGGGATCTCCTGCGGGCCGGGCAAGGCTACCCCACCCCGCGGCATCGCCAAGGGCGCGCCAACATGCCGTCCGAACAGGTTCGGATTCCAGCCCAGCGGTACGATCCCCGGCCCGCGCCCATGACGGCGGCGCAGGAGACGGAGGACCCACGTGCTCGACGGCATCTACCTCGCAGGCGGCGTTCGCACCCCGATCGGCAAGTTCGGCGGCTCCCTGGCCGGCCTCTCGGCTCCCGACCTCGGCGTGCACGCGACCCAGGCGGCGCTGGAGCGCGCCGGCGTACCCGCCGAAGCGGTCGACCAGACCATCTACGGCCACGGACGCCAGGCCGGGCAGGGCCCGGGTCCGGCGCGCCAGGTGGCGGTCCGGAGCGGCATCCCGGTCGAGAGCCCGGCCTGGACCGTGAACATGGCCTGCGGCAGCGCGCTCAAGAGCGTCCTCCTCGGAGCGGACGCCATCCGCCTCGGCCAGGCCGAGGTCGTCATGGCCGGCGGCATGGAGAGCATGTCGAACACGCCCTACTACCTGCCCCGCGCCCGTTGGGGCTACCGCCTGGGCAACGACCAGGTCGTAGACGGCATGTACCGCGACGGCTTCCACTGCATGCTCTCGGACCAGCTCATGGGTGCCACGGCGGAAAACCTCGTCGACAAGTACGGCATCACGCGCGAGGAACAGGACGCCTGGGCGGTCCTCAGCCAGAACCGCTGCGAAGCGGCGCGCAAGCGGGGCCGCTTCGACGCCGAGAAGGTCGGCATCCCCCTCAAGGACCGCAAGAAGGGCGCGTGGGTCTTCGACGCCGACGAGCATGCGCGGGACGGCATCACCCTCGAGAAGGTTGCCAAGCTCCCGCCGGTCTTCCGCAAGGAAGGCGGCTCGGTGCACGCCGGCAACTCGAGCGGCATCACGGACGGGGCCGCCTCGATCATCGTGCTATCGGAGAAGGCCATCGAGACGCATGGCGTCACGCCGCAGGCGAAGCTCACGGCCTACACGGAGGCGGGCGTGGATCCCGCCATCATGGGCATCGGCCCCGTGCCGGCCGTGAACAAGCTGCTCGCCGCGACAGGCCTCACGGTCGACGACATCGATCTCTGGGAGCTGAACGAGGCGTTCGCCGCTCAGCTGCTGGCCTGCAACCGCGAGCTGAAGATCGACCCCGAGAAGATGAATGTGGACGGCGGCGCGATCGCCCTCGGCCATCCAATCGGCGCCACGGGCGCCCGCATCCTCGTCACGTTGCTGCACTCGATGCAGGAGCGCGACGTGAAGCGCGGCATCGCCACGCTCTGCATCAGCGGCGGCCTTGGCCTCGCGGCACTCGTCGAGCGGGTGTAACGGGCCGCCGCGCACGCGGGGAGCGTCGGAACCAGCGTGCGAGCTGGCGAGCACGCATATGCTTACCTACGCCCGATGGGACCTGCGCGACGGAACGTCGTGTGGGACGCCCCTACGGCAACGTGGGATGCGAACGCATCTGAATGGAGAGCGCTGGAGCCAGCGTGCGAGCTGGCGAGCGCGCATCGGCGTGCCCATGTCCAGTGGGCCCCGCGTGACGGGACGTCGCGTGGGAGCCCCGCGTGACGGAACGTCGCGTGGGAGGCGGCCTCGGCCTCGCGGCACTCGTCGAGCGGGTGTAGGGGCGACCCTCGTGGTCGCCCTCCGCCAAATGTGGCCCGTTGGGCGGGCACAAGGCCCGCCCCTACGTGGTAAGTCCCGACCTGGCAGCACGCGCTCGGGCGGGGACAAGCCCCGCCCCTACAGCAACCAGGAAGACCTCGACCGCTGCAGCCTAGTGGTCCGCGGGCTTCTTGCCCTCGGGCTTCTTCGGCGGCGCGCCGCCGTGCGGATTGCGCTTCTTGGGCTCCGGCGGCTTGTTGTCCGCCATCAGCTTGCTGAAGCGCGGGTCCTTGCGGAGGGGATCCATGTCGGGGTCCTTCTCCGAGATGTGCTTGTAGTGCCCGGCCCACTCCGCAGGTCCCAGGTTCGCGCCTGTCTGAATGCTCTTCTCCAACATGGCGAAGGCCTCATCGATCTTGCCGGCCCGCGCGTAGGCGCATGCCAGGTCGTAGCGACTTCCGAACCGACGCGTGTTGTTCTTGCCGTCCTGCTCGTGCTTGACGGCAATCTCGAGCGCGCGCGTGGCCTTGGCCAGCGTGTTCTTCTGATGGCGCGCGAGGAGGATGCTTCCCAGCTGCCCGGCCACGAACACCCGCAGGTGCCCCTTCGGCGGATACGTGACCCCTTCGGCAAGCGCCTTCTCGAAGGCCGCCAGCGCATCGTTCTGGATCTCGATGTCGGGCTTCTCGCCGCGCTTCTTCGGCTGCGAGCGGTACCAATGCACGACCCCCACGATGGCGTTGGCGACGCCGGACTCAGACGCGATACCGCGCATCGCCTGGGTGTAGGCCAGCGCAGCTTCACGGCTGGCCTCTTCGTGCCCGCGCCGACCCCCGACGCGCGACATGCCGAGCTCGGCCATCGCGTAGACGACATGCTCCGTGAGCGCCTTGGCGGCCGAGGCGAGCAAGCCCTGCTCGCCACCGATCACCACCACGCGCGCGGGACTTCCGAGTTCGTGCACGCGCCAGCTGCCGACCGTCGCCTGCGCGTCCAGCTTGGCGCGGAACGCGTAGACGTTCTTGTCGATGTCGATCATCGCGAAGCCGACCTTGTCGCCGTCCTGGCTGAGGACGCCGGTCTCGACGTAGAAGGTCTCGTCGTCGAGCTTGCAGGTCTCGGCGATCTCCGTGAGCCCGTCCTCCGTCGGCGCTCCGGTGGGCGCCGCACCACCGAGCTTCCAGCCCTCCGGGGTGTTGGCCTCGGTCGGCATCAGGAACTCGATGCTGTAGCCGGGGATCTTCGGATCCGGCTTCGGCGCGGGCGCCGGCTCGGCCTCCTCGGTCGGCGTGGGCACCGGCGCGGGTGCGGGCTCCTCCTCGGCGATAGCCGGGACGCTGAGCAGCACGAGCAGGCCTGCGAGGGCCAGGGCGGTGAAGGCGGGAACACGGGGGAGCAAGCGCATGGCGGGTTCTCCTGAGCCCATGAGGGTAGCGGGAACAGGGGCGGGCGCGAGGCCGGGACAGGGGCGGAGGGCCGTGGGAGGGCCCTACAGGAAGGAGAGCATGATGATCGTCGTGACGGCCATGACCACGCTGAGTGCCAGCCCGGTCCGGATGAAGTCCCGGGCCTGGTAGCCGCCCGGAGCCATCACGATCAGGTTGCACTGGGCGAACGGGACGATGAAGTTGCACGAGCAGCCGTAGGCCATGGCCAGCAGGGCGGCCTTGGGCTCCATGCCCGGTACCGCCTCGGCGACCCGTGCCGCCACGGGCGCCATGATCACGGCAGCGGCCGCGTTGCTGGCGAGGTTCGAGAACACGGCGGCCAGGCCGAAGAGCATGGCGAAGATGACGATCGGCTCCGTCGCAACACCCGCCAGCAAGCCGGCCACGCCACCCGCGATCCCCTGCTCCTCGAGAGCCAGACCGAGGGGCATGGTGCCCACGAGCAGGCAGAGCACGTTCCAGTCCATGCAGCGCCGAAGGCCCGAGCGCGAGATGCAGCGCGTCATGACCATGAGGATCGCCGCGCCCATCGCGCTTAGCGGCAGCGGAAAGCCCCAGGCAATGGGCGGCACGAGCGCCACGAGCAGCAGCAGGAACGCGAGCGGGGCCCGCGTCACGTCCTCGACCTGGCTCTGGTCGGTGAGGAGCGCAAAGTCAGGATCCTTGCCCAAGGCGCGCACCTTGCGCGGCGTGCCCGTGACCAGCAGCGCGTCGCCCAGCTGCAGCGGCTCGTCGGCCAGATTGTCGTGGAGCACCGCCTGGCGGCGGAACAGTGCGAGCACGTTGACGCCGAACCGCTTGCGAAAGTCCATGCTCTTGAGCGTGCGGCCGATGGCCGGCGAGTGCGGCGTCAGCGTGAGTTCAGCGAGCGTCGCACCGTGGCCCAGAAGCTCATCGACGGCCTTGGGGTCCGCAAGGCCGAACTGCAGCTCCTCTTCTTCGCAGATGTTCCACACAGCGGTGTCGTCGCCTGCGACGTACAGCACGTCGTCCGCTTCGAGGCGCACGTCGGGTTCGGGCTGCAGCCACTTGGTCCCCAGCGCGCTCGCGCGCCGAATCATCACGATCTCGAGACCGTACGTGTTACGCGCGCCTGACGCGGCGATGGTCACGCCCACGAGCGCAGACGCCTCAGCGACGCGCAACGTGAACAACTTGTCGCTCACCTCGTAGGAGGTCGCGACATGCTCCGGCAGCTGCGCGGCCGCAAGCCGGTCCGCCGTCGTGATCGTCGGGAGCAGGCGCCGGCCAACGAACGCCATGAACAGCACGCCGACGATCGTGATCGGGATGCCGACGAAGGCGTAGTCGAAGATGCCGATCTGCCCCTCGAAGCCGCCCTCGTTGTAGTAGTCCGCCACGATGAAGTTCGGCGCGGTGCCGATGAGGCTGATCGTCCCGCCCAGCACGGCGGCGAAGGACAAGGGCATCAGCAGCCGCGAGGGGGCCAGATTCGAGCGCCGGGCCAGCACGACGCCGACCGGGAGCAGGATCGCCACGACGGCGGTGTTGTTCATGAACGCGGCCATGATCGCCGTGGCGCTCATCAAGAGGAACGAGATGCCCAGCTCGCTCTTGCCCCCGACACGCTGGAGACCGCGCGCGATCAGCGTGGCGACGCCGCTCTCACGCAGCGCGGCGCCGACGACGAAGATCGCGCCGATCGCGATGACGGCGTTGTTGCCGAACCCCCTTAGGGCGTCCTTGGGGTCGGCGAGGACCCCCGTCGAGCTCAGGATCACGGGGATGCTGAGCGCCGTGATCGGGATCGGCAGCCAGCGCGTCATGAGCATCGTGGTGGCAAAGGCCAACGTGCCGATGGCGATCCAAGCGTGGAGGGTCATCTCCATGCGGCCGAACGATACACACCCGAGGTCAGGAGCCTGTCTCCGAATGTCCGTCGCGAGCGTTTCGAGACCGAAGTGAGAGCCGACGGACGTTCGATTTCGTACCGGAGGCGGGCTTCCTGCCCGTTGAGGATGCGAAATCGGATGGGCGTGGCTCGCAGCTCGAGGATCGGAAGGCGCAGCAGGACATTCGGAGACAGGCTCCTAGAGGGAGAAGAGCACGATCGTCGTAACGGCCATGACGAGGCTCATCCAGGCCCCGACCTTCACGAAGTCCGACGTCTTGTAGCCGCCGGGGGCCATCACGAGGATGTTGCACTGCGCGAAGGGCAGCAGGAACGCGCAGCTGCATCCGAAGCCCATCACGAGCAGGGCGTCCTTGAGGTCGATCCCCGCTGCCATCGCCGCGCGTGCAGCCACGGGCGCCATGATCACGGCCGCGGCCGCATTGCTGGTCAGGACCGCCAGGCCGGCCGCGAGCACGAAGAGTGCCCCGAGCACCCCGACGGTGCCGGTCAGACCGCCGAAGTCGTTGATCCAGCCCGCCGCCACCGCTGCCACGTTGTGCCGGTCGAGCGCGATGCCCAGCGGCAGCGTGCCTACGATCAGGAAGATCACGTTCCAGTCGACCGCGCGGCGAATCGCGCGCTTGCTGATGCACCCGGTCGCGTACATGAGGAGCGCGGCGCCGATGCCACTCATCGCCAGCGGCACCTTCTGCACGATCGGCGGGATGAGCGCGGTGAACAGCAGGAGGATGGCGAGCGGTGCCCGTGTGACGTCCTCCTCCTGGGAGATGTCCGTCAGCAGCGTGAAGTCCGGGTGCAGGCTCAGCTTGTGGACCTTCTCGGGCGGGCCGGAAACGAGGAATGCGTCCCCCACTTCAAGCCGCTGGTCCGTCGGGCTGTCGACGTGCACGCCCGTGCGGTGGGAGATCGCCAGCACGTTCAGCCCGAAGCGACGACGGAACGCCATATCCCGCGGCGTGCGGCCCGCAGCACGCGAGTGCGGAGGGACGGCCACTTCGGCGAGCGTGTTGCCGTGGCGCAGGATCCGGTTCAGGGCGCTCTCGTCCGCGATCCCGAACTGCACAGACTCCTCTTCGCAGAAGTTCCAGGCGGCGACCTCGTCGCCCTGGACGTAGAGCACGTCCCCGTCCCGGATCCGGCGCTCGGGGACCGGGTCGAGCCAGCGCTGCGCGACCGCCTTGGGCCGGTAGACCATCACGATGCCCAAGCCGTAGCGGTTGCGCAGGTCGCTCTCGGCGATGGTCTGTCCGTGGATGCCGCATGCCTCGGTGATCGGGAGCGCGAACAGCTTGTCCGACACGCCGAAGTTCTCGGCGGACTGGGCCGGCAGATGAGCCGCGGCCAAACGGTCCTCCTCGCGGATCTCGGGCAGCATCCGCCGGCCAACGAGCACCATGAACAGGATGCCCGTCCCGAGGATCGCCAGGCCGACGGGCGCGAAGTCGAAGATCGTCAGCTCCAGCCCCTGGGCGAACTGCGCGCCCTCGTTCGCGAGGTAGTCGCCCACGAGGAAGTTGGGGGCTGTTCCGATCAACGTCACGGTCCCGCCGAGCACCGCAGCGAAAGCGAGCGGCATCAGCAGCTTGGATGCGGGCACGCCCGAGCGGCGCGCCAACGAGATGCCGACCGGCAGCAGGATCGCCACGACGGCCGCATTGCTCATGAAGGCCGAGAGCATGCCGCAAGCGATCATGAGCAAGACGATGAGCACGGCTTCGCTCTTGCCGCCGAGCCGCTGCAGCCCCTTGGCCATCAGCGTGGCGACGCCCGCCTCCTTCAGGCCGGCGCCGAGGACGAAGATCGCGGCGATCGCAAGCGCCGCCTGGTTGCCGAAGCCCTTCAGCGCGTCCTTGGCGTCCGGCAGCACGTTCGTTGCGAACAGGACGACGGGGATGGCCAGCGCGGTGATGGGAATCGGCAGCCACTTCGTGATGAAGAGGGTCGTGGCGCCCACGAGCGTGGCAAGCGCGATCCAGCCGTGGATGTCGAGATCCATGCGCGCGGCATGCTAGCGCAGGCATGCCTCCGGCGCGCGCCGATGTCGCCTGCCACGGCAGATGGCCGCAGAAAGACACCAGCCGCGGTGGAAGGGGCCAAGGCCAGGAAGCTACGTGTCGGGATCGAAGCGATAGCCGACGCCGTGGACCGTCCGGATCCAGCGCGGCGTCGGGCCCGCATCTCCGAGTTTCTCGCGCACGCGCGCCACGTGCATGTCCACGGTCCGTGTCGTGGGGTGGCGGTGGTAGCCCCAGACCTCATCGAGGAAGCGGCCGCGGGAGAGGACCTCGCCGGGGTTGGCGAAGAAGAGCGTCAGGACGCCCGCCTCGAGCTTGGTGAGCTGCGTGCGGTCGCCGTTGCCGGAGGCCGTGTCGCGCACCTCCATGGAAGCGAGGTCGATCTCGAGCTCGCCGAGGTGGACAAGATCGGGGGCGATGGGCTTCTTGGCCCTGAGCCGCGCGCGGACCCGCGCGAGCAGTTCCTTGAGCGAGAACGGTTTCACGACGTAGTCGTCCGCGCCGAGGTCGAGGCCCATGACGCGGTCCTCCTCGCGGGCCCGCGCAGTGAGCATGAGGATCGGTACGTCGCTCCCGGCTGCCCGCAGGCGCCGGCAGATCTCGTAGCCGTCCATGCTGGGCAGCATGAGGTCGAGCACGAGGAGATCGAACGGCTCCGCCAACGCCCGGTCGAGGGCGTCGCGGCCGTCGCGGACGAGGGTGGCTCGGTAGCCCTCGCGCTCGAGGGCGTCGTGAAGGACCAAGCCTAGGCTCGGGTCGTCCTCGACGAGGAGCACGCGTTCAGTCATGGCGGGCCATCCTGGTGGAACTGCCATCCCCGGCAGGCAGACCGATCTCGAAGACGGCGCCGCCACCAGCCCGGCAACGGGCTTCCAGTGTGCCGCCATGCGCTTCGATCACCTGCTTGGCGATGTGCAACCCCAGTCCGACGCCCGGCACCGCGCCCTCGCGCGCTGCTATCCCACGGTAGAAACGTTCGAAGAGCCGCGTGTGTTTCGACGGATCAAATCCAATCCCGCGGTCGAGCACGGCGATGCGGTAGCCCGACGAAACAGGCCCTGCCTCGATCCGCAGGCGCATTGTCTCGCTCGAGAACTTGATCGCGTTGTCGATCAAGTTGTGCAGCACGCCTTGGATAGCGTCCGAATCGACCGGGATCGGCACGGCAGCCGGCTCGATCTCGGCTTCGATCTCGAAGCCGCGCTGTTGGAGAACGGGGCGCACCGCCGCCAGCACGCCCTCCACGAGACCGGCCGGGTCGGCCGCCACGGGGTGGACGGGCAGCGTGCCTCGCTCGACCTGGGCCGCGTCCAGGACGTTGCGCACGGTCGTTCCGAGCCGCAGCATCTCGCTCTCGATGCGTCCCGCGTAGCGGCGGGCGAGCTCAGGATCGCCCTCGCCGTCCCCGAGCAGCTCCGCCATGGCACGCACGGAGGCGATCGGCGTCTTCATCTCATGGCTCACGGCAGCGGTGAAGTCGGCCTGCATGCGTGCCGCCTCCCGGCTGCGGCGCCAGCCGCGCAACGCGAGCAGGGCGCCGACGCTGTAGAAGCCGAGCCCGAGGGCCAGGGCGAACAGGGCGAGCAGGCTCTTGGCTTGCAGAGGCTCACGATCGACGGTCACGACGACCGCCTCGAGGGGCGCGGCGAGACGCGCGCTCAGCGGGCCCAGGGCCCTGCCGATCGGCGTCAACGCCACATGGGCACGCGCCGGGAAGCCCGGGGGCGGCGCGACCAGACTCTCGAGGTCATGCATCTGCAGCTCGATCTCGCCATGGTGGACAACCCGGTTCCCGACGAGGGCGACGCCGCGCTGGGGCACCTGGGCGAGCAGGGCAACTCCTTCGCGGGCATGCGCAGCGGCATCGTCGAGACGCTTGGCGATCTTCCCGGTGAGGGGGACTCCCGATGCCTGGATCTCCGCGTGCAGCGCAAGGAGCAGATCGTCGGGGCCCTCGACGTCGCCACGGGCCAGGCGGTGGCCGTCGCGCGCCGCATCGAGGAAGCGCACCAGCGGACGCGTGTCCTCGACCAGCAGGGCACGGCGGGCGAGTTCCTTGAGAGCACCGGCGCGAACGCGTATGCCGTCGGTGACCACGAGTTGGTGCGCCTGGGCCGCTTCGGAGAGAAGTTCGCGCGCGCGGTCGAAGTCACGCAACGCTACGGCGAGCATGCCGGCGCGGTAGCTCGCGATGTGTCGCAGCCACGTGGGATGGGTCTTGGTCGTCAGCGGTATCCAGAGGTTGAAGCTCGCGCGCGGCGCCAGACCGGGCCGTTCCGCGCCGCGCACGGCGGCGAGCAGCTCGGGGCTGACGCTGCGGTCGTCAGTCGTCACACGCGCCGGTTCGATCTCCCACGCGCGGAGCGCGGCACCGCGCGGCTGACGCGCGAGGCGCGGCGCGTCGGCCACCGCCTGGGCGAGACGCCGACGCTCGAGCGCACGCGCGCGGTCGTCCGTACGCTCGCGCTCGGAGGCCAGGTGGAGGAAGCCGAGGAAGCCGAGCAGCAGCCCCCCCACAGCCAAGAGAAGCGTGGTCCAGAGACGCGGGCCGGGACGAAGCATGCGT
Source organism: Planctomycetota bacterium (assembly GCA_029259775.1). Classification (GTDB taxonomy): domain Bacteria; phylum Planctomycetota; class PLA2; order PLA2; family JAEUHO01; genus JAHEIK01. Next base: position 51,100 of record JAJDEN010000058.1, on the reverse strand, counting down.
CCATGCTCCCGGGAAGTCGTGGGGCGGTGTCACAGGGGGGTAAAGGCCGGGCGCCGCCCGTTCCTGTAGGATCTGCCTTCGTCGCTGGAGCGCCCCGTGAAGTCCCGCTGGATCCGCCTGCTGCCGCTGGCGGCCCTGCTTGCCCTCCTCACGGCAGGCGCCACGTTCCTCCCGGCGGCCGCCGACGAAGGCAAGGATTCCGCCGCGGCCCGGGCCGACGCACTCCGCGCGAGCTACGAGAAGCTGCTCGCCCACCGGGACAACACGTCCTTCATGCAGCGCATGAGCGTCCTCCGGGCGCTGGGCGAGATCGACCATGCGCGGTCTCGCGAGTTCCTCCTGAACGTGGTGCGCCGCTCCAAGCTGCTCGACGACAAGGCGGTTGCGGTCATGGCCCTGGGCGCCCACCTCGACGCGGCGACGGCGCGCAACCTGGCCGACCTCGTCGCGCGCCGCCCCCGGGCCGTCCTCGTGCAGGCCCTGGGCGACGCCTTCGCCGGCACCACGAGCGCGGAGGTCCTCACCTGGCTGGCAACGGACGCGCTGCAGCACAAGAGCACGGCCGTCCTGCAGGCGGCGCTCGACGCGCAATACATCCACGGGGATGCCCGCTGCGAGAAACGCGCCCGCGAACTCTACGCGATCTACAGCCCCAAGCGCGCCGGCATGGCCATCGCGCACGCCGTGGTGCGAGCGCTGGGGGCCATCAACGGACCCGGCGTCCGGTCGTTCCTCATCGCTGCCGTCGGCCATGAGGACTGGCGGGTGCGACTCGCCGCGGCGGACGTGATGGCCTGGCAACGGCCGGACGACGTCAACATCCGCGGCGCACTGCGCCGGCTGCTCGTGGACGACGAACCCGTCATCCGTCAGCGGGTGGCCGCGTCGATCGGCACCGTGAAGCTGACCGAACTGCTCCCGGACGTCGCGGCCCGCCTGGACGATCCGCACATCCGGACGCGGGCCGTTGCCCACGACGCGCTGGCGGAGATGACGGGCAAGGACCTCGGATACGGCCGCGATGACTGGATGCGCTGGTTCGATCGCCAAGACGAGACGACCGAGCGCCTGAAGCCCTCCCCTTCCAAGAGCACCGTGACCTACTACGGCGTGAACGTGCGCTCCGACCGCCTGCTCTTCATCGTCGACATCTCCGGCTCCATGGCGATGCCGCGCGGCAACAAGACCACGCGCATGGACGTGGCGCGGAGCGAGCTCACGCGGGTGCTCAAGCACCTCGACCCGAATACGTTGTTCAACGTGATCGTGTTCTCGGACAAGGTGAAGTCGTGGCGCCGCGGCGAAACGCTGGCGCGCAAAGACAACGTCGCGAGGGCTCTCCGGTGGATCGACCGGACCCTCGAGGAACCCCAGGGGGGCACGTTCATGCACGCCGCCCTCGAGCGCGCGTTCGCCGAAAATCCGGCCATGGACACCGTGTGCCTCCTCACGGACGGACTCGCGACCGATGGTGAGCCGATCGTGCCCGAGGCCATCCTCGCCAGTGTGAACGGCTGGAACCGCTACCGCCGCGTCGCGATCCACACGTTCGCGCTGACGCTGGAGAAGGACGAGCCCAACGCCGTGTCGACGGAAGACCTCACGGCCATCAAGGGGTTCATGCGGCAGTTGTCCAAGGCGACGGGCGGGACGTGCACGGTGATCGACAAGGCCCCGCCGAATCTGCTGTTCCCCGTGAAGCGCAAGGACGCCAAGACGCGCAAGACGAAGAAGTAGGCCTCAGGGAAAGGCCTCAGCTCGACTTCATGTGCACGACGCGCTGGGGGAACGGGATCGTCACCTGGGCCTCATTCAGCGCTTCGTAGACCTTCGTGCACACCTGATCGAGCGCACGGCCATGGAGCACGGGCTGGTTGATGTAGCCACGCAGCTGGAAGATGAGCGCTGACTCGCCGAAGGACCGGAAGCGCACGCTCGGCGCCGGGTTGCTGGCCAGCAGATCGCAGGCGCCGGCCGCGGCGAGCATGGCCTCGCGGGCCTTCTCGATGTCGGAGCCGTAGGCGATGCCGACCTGCACGCGCAAGCGGCGCTTCACGTAGGGGCCGCTCGACTCGTTGATGACCTTGCTGTTCGCCATGAGGCCATTGGGCAGCGTGATCTCGATGTCGTCACGCGTGAGGATCCGCGTGGAGCGGATGCCGATGTCGGTCACCTTGCCGCGCTCGCCGGACTCGATCACGATGAAGTCGCCCATCTTGTAGGGCGCGTCGGCAAGGATGAAGATGCCAGCGAAGAGGTTGGCCAGCGTGTCCTTCGCCGCGAAGCCGATCGCGATACCGAGGATACCGGCCGAGGCCAGCCATGCGGTGAGGTCGATCTTCCACGCCACCATCAACCCGTAGATGCCCCCCGCGAGCAGCGCGAGCTTGGTGAAGATCTCGTAGAGCGGGAGCGAAGCGGGCTCGATCCACTTGAAGTCGTCGGCTCGTCGCGCGAGGGCGCTCAAGAGCGCGTCGCTGACGCGCATGAAGGCGCGCATCCAAAAGATCACCGCGAGGCTGATCATGAGCGAAGTCAGGGTCTTGACCCAGCCAGCCCAGGAGGCGTGGCTCTCCTTGTAGGCGGCAAGCGCCGCGTTGGCCGCGTTGCTCCCGGGATCGACCGGCTCGACGCTCTTCAGCGCGATGTTGATGCCGACGAAGACCACCGTGATGAACAGCGGCCAGCGCAGGGCGCCGATCGCCGTGTCGTCCAGGCTCGTCTTGGTCCGCTTGGAGAGCAGCCGGACGACCTTGGTCACCAGCCACTGCGTGACGAACGCAGCGACGGCCGTGTAGATGAGGATTTCCCACCAGGAGAGGACCTCGAGGGACTTGAGCCAGCGATCGAGCCAAGTGGGCATGGCGGCATGATGAGCGGACGGTGGGACATGCGCTCATCCACCTTGACGTTGACTTTGCCTTCCACGTCCCCTGGCTTGCCAGGCGCACGTCCACACGGACCGCGCCTGAGCCGTCGGGAGGCAGAGTCAAAGGCAACGTCAAAGTCAAAGTGAGGGGAGGCACCCGGGCGGGCACAAGGCCCGCCCCTACATGCCCAGGTGCTTCTTCCAGAAGGCGGTCATCGCCTCCCACGACTGCTCGTCCGCAGCCTCGTGGTACTTGACGTTGTCCATCTCGCGCGCGTCCGCACCCGGATTCGTGAACGCGTGCACCGCGCCCTCGTAGGAGACGACGTCGTGCACCAGGCCGTGCTTCGCCATGGCGGCCTCGAACGCCTTTACCTTGTCGGGGCCGACCCAGGCATCTGCCGCGCCATTGCAGACGAGCACGGCGGCCTTGACGTTCTTCGCGTCCTCGTCCGTCGGCGTGGTCAAGGTGCCGTGGAAACAGACGACGCCCTTGAGGCCCCAGCCGGCCCACGCCGCCTCCAGCGCCACGCTGCCGCCATAGCAGAAGCCCATGGCCCCCATCTGGGACGCGTCCACACGCTCGTGCCCTGCGAGCAGGTCATGCCCGGCCTTCAGGCGCGCACGGCCGTGGCCCGCACGGTCACCGTAGAAGGCTCCGGCCCACGCGCCCGCCTGCTTGGGGTCGTCCGTCACCTTGCCGTCCCCATACATGTCGACGCACAAGGCCACGTAGCCCATGCCGGCCAGGCGCTCCGCGCGCTCCTTCGGGTGGCCCTGCAGCCCCCACCACTCGTGGATCACGAGGATGCCGGGACGCTTGCCCTTGGCGTTGGCGTCATAGGCGAGGAAGCCCTGCAACTCGGTGTCGCCGTCCTTGTAGGTCACGGTCTCCGTGACGACCTTCGTGGATGAGTCCGCTGCGTCGTCGCCACCGCAGGCTGCCGCCAGGAGGGCGAACGAGAGGAAAAGGATCGTCGTGGTGCGTCGCGGCATGATCGGAGCTCCTGGACTGGGTGCGACAGTCTAGTCGCGTCGGCACGTCGATCGCGCTCGCCTTCCTATACTCGCGCCCAGGAGACCGGATGCAGCGGAAGCTCGCCCTTGCAGGCCTCATCGTCTTGCTCGTGCTGGGGGCCGTGGTCCTCTTCCCCAGCGGCGAGCCCACGCGCGAAGAGCGTGGCGATCCCACACGCCCGGAGACGTGGACCGGCGCGGGGACCGAGGGAGTCAATGACGGTGCGGCACCGACGTTGCGTGGCAGCACGCGGGAGGGCGGCACCGGCACGAAGGACGCAGCACGCGGCGAGAGCGAGGCGGCGCCGAAGGAGCGCACAGGGCCCTACGAGTTCTCCGCCGTCGCCGCCGAGAGCGAGGCCCCCTTGGACGAGGTGGCGATCACGCCATTCGGGACGGAGGATGCCCTCGGGACGACCGACGAAGACGGGTACCTGCTCATCGAGGACGCCGGCGTGAGCAAGCTCGAGGTTCGTGCGACCAAGGACGGCTTCGTCACCTACAAGGGCACGGCTCGGCCCGGCGAAGTCACGCGCATCGTGCTCGAGCCCGGCGTCGCGATCGCCGGTACGGTGATCGACGGGCGTACGCGCAAGCCGGTCGCGAACGCCAGCCTCGTGGTCTGGGACGAGGACTACGGTTCCGAGGTTGCCGCCGTCGGCACCGACGAGGAGGGCCGGTTCCGGATCCGGGCCGTGCGCCCCCACCACCCCGTGCAGATCGTGGTCGTGGCGGACGGTCTCGTGCCCTACGTCCACAGCGAGATCTTCTTCGTCGAGGTGAAGGATCTCGAGATCCGTATCGGCGAGGGAGGTCGGCTGACCGGGCGTGTCCTGACGCCCGAGGAGAAGCCCCTGGCAGACACCGAAGTGCGTCTGTTGCCGCAGGGCGGTCCGATCGCCGAGATCGACATGGGCGGCGATCGCCGCGCGCGCGCCGAGGCGCGGCTGCGCGCCACGCGCACGAGCGTCACGCGGACGAACGAGAAGGGGGTCTACGAGTTCGTCGGCGTGCCCCTGCGCCAGGTGATGGTGCCGGCGGCGGTACTCAATCCGCGACGCGTGATCGATGCCCGGAACGGGGCCTGGTTCAGCGATCTCGGTGAGACGCGGGAGATCGATATCGAGGTGGACAAGGCCGCCTCGCTGCGGATCCGCCTGCAGGAAGAGGACGGGACGCCCGTCGGGGCGGTCGAGACGCACATCCTCGCCGACGGCGGGCAGTGGCCGATCAAGCCCGGTGACGCGCACGCCGAAGGCGGGTACCTGCTGACGGACGTGGCGCCCGTCTCGGTCGTGGTCATGGCCAGCTTGCCGGGCGCGCCCGCCCAACGTGCCCGCACCCGACTGAAGCCGGGCGAGGAAGGCGAGGTCGTGCTCACGTTCCCCCGCGGCAAGCGCATCCACGGGACGGTGCTCGACAAGCGCGGTGCGCCGCTATGGAAGGCACGCGTGGGATGGCGTGGCGATGACCATCGCGAACGCGTCGACGTGCGGGCTGATGAGAAGGGGCGCTTCACCCTACGGCGCCTGACCTCGAACACCGGCACCCTCTACGTCAGCGCGCGCGATCTGCTGTGGACACGCAAGGCCTACGAGGGCCAGGAGCTCCAGCATCTGGCGCCCGCCGACACACCGCTCGAGATCCGCTTGCTGGACGGCACGCGCGCGTTCGGGCGGTTCGACGACCTGCCCGTGGGAACGCGCGTCACAAGCGAGCTCGCACGCGGGAGCGAGCACGACGTCGCCGACCACCAGGTGAAGGACGATCGGCGCTTCGATCGCCGCGGACCGCGACCCAACAAGAACGGAGCCACGATCTTCGTCTTTCGGACGCGTGGCTACCCGCCGCTCCTCGTCGAGGAGCGGCGCCCCTTCACCAGCGAAGAGGCGCGCGATCTTGGGCCACTACGCTTCGAGGCAACCAACCCGCGCATGGGCCGGGTGGTCGACGAGAAGAAGCGTCCCGTACACGGAGCGAAGATCACCATCAAGGAGGCGTGGTCAAACCGCAGCACCCGCAGCGACACGGAGGGGGACTTCGCGTTCCCGCGCATGCCGGACCTGCGTGTCCACCTCGAGATCGAGGCCGAGGGCTTTCCGACGACGCCGGCGGTGCTCCAGACCACGAGCCAGTTCCACCGGCAGTTCATCCTCGTGCAGCGCGCGCAGCAGATCCACGTACAGATGCAGACGCACAATGGAGGAGACCCCGGCATGGTCATGCTCCAGGTCCGCGCCAAGCCGGCGAAGCGGGCGCGCCGCGATCCACGACCGATCGATCGAACGTATCGCGTCCCAAGCCGCCTCCAGGGAAAGCGCCTGCATCTACCGCCGGGCCACTACGAACTCCGAGCCTACGCACCCGAGCGAAAGCTCTTCGGAACGGAGACGATCGAGGTTCGTACCGGCAATCTCCGCCACGTGACGATCACGATGGCGAAGGCCCGCTGACTCAGTCCACGACGGGCAGCGTGATCGTCTTGCGCTTGCCGCCTCGCAGCAGCGTGACCTTGATCTTCTCGCCGGCCTTCTTGCGTAGCCGGAACCACGCATGCCAATGATCGACGCTCTCAAACTCGTTGTCGCCGTCGAAGGAAAGGATCACGTCGCCCTTGCGAATGCCCGCGCGGATGGCGTTCTGGCCTGTGTGCCGCGCGGGCCCCCACGTCACCACGTAGCCGACCCGGAAAGCGAAGGCCTCCTCGTCCAGGCCGAGCTTGGCGAGCTGCGCAGGCTTCAGTTGCTGACCGCCGAAGCCGGGCTTGGGCGACAGCTTCCACTTCGAGGCGCGCCACGAGAAGTTGAGCGGGACGGGTTCCTTCCAGCCCTTGCGTAGCGGGAAGGCCCCCGTGCGCTCCTCGCCGTCCTGCCAGAAGGTCACCTCAAGCCGGCCGGGGCCGGACCGTGCTTCGTGCAGCGCCCGCATGACGTCCGCCAGGCTCAGCACGCGCTTGCCTGCGATGGTGTAGATGCGCGCACCCTCCTTCAGTCCGGCCTTGGCGGCAGCGGAGGTCGGCACGACCTCCTTGATGCGAACCTGGTCGTCCCGCTCGACTTGGAAGCCGAGCTCATGCGGATCCGGATAGCGCCACACGTCGGACCGCTTGAACACCTTGCGCTGCTGCCGTTCCTCGGTCATCGCGTCGTGCACCATGTGGCAGTGGTAGCAGTTCGGCTGCCTCTTCTTGCGCAGCATGGCCGGCATGCGATCGACGCTCACGGCCCTGCGCTTCTTCGGAGGTGAAGGCTTCTTCGCGTAGCTGGCATGATCGGGCAGGGTCTTCTCGAGGACGTCCACCAGGCTGGCCACCGAGAGATGCGACTGCGGATCCGTCCAGTCGCGGCCGCCGTAGCGGTGGTAGATGGTTCCGTCGGCGTTCATCAGCAGCACGGCAAAGGTGAGATCGAAGTCGAAGTCGTAGACGTTGATGTCCACGCCCTTCATGTTCGTGACCCGTACACAAACGTACTTCTGCGCTGCTGCGGTGAGCTCGGCACTGGCGCGGACAACCTGCCCGTCGAAGGACTTGCAGTCCTTTCACGGCTCTCAGCGGAAGACGATGAGGATCGGTCGTCCCGTCGTGCGGGCCTCCGCGCGCGCGGCGTCCAGGTCCGTCAGCCAGGTGACGCCCTGGATCTCCTCCTCCCCGGAGGCGGGGGGCGCGCCCACGACCGCACCCACGAGCACGATCAAGCCGAGAACGAGCAGCACCGTGGCGAGGGCCTTCACTTGGCCTCCTTCTTGAGCGGCTTGGCCCGTGGCGCGAACGTGAAGGCCGCGACGGCGGCGCGCATCGCAGGCTCATCCCGCGCAAACAGCAGGACGACCCGTGTGCCGTCGTCCAGGGTCTTGTCGAGGCGACCGTGCGCCTGCTTCTTCAACAGCTTCTCGACACGCTCGCGGGGAGCCGGAAGGAACTGACCGTGATAGCGATCCGGGAGGACAAGCACATCCCCCACCCACGTGATCACCAGGGTGTGGCCCTTGGCGCGCGGGAGTTCCTGGTCGAAGCGGTAGTTGAACGAGCGCACCATCCGCCGGGGCATGCCGAGCTTCTCACAGCGGGCGCTGAGCCACTGCCAGTAGGGCGCATGCGCGGCAACGAAGACCTTCGCGGGCAGGTCGGCGGCGCTCCCCGGTGCCGTCTTGATGGGCGCCGTCTTCACGGGAGACCACGTGCCGAGCAGCGCAACCACGGCGTCGGCGTCGGCCGCAAAGATGACGTAGAGGCGCGTGCCGTCGGCCAGCTCTCGTCCGAAGATGCCCGCGCTGTGCTTGAGGAGCTGCGTCCGGAAGCGCTCGTAGGATCCGAGGTAGGCGCCCTCGAAGAACGCGGACGCGTACAGGGCCTGCTTGCCGGGCGCCAGGAAGACGACCGCACTGCCCCGCGCTGCGGCGGGGAGCGCCGGGGCTGCGTTGGTGACCGTACGGTCCACCTTGAGGCCGGACGTGCCCAGCCTGCCGCGCGCACGATCGAGCAGCGACGCCGTGCAGACGAGCGTGATTCCGCCGCGCAGGTCGAGCTCGCGGCCCTTGAGGGCCGTGCCGCGCAGCGACTCGCCGCCCCCGACGGGCAACTTGGCGAGGTCGAAGCCCGTGAAGTAGGTACGCGTCTGCTTCTTCCAGAGCTGCCAGCGCATGGACTTCACCATGGCGAACGGGTCGTGGCCCTTGTCGTAGGCGTAGCGCGACCCGGGGTAGATCCGCGCGTCCGTGTCGTGCTCGCGGTAGAGCACCATCTGCGACGCGTCCAGGAGCATCCAGCGATCGTCGACATTGACCTCGAGGAAGCAATGGCCCGACCAACGGGCCGGCTCGGGTCCCTTCACGAACTCGCGAATCCAGTCGCAGTCCATCGTCTTGACGAACACCGTCGGGATGCCGGCCGCGCGGGCGAGGCTGCCAAACAAGACGGCGTGATCCGCGCAGCCTCCGTACGTCCTGTCGGCGCGCATCGTGTCGAACGTGCGCCACGCAAAGGCCGCTTCCGCGTCGTAGACGAAATCCTTGCGGATCCACGTGTCGATCGCCCGCAGGGTGTCGAGGCGCGACGTCGCCTTGAGTCGGGCGGCGACCTTGCGAATCTCCGCCTCGCTCCCAAACGCCTCGCAGAGGTCGAGGGCCTTGCCGGGCGTGCTGTAGTCGACGCGGTCGAAGCGGGGCGCGATCACCTCTGCAGCCGGGTCATCGTCCGACCAGGCCATCGGTGCGGCGCACAGGAGGACCGCAGCCAGGGACCCTGCAGCCAAGCGTGCGAATCTCGTCGTCGACAACCTCATATGACGAAGTGTAGCAACGTCACCCGTCGTTCCGTCTGGGGCCATTTCGTCGGCCCGTCCGGTCAGTCGTCCACGTCTTCCAACTCCGCGCTCTCCCAAGACGGCGCTGAACCCACGAGCGTGCCCGCGAGCTTGACGATCACGCCTGGCGCCACACGCTGGAAGAAATTGGCCCGGCCGAGCGCTTCGTTCTCGGGGCTCTTGAACTCGCTCTCTGCGATACCCGACGTGTTGATCAGCACGCCAAGAATCGAGAGGAACGGGTTCTGGGGGGTTGGTGAAGCGTCGACCGGGCCTTGGAGAATGACATCCGTGTCCGCGCCGGTCTCCTTGACCCGACTCGCGACCACGGAAGAGGTGCCTGTCTTGCGTCCGCGGATCCTGACGTGATCCCCGGGAAGGATGTCGGCGAGCGAGGAGGCGTCCTCGTCGAACTCGGTGAGGCTGTTGACATCGATCGTGATGCCGGGCAGACCGACCAGCGTGATGGTCTCGCCGACAACCCTGTCGACATTGGACTCGAGCTCCACGCTCGACTCGAACTCGACCTTGCGTGCGGCCAGCACGCCATTGCCAAGCATGCCGTCGACCTCGACGCGCGCACCGACGACGACGTCAGCCGGGGTTCCGCCCTCGAAGCGCGTGATGCCGCTGGTGCGTACGGTTACCGCACCGAGCCGGAACTCCGTCGCGGAGAGGATGGCGGTGACGAAACCCTCGATCTCGCTCTCGTCGTTGTCGGGTCGATCGTCGAGACCGAGGGGGGACACTCGATGCGCCACGACCTCGCCGTTCATGCTGAGGGTCGTCGAGCCGCGCACGCTGACGAGTTGGCCGTTGGCCGGATCGCCGCCGGGCAGCTCGCTGACGTCGGCCATGCCGTGGTCGATCGGCTGCGTACCGATGTCGAACGTCTTGTCGCCCTCTCGCACGTTCTCAGCGACGCCGATGATGCGGAACTCGCCGAGCGACGCGGCGCGTTCGACGCGGGTCGCGAGGGCCTGCCCGCGCCCCTTCACGAAGCCGTAGATCTTGAGCAGATCGCCCGTGACCAAGCCGTCGGGCGAGGCGGGACTGATGCCGCTCTCAAAGACCGTCTTCTCGTCGATCTGGATGATCTGCCCTTGGACGCGCAACCGGTTCGCATCGAGCTTGGCCGTGAGCTCTCCTTGCACGAGCTGCTCGATCGTGACGCGGTCGGCGACGCCCAGGGCGCCGTCGATCAGGCCTTCGACCAGGGCCACGTGTCCCGCCTTCACATCGGCGAGTGTGGCGGCTGCCCCGCCGATGGTGATGACGGCCATCGCGCTGTCGAAGCTGGTGCCGCCGACGAGGACGGCGCCGTCCGCCCCGTTGTCGCCCACCTTGAGGCCGGGCTTGCCCGAGCCGCTGATGCCGCCGCCGAACGTCGCGCCGCCGCCGCACGCGGCCAGCATCGTGAGGGCGAGGCCCGCGAGCAGGGAGGGGATCCAGTGCTTGTGGGTCATGACACACCGCCTTCGCTGTCCGCGGGGTCGCGGATCCAATAGATGCCGATCGCGTCCCCGGCCGGTTCTTCCGCCTGCACGTCGGGCGCCTCGAAGCGGCCGTGGCGCCGCATCCAGTCATCGATCAGGCCGAACAGCTCACGGCGCTCAGGCCCCGTGAACTGGTCGACCGTGAGGAAGCCGAGGCAGGTCGAGCGCGTCATGCGTTCCCCCCGTCGTCGTCTTCCTCGAAGTAGTAGATGCCGAGGCCCGCGCGCTTGCCCCCGGGCCCTGCTGCATCGGGATTGGCGTCGAGGTCGCGCTCCGCCATCCAGCGGTCCATGAGCTCGAGCAGTTCCTGGCCCTGCGTCGCGGTCAGATCCCGCAGGTCCGGTAGGCAGTCGGCTTGGAGGTTGTCGTAGTAGACCTTGCGCTGGAAGAAGCGCTCGTCGTCACCGGCGTCGAGATTGTGGCGGATGGTCGCGATCAGGCCACGGACATCGGTGCCCAGGATCTGCAGCGTTTCCGCCTCACCCTTGCGCGGCATGTAGCCACGCTCGACGAGGTGAAGACGTTCCTCCTCGTCCCGACGCACCGCGCCGACGCGCAGAAGCTCGTCGAGGATCGCGCGATGCGGCACGTCCCCGCTGAAGGACTTGACGAGGACGGCGAACGTGTCGCCGTCCCCGTCGATGGCGAGCGGACGCGGTTCGCCCTGCCCGTCGAGAAAGCGCTCATCGCGGATCCAGCCGGTGATGACGCGCGCAGCGCGGTGGTGCCGCGCGGTGGTGTCAACGTCGACTTCCGCCGGGAGCTTGCGCAGCCGGCTGATTTCCTTGCGGGTGAGGCCCGTGAGTACGGACATGCGGGATGTGGTCTGCTTGCGACCTGCGATGCGCTCCTCGTCTTCCGCGACCCGGACGTAGACCCGCTTGGCGATATCCGCGAATGCCCCATGAGGCATACCGTTGCGGATCAACAACCGGACAAGAGGCTCCAGGAGCCCGTCGAGTGCTGCGGTGAGGGGTGCGGTCGCCTGCATGCTCTCCTGCGGCCGTGCCTAGTCTTCGTGGAGGGCCGGGACGGCCCCATCCAGCAAGAGATCGCCTGTGGCCGCGTCGCGGACCTCGACACCGAGGCCTACGAGCTCGGCCACGGACAGGACGCCGAGGGGCAGCGTCTCGCCGTCGCCGGTGTCCAGCTCGAGCTCCGCTTCGCCCTCGAGGTCCGCCGTGAGGACGCCGAGGCTCACGAACGAGCCCGGTGACGCTGCGTCCTCCAAGAAGAACTCGACGTCGCGGCCGACCTCGAGATGCTCCGCCTTGATCTTGAACCGCTGACGCCCGTCATCGGAGCGGCTGCGGATCTCGATGTAACCCTCCAGACCCGGGAGCTGGGCGGTAAGCCGGGACCTGCCGCGCTCGCGGCCGTCCTCCTCGTGACGATCGTCGTCGCGGTCGTCATCCCGGTCGTCGTCCCGGTCGTCATCGTGCCTGTCATCCGGGCGGGGGGCCGGGCGCGGGAGCTCGGGCACGATGCCCTTGAGGAGATCGGCCCCGTCGGTCGCGTCACGCACGACGACCGTGAAGCCCTCGAGGCGTTCGAGGAGCGCCACGGCGAACGGGAGACCACCGCGGAACAGGTGCCACTCGGCCTCCCCCTCGCGATCGACCCTCATGATGCCCTGCGACTCCTCGCGACCGTCGAGGTTGATGACGACGAACTCGAGGTCGCGACCGGGTGTGGCGTGCTCGACTTCCAGCTCCATGCGCACACGATCGTCGCGGCGCTCGATCTCGAGACAGCCGGTCATGTCGCGGTCGTCGCTCTGCTCGGTGCGGCGCAGGCACCATTCGACCTCGCGCTCGTCGTGCTCCGAGCGGGAGACGTCCGCGCGCTCGAGGCGGCCGTTGCGGATCCGCAGACGCAGGCGAATCCGCTCGCCGGGCCGCAGACGATGGAGGCGAACCTCATCGTCATCCCGGTCGTCGCCGTCCTCCACCTCGTCGTCGTCGACGCTGTCATCGTCGGAGTCGTCGTCGCTGTGCTCGTCGCTGTCATCGTCGCTGTCGCTGGTCTGGTTGCCGCTGGACGTGCCCGGCTTGCCCGCAAGGGGTGCCGCAGCGAGGGCCAGCGTGAGCGAGCCGTACGGCGTGGCGCTCAACGCGAAGGCCCCATCGGCGGCGGTGGTGACGATCTCGCCCGTCTCACGGACGAGGAACCGGATGCCGCCGAGGTTGGCGGTCTCGCCGTCGACCTCCGTGACGCCGCCGTCGAGGACGGCCTTGGACTCGGATACGGGTAGCTGGGCTCCGCCTCCCCCACCGCAAGCGGCCACGAGGGCCGGAGGCAGCAGAAGCAGGACGATCAGGTGCAAGCGCATGGGTATCTCCATTCGGAATGTTGCTAGGTGCCATGGAGCCAGAGACCAACCGTTTGGGATAATATTCCCAAATCTAGAGCTGTCAACCCGATCGGGTCGAATTGGTCGATGCGCCGCGGAGAGCCCTGATGTCTGGACCCGGGATGCCCGCTACAGCGCCGGATGCTGCTCGTCGCGGAAGGTGACGAGTGCGTAGTCGCCCACGATCTCGTAGCCGAGGCCCAGGTAGCAGGCCTGCGCCGCCAGGTTGTCCTCGGGCGTGAAGAGGATCGAGCGCACGTGCCCCTCCGCCCGGGCATCCAGCAGCGACCCCGCGACTGCCGCCCGTGCGTAGCCATTCGCGCGCAGCTCCGGCGGCGTGTACACCCCACCCACCTGCACGCAGTCGGGCGTGGTCGTGTTGAAGGCCGTGGTCGCGACGAGCTCGTCGTCTCGGGCGAGGACCCACCCACGACCGCGAGCGATGCGCGTCTCCATGTTCTCGCGCACGCGCACCTCGAGCTCAGGCCCGTCGTCTTCGTTGAGCGCCTCGACGTGGTACGCGCGGCCCCAGACCACCATGGTCTCGAGGTCTCGCGGCTCCGCGCGCCGGCAGGCCAGGGTGCCGTCTTCGAGCGCCGGGGGCACCTTGAGCCGGTCCAGCTCGAGCCGGAAGAGCGGCTCCCTGCCGTCGTGCCCCGTTGCCACGTTCTCGAGGCCGAGCGCCCCGCGCGCTTCCTGGACCTGGGCGTGGGCGCCGAGGAGACCCGTGACGCCGCGTGGCGCCGCGCGTACGGCCGTACGCACGATCTCGGGAAGTCGCGTAGGCGCCTCCATGATGAGCGCGCCGTTCCAGAACAGGCCCGCGGCCGCCACGACGGCGTCGCCGTCGAAGGCCGCGACGTAGGTCCCCTGGGGGCGCACGCCGTGATCCACGACCCCCGCCTGCATGGCGTTGCCGCGCAGGAACATCGTCGTGTCGGGGTGGGTCTCCAGGAAGCGCATGAGAGCTTCCTGATCGGCGGCTTCGAGGACGCGCACGGTTTCCATCTGGCTCCTCCTTCGCGCCCCACGATACGGTCGACGTCATGGCCGAGCACAGCATCACGGACGATTGCCGGCGCGAGATCGAGGCGCTGCATCGCTTCTTCGTCGCGTGGTTCCACGGCACGGCCCCCGACGACGACGCGACGTGGCAGCGCTTCGACGCCGTCATGGCGCCCGACTTCGGCCTCGTCTCCCCGAGCGGCTCCCACCAGGAGCGGGACGAGTTGCTCTCGGGGCTGCGCGCGCTGCATGGCTGCCGCCCGCCCGAACAAGGCTTCGCGATCTGGATCGAGAACTACGCCTGCCGCCGGGTCGCGGGCGACGTCATCCTCGCTACGTACGAGGAGTGGCAGCGCATCGACGGCATCGAGCGTGGCCGGCTGAGCAGCGCGGTCTTCGAGCGCCACGCCGCCGCACCCCATGGGGTGCGCTGGATGCACGTCCACGAGACGTGGCTGCCGAAGGGCGAAGCTTCAGACAGCCCGTAGCGCCTCGATCTCATCCGGCAGCTTCGGGATGTCGGCGGTCAGCACCTCGCTGCCGCTCTCGGTGACCAGCACGTCGTCTTCGATCCGGATGCCGCCCCACGCGAGCATCGAGTCGGCCAACTCCCAGTTGACGTCGTCATGGTGCTTGTGCCGCAGTTCGGCGTCCTGCAGCAGCGCCGGCACGAAGTAGATCCCAGGCTCGATCGTCACGACGTGGCCCGCCTCCATGGGCAGGTCGATCCGCAGGAACTTCAGGCCGGGGCGCTCACTGCGCTCGCGGCCCTCGGCGTAGCCCCCGACATCATGCGTCGCGAGGCCGATGAGGTGTCCGAGGCCGTGGGGCAGGAAGAGCGCGTGCGCGTCCCGCTCGACGAGGCCCTCCACATCGCCCCTCAAGAGCCCGAAGTCGACCAGGCCCGCGGCTACGCCGCGGGCGGCCTGCATGTGCAGATCGCGGTACTCGACGCCGGGCGCCAAGCCGGCGATCGCGGTACGCTGCACGTCGAGCACGATGTCGTAGATCGCGCGCTGCGAAGCCGTGAACGTCGCGGACACCGGCCAGGTCCGCGTGACGTCGCTGTCGTAGCCATCGAACTCAGCACCGGCATCCACGAGGACCATGTCGCCCTCGGCCAGGGGGCGCGCGCCGGGATGAGCGTGCAGCACGGCAGCGTTGGATCCCGTCGCCGCGATCGTGCCGTAGGCCGGGCGCTCGGCTCCGGCGCGCTGGAATCCGGCGTCGATCTCGACCTGCAGCGCGCGCTCGGTCATGCCGGCCCGCGCCAGCGTCATGCCCGCGTGGTGCCCCGCATGCGAACACACCGCGGCGGCACGCATGAGGTCGAGCTCGACGTCGTCCTTGATGCGGCGGGCCGCCGTGAGTCGGCCCTGCAAGCGACCGATGAGATCGGCGTCGAAGGCGAGCCCCTCGAGGTGACCGGGATGGAGGTCGTAGCCGATCGGCTGCTCGAGCACATCGTGGCTGCCAAGCAGGGCGGCGGGCCTTCCGGCGCGCTCACCGAGCCAGGTGCCCAGCTCGGCGATCGGCCGCACGCTGTCGACGCCGTAGGCCTCGCCCTGGGCCTCGATGGGTGCGGAGTCGCCGTGCCAGACCCGGTCCTCCTGCGACGCCACGAACGCAAACAGCGTCCAGCCCTCCTCGGGATCGAGGACCAGCACCTGCCCCGGGGCCCGCGTCCCGCTGAGGTAGTAGTGGTCGTCGTGGGCGCGGAAGCCGTAGTGCTGGTCGGAGCCCTCGACAGGCAGCACCAGACCGCCCGGAACGACCACGACGGCGTCTTCGAGACCCGCGCCGAGGTCATCGTCGGCCTCCCAGGTGGTGCGCAGGCCAGCGCGTCGGGCCACGAGGGCGGCTCGCAAGCGGTCGGCGTCAGGACGTTGGGCGGCTCGGATCGTCATGGCCGAAGAGTCTACGGGCGGCCGCCCGAGCCGTGCTCTCCGGCCGGATTTCGGGCAACTCGTTAAGGAATGAAGACCGCCGTCACCTTTCCCCTCATGCCGCTCACGCCGCATGTCGAAGGACGCATCTGGGCCCATGGGACGGGCGGAAGGAACTACCTCGAACTCCGCCGGCTCCCCACCACGTGCCCCATGTCCTTTCCCCGATTGCAGAGAAACCCGTCCGACCCATGTCGGGTATGTCTATGCATGTGCGGCACGCCACCGGGGGGTTCTACCGGGGCCCGAGGGTGAGCCGTACGACGATCGCCAGCACCCACGCATCGCAACCTGCCGCGAAGCACGCCGACGGTCTACGAACGGACACGACACACCACCCCATCGCCAAGGGCTCACCACCCATCGCAAGGGCTCCCGCCATGCCGACGCGAGGTCGTCTGAACGACCGCCGCGCGCCGACACCACAGGGCCCGAACCCGGAGGCATAGGATGCATGCCAGAACGCTCCCCCCGCGTTCGCAGGACGGACGCGCGAACAGCGTCGCGTCGCTGACGACAGCGGTACTTCTGCTCCTCGCTTGCGCGGGCCTGATGACGGCCTGCGGCGGCGGAGGCGGCGGCGGACCGCCCGCCAACGCGCCGCAGAACCTCTCCTACGATTCGTCGCCGGTCATGTACCGCACCGACGCCGTGATCGTGCCCAACATGCCCGCCTACACCGGCGGTGACCCCGACACCTGGATCAGCAGTCCGACGCTCCCCGCGGGACTGACGCTGGGCGTCGACGGTTCCATCACGGGCATGCCCACGGCGCCCGCCGCGGCGCAGGACTACGAGATCACCGCATCGAACGGCTCGGGCGACGCGGTCACGATGGTCAACATCGAGGTGATGTGGGCCGAGGAGAAGTCGCTTGCCCCCAAGCAGGGCATCACGGACGCCGACATCCGCCATTTCCTCGACCGCACGCACTTTGGGTTCAGCCAGTCGCACTACGACCAGATCAACACGAGCGGTCTCTCGACCTACATCGACACGATGACGACGTTCGCCGACACGACCCTGCTCGAGACCGACGCGAAGAACACCTACCTGGTCGACATGAACGACCCGACCGGTGACTTCCCCTCGGAGACCGACCTGGCCCGTTGGTGGCTGTACATGATCATGCTCAACGACAACCCGTTCCAGGAGAACCTGGCGTTCAAGCTGCATGATCACTTCGCCGCCGCGACGACCGTGCTGAGCGGATCGAACACGCACTACTACATCGACCACGTGAATCTCTGGCGCAAGCAAGGCGCCGGCAACCTGCGCCAGCTGCTGATCGACATGACGCGCGACAGCGCCATGCTCGTGTGGCTCGACGGCATCAGCAACCAGGACAGCGCGCCGAACGAGAACTTCGGCCGCGAGTTCTTCGAGCTCTTCTGCCTCGGTGTGGACATCGAGTACACGCAGGCCGACATCGTAGCGGCCGCGCGCGCCTTCACGGGCTACCGGCAGCGCTTCGACCAGGTCTCGGGCAAGAGCTTCATCACGTTCGACGCGAGCCGGCACGACCACGAGCCGAAGGTCGTGCTGGGGCAGACCATCCCTGCGCAGACGCCGGGCGACGGGGAGACGGACGACTACGAGCGCATGGTCGACATCGTCCTCACGACGGATGAAGCCGGCACCGGCGTCAATCGTGTCGCGCAGTGGATCCTCCGCGCGTTGCTCGAGTACTTCATGTACGAGACCCCGCCGCAGAACGTGATCAACGAGCTCGCCAACGACCTGCGCGCAGGCGGCTGGGAGCTCAAGCCGGTGCTCATGAAGATGTTCCGGAGCGAGGCCTTCTTCTCGGCGAAGGCCAAGACGGGCTTCGTGAAGGGCCCCCTCGAGCACGTGACGGGCTTCATGCGAGCGACGAACCTCGTTGGCTCCCCGAACACCATCGACACGTCGCTACGTCTCATGGGGCACCGCCCGACGCAGCCGCCGACGGTCGATGGCTGGCCCGGCGGCACGCAGTGGCTGTCCGCGCAGGGGATGGTGGATCGCGCCAATCTGCTGAACTACCTGACAGAACAGTCGCAGGGCGGCCAGAACGAACTGGGCATCACCGCCCTGCAGCTCCTGCCCGCACCCGACGCGGCATCCGCCGCCACGGTCGACTCGTTGGCCACGCGCCTCAACGTGCAGCTCTCGGCTGCCGAGCGCACGGAGTGCATCACGTACCTCGACACCGAGCGCAACAGCAGCGGCGTCGTGACCCCTGATCCCTTCGACCCCGTGGGCGATGCCTCCGAGGCCGAAAACCGAGTCCGGGGCCTGCTATGGATCCTCGCCCAACACCCCACGTACCAGACGCGCTAGAGGAAGGGAACAACACCATGTGCAAGCGTACCAACCATCTTCCCAAGAGCGTCACCCGTCGTGACATCCTTCGCTACACCCTCGCGGGTGCCGGCCTGGCCGCCCTCGGCCCGTTCGGCAAGGGCTTGCTGCCCACCGCGACGGGTGCTCCGTTGACGAACCACAAGCGCATCCTGTCGCTGTTCGCCTACGGCGGCTACGACGGGCTCAGCCTGCTGGTACCGACGGGCAACAACGCGTACTACGCACGCCGTTCGACCATCGCGATCCAGGAAGCCAACGCGCTGGACATCGGCGAGACCGGCTACAAGCTCCATCCGAGCTTGGCGAACGTCGCGCAGATCTTCAACGACGGCGATGGCGCCGCGTTCCGGATGGTCGGCTACCCGAGCGCCAACCTCAGTCACTTCATCAGCCAGGACGTCCACAGCTGGGGCGTGCGCGACGAGTTCGATCCGCTCGGTATCTCCGAGAGCGGATGGATCGCCCGCTACGCCGACAACTACGCGCCCACGCCCATGGGTGCGGCGGCGATCGGCCTCGGCCGGCCGCTGGAGTTCGAGGGCGGATCGACGAACCCGTTCATGGCGGGATCGCTGTCGGGCTTCGACTTCCAGAGCCGCAGCATCTCGACCGAGGACCACCAGCACCGATTGGCGGCTCTGGCGAACGTGCTGCAGAGCTACTCCGGCGACACGCTCACCACAGAAGCCAAGAACGCCCTCAATCAGGGTGTCCAACTCACGGACCAGATCCAGCAGGCGGTTGGTGACTACCTGGATGACGGCACGGGTTCACCGTTCGCAGACCTCTATCCGACGAACTCCCCGGGCCGCTACATCCGGGACGCCGCGATGCTGATTCGCGGCGGATTCGAGACGCAGATCTTCATGACCGGCGTCGGTGGTTGGGATACGCACGGCAACCAGGGCAACGAGGCCGGCAACATGGCCAATCTCATCGCGCGCCTGGACCAAGGCATCGGTGTCTTCGCCGACGAGTGCAAGGCGCTCGGTGTGTGGAACGACATGCTGATCCTGATCTCGAGCGAGTTCGGCCGCCGCAACTTCGAGAACGGCTCCAACGGCACGGACCACGGCCACGGCAACATGTTCTTCGCCCTGGGCGGAGGCGTGAACAAGGGTCTCTACGGCCCGCCCGTCACCGAGTCCGACATCGCCGACAACAACTGGCTCGGCTACGGCCTCGACTACCGCGACATCTTCAAGGAAGCCGTCGCCAACCACATGGGCCAGAGCGCGGCACCCGTGTTCCCCGAGACCCAGGACATCAACACGACCCTCAACTATGTCTAGCTGACGGTTCGTCCGCCTGAAAGGGTCATCCCCCGATGTTCCTCCATCCCACGCTCCGAGCCGCCGCCGTCCTCCTGTTCCTGGCCTCGACGACCGCTTGCGGCGGAGGCGGCTCGTCTTCCGCCGCGCCGTCCAACCTGCAGTACGCCATCGATCCGGCGGTGTACATCGCGGGCGCGGCCATCGCAGCCAACGTTCCCTCGATCGGCGGCGGCGCGCCGTCGTCGTTCACCGCCGTGCCGGCCCTGCCGGGCGGGCTGACGCTCGATCAGACGACGGGCACGATCACCGGCACGCCGGCCGCCGAAGCCTCGACGACCGCGCACGTCATCACGGCGATGAACGCGAGCGGGCAGACCTCCGACACCGTGACCGTGGCCGTGATCCCGGCCGTATTCGAGAGCCTGGCCGCGGGCTTCGTCGCCGAGACGGTCCACAGCGCGCCGGCGATGACACCCGTCAAGCACGGCAAGGTCGCCGTGGCGCCGGCCGGCGACGACCGCGTGTTCTTCACCGAGGTCGACACGGGCAACGTGCGCGTGATCGACCCGACCAGCGGCCTCGAGGCCACGCCGTTCGCGACAATCGACGTGCTGAACGGCGGACACAACGGCCTCCTGGGCCTGGCGTTGGCGCCGGACTTCGGCACGAGCAACACGCCGTACGTCTACGTCCTTGCGTGCGTCCCGGGCGACGGGATGGCGATGACCGTCGACCGCATCCAGGTGCTCCGCTACACGGCGGCCGGCAACGTCGGCACGAACGAGACGGTGATGATCGACGATCTGCCCGTCTCGCCGCCCATGGGCATCAACAACGGCGGGGAACTCGTCTTCGACCTCGCCGGCAACCTCTTCCTCAGCTTGGGCGACGTCGGCGTGGAGGCCAACGCCCAGGCCGACTCCAGCACGAGTCTGGCGGGCAAGGTCCTGCGCTACGACGTCAGTACGGTCCCCGCTGTCGCCGCGGCCGGCAACCCGGTCCCCATGGACCCCGAGTGGTGCCGCGGCATCCGCAACACGTTCGGCATGGCGGTACACCCGACGGCGGGCGGCCTGTTCGCCGTCGACAACGGCCCCGCCGCGGATGACGAACTCAACTTCCTTCAGGCCGGCAAGAACTTCGAGTGGGGCGGGTCGCCGCCGCCGCCCGAGACGGGCTTCAAGATCAAGAACTGGCAGACGGTCATCGTGCCGACCGGCCTCTGTTGGCACGACGGCACGGCCTGGGGTGCGGCCTACGCCAACAACCTGTTCCTCTGCACCTACGAGGATCACACGATCGAGCGCTTCGCCATGTCGGGCGACGGCTTCGTCGACATCGACTCCGAGTCGACGTTCGCCGCCTTCGTCGTAACGGGCGACGCCAACCATCCGCTGGACATCTGCACGGCCCCGGACGGCTCGCTCTACGTCTCGACCTTCATCGGGATCTACCGCATCACGAAGTTGCCGTAGCGTCTCGGCTGGGCGCCCCGCTCGGCCGTCGTCAGCACCCGCGTAGGGGCGGGGCTTGTCCCCGCCCTACCCAGCCTGATGTTCGACCTTGCGCCGTGGCGTGACGGCACCAGCGTCTCCCCTACGAGACTACGCACCACCCCGCGTGCGGATCGCCATCTCCCAGAACGCACGCATGCGGTCGACGGCGAGGCGCAGCAGCGATCCCTCGCCATAGGCGCCGTCGGCGTCGCGCGTTCCCGCCGGCCGACCGAGCAGCAGGGCCATGGCTTCTTGGATGGTGTCCACCGTGTAGACGTGGAACCGGCCCTCCGCGCACGCCGCCACGACGTCGTGGCGCAACATCAGGTCGCCCTTGTTCGTCAGCGGGATGATCACACCCTGCGTCCCGGTCAGGTCGCAGCAATCAACGCACGCGTCGTAGAAGCCCTCGATCTTCTCGTTCACGCCACCGATGGGCAGGATGTTGCCCACCTGATCGATCGCGCCCGTCATGGCGAGATCCTGGCGGATGGGCACGTCGGTCAGCGCGCTGAGCAGGCAGCACATCTCGGCCCCCGAGGCGGAGTCACCGTCGATGCCGCCGTAGCTCTGCTCGAACGCGACCGACGCGCTGAACGCGAGCGGGTGATCCGTCTTCAGCAGGTAGCGCAGCAAGCCCCCAAGGATGTAGAAGCCCTTCGTGTGGATCGCACCCGACAGCTCCGCTTCGCGCTCGATGCTGATCGTGCCGGCCGAACCGGCGCCCGCCGTCGCCGTAATGCGATTCGGGAAGCCGTATGTGAGCGGCCCGGCGGTCATGACCGCGAGGCCGTTCACCTCGCCGACGGCCTTGCCTTGGGTGTTCACGCGGATCTTGCCCTTCGCGATCATCTCGCGGAAGCGGCGAGCGGGCAGGTCGGCGCGCGCCTTCGTGCGGCGCACCGCATGGGTGACGTGCTCTGCGTTCACGAGCCGCTCGGCGCCCTTCTCGCAGAGGTAGGCGGCCTCACGCGCGACATCGGCCAATCGGCCAAATCGTGCGGTGAGACGATCCTCTTGTGCGGCGATGCGTGCGCCGTGCTCGCAGAGGGCCGCGACGCCGGCCCGGTCGAAGGGCAGCAGTTCCTCGCGCTGGATGATGGATGCCAGCACCGTCGCGTAGAACCCCATGCCCTCGCTGTCGCGCGGCACGGTGCTCTCGAAGTCCGACAGCACCTTGAAGTGATCGCGAAAATCCGGGTTCTGCGCGTCGAGCGCGTAGTACAGCCCAGGATCCCCCAACAGGACGATCTTGAGATTGACGGGGATGGGCTCCGGCTTGAGGGCGGGCACTTGCCACGGCACCGGCATGTCCGGCGGTGAGAGCTCGATTCGTCCCCCACGCAGCGTGCGCACGAGCGCCTTCCATGCGCCCGGCTCGCTGAGGATGTCGCGCGCTTCGACGATGAGGTAGCCGCCGTCGCTCCGGAGCAGGGAGCCGCCCCGAATCATCATCTGCGGGGCGTAGACGTCGTCGTCCGGATCGAGCGAGCGGTCGATCATGCCGAGCAGCGCTTGGACGGAGGGTGCGTTCTCCACGATGACGGGACACGGGTCATCGAGGGTGTGCTTGAGCACGACGTTGACGCGGTAGCGCTCCGAGAAGCCTCCACCGTCGCCTAGCTCGCCCAGGCGACGCGTCAGCAGGTCCTCGACGACGTCATCCAGGAAGGCGCTGGTGTCCGCCGCCTCGAAGTCTTTCCGGATCGAGGCGAGGGCGCCATCCACGAGCGCATGCGCTTCGCGCTGGATCAGCTCGTTGAGCGAGGCGATGCGTCGATCTTGGATCTCCTGCACGCCCTTGCCCAGGATCCGCATGCGGTCGGTGAACGTGCTGATCTTCTCGGCCAGCTCCTTGATCTGGTCGTCGGTGAGCTTGCCCTCACGGCGCAGGCTCTCGATGCGCTCCGGCGGCGCGGGCTCGTCCTCGATGAGCGGCGCGATGATCTGCCGGCTCACCGGCCCGGCCTGAAGCATGAGCATCGTCAGGCCCGCGGCGCGCAGCTCCTCTTCGAATGGACGGGCGATCTCCTGCAGGTCCTCGGCGGCTTGCCGCTCGATGTCCGCGGAGCGCGCCTTCACGACGTCGGAGCCCAGCGCTTGGGCGAAGTCGTCGCGGATGAACGTGATGAACGCGTCCATGCGCCGGCGGAAGGTCTCGGCCTGGCCGCGCGGCAGGCTCAGCAGGCGGGGCCGATCGGGCTGGGCGAAGTTGTAGACGTAGGCGCGATCGGACGGCAGCGGGCAGTCCGGGCGGATCGTTTCCAGCAGCCGCCGCACGAGCGTGGCGCGCCCCGTGCCCGTCAGGCCGCGCACGAAGACGTTTTGCCCCGGCGCGCTCGTCTCGAGGCCGAAGCGCAGGGCATCGACCGCGACGTCTTGACCGACCACGGTATCGGCCGGCGTCACCTCCGCCGTCGTAGCGAACTCGAAGAGGGACGGATCACACCGCCAACGTAGGGCGGTGGGCTCCAAGGCGACGGACGGGGCCGGGGTACTCATGATTCACGATCTCCGCTACCTGGGGGCATTGGACGCGCCACCCGCATGCCGATCAAGGACGGACGCGAATCGTGCGGCATTCCCGGGTCCTGCCGAGATACGGAGATCGGCGGCTAGGACCAGTCGTAGAAGCCCTGGCCGCTCTTCTTGCCGAGCTTGCCCTCCGCGACCATATCGCGCATGAGCTGCGGCGGATCGAAGCGGCGGTCGTCGAGCACGTTCGCGAGGTGCTCGGCGATGCCCAGACGCACGTCGAGGCCGACGAGATCCGTGAGCTTCAGCGGTCCCATCGGATGGCGGTAGCCAAGCTCGAGCGCCGTGTCGATGTCCTGCGCGCTCGCCACGCCCTCCTCGACCATACGGATGGCCTCGAGGCCGAGCACGAGGCCCAGGCGGCTCGTGGCGAAGCCGGGCGAGTCCTTGACGACCACGCACGTCTTGCCCCAGCGCTCGCCAAGTTCGCGTACCGCCGTGAGCACCTCGTCCGACGTCTGCTCGGTCTTGACGATCTCGAGCAGCTTCATCAGGTGCACCGGATTGAAGAAGTGCATGCCGAGCACGCGCTCGGGGCAGCCGCTCGCTGCGGCGATTTCCGTCACCGGCAGCGACGAGGTGTTCGAAGCGAGGATCGCGTGGTCTGGGCAGGCAGCGCCGAGCGTCTGGAAGATCGACTGCTTGAGCTCCATGCGCTCCGGCACGGCTTCGACGACGAGGTCCATGTCGGCGGCGGCTTCGGCCAGGTCGGCCGGTGCGGCAGCGAGGTTCGCCAGCGCGGCGTCCATCGCCTCTTGCGTGACCTTGCCGCGATCGACGCCCTTCTGGAGATTGGCCTTCACCTTGCCCAGGCCGCTCTCGACAACGGCGGGATCGACGTCGTAGAGGAACGCCTTGCAGCCTGCTTGGGCGGCGACGTGCGCGATGCCGTGGCCCATGGTGCCGGCGCCGATGACGAGTACCCGTTCGATGGCGGTGACAGGGTCGATGGCGGTGACAGGGTCGATGCTCATGGTTCCGCTCCCGTTGGCCGGGAACGGTATCACGTGGGCTGCTGCCCACGGACACGAACACGGACACCGTCACCGACACGGACACGCGTCAACGAGGTTCGCGGGCGGCTCCATGAGCCGCCCCTACATGCAGCTGGCAGTGCGGGCCCACCCCAGAATGTGCCAGCCGAGCCAGCACGCGAGCTGGCGAGCGTGCACAGGCCCGCCTACGCCCGATGGGCCCTGCGCGACGGAACGTCGTGTGGGAGACGCCGACGACGTATCAGTCGTGCTGCGGCGCTACCGGCCGCACGGAACGTCTTCCTCCACGATCACTTCCTCGTAGACGGTCACCTGACGAGGCCGCATGACGCGACGCCGGACCTTGCGCGTGCGCGGGGGGCACGGCTGGCCGCACCGCTCCTGGTCGCGCGCGACGTTGTCGCCCATGTCCGAGCCGACCACGTAGCCAAGCAGGCCGCCGAGCAGCGCGCCCGTGCCGCGGTTGCCGCGGCCGGCGACGTCCGCGCCGATGATGGCGCCCGTCGCGGCCCCGAGGCCCGCGCCCGCAGCACGTGTGTGACCGGGACCCGCCGCGCAGCCCTGCAGGGCGACGCCGACGGCGAGAAGTCCAAGGACGGCAAGGGTGCGAATCATCACGAAGCTACCTCCCGGGCCCATCCCACGCGTCCGGATGCGCGCGTTGCCCGAAGCAAACTGGCCCCAAGTGTAGGGCCGGTCGCGGCTCCCGCCGCGAATCCCGTCGCCCATCTTCATGGGAGGTCAGGCGTCCTTCTTGGCGTCCTGCTTGGCCTTGCGGCGCGCCAGGAAGGCGTCCATGCGAGCGAACTTGTCGGGATGCTCGAAGAGGCCGGACTGGATCTCGTTGTCGAGCTCCATCAGTTCGGCCTCGCCGGCCCCGTGCACCCAGGCCTGCAGCGCTCGCTTGGTCTGCTTCACGGCCTCCGGCGCCTGCTTCAGGATCGGCGCCAGCAGCTCGCGCGCCGCGGCCAGTACCTCGGCGTCCTCGACGACCCGGTCGACGAGGCCGATCGACGCGGCCTCGTCCACGTCGATGATCGCGCCCGAGAACAGCAGCCGGCGGGCGGCCGCCAAGCCCACGAGCGCAGGCAACCGGCGCGTCGCCCCGGCTGCCGCCATGATGCCCAGCCCCACCTCGGGCTGCCCGAACTTGGAGGAGCGCCCGGCCACCCGGAAGTCGCACGTCAGGGACAGCTCGCAGCCACCGCCCAGGCACCAACCAACGATCGCCGCGACGGTCGGCCTCGGAAAGCGCTCGAGCCGGGCGAAGAGGCTGCTGTTGATGCCCTTCAGCGCGTCATCGCGGCGGCGCTCCCGCAGCTCGGCGATGTCCGCCCCCGACATGAAGGCCTTGCCGCCCGCCGAGGTGAGGATGAGCGCCGAGAGGGATTCGTCCTGCTCCAGGGCCTCGAGAGCCACGTGCAGGTCATCGACCATCTGCTGGTTGATGGCGTTGCGCACGTCGGGACGGTTGAGTGTGATGACGGCGATGCCGTCGTCGATGTCGACCGTGATCGTGTCGTACGACATGCAATCTCCTACGGGGTGAGCACGAGCTTGCCGAAGACCTCGCGCGCCTCGAGCCGCCGGTGGGCCTCGCCGATCTCGCTCAGCGGAAGCACGGCGTCAACGATGGGCTTGAGCTTGCCGGCCTCGAGCAACCGCGTGATCACGTGCACGTCGCCGAGGCTACCCATCGTGCTGCCGAGCACGCTGATGTACTTGAAGAACACGAGGTTGAGGTTCATGTCGCCCTTGGGGCCGGTGGTCGCGCCGCAGAAGGCGTAGCGTCCGCCCCGGACGAGCGTCTTCAGCGAGTTCGCGAACGTCGCCTCGCCGACGTGGTCGATGACGACGTCGACACCGCGGCCGGCCGTCAGGGACTTCACCTGCTTCGACCAGGTGGGATCGCTGTAGTCGATCACCTCGTCGGCGCCGAGCTCGCGGGCGCGGTCGGCCTTGGCCGCCGTGCTGGTGGTCGTGATGATCTTCGACGCGCCGGCGAGCTTGGCGATCTGGATCGCCGCGGTCGACACGCCGCTGCCGGCCGCGTGGATGAGGATCGTCTCCCCCGCCTCCAGCTGCGCGCGACGCACGACCATGTTCCACGCCGTGAGCGTCGCGAGGGGGAAGGCCGCCGCGTCCTCGAAGGACACGTGGTCGGCGATCGGGATCGCGTTGCGCGCCGGAACGACGATCTGCTCGGCGCACGTGCCGTCGCGCGTCTCGCCGAAAATGCCGTAGCTCGGCGAGAGATGGTCCCGGCCCGCGGCGGTGGCGCCGTCGTCGCCCTCGACCACGCCGGGCGCGATCAAGACACGCTGCCCCAGCTCGAAGCGGGTCACGCCGGCGCCCAGGGCGTCGAGGACGCCGGCCCCATCGCAGCCAGGCACCATCGGCAGCGGGAAGCGGTGGCCCGGCACACCGCGCCGGACCCAGGCGTCGAGGTGATTCAGACCCGCTGCCCGGACCGCGATGCGCACCTCACCGGGCCCCGGTTCGGGCACATCGCGCTCTTCGAAGACCAGCTTGTCGTAGCCGCCGTGCTCACGAATCACCACAGCGCGCATGCGCTCACCTCCGGGGGTTGGGCCCAGGAGTCTAGCCGCCACACACTTGCTTCGCGGATAGGATCGCGCCCTGTGACGCTTCCCACGACCCAACAGGCTGCCGTCTACCGCGGCAAGGACGACCTCCGGATCGAGGAGATCCCGGTCCCCGAGCTCGCCGAGGGCGAAGTCCTCGTCCGCGTGGCGGCCTGCGGCGTCTGCGGGACCGACATCAAGAAGGTCCGCCTGGGGCTGCACGAGCCGCCGCGGATCTACGGGCATGAGACCGCCGGAACGATCGTCGCGACGCGGGGCGATGTGGACGGCTGGACCGAGGGCGACCGCGTGGCGCTCTACCACCATGTGCCCGAGCGCGACTCCTGGTACAGCCGGCGGCGCTTGTTCGCGCAGTGCCCGCAGTACCAGAAGACGGGCATCACGGCCGGCTTCGAGGCCGCCGGCGGCGGGTACGCGGAGTACGTCCGCGTGATGCCGTGGATCGTGGCTGAGGGCGGGCTGACCGCCGTGCCGGGTGGTGTGTCCTTCGAAGACGCCACGTTCGTCGAGCCGGTCAACACGGCGCTGAAGGCCGTGCGGCTGGCCGGCGTGGACGAAGGCGACCTGGTGGTCGTCGTCGGGCTCGGCAGCATCGGCCTGATCCTGATGCAGTTGGCCGCGCGCGAAGGCGCGGAGGTCGTCGGCAGCGATCCGCTTCCGGGCCGGCGTCAGCGCGCCCGCGACATGGGTGCCATCGACACCATCGATCCCCTCTCGCGCGACCTCGGCGAAGCCTGCCGCGAGCTCACCCGCGGTCGCGGCGCCGATCATGCCCTGGTCGCGGCACCGGGTGGCGTGCCCGTCTCCGAAGCCGTAGGTGCGACGCGTCCCGGGGGAACCGTCCTGCTGTTCGCCAACACGCGCCGCGGCGAGAGCGCCCAGCTCGACGTCGGCGACCTCTGCATGGGCGAGAAACGGCTGCTCGGAAGCTACTCGGCGTCCGTGGATCTGGCCGAGGAAGCCGCGCGTGTCGTGTTCGACGGTGAGATCGACGTCAGCTCGCTCATCAGCGACCGCTACCCGCTGGCGAAGACGGCGGAAGCCTTCGCGCACGCGGCCGAACCCGGCGACGACGTGTGCAAGGTGATGGTGCTGCAAGGCGAGGGCTTCGGTGACTGACACCTCGACGAGCGATTCGTCGAGCATGCGCGCGGCGATCTTGCGAGGCCCGGCCGACCTCGTCATCAAGGACGTCGCGGCCCCCGCGCCGGGTCCCGGCCAGGTGCGCGTCGCGGTCGAGGCTGCGGTCACCGGCGGCACGTCGATCAAGGTCTACCGGCGCGGATACCACGCGCGCATGGGCCGACCGCCGCTGCCGTTCGGCCACGAAGGCGCGGGGGTCATCGACGCCGTCGGCGAGGGCGTCACGAGCTTCGCCGTCGGCGACCGCGTCGTACCGGCGAACTCCGCCTCCTGCGGGACGTGCCGCGCGTGCGACCACGGCATGACGGCGCAGTGCGAGGACATGGTCTGGCTCGGCGGCTTCTTCGCCGAGAAGCTGATCGTGCCGGCGCGCATCGTGGCCGGGAACCTGCACCGCATCCCCGAGGGCCTGGCCACCGAAGCGGCGGCGATCACCGAACCGCTCGCGTGCGTCATCAAGGGCAACGACCGCACGCCGGCGCGGCGCGGCGAGCGCGCGGTGGTGATCGGCACGGGCGCGCTCGGCTTGCTCTGGGTCAAGGTGCTGGCGGCGAGCGGGGCGCATGTCCTGGCCGTCGGTCGCCGCCCCGAGCGCGCGACGATCGCGCTCGAGCTCGGCGCGGAACGCTCCGAGCTCGCCCATGAGTTCGACCCCGACCCGGTGAAGGCCGACTTGGTCATCGAGGCCGTGGGCTCGACCGCCGCCTGGGAGCTGGCGTTGGCCGCCGTGTCACCGGGTGGGCGCGTCAACCTCTTCGGCGGCCCCCCCGAGCGCACGAATGTGGCCCTCGACACGCAGCGGCTGCACTACGAAGAGCTGCTGGTGACCGCCTCGTTCCACCACACGCCGTTTCACTTCGCCGAGGCGCTGCGCCTGCTGGAAGGCGGCTTCATCGAGCCTGGGCTGCTTCTGCAGGAGCATCTGCCGCTCGAAGAACTGCCCGCGTTCATGAAACGCGCCGCGTCGGGCGGCGGGCCGCTGAAGGCCGTCGTCACTCCTTCAGCGTGACCGTGACCTTGGCCGCTTGGCCTGGCTTCACGACCACCGTGGCGTAGCCGTCCAGGCCGCCCCAGTGCGCGCGCACGATGCGCTTGCCCGACGGGACGTTGCGCATGGTGCGGCGGCCGCGGATGTCGGTGAACGGATCGATGCGCTGCACGCCGTCCTCGATGTCGATCCAGCCTGACTTCACGTCGAGCGCGACCATGGCGTACGGCAGCGGCTCGCCCTTCTTGTCAACGACCCGTACCTCGAGCGTGCTGCCCGCGGCTTCGCGCAGGGTGATCTTGGTGCGTTGGCCGGAGCGCACGACGACGGGCGCGCTCGTGGAGACGAAGCCCGGCTCGTCGAGGCGCACGGTCTGCTCCCCGGCTGGGAGGGCGCGCCAACGCGCGCGACCGCTTGCATCCGTGCGTTCGGCGAGACGGGAGCACCACACCCGCGCTCCGCCGACCGGCTTGCCCGCACGGTCGAGCACCAGGACCTCGGCCTCCCCCTCCGGGACTGCGGTACCACGACGATTGTGGTCGAAGCCGATCTCCATCGTGTCGCCGTCGGCGCCGAACAGCACGGATTGCAGCGGGTTCTTGGGAAAGCGAGCCTTCACCGTGCAGAGCTGTTCCCACGTCGGCGGCAACGGCTTCCTGCCGAGCGCGGCGTCCTCGTGGGCCTCCTCGTAGACATCGCTGTGCACCACGAACTCCCGCTCGGACGCCTCCTCCATCACCTCGACGTCCAACTCGATGCGGTCCTCGATCTCTTCTTCGTCGGGGCCGGGCGGTTTCGCGGGACGGGTGACCAGCACCTCGAGGGGACGATCGCGGAAGTAGGGGATGCCGCGCACGAGCATGCCGCCGCGATCGGGAATCCACGTGACGTCGCGCGTGACGTGGCGCCCGGCGATCGCAAACCCCTCGACGCGGGCCCGCTGCGTGCCGCTGCCGTCATGTTCCTCGGCCACCACGTGGACGCGCGCGTGGCGCCTGAGCGGATACGTCATGACAAGCTTGCGCGCGCGCCGCGACACGCGGGTGGTCCAGCCTGACGGTTCCCAGGCGACGTGCGCGGGCAACAGGGAGTTCTCGAGGGAGAAACCGATGCGCGTCTTGTCACCCGGCAGCACGGCGACCGTTGCGCGGCCAGCGACCGCGAGCGGCGGCGGGTGTTCGATCGTTGGGAAGGGCGTCCACGCAAGATCCATGTCGGCGTCACTGACGGCATCGACGAAGGTCGTCTCGAGGACGAGGCCGCCGGGGCACAGGATCTGGTGGATTGGCTTGGTCAGCCGTACGCGCCCGAGCACCGCAGCGTCCGGGCGCCACGACGAGAGCGCCGCCGCCTCGACGGAGCCGTCGAGCGCGACACCGGGCACGGTGACGATGCCCGCGTGGTTGGTCAGGAGGGTGACCTGTTCCCGTGCGTCGCGCGGATCGCGGATGCGCACGGGCATGCCGACACGCGGCTGTCGTGCGGGTCCGTAGACCTTGATCGTGCAGGCCTGGGACGGCCCCGCGGTCTTCGTGGCGCCGGTGCCTGGCGCGCGCGTCTTGAGCTTGGGGGGCTTCGCATCCTTGCCGAGGCCCTCCGCCGACATCAGGTCGGGCGCCTCACCGCTTCGAGCGGGATCGTCGACCTCCACCCCTCCGCGGCCAACGTCGTCCGTAGGCCAGAGCAGCCACATGCCCGCGAGGATCGCGAGCAGGAACGGCAGCCAGGAGAGTCGACGTCGCATGCGTCTCCGAACGCTACCGAGGGGCCCGGGGTTCGCGCTACTTGCCTTCGCCCTTGAACTTGTGGGGCTTGGGAAGAACGATGCGCACGCTCTTCCTCTCACCCTCCGCCAGCTTGAGGCGCTGCTCGCCCTTGCGCGAGCCCCAGTAGGTGTGGATCAAGATGGAACCCGGCTCGACGTGCTCAAGGGTCCGCCGCCCCCGGTGATCTGCGAACGGATCCAAGCGCTGGATGCCGTCGTGAACGTCCAGCCAAGGAAGCCTCGATGGCGTGGCGACACGCAGGGTCGCGTAGCTGAGCGGCTTGCCGTCGTCGTCGACGACCTCGATGTCTAGGCTACCTCCTGAGCCCTCGCGCAACGTCAGCTTGGTGACCTTGCCCGAACTCAGCTTGGTGCCGCCGGTCATGGGCAGGAGGCCGGCTTGGCGCGCGACGACGAGGACCTTGCCCGACCGGAGACCCCGGAAGTGCGCACGTCCGCGGGCGTCCGTTGTGAGCGAGACGCCCGGCCACTCGTCGTCCACGGCCACCCGGCAGTCCACGGCCGGTGCACCGTCCCTGCGCAGGACCCTCACGATCAGTTCCTTGTCCCTCTTGTTCTTGGTGCGGCCGCCGAACGGCTTGCCGCCCACGGCGCCCCCCAAGGGGAACGGGCGAGGCAGGTCCCCGTGGAGGACGACATGGGTGTCAATGCGCATGGTTCGCGAAACGCGTGCGCCTTCGTGCGGCGGGATTCGGAACACGTCGAGCGCCGTGCGTTCCTTATCCTTGGACGCGACCTCGAGCAGCACCAGCTCGTCGCGCAACCACGGCACGCCCTTGAACACGAGCCGGCCGAAGGCGTCGGTGTCCCAGCTGAGGTGACGCGGCTTCACGTCACCGATCTTCAACTCCTTGTACGTCGCCTCCATGGCACGCCCCTCGCTGTCAACCAAGGCCACGGTGAGAGGAAGCTCCCGCCGCATGGGGTAGATGTAGAGCAGCTCGCGCGCGTACGGGCTGATCACGGTCCGGACCTCGTTGCTCTCCCACAGGCTCCACCCGGCGAGGGGCGCCGTTGTGAAGCCGAGGTGTGCATGGCGCGTGATGGGCGGCACGGGCGGTACGACGAAGAAGCGTGCCGGCGCCTTCACCCAGGCCTTGTTGTCCTTCTCCCTCGAATCATCGCCACGAAGCTGCGCACCCTTGACGAGCCTGCCGCTCTCCGCGTCGACGACACGGACAGTCATCCAGAATCCGGTCTCCGCCATGTACGTGTGGCGAGGACCCGTGATGGGGACGGTCCCCACGCGTGGGGCCTGCGAGGCAGGGCGATCGCCGAAGAAGGTCTCCTGATGCAGCGCTTGAATCCCGAGAACGCGGCTGCCGTCGTACGGCTGGTCCCGGAACACGACCCGGCCGTCGAAGTCCGTGATTTCCACGTGGTCAGCGACATCGCCCGCCACTCGACCGTCAACGGTGCGCACGACGACCAGCGCGCCGGGGAAGGGAGCGCCCCCACGCCCGAGGACGAGCACCTCGACGTCGCCTCGCTTCGCACGCAAGGCCTCCGCCTCGGATCCGGTGCGTCCTTCGAGCCCGGGTCTCGCGGCCACGTCGCCCGGTCCCTCGGCCTGGAGGAGCTCGGGGGGCCCCTGCGCTGCAGGGTCGGCGCCGTCCTCGAGCGGGCCCGGGAAGATCTCGTCCCAGCCGAGAAGCAGCGCGGCGACCAGAGCGGCTGCGAGCAGGCTGAAGAGGACGAAGCGGAGCTGCATGGGTGGATCCGGTCCCTCCGGGCGACCTACGACGCCTTGCTCTTCTGGGCGAGCTTCCGGCCCCGAATCAGCACCTGGAGGATCAGGTAGAAGGCCGCGAAGGTGAGCAGCTCGAAGGGCAGCTTGGTGAAGCCGGAGTCCTTCTCGGCCCAGATGAATCGGGATCCAGTGTAGGCCAGCAGGCCGCAGGTCACGTTGACGAGCCACGTCTTGATGCCTGAGCGCATGAGATGCCTCCACGGGGCGCTCGGCCCAAAGGCCGCGCAATCTAGATCCTAGCCGTACAACAGCGCCGATGAGCAGCGAGTACGTCTTCGACCTTCAGCGCGTAAACAAGACCTACGGCCGCAAGGTCGTCTTGGACAACATCAACCTGCGGTTCATCCGCGGCGCCCGCATCGGCGTGATCGGCCACAACGGCAGCGGCAAGACGACCCTCTTGCGGGTCCTGGCCGGGGTGGACGACGAGTTCGATGGAACCCGCTGGACCCCGGACGGCCTGAGCATCGGCTACCTCTCCCAGGAACCCGAACTCACGCCCGGGACGGTGCGCGAGAACCTGGATGAGGCCATGAGCGAGGTCGTCGGCCTGCTCAAGCGCTACGACGAGCTCGGCGACGAGATGGGCAAGGAAGAGGTCTACAGCGACGAGGCCGCCATGGAGCGTGTCTCGGCGGAGATGGCGCAGGTCGAACTCGACATCCAGAGCAAGGGCGCCTGGGAGATCGAGCACACGCTCGAGCAGGCCAGCCATGCCCTGGGTCTGCCGCCGTGGGACGCCGACGTCGGCCCCCTGTCGGGTGGCGAGCGCCGCCGCGTGGCGCTCTGCAAGATCCTCTTGCAGCATCCCGACGTGCTGCTGCTCGATGAGCCGACCAACCACCTGGACGCTGATGCCGTGTACTGGCTCGAGCGCCACCTCGATGAGTACGACGGCACGGTCATCGCCATCACGCATGACCGGTACTTCCTCGACAACGTCGCGCAGTGGATGCTCGAGATGCGCGAGGGCAGGGCCAACCCCTACAAGGGCAACTACTCGATCTACCTCGAGCAGCGCGCACGCGAGACCAAGAGCGAGGACGCGCACTCCAAGGCGCGCAAGAAGCGCCTCGAGCGCGAGCGCGAGTGGATCGGACGCAACCCGAAGGGTCGCCTGGCCAAGAACAAGGCGCGTATCCGTGACTACCAGGAGCTCTTCCAATCGCACCAGGACCAGCAGAAGCGCACGGACGACTTCGCGCTGATGATCCCGGTCACGCAAAAGCTCGGCACGAAGGTCGTGAACCTGAACGGGGTGTGCAAGTCGTTCGGCGACAAGTCCGTTCTGAAGGACGTCACGTTCGAGCTGCCGCCTGGTGCCATCCTGGGCGTCATCGGCCCCAACGGCACGGGCAAGACCACGATGCTCAAGATCATCGCGGGCCAGCTCAAGGCCGACAGCGGCGAGGTCGACATGGGATCCACGGTCGACCTCTGCTACGTCGACCAGGACCGCGGCGATCTCGACCCGGACAAGAACGTCTGGCAGGTCATCACGGACGGCGCGGACGAGCTCTCGCTCGGCAAGCGCAAGGTCAACTCACGCGCCTACGTGTCGAAGTTCAACTTCCGGGGCGCCGATCAGCAGCAGTTGGTCGGCACGCTCTCGGGCGGCCAGCGCAACCGTGTGCAGCTCGCGAAGATGCTGCGCAAGGGCGGCAATGTGCTGCTGGTCGATGAGCCGACCAACGATCTCGACGTGACCACGATCCAGGTGCTCGAGGAAGCATTGGATGGGTTCGCCGGTTCGGCCATCGTGGTCTCCCATGACAGGTTCTTCCTCGACCGGGTCGCGACGCACATCCTCTCGTTCGAGGAGGAGGGTCGCGCGCGCTTCTGGGAGGGCAACTACGAGACCTACCACGAGCGCCGTGCGCAGGAGCTGGCGGATATGGGCAGGCAGGGCGAGCGCAAGGGCAAGCATCGGCGATTGAAGTAGGCACGGTTCGTGCCGAACCGTGCCGGGTAGGGGCGGGGCTTGTCCCCGCCCGAGCGCGTCCTGCTACGTCGGGACTTACCATGTAGGGGCGGCCCTTGTGGCCGCCCGTATTGTACGTGCCCACCGACACGGACACGGACACGGACACGGACACGGACACGCGCCTACGAGGCTCGCGGGCGACCACAAGGGTCGCCCCTACGGGTAAGGGCGCACGACGGAGTACGCGTCCCGGGCGACCACAAGGGTCGCCCCTACCCGGTGTGCCTGCGCCGCAGGCACACCTACGTCGCGCGGCCGAGGAACTCGCCGGTGCGCGTATCGACGTTGATGGTCTCGCCGTCACCGATGTGCTCGGGGACACGCACGGTGAAGCCGGTCTCGAGCGTGGCAGGCTTGGTGCGGGCATTGACGGACGCACCCTTGATGGCCGGCGTCGTGTCCGTGATCTTCAGCGCGACGGAGTTCGGCAGCTCGATGCCCAGCAACTCCTCGTCCGAGCGCAAGGCGCGAACGCCTTCGATCTCGTCGACGAGGAAGCCCTTCTCCCACTCGAGGTCGTCCTCGTGGATGGCGAACTGCTCGTAGTTCTCCGCATCCATGAAGTGGTAGTTGCCCTTCTCCGTGTAGAGGAGCTGGCAGGGCCGCTTCTCGAAATCGGACTCGGCGAACGACTCGCTGCCCCGGAACGAGACATCGATCTTCTGCCGCGTCCGCAAGTTGCGCAGACGGACGTGCGTGATCGTGTTGCCCCCGCGCGCGCTCGGCGACGTGGACTTCACGGACTGGATGCTGCACGGGGCGCCGTCGTAATCGATGACGAGGCCCTTCTTGAGATCGCTGACGCTGAGCATGGCGCCCAGGGTAGCCGGGCCGCCCCGCGTTAGAAGTTCGCGCGCAGCCCCAAACCGAACAGCACGTCCGTGGCGTCGGACGGTGCGGGCGGCTCGAGCACGTGGTCGACGCGCAGCGAGATCGTCAGGTCGATCACGCCGCTGAGCGGCTGGGCAAACTTCAGGCTCCACGTCATTACGCTCAGATCGAAGTCACCCAGGTTCGGGATGAACTTGTACTCGGCCGTGAGCTTCGCCCCGCTGTCCCACGTCTTGGCGTACTCCAAGCCGAGGTACCCCGCCGGGCTCCCGGTGCTGGACCTTCCGATACGCTTCTCGGATGTGTAGCCCGCGCCGATCTCCCCCTTGAGCTCGATCGTCCGCCCCTTGATCAGCACGAAGCCGATGCCTCCCACAGGGGTCCAGCGGTACTCGAGCCCGGCAGGCTCGTCGCGGTCGAAGTCCAGGTTGCCGAAGAGGTAGACCCGCTCGCTCAGCTTGCGCTCGGCGTGCACGGTGACGTGGAGCGCCTCGGTGGCGGTCGAGCCGTCCTTCTCGCCGTAGGCGAAGGTCGTCTTCACCTTGAGCTGCCAAGGGTCCCTCTCGTAGGTCAACGCACCGTCCGCCGTGAGGTCGAACGAGTCGCTGTTGCCTTGCGCGAGGCTCAGCGCGAGCCCCAGCGAGAACGACCAGGGGCTCTTCGGCTCCTCACCGCCGATCGACCACGCGCGCGGGGTACGCACGAGGCGCTCGGCCGCACGTCCGTCGAGGGGCGCGGCTTCCAGGAGCGCGGCGTCGATGACCTCGGCGGGTGTCGGGGCGTCGCCTTCAGCGAGGGCGGCAGGCGCAAGCGCGGCGAGCGAAGCAAGCGCCGCGAGAGAGCAGAAAAGGAGGCGAGGCATGCATGACTCCTGGGCGGGAAGCGCAGAAGCCTGCCAGACGACGGGCGGCACGCCACCTTCGTGCGTACAGAGAGCGATCTCTCCGGCCCTGCCGCGCTACGACGGGAAGAAGGACGCCGCGCTGAAGCCGCCGTCAAGCGGCAGGTTCACGCCGTTGATCCAGCCCGCCTCCTCGCGGCAGAGGAACGCAACGGCCGCGGCAACCTCGGCCGGGGTGCCCAGGCGCCCCGCGGGGGTGCACGCCAGCACAGCCTCCTTGAACGCCGGATCGGAAAGCACCCCCTCCGTCAGGGGCGTCGGGACGTACCAGGGCGCCACGAGATTGACGGTGAGGCCGTCGGGCCCCCACTCGCGGGCCAGATTCCTGGTCAGCTGGGCGAGACCGGCCTTGGCGGACGCGTAGGCAGCGCCTGTCGGCAGCGCACGCATCCCGGCCACGCTTCCGACATTCACGATGCGTCCCCACGAACGCTCGCGCATGCCCTCCGCGCACAGCACGGCCCAGTGGAACGGCGCGGTGAGTCCCAGGGTCAGCAGCTGGTTCCAGAGCTCGAGGTCGGTGTCCGCGGCCGCCGACCGCACGTTGCCTCCGGCGTTGTTGACCAGGATGTCGACGCGCCCGTGCAAGCCTACGAAGCGACGCACGGCGGCCTCGCTCGAGGCAGGGTCGGTGACGTCCGCCGTGATCACGGTGGCTGCGCCGCCGTGCGCGCGGATGCGCTCCGCCACCTCGCCCAGGACATCCTCGCTGCGCGCCACGAGGCCGACGTGCGCACCGTCGGCGGCCAAGCGTTCGGCAATCGCCAAGCCGATGCCGCGCGAAGCGCCGGTGACGATGGCCATGCGGTCCGCGAGAGGTTGAGCGCTCATGCCGTGGGCTCCGCGGGGGCGGCATCTTCGGCCGTGGCGGTGCCGCCGGTCGCCAGCTCGAATCGGCGGCCGGCCTCGGCGAGCGCGAACTTGACGTAGGCCAAGGCCACCGCGGGGCACCCGTCGCCCGGGGCCGTCGATGTGACGTGGCCGACGACCTGACCCTCGGAGAGCACCTCCGTCCCGGGCGTCACCAAGGCCCCGTCGTCCAAGCTGAGCTTCACCAGCAGGCGCGGCGGGCGGCCGCGGTGGCGCGCCATGACGACCGGCTCCTGGCCGGGATAGCAGCCCTTGCCCCAAGCGATCGCCTCCTCGAGACCGGCTTCGTTGAGCAGCACGTCCTCGCTCAGCTCGGGGCCGAAGCGGGGCACGCCGTGATGCACGCAACAGGCTG
This sequence comes from Planctomycetota bacterium, assembly GCA_029259775.1. GTDB lineage: Bacteria > Planctomycetota > PLA2 > PLA2 > JAEUHO01 > JAHEIK01. The sequence continues at coordinate 13,251 of JAJDEN010000058.1, read as the reverse complement.
CGAAGGCGACGCTGTCCGCAGTCAGGCCGAGGCGTTCCTCGAGTTGCGCTGCCGCAGCGGGGGCGACGGCGATCTCGAAGCTCTGCAGCCCGCGGCGATCGAAGCGCAAGATGCGCCCCGGCGCGCCGCCGGCCTCGACCTCGATGAAGCAACGGTCCGCGGGAACGTCGAAGCCCGCACGGGTGAGGACGCGCTCCGCATCCGGTCCGACGAGGACGTAGCGAACGCCCAACGGCGAGACGTCCTCGATCTGGACGTCGTCCATGATCACGTAGCGCTCGAGCACGGGCTGCACGGCGGGCTGCGCCGCCGCGTCGGTCTCCACCAGGAGGTGGTCGCCCACGTTCCAGAGGAGCAGGTCACCGAGAATGCGGCCCTTCGCCGTGAGCAAGCACGCGTAGCCGGCCTCGCCCGCCGCAATCCCCTTCACGTCCTGCGTGAGCATGCGGTGGAGGTAGTCGGTGCGGTCCGCTCCCGTGAGGAGGAGCGTCGCAAAGCCGGCGCGCCGGTGCAGCGCGGCCTTCAGTCCTTGGTCGGCAGCCACGGCACCTCCGCAGTCCCCGCACGGTGGTTGACCCAGCGTGCTTGGACGAAGAGCAGGTCGGACAGCCGGTTGACCCAGCGAACAGCGACGGCGTCGATCTGCCCTTCGACGGCTTCGGCCAGCGCAACGATCTCCCGCTCGGCGCGGCGGCAGACGGTGCGCGCGATGTGCAGCCGAGAGCCGAGCTCCGAGCCTCCCGGCAAGATGAACGTCTTCAGCGGCTCGAGCTGCGTCTCCATCGCATCGATGGATGCCTCGAGCAGCTCGACGTCGTCATCGCCGAGCGGAGCAACACCGGGATCCTTGCCCGGCGCGCTGGCGAGCCACGCGCCCAGACGGAAGCAGGCATCCTGAGACGCGGCGAGCGTCGCGTCCACGTTCTCGGAGGGACCGGCCGCGCGGGCCCAGCCGAGGCATGCATTGAGCTCGTCGATGCAGCCGTAGGCGTTCACGCGCGGCGCCGCCTTGCTGACGCGCGCCCCGCCATAGAGTCCGGTCGAGCCGTCATCGCCGCCACGGGTGTAGATCTTCATGCGCGAATGGTACCCACGCGCGGACCCGAGGCCTTCCCCGAGCCGTGGCCCCCGTAGAATCCGGCGCTCCCCCACGGAGCCCCCGCGTGCGCCGATCCTCCCCCCTGCTCTCCGTGTTCCTCACGGTCGTCATCGACCTGCTCGGTTTCGGCATCGTGCTCCCGCTGCTGCCGCTCTACGGCAAGGACCTCGGCGCCTCGAACCTCATGGTCGCGCTCCTGTTCGTCTCGTTCTCGGGTCTGCAGTTCATCACCGCACCCATCTGGGGCCGGGTCTCCGACCGCGTGGGTCGCCGGCCGATCCTGCTGATCGGCCTCGTCGGCTCGATCGCGTCCTACGTCCTCTTCGGCATCGCGTCGGCCCAGATGGCCCTGGCGCTGCTGTTCGCCTCGCGCCTGACAGCGGGTGTGTTCGGCGGCACGATCTCCACGGCCTACGCCTACATCGCCGACGTCACCACCGCGGAGGAGCGCGGCCGCGGCATGGCGCTCATCGGCATGGCCTTCGGGATCGGGTTCACCATCGGCCCGGCCATCGGCGGACTCGGTCACCAGCTGCATCCCGCAGCCCCGGGCTTCATCGCCGCGGGCTTCTCGCTCATCGCGTTCGTGTTCTGCTACCTGCGCTTGCCGGAGCCCGAGCGTCACGTACCGGCGCCGCGCCGCACCTGGCTGGACCTGGGTGCATTCCGGTCGGCCGTCGGCGCCGCCGGCGTGCGCCTGCTGCTCGTGTTGGGCTTCCTGACGATCACGTGCTTCGCGATGATGGAGACCACGCTCGGCCTGCTGGCCCGCAACGCCCATGCGCTCGAGTACGGCGACGTCGGACTCCTCTTCACCTACCTCGGGTTCTGGTCGGCACTCGCCCAAGGCATGATCGTGCGGCGTTACATGAAGAAGGTCGGCGAGGTGCGCTTCGTGCACATCGGCTGCGTGCTCCTTGCGCTCGGCATGGTCGCCTTCAGCGTGGCACCGTCGCTCACCTGGTTGCTCGTCCTGGCGCCGTTGGCCGTGCTGGGCTTCGCGATGATCAGCCCGTCGCTCAACTCCCTGCTATCGCTGCGCTCGAGCGCCGACGTGCAGGGCGGGATCATGGGCGTGAACCAGTCGCTCCAGAGCCTGGCGCGCATCGTCGGCCCGGTCGTCGGCCTACCGCTGCTCGGCGTGTGGCTGCCTCTCCCGTTCCTTGTCGGCGCGGGCCTCATGGCCGTCGCGTTCCTGGTGGCGCTGCTCCTGAGCGCCCAGCCCACGAAGGAGCAGGTGCCTGGGGCGAAGGATTAAGGCGGCGGCTTCAGCTCGATGCTGAGGCCCTTGACGGCGGGTTCGTCCGGTACGAACGGCACCGCGATGGCGTCGTCCTGCGTGGGGCCGCCCAGCCAGCCACAGGCCTCGAACGACTCGCAGAAGAAGCCGTCGAAGTCGATGTCCTCGCCCGACTGGAGGTGATACGTGGCCTCCGGGATCCCGCGGATCCAGTAGCGATAGCCAAACTCGGGGAACGCGTACGCCTTGCGGCGCGCGATGTTCGAGTTCGCGTCGATCGCAGCGACGGGGAGGATCTGGCCCGCGCGTGATCGCTCGGACACGTAGACGACGACGCGGATCGTTCCCTGCGAGCCCAGCGAGTTGCCCAGCCGCACGGTGCCGCCGAAGTAGCCCGCGCCGGGCGGCAGGAACGCGCGCTCGACATTGATGGTGACCTTCGTGTTGTTCACCGGCGGCTCGGGCGCGGAGTCGGGATCCAGGGAGGCGGTCAACCAGTCGCCGCCGTCGTCGGTCACGCCGATCGCGAAGAAGATGTTCAGCGTGCCGCCCCCGCCGTTGGCAAGCGGAATGTCGATGGAGGAGCGCAGCCCCTCGAACTGCACCGACTCCGTGGGCAGCATCAAGTACGGCGCGTCATTGCGAGGATTGCCCAGCCGCTCCAGGACGATCTTGACCGCCTCGTGCACCTGCAGCAGCCCCGATCCGTAGGCGATGTCATCCCCGGGCTGACCTAGATCGAGCGCCGTCGCACGCAGGATCGCGTCGAGGTCGGACGTCGTCAGCGAGGGGTCCATCGACAGCAGCAGCGCGGCGGCGCCCGCGACGTGCGGCGCGGCCTGACTCGTTCCGACGAGGTAGCCGTGGGCCCACACGGCGGGGTCGACCGTCTCGTCGCGAACGGCGGAAAGCACGCCGTCGTGCCAGCCGTCGTTCCACTGATCCACGTTCGTGCCGCCACCGGGCGCGGCGATGTCCACGGTCGCGCCGAAGCTCGAGTACGCCGTCGTCAGCAGCTTTCCGTCCACCGCGGAGACGGCGAACGTGCTCGGATAGCGCGCGGGGTACTGCACGGAGCCGCCGTTGTTGCCCACGGCGGCAATGAGGAAGGAACCGCTGTCGCGCGCGGTCTGGCACGCATCGCGCAGCTCCTGGCTGTCCTGGTCCAGGCCGATCGACAGGTTGATGACGCGGACCGGCGCGGGCAAGGCGCTGCCGTCCGCGGTCGTGAAGCGTCCCGCGGCGAACAGGATGGCGTCGGACGCATCGCTGACGAATCCACCACCGAGGCCGAGGGCGCGGAGCATCATCACGCGGCAGCCGGGCGCGACGCCCGTGCACCCGTAGCCGTCATCCTGATTGGCCGCAATGATCGACGCCACGTGCGTGCCGTGCCAGAGCGAGAGGCCGGATGAGCTGGCTTGGTCGCCCGGATCGGTCGGATCCGTGTCGCGGCCGTCGCCGTCGGCGGCGACCTCGGCCGAGCTCACGAAGTCGTAGCCGGGCACGAGGCGGCCGGCGAGGTCGGGGTGGGCCACGATGCCGGCATCGACGACAGCGACGACGATGCTCTCGTCTCCCGTCTCGATGTCCCAGGCCGACGGTGCGCCGATGGCGCGCATGTTCCACTGGCGGTTGAACTCGGGATCGTTCGGCGTGCTCAGGGTTCGCACAACCCAGTCCGGCTCCGCTGACGTCACGCCGGGCACGGCGCCGAGTCGCGTCGCGAGGGCGCGTGCATGGTCTTCACCGCAGGCCTCGTCGGCCAGATGCACCAGGTAGCTTCCCGTTCCCGTGCGGCGGCCGAGCGTCAGACCCTCGCGCGTACACAGTTCCTCACGATCACACGTGGCCTCGAAGCGCACGAGGACGTGCGTCCCGGCACAGCTGCGGTCCGCGCCGAGGGGTCTCGCCGGCACGGCCAGGGCCGTCCGGGCTGCGGGGGCGCTGAGGGCCGCCGGCTTGGACGGGGGCGGGGCGACGCCGGCGTCGACACCGGTCAGTCGCATCACGTACCACCCATGCCCGAACGTCGCCGTGACGGCGATCTCGTACTCCTCGTCGGCGGCGGCATCGAAGGTCAGCGATCGCGGCGATCCGCCGGGCCCCGTGACGGCGACCTGCACGCCCGTCGCGCGCCGGACGACCGCAACGTCGAAGTCGTTCGGGGCCGTCGTGATCGGATCATCCTCGAGGAACTCGAGCTCAAGCGTCATCGCTTGCGGCTGGATGGCCGTGAAGAGCAGGACATCACGGCGGTCGACGCGCTCGAAGTGGGCGGCTGTCGCGCCGAGTTGCCCGGTGACCTCGAGCGTGCCGCGAGGCCAGGCGGGCGGCAGGCGGAAGGCCTGGGCCACGTCGTCGTTCGGCTCCTGCTCGATGATGCGCCCGACATGCGTGTCAGGGAGGAGCACTCGCCCGCTGAGCCCGTCGACGGGAACCACGGGCGGAGGCGGCAGGCTGCCCCCACCACCGCCACCACAGGCCGCGCCCAAGGCGACGAGGGCCGTCATGAGCGCTGCGCGCGAGAGGCTGCGGAGCACCGTCAAGGGGCGTGCCTCCGGTGCGGGCGGTGGATTGGAATCGGGCATCTCGGAATCGTGCATCTCGGAATCGTGCATCGTCGTGCAGGCTCCTCGAGGTCACCGCAGCCCAGCCCCCCGGCTGACGAGAGAGTCTACCCCGATTCCGCGCCGCCCGGACAGAGGCCGCCCATCGCGTGGGCTGCGGGCCGGTTTGCCGTACCGTCAGAGGCGTGCCCGCGTGCCCGCCCCTCCTCGCCGTCCTCGATCCGTGGTGGATCGCCATCCTCGCCGCCGCCGGGCTGTGGATCGCGATCTCCTGCTGGGTGCAGTGGGGCGCGCTGCGGGCGGCACGCCTCGGTCGCATGGCCGCGCCGGCCTGTTTCCGCGCCGCGCCGGGAGGCAGCCCGGAAGACGTCCACATCGCCTTCTTGGGCGACCTGCAGCGCGGTGTGCTCGACGTGCCGCGCACGCTCGCCCGCGTCCTCGCGGAGACGAAAGCCGACCTGCTCGTCTCGAGCGGCGACTTCGCGAGCCATGGCGAGGGCCCGTACTACGGTATCGCGCTCGCCGCGTTCGCCCGTGCCGGCATCAAGACGCCTGCGCGCGTCGTACCGGGCAACCACGACCTCTGGCCGAGCCGCAACCGCGACGACCGCATCGGCGGCGCGGAGTTCGAACGCGTCTTCGGTGCTCGCCACTGGGCGTTGCGCGCCGGCCCCGTCCTGATCGTGGGGCTCGACGACGGCGCCCCCTACCTGGTCGACGACCAACTGCCGTGGCTCGAGTCCACGCTGGCCGAGCATCCGGGCGTGCCGTGGATCTGCGTCTGCCACGAGCTGCCGTTCGACCTGGGCAGCCCCGACCACGCGCATCTTCCGCATCTCGACGCCTTCGCCGCCGCGCTGCGCCGGCTGAAGCCCGCGCTCGTCGTGACCGGACACATGCACAGCTACCACGACGAGGTGGTGCACGGCGTGCGCTGCATCGTCAACGCGCACGGGGGTGACGTGCACGGCCTGGCCCTCCGGCGTGAAGACTTCGAGCTGTTGCACGTGCACGGCCGGGGCGGAGAGCTCGAGGTCGAGCGCAAGGCCTACCCGCGACAGCGGGACGGCGCGACGGCCCTCGATCAACTCGCCGTGCGCTTCTGGTCGGGCCGCCGCAAGCCCTGGGGCCACGTCCTCGGGTGGCCGATGGGCGCCCTGCTCAAGCTGCTCGGCCGCGACGTGCCGATCGTGCGCCACGCGGTCGAGCGCCACGTCCCGGAACGCGACGTGCTCGTGGCCCGCCGGCGGGAGCCGCGGCCGTGAAGCAAGAACAGTTCCTCGATGTCGTGACCCTGGCCGAAGCCCGCCGGCGCTGGGACGCCGTACTCGACCTCGCGCCCCGGCCCTCCGAACGCGTGTCGCTCACCGACGCGCACGGCCGCGTGCTCGCGGAAGACGTCATCGCCCAAGGCGACGTACCGGCCTTCGACCGCTCGAATGTCGACGGCTTCGCCGTGATGGCCGTCGACACCTTCGGCGCCTCCGAGCGGCAGCCCGCCCCGCTCCGCCTCGCAGGCAAGCCTATCGACGCCGGCCACGCGCCGGACGTGGAGATCGAGCGCGGCACCGCTTGCACGATCGCGACGGGTGGCGTGGTCCCGCGCGGCGCCGACGCGATCGTCATGGTCGAAGACACGGACAGCGACGGCGTCTCGGTCGCCATCCACAAGCCCGTCGCGCCGGGGGGGCGCATCAGCCTGGCCGGCAGCGACGTGGCACGCGGCGAGATCGTGCTCCGCAAGGGAACGCACCTGTCGGCACGCGAGACGGGCACGCTCGCAGCGTGCGGCATCGCGGACGTTCTCTGTGTCGGACGCCTGCGGGTCGCGATCGTCAGCACGGGCGACGAGATCGTGCCGCCGGGTACGCCCCTCGCCCCGGGCCAGGTGCACGACGCCAACGCCACCATGCTCGCGGATGCGCTGCGCGAGATGGGCGCGGAGCCGCACATGCTGGGCATCGCGCGCGACGACGAAGACGAACTCCGCGCCGTGCTGACCAAGGCGCGCGGCTACGACGCGGCGCTCCTCTCCGGCGGCACGAGCAAGGGCGGGGGAGACCTCAGCTACCGCGTCCTGCACACGCTGGCCGAGCCCGTCGTGCACGGGGTGGCGCTCAAGCCCGGCAAGCCGCTGTGCCTCTCGGTGTGGGATCGGAAGCCCGTGGTCGTCCTGCCGGGGTTCCCGACCTCCGCGATCTTCACCTTCCACGCCGTCGTCGCCCCCGTCTTGCGCCGCTTGCTCGGCCGGCGCGAGGACGAGGCCGCACGCGTCAAGGCGCGCCTGCCGCGTCACGTACAAAGCGTGAGGGGACGGCGCGAGTTCAACCTCGTGAATCTCGTGCAGGGCCGCGATGGCTACCTGGCCTTCCCGCTGGGGAGCGGCTCCGGATCGATCACGACCTTCGCGCGGGCGGACGGGTTCTTCGACCTGGCATCGGACGAGGAGTACATCGAGAAGGGCGAGACCGTCGATGTCACCCTGCTGGGGCGCGACGTGCACCCGGCCGACCTCGTCATCGTCGGAAGCCACTGCATGGGCCTCGATCTGGTGCTCACCCATCTCGCGGACGCCGGCTACGACGCCAAGGTGCTCACCACCGGCTCGCGCGGCGGCATCGAGGCCGCGGCGAGCGGCGCATGCGACGTCGCACCGGTGCACATGCTGGACGAAGCGAGCGGTACGTGGAACGCGCCGTTCGCGGCCGACGGCGTACGTGTCGTACGCGGCTACGAGCGACGGCAGGGCCTTGCCTACCGCGAGGATCACGCGGGAGACCTGGGTGCGGGCGAGATCGCTGCCGTGGTCGGCCGGATCATGGACGAGGGCCGTCTTCGCATCGCCAATCGCAACCCCGGCAGCGGGACACGCATCCTCATGGACGCGATGCTCAGCGGGCGCGCAGGCGCGTCGCCGCCCGGCTGGTCGACGGCCTACCGCTCGCACACCGCCGTCGCCTCCGCCATCGCGCAGGGACGCGCCGACTACGGCCTGTGCCTCGAGCAGGCCGCGCACGCCGCGGGTCTCGCCTGGCGGCCGTGGCGCGAAGAGCAGCTCGACTTCCTGGTTCCGGACGAACGTCGCGAGCGCGTGGCCGTGCGCGCGTTCTGCGCGGCGCTCGAGCACGCCGCCGTGCGGGCGGCCTTGACAGACGCCGGCTTCCGCGTCCCGGAGCTCCCCGCCGCCGAGGAGCCGGCATGAAGCGCGGCGCGTTGATCCTCTGCGGCGGCCACAGTACGCGTATGGGCCGCGACAAGGCGTCGCTCGCGTTCGGCGCGGAGACCCTGCTGCAGCGCGTCGTACGTCTCGTGCGTCCGCTCGTGGACGAGGTCGTGGTCGTCGGCCGCCCCGGGCAGGAACTGCCCGAGCTGCCCGTCGACGTGCGCATCGCGCGCGACGAGATCAAGGACCAGGGTCCGTTGGGCGGCCTGCAGGCCGGGCTGCGCGTGGCGACAGCCGACGCGCTCTACACGACCGGCTGCGACGTACCGTTCCTCCAGGCCGCGCTCGTCGAGCTTCTCTTCGAGCGCCTCGGCGAGGCCGACATCGCCGTGGCGGATGAAGGGGGGTTCACCCATCCACTGGCCGCGGTCTACCGCACGACCGTGCTCCCGATCGTCGAGCGGTTGCTGGCGGAGGAGCGCCGGCGGCCCATCTTCCTCTTTGGCGAGGTCCCGACCGTCCGGGTCGCAGAGGCCGACTTGCGCGCGGCCGATCCCGAGCTGCTGTCGCTCGCCAACCTCAACACGCCCGAGGCCTACGAAGCAGCGCTCGAACGCCTGCAGCGTGAGGCGTCGTGATCCGCATCGAGCTCTACGAAGGCGCGCGTCAGCTTGCCGGCGTGGCGAGCGTCGAGGTCGAGGCCGCGACACTGGGTGATGCCCTCGATGCGTTGCGTCGGCTGCATCCGGAGCTCGAGCCGCGCGTGCTCCTCCCCGGAGGTCTTGCCCCCCACTGGCGCGCGAACGTGGGCGGCCGCGCGTTCGTCGATGATCCGGCGACGCCGCTCGACTCAGACGAGACCGTCCTCATCATCAGCGCCCTCGCCGGGGGTTGATGCAACCTCCCGGGTGCCCTCGCCGGGGGTTGATGCCGTGCTCGGCGCGAGCTTCACGCTGGCGAAGGTGGCGGCCAAGCAACCTGCGACCAGGAGCACGCCCGTGATCCAGAGTGGGAGGCCCCGCTCGCGCTGGGCGAAGACGTCCGATCCCACATCCATCAGGACGAGGAGGAACCCGAGCGCGAGGACGACCCCTGCACCGCGAACGGTTCCCTCGGCAACCTGCTGACGACCTGGCTGGCCGGCCAAGAGGAGCCCGCCCGCGATCAAGCCAGCGCCCAGCGCGGCCAGCACCATCACCCAGATGCCGTGCAGCGGTTGGTCTGTGCCCTGCAGCGGGAAGGCGGTAGCGACCTCACGCACGCGATGCGCTGCGTCGTTTCCGCCGCCGTCCAACCGGCTGGCGTGCGCAGCAGCGGTGGCCGCCGCGAGCGAGCGCGGCGGCACCGCCCAGTCCAGCAGGCAGGTCACGGCCCCCAGGAGGGCGCAGACGATGGCGGCGGTCGAGAGGTGGCTGGCGCTCAGGGGGAGGCTCCAGATGCAGGGGATCCTTGGGAGAGGCCGGTTATCGGCGCCGAGGCCGATCATGGCAAGCCCGGGAAGCAGCCCGGGAAGCAACGAGCGCGGTCGGGCGTCGAATGGACGGTCTTCGGAGGGTCCACTCATGATGCGCATCATCTGGCGTGCCGGCTTCACCTGCCTCGCCCTGGGGTCGCTCGTCGCCGGCGGCGCGCTGCTCGGTTTCCTCTTCCAGCGGACGAGCGACGCGGCCGACCTCGACCGCGTGCGCTTGCTCGTGAAGTGCGAGCAGGGCGAACTCACGAACGTCCTCGCGGCCCTCGTCCAGACGAAGGCGGAGGTCTGGGACCTGAAGACGATGAAGCGGCTGAGCGTCGCGCTGCCGGACAAGGCCCCCGCACCGAAGGCCCCCGCACCGAAGGCGCCCGCGTCGACGGCGGTGCCCACGCTGCGCGATGCCGGCGCGACGATGCACGCGATCCTGGCGGCCGTCCGGTCCGTCCAGCCAGAGGCCAAGAGCGCCACGCCGCATGTCACCGAGATGACGATCCAGCTGCGCCGCGCCGCGTTCCGCGTGACGGCGGCCTCCGCGACCGACGTCGACAAGATCCGCACGGCCCTCGAGGCGAGCCCCTACCTGCGACGCCACACGAAGCAGGTCCAGCTCGGCGCGCTGCAGCGCAACACGAACGGGACCGTCCAGAGCCACGTCCTCATCGCTTTCGACGAAACGGCTCGTGCCGCCGGCCCGGCGCCCCACCTCCACTCGATCGACGCCCATGCGATCGAGAAGGCTTCCTCCAAGAACAAGATGAACTTCGTCCGTGCCAGCGCCATCGCCGAAGACCCCAACCGGTCGGAGGGCTACGTCACGCACTCGCGTGAGTACACCTTCCAGACCGCTACGAATGCCCAGCTGATCGGGCTGCTGGCCGATCTGAAGACCGCCCAGCCCGGCCTCGTCGTCTACGAACTGCGCTGGAAGCAGGGCGGCAACGGCCACATCCTCAAGCCGATCATCCGTCTGGGCGGACGCTCGCCGTTGAAGCCGTAGGCACACCCGCGCACCTACAATGCGCGGATGCCTCCCGGTGGATATCACGGCCAGTCGCTCCACGTCCGTCTCGATGACGGCGCCGCGCGGCATGCACCGATCGAAGACGCGACCCTGCGCGCCTTCCTCGGTGGCTCCGGGCTCGGCACGCGCCTCCTGCTCGACGCCTCCCCCACCGGCGTCGATCCGCTCGCGCCCGAAGCCGCGATCGTCGTCGCGCTCTCGCCGCTCGTCGGCTCGCCCCTGACAACCTCCGCGAAGTTCGCTGTCGTAGCGAAGTCACCCCTCACCAACCGCATCAGCGACGCCCTGGCCAGCGATCGCTTCGCGATCGAGCTCAAGCACGCCGGACTGGACGCCCTCGTGATCACGGGCGCCGCGCCCGCATGGTCGATCCTCGTGATCGAGGACGGCGACGTGCGCCTGGAAGACGCCGCCGACCTCGTCGGACGGTCTTCGATCGACGCCGAGGAGCGCATGCGCGAGCGGCTCGGGCCGTCCTTCCGCTGGTTCGGCATCGGCCCGGCGGGCGAGAACCTCGTGCGCTACGCGACCATCTCCGGCGACAACCGCCACGCCGGCCGCGGCGGCCTCGGCGCGGTCTTCGGCTCGAAGCGGCTCAAGGGCATCGCGGTGCGGGGTACCACGCCGTGCGAGGTCGCCGACCGCGAGGCCGTGCTCGCCCTGGCCAAGGACCTCTCGAAGCGCTCGCTCGGCGAAGGCACGGCCAAGTACCGCGAGCTCGGCACGATCGCCAACGTGCTCGTACTGAACCGGCTGGGCGCGCTGCCGACGCGCAACTTCCAGTCGGGCACCTTCGACGGCGCCGAAGAGATCTCCGGCGAAGCCTTTCACGCCACGCCGACCAAGGTCCGCAAGCACTGCGCGGCCTGCACGATCGGCTGCGAGCACGTCTTCGGCACGAAGTCGGGCAGGATGGTGCGCTTGGAGTACGAAGGCGTCTTCGCCTTGGGCTCCTTGTGCGGCATCGACGACCGGGAGGTCGTGCTCGAGGCCGCGGCGCGCTGCGACGATCTCGGGCTCGACGTGATCTCCGCCGGCGGCACGGTGGCGTTCGCCATGGAGTGTGCGCAGCGCGGCTTGCTCGAGGGCGCCCCCGACTTTGGCGACGGCGCGGGCTTGCTCGCTCTCCTGGACGACGTCGCCCATCGTCGCGGCATCGGTGATCTCCTCGCCGAAGGATCCAGGATCGCGGCCGACCGCCTGGGCGGCGACGCCCCCTCCTTCGCCTGCCACGTGAAGGGCCTCGAGCTGCCGGGCTACGAGCCGCGTGCACTCCAAGCCATGGGGCTGGGGCTCGCGGTCGGCGCGCGTGGTGCGGACCACAACCGCTCGGGCGCCTACGAGGAGGACTTCAGGCCGGGCTCCGATCGCCTCGCCGCCAGCACCTCCAAGGGGCCTGCCGCCGCGGGGACCGAGAACAAGGCGGCACTCCTCGACAGCCTGATCCTCTGCAAGTTCCTGCGTGGCGTGTTCAGCGACCTCGAGGCGGAGTCCGCGACGATGCTAAGCGCCGTGACGGGCTGGGATGTCACGAAGGAGGAGCTGCTCGAGACCGCCGAGCGCATCGTCACGCTCAAGAAGCTCTTCAACGAGCGCGAGGGCTGGACCCGAGCCGAGGACACGCTCCCCGCGCGATTCCTGACCGAGCCGCTGCAGGCCCCGAGCGACGGGCCTTCGCCGGCGGACGGGGTCTCGTTGAGCCCCCAGGATCTCGACCGTATGATCCTCAGCTACTACCGCACCCGCGGATGGACCGACGACGGCAGGGTCCCCGCGCACCGCGCGCGGGAACTCGGCCTGGAGGCCTTTCGATGAACTCGCCCCTGATCTCCGAGGCTGCCAAGGCCCGTGCCGCCGCCAAGCCCACCGGCCGGATCACCCTGGAGATCGACGGCGACTCGGTGACCGTGCCCGAGCACTACACGATCTGGGACGCGGCGCGCGAGATCGGCAAGACCGTGCCCGTCCTCTGCCACGACCCGCGCATGGAGCCGGCCGGCGTCTGCCGCATGTGCGTCGTCGAGGTCAAGGGCGCGCGCGTGCTCCAGGCCTCGTGCATCCGCAAGGTCGAGGAGGGCATGGAAGTCCAGACCGACAACGAGCAGATCCGGCGCAATCGCAAGGTGCTGACCGAGCTCATGATGGCGGACCAGCACGAGACGAGCGCGCGGGAGAAGCGCACCGGCGACGACGAGTTGTTTGACCTCGCACGTGAACTCGACGCGGATGGCTCGCGCTGGCCCCAGGGCAACGGCCGCGTGCAAGATCCGAGCTCGGCCGTCATCGAGGTCGATCACCAGGCCTGCATCCTGTGCGACCGGTGCATTCGCGCATGTTCCGACGTGCAGCACAACGACGTGATCGGCCGCACCGGCAAGGGAGTCGGCGCAAGGATTTCGTTCGACCTCGATCAGGAAATGCGCGAATCGAGCTGTGTGAGCTGCGGCGAATGCGTGGCCGCCTGCCCGACTGGCGCCCTCACGAACAAGCCGATCTCGGGAGCGCTTCGCCCGCGCGCCGAACTTGAAGCGGTCGATTCGGTCTGCCCGTACTGCGGTGTCGGCTGCGCGCTCACCTATCATGTCGATCGCGCACGCAATGAAGTGGTGTTCGCCGAAGGGCGCGAGAGTCCGGGCAACCAGGGCCGACTCTGCGTGAAGGGACGCTACGGCTTCGACTACGTG
>JAJDEN010000057.1 GCA_029259775.1 Planctomycetota bacterium | reverse complement strand
GGTTTGGTGGGCCGGCGCAAGGGCGCGAAGGGCAGTCGGCTGCCGGAGCCGGTACGCCGCGCGATCCTGATGATGAAGGAGCAGCGCCCGGACTGGGGCCAGGACCGCCTGCACGACATGCTGCTTCGCAGCGAGGGCCTGCAGGCTTCGCCGGGCGCGATCCAGCGCGTGTTGCTGGAGGCGGGCTACGAGGTGTCGGAGGTTTCGGCGCGTCCGAACGCGCCGAAGGTGAAGCGGTTCGAGTCGGCGCGTCCGAACGTGTTGTGGCAGACGGACCTGTTCACGTTCATGCTCAAGCGCGAGCGTCGGCGTGTGCACTTGGTGGCCTACCTTGATGACCACTCGCGCTTCATCGTGGGCTTCGGGCTGCACGCCACGGCCTCGGGCGCGATGGTGCGCGAGACGTTCGAGGCTTCGATCGCCAACTTCGGGGCGCCGCGCTCGATTCTGTGTGACAACGGCACGCAGTATGTGACCTGGCGCGGCACGAGCGCGTTCAAGAAGTTGTGCAACAAGCGCGGCATCGAGCAGATCGTTGCGAGTCCGCGTCGGCCCCAAACCTTGGGCAAGGTGGAGCGGTTCTGGGGCACGCTTCATCGCGAGCTGCTCGACGGCGCGATCTTCGCTGGCATGGAGGACGCGAAGGTGCGCATCGCGCACTTCATCGGCTTCTACAACTTCCAGCGGACGCATCAGGGCATCGACGGCTTGGTTCCGGCGGACCGCTACTTCGAGGCGAGCGCGGAGGTGCGCGCTGCGATTGAAGCGCGGGTGGCTGAGAACGCGCGCGAGCTTGCGCTGCATGGCGAGCCGCGCAAGACGCTGTACTTCACGGGCAAGGTGGGCGGCGAGGCGGTGTCGCTGCACACCGAGGGTGACAAGGTGCTTCTGACGGACGCGGACGGCGTGCGCGAGGAGGTGGACCTGAAGGCCGAGGGCCAGCGGATGGAGCCTGCGGAGGAGGGCCCGGGCGAGAGCGTCTTGGACGCTGTGCTGGAGGAGCTCGCCGACCAGAAGCTCGAGGCCTCAGACGAGGAGGCCCGCGATGACGCCTAGCAAGGCGATGGGTCCTTCGACCTTGCAGGGCAGCAAGGGAGCGAAGCAGGCGCTGGTGGCGATCCTGGAGGCGCTCTCGGGCGAGGTGTCAACGAGTGCGGTGGCCGAGCGCTTGACGATCTCGCTCTCGCGCTACTACCAGCTCGAGACGCGTGCGCTGCAGGGGTTGTTGGCGGCCTTGGAGCCGCGTCCTCGGGGCCGTCGGCGCGGCGTAGACGAGCAACTGAAGGCCTTGGCTGGGGAGAAGAAGGAGCTGGAGCGCGAGCTTCGGCGCCAGCGCAGCTTGCTGCGGGCCGCGCAGCGGAGCGTGGGGTTGCCGGCGGGCAAGGGGAGGAAGAAGAAGCCCAAGCGCAAGCCCAGGGACCGTGGCGCGACGGTGCGCCAGACGCTGCGCGCGCAGGTGGAGGAAGGAGGAGTTGATGGGCAGGCGGAGCGAAGCGGAGCCGTTGGTGGACCGGACGCAGGCGAGCGGGCAGGCACGTGAGCGGGCGAAGGTGATCCTGTTGACGCTGACCCGCGACGTGAGTGTGCGCGAGGGCTGTGAGCGCTTGGGGCTTTCGCGCACACGGTTCCAGGATCTGCGTACGCGGCTTCTTCAGGGTGCGGTGTTGGCTCTGGAGGGTTCGCCGATCGGGCGTCCCCGCAAGGCGCGTGGCGGCGACCCGGAGCTGGAGGCCCTGCGGCGACGCATCGTGTCGCTTGAGCGTAGCCTCGTGCACGAACGGGTGCGTGTGGAGCTGGCCGAGGCGGGCCTGACGCCGGTGTTGCTTCGGCGGCTCGCGGCCCGCGGAGGTGGCCGGTGAGTGACATGCAGCGAAGTGTCGAGGTTCGGGCGTTGGCGGTGGAGGCCTGGGAGCGGGCAAGGGCCGAGGGGACGCCGTGCGCGGTGGTGGCGAGGTTGTTTCGCGTGTGCACGCGAACGCTTCGGCGCTGGGCCGAGCGTGCGCGCGGGGGTGAGGTAGGGACGCGCCGGCGGGGCCGGCCTCGGCGGGAGCTTCATCGCCTGCTTCGGCAGGGCGTGATTGCGATGCTGTTGGTTGTGGGACCTGGCGTGGGCGTCGAGACGTTGCGCGAGATGTTTGGCACGGTGCCGCATCGGCAGCTTGGCGAGCTCAAGCGGCGCATGAAGGCGGTGATGAAGCGGCGCGAGGGCTACCGCCAGAAGCGGCTTCGGTGGCTGGTGCCGGGTGCGACGTGGGCGATGGACTTCACGAAGGCGCGCGCGAAGCTTCGTGGCGGGGCGACGCATCTTCTGGTGGTTCGGGATCTTGCGAGCGGGATGCGGCTTGCGATGGTGCCCTCGGTGAACGAGTGCGGGCTGGTGGCGCGCGAGACGCTCGAGAAGTTGATCTTGATGCACGGCGCGCCGCTGGTGATCAAGCACGATGGCGGAGGCGCGTTCACCTGCGGGCTGACGAAGCGGCTGCTTCGGCGCTTTGGCATTCTTGCGCTGCGCTCGCCTTGCTACACGCCGCGCTACAACGGCAGCTGCGAGCGCGACATCGGCTGGACGAAGCTACGGATCGCGAACACGGCGTGGGTGGCGGGGCATCCGGGCACCTGGACGGCGCAGGATCTCGAGCGCACGCGCGCGCTCATGAACCTGACCTCGCGCTGCGGCGATCGCTCGGCGCGGGCCGCGTTCGAGGGGCGGCCACGCATCACCGAAGATCGAAGGCGGGCATTCAAGCGATTGTGGCTCTCTTTGATTCGATCTGCGCGGATGACGCACGCCAGGCGTTTCGGTAGGATGCCAGACGCCAAGCAGCGTGCCGCGATGCGGCGACAAACTTTGCAACAGGCGCTGCTTGAACAGCGCTACCTGACGATTCGGAGAGGACGGTTATCAACACCTGATTTTGGTATCGGGGTGGACCGAATTACGTAAGGGGCACATGAATCGGCAGGGCCGAGTCGTGGCGAACGGGAAGATCAGAGCTGAGCACGAGGAACTGAAAGAACTCGTCCGCGAGCACGTCGGGCGGAAGAAAACCCACGCCGCGTTTGAGGCGTCCGGCTACAGCCTGTGGGTGTTCGATCTGCTCTGCAATCTGCTCAAGGGAGCGGAGTACGTCCATGTCGCCCATGCCCGGAGCATCCGAGCCATCGCCAACTCGCAGCACAAGAACGATCACAACGACGCATGGTGGCTTGCCTACCTCGCCTACGAGGGGCGCCTGCCAGAGGTCTACGTGCCCACGGGGCGCATACGGGAGTTGCGCGTCGCTACGCGCGAACGGGCGGCGCTCATCCACGAGCGAACGCGAACGGTGAAGCGCATTCGCGCCCACCTCCGCCAAGTCGGGAAGGGCCGTACGCTCAGGGCAGGCTCCATCCGCACCACGAAGAGCCGCCTGGCTATTCTTGAGTGCTCCGAGGCGATGGGAGGTGGGCGCGAGATTGCCATCAAGCAGGCCCTCGAACACATCGACGCGCTCAATCTGCAGGTGGCCGGCTGGGAGGAACGGATGGAAGAGCTGTCTGCCGATCTCCCCGCCGTCCAAGCGCTACAGGCGCGCATCCCCGGTGTCGGGCCAGTCCTCTCCGCCACCATCGTGGCGGAAACAGGTCCAATCGAACGCTTCCACAGTCCCAAGGCCTTGGCGCGTTACGCAGGTCTGACGCCATCGGAACGAAGCAGCGGAGGACAGCAACGAAACGGCGGCATCACCAAGGAGGGCAGTGCGCAGCTTCGATGGGCTTTGGTCCAGGCCGTCATGGGGGCACGCCGATGCCGCAAGGGACCCGGCCTGTACCTGACACACTGGGTGAATCTGAAATGCGAGAGGTTGGGTGGCAAGAAGATGGCCCTCGTCGCAGGGGCGCGCAAGATCGCCGAGGCCATCTGGCGTCTGTTCCACCTCGGAGAGTGCTTCAGTTTCAGGAGGCCGTTCGGCCCGATACCTGCCGAAATGCTGGCCAACGGCAAGGTGTAGATCCCCGCTCATCGCATGAAGTAGAGAACGCCCCGTAGAACCAAGGAGGAGTGCGAGGGGGTGCGTCGCGTTCGGATGGCAGCAAGCCCGCAGCGTCGTGGCTGTCCCTTTACGGGGACGAGGCAGGGGCCGGTATCGGTTCCTGCTCAAGCCGTTGTCGTGATTGGGAGCTGTCGTCCGGACGTACCACCCTGGGACAAGAGCCCGCAGAGACGATTGGAAACGAACCGGCTCACCCCCACGCACTCCAGAACGGAGCCCAATCCAAGACCACTTTGAAAGTCACACAGGACCTTGACTCGAGGAGCCCGCTTAGAGACGACGCGGAGGACCGCTGAAGCCGACAATCCCGATGGGTGGGGTTCACTTCCTGGCCTCGCCCACGGGGCGTCCAACGGCACCCTCAAGCCGGGCCTGCGAAGCGTGGATCTCCCGCACCGCGCGGTCTGCCTCGAGCTGGAACCGCAGCCAGCGCCGCAGCGAGTCCACCACGTTCAGGAACTCCACGCGATCGGCGGCGTAGCCCGACGCGGCATCGCGGTATGCCTGCTCGACCTGTGCCAGTTGCACCTCCCGGTATAGCTTGTGAAGCCGCTGGGCGGTTCTGAGCTCGGCAAGCGAACTCTGCACGGCGAACGCCGTCTTGTTGCGCACCGCCGCGGCACGTGCTTCGGCGGCCCGCGCGGACTCCCGCGCCTCGCGTAGGTACGCTTCTTTGGTTCCAAACCAAGGGTCGGGCTTTATCTTCGGTCGCGTCGTGAACGGCTCACGGTCCTTGTCGCTTCCCCCCGTGGCGTGCGAGGTGTCATCCATGGTGCTGAGCCCAGCCGAGAGCGGGGGATACGCCGTCTGTTCGGCCAACTCGATCATCGTCTGCATCCGCCGCAGGCGCGCCTCGGCGGCTTGGACGTCAGGTTGACTTCGCAGGGCCTCGGCGCGCAGTGTCTCGGGCTTCTCCGGCAGTCCAGGAAGAGTCGTGGGCGCAGGCGCGCCGATGGGGGTGGTGGGCGGGATGTCCAGCGTGCGCGAGATGTCGGCTTGGATCACTTCGCGATCCTGCCGCAGTGTGACCAGCTTGTTCTTGAGGTTCGAGATCTCGACTTGGACTTGGATGACCGCTCCCTTGCTGCCGGTGCCAGACTCCAACTTGCTGCGCGCCGCGCTCTCGAACTGCGCGTGGTAGCTGAGTGTGTCCTCCGAGACTCGGATCCCACGTCCGACGAACACGTACCGCGCGAACAGGATGCGTGCGCCGACAACGACATCTCTCACGGTCCCCGCGTAGCGGGCACGCGCCTCTTCCACCGAGTGCTTGACCAATGCCGCCTTGAGCTCGAGGGAGCCTGGGAACGGGAACTTCTGATCCATGCGCTCGCCGGAGAGCGGCATGCCGACGCGCGTCTGAGACGAGCGCTGGAATGAAGCGTATTGGCTGAGGATCGTGTCCAAGTAGGTCACTTGGGCGTACTGGTTGACGGCGCCGCGCAACTTCAAGAACGCGGCCCGGATCCTGGGGCTCCGCTCGAACGCGGCCACGACGAGTTGGCGTTCGGAGATCCCCTCGGCGAGCGTCTCTGGGAAGGACGGGGACCGTGCGGCCTTTCGCTGCGCCGCGTCGTCGTCGGAGAAGACAAGAATGAGCGGCAGACTCTCGGGCTTGGCGAGGCGCTCGTTCCACTGATCCACGATGGCACGGGTCTTCGCCTCGAACGCCGCAAGCCTGAGGTCGGGCGGCAGCGGGTCCGCCGCGCGTTGATCCGCCGTGGCGATGTGCGCTTCGATGCCGTTGGAGGTGGGCGCGATCCGGCCTGTCTGGCAGGCGGAGAGCGTCAGGATCACGATGAACAGTGCGACGTGTCTCACTTCTTGTCCTCCCATGTACGTAGGTGACCAAGGCTGATTCCTACGAGCTGCTCCAGGCGAGCGACCATCTGTTCGTAGTCCACGAGAGCGCGTTGCGAGGCGAGCTGGAAGTTCAGCCAGACCATGCGCGCCTCAAGCAATCGGCCGTAGGTGTCGCGCCCCGTGTCGTGCCACTGCTCGGCGATATTGAGGGCCTGTTCTGCCTGCGGGATCAACGATTCGTCGTAGAGCCTGACGAGTCGCTCCGCGTTTTGGAGTCGGAAGTAGACCTTGCTGATGCGCGCCATCACGTCGTCCGTTGCGGCACGCTTCTCGTAGCGTGCCGCGCGCTCGCGGTAGGCAGCCTCAGCCCGCTTCGCCCGGTTCTTGTGTCCCCAAATGGGTAGCGTGACGCCCAGGCTGAGCCCGATGGCATTGTCGCCGCTACCCTTGACCGGCCCCGTGGCATGGCCGATGAACGAGTACTGCACGCCGATGGTGAAATCCGGAACTTGGCTTAGTCGTGCAAGCCGGGATGCGTGCTGTGCGCCCCGGATCCTGTGGACAGCCGCCTGGATTTCCTGCCTCCTCGCGCGCGCGATGCGGAAGAGGTCCGCCTGCCCCGCGCCGAGCGGGTGGAAGATGAGCGCCCGCGGCTTGCCAACAACCCACTCCGGGCGCCGCGACAAGAGGGAGTTGATCTTGACTTCCTCGGCCTTGCGGAGTTCTTCGAGCGTGATCTTGTCGTACGCCAGCTGCGCCAGGGACGATTGCGCCTTCAACGTGTCGAAGAGCGTAAGTGTGTCCGTCTTCTCACCGCCCTGTGTGGCATACGCGGCCGCTGCCTTCTCGGAGAGGAGCTTGGCGAGCTTCTGGTTCTGCTCCACGATCTCGATTGCCCTGTGGAGGTACACCAGCTCTGCGTAGCTGACCTTCACCTCGGCGACCACGTCCCTCAGGGCGATGTGGTACTCGAGTTCCTTCACGCGGGCCTGCTCCGTGGCCACCGCGCCGGCAGCGGAGAGCTTCCCCGGGAAAGGGATGGGCTGCATGAGCTGCACCGAACGTTCGAGCGGGCCCACGCGCGTCTGGATGGGCTCGACCATCTCGACGTACGTCAGCATCGGATCGGGCAGTGACCGTGTCTGGGTCGGACGCTCCCGTGCTGCCAGCCACCGACTTCGCGCCGCGCCAAGTCGCGGGTTCTGTCGGGCTGCCATGCGGATCAGGTCCGCCAGTCCCAAGGTCTCACCACCGGCTGTTGCGGGCCGCGCTAGTTGCGCCGCAGCCTCCATGGCACGGGCAGCCTCCGGTGCTGGACCCATCGGGCCCGGCTCGCCACTCACGCCCGCCCCAGGAGCCGGGGGCAGCATGGGCGTGGCGGGACGGATGCGCGCCTGGCAGCCCGCCAGAGCGAGAAGGGCCGTCAGCGCGCATGCTCCCAGCACGGTTCGCATGACTCTCATGTGTGACACTCCATGGGGCTGTGAAGCCCGCTCGTCGGGGGCGATCAGCGCTTGGGTGGTGTGTAGCCATAGGCGGCGGGCTCCGCACGCATCCGACGCATGAACTTCTCCGGGTCCTTGTTGAACTTGGCCAGGCACGGCGGACAACAGAAACCGATCTTCTGCCCCTGGTAGGTGACCGAGCGACCCTTCGCGACGACGAGCCTGCCCATGACCGGACACTTGCCGTTCGCGGTCCGCTGCGTCGTGCGAGCCACGCGCATCTCGGCGTTCGTCGGGCCGGGACGGTCGTAGGCATAGGCGAGCGGGTCCGCACGCATGATTCGCAAGTACTTGTCGGGGTTCTTGTCGAACTTCGCCTTGCAGGGAGGGCAGCAGAACTGCACCTTCTGGCCGCGGTACGTAGACGACGTCCCCTTGACGATCACCGTCTTGCCCATGACGGGGCAGCGGCCGTTGGACGATCCACAGGTCTTCTTGGCGGCCCGCATCGTGACGACAGGTGGCGTCTTCGTGGCGTACCAGTACTTCGGCGGATTCAGGCGCAGACGATCCATGTAGCGCGTGGGGTCGGCTTGAAATGCAGCCACCGCTTCCTTGCGCGCGAACCCGATCCGCTCGCCCTTGTAGGTCGCCGTCCCCGCGCCGGGGACCACGAGGGTACGCGTCACGGGGCAGAGCCCGTTCACGCTCCCCGCCTTCTTCGCGGCGGCTTGGAGTTGCTCTCGCGTGGGCTCCGCGCTCCATGCCGAAGCTGTCGCCAGCAACAGCAAGGCGACAGCGAGTGCGCTGCTCATGAAGGTTCGCATCGGTTCCGTCCTTTCGTCAGGCGTCATCGCCTTCGCCGCCGGTCGGAGCGGCGGCGCTTGCAGTCTTTGAAATCGATCGAAGTACGTGGCGTTCCTCGATTGCGGAGTACGCCATGGGCACGATGAACCACGTGATCGCGGCGATGATCATGCCGCCAATGGATGGCAGGGCCATGGGGCGCATGACGTCGCTCCCGCGCCCGGTGGTGAGGAAGATCGGGATCAGCGCGAGAATCGTGGTGACGCTCGTCATCAGGGCGGGACGGATGCGTTTCTGGCCCGCTTCAAGGACGGCTGCGCGCACGCCCTCGACGCTCGTGGGCTTGCGCTTCCGGATGATCTGCTGGATGTAGGTTCCGATGACGATGCCGTCGTCGGCCGCGATGCCGAACACGGCGATGAAGCCCACCCAGACCGCAACCGTCAGGTAGGCGCCATAGAAATCGAGCAGGATAAACCCACCGGAAAGCGCGACCGGAATGCCGAGGAACACGATCAAGGACGGACCGATTCGCCCAAAGTGTAGGAAGTGCAGCAGCAGGTTCACCAGCAGGCAGAGTGGGATCAGGATCGACAGTCGCTTGGACGCGCGGACCTGGTTCTGGTAGCGGCCGCGCCAGTCCCAGTACACGCCGTCCGGTATCTCGATCTCGCCGCGCGCGATCATGCCCCGGAGGTGTTTGTCGGCCTCCTCGACGAGCCCCACTTCGTCCCGCCCCTGTGCGTTGAACATGACGTAGCCGACGAGTTGGCCGCCCTCCCCGCGAATCATGGCGGGGCCGGTCGTGACCTCGAAGTCAGCTACAGCCGAGAGCGGCACGTACGCGCCGTCGCCGACCGGGACCGGGGTGTCACGGATGGCCTCGATGTCGTCGCGCCACGCCCGAGCGTACCGAACGCGGATCGGATAGCGCTCGCGCCCCTCGACACTGCGAGTCTGCGGCATACCGCCGAGTCCGACCTCAATGATCCGCTGGACATCCTCCACGCGCATCCCGTACCGAGCCATGCGGTGGCGGTTTGGCGTGATCTCAAAGTATGGCTTGCCCATGAGCCGGAGGGCGGTGACGTCGGAGGCGCCCTTGACATGCTTGAGCGCCTGTTCGAACACGAGCGTCGCTTCCTCGATGGCCTCGGAAGAGGGTCCGAAGATGCGCTGCCCGATCGACGCCTTGATGCCCGACTGCAGCATGATGATGCGCGTCTCGATGGGCTGGAGCCAAGACGGCGCCACACCGATGATGTCAGTCTTGCGCCTCAGTTCGGCAATGAGCGCCTCCTTTGTGAGGCCCGGGCGCCACTTGTGACGTGGCTTCAACACCACGATGGTTTCCACCATCCCGACCGGTGCAGGGTCCAGAGCGGTCTCTGCGCGGCCCGCCTTCCCCACGACGCGAACGACTTCTGGCACCTCGAGCATGCCCTTGTTCTGGGCGATCATCACGTTGATCGATTGGTTGAGCGATCCATGGGGGAGGATGCTCGGCATGAAGAGCAATCCGCCTTCATCGAGGGGCGGCATGAACTCGCGCCCCACGCCTGGGAAGCGCGCGTCCAACGCAGCCACCGGGCGCACACGCGCCGGGTCGATGCCGACCTGCTCCATGCTCCACGTGATGGGACGTAGTACCGTTGGGGCGCCGAGCCAGACCATCGCACCCCACAGCACGATGAGCACCGGAGCCACGGTGAACAGCGCCTTGTGGCGCAACACCCACTTGAGGACGGGGGTGTACGCGGCCACGACCCCGCGTGCGACCGGGTTGTCCTCCAGCGGCGTGAGGGGTTCGCGCATCGCCTTGAACGCCAGGCCGCCTATGACGAGGGCGATGACCAGCCCCAGCAGGGCGGGTTGGACGCGAAGGATGCCGCTCATCAGCGAACCGGGCACGGACGTGGTGCCATCAGCCCACACGTAGAGCAAGGCGCCTGCGACACCACCGAGGAAGCCGGCTAGGAGGGCGGCCGCTGGGCGGCGGACGCGACCAGGCTTCAGGAAGTAATGGGCGAGGACAGGTACCAGCGTCACCGACACGATCAGGGCCGAGGCGAGCGCGAACGACTTCGTCCATGCGAGCGGTCGAAACAGCTTGCCCTCCTGGTCGGTCAGGAGGAACACCGGCAGGAAGCTGACGATGGTCGTACTGATGGCCGTGAAGACGGCGCCGGCGACCTCCGACGTGGCTTCGTGGATGGCCTTGCGCCGGCTCTTGTCTGGCGGTCGTTCGGTCAGGTGCCTGTGGATGTTCTCCGTGATGATGATGCCCATGTCGACCATCGTTCCGATCGCGATGGCGATGCCTGCGAGGCTCATGATGTTGGCGTCCACGCCGAACACCCGCATGGCGACAAATGAGATGAGCACGGCGGTGGGTAGCGTCAGCGCGACGAGCAAGCTCGATCGGACGTGGAGTAGGAAGAGCAGGATCACGATCACGGTGATCAGCGACTCGAACTGGAGCGTTTCGACAAGCGTCGCTTCCGTTTCATTGACGAGCAGCGTCCGATCGTAGAAGGGGCGGATGATGACCCCCTCCGGCAAACTCGGACGGAGACGTTTCAGCGCGTCCTTGACGCGTTCGATGACATGCAGCGGGTTCGCACCGTAGCGCATCGTCACGACGCCACCGACGAGCTCGCCCTTGTCGTCCGCCAGCGCGCCGCGACGGAACGCGGGACCGAGGGTCACCGTTGCGACATCGCGAATGCGGATCGGCACGTGCTCGCGTGCGACGACCACGGTTTCTTCCAAGTCGCCGATCTTCTTGATGAAGCCGACGCCGCGAATCACGTATTCGACGCCCGCGCCTTCGACGACCTTGGCGCCGACATCCAGGTTGGCCCGCTTCACCGCTTGGGCGAGTTGACCGAGGCTCACACCATGCGCACGCAAGCGATGCGGATCGGCATCGACCTGATACTCCTGCACGAAGCCGCCCGCGGAGGCGACCTCGGCGACGCCCTCCACTGTTTGGAGGGCATAGCGCACGGTCCAGTCTTGGATCGATCGAAGCTCCGCCAGGTCCTGCGCCCCGCTCGGGCTGTCGACCGTGTACCAGAAGATCTGCCCCAGGCTGGTTGCATCCGGCCCCAGGCCCGACCGGGCATCGGAAGGCAACTCGCGTTGCGCAACGTTGAGCCGCTCGAGCACGCGACTGCGCGCCCAATAAATGTCGGTGCCGTCCTCGAAGACGACGAAGATCTGACTGAACCCGAAGCCCGAGATCGATCGGACGTCGTACACGGCGGGAACGCCCTGGAGCGCCACCGCGAGCGGGTACGTGACTTGATCTTCCACATCCTTCGGGCTGCGGCCCGGCCAGGGCGTGTAGACCACGACCTGGTTCTCACTGATGTCCGGGATCGCGTCGATCGGCACGTCGTCGTAGGCATACGAGCCGAAAACGGCGAGGCCGACGACGAGCAGTACGGCGAGCATGCGGTTCTTCAGGAGACCGCGGAAGAACGCGCCGAAGATCCCACCGCCCGTCAGGTCGCGGCCCGACGGGTCGTCGGGGTCGGGCTCCGGGGGGTGCAGCCAGCGTTGGAAGACCTGTTTCACGATGTCGGATTCCTAGCGCCCGTGACCGGCGTGGGGATCGATGGGGGCTGCCGCCGCCTCGGGGTTCATGAGACTCGGCTTGCCCGTGAGCTGGAGTTGGCTGTCGATCAGGAACTGCCCGCGCGTGACGACGGCGTCGCCCTCGTCCACGCCCGTGAGCACGACCACCGCATCCCCGATCCGGAACCCCGTCTGAATCTCGCGGGGTTCGTAAATGGCCGGCCAGCGCTCCGTTCCGGTGGGCGTGGTGTCCGACTCCTGCGTCATGACGTAGATGAGCTTCCGATCACCGCCATCCAGAACGGCGGAACGCGGAACCACGAGGACGTTGCCCGCGGTGCCGGGACCGGACGGATCGTGCACGCGACCGCCCTCGGACAACGCGACGAGGATGTGCGCGTCGACGAAGGTACCCGGCTTCAGTCGCCCGTTCTTGTTGGGGAGATCGACTCGGACGCGTACTACCCGCCGTTTCGCGTCCAGGATCGGATCCACGAAGGACACCTTGCCCTTGAACACCTCGCCCGGAAGGCTCGGAACCTCGACTTCGACCTCCTGACCGAGGAACACGGATCCCGCCTGTTTTTCAAAAACCTCCAAGATGGCCCACACACGCGAGAGATCGACCACTGTGAACATCTTTGCGCCGGTCTTGACGTAGTCGCCGGTGTTCACGTGCTTGATCAACACGGTCCCGCCGACGTTCGCCCGGATCTCGATCCGGTCCCGCGCCTTGCCCTCGCTCTCGATCGCGTCGACGAGTTTCTCGGGTAGCCCCAACAAGATGAGTCGACGACGGGTTGCTGCGTACATAAGCTCGGCGTTGCGTGCGAACTCCCCGTCTTTCGCTGTGGCGGCCGCGTCGTCCCGGGCTCGGCGGGCCGTAAGCAACTCCTCTTGGGCGGAGATGAGTTCCGGGGCATAGATTTCCGCGACCTTCGCGTGCTGATCCACCTTGGTGCCTGTGAAATCCACGAAGAGACGGTCAAGGCGCCCGCCGACCCAGGCCGTCAGGTGGCCCATCCGTCGCTCGTCATGACGGATGTGGCCGAGCGCACGCAGGCGGTGCAAGCCGGGCACGCGCTTCACGACCGCGGCGCGCACGCCGGCCATGAAGCGCTGGCGCGCGAGCAGGGGCACCTTCAAGCCGTGGTCCTGCACCGGTTCCATGTCCATGCCGCACACGGGGCAGACCCCGGGCGCATCGCTCATCGTGCAAAACATGGGACAGGCCCACTTGCGGCCATCGGAAGCCATCGCGCCGGCCGCCGTGGGTGCGTCCCGGAACAACCAGGAAGCGGGCACGACGAGCAGGAGCAACGCGCCGAGAATCACACCGGCGCCGAGCGCGACGAGCGGCCGCTTGAAGAGCTCGTGCATCACTTGCTGCCTTTGCGTGCATCGATTTCCGCGTCGACTTCCTTCAGATACTTGGCCGGGTCGGCCTTGAACGTCTCGATGCAGGGCGGACAGCAGAAGCCGATCCGTCGACCGTCGTGATCGACAAACAGATCGGGATCGACCTCGTTGCCCATGACCGGGCAGATCAGGTTTACGGGTTGCTTCCCGTCTTGCCCGGTGTGGACCATGCCGGGTGCCATGGTGTCCGCGGCAGGTGCGGGAGCCGGCGCGGGGGCGGGTGCAGGAGCCGGCGTCATGTCATGACCCGCGTGCGGATCGGCAGGATGCGTGCGCTCGGCCTCGTTGGACGGCCCGGCGTTTTCACCGGCACTGGACCCGCCGCGGATAGCGAACACAGTCAAGGCGCCGACGACCAAGCCGACGATGAACAAGCTGGAAGTCTTCATGGGGGTACTCCTCCGTGAATGGAGTGGGATCGATACAGACCACGCTGCGGACGTCGCAGCGGGTGCAGCGCGCGGCATGCGCGCCGGCTGCCGAGGTGGGCGGGTGCGGGGGCTCCGCTAGAGGTTCACGCCCTCGGCTTGGAACACAACGCAAGGCGCATGCTGACCCCGTCCAGGTATGCGGTCTCGCGGTGGGGTGGCGTGCGCTCTTGGGCAGTCTGCTAGATCAGGAAGACCGTGAGGCCTTCCGGGGTCACCCGCCATGGTGGGAAGACCCCGGGCAGCCGGCGATTCGTCTGGCCAGCCAGCCACGTCGTGAGGGTGCCGAGGAAGTTGGCGTCAGGATTCGTGATGCCAAGCCATTGCGGGGCATTCAGGGTGATTGCAGCAGCGGCTACGTCGCGCGGCGCACGTGCGCCGGGGCAGATCCCGCAGCCGTCCTTGTCGTCTGACCCCTCCGGGGTCGTTTCGTCCGACGATCAGCAGGGCGCCGGCGACTCGGAGGTCGCAGGTCTGCTGCTCGGGCACTTGCATGCCGGGCAATGCCCACACGACATGGGATTGTCCGAGCCACACTCGCACGGCTTCAGCATGTCCCCGTGCGCGATGTTGAACAGCGCAAGGACGATCATGACTGTGGTGAGAGCGCGAACCATCGGTACCTAGGGTACTCCTCGGGATGGCCCTCGCAAGGGCGGAAGCCTGCCGACGAGAAATGCGCCAGCCCGCGAGCCCAGGCCGGTCCCCCGGCGGGATCCTGGGTACGGTGGCCTCGTCCGGGGCTGGCGCGCTGCGCGTCGGACGGTCAGGGAGCACCGGATGAATACGGACGACCCCTACGCCCAGGCAGGCGGGCCCACGCACAAGCCCCACGCGACGCAGCCTCCCAACCCCCGTGCCGCGACGCCGAAGGATCCCGTGTGCGGCATGGCGGTCACGCCCGAGTCGCCGCATGTATCCGAGCATGGCGTCGCCACGCACTACTTCTGCAGTGCCTCCTGCAAGACCAAGTTCGACGCCGATCCCGCGCGTTACCTGACGCCCAAGGCGGAGCAACTCGAGTCCCAAGCAGCGGGCACCGTCTACGTGTGTCCCATGCATCCCGAGGTGCGGCAGGACGGTCCCGGCACGTGTCCGAAGTGCGGCATGGCCCTCGAACCCGAGATGCCGACACTCGACGACGACGAGAGTCCGGAGCTCGCCGACTTCCTGCGGCGTTTCTGGTGGACGCTGCCGCTCACCGTCGTCGTCACGGTGCTGGCGATGTTCGGGCACCAGCTTGGCCTGTTCTCTCCGCGTACGCAGACCTGGGTCGAACTGGTCTTGTCAGTGCCGGTCGTGCTGTGGGCCGGGTGGCCGTTCTTCGTTCGCGGGGCACAGTCGATCGTGAGTCGCAATCCCAACATGTGGACGCTCATTTCGATCGGCACGGGCGCCGCGTTCCTCTACAGCGTCGCGGCCACCGTGGCGCCAGGTGTGTTTCCTGGCTCGTTCGTCTCGATGGGACGTGTCGCGGTCTACTACGAGGCCGCCGTCGTGATCATCTCGCTGACCCTGCTCGGCCAAGTCCTGGAGCTCAAGGCGCGCTCCAAGACATCGGCCGCGATCCGGTCCCTGCTCGAGCTGGCACCCAAGACCGCCCGCCGCATCCGAGCGGACGGAGCCGAGGAGGACATAGACCTCACCCACGTGCACGTAGGCGACAAACTGCGTGTTCGCCCCGGCGAGAAGGTGCCGGTTGACGGGGTCGTCGTCGAAGGCAAGAGCGCACTCGACGAGTCCATGCTCACGGGAGAGCCCCTGCCCGTCAGCAAGGGACCGGGCGACAGCCTGATTGGCGCCACCCTCAACACGAGTGGCGCGCTCGTCATGCAATCCGAACGCGTCGGGTCGGAGACCACGCTCTCGCAGATCGTGGAGATGGTCGGTCGTGCCCAGCGCTCGCGGGCGCCGATGCAGCGCATGGCGGACAAGGTCGCGGGCGTGTTCGTCCTGGTCGTGGTGGCTATTGCCGCCCTGACCTTCGTTGCGTGGGGCCTCTTCGGGCCGGAGCCGAGCTGGGTGTTTGGGCTCGTCAACGCGGTCTCGGTCTTGATCATCGCGTGCCCGTGCGCCCTTGGCCTGGCGACGCCCATGTCCATCATGGTGGCCACGGGCAAGGCTGCGACCCACGGCATCCTCTTCCGGGACGCTGCTGCCATCGAGCGCTTCCGTCTCGTCGACACGTTGATCGTAGACAAGACGGGGACCCTGACCGAGGGCAGGCCGACGTTCGAGCGCGCGGTGCCCGTCGGCTCCGCGTCGGAGGACGACGTGCTGTGCTTGGCCGCCAGTCTCGACCAGGGCAGCGAGCATCCCCTGGCCGAGGCCATCGTGCACGCCGCGCGCGAGCGAGGCCTCGAGCTCGAGTCCCCCGAGGGGTTCGATTCGGAATCCGGCATTGGGGTCCGCGGCCAGGTGGGGGGGCGCACCGTCGTGCTCGGCAACACGGCGATGATGGACCAGGCGAGTGTCGACGTGACACAACTCGCAACGGAGGCCGAGCGCCTGCGAGGCGAGGGCGCCAGCGTCATGTACCTGGCGGTGGACGGGGACGCGCTTGGCCTGCTCGCGGTCTCTGACCCGATCAAGGCCACCACGGCCGAAGCCCTCGATACGCTCCGGGACGCGAGCATGCGCATCGTGATGGCCACAGGCGACGGCGTGACGACCGCGGGGGTCGTGGCAGCGCGCTTGGGGATCGAGGAGTTCTACGGCGAGGTAAAGCCGGAAGACAAACTCGACCTCGTGGCGCGCCTGCAGGCGGAGGGACGTGTCGTTGCGATGGCGGGCGACGGGATCAACGACGCCCCCGCGCTGGCCAAGGCGGACGTGGGCATCGCCATGGGCACGGGAACGGACGTCGCCATGAGCAGCGCGCAGGTGACCCTGGTCAAGGGCGACCTGCGCGGGATTGCGCGGGCACGCCTGCTGTCGGTTGCGACCGTTGGCAACATGAAGCAGAACCTCGGCTTTGCGTTCATCTACAACTCGCTTGGTGTACCGCTCGCGGCCGGCGCGCTCTACGCGCTGACCGGCTGGTTGCTCTCGCCCATGTTGGCGGCGGCGGCCATGAGCTTCAGCTCCGTCTCGGTCGTCGCCAATGCGCTGCGTTTGCGTACGAGCGCGATGTGAGGCGCCCGACGGTGTACCCCTTGAAACGAGTGGCGTGTCAGGCACGAGCGTGGCGGCCCGCGGTGGGGGAAGCCGGGACCGCGCGGTGCCGGAGAACGGTGGGCACGTGAAGATCGCCGCGCTTTGGTTCGGAGCTTCCTTCGTCCTCCACTTCGCCTGGGAGCACCTTCAGATGCCCCTGTATGACCTCGGCGCGCAGTCGGTGTGGGAGGGGGTGAGGATGTGCCTGTTCTCCACCGCCACGGGCGACATGATCTTCATGGGTGTCATTTACCTGTGCATTGCGAGTGCGGAGCGTAGTTGGAGGTGGCCTCGCTTCCATGCGGCCTACCGCCATCCGGCGGTCTGGGTGATTCCGATCGTCGTCGGCGTCTTGCTGGCAACCAGCTACGAACTCTGGGCCGTCTACGCGCAGGCGCGCTGGTCGTACGGGGCCTCAATGCCGCTCATCCCCATCGTCAAGGTCGGGCTCGCGCCCGTGCTGCAGATGGTCGTCGTCCCTCTAGCGGTCATCGCGCTGTGTTGGTGGAGACTTAGCGCCTCCCTCTGCTCTTCAGCCAAGTGAGCACCTGATGGGGGAAAGCTCACACGTCTGACCTTCCCCCGGTCTGGTGGGTGCTCCGCGTCGCGACCTTCCGTCGTTTCTGTTCGAGTACTCGACACCGCGGGCGCTCTGGCACCCGGGTCGAGATCGGGACGCCGATGGGCCCGCCGCGCCGTCCGTCAGCGCCATTCTCCCGGCCCTTCACACGGGCTTTCGGGGGCCCGCACGAAGCGGTGGCCTTCGCAACCAAGCCTCAGCCCCACCGATCAGCACCCTCCGTCACCCACACGCGCCGCATCGCCGTGCCCGGTTCGCCTCCAGCCTGAATGCGCGAGCCTCCTGCCGCGCTGCCTCCAGTCGGTCAGGGATCCCCTCTCCCTTCCCGAAGTACATCTCGTCAGGCGTTTGCCCCTTGAACGCGGAGTGGGGGATCCTCCCGTTGTGCTCCGCGGTGCTCTGTCCTACGACATTCGGGCAAATCCCAACGTGTACTCGTCGCCGACGGTGTGCCGGGAGCGGTCCCGCCGCCGCCGCGGGTACACCCCTGGGGGCCTCGGGATTGGACGGCCTGGTCCCACATGCGCGGTCCCTCGGACCAAGAGCGGTGCTGTCTCTCACGGCATTCTGCGCAATTGTGACGAGCACTCGACACAGGGCGCGCGGCGCCCCTGGCGGCCGGGTCCGGCGGGGTGACAGCCGGTCCATGGGGTGACAGCCGGTCCATGAAGGCCGCCAGACCCAGGCGGAGTCTCGCGAGCCGCTACACCGTGTGGTCATCTGCCTCTCGGCGCTGCGCGAACGCTCGGCTGGAGAGATCAACCGCGTGGCCCCGAACCGCAGCGAAGTCGCTGCGGACGTGCGCACCGCCGGGGGAGCGCCGTACGGCGCCGTGCGTTTCGCCAGGCGGGTGATCCACGTGTGTACGCTTGCTGTATGCAGGACGCATACGCGGGCCTGTGCCGGGGTGTGGGCGGGCGCCTGCATGAGCAACCCCCGCCGGAAGCGTTACACGGGGCGGAAGTGTTACACCGCATGGAATGGACCGCCGGGGCGCTCAGCCGCATGCGCCGTAACGCTGGAACCGTTACAGCGCTCACGGTGATCCCTGATAACGCGTCTGCCTCCGTGGGTACTCGGAAGTCCACACCTCCACCTTGGCGAGAGCCCCGAATCCGCCGAGGCTTAGGCCACCACTGACGGGAGTCTGGCTGCACCTGGGTCTCGGTGGAACGAGCCGCGACGATCAACCGTGCCGTGCGTCAGGACGTTCGGCACTCTCTTGTCGAACTCTCGACGCGCGTCGTGCGGCGGACCTTGCCGACGTTCGCAACCCGGTGTCGCGATGGGTGACCCTTGCCGCATTCCGGCCACCTACAGCGAACTCAGCGCCCGCCAGCTTGGACATCCTCCAGCAGATGGCGTGCGGCGGAGATCAACGAGCGCGGGTCCACTGCTGTCTCTGCTTCGGCAAGAAGCTCGCTGGCAAGCCGGATGCGACGCGCCTGGCAGAATCCCGGCAAAGCAGGCGGCAAAGTGCCGTTTCGGCGATCTGCTAAGTCCTTGGTGGACAAGAACATACGACCTCCGCTCCTCAGCTTCCCAAGCTGAATGTCGTCGGTTCGAACCCGATCGGGCGCTCCATTCACATCCGAAGCCAGCAGCCGAGCCCACGCCCAAGTGGCGTCCGCACCGACGACATTCTTGGGGGATAGCCCGGAGCGAGGCGAAGCCGAGTCGAAGGGCGTAAGGGGGGATGAAATCCCCCCTTTGTGCATGAGTCGGTTCTCGACCGGGGCTCCGTAGCGAAGCGGAGGAGTTCACGGTCGGTTCGAACCCGATCGGGCGCTCCATTCTCCTTGCGCGACCCTGCCCCAACTCGCGCGTCCTCGCACACTTCCGGCGAGGTGTCTCCCCGACGATGCCGAGTGCCACCTTGCCTGCGTTTGTGCAGCGACGTGCGAGGTAGTGGCAGGTGACCATCAGGGGTGCCGGGGGCGTACGGAACAGCCCCCCGGCTGCGAGCCCGTCCGGGCGAGCACCCAGTCCGCGCGGTAGCGCGGAACGCACGCATGCGGCGACCCCTACTTCCTCTGCCGCCATCCCCCCCCTGGCAAACGCGAGTCGGTTCCGGCGACCCACGACTGAGCGTAGCGAGGGAGTCGGTCGTCGGTTCGAACCCGATCGGGCGCTCTACTTCACCGCTCGGCGGCTGCCTTGGCTGTAGTCTTGGCGCATGCCTCTCCCGCCGCTCATCCGCAGGCTCCTCGATGCGAAGTTGACCTCCTGGTGCGAGGCGCGCGTGCCCGACCACATCCGAGATCAACTGCGCTACGAGCATGGCATCCGAGGCAACGCCGCCACCATCTTCGAGGTGCGCCCCATCTGGGATGGGAGCCCCGGCGAGACGCGGGGCAAGGTCGCCCAGATCCGCTACACGGACGAGGTCTTCGTCCTGTACTGCTCAGATCGCAACTCCCGATGGCATGAGTTCACCTTGTTCGAGCCTACGAACAACCTTGACGCAGTGCTGGCCGAGATCGACGAGGATCGCACCGGCATCTTCTTCGGCTGATGGCCACCGCGGCCCGCCACCACATGGGTCCATAGGATGTCCACAGAGGGGCCCGCCTGACCCCCGAGCACGACCAGGCCGTCGCGCCCACCATCCGCCCCCGCGTCCTTGGCGCCGTGTCACACGTCAGTAGGTGTGCTCCCGCGCTCGGCGCAGAAGGCCCTCGACGAAGCGGACCGCCTGCTCTCTCTCTGCCTCCGATGCGCGGTCCGCCGCAAGCTGCGCATGGAGGCCCATGCGGAGCAGCAACTCGTGCACGCTGAGATCAACGAGCGTGATCGGTTCGGCGCTCGACGCGTTGTAGGCCTCGAGCAGAAGCTTCCGCCCCTCGTCGACGCCGAACGGCCGGCGCACACCGCGCGTGACGACCGCGAGGTCGTGCGCCGGGTCGCCATACGTCGCGTACGTCCAGTCGAGCACGGCGGGTGGGTCTCCCTCGGGCGCGTCCACCCGGATGTTTTGCGGCAGCAGGTCCCCGTGCAGGAGGACGCCCGGCCGCTCGGCGGGCAGGTGCTCCTCCACGAAACCCAGGGCCGCGTCGAACTCGGCGGGAGCCTCCTCGGCGACGTCTGCGCGCCGGGCAAGGACGTGTTCGCGTCGCCCCCGGCCAGGCCCGATCACGTCTTGGCTCCATCCCTCGATGTCCAGCCCGTGCAGCGACGCCGCCACCTCCGCGATGACCTCCCACGGATGGGCGCCTGCATCACCACGCGGGCGCAACGGGATCCCGTGACACGCCGTCTGGACCATGACCAGCCGTCCCTCGACCTCCTCGAGGCTCAGCACGGCGGGAAGGCGGAAGGGCAACGCCTCGCGGCCGAGCCGTTCCAGGAGCCGCACTTCCCGGCGCGCGCGTTCCTTCTCCGCCGCTGACATCCCACGTCGAGCCACGCGCGCCACGAGTTGCAGGACCCCCTCCGACCCGTCCGCGCCCGGAAGCTCTGCATCCATGAGGTAGGCAACGTAGTCCAAGCCCTCACCCAGGAAGCGTGCTTGCCCCAGGCGCGCGCTCCGAGCGCGGTCGCGCAGGGCCTGATCGGCCGCGCGTCTGGCGACGGCGCGCAGGAATCGAGCGTGGCGGCGGCCCATGGGGTACCTCGAGGTTCAGGCCGGCGCTCGGCCGACTCACCCGCATCGTACGACTGCCAGAGGAACCGGGGGGAAGCGGCACCAAGTCTGTTCCGGGGACCCCCGCGATCACGCTACGGCCCCCCGTCGGAACTCGTCCGCCCCGGCTCCCGTGACCAGTCGGCGCTCCGGTGCGAGGAGTCATGGTGGACCCGCATCTCAATCCAGCCCTGGAGGATCTGGTCCGAGCCCTGCCCGCCAATGCTCGGCAGCATCGGCGCCGGATGAGGCTCGCCCGAGTGGCCGTGCTGCGCGTGGCGCCCCACCTGGCGAGCGGCCTCGCCGCCGACGTGCGGCCCGAGGACCTGCGGACCCTGTTCATCGCCCTCGACCTGTTCTTGTTCGGCTCCCGGTACCGCACGGCGTTCGAGGACGCTGAGCCGGCGGCCCTCGTCTGGTGCCTCGATGAGGCGGACCACGGGCCCGCTGGCCGCCTCGAGCAGGTGCCCGCGTGCGAGACGAGCGACGTCCCGGACGAGCCCACGCTACTCGAGTTCCACGTCGCCCCCGCCCGACTCGTTCTGGACGGGGCCGGTGACGGACGCCACGCGTTCCTCAATCGCCTCGCGCACACCATCCTCGGGCTCATGATCTTGGCCGCAGCTTCGTTCGTAGAAGACGACGTCGCCGCTGCGTTGCGTACGGCAGGCCGTCTTGTAGATCGACTGCCCTCTGGATGCGGCGCCATGTCCTTTCCTGCGGTCCTACGCGGCCGCGCTTGAGGCCATCACCGCGTCCTCCCTCCTTCGACATCGGTCTCCCTCTCTCCCGCCCACGGGGCGGTGTTGGGGGGATACTGAGTGCGTCAGGGGGATACTGAGTACCTCAAGTATCATCGCGGTAGACCGTCAGGACCGGTCGCTCAATCGCGGTGATTGATGGCGCACTTGGTATCCGGGGTTCGGCACCGAGCAGGTACACGGAGGTCCCGTCATGATGCTCGCGAAGGTTCCGACACTCGGCTGGGAGGCTACCGGCGTCCTTGTGGCGGTCTGTCTTCTGGTCTTTGTCCTCGCCCGAGTCTTCGGGGGCAAGCGAGCAAGGGCTGAGGCGAGCGGATATCTGAGTTCGTCAGTCACGTTGCTTCTCGTCGCGATTGCGATCATTGGCCTCGTCTGGATTCTCTTCGGCGCTCGTCCGGAGTTCTTCGAGGACCGACGATAATCTCCCGTCCCCCTGGCCGCGACGCGGAGACGGCGCCCGGGGTACAGTCAGCCCTCTGCCGGGTGGATGGCCGGAACGCGGACTCGCCGTCGCACCCGGCGGGTGCAAGGAGCGAGCAATGATCCGCAGAACCCTGCTACTCATGATCTTCCTGCTGCTCTTGGCGCCTGGCTGCGGGGGTGGCGATGGGATGATCACGCCGACCCTGACCGGCGTATCGCCGGGAATTGGTCTGCCGAGCGGCGGCGAAACGCTGACACTCACAGGGACGAACTTCGCCCTGTTCAGCGCGGTTACGGTCGGAGGCGCGCCCTGCACCGCCGTCAGCATCGATGGGTCTGGAACAAGCCTCACCTGCACGTCTCCCAGCGGGACGGCCGGTACGTCGAATGACGTCACGATCTCTACGGGCACCGGCAGCGCCACGCTGACCAGGGGCTTCACGTACGTCGCTTCTCCCAAGCCCACGCCGCGGCGGCTGGCCGTCGTGGACGTCGTGCTCGAGGATGCCGACGGACTGCGTGTCGCGAAGTGGTCCGACGTCCTGGACTCCGCAGCGTCGGGTCAGTGGGGGCGCAGCGTCGAGCAGCATGCGGGCGACCTGGTTGGGGCATCCCAGGTCGCCGAGGCCGCAGGCTTCCTGTTCGTTCTCGATCTGGACCTGGGGGTACTCGGCTGGTACGCCGACCCGGCCGCCTTCTGGCTGGGCGAACTCCCCGACGGCTGCATGTTCGACGAGGGCTTCTGTGCCGACCGCGCGCTGCAGGTCGTCGCACGCTGAGTACCGAACCATGTTCGGTACTCTAGGCGGGCTGGTTCATGGTGCGCGGCTCCGAACTCTTGGCTCGCGTGAGGTAGGCTGGTCGCTCACGGAGGGCGAGCCATGAAGATCACGGGCTTCTTGACCTTGGGCGCGGCCACGATGGCAGCGAGCGTATTGCTGATGGCCCTCGCGGAACGGCCGGGCGCGGCGGAGGACGTAGATCTCGGTGCGCGCGCGAAGCACGCTTGGCACCACACGTGCCAGCGTTGCCACACCGCGCCCGACGCGACCTACGAGACGGGTCGCGCGTTCCTCGCGCAAATCACCGAGACGAGCTGAACGGGTACCGATCCCGAGGCCCGTGTGGCCTTGATTGCCTACATCAAGACGGACGCCGTCAAGAAGCCGACGACGATCTCGACCGCGCCGAAGAAGCCCAAACCGACGTGCGGCCTCGTCACCAGCAACA
Organism: Planctomycetota bacterium; assembly: GCA_029259775.1. Lineage (GTDB taxonomy): Bacteria > Planctomycetota > PLA2 > PLA2 > JAEUHO01 > JAHEIK01. The sequence continues at coordinate 96,630 of JAJDEN010000057.1, read as the reverse complement.
TCCAGCATGGCGAGCTCTTCATCTTCCCCAAGGGACGCAAGAAGGAACGCACGCGCCTTCGCTGGGAACCCAAGGGGGACCGAGAGCGTGAGCTGCCTGCCGGCATCTACTCGGTGATGGGCTACCGGCATGTCGCCAAGGCTGCCGACGGCGCTCCCTGGATCTGGTCCACGACGTCTCCCGTCTACGCCGACCTCTTCGTCAAGGCGGGCGAGACCGTGCACTTCGAGGTCCGGTCGAAGATCCGGGCCCAAGCGCGCACCATCACCAAGGGCGAGAAGCGCCGTGTGGCGCTCGAGTTCAAGGTCGAGCCGCGTCTGGGCACCACGCTCTACCGAAAGGGCCGACGGATCGACATCACCTGGCAGTGTCTGGACGAGAAGATGAAGGTGCTCGCCAAGGGCACGATGCGCTACGGCTGAGGCGGTGCCGCAGGGGCTGAGGTTCAGCCGCCCGCCGAGACCAAGCACGCGCGCTTCGTGTTTCCCAAGCCGCCCTTCGAGTTGAGCGGCCGGCTCACCGTGCCGTTTGTTCCCGAGGCCAAGAAACCGAAGGCCGACGCGCCCCACGGCACGTGACAGCGCTACGGAGCGATCGCCCGACCTGCGCCACCCCGCCCGAGGCCCAGATCCACGTGCCGAGCCTGCTAGACTCCCGCGCCATGGAGACGACCGTCCACCTCACGACCGAGTTCATCGCCCTGACCGGCGTGATCAAGCTGGCGGGTCTCGTCGGGTCGGGAGGCCACGCCAAGATGCTCGTGCAGGACGGGCACGTGCGCGTCAATGGCGCGGTGGAGATGCGGCGCGGCGCCAAGGTGCGCCCGGGCGACGTGGTCGAGATCGACGCCGAGGAACCCGTGCACATCACGGTGGCCTGACGCGCTCGTGTCGAAGCCCTCCTCCGCCGCGGTCACACCCATCCACAAGATCCAGGGCTCCGAGCTCTTCTCCCCGCTTGCGGGCGCGGTCGTCGCGACGCGCGGCGTGGTCACCGGAACGACGCGCAAGGGCTTCTTCATCCAGGATCCTCGCGGCAACCGCCACGACCCCGTCTCGCACGGGCTCTTCGTCTTCAAGCGACGCGGCAAGCCCCCCGTCGGTAGCGTCGTCGCCGTGGCCGGCAAGGTCGTCGATTTCCAGCAGGACGACAACGGGCGTCCGACGACGCAGCTCGTGGAGGATGCGACGCGCGTCCTGGACAAGAAGGGCCCTCGGATCGAGCCCGTCTGGCTGACCGCGGAGCGCGTGCTCGTCCCGCCGAAGGACCTCGCCACGTACCTCAACAGCCTCGAAGGCATGCTGGTCGGCGTCCTGGCCGGCTCCACGTTCGTCGCGCCGAGCAACCCGTACGGCGACTACGTGATCCTCCCGCCGGACGCGGACGTCGTCCGTACGCAGTTCGGCGGCGTGCTGATCGATCCGCGCATGCCCGAGCAGTGGCTGCCGAGTTTCCGCGTGCTGGGCTACACCGACGCGCCCACCGTCAATGTGGGCGCGGAGCTGCTCGACTCGGTGGTGGGTCCGCTCAACTTCCGCGTGGCTTCCTTCCAGATCGCGGCCGTGAGTCCGGTGCGCGTGCGCCATGTCGAGATCGAAGCCCGCACCACCACGCTGCGGAGCGCGGGCTCGTTCGTCACCGTGCTGACCCTGAACGGGTTCAACCTCGATACGCGGGTGGAGGACAAGGCGCGCGTGAAGGACCCCGACCGCGATGTCGATGACGACGTGGGGGACGGCCGCTTCGACGGCCTCGGCCGGGCCATCGCGAAGGACGCCGGCGGTCCCTGCATCGTGGCCTTGCAGGAGATCCAGGACAACGACGGCGCGGAGCTGTCGGAGACGGTCCGCGCGGATCGAACCTACGAGGCGCTGATCGCCGCCGTGCTGCAGGCAGGCGGACCGACCTACGCCTGGGCTGACATCCCGCCCGAGGAGGGAGCCGACGGCGGTCAACCCGGGGGCAACATCCGGAACGCCTTCCTCTACGACCCCCGCCGCGTGCGCATCGTGGACGGCACGCTCAAGCGCCTGGGCACGACGTCGCCCGCGTTCGAAGGCTCACGCAAGCCCTTGGCCGCGCGCTTCCGGCTGGTGGACGGGCAGGGCGAGCTGGAGATCGTGAACGTGCACTTGGCCTCCAAGCGCCACCAGAACGGCCTCTTCGCGCCGTCGGAGCCCGGGTTCGATCCGCGCAGGGCCGTGCGGGTGCAGCAGGCCGAGGTGATTGGCGCCCACGTGGCCCCCCTGCGCGAGAGCGAGGTCGACTACTACGTCACCGGCGACTTCAACGACTTCGAGTTCAGCGACACGCTGCGCGCGCTCACGGGCGACCACAGCGTCAACCTCGTGGAGAGCGTGCCGGCGCCGCTGCGCTTTGACTACAACCACCGCGGCCTCTCCGAGGCGCTGATGCACGGCGTGGTCGCGAAGCGTCAGCTCGTCGGTCGCACCGTCGAGTACGAGATCCTGCACGCGAATGCCCTGCTGGGCACGCCGCCGGGCCGTCAGGGGCAGAAGCCCAGTGATCACGCCTACGTGATCGCGCGTCTGCAGCTGGCCTGACCATGTGTCCTGGCCCGTCCACGAGCGAGCGCAAGGCGTTCAAGCACATGATCGATCGCGTCGCCGTCAGCACGCTGGCGGCGCAGATCACGGATGTGCACGCGGGGTTCGATCACGACGCGTTCGTTCGTCGCGCCGCGCGCGGGCTCGAGACGCTGGAGCTGGCCGACCGCGTGCGGCATGTCGCCGCGGCCCTGGCGGCCACGCTGCCCGCCGACGTGCCCGAGGCGCTGGACATCCTGACCCGCAGCCTGCCGCCCGCGGCCGAGGGCCGTGACCTGCCGATCAACGGCTTCCGCCAGTGGCCCATCGGCGCGTTCATTGCGCAGCACGGTGGGGACCACTTCGAGGCGTCGATGCACGCCATGACGGAGCTGACGCAGCGCTTCACGTCGGAGTTTGCGGTGCGCCCCTTCGTGGAGCGCCAAGCCTCGGCAACGTTCGAGCGCCTGCTGGAGCTCACCAGGCATCCGAGTCCGCACGTGCGGCGCTGGTGCTCGGAGGGCACGCGTCCGCGGCTGCCGTGGGGCGCCAAGCTGCGCGCGCTGGTGGCGGACCCGAGTCCGATCTGGCCGATCCTCGAGGCGCTGAAGGACGACCCCGAGCGCTACGTCCAGCGGTCGGTCGCCAACAACCTCAACGACATCGCCAAGGACCACCCCGCGCTGGTGGTCGAGCGCTGCGCGGCATGGTCCAAGGGAGCGGACGAAGCGCGGGCCTGGGTGATCCGCCACGGCTTGCGCACGCTGCTCAAGGCGGGCGACCCCGGCGCCCTCGCCTTGATCGGCTTCAAGCCGCCGGTGAAGTTGCGTGCGACGCTCGAGGTCAAGCCGCAGCGTGTGTCGATCGGCGGAGCCGTCGAGCTGACGGCCTTCGTCGAGACCGAAGCCGCGCGCTCGCAGGAACTGATGATCGACTACGCGCTGCACCTGGTGCGCAAGCGCGGCACCTCCTGCAAGGTGTTCAAGTGGCGTACGGCGCGTCTGCCCGCGCGCGGGTCCGTGACGTTGACGAAGAAGCACCCGATGCGCGTGACCACCGTGCGCGCCCTGTACCCGGGCACGCACCGGGTCGAGCTCCAGGTCAACGGACGCCGCATCGCGGAGGCGGGCTTCGAACTGCACTAGAGTGCCGCACGAGGGCCCCGGGGAGATTCTCGAGGGACGGGCGAAATGGCCCGGCCCGTTCGTCGCTCATCTGTGCGTTCCCAACGGGTGGCTGGAGGGCCTCGGGCTAGCACGGGTGACGCACGGCGTCGCACGCAACGATCCCATCCCTCCCACGTCGCGTCGGGAGTCGTGAACACAAGTTGATGCAAGCCCGCACACGGGCACACGGAGGATGAGATGAAGTGCGATGCATTCGATCGCGGGAACCACGCGGCACGTCCGGTAGCAGCCGGTTGGACGCGAGTTCGCTTCCTCCGTCTCCTCGCGGCGGGCGTGCTCAGCGTGGCTCTGCTCGCGACGGGCACCACGGATGCGTACGCCAAGTCGGGCAAGTCCGACCGATCGGCGAAGTCAGACAAGTCTGCGAAGTCAGACAAGTCCGGGAAGTCCGGCAAGAGCGACGCGGGCAAGAAGAAGCGCCGCGCCCACAAGAAGGCAGCGGATGCACGCAAGAAGCGGCTCGCGGCGAAGCGGAAGCAACGCGCGCAGGCGGCTGCCAAGAAGAAGGCGCTCGCGAAGCAGAAGGCCTTGGCGAAGAAGCAGGCCGCCGCGAAGCGCAAGCAAGCGGCGGCGGCGAAGAAGAAGCAGCGTGCGCAGGCGAGGGCCAAGCGCCTCCTGATCCGCAAGCAGGGCAAGCTCGCTGCTCAGAAGAAGAAGCAGGCAGCGGCCGCCAAGAAGAAGCAGAGCAAGCAAGGCCTCCTCGTCAAGCAGCAGGCGGCCAAGCAGAAGGCCTCCGGCGCCGCGAGCGCGAAGGCCAAGGCCGCAAGCAAGCTCATGCGCTGACGCCGCGCCCCGTCCCTTCCCTCCCACAACCCGAGGCCGGCTCCTTCCGAGGAGTCGGCCTCCTTTCGTATCGGGCCGAGGCGCGCCGCTAGAGCCCAGGGTCCCGAGCGGGCTCGTGCTCCGGCCGGTAGGCTTGCGGGTCTGCCAACCGGAGGACGTGTATGGCGATTCGCACGAGCCGCATCTGCTTGCTGATCCTGATCGCACTCCTTGCCTGTCCTGGGCCTACGGCGGCGGGCGAGATGGACGACCACTGGAACCTCGGGTCGCTCGGCGGCACCGCGGACCTCGTGAAGAAGCGCGTCGTGATCCAGAGCCTCGTCGCGAAGGGGCCGGGCGACGGCAAGCTGAAGAAGGGCGACGTGATCCTCACGGCGGGCGGCACCGCGCTCGGTGCAGAACCCTTCGACACGTTGGGACGCATGCTGGACCTCGGCGAAAAGGCCGGCTCCGTCGTGCTCGGCATCGAACGAGGCGGCGCGGCCCAGGACATCAAGCTGAAGCTGCCCAAGCTCGGGAGCTACACGGGTGCGTTCGTAGCGGGCAATCCGAAGATCAAGAAGCACATGAAGGCGGCCTGCGACTACGTCGTGAAGCGCCAGTTGGGTGGCGGCGTCTGGCACAGCTATCAAGACGGACAGAAGCACCGCGGGGACGGGATCACCACCGCGACCGTCATGAGCGGACTCGGCCTGATGGCCGTGGATCCGAAGAAGTACAAGAACGCCATCAAGGGCGCTCGTGGGTTCGTGTTGGCTGAAGTGCGTCCTGCCGAGCTTGGGCCCGACGCGACGTCCGGGCTTCATCGCAACTGGCCGGTGGCGCTCACCGCCCTGTTCCTCGCCGAGCTCTACGGCCAGACCGGCGACAAGACCGTGCGCAAGTACCTCGAGGCCATGTTGGATCGGTTGGCCCAGAATCAGGAGCCGACCGGCGGGTGGTCGCACTTCCCCGGCTTCAGCGAAGGCGCCGGCTACAAGTCGCTCAGTTCGCTCACCGCGCTCGCGCTGATCGCGCAGGGCGTCGCTTCGCAGACCGGGGTGAAGGTCGACGGGGCCTCCGTGGAGAAGGGGCTCGACTACCTCGAGGCGTGCATCAGCGACGACGGCGCCATGGCTTACTCCAAGGTGAACGGGGCGACCGGCATCCAGTCGGCCGGCCGCGGCTGCGGCGGCCTCGTCGCGTTCCACATGCACGGACGTACGGGCGCGAGCGTGGACAAGCTGCGCACCTACGTCCTCGCGCACTACAAGGAGGTGCTCGAGTCCCACCCGGCGCCCCTCACCGGCGTCCTCTTCGCCGCGATGCTCGGCGGGCAGTGGCGTGGCGCTGCCGACAAGGAGCGCGCCGCCTTCCAGGCGCGCCTCGCTGAGCATCTGGTGCCGTTCATCACCCTGGCGCGGCATCCGAAAGGCTTCTTCATGGCGCAGCCGAGTCAGGAGACCCGAAGCGTCGGCCGATCGCAGAACAAGCCGAACGCCGATCGCTCCGTGCACGATCCCTTCTGGGCGACCTCGATCCTGCTGATGCTCCACGGCGCGACGAAGCCCCGCCTTGTGTGCCTGGGGGCCAAGGCGCGCAAGAGGTAGGCGGCGGCCGACGATCTCGTTTCTTCCTGCGACAGCCTCGGGCGCTTCCGTACATGCCCCCGAGCGACGTGTTCGCCTTGGGAAGCCCGATGATGTCTATCCTCCGCAATGCCCTGTTTCTTGCCGCCTTCCTCGTCCTGGCCGCCCCTCAGGCCCTGGCGGACGAGAAGCCTGTCCGGCTCAACCAGGAGTCCACGATGGACTTCGAGATCATCGGTGCCTTCGAGGGCTATCAGGCTGTTCCGGTGGAGTTGCCGCTCTCCGTGTATGCGAGCGTCGGCAAGGAGCTTCGGCGTGCGGTCCTCCCCGCTGCGGGCGCTGCTGGCCACACCTTGAGCGAGGTGATCACCAAGCAGGACGACCTCGCGACCAAGATCACGGCACGTCGGCTCGCGGGCGGGAAGAACAACCCGCACACCGAAGCGGACTGGGTCAAGCGCCTCGGCATCTGGAAGAAGATCGAGGCGGCGATGGTCCAACGGCTCGATCAGGTCCTACGTGCGGCGAACAAGCGCGGTGAGACGATCCTCGTCGAGCACGCCGTACTCTCCTACGCCGCGCTCGCCAAGGCGGCCCAGGACGCGCGTCGGCGCCTCCAGCGCCGTGGCCTGCTGAACGCCAAGATGGTGGCCCACGCGGACCACGCGAAGGTCCGCCAGCGCGCCCGGGCCACGTTCCTCGAGGTGGGGAGGCGCGACTTGAAGGCCAAGGTCTCGCCGTCCTTCACGGGTCGCTGGCAGACCAAGGGCAGTGGGTGGGGCCTCGTGACGCTGAACATGCCTTCCAAGACGAAGCTCGCCGGCACGTGGGACGGCGGCAAGCGCCAGCGCAAGATCCGCGGCGTCATGCTCAAGGATGGCATCACCGCACGCATCCAGTACGCCGAGGACGGCAACTGGAGAGCGACGAAGTACCTGGCTCGGGTCAGCGACGACGGCAGGTCGCTCATGATCTGGTCCAAGTACACGATCTCCGTCACGCTGCGCCGGAAGTAAGCGCAAGGCCGGAGCGAGCTACTTGTCAGCGGCGAACCCATCGGCCCAGATGCGTGCCCAGCGCGCGATGCCGTGCGCGGCCAAGTTGACGTTGGCGAGGGTCGTCGCCTTGTCCTCGCGCCCGCCAGGACCGTTGAAGCTGTGGTCCCCCGGTGCGATGACGAGCTTGGGTGCCTGCTCGAAGCCGCCCGCGTAGGTGTAGAGCGGCGTGAGCTCGCTGTAGGGGTCCGCGTCGCCGCACGCGATCAGCAAGGGCTTCTTCCAGGATTGGAGCTTCAGCGAGTCCGGGAAGGTCGTCTCCGGCTTCTTGGGCGGATGCACCGGGAACGTCAGCAGCATGAGGCCCGCGAGGTCGTCGCTCTTGGCCTGGGCGCGCATGCTGGCGGCGACGCTGCCGAGCGACTTGCCAGCGAGGATCACGTGCTTGACGCCGTCGAGCTTCTTCGCATACGTGAGCGCGGCTTCGAGGTCCTTCAGCTCCACCGACAGGTCCGGGGAGTGCTTGCCCTTGGCCGTGAAGTAGGCCCAGTTGAAGCGCAGCGCGTTCACACCGACGGCCTGGATCTCTTCGGCCGTCCGGGCAAGGAACGGAAGCGCCATGTGATAGCCGCGGCCCGAACCGATGACGACGATCGTGTCGCTCGCCGTGGCCGGACGATGCAGCACGCCTTCCAGCTTCACGCCCCGCGGCGTGGGGATGGTGACCTCGCTCGTTGTGGGTGCGGGTTCTTCCGCCACGACACTCCACGGGCCGGCCGCTACCAGGGCGACACCGACGACAACGATCCACAGCAGGTACTTCACGTGGGCTCCTCTCGAGGCGAGTGACTACTCTAGTCCATGAGGCGTGTCCGTCACGCGGAGCCATCCGCATGCGGGCATTGCTTCGGCTGATCCACGTGACGAGAGGAGCGAGCATGCTGATCCTGCACGATCTGGAGCCGTACCACTGGGCCGTGGCGGGCGCCGGGATCGGTGTCTTGACCTTGGTCCTGTTGTTCGTGCTGCGCCGCCGGCTGGGCATCTCGACAGGCTTCGAAAACCTGTGTTCGCTCGTCGTGAAGGCGCCCTACTTCCGGCGCCCGTCGCTGGCCGCCTCCCACGGCTGGCGTCTGCCGTTGCTGGGAGGGCTCGCCCTCGGCGGTGCGCTGTCTGCCGTACTCGGCGGGGGCTGGGCGCCCATCTGGGATCTCGGCATGTTCGATGCGTTCATCGGCATGGGCCCGGCCGGGAAGGTGGCATGGATGTTCGCCGGTGGCGTGCTCATCGGTTTCGGCACGCGCATGGCAGGTGGCTGCACGAGTGGACATGGCATTTTCGGGATGGCCAATCTCGAGCGCTCGGGCCTGATGGCGACGCTGAGCTTCATGGGCGCCGGCGTGATCACGACGAACGTGATCTACCGTCTGCTCGTGGGGGTCTGACATGTGGTGCGCTTACGTCCTCTTCGGCACGGTGTTCGGTTGGCTTCTCAGCAGGAGCGGGGCGGCCGACTACGACTTCGTGCAGGGCATGTTCCTGTTCACGGAGTTGCAGCTCTACGGGATCATCGGTGTCGGCGTGGCCGTGGCGCTGCCCGGCATCTGGTGGATCAAGCGGCGCGGTACCGGGCTCGGTGGCGTTCCCGTCACCGTCACGCCGAAGGCGCGTCATCGCGGCAACGTCGTCGGCGGCGCTCTCTTCGGTGTGGGCTGGTCGCTGACCGGCATGTGCCCGGGACCGATCCTCGTCAACGTCGGCGAGGGCAAGCTCTACGCGATCGCGGCCTTCGCGGGCGTCCTCGTGGGCGCGTCGCTCTTCGGTGTCACCTACGAGCGCTGGCGAAAGCTGCTGGGCTTGCCCGACGTGGCGGCGAAGGACTAGTTCACGGCACCCTTCGGCTCCGCTCGCCCTACTCTCACGGGCTTCTCATCCGAGATCGTGCCCTGCCTTCCGGGAGGTGCCCGCGCGAAAGAGCACGGCCCCCGCTGAGGACACGGGGGATGCGAGGCGTGGCGCGCTAGCGGGAGCGGTTGCGCGCTGCGGTGCCCGGGCGCACGCGCTCGAAGCGAGCATCCGGCGTCGTGCGGGGGCGGTAGGGGACGATGACGCGCGTGCGCGTGGGCTTCACCCACCTGCGCGGGGGCGTGCGGCCGGGCAGCCGCGTGGAACCGAGGGCGCCCAGGGTGGCGGCCGCGAGCAAGACGATGATGAGGCGCTTCATGGCGGGAACTCCTGCGACGGGCCATCCGTCGCAGGCATGTACGGAGCCGGCGCCGGACATCGCAGCCGAGGTCCAAGCGCGGGCCAGGAGGCGGTGCGGAACCCACCGGGGAGGAGCCCGCGTGACGAGATTCGGTCCCGAAGACGAGCGAGGACCGCTCGACCTGCGCCAGTTCATGCCACGTGCGGGCTAGGGAAGGTAGGCCTCGAGCCGGCCGCAGAGGTCCTCGAAGGCCTCGTCGTCGAGCACCGTCTCGCGCAGCTGTTCGTGGAACAGCGTCCCGAAGCGCTTGCGCGCGCGGTGGCGCAAGTGCGTCAGCTGCTGGGAAGACTGCCCCAGGCGCTCGGCCAGATCGGGACTGCCCTCACCGTCGGTGCGTAGGAGGTCCGCGATCACCTCCGCATACAGCTCATTGCCTTGGCGCAGCTCTGCGAGGGCCTGCGTCACGGCGACGCTCACCCAGCCCTCGTCCAGCTCCTCAGCGCTCGGATCGACGCCGTCTCCGACGACGCCTTCCAATGCCTCCGGCGACGCCATGGCGCCCGGGTTGCGCTTCTGCGCAAACTTGTGGTCGAGGTGCTTGTAGACGAAGCGCTTGAGTTGCAGCTGCAAGTAGGCGCGGAAGCAGCGGATGGAATCGACGTCGCGCGTCAGCCAGTCCTTCTCCAGGCACGCCGAGAAGTAGTCCTGCACGATGTCTTGCGCTTCGTCATCGTCGGCGGCGCGCTTGAGCGAGCGCGAGAGGATGCTCTTCACGTAGCGCACCATCGCCGGCGTGTAGAGCGAGAAGAGGAACTGCCAGCCGTCCGCCCACTCGGGGCTCTGCTTGTCCACGAGCCGCGGAAGCATGGACTTGCGTGTCACGATGGAGCGCAACCGCCGGGACGTCTCGATGATCGCCATGACCTCTCCTACCTGCCCGCCTTGGACACCAGGTCCTTCAGTTGCGTTTCCCAGTCGACCAGGCCGCGCTCGAGGTCCGGGTCGAGCTTGGTCGTCTCGGACCGCATCGTTGCGAACCACGCCAGCGCTAGCTTGGCTTGTCGACCGGCTTCCTTGGCCGTGTCCGCGTCATGACTGGCAAACCGAAGCCAGAAGACCAGGGGACAGCGTGCCAGGGAGAATTGAGCCCAGTACGCCGTCGGGTTGTCGCGCGCGACGCTGAGGTAGGCATCGAAGGTCTCGCGCGCGATCGAGGCGCGTTCGGAGCCTGGCGTCATGTGGGACGCAAGCCGGATCGACATCGTCAGGTAGAAGTCCGGGACATCCTCGGCATTCGGCACGCGCTCGAGGGCGTAGCGGTTGTGCGAGCGCGATTCGCGAACCAGGCGCAATCGTTCCGTGGCGTCCTTCGTGTGCGTCGAAAGCGTGCCCAGCGTGAACGCAAGCAGGTACCGCCAGCGCGTGTTGCCGGGTTCGAGGTCACTGAGCTTGCGAGCGTAGCCGGCCGCGCGCTTGCGAAACTCGTAGCGCACCTGCGGCTGCTTCGACTTGTCGGCCTCGACAGCGTTGGCTCGGCGGTCGCACAAGTTGACGAGCGTGAACGCCCAGCCGGCGTGCGAGGGATCGTGCGCGTGCAGTGCTTCGGCTAGCGCGTAGGACTCGGCGAAGATATCGGGGGCGTTCGAGAACTCCTGCTGGGGGCCGCCTTTCGCGTCACCGAGCAGGAACAGCAGGCGCATGAGCAGATCTCGCCACTGGTAGTTGTCGGGTCGCAGCCCGACGAGCCTCCGAGCCTCCGGCACGGCCTCCGTCATCAGTCGCTCGGCTTCGTCGAAACGGTTCGTGTAGCGGCAGATCCCAGCGACGACGCGTGCGGCCTGGAGCTTGAGGGCGTCCAGCGTGAGGTCACTGGGGTGGCTTCCCGCGAGCTGCCGCGCGTCCGAGAGGGTGTCCCGAGCGAGCTTGAGCGCTTCGTCGGCGCCACCGGCGCTGAAGCGGGCGCCGGCCGCCAACATGGCCGTTTCGAGGGCCAGCTTCCGGTGGCGCATTTGCGCCCGCTCGTCATCAAGCACGTCCCGGGCAAGGAGATGGGCCTCCTGGCTCACCGCCAGAGCGCGCGGGTGGTCGGACGTGCCCCGCAGCGTGCGCGTCAGGGCGTTCAGGGCCTGGATCCGGACTTCGGTCCACTCGAGAGCGTCGATGTCCTCCAGCCGCGGACCGTTCATGCGATCGACGACGCTACGCATGCGCGTGCTTCCGCGCCGGGGATAACCCTGGGCATGATCGACGCGTGCGAGGTTGATCCGCGCGCGCCCGCTCTCGTACTGCGCAAGGTCTGAGGTGCTGTCACGCTCGGCGTAGCCCTCGCTCGCTGTGACCGCCTCTTCGAACACCCCACGCGCCTTTGGGAGATTGCCCTGGGCGAGGTAGACCTCGCCCAGCTGTCGCAGGGCGCGCATGCGCTGGCGGAAGCCCTTCGCGCTCTCCTCGGCGAGCGGGATCGAGTGGAAGTGCTCGCGCGCCTTTTCGCCGATCTTCGCCAGCACGTCGAGGCGGCCCTCGGGTTCCAGCGCCTCGCGCAGCTCTTCCGTGATGAAGCCCATCGCTTCCTCGGCGCGGTTGCGATGGCGCGCCGCGCTGTCGCGTTCCGTGCGCGCGATCTCGCGAGCGCTCTCCGCTTCGCGGCGGCGCTGCTCGAGCAGGTAGGCCACGACGGTACCGACGACCGCGACGACGACGAGCGTCGCCACCGCGACGCGACGCACCAGCGCGCGGGTGGCCTGCTGCGTCTTGGCGCGATGACCCGCTTCACCGAGTTCGCGTGCTCGCTCGAGGAGCTCTCGCGCGCGCTGTTCGCCGGGCCGCAGGTCGAGGACACGCTGGCAGGCTGCGGCCGCGCGCTCCGACTGCGCCCGCATCGCGAGCGCGCTCATGCCTGTCGTTTCCGTCAGGGCGCCCTCTGCCTCGGCCACGAGCACGTCGATCTCGCGGTCCTTGGCGCGCTGGCGCTCCCAGGTGCGGAGGCCCTGGGCCAGATCCGCGACCCGGGGCGGTCGCATGCGTCGGTCGCGCGAGAGCGCGCTCGCACAGAGCGTCGCAAGTCCCGCGGGCACGGCCGCATCGATCGTGCGTGCGTCGGGCGCCTCGGAAGCCTGCACGCGCTCGGCGAACTCCTCGAAGGTCCGGAACTCGATCGGCAAGCGACCGGTCACGATCTCGAAGAGGATCACACCCAGGCTGTAGACATCCGACAGCTGATCGACGTTGGCTACGTCTCGCGCAGCGGCTTCCGGCGCCATGTAGCCCGGCGTGCCAAGCGCCGAGGCCAGCGTCTGCATCTCGGTCTCGGTGCGGAAGTCCGTCACGTGCGCCTGCCAGCGACTCGCGTGCACATCGGGATGGCCGGCCAGCTTGGCCAGCCCCCAATCGATCACGATCGCTTCACCGTAGTCGCCCATGGCCACGTTGGCCGGCTTGATGTCCCGGTGCACGACGCCACGGCTGTGCGCGTAGGCGATGGCGTCGCAAACCTTGAGGAAGGGCTCGAGGAGCGCGGTGCGCTCGTCGAAGGGCCGCTCGCGGATCTCGTCGATGGCAGTCTCGAGCGTGCGTTGGCCGCGCACGAAACGCATCGTGTAGTAGGGCACCCCACCTTCGGTCAGGCCGAGTTCGTAGACGGGGACGATGCCCGGATGCTCCATGCCCCCGGTGACCCATGCCTCTTGGAGGAAGCGCGCCTTCAGCTCCTCGAATGCGTCGCTGGTCGTGCCCTCGTGGGCACGCATGTGGACCGGCGCCGGCGGCGTGACGCCTGCGCCGGGGCCGTCGGTGGGCGGGCGCACGACCTTGAAGGCGACCTGGCGGCCCAGCTCCGTGTCCATCGCCCAGTAGACGATCCCCATACCGCCCTCCCCGACGGGCATGAAGTCGAGATAGCGGTCCTTGGGCAGGGTGCGGAGCGTGACGCGGATGCCGGCTCCGAGCTCCGTCAGCTGGCGCGAGACGCCCGCATCCTTGCGTGACACGGCGGTGTGCAGCTCGTGGGCGATGCCGCCCTGGCGCGTGAGCGCGAGATGCGCGTCGCCCTCCGACGCGCTCACGAGAGCGTCCACCTCCGCCTGGAGCGTGCCCAGCTCCTCGTTCGTGATCCCCGCGACCTTCGCCAGTTCCTGGGCGAGCGTCGTGTCGGTCCGGTCGCGGCGGTCCCAGTACTTCAGCAGCGCCGCGGCGACCTGACGCGCGTCGGCGTGACCGCCCAGCAGCGCCAGGTCGGCGAAGAGCAGCTCGCGAAACTCATCGGCGCGGGGCATGGCGAAGGCGGCTCCGGTCCTGGCGTGGGAGCAGATCCTACTCGCCCGGGCTGTGTCGAGCCGCCGTCGAGCGCTTGGCCTGCGGCTACGGCTTCTCGAGCTGCTTGATGCGCTTCTGGATCGAGCCGCCTTCGTCGTCGCCACCGACTTCCAGGAAGCGCTTGTAGTGCTCCAGCGCCTCTTGCGGCTTGCCCTGCACTTCGTCGAGGAGCTCGGCGAGATACAGATGCGGATGCGCGAGGCTCGCATCGAGCTCGATCGCCTTGCGGTAGGCCGCCTCGGCGTCCGTCCACTTCTCCTGCTTCTCGAGGCCGCGCCCGAGATCGAAGATGGAGAATGCGTCCTTGGGGTCGCGGGCGACGGCGGCTTGGAAAGCGGCGATCGCGTCCGGCAGCTTGCCCATGTCGAGCAAGCAGCGACCGGCCATGCGCATGCTGCCCGCGTCCTTCTTGTTCAAGTCCGCGACCAAGCGGAAGTGCTTCAGGGCCTTCTTGGCCTTGCCTTCGTCGAGCAGGATGTACCCCATCACGCGGTTGGCGCGGAGGTCGTTCTTGTCCTGCTTCAGGACGATGGCGAGCTCCTTCTTGGCGCTCGCGGCCTTGCCGGTGAAGTACAGCGCCATGCCCAGGGCACGGTGGGCATCGAGGTGGTCCTTGTCGAGCTTGAGCGCCGTCTTGAGCGTCTTGATCGCGCCCTTGTCGTCCTTCTTGAGTATTTGCACGAGTGCGATGTCGACATGCACCTGCGCCCACGTCGGCGCCGCCTTCCGCGCCTTGTCGTAGGCCGCCAGGGCACCGTCGAGATCCTTGCGCTTCTGCTTCACGAACCCGACGGTGCGCAGCGCGCGGGCGCAGGCCGGGTCGAGGGCCAGCGCTTCGTTCGCGCTCTTCTCCGCCTCGGGGAGGCGGCCCATGAGGCGCCACACCTCACTGAGGCGGGCGTGTACGTCCAGCTTGGAGACCGGCAGGGCCAGGAGTTGCTGGAGCAAGCGCGTGGCTTCGTCGTGCTCCTGGGCCCGGACGTGATCCTCGGCGAGGCCGCGCAGCAACTCGGCGTTGCGCGGATGGACGGCGATCGCCTCCTGCAGCACCTTGCGTGCTGTCGTGCCCGCACCGGTCGCGGCATGCACCTCGGCCAGCGCGACGGCCGCGCGCGCGAGGCCCGGGACCGCCTTCAGCGCCTGACCGTAGGCGGTGCGCGCCGCCGTGTTCTTGCCGCTGGCGCGCAGGGCGTCACCGAGGGTCGTGAGACCTTCGCTGTCGTCGGCGTGGTCTTTCAGGAAGCGGTTCGCTTCGGCCACGGCGACCGACGGCCGGCCGGCCTCGATCTGGGCGCGGGCCAGGTCGAGTCGAAAGCGCGCGGGCGCCGTTTTGTCCTGGAGCACGGTCGTGAGCGCGGCCGCGGCGGCCTTGCCCTGCAGCAGGCGCGCGGCGAGTCCCTGCTTGGCCTGCTCCGGCGTGGCTGTGAGTCCGACCTTCGCCGCTTCGTCCGGCTTCCCAGCCACGACGAGCAGGTCCTGGAGCAAGCGGTGCGCATCGACGTGGCTCGGGTCGGCCTGGCAGACCGCGCGGGCGGCGGCGATCGCTTCCAGCACGCTGCCCTCGCGGGCGAGGTTCTGCGAGCTTGCGAACGAGGGCGGGTCCTCCGCGCAGGCGGGACCGGTCGTAAGTACGAGTACAAGCGCGGCGACGAGCGCGCCTCGGAAGGTAGTCTTCATGGGCGCCCTCTCTGCTTGAGGGGAACCGATCGCGCGGCCAACGGTCGTTCCGTCGGGTTCAACGGTCAGTCCGCCGGAGATTGCATCGTCCAGTGGGGGAGCGTCCCGGGGCGGGAGCGTTACGCGGCGTCGCCGCCGGCGTCGCGGCGCAGGCCGTCGTGGTTCTGACGACCTCGGCGGGCCTTGTCGCGCTTGCCATCCTTGCGCTTGCCGCCATCGCGGGCGCGGCCGCCCCCGTCGCGGCCACCACCGGCGCGATCACCGCCGCGAGCACCACCACCGCGGCCGCCACCACGCGCGTCAACGAGGTCCATGGGCATCAGGAGGAAGGCCGCGAGGGCCATGACGAGTACGAAGGTCTTGCGCATCGGAAGCTCCATGGCAGGCCGTTGGCCCGCTCCCCGGATGATACCCCATCCAAGCTGCCAAGTTGCGCAGGGCGGAGCGTTTGATGGGGTGGAGGCCAACTTCTGGGCCCTCCGACCTCCAGCCGGCTCGTTTCAGCCGTGCAGCTGCCAGACCTGTCGCACCCGGCCCGCAGGCCCAGCCGCTAGGCGAGGTCGAACAGGAGCAACTCGGCGCTGCGCAGCCCGGTCAGCTTCAGTGTGCCCGCGTCGCTCGTTCGCACGCCGTCGCCCTGGTGGAGGAGCTGGCCGTTGACCTGCACCCTGCCGCGCGCGATCTGGATCCACACGTGGCGCTTCTTTGGGATCGGATAGGTGATCACCTGTTTGGGGGCGAGCAGTGCGGAGTAGAGGTTCACGTTCGTCCCCATCGAGATGCTGCCGTGCGCACCCGTGGGGGAGGCGATGAGCTTGAGCAGGCCCTTGCGGTCCTTGAAGGGCACCTTCTGTTCGGCGTAGCTCGGCTTGGTGCCGCGCTGGGTCGGATGCATCCAGATCTGGTAGAGGTGCGTGTCGTCCTGCTTGGACGGATTGAACTCGCTGTGGCGGATGCCGCGGCCCGCGCTCATGCGCTGCACCTCGCCGGGCACGATCACCCCGCCGTTGCCCAGGCTGTCCTTGTGCTTGAGTGCCCCGCCGAGGACGTAGGTGAGGATCTCCATGTCCTTGTGCGGATGCATGGCGAAGCCCTTGCTCTCCTGGATCACGTCTTCGTTCATCACGCGCAGGGCCCGGAAGCCCATGTGCCGCGGATCGCGGTAGCGCGAGAAGGAGAACGTATGGCGTGCCTCGAGCCAGCCGCCATGCGAGCCGCGACCGCGGTCCTTCGCGCGGCGCACGATCAGCCGCGGCGCCTTCGGCTTGGGCGCCGGCTTCTTGGGGGCGGCTTTCTTGCGTGCATCCTGGCCGCCCTTCGCGAGGGCGATGGCGGGGAGGGCGGACGCGGCCGCGAAAGCGACGCCGGTCCTGAGCATGTCGCGACGATTCATAGTGAGTCTCCGACGGGCTCCCTAGCGTAGCGGACATGAAGCATGTTGCAACATGTATTGTGGAGCGGGCGGTTCCGGCGGCATCCCGCGGTGGGCCCCGGTGCTAGGCTGGGCGCATGGACGGTTGGGTCAGCATCCACTGGGGGCCGGTCTGGCAGGTCGAGCTCTACGCCGGCTTGCTCGACGAGAACGAGATCCCGACGTTCCTCCCGGACGTGACGACGAAGATCATCGATCCGTTCATCACAGGGGGTGTCGCGCTCGATGCGCAGCTGCAGGTCCGCGGCGAGGACGTCGAACGGGCGCGCGAGCTGCTCGCGCGTGCGGCCGAGGCGAACGACGCCATCGACGAGGAGGATCTCGTTGCCAGGGCGCTCTCGACGCCGCCCGACGCGAGCCTGGGCATCACCGAAGAGCAAGCCTCCGGACCGGAGGAGGTGGCGATCGGCTCCGTGCGCCGCCGCGGTCAGGAGGCCATGGAGACCTTGGCGACGCGCGTCCGCTGGGCTGCCTGGTTGGGCCTGCCGTTTCCCCTCGCCTTGATCTACGGCATGCGCTACCTCGGCGTGGCGAAGCGGCGTGGACTCACCTCCTCGCGCCACGGACTCACGCGGATTGCCGTCGCCTGGGCCTGGGTCGAGTTGGCGATCTTCATCGCCTGGTTGTTCTTCGTGCCGAACATCGATCGGCTGCGCGGCATCTTCGGCTGACCGAGGGGTTGGGCCCATCGGAGCTTGCGCGCGAACGGCGCGCTACTTGACGCCTCAGGTCGGCGCGGGCTTGGGCACCAGGGCGGCGACGATGAGCCCGGCGGCGAGACCGTAGACCGTGCCATGCGGCAGGCCGAAGACGAACTGGGCCAACGCGCCGACGGCGCCGAGACCCGCGAAGACCGCCCACCGGCGGCCACTGTTGAGGCTTCACAGCATGCCTCTACGATGATGCCACGCGCCCAGGGTTTCAGGGCCCGTAGGATGCCGCCATGAATCACGCCGCGCACGTCATCGAACGCCTCTGGATTCGCCCGCAGCCCCACCCGGAGGGCCGCCCCGAGGAACGCACGAGCCTCGAACTCGAGGCGGGTGCGGGCGTCGTGGGGGACCACGCCCACGGCGGCAAGCGGCATGTGACCCTCGTCTTCGCCGACGACTGGGCCGCCGCCTGTGCGGTGCTGGGCCAGGACGTCGACCCGATGGAGCGCCGCGGCAACGTATTGCTGTCCGGCGGGGGCGGGGGCGCCTGGATCGGGCAGAGGGTCAAGCTCGGCTCCGTGATCATCGCGGTGGAGAAGGAGACGGCGCCGTGCTCCGTCATGGACCACGCCGCCGAGGGGCTGAAGGCCGCCTTGCAGCCCGACTGCCGCGGCGGCGTGTGGGGACGCGTGGTCGAGGGCGGAATCCTCGAGCCAGGCCAGACCGCTCAGGTGATCCCCTCACCCGGGTAGGGCCTCTCCGTAGCGCCTGCTGGGCTCCGGCCCGGCTTGCCAGTCCATCGCGTGGTGTGGTTCGATGGGTCCCTGCGATCGCCGCTATCGCCCTCGGCAAGACATACGAGGACGCAGCCCAGATCGCATCCTGCCAGCCCCCATTTTCATCGATCAGGAGATGACGTACTCATGGATCAATCCGCCAAGGTCCTGGGCGTCGGCGACGCCGTCCCGGACTTCGATATCACCACCTACGACCCCACCACCAAGGGCTTCGGCACCTTCGACCTCGCCGCCCAGAAGGCGGCGGGGAAGTGGAGCATCCTCTTCTTCTACCCGGCCGACTTCACCTTCGTGTGAGCGACGGAGTTCGCTGCTCTGGCAGAGCAGCAGGATCGCTTCAAGAGGTTGGGCGCGGAGGTCGTGACCATCAGCAATGACACACAGTTCGTTCACCTCGCGTGGCAGCGCGAAGAGAAGGAACTGGCTGCCGTCGAGTTCCAGATGGGTTCCGACCCGACGGGCAACGTCGGCCGCATGTTCGGCGTCTACGACGAAGGCAGTGGCCTGACGCTGCGTGGCACGTTCGTCATCAGCCCCGCCGGGACACTGATGAACAGCGAGGTCAACTTCTACAACATGGGCCGCAACATCGACGAGCTCATGCGCAAGTTCAAGGCGAACCTCTACCTCGGCAAGAAGGCCAACGAAGGCTGCCCGTCGAAGTGGACGGACGACGGCGACGCGACGCTGACGCCCGGACCCGAGATGGTTGGCCGCGTACACGAGGCCATGAACCACTAGCGCATCGCGCCACACGCACGTCGCCACGACGTACCGACGCCCCGGCTCTCCCATGGAGGGCCGGGGCGCTTTCGTAGGTGGGTGCCGCCGTCAAATGCCTCCGCGACGCAGTCGCTCGATCGCGCCGCGCGCGAGCGCGGCGAACTCCATGTCGCCCCGGTCCTCGGCCCACGTGACCGAGCCTACCGCGTGCATCAACACGGCGAGGTGCACCTGGCGCCTGTCGCGCTCGGTGGGAGCGAGCCCGTAGCCCGCGAAGAATGCGTCGCGCAGCGCGGGATGTTCCGGCCACACGTCGAACTCCATGCGAGTCACGTCCATCACCCATACGGCTTTCTGGGCGCGCTCCCAATCGAAGACGCTGATCGTGCCTGCGGACGTCATGGTCCAGTTGCGCGGCGAGTAGTCGCTGTGCGCGCAAACGACCGGCAGACCCTCGAAAGGGCGTCCGCCATCCAGGCTCGCCACGATCCAGTCGAACAGGGCGGCGTCGAGACGGCCCTCGGCAGGCAGGACGTACCTCGTGATCAGGTCGCGCATGAGGGCCGCGCCCTCCTCGACGCCGCCTTCGGTGGGCAGGTCGTGGAGTGCCCGCAGGAGTCGCCCCGCCGCGTGATGGGCCTGCTCTCCCGGCCCCTCGGCAGCGAGATCCTCGACGGGCGTTACGTCGGCGAGCGCGGTCAGAACGACCGCCCCGAGATCATCGTCCCGGGCGATGACCTCCGGGAGGTGCACGCCGGGGACGCCGCGCAGCTGCGGTATCCACGCGTCGTAGGCGTGCGTCTCCCGGTCGTAGAGCTTGGCTTCCTCGTGTCGCTTGACGAAGCCGACGAGCCCGTCGGGCCCCGTCAGGCGCCAGACGACCGAGAGCCTGCCGACGTGGCGGGACGCATCGTCGATGCGCACGCGCTCCCCGACGGACGCGCGCACGAACGCCAGGAGGTCGACGTTGTCCGGATGGTCGGGGTGGCTGAAGGGCAAGGAGGAGCTCACGTCGCCTACTCCGCGTCGGCTGCGTCCTTGCGCCACAGCGCGTGCTCGGCCAGCAGCGGAGCGATGTCCCGCGCGTCCTTGCGGTGGACGAGCAACATGACGGGGAAGACCAGCAGCAGCAGCCACGCGACGGAGAACTCGCCCGTGACCGCGCTCAGCGCCGTGAGGCCCAGCACGAGGACGAGGTCGACGGCGAGCAGGGGCATGATCCAGCGCGCGGGGTGGATGGTCAGTGTTCGGAGGGCGCCAAGCGCCATGAGGTCGACCAGCAAGAGACCCGCGATCAGCAGAGCATGCCAGTCGGCGATGAAGCCCCCGGGCCGGATCACCATCAAGCCCACGACCGCCAGGACCGAGCCCAGGAAGTGCATCAGGTAGGCCGAGCGCAGGCCCTGGACGGTGCCGCGTACCTGCAGGAGCAGGGCGTCGCGGGTTTCCGGGACGTCGATCAGCCGCTGGTAGGCGCTGTAGGAGCCGGGCGGGGCCGGCGGCGACTCTCCAGGGCTCGCCGCGCTGCCCTGCCCGGAGGTGTCCTGCCCGGAGGTGTCATTGCGCGGTACGTCGCTCACGCTCGCGTGTACCGCGCGAGCACGGCGGCGAACTCGTCGCGCAGCCGTGCCCACTCCAGGTGGAGCCAGGGACTGTAGGTATCGGGCGCGGCGGCGAGTGCGGCGTCGAGTGCGGCGGGCGCCACCCAGCGCACGGCGGCGATCTCGTTCTCGTTGGTCACGAGGTCGCCCAGGGCGCGGCCGAGGAAGACCGAGCACACCTCGTGCTCCGAGCCCTTGTCCTCGTAGGCGGCGTGGTAGGTGAACGTGTAGACGTACTCCAGGTCGGCTTCGACCCCGAGTTCCTCACCCACGCGCCGCGCCGCGGCCCGGGCTTCCGTCTCCCCGCGGCGCGGATGCGAGCAGCAACTGTTCGCCCAGATGAGCGGCCACAGCGGCTTGGACGCACTCCGTTGCTGGAGGAGCACATCGCCGGCGTCATTGAAGAGGAACACCGAGAACGCGCGGTGGAGGATGCCGCGGCCAGCGTGCACGTCCGCTTTCGGCTTGTGGCCGATGACGTTGTTGTCCTCGTCCACGACGATGAGCGGTTCGTCGTCGAAGGAGACCCTCTGGGTGCGGGGCGAGTTCATGCGCCCCCCTCGGTCTGCGTGCCCGCGGGCGTCTCGCCCAGGTGGGTGATGAACGCGCGGTAGCGCGCCGCGCGCATGGCCTGGACGATGCGTTCCGGGTCTTCCGGCGCCAAGGCAATGACGGCGCCACCACCGCCCGCGCCGGTGAGCTTCGCCCCGAGCGCGCCGTGATGTCGGGCGATCTCGATGAGCTCCTCGAGTTCGTGCGTCGAGACCTGCAGCGCGTTGAGCAGGCCGTGGCACACGTTCATGCAGCGGCCGAGGTCCTCGAGGTCGCCGCTCTCGAGCTCCTCCACGCCTTGCAGGGTGAGCACGTCCATCTCGTCGAAGAGGCGATCGTAGGCCTTCGGCGTCTTCTCGCGCCCGCGCGCGACACGGGCCACCATCGCGGCCGTCAGGCCCTCGTGGCGCGAGAGGCCGACCACGACGGGTGTGGGCCGCCCGACGCGGACGTCGCGGATCTCGGGCGTCTCTCCGTCGCGACGACGGAACAGGATGGGACGGCCGTAGGTTGCGACCGAGTTGTCGATGCCTGACGCGCGGCCATGCGCGTGCTGCTCGGAACGGTAGGCGAGCGCGTTCACCACCTCGTCGTCCAAGTCGAGGCCGAAGCGGTCGTCGAGCGCCCGGATGACGGAGACGGCCAGGGCGGCCGAGCCACCGAGGCCCATGGCGCGCGGTACGCCCGAGCGCAGGTGGATGCGGAGCGCCTTCTCCTCGAGACCAAGCTCGCGGACGATCAGCTGCAGGGACTCCTCGAGGGAGTTGCGCGGCGGGGCGCCGCGAACCATGCGCTCGCTGACGTTCCACTGCGGGATCAGGATCTCGATGTCCTTCTTGCCCTCGGCGACAACGGCTCGCATCGCCAGGTCGACGGGCGCGGCGAGCGCGTGGCGTCCGTAGAGGACTGCGTGCTCACCGAGCAGGATGATCTTGCCGTAGCCGGCGCCGCGGCCGCCGCCTGCGGGCACCTCGGGCTCCGGGCCCTCGGCGCGGACCTCTTCGAGGATCTCGCGCGCGCGCCAGACCTTCACGTCGCCCTCGGTGATCAGGCGGTCGACGACGCGATCGAAGTACGCGCGCGGCGTACCGGCTGCAACGGCCACGCTGCGTGCATGGAGCGACATGTGACCACGCTGGATGCCGTCGGTGCTGAGCGCGCGGAGCGCGGAGAAGTTTTGGGCGAGGCCGACCGCGGCCATCACTTCGGCCAGCTCGCGCGCCGTGCCGGCCCCCAGCAGGCGCTGCGCCAGTCCGACGGACGGGTTCGACTGCACCTGACCGCCCACCGTGCCGACCTTGAGCGGCAGCTCGAGCGCGCCCGCCAGGTGGCCCTCGTCGGTGCGCCACCAGCGTGTCAGGGAGCTGTAGCCGCCGTTGAGGCTCGCGTAGGCGTGCGCGCCGGCCTCGATCGCGCGCCAATCGTTGCCCGTCGCGAGGGCGACAGCATCGATGCCGTTCATGATGCCCTTGTTGTGGGTCGTGGCGCGGTAGGCGTCGACCTCCGCGAACTGGTTGGCCAGGATGATGCCGTCGCGGACCTCTTCGCCGTCGTACGCGTCGCTCGCGAGCAGTTCGACGGGGATGATCGTCTGGGCGGTGACCATGGCGCGGTCGGCGAGGTTGGAGAGGATGCGCAGGAAGACCTGACCTCCCGTGAGGTCCTCGATGAGACCGGCGGCCTCCTCGCACATGCTGTTGACGAGGTTGGCACCCATCGCGTCGCGCGTGTCGACGATCAGATGGACGATGAACATCTCCGGGCTCGTGCTCGTGGCGGGATGGACGTTGATCTCGATGTCCCGCGCACCACCACCGCGCACCACCATGTTCGGGTGCAGGCTGTTGGCGAGGTCGAGGATCTCGTCCCGGCTCTCGAGCACGGCCTCCCGTGCGGCGGCCGTGTCGGCTACGTCGACGACCTGGATCTGGCCGATGAGCATCGGGTCCATGCTGCGGCAGACGATGCCGCCGCCGGCTCGCATCGTCTTCGCCGCGGAGCTGACGGCCGCGACGATCGAGGGCTCCTCGACGGCCATCGGCACGGTGTACTCCTTGCCGTTGACCAGGAAGTTGAGGCCTACGCCGAGCGGGATGCCGTGCACGCCGATCACGTTCTCGATGAGCGCGTCGGCTTCGTCGGCGTCGATCACGTTGCGCGACTTGCGCAGCGCGTCGTAGTCCTCGCGGCTGAGGGAGCCCTGCTCGAACAGCAGCCGGAGACGGCGCTGGACCGAGTGCTTGTAGAACCCCGGAATGCGTGAGGTCTTGCTCATGGCGTGTGGGAGTCTCCGCCTATCGCAGCTGGACGCCGTCTGTGCGCACATGCAGGGGGACGCCACGATACCCGGCCTCCTCGGCCATACGAGCCGTCTGCGCCAGTGCGTCGACCGAACGTGCGAACAAGAGCCCCACGTCGCCACCGCCGGCGCCGGAAGGCTTGTAGACGCAGCCCCCGGCACGAGCGATCTCGGCCAAGGCTGCATGCGCCGCTGAGACGATGGGCAGGTCAGCCGCCTTGCCGAGCGCGACCATGGCCGGGGTCCACTGCCGGATCACGTCGAGCCAGGCGGCGGCGTCGTCCGCGCGACAGGCTTCGAGGCCGCGCTCGGAGAGGGCACGCAGCCCAGCGATGTGCTCGGCGTAGTCGGCGGGCAAGCGCTCTTCGAACGCCGCCATGCCCTCGAGGAAGCTGGTGGTCGAGGCCGGCGTGCCCGTCCACACGGTCGCGAAGACGACGTCCTCAGGCAGCGAGACCGGCTCGACGCTCAAAGCGTCGTCCGCGACCTGGTAGGCGAGCATGCCGCCGAACGTGGCCGCGGCGATGTCGACACCGCTGCCGCGTCCGTCCTGCACCTCCGCGTTGATCCAGAGGTCTTCGAGTACGGCGTCCTCCGGACCCGGCTCCTCCGCGAGTCGGCCCGTCGCATGCAGGTGGTGCCGCAGGGCCGTCGCGAGGGCGACGATGACGGCTGCGCTCGAGCCGAGGCCGAGCTTGGTGCCGCTCGCCTCGACGTACAGGTCGCCGCTCTCGATGTGGATCGCCAGCGGCTCGAGCGTTGCGGGTCGTACATCTGCGACGCCGCACACGCACTCGATGACGGTGCCGGGGAGCACGGTCCACTCGTCGTGCTTGCCGGCTTCCACGTCGATGTGCAGACCGTCGTCCGACCAGAGCACGTGGCTTGTCGGGTAGTCCGGCAGGTCGCTCGTGAAGTGCCAGCGCTCGCCTTCGGCCGGGGACAGCGTCACGCGGACCTCGCGATCGACGGCCGCAACGATGGCGGGAGCGCCTTCGAGCACGGCGTACTCGCCGAGGAGCACGAGCTTGGCGGGTGCCGCGGCCTGGATCCTCACGCGCCCGCCTCGATGACGTGCGCCCCCGGTCCGGGCGCGGCGGAGATGACGGCCTCGACGCCGGGCACCTCGGCGAGGCGCGCCTGGATGGCGGCGGCATCATGCGCGTCGCAGAGCACCTTCACCTGCGGGCCGGCGTCGATCGTGAACCAAGCGCCGAGTCCCTCGGCTCGCAGTGCGCGGACGGCGTGCATCAGGGCCACGGTCGCGGCGTTCCAGTACAGCAGCGCCGGCTCGGTGCTGAGCATCGTCCCGTGCATGCGCAGGCAGTTGCCCTCCGCGATCGTGCCTACGAGCTCGAGGTCGCTGTTCTTGATCGCGGCGCGCATCCGGTCGAGGTCGGCGCGCGTCGCGTCGAGCCAGGCGCCGTAGAACGGCGAGGTCGCTTCGGTGAGGCGCATGCCCTCCGTCGAGCCGATCGCTTTCTCGCTGCGTGTCGTGATCGCTACGAGTACCCGCAGCGGCAGCTGCGTCGGCGGCGCCAGGTCGATCGCGTGGGCGTCGGTGCCGTCGGCCTCGTCGCCGGCGTGCATCTCCGCGAAGCCGGCGATGAACGATCGCGCAGCGGAACCGGAGCCGCGGCGCGCGAGCACGGAGAGTTCATCGCGGGACAGCCCGAGGCCCAGGGCGGCGTCGCAGGCCAGCGCGAGGGCGGCGAAGCCCGAGGCGGACGACGCGAGGCCGGCCCCTGTCGGGAAGTCGTTGACCGACACGATGCGTGCACGCTCTTGGACACCGTAGGTCCTGCGCACGAGGTCGAGGAAGCGCAGGACGCGTGCGGCCTTTGTCGGATCTTGTTCACCGTTGAGGAGGACCTTGTCGCCGTCCAGCCCAGCGTCGAACGTCACGGTCGTCCGGGAAATGAGCTTGTCCAGCGTGACGGAGATCGATCCCGTCGCGGGGAGGTTCAGCTCGAGGTCGCGCTTGCCCCAGTACTTGACCAGGGCGATGTTGCTCGCAGCGACGGCAGTGGCTTGGCGGGGGGTGCTCACGGGCGCGCCATGTTGTCACAAAGCGCCCGCGGAGGCGGGCGGATCCCCGGCGCGGGCGCGCTTGGCAGGCGGTTTGCGCCTGAGGGTCTGCAATGCCGATTCCGGCCGTTGGTGTCCCGAATTGGAGACATACGGCGCAGCTGCATGTCCCCTTGAGGGGTCGCACGGCCGGGGAATGGAGACTCCATGTCGCTCCGCATCCTCGTCCCGATCTTCCTGTTCGTGCTCTGCTTCGCCGCGGCACCAGGGGCCCTGGCGGCCGGCAAGGTCGCGACGGCGGCCGATGCCGTGAGCGCCAAGGACGCCGTGCCGCGCCTCAAGACGCTGAAGGGGCTGCTCGGCAAGCGCAACGCGACGAACGAGGAGATCCGCGGTGCGCTCGAGGCGGTCATGGAGGCGTTCAGCAACCATGGCGGAACGCCCAAGGAACGGGACGCGTTCCGCGCTTCGGCCGGTGTGCAGATCGCACGCGCCCTGACGGTGCACAAGGTGTCCCGCAGGGACGATGAGCAGAACGTGCGCGAAGAGATCGTCGTGAAGGCGTCGGAGTACATCGCGGCCGCGGTGAAGGGGGCCGACAAGGCGGCGTTCGACACGAAGGCGCGTGCCAAGCTGGCCGCGGCGATTCGCAAGGCGGCGGACGCACGGCTGAAGAAGCTCAAGCCGCGGCAGCTCTCCGACGCGTGGCTCGACGCCGTCTTTGGCTCGCTCGCCGCTCTCGGGGACGACGCGACCTACGCGTGGTTCATCGACAACTTCGTGCACGCGCGGACGCGTGAGACGCGACAGCTCGTCGCCGCGCACAAAGCGATGGCGCTGATCGGAGACGCTCCCGGCAAGCTGCGCCACCGTCTGACGGACCTGCTGCTGCGCGCCTACGAGGGTCTCGAGTCGGCCTCCCAGCAGAACACCGTGGAGAGCCAGCCTTCGAAGCGGCTCTGGGACGACCTGCGCCGCACCGTGATCCCGCTGCTGCAGACCATCACGGGTCAGCCCCAGAACGAGGATGGCGTTGCACTCAGCTCGATGCGTGAGTTCCGCGTCTGGTGGAAGGCGCACAAGAGGCCTGGCAAGGCGCCCTGGCGCAAGACGTCGTAGCGCGCGCCTAGCCCCAACTCTCACCAGCGTGAGGGGTTGACGCGGCACGGAGGTGTGCGGCCTCCGCACCGCGCCAACAGGGTGTGCCCAGGGGATGCGTCCCGGACACGTTCAGGGGTGGATCATTCTGGGGAAGTGAACGATCGCGTTCAGGGGGTCTGGCCTTGCGGCCTTCACGGTTCCCGGCACCGTCCCGAGGGGCGGTTACCGAGGGGGGCGGGACTCCACCCGCTCGAGAAGCTTCTCGAGGGCGGATGTGAGTCGATCGATCTTGGCGCCGAGGTCGCCGCCTTGCGGCGCTCCCTGGGGCCCACGGGCATCGGGACCGCGCCGGCCCGGTCCGCGAGCGTCACGACCGCGAGCACCCGGTCCGCGAGCATCCGGTCCACGCATGTCGGGGCCACGGCGGCCGGGTCCGCGCCGTTCGGGACCGCGTGCGTCCGGACCGCGCCGGTCGGAACCGCGCATGTCGGGGCCACGGCGACCGGGTCCGCGCGCATCCGGGCCACGACGACCAGGTCCGCGGGCGTCAGGTCCACGAGCGTCCGGTCCGCGAGCGTTGGGGCCACGCGCATCCGGACCACGATCGCGTCGGCCGTCGGGGCCGCCGCGCTGGGGCAGTTCCTCCTTGGAGAGAGCGCCGTCGCTGTCCTTGTCCATGTCGCTGAACTGCTTCTGCAGTCCCTCGAGGAAGGTCTTCCATTCCTCCGCGCTCACGGCACCGTCCCGGTCCTGGTCGGCGCCGCGGGCGATGTGCATGGCGCGGCGGCCAGGGTGCGTGCCGCGCGGACCGCGGCGCTGCTCGCCAGGGCCATCCGCCTGCTCTCCGTCGGGTGCGGCCTTGGCCTTGGGGGCCGGCGGGGCCGCCTTGGCCGTGTCGCTGTCGTCTTCGGCGCCGGCGGGGGTGACGAGGAACGCGGTCAGGGCCGCGAGGATCGCGAGGGTCGTGATGGTCGTGGTGAGCTTCATGCTGCACTCCTTCGAGGTGGTGCTCTCGATTGCTGCAAGAAGGGATACGGGAGGGTTCTTGCGTCGCTCTTAAGGCGCGAGGGAATATGGCTCCGCAACGGCAGTAAGGACTTCTCAAGGTTTGCCGCCGACGTTGCGCACGGTACCCCTGGAGGGACGAGGCGCGCGCCGGGGCTTCCGCGCGAGAGTGAGGGCGATGCAACACCGCATCCTGTTGGTCGAAGACGACGAGAATCTGGGCCGCCAGATCGTGGAGCACCTGCGTGCCGCGGACTTCGACCCCACGTGGATCAAGAACGGCGACGAAGCCATGCTCGAGTCGCCCGACGACTACCAGCTCATGATCCTCGACCTGATGCTGCCCGGTGCGTACGGCCTCGACGTGCTGAAGTGCTTCCGCGTGGACTCCGACGTGCCCGTGCTGATCCTCAGCGCCCGCAACGATACGGAAGACAAGGTGCGCGCGCTCAAGCTGGGCGCCGATGACTTCGTCACCAAGCCTTTCTGGCCCGAGGAGTTGCTCGCCCGCGTGCAAGCGCGCCTGCGCCGCCCCGTGCTGCAACGCGCCGGCGTGATCCAGGCAGGCGCACTCTCGATCGACATCGTCGGCCGACGGGTACTCGTCAGCGACGCCCCGGTCGAACTGACCCGCGTCGAGTTCGATCTCCTGGCCGCGCTCGCCAAGCGCCCGGGCGCGGCCGTGCCGCGCTCCTGGCTCGCCGAGCATGTGCTGGATCCCGAGCGCGAGGGGACCGAGCGCACCCTCGACGTCCACATCTCGCGCTTGCGCAAGAAGCTCGGAGGGAGCGGCGGCTGCGTGGCGACCGTGTGGGGCGTCGGCTACCGGCTGGAGACACAAGGCGCCTCATGACCCTGCGACCGCGACTCGGTCTGACGATCTTGCTCACGGCCGTGCCCTTGGTGGCCGGACTGCTCTGGCTGCGCAAGGACGTGGAGCGCCGTGCGATCGAGAACGGCCTGCGCGAGTTCGTCGTGGCCTACATGGAGAGCGAGCGCGCAACCTGTGAGGCGGCCCCCGGCACCTGGGGGGGCTCGGTCTCGCAGCGCGGTCCCCGCGGGGAGCGACCGGATGGCAAGGGCCGCCGCAACGGCCGGCCCGGCCCGCCGCGGCTCGGCTCGCCCCGGTTGGAGGACGACGACGGGCCCTGGCGCCCTGGCCGCCGCGGTCCGGGTCCGGGCCGCCGGCCTCCGGAGCGGCGTCAGCCGTCGGGCCCACCGCCGCCGCCCCCGGGCGTGCCGACACCGCCCGAGCTGCGCCTGTGGGTCTGGGCGTACGCGCCGGATCTGACGTCCGCGAATGACGTCGCGCCGAAGCTGCCCGACGCGCACGTCCGCGCCATGCGGGCGGGAGATGCGCTCTTCGGTGGGACCTTCTCCCACAACGGGTGGATGGGCCACGAAGCGCTCGTGCGGATGAACTGGGACACGGGCCCGTGTGCCTTCGTCCTCGTGCGCCGTTACGGGGCCGCGCCCGCGGACGCGAGCCGCGAGTTCCTCTACGCCGCGATCATCCTTTGCGGCGTCCTGCTCCTGGCGGTGCTGTTCGCGGCCGCGCCGATCGTGCGTCGGATCCGGCGTCTGAAGGACGAGGTCCTGCGCGCCGCCGCGAACCGCTACGCGACGCCGATCGATGAGAGCGGCGGCGACGAGATCTCGGGCCTCGCCTCGGCGTTCAACGAAGCGGGCGCCGAACTGCGGGCC
Source organism: Planctomycetota bacterium (assembly GCA_029259775.1). Taxonomy (GTDB): domain Bacteria; phylum Planctomycetota; class PLA2; order PLA2; family JAEUHO01; genus JAHEIK01. The sequence goes on along the minus strand of JAJDEN010000057.1, from coordinate 67,462 downwards.
CACATGGAGCAGATCGAGCAGCGCGAGGAGTCCCTGCGCCAGTTCGTCGCGAACACGACGCACGACGTGATGATCCCGCTCACCGTGCTCCAGGGCGACCTGAGTCGCGTGCGCAAGGCGCTGGATGATGGCGACGCCGTCGAACGGGAGGCCGTCGTCCAGGCGCTGGAAGAGTCCCATTACATGGGCTCCCTGCTGCACAACCTGAGCGCGGTCTCCAAGCTGGAGGGGGGTGGCTACCAGGTGCGCCGCGATCCGGTTGACATCAACGCCCTCGTGAGTCGCGCGGCGGGGCGTCATCGCCCGATGGCCGCGGCGCGCGGGATCGAACTCGAGTTCGGCGTCCCCGAAGAGACGCTGCACATCGTCGGGGACGTCACGCTGATCGAACAGGCCGTGAGCAATCTGATCCACAACGCCGTGCGCTACAACGATCGTGGCGGGCACGTGGCCGTGATTCTCGAGACGCCGCACGGCAATCCGGATCGCTTCTTCGTCACCGTCGTCGATGACGGCCCGGGCATCCCGGCCGAGGAACTGGCCAAGCTCCCGACGCGCCGCTTCCGCGGTGAGATGGCACGCCAACGCCATCCGGGCGGCCTGGGACTCGGGCTGCACATCACGCGCGACGTGGCGCGGCGGCACGGCTTCGAGCTCGTGTTCCGCGTCTCGTCCTACGGCGGGCTGGAAGTCGAACTCTCCGGGCCCGTGATGAAGAACGGGAAACCGGAGGGGAAGACGGTCTAGGCGGCGTCCGCCTTCTTCTTCTTCTTGCCCTTGCGACCCTTCTTCTTGGCCTTGCGCTGCTTCATGTCGTCGCGAAGCTTCTTGCGCTCAGCAGGGTCGAGCTTGCCGTTCTCGTTCTCGTCGTACTTGGCGAGGATCTCTTCCTTCGAAGGACGCTTGCCCTTCTTCTTCCCCTTCTTCTTCCCCTTGCGCTCGTCGTCGGCCTTCGCGTCTTCGGAGCTGCCCTTCTTCTCGCCCTTCTTGCAGTCGCCCTTCTTCTTGCCCTTGGCTTCACCCTTGGCGGCCTTCTTGGGCGGGCCCTTCTTGGCGCCCTTGCCGCCCTTGCCGCGGGCGAGGGTGGGGGTTGCGAGCGCGAGGCAGATGGCGAAGACGAGGGCGACGAGGGTCCAGTGGCGCATGGGCTGCTCCTTGGGGGCGTGGCGGAGGGGGGCGGAACGAATGAGCTCACGGGGAGCGTAGGGCCCGGTTCTTGCGCGTTTCCTAAGCTCATGAGGCCAAAAAGAGCCCTTGGGCGCAACCCGCAGAAGGCTCATGTGGTATCAGAGGCACGCCCCTAGGAGACGTCCGTCATGAAACTGCTGCCCCTTCTCTTGATCAACGCCAGCCTCGTCGCCGGTGGCATCGTCATCTACGACCAGGTCCGCAGCGACGGGCCGTCGACCACGTACCACGAGGGTGGCGTGGACGCCGTCGCCATGGCCGAGCTCACGGACCGCATCGCCGCCCTGGAAGGGGGATCGCCGACGCTCAAGGCCAGCGGTACGAACCCGCAGATCCTGGCGCGCCTCGAGGCCCTCGAGAAGAGCGGCGCCGTCTCCGTCGCCACGAACGAGTCGGCGAGCGATACGGTGGCCGACGGTGGCACGGCCGGAAGTGGCACGCCCGGCGGCGGCATGGCGCTGCCCGACATCGAAGAGGGCGAGGCGCCTTCTGCCGACGACGTGCGTCGCTTCCGCAAGCTCCAAGAGGCTTCCGACCAGCTGCGTCGCGACGAGCGAGACCGTGAGCGCCTCCTGGCCACGCTGAAGGAGCTCGAGATCACGCTCGACCCGAAGCAGACGAACAAGTTCATCTCCGCGCAGCGGGACTACCGCGGCAAGATCGGTGAGATGTGGCGCAAGGCCTTCAGCGGTGGACGTGCGCAAGGCGCGGACCGTGAGGCGATGCGTGAGACCGCACGCGCCGGCATGGAGACGCTCCGCGAGGACTTCTCCGTGACGATCAACAAGTTCATCCCCTCCGCCGACGCCCAGAAGATCATCGAGAACATGAACCGCTTCGGTGGTCGTGGCGGTGACATGGGCGGCATGCGCCGGGGTCGCTAGGAGCGAGCGACGGGCTGCTCCTTCCAAGAGGGGGCCCCGGCCGGAGGGCCTAGCTGCGGGCGCTGGAGGCAGCGTCGCGTGCTGCGCGCAGCCCATCGAGCAGCTGCGGCCATCCATCGCCGCTCATCGCGGACACGAAGCCTGCCTGGACGTCGTGCCATAGCGGGAGCGCCTGTTGCACCTTGCGTGCCCCCTTGGCAGTCAGCTGGACGCGGGACGGGCCTGCGGCGCGGCTGGGCTTGACCTTGGCCCAGCCCGCGCGCTCCAGCGGCTTGAGCCTGCGCGTGAGAGCGCTGCGGTCGACCCCCATGGCGGTCGCCAACTCGGGCAGACCGCGGTGACCGTGGGCCTGAATCGAGACGAGCAGCACGAACTGCGTCGAGCGCAGGCCTGCCGGCTCGAGAGCGTCGTCGTAGAGCCGGGTGATGGCGCGGGCCGTGCTCCGCACGTTGAAGCAGGCGCACAGGGCCACAGCGGCTTCAGCGTCTTCCGGGGTCAGGTTGGCGGCGGAGGCCATGCTCCGGGAATACCCCGCGCGCGGCAGGTGTCAAGTGGATCGCTCTCGGGCCACGACGCGGGACTGTGGTAACGAAGTCACCACTTGGGCCTTGCTTCGTAGCTTGGCACTCCGTATGGTGCCCCGGCCTTGCATATGCAAGGTAGGGGCTGGGGCCCCTGGGTTGCGCAAGGGATTTCCCGCGCCAGGGGGCGCGACGAAGGAATCACCATGCGTCAGCGCACCTGCCGGAGCGGCATTCTCACACTGTTCATCCTCCTCGGAGCCGCGTGCGGAGGAGGCGGTGGCGGTACGGCTACCTTGCCGCCGGTGACGGAGCTCGCAACGCTCAAGGCGATCCTGCTGGGCAGCCTCGAGGTGGCCGTCGTCGACGCGGACGCCCAGGCCAGCGTCCTCATCGATCTTCGGAGCGATGGCGGCTTGGACTTTGCCTGTACCACGCAGACCGCGTGGGTGGGCGACATCATCGGCGCCCACATCCACCGGGGGGCGCCCGGGGTCAACGGGCCGATCGTCATCGACTTGCTCGGCGGCGGCGCTACGTTCAGTGCTACCACCCTGAGCGCGGCAGACACGCTCTCGGTAGCGGCAGCGCTGGCGGCCGAGATCGCCGCCACGCCGTCGGACTTCTACGTCAACGTGCACACGAGTGCCGCCCCGGCGGGGCTGGTGCGCCAGCAACTCGCGCCGCTTGCGGCCATCGAGCTCCACACGACCCTGCTGGGGGCTGACGAAGTGGCCGTAGCCGACGCGGATGCTCGCGGCGGCGCCACCGTGCTCATCGGTGCGGACAAGTCCCTGTCCTATCGCCTCGCCATGCGGCAGCCCGCCATCGAGGACATCGTGAACGCGCACATCCACGCGGCGCCTGCCGGTGTCGACGGCGCCGTGCTCATCGATCTCGAGCCCGGCAGCGCTACCACGGACCCGGGAACCGGTCTCATGACGGGCGCCGTGACGCCGACGCTGCTTCAACTCGCCCGCGTCTGCAACGACCTCGGCGCCTTCTACATCAACGTCCACACCGCCGCCGTCCCCGCCGGTGTTGCGCGTGGGCAGCTCACGGATGGCCCTGTCGAATTCTGGGCCCGTCTGGACGCGGCGAACGAGACGACCCCGCCCATGGACGGCGTCGCGAGAGGCGGCGCAGCCCTTCACATCGAGAGCTTCACGGGCGGGCGTGCCCACCTGGCCGTGCCTTTGGCCCAGGGCATCGGCTCCATCACGTCAGCCCACGTGCACGACGGAGATGCAGGCACGGATGGGCCGGTCGTGATCGACTTGATGGCCGGCGCGGACTTCGTCGCCAACAGCACGTCGTTCTCCGCCGAAGGCAGTGTCACCTGCTCCCAGGATCTCCTGACGCGCATGATCGCCGACCCCGACGCCTTCTACTTCAACTTCCACACGACCGTGGATCCGGGCGGCGTAGCTCGTGCGCAACTGTCGCAACAGCCCATCACGCTCTCCACCGTCCTCAGCGGTGCCAACGAGGTCACCGTCGTGGACCCGAGTGCCGCGGGCACGGCCAGTGTCGTGCTGCGCAGCATGTTCGATGCGTCGTTCTCGATCGACATGTCGGTTCCCTCCGCGGCGACGCTCACCACAGGTCACGTGCACGACGCCGACGCGGGCTTGAACGGTCCCGTCGTGATCGACCTGCTCGGCGGCGACAACGTGACGGTGTCGGGCACCTTCGTGACCGGGGACGCACCCTTTACCGGGCGCACGATGGCACGGTTGCTCGCAGCGCCCGAGCGGTTCTACGTGAATGTGCACACCACGCTGGCACCTGCCGGCATCGCCCGCGGGCAGCTCGCGATCCTGGATGCCTCGACGCCGCCGGCCGGATTGGCCTATGCGTCCCCCGTGACGTACACGGAGGGCGTCGGCATCGTCCCGAACCTGCCCACGAGTACGGGCGGTCCGATCGCCGGCTACACCGTCTCTCCGGCTCTGCCCGCCGGCTTGTCTCTCGAGCCCGTGACGGGTGGCATTTCCGGCAGGCCGAGCGTCGTCTCCGCCGCGGCGGACTACACGGTCACCGGCACGAACGTGGCCGGCACGACGTCGGCGACCGTGAACATCACGGTCGCCCCGGTGGCGCCCTCGGGACTGACGTACGCCACGCCCGTGAGCTACACCGTGGGTACGGCGATCACCGCCAACACGCCGTCGAACGGCGGGGGCGCGATCACGAGCTACAGCGTCGCCCCGGCGTTGCCGGCGGGGCTCTCGTTGAGCACCACGACGGGCGCCCTCACCGGTACGCCTACAAGCGCCACCGCGGCGGCGAACTACACGGTGACGGGAACCAACGCCGCCGGGACGACGACGGCTGTGATCAACATCACCGTCAACGCCACGCTCCAGGCGCCGTCGGGGCTCTCGTACACGACGCCGGTGAGCTATGGCACCGGGACGGCCATCACGGACAACACGCCCACCATCTCGGGGGGCACCGTCGCGACATGGGCCATCGCCCCGGCCTTGCCGGCAGGCCTCGTCTTCAGCACGACGACGGGCGTGATCTCCGGAACGCCCTCCGCCACCAGCGGAGCGGCCAACTACACCGTGACGGCCACGAATGCGTCGGGCTCGGCTACAGCCACGGTGAACATCACGGTCACGTTGGGCGCTCCGTCCGCCCTGTCGTATTCGAACTCGCCGAACATCGGCTATGTATCGACGCCGATCGCCAACATGTCGCCCACCGCCGCGGGCGGCGCGATCGCCTCCTACTCTGTCTCCCCGGCGCTGCCAGCCGGAATCAGCCTGAACACGACCAGCGGCGTGATCTCGGGCACACCGACAGGTGCCCAGGGCCAGACCAACTACACGGTCACCGCGACGAACGCGACGGGGAGCACGACCACGGTGATCCAGATCATCGTGTACTAGGCTCTCTTGGACGGGCCGCAGCGTGCGTCACATCAGCGGAGCGAGGAGTCGGGCCAGGCCCTCGCCGACGCGGCGCAGCCGGCCGCGCTCGGCGTAGCGCTCCGGCGTCAGCTCTTCGCTGCGCGCGAGCATCTCGTCGAAGCGCGTGCGCATCACAGCGACGTCGTCGGGACTGAAGAAGAGGCCCACCAGCTCGAAGTTGAGCTGCAGGCTGCGGTTGTCGAGGTTCGCGGAGCCGAGGATCGCCAGGTCGTCGCCGGCGACGATCAACTTGCCGTGCATCATGCCGGGCATGTACCGATGGATGTGGACGCCGGCCGCCAGCAGTTCGTCGAAGTAGTAGGACCCCGCGAGTTCAGCCAGGTAGTTGTCCGGCGGCCAGCTCTGCGTGATGACATCCACGCGCACCCCGCGACGCGCAGCATGCTTGAGTGCGTCGCGCAAGCCCGGGTCCGGGACGACGTACGGTGAAGCGATCCGCAGCTGACGCGGCTCGTGGGTGAACGCCTGGAAGAACGCTTCGCGGATCGGGTTCACCTCGCGATCCGGGCCGCCGCTGACCACCTGTATGGCGGAGTTCCCCGCGCTATCCGCATCGCTCCGCGGCTCGGGAAAGTACGCCTGTCCGGAGAGCAGCTTGCCGGCGGCGAAATCCCAGTCCTCGACGAACACCCGCTGGATATCGGACACGGCCGGTCCGGTCACCTCCACTTGCAGATCGCACCAATCGCGCGCGAGCTTGCGACGTCCGAGGTACTCCTCACCGACGTTGAGCCCGCCGAAGAACGCCGTCTGGCCGTCGCACACGAGGATCTTGCGGTGGTTCCGGAGGTTTGGGACGAAGCGCTTGCCGATCGCGAAGAGCGGTAGGAAGACGGCCCCCTCGCCCCCGGCGCGACGCAGTCGGCGCAGCAGGCGCCAGCGCCCCAGCGTCCCTACGTAATCGACGCACAGTCGCACCTCCACGCCCGCCTCGGCGCGTTCGACGAGCAGGTCCAGCAGGTGCCGTCCGAGCTTGTCGTTGCGGAAGATGTACATCTCCACGTGGACGTGGTGCTTGGCGGCCGCGACCGCCGCAAACATCCGGTCGAAGGCCGCTGCGCCTTGTTCGAGCAACGCTACGCGGCTGCCGTGGGTTACGGGGGGCTCGCCCACGTGCTGCATCAGGCGGTCCATGGAGGCCCAGGCGCCCGTGGTTGGCATGGCCGCTGCCAGGGCGTGCGGAGACCGCCCGGCGAACGTCGCGCGGTGGCGCATCTTCTTGCGCAGGCGGCGTGGCATGCGCGTCAGACCGAACAGCACGAAGGCGACGGATCCGATCAAGGGGAGCAGGACGATGGCGAGCGACCATCCGATCGCGGCGGGGGGCTCGCGCTTGCGCAGCAAGACGAGCACGATCATCCCGACGAGGAATGCCAGGTAGACCAGGGCCCAGGCGCTTCCGAAGAGATCCTCGATCACGCGCCCACGCCTCGGCCGCCGGTTCGATCCAGCGGGCGATGTAGGCTGGGCAGCTGCATGATGGTCAAGCCTCCTACTCGCACGGCGACGGCAGCCGTCGCTGTCTGCACGGCAGCCTACCTCCTGGCCGCGGTTGTCGCGGCGCTCTGGCTTGGAAACAGCGAGTTCCTCTTCTACATCGTCACGATGCTGGGCCTCGTCACGGCGGTGGCCGCGGTCCACCTGCGCGTGAACCTCACCTCGGGAGCGCTCTGGTGCTTGTCGATCTGGGGCCTCGTGCACATGGCCGGCGGCCTCGTCCCGCTGCCCTCCGGCTGGCCGTTTCAGCCCCCCAACGCGGTGCTCTACAGCCTGTGGCTGATTCCCGAGCACCTGAAGTACGACCAGCTCGTGCACGCGTACGGCTTCGGCGTGACGACGTGGGTGTGCTGGCAGGGACTCGAGGCGATCCATGCATCGACACGGCCCACGTTCGGCCGTCTGCTGCTCTGCGGTGCCGCCGCGCTGGGCTTTGGTGCGTTGAACGAAGTCATCGAGTTCGCTGCGACCCAGACGCTGCCAAACACGAATGTCGGCGGTTACGTGAACACCGGCTGGGATCTGGTGTCCAACTTGGTCGGCGCCGTCGTGGCGATGCTCATTCTGGCGAAATGCGGTCGACCTGCTGCGCCGTCGTCTGCTGCGGACTGAGCGGGGCTTCCAGCTCGACCATCAGGGGCAGGTGATCGCTCGCCACGCGCGTCACGTCGTCCCGGATGCAGACGACGTGATGGCAGCGAATCGGGTCGCGGTAGAGGACCTTGTCGAGGGCCACGAGGGGTCGGCGGCTCGGCCATGTCCTCACAGCGCGCGGCTGCGTCTCGCTGCGCGCGACGTGGAACCCGAACTCGCGCAGCGCGCCATGCACGAGGCGCGTGGTCCACTCGTTCCAGTCGCCGGCGATGAGCAGCGGCTGGTCCGGTGCGGCGCCTTCGAAGAGGTGCGCCAGCAGACGGCGCACTTGGATGCGGCGCTCCATGTGCATCAGACCCAGGTGCACGTTGGCGACAAGCCAGCCCTCGGGCGGACCAGCCCGCACCCGCACGACCAAACCCGAGCGACGCTTCTTGGGGGGCACCGTCAAGTCGACGTTCTGGATGTCCTCGAGCGGATAGCGCGACAGCGTGAGGTTCCCGTAGGCGCCCTTCTTGACGCGAACGTTCAGGCCGAGCGCCGCGTGGTCGTAGCCGAGGGCTTGGCTGAGCCGATCGGCCTGGTCTTCGAAGGACGAGCGCGGCACGCCACGGTCGACCTCCTGCAGGCATACGACATCCGCGTCGAGATCGCGGAGTACGTCGATCACCCGGTCCAGGCGGTAGCGGCGGTCCGTGCCGATGCCCTTATGGATGTTCCACGTGAGGAGGCGGAGTTTCGATCCCATGATGATGTTCGCGAACGTAGCACGGCCTCGGGCGTGGCTTGCCGCGCTGCCGGGTTCAGGCGCGACGCGTCGTGGATGAGCTCTCGGCTCAGTGCTTGCCCGCCGTCGTGAGCGGGAGCTTGTCTGTCCGGAACGGTGAGGCCGGCAGCTCGGCGCCGTTGGCGAGGTTGCACGCGGGGTTGTCCGCCCAGCCGTAGCGGGCGTGCAGCACCTTCTTGCCGGCGGGATGCTCCAGCACCACCGTGGTGCCCTGGATGGACGCCTTGGCCCAGACCCAGGTCTTGTCGGGCCCGCGGACCGCGAAGCCGGCGAGTGCCTCGTCGTCCTGGGTGCACAGCCCCTCGGCGTGATCGAAGTGCAGCACGAGGCGCTTGCCGTTGGTGACGGCCTTTCGGTAGAGCGGCCCGGAGGGCACCACGCGCTCGCCGTAGTCCTTGGCGAGAGCGAGGGCGGCGAGGCGCGCCCCGACGTCCTGCTTGTTCTTGGGGTGGATGTTGCCCGCCTCGCCGATGTCGATGATCACGGCCATGCCCGTGGCCGGTACGGCGGCGAGCGTGAGGCGCTGGGCTTCACGCAGCTCGGCCCACGCGCTCTCACCGGGCGCTTCCTGGCGCGCCTTGAAGTTGGCGAGCTGCACGAAATGGAACGGGAAGTCGCCTTGGCCCCATTTCGCGCGCCACGCGCGGATCATCGCGGGGAACAGCGTCATGTACTGCTCGGCGCGCCCGGCGTTGGACTCGCCCTGGTACCAGATCGCGCCGCGGATCGCGTACGGCAGGAGCGGGGCGACCATGCCGTTCCAGAGGTTGGCCGGGCGGTGAGGGCTCTGTCGCACCTTGTCGCCCCCTGCGCCGGGCCGCGCCCGGTCGAGTCTCTTCTTCCAGCGCCCGAGCAGAGGCGCGAGCTTGCGCTCCTTCTTCAGCGACTTCGCGTCCATCCACGACTCGGCCGGCGTGCCCCCGTAGGACGTGTTGATGAGGCCGATCGGGACGCCGAGCCGCTGGTGCAGCTTGCGCCCGAAGTAGTAGGCCACGGCGGAGAACCCCCCGGCGGTCTTCGGCGAACACGGCACCCAGACACCCTGGAAGTCGGTCTGCGGGCTTTCCTTCGGGCGGCGCGGCACGCTGAGGAGGCGGATCTGTGGATGGTCGGCAGCTTCGATCTCCTTGGTGGCATCCGCGCTGCGGTTGACGGGCCACTGCATGTTCGACTGCCCGGAGCAGATCCAGACGTCGCCGACGAGCACGCCCGTGAGCCGGATCTCGTTGGCGGCCTGGACCACCATCTCGTGCGGGCCGCCGGCCTTCATGGCCGTCAGCGTCACGCGCCAACGGCCCTTGGTGTCGGCGCGGGCCGTCTGCGTCTGGCCGGCGACGCTCACGGTGACGCTCTCGCTCGGCTTCGCCGTGCCCCACACGGGGACCGGGCGGCCACGCTGGAGCACCATGTCCTTGCCGAAGACCGACGGCAGGGCCACGTCCGCATGGGCCGTCCCCGCGAGCAGCACCAAGGCGGCCAGGCCGAACAGAGTCGATCGCATCGCGCTCCCTCCCGTGGCCCACGAGCCGGCCCCAAGCGGCCATCGTGCCGGGGGCGCTCCGCCAGGGCAACCGTCCCGGAACGCCCGCATCCGCCCCCGGCGCAGGAAATTGGCGACGCACGCCCCCGAACGGACGCGTTTCCACCCTTGATGGGACCGGTCCGTAGACTGGTCGTGCGCCACCAGCCCCCCTCGGAGGATCGATGGAGCGCCTGCGCCGACACCTGACCCGCTGCTGGTCCCCGCTTGGGGCCCGCGCTGCCGCGTGGCTGGCCGCCGCCGTGCTGTTGCTGGCAGCGGAGCCCGCGTTCGCCCATGGCGGCCGATTCCAGGGTCCGGGAGGACGGGCCCCGCCGGGCGACCCCACGACGCCCTCGCCGTCCGGCCCCAAGCGCGGCGCTCCGGTCGTCACCCCGGGCAGCGGCATCCCGACGACCCGCGGGGCCTTGCCCGACGTCTACTGGGGCACGTGGTGGGCGCTCAACCGCTGGGCCTACCTGCCGGATCGCGGCGAGGCGCTTCGCGCCCGCCGCATCACGACCGGTCGTAGCGAGGGGCCGACGGTCGAGGAACTCACGAAGGAGCGCCGCGCGCTGATCGCGCGCCAGCACATCAAGCCTTTCCTGCTCGAGATGCTGGATCGCCGCAAGGGCAAGCGTCAGAAGGACACCGTCACCGCCTCGGCCATGCTGGCCCTGGCGAAGGTGGATGCGACCGACGAGACGCTCGACATGCTGCTCAAGACCGCCGAGAGCACCACGGCCAGCCGGCTGGAGCGGGAGGCTGCCGCGCTCGCGGTCGGCCTTCAGCGGCGCACGGAGAAGACGAAGCAACTGGGCGCCATCAGCCTCGATCTGGCACGCATGCGCCTGCTCGATCTCATCAAGGATGGGAAGGCCCCGATCCGGTGCCGCTGCTTCGCCGCGTTCTCCCTCGGCCTCCTCGCCGACCAGCCCTACGCGAGTCCCTTCAGCCGGGACGGCCGCCTCGTCGTGAAGGGACTGCTCAAGCGGCTTGGCGAACGGCATGACGATCCGGATCTGCCGGTCGCCCTGCTCACCTCCCTGGGGCAGCAGCCGCGCAAGGCGATTCCGACGAAGGTCTACGAGAACCTGCGTCGCGCCGTGGCCGGTGTGCCTGTCTTCAAGCGCAAGTGGTCGCATCTCGAACGTGCCCATGCGCTGTCCACGTACGTCAAGCTGCGCGGCGAGGGCTGGTTCCAGCTGGTGCTGCGCTCCCTTGGGGATCGACGCCTGCCGAACCCCGTCCAGCGCGCCGCCCGTCTCGCTGTGGGTACGAACGCCACGATCATGTCGCCCGACGAGCGCCTGACCGCGGTGAAGGCCCTCCTGCGCGCCGAGAAGAGTGCGCCGGATCACTTCAGCGAGGGCCTGGGGCAGATCGCACTGGCGCGCGTGGTCCACGCGGATCTGAAGACGGACTCGGCCGTGATCCTGGAGCAGACCAAGGCGGACGAGGTCCTCCTCGCTCGCGCCCAGAAGAGTTTCGTCACGGTGCGTGGCTTCCACGCCCTCGCGTTGGCCGTGGCCGTGCGTGACATCGGCTCGCATCACGAGAAGATCGGCACGTTCGTCCGCGGGGCGCGCGACACCCTGCTTGCGGGCTTCGACCGCCCGCGCGGTGACAACGACCTCCGTGGCGCCTACGCCGTCGCGCTGGGGATCATGAAGGCCTCGTCCGCCCGCGACCGGCTGGTGGCCGTCCTCAACGAGCGCAACGCGGGACCGTCCCTCAGGTCGCGCGCCGCCATTGCGCTGGCGCAGATCGGCGCCGTCGACGAAGGCGTTCGCGCCGCGCTCCGCGCCGTCATGGCCGACGAACGGACGCTGGCGCCTCGCAGTGCGGGCGCGTTGGCGCTCTCCCTGCTGACGGGCACGCCCGAGTCCGATGCCCTCGTGAAGCAGCTGCGCACGGCCGACAGCCAGCGCGAGCAGATCGCGGCTGCCGGCGCGCTCGGGCAGCTCGAGGATCCGACGTCGCTGCCCGCCATCACGGAGGTGGCCCGCGCCAAGAAGAAGAACTTCGAGGTGCGTGCGCTCGCCATCGCGATCCTGGGGCTGATCGGCGATCCCGAGCCCACGCCCAGCATGTTCCGGCTGAGCCTGGATGCAAACTACATCGCGCGGACGGATGCTCTCAACGAGGCCTTCACGTTGCTCTAGGCCTCCGGGTGGCGGCCTCCTGCTGCAGGCCTACTTCGCGTCGTCCCGCTCGCCCCGGAGCGCGCGCCGGCGCTTCGTGATCCGGTCGTCGGCGTGGCTCAGCTTGCGTCCGAGCGCCTCTTCGAGCTTCTTGCGCGCTTGCGGGCTCAGGCGGCGCTTGTCGTTGCCGGTGCCCGTCTCGTAGCCGAAGAAGTTCGTACCGCCGCCGGTGAGCATGCGCGTCTGGAACAGCCCGATCGGCATGAGCGGGTGCTCCCGCACGAACGAGCGGTCGCCCTGGACGGCGCGGTTCGTGAACGGCTGGAGCAGCTTGCTCGCACGCTTGTGGGACGCACCGAGGAACGTGCTCCGCTCTTTCGCGGGGCGGCGCTGCATGGCGCGCTGGATGGCGTTCTGGCGCGAGGCCACCACGGTCTTGCCGCCTGCCCGCGCCTTGCTGGCGAGCTTGTTCGTGAGCAAGGCCTGCTCGAGCTCCCAGCGCAGGTCCTTGATGCCGATGTAGCCGGAGACCGCGTGGAGGACGCGCCCCTCGGGAGTGAGGACCAGCATCTGCACGTTGGACTTGCCGATGCCGCGGGAGAGCTTCATCGCTGACTCGCCGCAGCCGTGACGGTTGGACTCGCCTGCGTCCGGGTCACCCTCGAGGTTCACCCAGGCGAGGCGGAAGTTGACCTTCAAGTAGTCGCGTACCTTCGGGTCCTTGAGCACTACGGACCGTAGTGAGTGGCCGGCGCTTCAGGTGCTGCCCGCGAGATCGCCGAGAATCCGGAGGAAGAAGATCGGCCGCGCGCTCTTGGGCTCACGAAGGTTTGTGGTGACGGCTGCCTTCCAGCCGCCGTGCCACGGGAGGTCGTGCAGCTTGCGCGTCGCGAGCCGTGCCTGGGCGGCCTTGCTCGCGGCTTTCTCGGCCTGGCGTGAGAGCGGCGTGGCCTTCTTCTCGGCGCCCTTCTTGGAGGAGCCTGCCTTCGCTCGCCCGGCCTTGTCCTCCGTGGCCGGGCCGGCCTCCGCCGCACCTCCGGCACCGGAGCCTCCCACCCCGACGAGCAGGGCGATGCTCATCAGGCAACCAACGAGAAGATGTCGACGCTCTTGCATGGAGCCTCCTGAGGCTGTCGCTCCCTGGAGGAGCGCGCGCGGGTGGCTGCGGGTATCCCTTTCCTACGCTGGCCCGGAGCGGGCCGTGGGCGCCGACCGGGGACCCAAGGCCCGTCCCAGGACCCGGAACCGCCTCGCGCCGGTTCCGCGACGGCCGCCGCGAGCGGTTTGCGTCTCCGGCGCGACCTGCGTAGCATCGCCTGCGACCCCCGGCCGGAGCGCCCCCGCAGCCCGTTCATGAGCGATTCGAACCCTCCCAAGAAGCACGCCGAGACCGTCCGGGTCTCGCTGAGCGACCTGGAGCAAGGTGCGGAGCCGGCCCGGCGGGCGTTCCTCACCGTGATCCGAGGCGGCCAGGACCTGGGCATCCACGCGGAAGTGGGCGACGCGACGACCATCGGCCGCGCTCCCGAGGCCAGTTTCACGCTCCAGGATCTGGGCGTGTCGTGGGAGCACGCATCCATCCGTCGCTCCGCCGGCGACGTGCTCACGCTCGAGGACGTCGGCAGCACCAATGGCACGCGCGTCAATGGGTCGGCGCTGGATGGGCCCCATGTGCTGCGGGATGGCGACAAGATCCAAGTGGGGGAGAGCGTGGTGCGCTTCGCGTTGGCCGACGACATGGACGTCGACTTCCAGGCCCAGATCGCCACCCTTGTGGGCACCGATCCCCTCACGGGACTCGAGTCGAAGCGCCGTTTCGACGACGCGCTGGACTTCGCGATCAAGACGGCCGGCCATGACAGGACACCTGTGGCGCTCCTGATGATGGATATGGACGGGGTGAAGCAGATCAACGACACCCACGGCCACCTCTTCGGCGCGCACGTGATCGGCGAGACCGGGCGCATCATCGCGCTCCATCTCGGGCAGTACGGTCATGCCGCCCGCTTCGGTGGCGATGAGTTCAGCGCGTTCTTCCCGGGCCGGGACAAGACGCGTGCGTGCAAGGTCGCGGAGCACATCCGCGAGGCCGTCGAGACAGCCAACATGATCAAGGGCGGCATCCCGCTGAAGCCCACGCTGAGCATCGGGGTCGGTGTCTTTCCCGAGGACGCGACACTGCCAGTCGATCTGGTCGCCCGCGCGGACGCGGCGCTCTACCGGGCGAAGAACGCCGGCAAGAACCGCGTGTCGACCTAGGTGGCCGGCTACAGCGGTACACCGTTGCCCAAGAAGTCGGGCCTCATGGAGGGGGGCCGCTTGGCCCTCCTCGGTGCGCCCACGGACTTCCTCACGACGCTCGGCGCGCTGCCGGACGACGTCGCTGTGAAGCGCCGCGCCGTAGACGCGATGTGGTCGGGGCCTTGCTTCGGTCACCGTCGCGGTGCTTGAGAAAATCGCTGAAGGGCGGAACGCCGAGCCCCCGGCGGGGATCCTTGTTTCCGATGGCCCACCACCTCGTCCAGCTCGCCACCCGCGCCAAGCGCGGTGACCGCCCCGCCCTGGAGGAGCTGCTGCAGGAGACGGCGAGCCTCGTCCATGCCCTGGCGCGAGCGCGCTTCGGCGACTCGGCGATCGCAGAGACGGTGACGGCGAATGCGCTCACGCGCGTCGCTTCGGGCCTTGCGCGCCTGCGCGATGCGCAGGCCTACTCGCATTGGGTCTACCGGATCACGCAGCGGTGCATCGCCAGGCAGGGCGGCAAGCCGCGCGCGCGTGGGAGCGCCGACCCGTCGCTTCCGGATCAGGGGGCCGGGCCCGCGGACACGTTGGTCGCCGTCGAACGGCGGAGGACGGTGCGCGCCGCGATCGAGGCGCTGCCGGCGAAGCTGCGCGAACCTGTCCTGCTGCACTTCACGTGCGGCATGGCCTACCGCGAGATCGCGGGCGTGCTCGGGACCGGCCTCGGCACGGTGTCCCGGCGCATGCGCAAGGCGCTCGCCGCGCTCGAGGCGCGGCTCGGAGACGAACAATGAAGACGACCGGCTGTGATGACTGCACGCTCAGCGACGAACGTCACGCGGAGATCGCGGACGCCCTCTCCGAAGCTTCGCTGGATGTCTTCGCGCGCGCCGACATGGCCGCGGATGCGATCGACCTCGCGGAGGTCCAGGCGGAGGTGACGAAGGGCCGCCCGCGCATCCCGTACGCGGTGCTCGGAGCGGCAGCACTGCTGCTCGTCGGTGTGCTGATCGGGTCCATCGTGCTGGGCGCGCGCGACGGAGGCGAAGCCGACGACGGGGAGACGCCGCCGGAGGTGCAAGCACTCGGTGACGTCGCCGCGGAGCGCGAGGCCAACCTGGCCTTCTACGAGAGCGATGCGGTCCAGAAGAAGTTCAAGACCTACCCGGTCGGCTCCTACGTCGGCATTGCCGGCGGCGAGACGATCGTCAACGAGGCTGAGCCGCACCTCGTGAACAACGCGCTGAAGAAGCTGCATCCGAAGGCCGCGCATCGGTACGTGTTCGCCGTGGGCATGCAGGGCAACATCAACCACAAGACCTACTTCGGGACGCCGCCCTTCGTCGGGTCGGCGTTCATCAACCGGCTGGGGCTCGGCGTCGCGCCGCGCGCCGGCGTCACGCGCTACTGGCGAGACGACTCCACGGGTCGGCTCACGCATGATGTCGCCCTGCGGGACGGGAAGGGCTCCGAGATCACGCTGCACGTCGGCAGCGTCGAGGGCATGGAGACCGTCAAGCTCCTCGCGGGCTACAGCACCGCGAGCACGACGCCGCTGGTGCTCGCCCGCGGCATGGGCTTCCCGCGCTGGGAGATCCCGGGCATCGCGAAGCTCAAGGGGGGCAGCGGACATCCCGGCACCTTCCGCCGCTACCTCGTGTCGATCTCCATCCCTGAGCTCGGCTTGCGCGAGGTGCACGTCGAAGCCATGGGGATCTTCGAGGGGCCGGTGCGCGCCGATGGCTCGCTGACCCTGGCGGGACATCGCTGGGCGCCGCTGGACGACGCCGTACGCGCGCGCTCCAAGAAGAACGGCAAGCCCCTGCTGCTGCTCGAGAGGCCCGTCTGGCTGACGCGCTTTCCGGGCAATCCCTTCGAGCCGCTCTCGGCCCGCCGCCTCGTGGCGCGCTTGAAGCCCTTCGAGCTGGCGTGGGAGGAGGTCCCGCTGCGTGAGACCTGGGCGGGCAGCACGGGCGCGCCGCCAGCTGGGTCGCGCCTCGCGGTCTATGCACCTGGGGGTGTGAGCCTCGGAGCGGAGCTCATCGTGAACGGCCTGACCCGAGCGGACCACGTCCGGAGCTTCCTCGACGACGCCGGACGTAAGTTGCAGACAAGGCGCCCCAACCGCATGCAGGCCGTGGTCCAGGAGACCGTCGCCATCGCGACGCTGCGGCATCTCGTCGCAGCCCAGGCGCAGCTCCAGGCCAGCGGACTCATCGACCAGGATCGGGATGGCGTCGGCGAGTACGGCGGGCTCGCCGAGCTGACGGGCTTCACGGCAGGACGCATGAGCAAGCCCCTGGACGTGCCGCTCGTCACGATGACCTTCCCCAGCGGCGGCAAGCTGCGCCTGGGCGTGGGGGAGAAGAGCGGCTACTGCTTCGTCGTACACGTCGTCGCCAAGGGCGGCAAGGCGGCCGCCACGGAGGGCTCGAAGGGCTTCCCTGCCCTAGACGTCGCGAGCGCCGAGAAGGCCTGGTGGGCTTACGCGTACCCGCAACGCGGCCGGCGGGACGGTTTCAGGACCTTCTACGTCGACCAGCGAGGTGAGGTCTGGGCCACGAAGCAGGGGGCCTACCGCGGCCATGGCTACTTGGAAGCCCGGCCGCATCCGCGAGCGGCCTTCGCCGATCCCGAGCGGGTCCCCGGCGGCGTCAGCCCCGCGCTGCTCAGCGCAGATGGCCATCGTTGGGAGCGCGTGAAGTAGCCCGGGTTCGCGACGCAACGTTCGGAGGCAGGGCCTAGCCCAGGAAGAGGAAGTAGGCCCCGAGCGCGCTCAGGCCAGCGGCGCCGCCGTAGAAGATCAGCCCACCGAGAGCCCCCAGGTGCAGACCCATGTCGTGCACGGTGTGCTTCAGGCGGTGCATGGCATGCACGAGCGGCAGCGCGATCAGAACGAGCAAGAGAAGCTTGCCCAGCGGACTCGTCACCATGTCGTGCAGACGATCGCGGCTCAGCGTCCCGGCCGCGAGCAGGAAGCCGGTCAGGATGATGCAGATGGGGAAGAGCATCGCCGCGACCATGCCACCGCCCGCGAACAGGGACCAGACGAGGGGTTCTTTGGACTTGGCCATGATCAGAGCCCCACGACGAGCAAGGCGAAACCGGCGGATACGACGACCCAGGCTGCGAAGTGGCCGCCGGCCACGAGCGCCTCGGGCACTTGCTCGTCCCCACGGAACACGCGGATCGCCTTGGGCGCGGCAGCGAACCACGTGACCGTGTGAAGGAGCGCGAAGGCGAGCACGATCACGTGCAGGATCATGCTCAGCGGCGTCTCGAGCCAGTCGCAGAACCCCTGCCAGGACGCTTCACTGCGCGCGGCCGCAGCCATCGCGATGAGCACGCCGCAGTAGATCGCAACGGGCAGGGCCGTCCACTCACGAAGCATGAACTTCGCCCAGCCGGGCCGTGTCGTCCACCAACGCTTCGGCATCGGGCGGATGTAGTCCTTGCTCATGGCTACTTCCTTCCCCAGGGCATGAGCATCGACTTCATCATGTCGACCGTGCCCTCGACCTTGCCGGCTTGGATGGCGCCGGCCGGGTCCACGTTCTTGGGGCAGACGCGCGAGCACTCGCCCACGAAGGTACAGCTCCAGACGCCCTCGTCGCTCTGGATGAGCTCGGCGCGTTCGTCCTTCGCCCCGTCTCGCGAGTCGAGGCTGTAGCGTCGTCCGAGTGTCAGGGCTGCCGGGCCGAGGAACGACGAGTCGAGGCCGTACACCGGACACGCTGAGTAGCACAACATGCAGTTGATGCACATGGTGTACTGCTTGTAGTCAGCCAGCTGGCGCGGCGTTTGCCGGTACTCGCCTTCCTCGATCGTGCGCGGCTCCTTGGGCACGATCCAGGTCTGGAGCTTCTCCATCTTTCCCATGAAGTCATCCATGTTGATGACCAGGTCACGGGTGACGGGGAAGTGCTCGAGCGGCTCGATGCGCATGGGCTTGGGGTAGTAGTCGCGCAGGAACACAGCGCAGGTGAGCTTGGGCTCGCCATTGACCATCATCCCGCACGAACCGCACACGCCCATGCGACAGGACCAACGATACGAGAGCGATCCGTCGACCTCGTCCTTGATCCAGTTGATGGCATCGAGCACGACCCAGTCCTCGCGGTACGGCACTTCGAACGTGTCGTAGCGCGGCTCGGTCTCGTCATCGGGTTGGTAGCGGAAGATCTCAAGCGTGACCGTCTTCCCCTCGATCTTGGTTGCGCTACTTGCCATAGACACGCTCCGCAGGGGGCCACTTTGTGATGGACACGTCCTTGTAGTCGATGCGGGGGTCACCATCGGACTTGAACGCTACCGAGTGCTTGAGGAAGGCGCCGTCGTCGCGCTCCTTGAAGTCCAGGCGCTGATGCGCGCCGCGTGACTCCTTGCGTGCGGAGGCGCTGAAGGCCACGGCTTCCGCGGCATCGACCATGAACTCCAGCTCGAGGGCCTGCACGAGCTGGGTGTTGAAGGTCTTGCTCCGGTCCGTGATGCGCAGATCCTTGATGCGGGCCTTGATCTCCCGCAGCGTCTCGCACAAGGCGTCGAGGCGTGCCTGGTCACGGTAGATCCCGGCGCCCGTTTCCATGGCGCTCGTCAGGGTCCGGCGGATGCTCGCGATCGAGGCTTCCCCTTCCCGGCCCTCGGAGTACAGCGACTTCAGACGCGCCGCCTTGTCGCCCACCTGGGCAGCCAGCGCATCGACCGCGACCTCCGGGTTGGCCTTGGCGAAGGCCGCCGCACCCATGCCCGCGCGCTTGCCGAAGACCAGCAACTCGGTCAGCGAGTTGGAGCCGAGCCGGTTCGCGCCGTTGATGCTCACGCAGGCGCACTCGCCGGCCGCGTAGAGGCCCGGCAGCGACGTCGCCGCGTCGATGTCGGTGTCGACGCCGCCCATCATGTAGTGGACGACCGGTCGGACCGGGATCGGCTCCTTCACGCAGTCCACGCCCACATACTTGAGCGCCGTGTCCCGCACGAAGGGGATCCGCTTGTTGATCTTCTTCTCGCCGAGGTGCGTAACGTCCAGATGGACGTAGTCGCCATCGTCGGAGGTGAACACATTGCCGGCCTCGCGCTCCCAGTAGAAGGCCTGGGAGAGGCGGTCCCGCGGGCCGAGCTCCATGCTCTTGAGCTGCGGGTGGCGCGGATCGCTCACCTCAAGAGGCGAGCCGAGGTCGTGATCCTGCAGATAGCGGCGCCCGTCCTTGTTGAGCAGGATGCCGCCCTCGCCGCGGGCGGCCTCGGTGATCAGGATGCCGGTCCCGGGAAGCCCTGTCGGGTGGTACTGGACGAACTCCATGTCCTTGAGGCCGACGCCGGCCCGGTAGGCCAGGCCCATCCCGTCGCCGGTCTTGATCGCCGCATTGGTCGTGAAGGGGAAGATACGCCCTCCGCCGCCTGTGCACAGGATCACGGAACGACCGGCGATGATGCGCACCTCACCCGTCTTGAGCTCGATGCAGGCCACGCCCTGGCAGCGGCCGTCGTGGACGAGCAGGTCGAAGACGAAATGCTCGTCGTAGCGGGTCACCGGGTCGAACTGCTGCGAGGTCTGGAAGAGCGTGTGCAGCATGTGGAAGCCGGTCTTGTCAGAGGCAAACCACGTCCGCTGGATCTTCATGCCGCCGAAGGGGCGCACCGCGACGGAGCCGTCCGCCTCGCGATTCCACGGGCAGCCCCAGTGCTCCAGCTGGATGAGTTCCTTCGGGGCCTCCTCGACGAAGGCCTCGACGGCATCCTGGTCGGCGAGCCAGTCGCCGCCGCCGATCGTGTCGTTGCAGTGGTCTTCGGCGGAGTCGTTGTCCTTGATGACGCCTGCCGCGCCGCCTTCGGCCGAAACGGTGTGGCTCCGCATCGGATAGACCTTCGAAACGACGGCGACCCGCTGTGTCGGATCCGCCTGCGCGACGGCGATGGCGGCGCGGAGCCCCGCGCCGCCTCCACCGACGATCAGAACGTCGTAGACGGGAATGCTCATGACTGCTCCGTTGGCGCGCGATGGCTGGAGATCATGGCACGCTGTCCGCAGCGAGTCCAGTCCGGCAGAGCCGTCCCTAGGCGAGGTCGAAGAGCA
This sequence comes from Planctomycetota bacterium, assembly GCA_029259775.1. GTDB lineage: Bacteria > Planctomycetota > PLA2 > PLA2 > JAEUHO01 > JAHEIK01. The sequence goes on along the minus strand of JAJDEN010000057.1, from coordinate 47,075 downwards.
AGAGTTCCGTGTCGTGCGTGGCGCAGAATTCCAGGTTCGTTTCGTCGGAGATCGCCGCGCCGTCGCCGGCGTCAAGGGCCATGCCGTTCAGGGTGAGGCCGCCGCGCGCGACCTGCACCCAGGCATGACGGCCCGGCTCGAGGTCGTTCGAGACGTTCGCGTCCATGTCGAGGCGCGCCGCGAAGACCTGGACGTCTTGATGGACCTTCACCGCGGCACCGTGCGGAGTGTGTCCGGCGATCAGCGTCAGCTGGTTCGTGAGGTCGGCATCCGCGAAGGTGCTCTCCTCATAGCCGGGCGTGAGCCCGCGCGCCTCGGGCAGGATCCAGATCTGCATCAGGTGGACCTGGTCCTCCTTGGAGTGGTTGAACTCGCTGTGCAGGACACCGATGCCGGCCGTCATGCGCTGGATCGTGCCCGGCGCGATGACGGAGCCGTTGCCCATGTTGTCCTTGTGCTCGAGGGCGCCCTCGAGCACCCACGTCAGGATCTCCATGTCGTTGTGCGGGTGCATGCCGAAACCCTGACCCGCTTGCACGCGGTCCTCGTTGAGGACGCGGAGTGCGCGGAAGCCCATGTGCTCGGGCTCGACGTAGTGGCCGAACGAGAAGCTGTGGCGTGCGTCGAGCCAGCCATGGTCCAGCTGGCCTCGGTCGTCAGCGGGTCGTCGGGTGATCATCGGTCGCTCTCCTGCAGCACGTTGCCAACAAAGCATGTTGAAACAAGTAAATACCCGATGCATGGAAGCGCACGAGGTTTCAGGGGCCCTTCAGCGGAGCGTCTGCAGGTTGTTGATCCGCATGAAGCGCAGCTGCCAGCCATCCCAGTGCACGCCGACTTCGGCCGAGCCCGCCCGCAGTCCCAGGCACTCCCCGATGGGGACGCCTGCCCGCTTCGCCCACGCGGGCCCCTTCGTGGGCCAGAGTTTCTGGAGCGCTCCGAAGCGCCCTTTGGCCTCCAGCCTCGAGATCGCCTTGGGCGTGACGCCCTCGATCTTCATCAGGCGCAGCAGGCTCGTCTTGCGCTGCTCGGGGGTCTTGTCCTTGCGCTCGACCAGTAGCGGGAGGGCGCCGTCCAGATCGCCAGAACGCACGGAGGACTCGAGCCGCCGGAGGAGCGCGATCACGCCGGCCTTCGTGCCCTCGTCCGACGGGCCACGGTCCTCTTCTCCGCCGCAGGCGGTCACGGCGAGGCTCATGGCGAGGAGCAGGACGAACAGCATGGCGCGACGCATCAGGCGACCTCCAGGGCTGACGAGCAATGTAGCCTGCGCGGCCACAGGCACGCCATGCCCGAGATCGCCCCGATCCAGCGCTTCGGCGAGGCGTCGTTGGACCTTCTCGCCCTGGCGCTTCCCTCGGCGCCCGCTGGATGGAGGCTGCCCACGCCTTCCGCTGGGCGGCCCTCCGCTAGGCGCGCGCCCCCCCCCGGCGGCGTTCGGCCCGGGCCCGTGTCCGCGTCCGTGTCCGTGTTCGTGGCGAGTCAGGCGACCCGCCCCTGCTAGGATCCCGGCCCCCAGGAGGAGGCGCGCGGGTGCAACTCGGTTTCGTCATCGATCACTCGCGCTGCATCGGCTGTCACGCATGCACCGTTGCATGCAAGGCCGAGAACGACGTCCCCGTCGGCTCGTTCCGCACCTGGGTCAAGTACACGGAGCAGGGCAGCTTCCCCGAGGTGAAGCGCTCGTTCGCGGTGCTGCGCTGCAACCAATGCAGCGCCGCGCCGTGCGTCTCGATCTGCCCGACCGCCGCACTCGGCAAGGGCGCGAACGGCATCGTCGAGGTCGACCCCGCCGCGTGCATCGGCTGCAAGAGCTGCATGCAAGCCTGTCCCTACGACGCGCTCTACATCAACGAGAGCTCGGGTCTCGCCGAGAAGTGCCACTTCTGTGCGCATCGCGTCGAGGTCGGGCTGGCTCCGGCGTGCGCCGTCGTGTGCCCGACTGAGGCGATCATCCCGGGGGACTTCCACGATCCCGACAGCCGCGTGTCGCAGATGAAGGCGTCCGGCGACCTGCAGGCCCGCAAGAGCGAAGCCGGCACCGGACCCAACGTCTTCTACCGCGAGGTCGCGCCCGCGGGCATCGACCCCTCGCTCACCAACAGCGCGGGCGGCTTTCTCTGGGCCAACCAGGTGCCCGGGCCGCAGCTCGACGCGGACATCTTCGCGTCCTACGAGAAGAAGGCCGAGGCGAGCACGACCTACGACGTGCCGCACGCGTCGCTCTGGGGTTGGAAGGTCGGCGCCTACCTGTTCACGAAGTCCGTCGCGGCCGGTGCGTTCCTGGCTTCGCTCTCCCTGCTGGGCCAAGGCGTCGGACGCGCATCCGCGATCGCCGCCGCCGCCGGCCTGCTGTTCCTGGCGCTCACAGCGTGGCTGCTCATCGCCGACCTCAAGCGTCCCGAGCGGTTCCTGCTGATCCTCAAGCGTCCTAACTGGAACAGCTGGCTCGCCAAGGGTGGGGTGATCCTGGGCGCCTACGGGGCTCTGCTCTCGCTGTGGCTGGCGATCGCTGCCTGGGATTGGCTGCCATCCACCGCGCTACGCACCATCGTACTCGTCCTCACGTGCGCGGCCGCCGTGCTCACCGCCATCTACACCGCGTGGCTCTTCGGTCAGGCCAAGGGGCGCGTGCTCTGGCTCTGGAAACCGTTCGTCGGCCATCTCCTCGTGCAGGCCGTTGTGGCCGGCGCCGCGCTGCTGCTTCTGCTGGCGCCGTGGATGCGGCTGACCGCCGCGGAAGCGTTCACCGTTCGCTGGCTGCTGGTGGCCGCCCTGATCGTTCACTGGGCCTTCACACGCTTGAAGGAGCTGGTGTTCTTCCCCAAGCGCCGCGAGGCGGAGTACCGCCGCGCCGTGCGCCTCATCTCGCACGGCCCCTATGCCCGCCGGCACCTGCTGGTCGGTCTCCTCGCTGGGATCGTCGTGCCCGTGGCGCTGCTCATCGTCTGGCCTGCCGGCAGCATGCTCGCCGCCGTCCTCGCTCTCGTGGGTCTCTGGTCCGAAGAGGACGTCCTCGTTCGCGCCGGCCAGGCCCTGCCGATCTCCTGAGGAGCGTCCGTTGTCCGACACGCCCAACAAGCCCGAGCGCACGTCTCCCTGGGAGCTGAACGTCGCGCCGCCGCCCGAGCGCTGGGATGACTGGACGGAGATGGACCCCGATGCGTGGCCCGAGCGTTCGACGCTGAGCTACCGCTGCGTGCCCACGATCTGCTTCAACTGCGAGTCGGCGTGCGGGCTGCTCGCCTACGTCAACAAGGCGACCGGCGAGATCAAGAAGTTCGAAGGCAACCCGGTGCATCCGGGCAGCCGCGGTCGCACGTGCGCCAAGGGCCCGGCGACGATCAACCAGGTGAAGGATCTCGAGCGCATCCTCACGCCCTTGAAGCGCGTCGGCCCGCGCGGTTCTGGCGAGTTCGAGCCGGTCTCGTGGGAGGCCGCACTCGAGGACATCGGCAGCCGCATCGGCAAGGCACTCGACGAGGAGCGCCACGACGAGGTCATGTACCACGTCGGGCGGCCGGGCGAGGACCACTTCATCCCGCGCATGCTGAGCGCCTGGGGCGTCGACGGGCACAACAGCCACACCAACGTCTGCAGCGCCGCGGCGCGCACGGGCTTCGCACTCTGGTGTGGCGCCGACCGGCCTTCGCCCGACTACAGTCAGACGAAGTTCATCCTGTTGATCTCCGCCCACCTCGAGACGGGTCACTACTTCAATCCGCACGCGCAGCGCATCGTCGAAGCCAAGGAACGTGGCGCGCGCATGGCGGTGCTCGACACGCGGCTGAGCAACACGGCGTCGCGGGCGGACCACTGGGTTTCGCCCTGGCCGGGCAGCGAGCCGGCGCTGCTGCTCGCGATCGCGCACGATCTGCTCCGCACGCGACGACTGGACGAGGACTTCATCCAGCGGCACGTGAACTGGGAAGCCTGGCTCGACGTTCACGATCAGGACGGCAACGGCAGCTTCGAGCGCTTCCTCGAGAAGCTCACCGATGCGTACGCGGAGTACACGCCGGCGTACGTGGCCGAGGAGTGCCGCATCGACGCCGCGATCGTTCCGCTGCTCGCCGATGAGATCGCCGCAGCCGGCAACCAGTTCTCGAGTCATCTCTGGCGCAGCACGGCGAGCGGCAATCTGGGCGGCTGGCAGTCCGCACGCGCGCTGATGTTCCTGCATGTCCTGACGGGCAGCTTCGGCCGGCCCGGCGGGCTCAACCCCAACTCGTGGGACAAGTTCGTGCCCAAGCCCTCCGAGGCGCCGCCGCCGATCGAGCGCTGGAACGAGCTCATCTGGCCGAAGGAGTGGCCGCTCGCCCACTACGAGATGAGCTTCCTCCTGCCGCACCTGCTGCGTGATCAGAAGAAGCGCATCGATACGTACTTCACGCGCGTCTACAACCCGGTCTGGACCAACCCCGACGGCTGTTCGTGGATCGAGATGCTCGAGGACGAGGACAAGGTCGGCTGCCACGTAGCCCTCACGCCGATCTGGTCCGAGACGGCGCAGTGGGCCGACTACGTGCTGCCGATGGGCTTGGGCCCCGAGCGTCACGACATCATGAGCCAGGAGACGCACGCCGGCACGTGGATCGGCTTCCGACAGCCTGTCCTGCGCGAGTTCAAGCGCCGTGAAGGCGAGCCGGTCAAGCTCACGCACGAGGCCAACCCGGGCGAGGTCTGGGAAGAGGCCGAGTTCTGGATCGCGCTTGCGCATCACATCGACCCGGACGGGTCGCGCGGCGTGCGCCAGTGGTACGAGTCCAAGCAGGAGCCCGGCACGCCGATCTCGATCGACGAGTACTTCGCCGACATCTTCGACAACGCCGTCCCCGGCCTGCCCGAGGCGGCCAAGAAGGAGGGCTTGGAGCCGCTCGGGTACATGCGCAAGTACGGCGCGTACGACGTGCCCTACAAGGGCCAGGAGCGCTACGAGCAGGAGGGCTTCAAGACGCCGAGCGGCAAGCTCGAGCTGTACTCGCCGACGCTGGCGGAGTGGGGGCACGCCGAACACGCCGTGCCCGGCTACATCCGCTCGCATGTGCACTGGCGCAATCTGGCCGAGGGCGAGATGACGCTGCTCCCGACCTTCCGGCTGCCGACGCTCATCCACACGCGCTCGGGCAACGCGAAGTGGCTGCAGGAGATCTCGCACACGAATCCTCTCTGGATCAGCCCCGCCGATGCCGAGCGCCTCGGCGTCGAGACCGGCGATCTGATGCGCGTCCACACCCGCATCGGCTACTTCGTGCCGCGCGCTTGGGTAACCGAGGGCATCCACCCCGGGGTCGTCGCGTGCTCGCACCACGTCGGCCGCTGGCGCCTGCATCCCGATGTCGGCGGGCAGCAGCGCGCATCGAGCATGGTGGACCTCGAGCGCAAGGGCAGCACGTTCCTCTTCCGTCAGAAGGGCGGCGTCAAGCCCTACGTCGACGGCGACCCGGACAGCGAGCGCATCTGGTGGCGCGAGGTGGGGGTGAACCAGAACCTCACCTTCCCCGTGCAGCCCGATCCTGTGAGCGGCATGCACTGTTGGCACCAGGTCGTGCGCGTCGAGAAGGCCCCGGCAGGTGACGCCTACGGTGACGTCCTCGTGGACACCGCGAAGTCGGCCGAGGTCTACGCGGAGTGGCTCGAGACCGCGAAGCCCGGGCCCAACGCCGAGGGCTTGCGCCGTCCGCTGTGGCTCAACCGCCCGATGCATCCCACCGAGAGCGCCTACCGGGTCTGACGTCACCGCGGCGCGCGCCGACGGTTTCCCGCCGGTGACGCATGATGCTGCGGCTCCCTCCCGCCGGAGCCTACGTAACCTCATTCATAGTATGTGGTTACGTCGACATGCCGATCGTCGTCGGCCCGGCGGCACGGGGTGTGTGATGTCCTCGGTCGCAGCACCACGCACTGCACGACCGAGCCCGCACCACGGCTCCCGGCTGGAGAGCTCCATGCGGCTACGGAACCCCATCCTCCTCGTCTCCCTGTTCAGCTTCGCCGTCTGGCTTTCGCCCGACGCGGAAGCACGCGGCGGTCGCTTCGCCGCCGCGGACCCCGTCCCGGCCAGGCCCGCCGGACCCGTGGCTCCCGGGACCCCCGTCTTTCCGCAGCCCGTCCCGGGCCCTGGGCCCAACCCGGGCCCCGGTCCGAACCCCGGCCAGGGGCCGTTCCTCAAGCCGGGCGATGACTACGGTCGTCAGCTGCCTCGGCCCGCACCCGCGATGCGCGGGATGCCGGGCGGCGGCGGTGGCCCGCAACCGCGCGACCCGGCTGGAGGCTTCGCCGCTCCGGCCGATGGCACAGGCAGCACGGGGCAGAACGAAGCACCGAGCGCGGCCGGCATGCCTGACGGTGCAGCGGCTGCAGGTGAAGGCGGCGTGTCCCTCGGTGGCCGCAAGCGTCCCACCGTGCGCAAGACCCGCCCCGGGCTCGACGACTGGATCTACTGGTACGAGGTCAACCGCGAGGAGTACGAAGACCTACGCACCGGTGCGTACGTGACGGAGGGCAACCCGCTCTTCGCCCTCGGCGGCGTGATGGGCAAGCGTGCCGGCCGTGCCGAGCGTCGTCTCGACGACCGGCAGCGCCACGCGCTGACGGCCGCCGTCCGTCAGGTGCTCGTCTCCGCGCAGGGCCCGCCCTCGAAGCGTGATCATTGGGTCTATACGGAGGGTGCGGCCTACATCGCGCTCGGCAAGATCGCCTCCAGGGACCACGAGGTCGAGTTCCTCACACGGGCGCTGGATCCGCGTGCTCGCTCCACGCAGTTCGTGCGTGAGTCGGCTGCGCTCGGTCTCGGCCAGCTGCGTCGAAGCAACGAGCGCCGGCAGCTTCCGGGCACGACGCTGGAGCGGGTGCGCACGGAACTGCGCCGCGTGCTCGGCGACGAGCGCTACGCGCCGCGGACACGTGCCTTCGCGGCCATCTCGCTCGGTCTGCTCGCCGATCAGCCGTCCACAGACAAGCAGAGCGTGGCCACCACGTCGCGTGCGCTGACGGCGGGCTGGTTCGCCCGCGGTCTCCCGGACGAGACCCAGGTCGGCGTCCTCATGGGGCTCGGGCTCATCGACCCGGCACACGTGACGGCCTCGCAGCGCCTCTTGCTCCAGGCGTCGATGCGCCGCGCGCCCACGAAGAAGGGCTCGACCTCGGCCCTCGTCCGTTCCCAGGCCGCGCTGGCCCTCGGCCGCGTCGGTGGCACCACGGATGCCGCAGCGGTGATGCAGCAGCTGGCCGACGGCAAGGGCTCGTCACCGACGCTCGAGCAGGCAACCGTGATCGCCGCCGGCACCCTGGCGCGTCGTCACCCGAAGCTGCGCCCCGCGTTGGCCGACGCTCTCGTGGCCGCACACCGCAAGGCCACGACCCCGAGCGTGAGGCGTCTTGCGCTGATGTCCCTCGCGCGCCTGGTGGCCTCCGACGCCACGTCGGGCGGCGGGCTGCACGCCAAGGCCGCCCGGTCGCTGCGTTCCGGCGCGGCGGCGGGATCGTCAGGCGACCGTGCCTTCGGGGCGATCGCCCTGGCCGTTGCTGTGCGCGCCATCGATGAGTCGGTGGGCCACGAGGGCTGGCAGAAGCTGCGCGGAAGGGCGCTCAAGACGCTTCGCGAAGGCCTGGTCGATCGCAAGCTCGACGGTCATTCGCGTGCTGCCTTCGCTACCGCTCTCGGTATGGCCAAGGACCTCTCCAGTTCGAAGGCGCTCTTCGGCCAACTCGGCGACGCGGACCAGGACCCGGACCTGCGCGCGCACGCGGCGCTGGGGCTGGGCCTGCTGGGCGAAGCACGTGCCGAGGTCATCACGGCCCTGGCGGCGGCCGTGGAGGACGCACGCAGCGATCAGCTGCGCATGCGCTCCGTGACGGCGCTCGGGCTGCTGGGCGGCGGACGTGCCAAGGATCGTGATCGCACGCTGGGGATCCTGCTGGCGCAGTTGAAGAAGACACGCAACCAGAGCGTGAAGGGTCAGATCGTGATCACGCTGGCGCGCATCGGCGACGCCCGTGCCGTGCAGCCGTTGATCGACGTGTTGCAGGCTTCGCGGGAGACCCACATGAACCGCTCGATGGCTTGCGCGGCCTTGGGCCTCATGGGCGACGAGGAGCGGACGCCGGTCTTGAGTGCGGCGCGTCGCGACAGCCACTACATGAGCGGCTCGGCGGTCCTGTTCGAGGTGCTGGACGTGCTCTGACCGCGTGCGTGTCCTCCCGGACACGGTCACCGATCCACGCGGCCTGCGATCCGCGGCCCCGGAGCACCCCGCATGGCCCGGCGGGCATGGCCCGCACGGGCCACGTTGGACCCGCTCCGATACACCGGAGGTAGGGAAGCGAACCTGCGCGAGCTGCCGCTCGCGCGTAGCGTCACGAGACAGGGGTCTCCCCGGTGCGAGCGCAGTAGCCGACGCGCCGTGTCGGTTGGGCCTACCTACTTCACCTTCACGCGATGGTTGCACTGGCACGTTCCGCACCAGTTCTGCGGCGCGTTCGGGTCGATGGCGATGGCCTGGGCCGCGGGCTTCGCCTGCAGCGGGTTGCCGCCCAGGAGGCGCGCGTCAAGGAAGGGATGGCCGCGCAGGACGCCGGCCTGGCCGTTGGTGATCGTCGTGCCGCCGACGGCCTGCCAGTGCATGAGGTAGCCGCCCCCCGCCGTCGGGCAGGTGCCGTTCGTGCCCGTCGCCGGACACTGCGCCGTGTCGGTGATGTCGTCCCACGCGCCGTTCTGCTCGGTCGTGTGCGCCAGACCCAGGAAGTGACCCAGCTCGTGCGCGGCCACGAGCCCGATGAACTGCGGGCTGAACTGGTTGGTGTAGAGCGCCATGACGCCGGAGAGCTCGGTGCCGAGGAGGGCGGGTCCACCGAGAGTCGGCGAGACCCCCAGGATGCCGCCGCCGATCGCCTCGCGAACGAAGAACAGGCTCAGGCGGGTCTCGTTCGCCGCGGAGCTGAGCTTCAGCATCGGTCCGAACTCGGCGAACGTGACGTCGTCGTACTGCGTGTCCGTGACGTCGTAGTAGTCGATGTCGCCGAGCGCGACGCCCTGCGAGCTCAGGATGGTGTTCATCTGCGTGAAGACGGCCTGGAGCGTGTTGTCGTTGGCCGCCGTCGCCGCCGTCGGTGCGATGCCGGCGGCCAGGAAGACGTTGAGGTCGAGCGTCGCGATGACGTCGGTGCCCGCCTTCGGTCGGCGCTCGATGATGACGCGGATGTCGCAGGAGCCGGCGCCACCGGACCAGCGCAGGAGCTTCAGCTTGTAGGTCCCGCCCCCGGGAACCAACTGCACGTTCGTGCGGTCGGTGTTCGGCACCTGCTGATTGAAGATCTCCTGCTGTGCGGACCAGATGTAGGCGCCCGTGAGCTGCTCGTTCTCGTAGACCTTGCCGCCGGGGCCCGTCAGCAACCGCAGGCCGAGAGAGGTACTCGCCGCCGTCGTGGCTTCGATCATGAAGGAGATGGCGTCGGCCGGGACGTCGAACGACAGCTCGGCCGTGTCGCCGCCGCCGTCGAAGTTCACGGTGCCGAAGTCGACGACCTCCTGGCCGCCGGATGTGGCCTGCGCGAACACCTGGAAGGGGCCGTTGCTCGCGTTGATGTCGAGCGTCAGTTGCCCGGTGGGAGCGCCGGGACCGGTCGGGGCGTAGCGGACCGTCACGACCTGACTCTGTCCTGCGGAGATGAAGGCCGGCAGCGCGGGCGAGACGATCGAGAACGCGGCGTTCGGCGCCGTCATCCCCGCGAGCGTGAGGGTGCTGGCCGACGTCGTGTTGTTCACGATGAGCGTGCGGTCCGCCGTCGTCCCTGGGAGGACGTCACCGAAGTCGAGCGAAGCGAGGTTCACCGAGGCGCTGGTCAGTTCGACGGTCGCGCTCACGGTCGTGATCTGGGCTTCGCTGGCGCCCCCGGCGTCGACGACGAAGACCGCGTCGCCCGTGAAGAGCCCCGCACTCGGGGGCGTGATCAGCACGTTGATGTTCACGGAGGCGCCGGCGGGCAACACGAGCGGGAGCTGGCCGCCGGCCGCGATGAGGCCCGGGTCGCTGCCGACCTCGGTCACCGTCGCGGCATCGTTGAAGCGGTTCTCGATGGTGATCTGGAAGACGGTCGACGCATTCGAAGCGACCGTGCCGAGGTCGAGGAACTTGACCTCGAGGGGCGGGAGGCCGGCGCCGCCGCTGCCACCACCACAGGCGGCGAGGAAAGCCAAGACGACGAGGACGGAGAGGGAGCGTCGCATGCGGGGGTTCCTACACTGTGTCCGTGTCCAGCCCTGAACGGACATTATGCCCGCGCTCGGGGTTCGCGCCAGGGGGGCCGTGCAGGCGGGGTCGTAGGTCAGGTGGCTGGACGATTCAGGCGTGTCGACTGCGATGGGTCGCCCTAGAGCTCGTTCCAGTCGTCCCCGTAGTGGTGCGTGATCTCTTCGCCCTTGCGGATGCGGCGCAGCGACCACAGCTCGTCGTCGTAGAAGATCGCGTTCGGGTTCGCGTCGTGGTTCACGTAGCGGGCGTCGCTCGTGATCTCGAAGCCCTCCGGGCCGTCGTCGGTCTCGATCCAGATGACGTAGATGCCGTCCTTGGACGTCTTCTTGCCCTCGATCGACATGATCAACGTGTCGGCCGGGATGTTCGCAGTCGCGAAGAGGCCCTTGCCGTGGATGCCGCTGTCCTCGACGCGCGTGAGGGGAGCTGTGCCGGCGGTCATCAACGGATACCTGCAAAGGGCCAAAAAGAACCGCACCCCGCCGAAATCGGCGGGGTGCGGGGAACTGGAGCGGCCGATCGGATTCGAACCGACGACATCAACCTTGGCAAGGTTGAGCTCTGCCACTGAGCTACGGCCGCGTGTGGGGGAGAAGGGTACGCCTGCCCCCCGCGCCGTCAAGTCCCGCCCCGCGCGTCTCTGAATCACGACCCCGGGGGTAGCATCCGCCTCCATGCCCTCCCCGGTCCTCTACTTCACCTACCTCCTCGTGATGGCCGCGGGCCTGGTCTGCTTCCTGAAGGCGTTCCAGAGCCGCTTGGATACGCCTGTCCACAAGCGCTGGGGCATCACGGGGATGGCGCTGAGCCTGGGCGGCATTGCCGTGGTGCTCCTGGGCGCCTGGCTCTGGGATTGGCGCGTGGACGAACGCCTGCCTGACGTGGTCCGATTCCACCGCGCGGCGGCCTATGGGGCCGTGGGCCTGATGGTCCTGGTCTCGGTGACGGGCGCCCTCCGACACCCGCTCCACAAGAAGCTCTACATCGTGTTCCTGCCGGTCTACGTCGTGGTGTTGGTGACGGCGATGGTCGGGTATCGGCCGTAGGGGCGTCGCGGAGCGACGCCCCGGGTAGGGGCGACCCTTGTGGTCGCCCGGGACGCTTCCTCCGTCGTGTGCCCTTACGGGTAGGGGCGACCCTTGTGGTCGCCCTCCGTCGAACGCCGCAGGCGCCCCAGTCCACGCGGGCTGCGTTCGCTGCGCAACCGACACCGCGCGCGGTTCACCGTGGTGGCGGGCGACTCTTGTGGTCGCCCTCCGTCGAACGCCGCAGGCGCCCCAATCCACGCGGGCTGCGTTCGCTGCGCAACCGACACCGCGCGCGGTTCACCGTGGTGGCGGGCGGCCACAAGGGCCGCCCCTACGTGGTAAGTCCCGACGTGGCAGGACGCGCTCGGGCGACCACAAGGGTCGCCCCCACAGCAACTGGCGGTTGGCCCGCCTACTTGTTCGCAGCAGCCCACTCGTTGAAGAGCTTCTTGTAGGTCTTGTTCATGCGCTCGTGCGGTGCGTTGCCCGCCGTCACGCCGAACTCGAGCTGCGCGTCCCAGAACGGATCCTTCAGCTTGTGGGCGTACACGAACGCGATCTGCAAGATGAGCAGATCGGCGGACTTGCCGCTGAAGGTACGCATGCCCAGGTCCGCGATGGCCGACGGGCCCATCTCACGCCAGGTGTAGTCCTTCGTGCCGCGAGCGATCTTCACCTTGAAGCCGGTCGCGGTGACGCGCTGGACGATGCCCTCGCCGTCCGGCGTGTCGACGCCGCGCTCATCCTGCGGCATGTTGATGACGTCGCGCCGGATCGCCGCGCGGTAGTCCACCAACTGCTGCGTGTACGTCCGCCAGAAATCGAGTTCGCGCGAGAGGCTGCCGCTCTCGTCCGAGACGCTCTCCGGGACCATTTCGCGCGCTGCTAGGTACTCGTGCGCCTTGATCTTCGCCTCGATCTGCGGGAGAGCGAGCTTCCACGCCTCACGCGCCGTGGCAAGGTCGTCCGCGCTCGACCACGCACGGTCGGGGTGCGGGTGGAGCTTGCGCGCCTTGATGTCACGCATCCGCTGCTTGGCCTCGTCGCCGGGAGGCAGCTTCTTCCATTGCTCCTTCACGTAGCGGTACTTCGACATGACCGCTGCCGTGTCGGCCGGCCCGTGCCAGTTCTTGCGAGCCCACTGCTCGGCGCGCTCGAGGGCCTCATGGCCCTCCTTGACCCGCTGAGCCAGGGCGATGCGCGCCTCGCGCTCCTTCTTCGCGTCCGCCGTTTCCGGGGGAGGCCGGTTGACGGTCTCGGGCTGCGCCCCGTGGCCGCCCGCGTCTGCGTGCGGTTCCGGATCGCGGGACGGCGTGGTCGGTCCGTCGCCGCCACCGCTCGAGGCGATCGCAATGATGATGCCGACCACGACGACGGCCCCGAGGATCGCGGCTATGGCGGGCGTCCCCTTGCGCGCCTTCTCGCGCCGGGCGACCGCGGAGCGGGCACGGCTGCGCGAGCTGCGCTTCTTGAGGCTCTCCTTCTGCTTGAGCGCCTTGCCACCGAAGGCGTCGAGTTCCTGGACGAGTTCCTCGGCGGTGGGGCGCATGAGCGGATCGCGCTTCGTGAGGTGGCGCACGATCTCGCCAATGTCCTTGGCGAGCCCCATCGCCGTGCGCTCCGGGCGCAGCGGTACGGCCGCCATGTGGGACTTCATGATCTGCTTGATGCCCTGCCCCGCGTAGGGGGGCTGGCCCGTCAGCAAGTGGAAGAGGACGATCCCGAGGCCGTAGATGTCGCTCGCCGTCTCGGCCTTCGCGCTCTCACACACCTCGGGGGCCATGTAGTGCGGCGTGCCGACGCGCTCGCTCTTGTCGTCGATGCCCGTGGCAAGACCGAAGTCCACCACCTTGACCGTGCCGTCCTCCAGGAGGAAGAGGTTCTGGGGCTTGATGTCGCGGTGCACCAGGTCGTGCGCGTGGGCGGCGCGCAGGCCGTTGGCTGCCTGCCGCACGATGCGTAGCGCATCCATCGGCTCGACGGAGCCCTCGCGCTGCACGAGGTCGAGAATCTCCTCGCCCTCCAAGAGCTCGACGACCATGTAGTAGAGCCCGTCGTCCGTGGTGCCGACGTCGTAGATCTTCAGCACGTTCTCGTTGTCGACCTTGGCGATTGCGCGCGCCTCGGACTCGAATCGCTCGACGAGGACCGGGTTCTCGGCGATCTCCCGTCGAAGGACCTTGACGGCCACGGTGTCCTCGAGTGCTTCGTAGTGAGCGCGGTAGACGCGCGAGGTGCGCCCGAGGCCGATCAACGCCTCGAGGCGGCAGCGGCCGATGGTCTTGCCCACCATCGTGTCGCGTACGCTCTCTTCCGCGAGCGCAGCGTTCTGGCTGGGAGCCTCCGCCGGAGCGGCCTCCTTCGGCTTGGCGGGCCGGGCCCTTGCGGGCACGGCCTTCGCGGACACAGGTCGGGCTGCCTTCGGCTTGGCGCCCTTCGGCTTGGCCGCCTTCGGCTTGGCCGCCGCCGGGCGCGCTGCCTTCGGGGCGACGGCCTTGCGCGCGACCGGCTTGGGAGCGACGGCCTTCGGCGGCACGGCTTTCGGCCGCACGGCTTTCGGCGGCACGGCTTTCGGCGGCACGGCCTTGGGGGGGACGGCCTTGGGGGGGACGGCCCGCGGCTTCACCGCCTTCGGCCTCTGCGGGCGCTTCGGCCGAGGCTGCTCGTCGCCAGCGTCGTTGTCGGAGGGGCCTGTGCTCATCCGACCATCCTACGAGAGTCCCGGCGCGGCGCGCTGCCTCCGTCGACCCACCGACCCGCGACGCGGGTCAGCCGAGCTCGAGCTGGCGGCGGGCATCGACCACGTCCCGGTCGATGCGGTGGCGCGCGTCGTGCAGCACGGGGATGCAGGGATCCCCCTTGGGCACGGCGTGGGCCGTCTGACGCAGGAGCTGGATCGTCATGCGCAGCACCCGAACGAAGTCCCCGGCCGCGAGGCTCGTGTGGGTGAGGACCTCCTCGATCGTCTCGCCTTCGGCCCAGCGTTCGACCGGGCCGGCGATGCCGAAGTCCGGACCGCGCAACGGATCCCGGATGCCCTTTGAGCGCTCGCGCTCGGCGAACGCCGCCATGTGGTTCTCGAACGGCACGCGGATGCCCTTGAGTCTGCGCTTCGGCGCGGAGGAGGCGTCGGACGGCCGCGACTCGTAGACCATCGCGGCGAAGAGCATCGCGACCTCGACCGCGTCGCAGCGGAAGATCCAGCCGCCCTCGTAGGCCTCGGTCACCGGGACCTCGTAGCCATTGACGTGCGCGCAGAGCAGCCCCTTGCGCGTGAGCTCCTTGCCCTCGATGTAGTGGTACTCGCGCAGGATGTCGAGGCGGGCCCGGATGATCCGGGACCCGACGCCCTCGCGTTCGTCGCGTCCGCGGCGGCTTTTGCCCTTCTTGCCCTGCGGGCGCTGGGGCTTCTTGGCCTGATGCAGGAAGCGTGCGAACGAGCGCTGCCACGCAGCCGGCACCTCCTCACCGATGCGGCGGAAGAGGTTGAGCACGCCGGAGTAGTTGAGGTTGAAGCGGCTCTGCACCGACTCGCTGCGACCGCTGTGGAACCACGACAGGTTGTCGAAGGTGATCGAGGTCTCGTCGAGCAGAGCGAAGACCCAGCCCTTCGTATCGATGCCCTGACGTCCGGCACGGCCGGCCATCTGCCAGTACTCGCGCGCCAGCAGGGGCCCGAAGGCGATGCCGTTGTACTTGCTCAGCGCGTGGAAGCAGACGGTGCGCGCCGGCATGTTCACGCCCAGGGCGAACGTCTCGGTGGCGAAGAGCAGTCGCACGAGCCCGCTGTTGAACAGACGTTCGACGATCTCCTTGTCGATCGGCAGCATGCCGGCGTGGTGGAAGAGGACGCCGCGCGCCGCCATGCTGCGGAGGAACTGCGTCTCCTCACGGTCCGTAACCTCGTAGCGCGTGGCGAGATCGTCGAACAGGGCGAGCATCTGGTCGCGCTTGTCGAGCGTCAGGAGGTCGCGCGAGGCGTGCCGCCGCGCGAGGCTCTCGACGTCGCGCCGGCTGAAGCAGAAGTAGATGGCCGGCAGGAGATCTCGCTTCGTGAGGTGATCGACGAGGTCGTCCCCGGCGCGCTCGAGGGTCCGGGCCACGGTCCTGCGGTTCGGACGCCGCTCCTGGCGGTGATGCTTGCCTCCACGATTGCGCCTCCGGTCGCTCAGCTTGCCGATCTCGATGAAGTAGCGCTTCACCTCGTCCAGGCCGCGCGGCCCCCGGCCCGGGATCCAGATCTTGTGCGTGAGCGGGACGGGGCGCTCCTCTTCGATGATCACGTCCACAGGCAGCTCACGGACCTGCTCGATCCATGCGGCAAACTGCGCGACGTTGGGCACCGTCGCCGAGAGGCCCACGATGCGGATGTGCGGCGGCGCGTAGATGATCGCCTCCTCCCACACGGTGCCACGGTCGCGGTCGTCGATGTAGTGGACCTCGTCGAAGATGACGAAGTCGAAGCCGTGGAGGCGCGCAGGATCCTCGAAGATCGTGTTGCGGAAGATCTCGGTCGTCATGATCAGCAACGGCGCGTCGGGCTGGAGCGTGACGTCGCCGGTCATGAGCCCGACGGCCTCTTCGCCGTACTCTTCGCGGAAGTCGCGGTACTTCTGGTTCGACAGCGCCTTGATGGGCGACGTGTAGACGACGCGCCGGTCCTGGGAGAGGGCCTGCTCGATCGCGAAGTCGGCGACGAGCGTCTTGCCGGCACCCGTCGGCGCGGCGACCACCACACTCCGGCCGGAGAAGATGGCGTCGAGCGCCTTGCGCTGGAACGGGAAGAGCGTGAGCCCGCGGAACGTGGTGGGGAGGGCCTTGCCCTTGCCCTGGTCGTTTGGCATCCAGGGATCCTAGGCGGGGGCGCGGCCGTGCCCGACTACCATCCCCGTCATGGCCGCCAGGAAGAAGAGTGCTCGCAAGAAGGCTGCGTCGAAGGGCGGCACGCCTTCGGGCGGCGGCGGCAGCCTCTGGCCCGTCAAGGTCGCGCTCGTCTCGCTGCGCGTCTTCACCGGGGCCGTCTTCCTCAGCGTGGCGCACTGGAAGCTCATCAAGCCCGGCCTGCCGCCCGGCGAGTCCATCACGCGATTCACCGAGGGCGACTACCTACCGCTGGTCCGCCACGCGGTCGACAACCCGCCCAACGTGCTCGGTTGGGAACTGACGTGGTTCTCGAGCCTGATCGAGAGCGTCGGGCTCGGCGGCAGCGCGCCCTACCTCATCGCCGGCGCGGTGCTCATCTTCGAGGCCCTCCTGGGCATCTGCCTGGTGCTGGGGCTCGGCACCCGCCTCATGGCGTTCCTGGGCGCGCTCCTCATGGCCGTGATGGGCCTCTGCAAGGGGCTGCCGTTCCTCACCGTCTCGCGGGCGGGCGGCTCCAACTGGTACCTGATGATGCTCCTGTTCGCGCTGGCGCTCATGGCCGCGGGGCGGATCTGGGGCCTGGACGCCCGTCTGCGCCATCGCCTGCCGCGCTGGGTCAGTTGAAGTACGCTGCCTCGTCGTGGCACGGCTCGAGCTTGAAGACGTCTGCTTCGCCTACGGAGACCGCGAGGTCCTCACGCATGTCTCCCTGCGTCTCGAGGCCGGTGAGACCGTCGCCATCGTCGGCCCCAACGGTGCCGGCAAGACGACGCTCCTGCGGGTTGCCGGCGGGCTGCTGACCCCGACGAGCGGACGCGTCCTCCTGGAGGGCCATGACCTGGCCGACGTACCGCGCCGCGCGGCCGCGCGGCGGCTGGCTGCCGTGCCCGCGGAGGAGGAGGCGGTCTTCCCCTTCACGGTGCGCGAGTCGGTCGCCCTTGGGCGTCATGCGTGGCGTTCCGCCTTCGGCCGCCTCGACGAGGACGAGGACGGGCGCGTGGAGCGCGCCTTGGAACGTACCGCGCTGCAGGCGCTCGCCGACCGTACGCTGCCCGCGTTGAGCAGCGGCGAGCGTCAGCGTGCCTCGATTGCGCGCTGTCTCGTGCAGGATGCCCCGGTGTGCCTGCTCGACGAGCCCACATCGCATCTCGATCTCGGCCAGCGCATGCGCATGCTGCGGCTCTTTCGGGACGAGGCCGCCTCGGACGGTCGCGCCGTGCTCGCGGTGCTGCACGACCTCAACCTGGCGGCCTACTTCGCTGATCGCATCGTGCTCATGGTGGACGCCGCCGTGGTCGCCGACGGCCCGCCCGCCGAGGTGTTCACCCCCGAGCGTGTCGAAGCGGCCTTCGGCACGCCGGTGTACGTCATGCCGCATCCGACCCACGGGCGTCCCGTCGTCGTACCGCTGGACGGCGGTGACGCATGAGCGGCGTCGGACGCATCACGATGTACACGACGGGCGGGTTGCTGCTCGTGATCGCGGGCGGCGTGCTGCTTCTGGTCAACGCGCTCGACCGGAAGCTCGACCCCGTGTGCCTGGCGAAGGTCGCCCCGGCTCCGGACGGCGCGCTGCACAAGCCCCTCGGATGGTACGGCGACAAGATGCGCGTGACCTACGACGACGGGCTCGAGCTCGACGTGCCGCTGGCGCCCCAGCGCATCGTGAGTTCCCTGCCCGGCATCACCGAGATGCTCTGCTACCTGGGCGCCGAGGCGCAGATCGTCGCCGTCTCGAAGTACTGCGACTACCCCGCGTCCGTGAAGGACAAGCACAAGGTGACGGTCCAGCCCTTCGATGCCGAGGGCGTGCTGGCGCAGCGCGCGGACGTCCTGGTCGCCGACCGCCGGCTCCATCGCCGGGACCTGAGCGTGATGCGCACGCGCGTGCGCAGCATCCTGCTGCTCGACACGAGCCGCTCGCTGCCGCATCTGGCCTCGTCGATGACCTTGCTCGCGGAGATGTTGAACACCGGGACCGCGAGGAAGCGTGCCGCCGAGTTCCGCCTCGGGGCCGCCGGCTTGGTGACGCGGCTCTCCGTCGACCTGCCGGATCCGCCCACGCGCGTGCTCGTTGTCGGGCAGTGGGATCCGCTCTACGTCCTCGGCAACGGCTCGCTCATCGATGACCTGCTGCGTGTCTGCGGCTGCGTGAACGTGGCCTGCGACCTCAAGAGCGACGCGTCGGGCACCTTCAGCGAAGAGCTCGTCCTGGCGCGTCGGCCGGATGCCATCGTCTCCCTCAACGGCCGGATCCCGGATCGCTTGCGCAAGCGCTGGCGCAACGTGCCCGCAGTCGGCGGCGGGCATGTGCTCGACGGCGAGTCCGATGACCTCATGCGCGCTGGGCCGCGCATCCTCGAGGGGCTCGCGCGTCTCGCCCGCGATCTCCGGGCCGCCCGCTGATGCGCTGGGTGGTTGCGCTCGTCGGCCTTCTTGCCGCGTCCTTCGTGGCGCTGTGCCTGGGCACCGCGCCGGGCGTCGGACCGGCGGAGGTGTTCGCCGCGCTCACGGGCGGCGAGACCAGCACCCTTGTCGACGATGTCGTCTTCACCTCGCGCCTGCCCCAGGTCCTGCTCGGATTGCTTGTCGGCGCCTCCCTCAGCGTGTCGGGCGTGCTGTTCCAAGCCTTGCTGCGCAACGAACTCGCCGAGCCCTACCTGCTTGGCGTGGGCCCTGGCGCGCTGGCCGGCATCACGGCCGCCGCCCTGCTGCTCGGCGACGTGGACGCGCCGCAGTACCTGATCCGTGGCGTGGCTGCGTTCGTCGGTGCGGTCGCGGTCGCGGTGGTCGTGTTCTCCTTCGCCCGTCGGGGGGGACGCCGTCCGGCGGTGACCGTCCTGTTGGCGGGCATCGCGGTCGGGGCCTTCGTGCATGCGATCGCCACGGGCGCGCTGCACACGCTCGAGGATTGGCACCTCGTCATGCGCTGGCTGCTGGGGGACCTCAGCCTCGCGGAGTACTCCCAGGTGGCCGTCCTGGGCGTCGTGCTCGCCGTCGGCGGCGCGATCGCTTGGGTGCGAGGGCCCGATCTCGACGTGCTCACCTTGGGCGAAGAAGCCGCCTGGTACACGGGCGTCGAGGTGCGCCGCGCTTTCTGGGTCCTGGGGGGCGTGGGGTGCTTCCTCGCGGCGGGAGCCGTGGCGCAGTGCGGGCTCGTCGGCTTCGTGGGTCTCGTCGTGCCCCATATCGGCCGCCGGCTCTTCGGGCCGGGCCACCGCGGCCTGATCCCCGCCTCGGCCCTGATCGGTGCGGGTCTGCTCGTCATGGCGGACGCCTTGTCGCGCACGCTGTATCCGCCCCAGGGCTTCCCCTTGGCCGTGGTGACGGCGGCGCTCGGCGCGCCCGTGCTCGCCTGGCTGGTCCTCCGGCGGGTCGGTTCCTGACGCGAGAGGGCTTTGTCCCCTCAAGTGTCCATATATTTATCTATACGTCTTGAGCGGGCTCGGCGCCCCGATTCCCGGTACAACGGGCCAGATCGGACGCGGGAGTACAGCATGCAGTTCACGACCCACGAGCGCGGCCGCGCGCTGCCCCTTATCCTCGGGATCGTCGCGGTCCTCGCGATCGGCTTCCTCCTGGCAGACCCCCTCGGCCTGCTGGGCGGCGGCGACGTAGGCGACGGCACCGGCGAAGGCACGCCCGATCTCCTCGGCGCCGAAGGCGTGGAGAGCCCGGAGAACGCCGCGACGGAGCCCAAGGCCGTCACGCTGGCGGGCCGCTATGGCGAGGGCGACATGGGCGTCATCAAGGCGCGCCTGTTGTGGGTCGGCACGCGCAAGCCGATGGCTGGCCAGGCCGTGGAGTTGATCAGCCGCCGTGGCGTCGAGGTCACGGCCCTGCCGACGGACGCGCTGGGCAACATCTGGTTCCCGCAGGTACGTCCCGGCAAGGGCTACCAGATCCACATCAAGGGCGAGGGATTCTCGGAGCTCACGATCCAAGGGATCAGCGTGTTCCCGCAGGCGACGAACGACTTGGGTGACATCGTCCTCGGCAAGGACATCGTGCTGCGCGGACGCGTCGTCGATTCCAGCGGACGCCCGCTGCCGGGTACGTCCGTCTCGGTGCACACGATCGAGCGTCAGCTCGCGACCAAGGGCATGCTCGTCTACATGGCGGAGCAGGCGTCCGCGATGCCGACGCCGCTCTCGGCCGTCAAGAGCGATGACGAAGGCTACTTCGCCTTCGCCGCCATCGACGACGGCTCGTACTCGCTCGTCGCCCGTCTGGACGGGTTCGCCAGCAAGCACGAGGCGGACGTGATTGTCGCCAAGGAACGCGGCGCGGGCGTGCTGACCATCGTCCTCGGCAAGGGCGGCGTCATGACGGGAACCGTCACGGATCCCGAGGGCAAGCCGGTCGTGAACGCGCAGGTCATCGCCATCCGCGATGTGCGCCGTATGACCAGCAACCCGCTTCAGCGTGAGGTCACGGTCACCGATCAGAAGGGCCGCTACACGATCGACACGCTCACGGCCGAACAGAGCTATCGCTTCGGCGTCGTCGCCGAGGGCTACGCGCCGGTCTACGAGGTCAGCGGCGTGCGGATCACGGAGCAGGACCAGGAGAAGGACTTCGTCTTGCCCAAGGGCGGGACGCTGACGGGGCTTGTGACCGACGAAGCCACGGGCAAGGCCGTTCAGGGCGCCCGCATCGCGGTCTATGTCGGACAGATGCAGTGGGGGCGCCGCAACAGCGACGCCAACGCCAAGGCGTCAGCCGATCTGTGCCGCACCAACGACAAGGGGCGCTTCACGTTCGAGTCCATCAACCCCGGTCCCGTGTCGTCGGCCGTCGTCCAGGCGCCCGGCTACGTGACGGCGACCTTCTCGATGTGGCCGCCCCCCGGCAACCAGTGGGAGGCCGTCGTTGCTGATGAGACGACCGAGGTGAAGGTCGCCCTCAAGCGCGGCGGCACGATCCGTGGCCGCGTCTCGGCTCGCGAAGGCGACGGCCCCATCCAAGGCGCCGAGATCACGCTGATGCAGACAGGCTGGATGGCGATGGCCTCCATGTGGGTCGGCACACCGACCGCCATCAGCGGCTCCGACGGCAGCTACGAGCTGGTCGGCGTGCTGCCCGGCAAGTACCGCCTCCTCGCCGTGGCCGAGGGCTTCAGCCCGAGCGGCGGTGAGCAGGGTGTCGAGATCGAGGTCCCCGCGGCCGGCGGCACGCTGGAGCGCGACCTCGAGCTCATCTCGGCCGGCATCGTCGAGGGCGTCGTCGTCGACATGGCCGGCGAACCGATCGCCGGCGTGAAGATCCGCATTCGCGAGGGGCCTGCCGCCGAGGGCGGCGGAAATCGCATGGCGCGGGGCATGAACATGGCCCGTCGCATGATGATGGGCGGTGGCAGCCGCGCGGATCTCTCCGACAAGGACGGCAAGTTCCGTCTCGAGGGCATCGGTACGGAGACCATGTGGGTCGTCTACGGCGAGAGCGATGAGTACGTCAGCGGCGAGACCAAGCCGTTCAAGCTCGCCGCGGGCGACACCGAGAAGGTCGAGATCAAGATGCTGCCCGGCGGAGCCATCCGCGGCTACGTCGTGGACGAGAACGGTGGTCGCATGGCCGGCGTCCGTGTCCAGGTCGGCCGGCTGCCCGAGGAGATGAAGGGCAAGGCCCGCATCAGCTCGTGGGAGGCGCGTCGCGCGCTCGGCTCCAAGGCCTACGTCACCGACGAGGACGGCAGCTTCTTCGCCCCCAACCTCAAGCCGGGTCGAGCCCTGGTGCGTGCCACCAAGGACGGCTACATGACGTTCTACAAGCGCAACGCCACGGTGAAGCCCGCGGAGACGATCGAGAGCTACATCATCGCGCTTTCCAAGGGCGAGACGCTCGAGGGCGTCGTGCGCGACACCGCCGGCAAGCTCCTGTCCGGGGTCACGGTCTCCCTCACCACCGATCCGAACCCGGGCGGTGATGACGAGGAAGAGGACGCGGGCGGCGAGGTCAACGAGGACATCGAGCCGGCCATGTGGGCCCGGACCGACGCCAGCGGCAAGTTCAAGATCGAGAACGTCAGGCGCGGGACCTACAACTGCGTCGTCTGGTTCGCCCCCGGCCACAAGGGCTGGATGCGCGATCGCAGCGAGTCGTCGATGCTGCGCAACCTCCAGGTGCCCGGCGGGGTGGCCGAGTTCAAGCTCGAGAAGGCCGAGCCCGGCGCGAACCCGATGGGCCGTCCCAAGTAGCAGACGGGCGCGGGCAACCGCCGCAGCTTCCCGTATCCTGCCCGGATGCCGGGGAGGGCCGCTACACGTCCGCTGATCGTCCTGGGGTTGCTTGCCGTCATCTGGCTCGCGCTCTCGGGGGCCGGTCTGCTCGACTTCGGCGACCCCGCTGCCGATGGCGACGCCGGCATGGGCCGCGATCCCTTGGCGGAGCTCGAAGACCAGCTCTTTGCCCAGATGCAGCAGGATCCGGGACTGCGCGGCATGCCCGGGATGGAGCGCCGCTTCGTAGGCGTCGGCGTGCTCAAGGGCAAGGTGCTCGTGCACGTACCCGGCGTCGGGCTGAAGCCGCTGCCGGATGTGCATGTCCATGTCGTGGGCCGCACCAAGGGCAAGAAGCAGCACCTGCCCGACCTGGTCACACAAGCCGACGGCACCTTCACGTTCACACACGTCCCGGCTGGGCTCGGCTACGTACTCCTGCTCGACCACGCTCCGTACCGGCGCATCGCGTTGCGCGGCTTGACCATTCGCGCGGACACGGCGACGGATGTCGGCGTACTCGTGCTGGGCGCTCCGACATCGCTCACCGGCGAAGTCGTCGACGCGAAGGGGCGTTCGATTGCCGGGGCGAGGGTGCAGGTCGTGCTCGACAGCGGCCGGCGCGGCTCCATCGACATGCGTCGCGCCCTGTTCGAGCTCAACGCGACCATCCCCGTACTCGCCGAAGCTGGCGTGAACGCCGAGGGGCGGTTCGTGCTGCAGGACATCGGACCCGGCCGCTACGTCCTGCGCGTGTCCGCGCCCGGGTACGCCACGACGTTCAAGTCCGACGTCCTCGTCACGCTGGACGAGAACAGCAGCGCGGTCCGCGTCGTCCTCGATCCAGGTGCCGGCTTCTTCGGCAAGGTCACCGACGAGGCCGGGCGCGGCTTGGCCGGCGCGCGCGTCATTGCCGTCTCCCTCCCCGGCCGCAACCTCGAGCGCTTCGACCGTATCGAGGTCGTCACCGATGGGGACGGCAGCTACCGGCTCGATCGGCTGGTCTCCGGCATGACCTACGGCATGGAGGCGTGGGCCGAGGGCTACGCGCCGACGGGCTCGTACGTGCGCGAGATCTCCGGCATGAAGCGCCGTGATTGGAAGCTGCCGAGCACGGGGCGCGTCGAGGGCCGGGTCACCGATGCCGAGACCGGGGTGGGGATCGCCGACTGCCAGGTGACGGTGCTCGCAGGACCGCTCCACGGCGCGTCGCCCGTCTCGACGACGACCGACGCCGCCGGAGGGTTCGTCCTGCCGCACGTCAATCCGGGGCCGATCATGCTCTTCAGCGCGAAGGCGGCGGGCTACCAGCCGGGCGATCAGTTCAATCTCGCGGCCGTGAAGGGCCTCCGGGTCGTGGCGAACGACACGACGTGGGTCGACTGGACGCTGGACGCCGGTGGCGCGGTCACCGGCCGCGTGACCTCGGGCGCCGGGCGCCCGGTGCCCTACGCGAGCGTTGCCCTCGTCGACCGGAGCCGCCGGCGTCAGCGCTTGACGGGTGAGATCACGGCGCTCGGTGACGCGGACGGCCGCTACCACCTCGTCGGCGTGCAGCCCGGCGACTACGACATCCGCGTCACGGCGGCCGGCTACGCGCCGCCCACCGCGAAGGAGATGACGCACGTCCACATGCGCAAGGACCTCGCGCAGGTCGTCAAGGACGTCACGCTGGCTCGCGGTGCGACGGTCGAAGGGTCTGTGCTGTCTCCTGATGGCCAGCCCGTGCGAGGCGCGCGCGTCTGGATCGAGGCGGCCGACGGCACCCTGAGCCAGGACAGCCTCCGCGATCTCGTCACGGTGAGCGGTGGTGGCGGGGGCTTCAGCATTCCGGGCGTACCGCCCACCGCCGATGTCTTCGTGTACGCCGAGCACGACGGCTACGTGAAGTCGGCGGGCGAGCGGCTCAAGCTCACGCCTGGCCAGGCACGGCGTGCGAACGTCACCTTGCGCGCCGGTGTGAAGCTGCCGGGGCGGGTCGTGGACGTGCGCGGCGTCGGTGTCGCGGGCGCACGCTTGCGCTGGGGCAACGTCGATGGTGTGCGCGAACGCGACCTCCGCAGCAGCTTCGAGGCCGACGAGCACTTGGGCTCGCGTGTCGTCCGCACGGACGACGACGGCGGCTTCGCGCTCACCGCCCTGCCCCCGGGCAAGCTCCTCCTCAAGGTCGAGAAGCAGGGCTTCTCGGCCTGGTACCGGCGCGATCTCATGATCGGCGAAGAGGGCCTGCAGCCCGCGCTCACGATCGAGCTCGAGGCCACGCTCACCGTCAGCGGGCGTGTGACGGGCAGCGACACCGGACGTGGCCTCGCGCGCGCCTTCGTCTATGCGCGCGAGCGGTCGCCGGGTGAGGGACAGGCGGCCGACGAGGGCCGCGTGCAGGCGGTCGTCTCGACCGAGACGGACGCACGCGGCTACTACGTGCTGGGCAAGGTGCCGCCGGGCGTGCACGACATCGTTGTGTGGTTCGCCGAGGGCTACGTTGGTGCGGCGCAGGACTGGCGTCACGAGAAGGTCCGCAAGAAGGACGTCGCCGCGGGTGCGAAGGGCGTCGACTTCGCCCTCGATCGTCCCAAGCCTCCTGAGGAAGCGCCCGCCGGCTCGCGTTGATCTTGGGCGTACACGTGTTCGCCAACGCGGGACGCACGTCCCCTTGCTCGCCCCTCAACTCACCTAGACTGGCGCCCGGAGGCACCCCCATGCGCGTCGGACTGATCACCGCCATCGTCTTGATGTGCGCCTTGCCTGCCGCGGCCGACGAGCCTGCCCTCACGAAGCCTGCGCCCACGGAGCCCACCGCCAAGCCGGTAGGCATCGCCGCACGTCCGCTGGCAGTGAAGCGCACCGTGACGTCGATCGCCCGCGACCGGAGCGGCGACGACCTCCTGCTCGGCACCAGCACAGGCGACGTGATGGGCTGGCGGATCGGTACCGGATCGCGCTGGCTCCTGCATGCGGCGAAGGAGCCGATCGTCCAGGCGACCACAAGCAGGACGGGTACGTTCCTGGCCGTAGCCACGGCCAAGGAGCTCATCCTCTTCCTCCGCGCGAGTAGTGCCGAGGTGTGGCGTCGTCCCCGCCCGCTCGCTCACGGCTTCGATCAGTTCGGCGTGCACATGGTGCTCGTCTCGACGAAGGGCGTGATTCGCCGGCTCCGAACCCGCGATGGACATCAGGTGTCCGAGCGGCGCGCCAAGGTCCGCCGGGAGGTCGTACGCGCCGTGGTCTCACCCCGGGGAGGCCTGGCTGTGCTCGGTGTCGAGGACGGATGAAACCTCGATTGCCATCTCGTCGAGACGGCTACGGGCACCACGCGCTACGAGTTCTCCGGTCGGGGCAAGGACGACTGGTACGCGGCCTTCACCAAGGACGACGCGTGGCTGCTCACGTCGCGCATCTTCACGGCAGCAACGTCCGTATGGTCCACGACACCGCTCCCCGCCAAGGGCAAGGACTGGGGTGCTGGGTGGGGGACCAACTCGCTTGGTGGGGGCGGGAGCGTGAAGCCCACGCCGCTGCCTCTCTCCCAGCGCGTGCCCAGGCCAAAGCACACGTTCGCGGCGGGCAAGACGGGCACGGTCCTGGCCGCCGCATCACCGGACGGGCGGCTTGCGGCATTGGTCGAGGCTGCGGGCCGTGTCCACCTCCGACCGCTGAAGGGCCAGGCTCCGGTCCTTCAGCGGGCGCCCGGCAAGACGCCGACGGCCGTGACCTTCACCGCGTCGAACCAGCACGTGGTCATGCTCGAGGGCGGCGTCGTGTACGTCTGGAGACTGCCCGTCCACCTGCCGAGGGATAGAACCCTGAAGAGCAGGGCACCCGCGAAGTAGACCCCTGCTACGGCAGCTTGCCGTGCTTCTTGTTGAGCTTGTCGAACGCCTTCGTGCCGAGTTTTTGGGCCTTCTCGAAGTCCTTCATGCGGGCACCAAACGCCTTCACCTTCTTCTTGTCGAGGCTGTGCGCCTTCACCGCCTTGGCCCAGTCCTTCATCTTCTTGCGGAACTCGTAGTTGGCCGTCTGTTGATACAGGAAGGCCTCCTGCAACGCCTTGAGCCCGGCTTCGAACGCCTTCTTGATGTCGCCCTTGTTGACGGCTCTCCAGTAGGCGGTGAAGTGCTTGATGCCCTTGTCGCGGTCTTTCCGGAGAGGCCCCGCGTGCTTGCCGAAGAACGACTCGCACGCGGGCACGCCGTTGAAGGCACGTAGGAACATCACGACGTGCGCGACCCAGGCGGCCTTCTGGAAGCTGAGATCGTCGGGCATCGACGTCTCCAGCGCGTCCACGTGGTGCTGGGCCAAGGTCTCGATCGCGGCCGCCACCTTCGGCGCGCGCGTCTTCAGGGCGCTGGGCGCGTCGTCATGGGACTCGAGGTGCTTCGCGAGCAGGTAGGTGCCGGCGTAGTCGTGCCGTTCCTTGAACTTGTCGTCGGCCATGAAGTCGAAGCACCACGTCATGCGCTCAGGGTCCTTCGTGGTCATCCCCTCGACCCACGCCAGTTGGTGCGACGTGTGGGGCACCGCTTGGCCATGCTGGTTGAAGTTGTGTTCCGAAGGCCAGTGGTTCCAGCCTTCCAGGCTCCGTAGGCGCACGGTCGGGTAGCCCTTCTGGACGTAGCTCTCCCAGCCCCCCTCGCTCTGGCCGTACGGCACGACCGGGTCCTGCGTGCCATGCATGAGCACGATGGCCTGATGATGCCCCTTCTTGGACTGGCGCGTCTGCGTCCAGACGCCGCTCGCGTGGCCGACGACGCCGTTCACGTCCTTGGGGTACTCGCCCGCGTAGTACATCGCGAAGAACGAGCCTTGGCTGTGGCCGTAGAGGTACACGCCGTTGATCTTGAACAGCTTCTTCAGCTCCTCGATCAGGTTGTGCAGCCGCTTGGCGTCCGGCTTCTGCCCCAGGAAGTTGAAGCCGCCGCGGGGGCCCGGCGTTGTGCCGTCGGGCGAGACGACGATGTCGTCCGGCCGGAAGGTCTTGGCAGCGTGATTGGCGAAGCCCCAGCGGTGGTCCATGTTGCTGCCGTGCAGGATCAGCGTCAGCCCGGCGCCCTTCTTCGGATCCCAGGACTTGGGCATCCGGTGGCGATAGACGAGGCCGTCCTTCGCCTTCCACGCGCAGAGCTTGCCTCGGGTGGTCGTGCTCGGCGCCTTCTCCGGAACCTCGCCCTTGCTCCAGGCGGCCCCCGTCGTGAGCAGCAGCGCGGCGAGGGTGAGGATGCCTGCCCGCATACGTGCCTCCATGTCCGTGCACCCAAGGTAGCGCGACCTGCAGCTCGATGGTTCCTAGGCTTGACGCATGTCGATCCAAGCTTCCCGGATCGACGGCGGACTCTACTTGCCGTGCGGTAGCCCGAGCTGCTCGTGCAGCTTGCCGTCCTTGTCCTTGCCGAGATCGTCCATGATCCCGGTCAGGTCCAGCGTCAGGCCGGCCGAGCCGAAGAGCATGTGGCGCGCGCGCTTGTACTCGCGCTGCGCCGGCACGTAGTCCGGATTCGCGCCGAGCGCACTCATCGCCCGGAGCATGCCCTCGCTGTAGAAGCCGTGTCGCATGAGGATGCGTGCGGCCCGCGTGTCGCGGACCCAGCTCGGCTGCTTCTGCATGTACTTGTTCTTGGCCAGGGCTGCCAGCTCGCGGCGCGCTGCGCGTCCAGGCACCACGGTGATCTGGGTCGTGATGGCCTCGCGCTTCTTGTCCTCGAAGCGGAGGCCCCACGAGGCCTTGCCGCCGCGCGCCAGGATCTTGCGCACCTTCTCGGTGAGGAGCGCCTTCGTGACCATCAACTCCGCCTTGAACTCCGCGTCCGAGAGACGGCGTGCGCCGCGCTGGAACGTGAGGAAGCCATCGTCCTCGTAGTCCGCCGAGACCTCGAGGCCGTAGCTCGCGAGGTGCTCCGGGCGCACCTTGCCGCGCGGCCACAGCAGCCTCGCGGTTGCCGTCGCGGCCCCTCGATGCGGGACCGGCTCATCGAACGCTTCGAGAATGTCCCCCGTGAAGCGGTCGAGGATGGCGATGCGATCGACCGTGGCGTCGACGACGAAGAGCTCGTCCGTGCCGGGCATCGCGGCCATGCCGCGGATGTCGGCGAGCGCAAGCGGGCCGGCGATCGCCGTCGGCCCACCCGTGGCCGGATCGATCTCCATCAACTCGGCCGTCGAGCGGTCGATCGCGACCAGGACCTGACGGGCGTTGTCCCATGCCAGGGCCTCGATGGAGGACGGCGGGATGACGGCGCCGGCGTCCCTGGCGACACCGGTCGTGATGTCGATCGTGACGAGCCTGCGTGCCGCGTTGTCGTAGCCGTAGAGCGTCCCGGGCGGCGTCGTCGGATCGAAGGCGATCGCTCGGATGTCCCGCGCCACGCCGAGGGCACCGGCCGCGCCGATGCGGGTGAAGGCCCCAGCGATGTCCACCGTGTACAGGCTCTTCGAGGCCGCGTCGACGGCGTAGGTCGTCGTGGCATGGGGGTTGTGGGCGAGCCCCTCGACGACGAGGCCCAGGGCTCCGCCGCGTGCCGTACCCGTGCCCTGGGCCGTGTCGATCACCACGTAGCGCGTCGTGGCGTTGTCAAAGCCCGTGAGCTCCTGGCTCAGCCAGGCGAGGGACAGCGCGTGGACCGCGTCGTAGCCCATCGACGGGACGACGAGCTGCTCGATGGTGGCGAGCTCGCCGGCGGTGAGGTCCGTGCCGAGCGTGCGCATCGCGTCGGCGATCCACGCGAGGCCGCCGATCGACGTGAACGCCTCTTGGCTGAGGGCATCGACGGGCGCACCGAGTACCGGCGCGATCGCCAGGAGCGTGCGGGTGCCGTCGGCGTAGGCCAGCAGACGGTCGCGCGCAGGATCGTAGGTCAGGCTCTGGATGCCCGTGTGCCCGGTGGCCGCCGTGAGGACCGTCGCCGCGGCCGAGCTCGGGTTGATCGAGATCACCGTGCTCGTGCTTTGGTCCACGGCATACAGCGAGCCCTTCGCGAACGTCAGGCTCTGCAGGGTGGTCCACGGGCCGCCCGCGCCGTTCACGCTGCCGACGAGCTGTACGTCGCCCGTCGACGGGTTCACGCTGTAGAGCCTCTGCGTCGCGCTCGAGAGGGCGTAGAGCATCGGACCCGCGTCGTCGCGTGCGAGCCCCTGCAGGCCGACGTCGTTGATCACCGCGAGCGGCTGGCGCCATCCCGTCAGTTCATCGGCCACGAAGACCAAGCCGTGCGTGATGTTTGCACCGTAGAGCGTGTCGGTGCGGTCGTCCGCCGCGAGCCCCAGGGTCTGGGCCCACGCGATCCACGCGCCCTTGGGATCGAGCGCGTGCAGCTTGTCGTCCGCCGCCGCGACGCCGAGGTAGTGCCCGGCGTTCGGCACGTAGGCGAGGCCGGGCAGCGGGCCCTGGGCCAGCCTGACGATGCGGCGTGCCTGGCCGTCCGTCGTGTCGATCGAGACCAGATCGCCGTTCGCGTCAGCCCCGATGAGTAGTTCGTCCCCGCTGTCACTGGCCAGCGCGCCGAGGTTCGGTGCGGCCGAGCCCAGAGCGCCGACCGTCGTCGCCAGCCCCGTTCGCTTGTCGAGCTCGAGCAGGACGTCGAGCGCCGCATCCGCGGCGTAGAGCTTCGGCGTGGCGCCGTGACCGTGGAACGCCAGGCCTTCGATGCCCGCGAAGCCCGTGATGGTGCCGATCGTGGTGGCGAGACCCGTACCGGGATTCACAGCGCTGAGGACGTCGTCCAGGCCGGGGCCGCCGCGCGAGACGGCCACGAGCCCGTTGCCTGTCGGGTCGTAGGCCAAGGCACGTACGGCGGTCAGGCCCGTCGGGCCCACGGTCTGTGGCTGCTGGTCGCCCGAGCCGAGCCTCACCAGCTCGCCCGTGCCACCGCGGATGGCGAAGGCGGCGCCGTCGTGCGGGTTGACCGCGAGGCCGAACACGTTCGCGTACCCCTCCCACGTGGGGAAGATCGGCAGCGGCGTCGGCTGCCCCGGCGTGGGTGTCGGCGTCGGCGTCGGTGTGGGTGTCGGCGTGGGTGTCGGCGTCGGCGTAGGCGTCGGCGTGGGCGTGGGCGTGGGCGTAGGCGTGGGCGTAGGCGTGGGCGTGGGTGTCGGTGTCGGCGTGGGGGTCGGCGTGCCGGGCTGGCCGCCGGGCACGGTCGTCGAGCCACCGGAGCTGTTGCTGTCGCCACCGCCTCCACCACCGCAGGCAGGGAGGCCGATCAGGAACACCGTGAGGCATGCGAGCCTGATGGCGGTGTGACGTCGGCCCATGACGGCTCCCTTTCCGCGCGCAGATCGGTGTCTGCGCGCACAGCTACGCCTAGCCGTTGTAAGCGGGATCCGGCTCCGGGTGTTTCGCGCCTTCGTCAGCCTCCTAGAGGCCGAGGACCTCGCTTGCCGCGCCGACGACATCCGTCAGGCAGCCCTCATCGAAGGGGCTGACGAGGCCCGCCGAGCGGACGAGGTCCTGGAAGGGAGCTTCGCCGCCGCGCTGGCAGAGCGTCACGTAGGCCTCCATCGCCTGGGCGCGGTCTTCGCGAGCCTTCGCCCAGAACTGCAGGGCGCACACCTGCGCGAGCGTGTAGTCGATGTAGTAGAAGGCGTAGTGGTAGATGTGCAGTTGCAGCTGCCACATTCCACCGGCCGCCGGCCGCTCGAGGTCGCCCCAGTCGCGGGTCGGCAGGTACGTGCGTTCCATCTCCTGCCACATTGCGAGGCGCTCGGCGGGGGTGGCTTCCGGATTCTCGTAGACGAGGTGCTGGAAGTGGTCCACGGCGCAGCCGTAGGGCAAGAACAGCAGCGACTCCGTGAGGTGCAGCTGGCGGAAGCGCTCGGCGTCGTCGCCGAAGAACTTCTCCATGTGCGGCCACGTGAGGAACTCGAGGCTCATCGAGTGAACCTCCGCGGCCTCCGCGGTCGGCCAGAGGTAGTCGACCGTGGGCTTCCCGCGCGACGACCAGTTCTGGAACGCGTGGCCTACCTCGTGGGTGAAGACCTGCACGTCGCCCTTCGTACCGTTGAAGTTCGCGAAGATGAACGGCATGCCGACCGTGGGGAAGCTCGTGCAGAAGCCGCCGCCGGCCTTGCCGTCACGCGCTTTCAGATCGAGCAGGGCGCCGTCAGCCATCAGGCCGAAGAACTCGCCGAGTCCGCCACCCATCTCATCGAACATGAGCCGCGCCTGGCCCATCATCCAGTCGTGGTCGCCCGCGGGCTTCGGGTTGCCCTTCGGGTCGGAGACCGGCTCGTCCCAGGCCATGAGCTTGTCGACGCCGAGCTTCTCGCGCTGGCGCTCGCGGATGCGCGTGCAGAGCGGCACGACGTGATCGCGAATGGCATTGCGGTAGCGCTCGACGTCGTCCTTGTTGTAGTCGGTGCGCCCGAGCTTCTTGTAGCCGAGGTCCACGTAGTTCTCGAAGCCGAGCTTCTTGGCTTGGGCCGTGCGCAGCTTGACGATCTCGTCGAAGATCCGGTCGAGCTCGTCCGCGTTCTCACCGAACCACGCCCAACGCTTCTTCGCTGCTTCGTAGCGGATGTCGCGGTCTGCGGACGAGGCGAACTTGCCGAGCTGCGAGAGGTTCACCGTCTCGCCCTGGACCTCGAAGCGGGCTGAGGAGACCAACTCCGTGTAGGCCGCACTCGCCTTGGACTCGGCGACCGTCTCGGCCTCGATCGCCGGGTCGTAGCTCGCCGTCGAGCAATCCCAGACGTCGAGCAGGTGCGGGCCGTAGGTCGCGGCGAGTTCGCCGGCGTGCTCGCTACCGCGCACCTTGCGCATGAAGGCGACCTCGAGCTCGCTGAAGCGCGGCATGAGCTCGTCGTGTGCTTCGAGGGCCGCCTTGCGTTCGGCGTCCGCCGTGTCTTGGCGGAACTTCAGTCCGACGAGCGAGCTCCAGGTGCCGAGCTCGCGGCGGAGACCGTCCCAGGCCGCGATCGCCGCCCCGCGACCGGTTTGGTCGGTGGCGCCGTCGAACGCCTTTTCGATCTCCGCGTAGCGCTGCGTGATCTCCTCGGGGACCGGTGTGATCGTCTCGATGTCGTGGAAGTTGACCTGGGCCATGCGTCACCTCTTTCGCGTGACGCAGGGTAGATCCGAAGGCCCGGGTTGGCTACGTGAGCCCCGGCCACTCCTGGCCCACGGCGTCGAAACGGCTCTCCAGATGGGCCACGACGTCGTCCGGCAGCGGGCCCGCGTTCACCGCCTCGATGTTGGCGCGCATGTTCTCGCTCTTGCCGCTGCCGGTCAGCGCGCACGTGACGCCGTCCGCGTACGCCGCGAACCGCAGCGACGCTTCGAGCCAGGGCAGGCCTCCGATGTCGTCGCGCGTGAGACCAAGGGCCTGCCAACGCGGCCAGTAGCGTCCGGCGTACTCGTCCTCGGGGGGTGTCGTGCGCCCCGGGACCGCGTTGGCCAACGGCCGCTTGAGCAGCACGCCGACCCCCTGCTTCGCCGCGCTCCGCAGCAAGCGCCGGTTGTCCTGGTCGAGCGGGCTGTAGGAAGCTTCGACCACGTCGAAGACCTCGAGGTCGAGCGCGTGCTCGAGGGCTGCGCTGTCCCCCGAGTACCCGATCCAGCGGGTGAGGCCGCGCTCGCGGAGACGTACCGCACCCTCGACGGCCTCGCTCGTGCGCAGCATGTCGGCATCGCACGTGTGCAACAGCACGACGTCGAGCACGTCCGTCTTCAACCTGCGCAGGGATCGCTCCGTCGTTGCCTGGATCTCCCGCGCGGACCACGCGGACGCGTAGCCGTCTGTCTTGCCCGTCTTCGTGACGAGTGTGTAGGCATCGCGTCGGTGCGCGACCGCCTTGCCCAACTCGTCTTCGGCCTTGCCGTAGGCCGCCGCCGTGTCCAGCAGGGTGATGCCGGCATCGAGGATCTCGTTGAGCAGGCGTGCGGCCGCGTCGGAGGGGTAGCTCGCCCGTCCGATGGGCACGGTGCCGTAGCCGAGGGGGGACACCTCGATGCCCGTGCGGCCCAGGGTGCGCGGTGGCGCCGTCATCACTCGATCCATGCGTGGGTAGCTCCTCGGGTGGGAGGCTACCGAATTCCGCGGGGGACGGCCTTACTTGATGCCCCGCGGTTGAGACGCCGCCTGGCCGGCGGGCGGGGCGGGCGGGGCGGGCGTGAGCGCGAAGACCAGAACGACGTGTTCGTCCTGCGATGCGCCCAGGCCTGCCAGCGAGACGAAGGCGCTGCCGCCTTCGTTGGGCAGGCGGACGCGGGCTCGTGTGCGCGTCGTACTCCACTCGGGCTGTTCGAGTTCGACGGCCGCCGCCTTCGGCGAGGGCTGCACGCTCATCACGGGGATCGGCAGGCCGACCTCCGTGCGCGTCGCCGTCACGCGGACGGTCGGGCCGTCCAGGCCTTCGACGATGCGCAGGTCCACGGCGATGCCGTGCGGGATGGTGCCCGTCACGATGCCCCACGCGCCGCCCTTGGTGCGGCGCACGGTCTTGCTGTAGTGGATCTGCTTGCCTGCGAAGAGCATCGTGTGCTCGCCCGTCGCGAGGCCCACCTCACCGCGCAGCGGGAGGCCGGCGCGCGCGTCGGGCACGCGCCGCAGGGCTCCGGACCACACACGTGCGTGCTCGCG
Organism: Planctomycetota bacterium; assembly: GCA_029259775.1. GTDB lineage: Bacteria > Planctomycetota > PLA2 > PLA2 > JAEUHO01 > JAHEIK01. The sequence continues at coordinate 13,143 of JAJDEN010000057.1, read as the reverse complement.
TTCGCCCGCCACCGCGAACGTGTCGACACGGCGGAGGAAGGCAGCGGGCAGCAGCCGTGACCACGCGGACGCGTCCTTGCGTTGCTGCAGGTCGGCAAGCGCCGGGCCCGGCACGTGGAAGAGCAGCGGCTCGAGTCGCCAGCGACGCGCGTTGGTGACCTTCTTCGCGCGGAGCTGCTCGGGCGCGCCCGCGTCGGCGCCGGCGCCAGGGGGGGCGCCGCGCTTCGGCGTTCCGGCGACCTTCGTGAGGCCCACGGCGTTGCCGACGGCCGGTCCCTCGTCTTCGGCCGGGGCCAAGGTGTCGTCCCCCAGCGCCTTGGCCGGCATCTCAGCCGGTTCGTCGGCCGCGCTGTCCGGCGGGGCGGGGCGTGCTGCAGGTGCGCTCGGAACGGGGCGGACCTTCGCGTCGTCCTTGACCTGGCCGGTCGAGCTCTGCTCGGCCTGGCTCTTGTCCGCGAGGAGACCTGCGACGCGCACGTCGTGCAGCTTCTCTTGCAGCAAGGCGTGACCCTTCTCGGCGGCCGTCACGACGAACAGTGTGCGGAACTGCTTGACGGCGACGGCGTCGGCCGTCTTCAGGCACAAGCTCCGGAGCTGCACGGCGTTCATGCCGCGCGCGAAGAGGTCCTTCAGCTCGTAGACCTGCGGCGAACCCGCCGCGACCTCCGGCCCAGGCACGTCGAGCAGGCCCGAGACGTCGTCCGGTGTCTCGTCGTCCTCGTCCGCTCGTTCCGTGCCGCCGTGGCGACGGCTGTGACGTAGCTCCTCGGCGAGTCGTTGAACCGCCTTCGCGCCGAGGGCGGTCAGCAGGCGCACCGCCCGTCGGCGCTCCGCGGCGTTGCCGTTGACGGCCTGATCGAGCCAGACTTCCATGAGGCGTTCGTGGCGGTCGGCCCACGCGTGCGTGGCCTTCGTCATCGCGTCCAGGAACGCGCCGAGGTCGCCGCCTTCCTGGTCGATCTTCTGGATCTGCGCGACGAGGCGCGTCACGGCCTTCGCGCGGATGGCCGGCTGGGTCGAGAGCAGGCCGCGGCCGATCTCGCCGGCTGCGTTCGCATCCACCTTGGGCTTGGCCTTGGCCTTGGCCTTGGACGGCGGCGCCTCGCCCGCGTAGCCCGGGGACGCTGCGAGAACGGTGGCCGGGGCGAGCATGAGGCAGAGGAGGAGAGGCAGCGGTCGCATGACATGTGGGGCACGGGGCCCGGCCGGATTATCGCCCACCCACGAGCCCGGCAATGCCAAGGCCGTGCAAAAGGCGCGCGGCGCTACCTACGCCCAGCCTGACGCTCGCGGGTTCCGGGGCCGGAGGCCTACCTGCCGCGCTTGGTGCCACTGAGCCAGGCCTTCTGGAGCTCGTCCCAGTCGACGCCCTTGAAGGCCTCGTCCACGGCCTTCTTCAGGGCTTCGGGGCCACCGGCGCCGCGGAAGAAGATGCGGGCCACGTCCAGGATTTCGTCGGCGTCGGGCTCGTCCCCCTCGCCGTCTCCGTCCTTGGGGGGCGTGGGGCCGTCCGGCTTCGGCGTGTCGCCGTCCTTCTTCTCGTCGTCGCCGTCCTTCTTCTCGTCCCCGCCGTCTTTCTTCTCGTCGCCGTCCTTCTTCTCGCCACCGCGGACAAGCTTGCCGTCCTTGTTGACTTCGCGCTGAAGGACGTCGAAGTACGTCTTGAGGATGTGGCCCCACTTCGCCTTGTACTTCTTGTTCTTCGGGACGATCTCGCGCAAGAAGTAGATCAGGCTCCAGCCCTGCGCGTAGCAGACGCTGGGGTAGGAGTAGTACTGGCCCTGCGTGAAGCGCACGAGTTCCTTCAGCGGTGTGTAGCCCGAGTTGGACCACTGCTTGCGTGTGTTGCCCTTGTCGTCCTCGACCTCGGTGCAGGTGCGCTCGCCCTGGACGATGGCGCCCTTGATGGTGCCGACGCGCCACCGGAACGGCTTGATGATGAACTTCTTGCCTGAGAGCTTCGCGCCGGCGTAGTAGTCACCGTGGCCCTCGTTGAACCACGAGTGCGGTGCGACGTTGCCGACGCTGTAGTAGATGTACTGGTGGAACGCCTCGTGGTAGAGCACCGAGAGCGTGTCGTCGTCGGGCTTCTTGCTGGCACTGGCGTCGTAGAAGACCAGCTCCTCGTCGCCGGAGGACCAATAGCCGGCGGAGCCGCCCGGGCCTCCGTAGGCGAAGTACTCCTTGCGATCGGCGCACACGCGGACGAGGCACACGGTCGTGATGGGCTTGGCCGACGGGAACTGGACCTCGTAGATCTGCTCGCGAATCATCTCGATGCGGCGCGCGATGATCTTCGCCAGCAGGTGGTTCTTGTTGTTCTTGGTGTTGTAGAGAATGACGTAGTTCTTCTGCGGGCTGACCAGGACGTCCCAGCCCTTCACCATGCTGCGCTCGATCTCCTGCCGCTTGCGCGCGGTGATGTTCACGCCATCGAGCACGGTGAGGCTTTCGACGTCCTTGGCCTTCGTGTCGGCCCACTTGAAGGACGTGGCGATCTTCTTGAAGTCCCTGGCGTAGTGCTTCTCCATCTTCTCGCCGCAGTTCATGAAGATGCCGTAGGCCATGTCATCCTTGATGAACTCGGCCATCGTGACGTGGAGCTTCTCGTTGTCCCAAGAGCCCTGCACGGGCAGCAGGAACTGCCAGAGCTTGCCAGGGATCTTCTCCTTGTCCTTCGACTTGATCGACTTGAACTTCTTCTTCGCCTTCTCGAGCACCTTCTTGGCGCCGTCGTCCAGCCACAGTCGGCCCACCGTCGGTTCCCAGATGTCCTTCGGGGCGCTGCCGCGGCTCATGATCTCGCGCAGTTTCTCCACGGTGAGCTTGCCGCCCTCGCCCGTGGTGACCGGCTTGTCCTTCTCGGGGTCGAGCGACACGCGGACGACTTCGATCTCCACGTTGAAGCTGTCTCGCGCGCTGCCCTTGGACTTGGGATCGCGGAACTTGGCTACGACGGTCTTCTCGTCGGTCTTGAGCGGGACGGCCTTGTAGTCCCGGAACATCTTCATCGAGAACTTGTGTGTCCGGTCGCGGTAGGTCCAGTTGAGCGGCGGGGAGCCTGCTTCGGCGCGGCGCGTGCCGCCGAGGCCTCCGAGGACGATCAAGGGCAGGGCGACGAGCGCCGCGAGCACCAGATGGGCAGGGAGCGAGAAACCGGTAGCAAGACGTTTGATGGACATAGGCCCCCTCCAAGGGATCCAGCGGCCTAGACCGTACAGGCCGTAGAACGCATGCCTGTCACCGTACCTTCAAACGAAGGTCGAGTGGTGACGTCATCGTTTCGACGCAGACGAGGGCTTGCGGTTCCGAGTTCCTGGGCTTCGAGAGGAAGCGAAGGCGCGGCGACGTCCTGTCCGCGCGGCAGCGCGGGACGATCGTCTCAAACGCGCCCGGCACGGCGCAGGAACTCGGCTTCGTCGACGACCTCGATGCCTAGTTCCTCCGCCTTCTTGAGCTTGCTCCCCGCCCCCGGACCCGCCACGAGGAGATCCGTCCGCTTCGAGATGGAAGACGCCGCGCGCCCGCCCTGCGCCTCGACGAGGCGCTTGGCCTCATCGCGCGAGAGCTCTTCGAGCTTGCCGGTCAGCACCAGCGTGAGCCCCTCGAAGGCACCTCCGGCCGCGACTGCGACTTCGGCCGGCGCGACGCCCGCCGCGCGCATGCGTTCGAGCATCGCTTGGTTGCGGGGCTCGGAGAACCAGTCGAGGACGGAGTCGGCCATCGCCTCGCCGACCTCGTCGAGCTCGAGCAATTCTTCCTTCGTCGCGGCCTGCACACCCGCCAGGGTGCCAAAGGCGCGCGCCAGGATCTTGCCGCCCCGCTCGCCAACCTCGCGAATGCCGAGCCCCACGAGGAAACGATCGAGAGGTCTTGTGCGAGCGGCTTCCAGCTGCGCGAGGACGTTCTGCGCGCTCTTGACGCCCCAGCGGTCCAGCGCGGCCAGGGCGTCCTCCTCTAGATAGAAGAGGTCGGCCGCGTCCTGCACGAGACCCTCCCGCAGGAGTTGCTCGATCTGCTTCTCGCCAAGGCCGCGCACGTCGAGCGCACCGCGCCCGGCGAAGTGGGCGAGGTGCCGCTTGATCTGCGCGGGGCAGGCGAAGTTGCCGCAACGTAGCGCCACCTTGCCCTCGTCGCGGTGCAGCACGGTGGCGCATGCCGGGCACGTCGTGGGAATCTGGATCTCGCGCTCGTCCCCCGAGCGCTGGTCGTCCAGGGCGCGCAGGACCTTGGGGATCACGTCCCCCGCGCGCTCGATCTCGACTTCGTCGCCAATCTTGAGCTGCAGTCGCTCCAGTTCATCGAGGTTGTGAAGCGTCGCGTGCGACACGGTGACGCCGGCGAGGAACACCGGCTCCAAGATCGCGCGCGGCGTGACGACACCCGTACGCCCGACTTGCCAGTCGACGTCGTTCAGCTTCGTGAGCGCACGCTGGGCGGGGAACTTCCACGCGACGGCCCACACGGGGGAGCGCGTGCGCATGCCCATGCGTTCCTGGAGCGCCGCGTCGTCGACCTTGATGACGACACCGTCCATCTCGTAGGGCACGCTCTCGCGCGCTTCGACCAGCTCGATGTAACGCGCTGCCACCGCGTCGGCGCCGTCGAGGACGCGCGCCTCCGGGATCGTCGGTAGCCCCAGCTCCTGGAGCGCCGCCATCAACTCGCCCTGGCTTCCGTAGGTCGCACCGCGGACGCCGCCGAGCGCGTAGGCGAAATAGCGGATGGGCCGGCTCGCGGGCACGGTCGAGTCGAGCATGCGCAGGGAACCACCGACGAAGTTGCGCGGGTTGGCGAAGGTGCGTTCCCCCGCTTCCTCGGCGGCGCGGTTGAAGGCGAAGAAGTCTTTCTTGCGGCAGTAGCACTCGCCACGCACGGCAATCCACTCGGGGACGTTCGGACCGCGCAAGCGCTGCGGCACGGAGCGGATCGTGCGCGCGTTGGTTGTCACATCCTCGCCGACGAGGCCGTCGCCGCGCGTGGCCGCGGTGACGAGCACACCGTCCTGGTAGATCAGCTCCAGGCCGATGCCGTCGATCTTGGGCTCGACGCTGTAGCGCCGCGGGTCCTCCGAGCGCAGGTAGCGATCGCCGGAGGCGACCCAGTCGTGGAACTGCTCCGCGTTCGTGACGTTGTCGAGCGAGACCATCGGTGAAGGGTGTTGGAAGGGCTGGAAGCCCTCGCCGAGGACGCCCGGCACGCGCTGCGTGGGACTGTCCGCTGCGACCACCTCGGGCCACGCAGTCTCGAGGGCGACCAGCTCGCGGTAGATCTCGTCGTACTGCGAATCGCTGAGGCTGGGGTCGTCCAGAACGTAGTAGCGGTGGTCCGCGTCTCGGATCTGTTCGCGCAGGGCGGCGACCTGCGCGCGGATGGGGGTGGGGACCTCTCGTGCCATGGGGGGGATCCTACCCGGTGCGCCCCACGTGGCCCGTCGGGCGGCGCACTCCCACGCCCACGCCAACTCCCACACCCCACCAGCGCACCGTCACTTGCACGAAACACACATGCACTACCTCGCACCACCTCTCACCAACACCAACGCCAAGACCCCCGCCACCGCCTTGTCGCCATCGGGTGAGGCACCTACCATCAGGCGCTTCTGTTGGACTTCCGATGCCGTTCGCGCAGCACCTACTCCTGACGATCTACTACGTGCTCCTGGGCATCGTCGCGGCTGTCATGCTGTATCGCGGGTTCCTGATCCTGCGCTACTTCATGCACCCCAAGGAGGACGAGGAGCCCGGCGCGCGCTTCCCGGAGGAGCCGGTCGTCACCATCCAGCTTCCGATCTACAACGAGAAGTTCGTCGTGGCTCGCTTGCTGGAGGCCGTCTGCCAGTTCGACTGGCCGCGGGACAAGCTTGAGATCCAGCTGCTGGACGACAGCACGGACGACACGGTGGACGTGTCGGCGCACAAGGTCGCCGAGCTCCAAGAACGCGGCTTCGACGTGAAGCACATCCACCGGACGGACCGCAGCGGCTACAAGGCGGGGGCGTTGCGCGCAGGCATGGCCGTCGCGCGCGGCGATCTCCTCGCCGTGTTCGACGCGGACTTCGTGCCGAAGCCGGACTTCCTTCGTCAGACCGTCGACTTCTTCACCGAGGAGAAGATCGGCTACGTGCAGACGCGTTGGTCCTACCTCAACGGCGACTACGGCTGGCTCACCCAGGGCATGGGCATGCTCATGGACGGCCACTTCACGATGGAGCAGGTGACGCGCTCTCGCGGCGGGTACGTCTTCAACTTCAACGGTACGGGCGGCATCTGGCGCCGGCAGGCGATCGAGGCGGCGGGCGGTTGGCACGACGACACGATCTGCGAGGACACCGACCTCAGCTACCGCACGGGGCTCGCGGGCTACCGCGGCATCTACCTGCGCCACGTGGACAGCCCGTCCGAGCTGCCCGTCCAGATCACGGCGCTCAAGAGCCAGCAGCACCGCTGGGCCAAGGGGCTCACGGAGTGCTTCCTCAAGCTCATGCCGAGGATCTGGAGAAGCGACTTCAGCCTGAAGCAGAAGCTCGAGGCCACGGCGCATCTGGGCGCCAACCTGGCATTCCCCGCCAGCCTTTTCATGACCATCATCGGCATGCCGGTGCTGCTCGTGCGGCTGGGGATGGGCAGCGCGGGGTCGTTTGCGACCCTGGTGGACTCCGCGATATTCCTGCTCGTCTTCACGACGCAGTTCGGCTTCTACATCCTCGCGACGCGCGAGCTTCACGAGGACTGGCTGCGGCGCTTGCGCTACCTGCCGTTCTTCCCATTGATCGGGGTCGGCCTCGCCGTCAACAACGCTCGCGGCGTGCTCGAAGCACTGACGGGGCTGCGCACCGAGTTCGTACGTACGCCCAAGCTGGGTGTGCTCGGGGGCGATCGCCAGCTCGTGAAGACGCGCGAGCGCACCTACACCGGCGGCCGTGACTTCTGGCAGGCGGTGGTCGAGATCGGTTTCGGCTGCGGCTACATCTACATGGCCGTCGTGCAGGCACCGTTCATGATCATCGGCTCGGTCGGCACGGCGATCTTCAGCCTCGGCCTCTTCGGGATGGGGGGCGCGACCCTCCGCGCGCTCTGGATCCGACGCGCCGCCCTGCGCGCCGCCGCGGAGCCTCAGGTGGCGCCAGCGCTCGAGGCCTGAGCGCAGGCTCGGTCCGCCTCCGTATGCTTGGACTTTGTGAGGGCGCTGCCGCGATTCCCCTCCGTCTCGCACGCGCAGCAAATGGACGTCCGCAGCCCTCCAGGGCGATTCGGTCGCGTTGCGGCTGCGCTTGGCAGGCCCCGGCACGTTGAGGCTCTGGGACGCGGCTGGAAGAATCCTTCTCGGACGTTCAGTCGGGGACCTCGAGCGGCCGACAGAGAAGAGATCGAATTCCCGGTGCGATGCGCACCAACGGATCGGAGCAGAAGGTGATGGGGCGGATCCTGCTGGTCGAAGACGAGGACTCCCTGCGGGATGTCCTCTCGCGCTATCTCGAAGCGCAGGGCCACACATGCGACCACGCCGAGAATGGCGAGGTCGGCGTGGCGAAGGTCCGCGACGACGCCGAGGGCTACGACGTCATCATCAGTGACATCGAGATGCCGAAGATGGACGGCCTGGCCTTCCTCCGGCGCGTACAGCCGTACGTCGAGTCGGCTACGCCGTTCATGATCCTGACGGCCTACGACGAGTGGAAGTACGCCATGGAGGCCATCCGCCTCGGTGCCTGCAACTTCCTGCAGAAGAACCCCTTCGACCTCGCCGAGATCCACAATGCCGTCGAGCGCGCGCTCGAGCTGCGCCAGATCTACAAGCTGCGCCACGACTATCGCGCGCAGCTCGAAGCGGAGCTGCGCGAGAAGACGCGCGAGATCCAGGCAACGTACGACGGGACCGTGATCGGCTTTGCCGCCATGATCGAGGGCAAGGACGCCTCGACGATGCGGCATCTCTTCCGCGTCCGTGAGCTCTGCTGCTTGCTGGCCCGCGAGATCGGCGTACCCGACAAGCGCATGCGCGACCTCGAGCTGGGCGCGATGCTGCACGACATCGGCAAGTACGCCATTCCCGACAACATCCTCACCAAGCCGGGCTCGCTGACGGACGAGGAGTGGGTGGTCATGCGGACGCACCCGCAGCTTGGCGCCGACTTCGTGCGGCGCATCCCGTTCCTCGCCGGCGCAGCGGACGTCATCTTCTGCCACCACGAGCGCTACGACGGCGCCGGGTACCCGAGCCGCCTCGCCGGAGAGGACATCCCCCTCTCGGCACGCATCTTCTCGGTCGTGGACGCCTTCGACGCGATCACCTCCGAGCGCTGCTACAAGAAGGCGCAGCCCGTATCCGTAGCGATCGCCGAACTGCGCCGGTGCGCCGGCACCCAGTTCGACCCCGGCGTGGTCGAGGCCTTCGAGCGCGTCCTGCCGACCATCGAGAAGATGAGCGCCGACTTCGACACGCGCTTCCGCGCGGAGCTCGATGCGATGGGCCTGGGCCAGGTCGAGGACCGGGGCTCCCGTCGCGAGCGGATCCAGAAGACGGCCTGATCTCTCGCGTAAGCCCGGCGTTGGCCCTTGTACGCGTTTCTGCAGCGAGTTGAAGCGGGGCCAGGCCGATAGGGATCTCATGTCCGTGCAACCTGAACCCGCCGCCGCCCTCGATGCGCTTGTCTCTGGCAAGCGTCGTGTCGAGCGGAGGCCCGTCCTGCTCCCCGCCCGGGTGCGGGGTGTGCACGCGGAGTTCGACGGGACCGTCCACGACCTCTCGATGGACGGCGCCCTCGTGCGCGTCCCGATCCATGACATCTCGGACGCCGGACAACCGATGGGCCCGGCCGAGCAGTTCGCGCTGCTCGAGCGTCACTTCCGGGACAGCTTCGATCTCCAGTTCACGGACTGCGACGTCGCCGTCGAGGCGCAGGTCGTTCGGCTGCTCGTCACGGCGGACGACGATGGCGAGCTCGCGCTCGGCTGCAGCTTCGTCCAGCCGCTGAGCGAGGGGCAGCAGCGCAGCCTGGGCCTGCTCGACGAGCATGGCGACATGCCCGCTTGGGGCGAGGCGACGCTGCAGCATGAGCTGCGCTGGTCCGCCGATCCGGCGCGGCCGACCGCGGCGTTCCTGCTCGACGAGACAGCCGGCGTCGCCGGTCCGCTCTTCGTCGGTCCGGTTACGGCGCTGGGCCGCTCGACCCTCCTGGTGCGCCTGCGTGGCTCGAGCCGCGAGGAAGTGCAGCTGCACCTCGGTGACGGCCCGGTGGAGTTGCGCGTCATGCGCGGGGCGAAGGCGTTGTTCACCACACCGGTCCGCCTCGTCACCACGCGCTACAGCGACACGCCGGCCCCGGGGGTCGATGTCCTGCTCACATCCGACGAGCCCGTCCCGCGCTCGGTGCGCAAGCACTTCAAGCGCGCGTAGCGCGACGCCTACTTCTTGGGCAGCTTCTTGGCGTCCGCCTCCTTGGGGTCGGCTTCGTCTTCTTCTTCCGCGGGCGGCTTGCCCATCAGCGGTGAGAAGCGGTAGTACGTCTCGAGCGTCATGATCGCGAGCGGGGTTGAGAGGAGGCGGCCCCCTCCGAACCGCACCGAGTCGGGCTGCCATGACCCTCGTAGTGACTCGGGGCTCTGGACCTGGTGCTTCGTTAGAATCCGGCGAATCTTGTCGTTCCAGTTACGCCAGTACTTGCCACCCATCTGGTGCATGGCCATGGTGCCGTAGTACCAGTAGTAGAAGTACCATCGGGCGTTCTGCTTCTCGAGACCGGCCATCCAGCGGGGCTGGAAGTCCATGAGGAAGTTCGCACATCCGATCATGTACGGATGGCTGCGCTTCCAGCCCATGAAGAAACGGCACACCATGCCAACGCTGGACATCGATACCGCGCGGAGTGCGGTCTTCTCGCTTCCGCTTAGCGTCAAGTACCCCGTGAAGGACTTGAAGTACCGCCGGTGTCCCACCTCGTAGTCGTAGTCCGTGGAGAGGTCCTTCGGAACTTCCTCTTCGCCGGTCATGTCAAAGGAACACCGCTCCAGCCAGCTGTCCACGCCATCCCAGCTGCGCTGCGCAACGTCGAGGCCGATCAGGTCCGCCATCTTCGTCGTCATGAGCACCCACGACGTGCATGACGTGTCGCTCTGGTACGCGCGCGCACTGTATCTCCAGCCGGCGCCCGAAGTCTGTGTGCGGACCAAGTAGTCGACGCCCCATTGCGCCGGTTCCGCAAGGAGGTCCTCTCCGGAGAGCCCGTACGACTCGGTGATGCCCCAGACCCCCATGCCAATCAGGTACGCGAAGATCCACCCGTCGTCCCCACCTCCGGTCACAGGGAATCCGCCATCGTAGAACTGCGTCGCGGCGAGAAACTCCGACGCACGCCGGATGGTCTCGCGGTACTTGCCCTCGGCGCCGTTGTAGCCGGCACCGACGAACGCGAGCAACTGGAGGCCGGTGTAGGCGGGCTCGCAGTTCACCACACCTCCGAAACCCTTCTCGTTGCCGTCCCACTCGCCCATCTCGCCCTGCTGCAGCTCCAGCCACCGCAGCCCGTTCTCCACCGTTCGCTCGGTAGTCTCGGTCAGTCCGAACAGCTTCTTCTTGACGGCCTCGCGTCGGTTCTCCTGTCGATCGAACTCCTTCACGCGTGGGTCATACGGCTTCGTTGTCTTTGCCTTCCAAGCTGCCCAGCGGTCCGGCTTGCGCCCGAAGCGGTGTCCGGTCAGTCGCTCAAGCGAGAACTCGACCTCTCGTAGGACCTCCTTGCTGTAATCCTCGCTGAGCAGCTGCGCCACAAGCCAGTCGTAGGCCGCGTCGGTTCGAATGTAGCCCAGGGCGCGTATCGCATAGAGCTCGGTGTCCTTGGCGCGCTTGCGGGGCTTCAGGTCCTGCGTGAGTTCTTGGACGGCCTTCTCGGGGCCGACGCCTTCGAGGGCGCGCGCGGCGAACATGCGACGCGTGAGGTCCTTGTCGTTGCGCACGATGCGGATCAGACTCTTGTATGCGCTCTTGGCACCGAAGAGCCCGCACAACTCCATCGCGGTGAGGGCTGTGTCGTAATCTGAACTATCCACCGTATGCGGCAGCTGGGTTTGGACCTTTGCCTGCGCCCGCTTGCCGAATCGCAGCAGACCCTGGCGCGCTGCGTCGCGAACCTCCCAATCAGCGTCGTGTTGGACCAGATCTATCAATCGGTCGATCACCTTGTCTGGAACGGTCAACTGAGGGTCGGGGAGCCCCTTCTTCTTGGGCGCTACCGGGACGCCGCCGCTCGGCGTGATGCCGCCGGCCTCGATCTTGCGTTTCAAGTCACGCTTCTTGCGATGCCAGACGCGCCACGGCATGCGCCCGAGCGCAAGCGTTGCTGCATCGCGAAGGTCCTTGTTGGAGGACTTCGTCAACGCGAGCAGCTCATCGATGTCTCGCAGCGTCGAGAGCTCAGTGATCGCCTTCAGGTTGGCGTTCAGCGTGGTCCTCTTCGGCCCCTTGGTCGCGACATGGATGAACGACGTAACGCCTCCCACGTAGCCCATCTGCTTCAGGGCCCACACTCCGTACAGTCCTGCGTACCTGTCTCGGCTGCGCTTGACGACCGAGATGGTCTCCGCCATGAACACGCGGAGCTGGCGACGGCCGGCGGCCGAGCAGGCGGCAGCCTGAATGGCGCCGGAGCGGCCCTTCAGCGCCTTCCCGATCGCCTCGCGCGTCTTCTCGAACCGCTGCTTCTTGGACTCTCGGATGGAACCGCACATGAAGAGTGCTTCGGCCTGAACTTCAGGGGAGCGCCTACCCGAAGCGAGGTGGGCCAAGTGTGGGTCCACGAAGGGATGCGACCACACGCCAAGGAGGCGCGCCATGTTCTTCTGTTCGCCGGCTTCCTTCGACCCAATGAGCTTCTTGAAAGCCTTCTTGAACTTGCTGTCCTTCAGGAGCTTGGCGTCCACCTCCTCCGGCTTCATGTGCGCCAGAGCCTCGCCGCACGCGACGGCGATATGAGGATGCTTCGTCTTGACGGCGGTCAACAAGAGCGGCAGGCCACCGGCGATGTCCTGGCGCCGCTCGATCTCACGGACGGTGTTGTAGACGTCGTTGGCGTCGTTGCTGGCGAGCTTCTTTGCCCAATCAGTTGCCTTGGCGTGCGCGGAGCGACCGTGAGGTAGGAACGGAGCGATGGCCAGGACGGCAGCGATCAAGAGGAGGCTGAAAATGCGCAAGCGTCGTCTCCGTGCGAAGGCGGCATTCTACGGCCTCCGGGCGCGGAGAGGAGGGGCGCGGGGATTCTCGGGCGCCGGGGGGCCCGGAAAATCGCCCATGGGGCCGGGGCTCACGGCCCGAACCCATGATCGCGGTGGCGAAGCCGTCCTCCAGACGTTGAGATAGGGGCAACCACCCAGGGTTCCGCCTGGGGACGACCCTCTCCCGGAGTCGTCTACCCGGCGGAAGCCCGTGCCGGGGCGGCCCGCACGCCCCCCAGCCGGAGTGAATCCCATGCGTCTGACCTGCCTGATCCTGCCCGCCATCCTCCTGAGCGCCCTGTTCGTGGCCGCCGCGCCCGCTGCGGCGGCCGACACCTTGGAACTCAAGGACGGTCGCATGGTGGAGGGGATGCTGATCCCGGACACCGATCCCAAGCTCGGCAAGGGCTACTACGTCGTGAGCCGTTTCGGCCCGACGTTCATCCCCGCCACCAAGATCAAGGCCCGCCACAAGGGCAAGCCGGTCGACGAGCAGATCAAGGGCTTCCTGGCGAAGCTCGAACCGAAGGACATCAAGAACCGCGTGGCCCTGGCCGGCTGGATGAAGAAGATCGGCCGCGACGAGGAGGCCCGCTCGCTCTGCGAGCAGATCCTCGAGTGGGCGCCCGAAAACCCCGCTGCCCACAAGCTGCTCGGCCACGTTCGCCACAAGGGCGCGTGGGTCACGCCGGATGCCGCCAAGCGCGCCGAGGGCTTCGAGAAGCACGGCGACACGTGGTACACCCCGCAGGAGTGGAAGAACGTCGCCGAGGCCGGCAAGAAGAAGGCTGCTGCCGCCGAAGAGGCAGCCGCCGCCAAACGCCTCAAGGCCGAGGTCAACCAGGCCGTGCGCCTTGCGCTCAGTCCTGACCCGGCCGTCCGTTCCCGCGGCAAGGCCCGCCTCAAGGCCCTGGAGAAGGAGTTCGACTCGGCC